>NJIE01000024.1 GCA_002213445.1 Xenophilus sp. AP218F | reverse complement strand
ATGTGAAAGTAGGACACCGCCAGACGCCCCATAAGACAAAGCCCAGCTCAAACGAGCTGGGCTTTGTGCGTTTCGGCCGCCAAAACGACCGCCATGCCGCCCGGCTGGCGAGGAGGCGGTTGCCTGGCGCTGTTTATTGCGGCGTTCCTTGTCGAGGAAAGCGGTTGTTAGATCGATCTCGAAGCGGTTGGCGATTGCGCACAAATAGAGAAAGACATTCGCAATTCCTCAGAAATATTCGCTGCTTTCGATTCCGGATCGATGTTCATAATGTAAAAAACGCCCGTGGATGCCACGGGCGTTGTCGTTTTGTCGCAATGGGAAAATCCGGATCAATCCTCGATGTTCTGCCACTCGATCTGCGCGCCCAGGCTGACCAGGTTCTCGACGAAGCGCGGGTGCGCGCGGCGGATCGGGGTGGCGTTGAGGATGCGCGAGGTGCCTTCGATGCTGGAGGCCAGCATCAGGAGGGCGATGGCGACGCGGATGATGTAGGGGCTGTCCACTTCCGCCGGGGTCAGCGGCTTGCCGCCGAAAATCACCACCCGGTGCGGGTCGGAAATGAAGGCGTGAGCGCCGAATTTGCCAAGCTCGGACGTCCAGCCCAGCGCGCCGTCGTAAATCTTGTTCCAGAACATCATGTTGCCCTGCGCCTTCACCCCTAGCGCGATGAAGATGGGCAGCAGATCGACCGGCAGGTAGGGCCAGGGCGCGGCCTCGATTTTGGGCAGGATGTTCTTGGTGAACGGCTCCGCCACCCGCAGTTCGTCGTAATGCGCGCGCGACCAGCCGTCCTTGTGCTCGATGCGGATGCCGAATTTGGCGAAGGTGCGATCGATCAGCGGGAAGAATTCCGGCGCGCTGTTCCTGACCTCGATGTCGCCGCCGGTGATGGCGCCGAGAGCGAGGAAGGTGACGACTTCGTGGAAGTCCTCGACGAAGGAGAACTCGACGCCCTTGAGCGTATCGACGCCGCGCACGGTGAGGCGGGAGGTGCCGATGCCGTCGATGCGCGCGCCCATGGCGGCCATGAAACGACAGAATTCTTGCACGTGCGGCTCGGACGCGGCGTTGGTGAGCACCGCGGTGCCTTTGGCCAGCGCGGCGCACATCACGAAGTTTTCCGTGGTGGTGACCGAGGCGTAGTCGGGCCAGTGGTTGAACGCGGAGAGGCCGTTGGGCGCGGTGACCTTGATGCGGCCGGGCAGCGGTTCCACCACGCTGCCGAAGCCGGTGAACACGTCGATGTGCGGGTCGATTTCGCGCGCGCCCAGCGTGCAGCCCTGCACGTCGTTTTCGATGCGCGCCGCGCCGTAGCGGGCCAGCAGGCCGGGCACCAGCATGATGGAGGAGCGCATTTCCTGCGGCAGATGGTGCGTTTCGGCGTCGAATTTCGCGTCGGCGTGGCAGATGGTCAGCGGGCCGCCGTCCAGGCCGCCTTCGACGCGGCTGCCGAAGGATTTGAATACGGCGATGATCTTGCGCACGTCGGTGATGTCCGGCACGCCGTGCAGGACGACCGGGTCGCGGGTCAGCAGGGTGGCGCACAGGATGGGCAGTACGGCGTTTTTGTTGGCGGAGGGAGTGATGCGGCCGCGCAATGGCGCGCCGCCGCGAACGAGCAAATGGGACATGATGTTATCTGGCAAGGAAGAGTCATGTCATTATCCGCGTTGGCGGCGTTGAAACAAGTGCATTTTTGCGGCCGCTAAGCCCTTCTGCGCCGGGGCATGCCGTTTGTCCCCGAAGACGCGGCTTTCGTCGGCCGGCGCGCCGTCCTGACGCCGCTTCTTCTATCTTTCCAGCATGGGATGGACGGAAAACCGCGGGGAGGAAAGATGTCGCGCATTCGCAAAGCCGCCGGCTTCACCATGCTGGAAGTGTTGGTGTCCATGCTGGTGCTGGCTCTGGGCGTACTGGCCGCCGTATCGGTGATGTTGCAGGCCGAGCGCGCCAGCAGTTCCGGTTACATGCGGCAGATCGCCACCCAGTACGCTTACGATATGGTGGACCGGATGCGGGCCAACTCCGGGCAGGTCGGCGCCGGCGCTTACGACGTCGCCTCCGGCACCGCGCCGTCCACCTTGCAAAGCGATTGCCAGTCATCCGCTTGCTCATCCAGCGCCATGGCCACTTTCGACAAATACCAATGGCTGACCGATTTGCAGAACAATCTGCCGGGCGGCACAGGCAGCATCTCCCAGCCGGCGGGCGGGGCGGCCACCGAGCGCGTGGTGCAGGTATGGTGGAACGATGCCGGCGTCGGAGGCGGCGTGGCCACGCAAAGCCTGAGGACGGTGATGTGAAGCCGGCGGCCAGGCAGGCGGGCTTTTCTCTGGTCGAGCTGATGGTGGCGGTCACCATCGGCTTGTTGCTGTTGTCGGCGCTGGTGGGGGTGATGGTGGCGGGGCGGCAGAATTATTCCACTGGCTCCGGACAGGGCGCTTTGCAGAACGTCGGCGCCACGGTAGCCAACCAGATCGCCCAATCCGCGCGCAGCGCCGGCTTTTACGGCTGCTCCAGCGCTTCCACGGTGGATAGCCAGATCACGGCCACCGGAGTGCTGGGCAATTTCAGCTTGCCGGTGACGGGCTACGGCGCGCAGGTGGCGTCTTCCACCCTGAACCTGACGCCGAACGGCGGCAACGATTCCACCGCCAGCCACTGGAGCCCGGCGCTGGACGGCAGCTTGCTGGGGCAGGTGCAGCCGGGCAGCGATGTCCTGGTGTTTGCCGGGCAGACCAGCGGCAGCGCCCCGCTGTGGGTGAGCGCCGACGCCGCGCAAGGCGCGACTACGCTGCAAACCCAGTCGGCGTCCGGCGTGGCGGCCGGCAATTTCCTGGCGGTGAGCAATTGCGCCCAGGCCATGCTGACCCAGTTGAGCGGCATCGCCGCGGCCAGCGGCAGTTACACGCTGACGCTGGCGGCCGGGCTGGACAGCAAGTACGCCCAGGGCGCAGTGGCGGCTCCCATCGCGCAGGTGGCGTACTTCGTCGGCCAGGCTCCCGGCGCGCAGAGCGCGCTGTACCAGGGCGTGTACGACGGCACCGCCAACAGCTGGACGTTTACCCCGCTGGCGCCCGGCGTGGACACGATGCAGGTGCTGTACGGCATCGGCGGCTCGCCGGGGCAGACCACGCAGTACGTCAGCGCAGGCCAGGTGGCCAACTGGAGTCAGGTCAACAGCCTGCGCATCGCCCTGCTGCTGGAAGGCCCGGCCGGCTCCGCGCCCAGCAAGGGCGGCGCAGGCGGTTGCGGCAACGCGACGCAGTGGACGGTGTTGAACAATACCGTCAAGGTGCCGTGCGACAGCCGCCTGCGCCATGTCTACACCATGACGGTTTCGTTGAGGAACGCCGGATTATGAGCATTCGACACCCCCTTGCCGCTCGCGCGCGGGAACGCGGCGCGGTGCTGATCGTGGCGCTGCTGTTCATGCTGGTGATCATGATCCTGGGCCTGGCCGGCAGCTCGCAATCGCTGACCCAGCTGCACCTCGCCGGCAACAACGCCAGCTACATGACCGACATGCAAGTGGCGGAAGGCAGCCTGCGCCAGGCCTATACCGCCATGCTGCAGGGCGGCTTCAGCAGCCAGACTTTCACCCTGTCCGGCAACAACGGCTATTACCAGTTCAACGCCAGCCAGACGCCGCTCTGGCAGCAGAACCTGGGCAGCAGCGCGTTCTGGAGCAATACGTCCAAAGCGGTCAGCGGCTATCAGGGCAGCAGCTACGTGGTGGAGAAACTGCCGGCGGTGGCCTTGCCCGGCGTCTCCAGCGGCAACCGCCAGCAATACGGACAGGCGGCGGGGGGCACGACTTACCGGGTGACCACCCGCGCGGTGTCCGGCAACGGCAGCAACCCGGTGGTGTTGCAGGCGATCTTTTCCCAGTGAGGCAGGCGATGAAGCTTTTCAAATATCCGCTGTGGCTGGCGTTGGCGGCGGCGATCGGAGCGGGGGCGCTGGCTTACATGGCCAGCCAGGCGGCGTCCACGCCGGTCATCGCCATTTCGCAGACGCCGCTGACCATCACCACGCCGGTGCGGCCGCAGGTGATGATCGCGGTGACCAACTCCGAATCGATGGACGGCGGCACCATCACCTATTGCAATGGCTCCGGCACGACGGGCGCGGGCTGCGACGGCAACGGCTTTTCGTCTACGTATACCGGCCGCGGCGGCCAGCTGATGACCGGCTCCGGCAGCGTCAGCGGCTTGTCCGGCTCCAGCTCGCCCGCCCAGTTCGAAGTGCCGGCCGGCTTCATCCCGCCGATCAGCGGCGGGGCGGCCGGCAGCATGCAGAACTACACCGCCACCAACGGCGCCGGCTACACTGCCGACAACAGCCCCTCGCGGCTGAATGTCGCCAAGGCCGGCATCTTGTCGATACTCAACAGCTATCTGGCGACCACCGACTTCGGCCTGCTGTCCTACAGCATGAGCAATACCGCCGCCTACACCACCTGGGTGTATTACATGTCGCCCAGCGGCGGCTTCACCTTCACCAACACGCCGACCGCCACCGCCAGCACCAATACGGTCTTCAACCCTTGCTACAACTACGGCAGCTCGCCGTCGTCCTCGGTGAAAAGCAACTGCGGCTCGATCGCCAGCGCGTTGGGCAACAGCGGCATCGGCAGCTACCAGTACATGGTGGTGGCGGCCACCAGCGACGACGCCAGCATCAACGACGTGCTGTATACCTCGGGCCTGAATCCGGTCTTCATGACCTACGGCACGGTCAGCCCCAGCAACCCCTACACGTATTACTCGCTGTCCAATTACAACAACGGCTCGATCACGGTGTCCTACAGCCGCACCGCGCCGTCCACCGGCCTGGGCGGCACCTCGCCCACCAACGCCGGTTTCGTGCCGTTTTCGCCGCAGGTGATGTACGTGCAGCGCGGCTGGGGCTACGGCGGCTCGCAGTCCTACAGCGGCGCGGCCACCAATGTGGCGATGACCAACCTGGGCAGCGCGCCGTCCTCGTCGGCGCTGACCACGGCCTACAACGCCTTCTCGCCTTATCTGCAGCCGGAAACCAATAACAAGAACACCACGGAAATCAAGGCGGCGGCCGGGCAATCGCCGATCTACGCGCTGCTGAAAACCGCGCAGACGTCTTTCCCGACCTCCAGCTCCGGTTCCGGCGGCTGCACGCCGCAAAAATACGTGGTGCTGGTGACGGACGGCTTGCCGACGCAGGACAAGAACGGCAAATACTGGCCGCCGCTGGGCAGCGCCGCGGCCTCGCCTGCGCCCAACGGCTACAACGTGTACGCCAAGTTCAACAACGACGGCTCGCTCAATACCAGCAGCAGCGTCACCAACGACCAGGCGCTGGTGGATGCCGTCACCCAGATCCAGACGCTGGCAAGCAACGGCATCAAGACTTTCGTCATTGGCCTCGGCGCCGGCGTGGCGCCGGCGGAAAACCCTTCGGCGGCAGCCACGCTGACGGCGATGGCGGTGGCCGGCGGCACCGGCAACTATTACCCGGCGGTCAACCCGCAGGCTTTTTCCAGCGCGCTCAGCTCCATCCTGGTGCAGATCCAGAAGGGCAGTTACGATCAGGCCGCGGTATCGCTGAACACCACGTCGCTCAACGTCAATTCGCAGTCCTATCTGGCCAGCTTCAACCCGAGCGATACGCCCAGCAATGACTGGACCGGCAATCTGTCCAACTTCTCGCTGGTGGCCAACGGCAATCTGCAAGTGGCGGTCAATCCCACCTGGCAGGCGCAGACTCAGGTGGACGGTTTCGCCAGCAATCAGGGCTGGAAGAACAGCCGGCTCATCGCCACCTGGGACAGCGCCGGGGGCAAGGGCGTGCCGTTCCAGTGGCCGGTCAGCGGCAGCGCCGGGATCAACAGCGCCCAGCAGGCGCAACTGCAGCCCAGCTCCGACGGCAAGGGCAGCTTGCGGCTCAGCTACCTGCGCGGCGACAAGTCGCAGGAAATCCAGAACGGCGGCGGTTTCCGCAACCGCTCCCACCTGCTGGGCGATATCGTCAACAGCGGCCCGGTGTACGTCGGCGCGCCCAGCGCGCCTTATCCGGACAGCAGCTACATCACCTTCGCCTCACAGCAGGCCAGCCGCACGCCGCTGATCTACGTCGGCGCCAACGACGGCATGGTGCACGCCTTCAATGCCGCCAGCGGCGCGGAGCAGTTCGCTTTCATTCCCAACGGCGTGTTCGCCAATCTGTATCAGCTGACGGCCAGCGCCTACAACAACAACCACCTGTTTTTCGTCGACGGCTCGCCGCAGGCGGGCGACGTGATGTTCGCCGACGGCAGCTGGCATACCCTGCTTACCGGCGGGCTGGGCGGCGGCGGGCAAACCGTTTACGGACTCGACGTCACCTCGCCGTCCAGCCTGACCAGCGAAACGGCGCTGGCCAGCGCCGTCTTGTGGGAATTCAGCGACAGCGGCATGGGCTATTCCTACAGCAAGCCGGCCATCGCCCGCGTCAACGCCTCATCGTCGTTCGCCGTGTTTTTCGGCAACGGCTACAACAGCAGCGTCAACCACGCCATTCTCTACGCCGTGAATCCGCAGACTGGCGCGCAACTGGCCAAGATCGACCTGTGCGCGGCGGTGGCCGCGGCCTGCAACAGCAGCTTGCCGCAGGGCCTGTCGTCGGTGGTGGCCACCAGCACCAGCGGCAACCTGGGCAGCGCCGTGGATATGGTTTACGCCGGCGACTTGCAGGGCAACCTCTGGGCGGTGAACGTATCGTCCAGCAACCCGGCCAACTGGACGACGCGCCTGCTGTTCACGGCCAAGGACAGCAGCGGCAATCCGCAGCCGATCACCACCACGCCTACGGTGTCGCTCAACCCCAATTACCCCAGGACCAAGGGCATGATGGTGTATTTCGGCACCGGCCAGCTATTGGCGCAGGCCGACCTGAGCAACAGCAACACCCAGGCGTTTTACGGCGTGTTCGACAACCTGAGCAGCTCGGGCCTGAAGCCGTCCAACCTGCTGCAGCAGGCCGAGAGCATCCTGTCGTCCGGCGCCAGCAGCTTCACCAGCAACACGGTCACCACCACCAATTACAACTGGCAAAACCCGGTGCCGCCCCTCAACTGCGTGGTGGGCAGCACCTGCCCGGTGTATTCCGGCTGGTATTTCAACCTGAGCTTCATCGCCGCCAATACCCGCGTGGTGACCGACCCGCAGGTGTATTCCGGCAACGTGGTGTTCACCACCTACACGCCTACCGGCTCGGCCTGCCAGTCCGGCGGCAGCTCTTACCTGATGGCGGTGAATTACGCCACCGGCGGCGCGCCGAGCACGCCGTTCCTCGACGTCAACGGCGACGGCACGGTCAACTCGCTGGATACCTATGGCGGCATGGCCTTGTCCGGGATACAGTTGGGCAGCTTCTTCGCCTCGATGCCGGCCATCGTCACCACCGGCAAGAGCGCGGCGGGCGCCACCATCCTGACCGGCGGCGGCAACACCTCTACCAGCACCAGTTGCGGCAACGGCAAGCTGGGCTGCACCACGGCCAACTCCGCGCAGAAATACTACTGGCGCGGCTGGTGGCAAATTCAGTAAGGGAAGCATCATGAGGCTTACGGCGACGACGCGCGGCATCACCCTGATCGAGCTGGCCGTGGTGATGGCCATCATCGGCATCCTGGCGGCCATCGCGTACCCGTCCTACGTCAGCTACCTGCAAAGCTCGCGCCGCAGCGACGCCATGCAGGCGCTGACCGTCGCGCAAACGCAGCTGGAGCAGTGCTACGCCCAGAACCTGTCGTACACGCCCGGCGGCGCCGCCTGCAGCGTCACGGCCAGCTCGCCCGGCGGGTATTACCTGGTGCAGGTGGCCTCCGGCATCACCGCCACCAGCTATACGCTGACCGCCACCGCCGTGTCCGGCACCGCGCAGGCGAGGGACACCACCTGCTACGCGTTTTCGGTGGACAACGCCGGCAACAAGACGGCGGTGAGCGCCCAGGGCAGCGCCACCAGCAGCAGCTGCTGGCCGCAGTGAGGAGCGGGGGCATGAACGGGCGTGGGCAAGGCGGTTTCTCGCTGCTGGAAATGGCGGTGACCATGGCGGTGTTCGCCATCCTGGCGGCGATGGCCCTGCCGGCCTGGCAATCCTTTTTGCAGGCGGAGCGGATGAACAGCGCGCGCGACAACCTGCTCAACGCCATCGCCCAGGCCAGGCTGACGGCGGTCAACAACAACAACGTGGTGCAGTTGTGCGCCTACAACCCCGCTTCCGCCAGCCAGTGCGGAACAAGCTGGTCGGCGGGGTGGGCGGTGATCGAGCAGCAAAGCGCCGGCGCGGTCTTGCTGCGGGCGGCGTCGGCTACGTCTACGGGGCCGGTGCTGTCCAATCTCGCCTCCGGCGTCACGACGATCAGCTTCAACTCCCGGCCGCCCTTCGTCGCCGCGGCGCAAACCGGCGATTTCAAGCTGTGCGACGCGCGCGGCGCGTCCAGCGCGCTGTCCATCAACCTGCAAAGCACCGGCTACGCGCAGGCGGCCGCCAGCGCCGGCTACACCCTGGGCGGCACGAGGCTCGCCTGTCCTTGACGCGGTTGCCACAGCCCGGCGCGGCGGCCTTGGGCTGCGCGGCCGGGCAGTGGTATCCTTCGCCTCCTGTTCAATTCGCTTGAGCATGAAAAACCTCAAGACATGCAGCAAGGAAATCATGAGTTATCCGTCGCCGTCGTTTGAAGACAAGATCTGCCCGCCGGAACAACTGGCCGAGCGACTGGCCGCTTTGCCGCGCCCGCTGGTGTTCACCAACGGCTGTTTCGACATCCTGCACCGCGGCCATGTGACCTATCTGGCGCAGGCCCGCGCGCTGGGCGCAAGCCTGGTGCTGGGGCTGAATACCGACGCCTCGGTCAAGCGCCAGGGCAAGGGCGACGACCGGCCGATCAACAACGAGCGAAACCGAGCGGCGGTGCTGGCGGCGCTGGAGAGCGTCAGCCTGGTTACTTGGTTCGACGCCGACACCCCGGCCGATCTCATCGCGCAGGTGCGGCCCGACGTGCTGGTCAAGGGCGGCGACTGGAGCGTGGACAAGATCGTCGGCAGCGCCGAAACGCTGGCGCGCGGCGGCGAAGTGCACTCCATTCCCTTCCTGTTCGATACCTCCACCACCCAAACCCTGAACAAGATTCGCGCCAGCGAGGGCAAGGCGTGAACGAGCACGCCTTCGCCGTGTTGCGCCAATTGTCCGACGGCCGATTTCATTCCGGCGAGGCCATCGCCCAGCAGCTGGGCTGCTCGCGCACGCTGGTGTGGCAGGCGGCGCACGCCATCGAACAGGAACTGGGGCTGACCGTGTTCAGCGTGCGCGGACAGGGCTACAAGCTGGCCCAGCCTTTCAGCTGGCTGGACGTGGCGACGGCGCGCGAAGCGCTGGACGAGGCGGCGGCCGAGGTTTTCACCCTGGCGGTGGCCGAGCGCACCGATTCCACCAACACCCAGCTGATGGCGCGCGCCAGCAACGGCGGCCTGCACGGCCTGGTGCTGGCCACCGAGCTGCAAACCGCCGGCCGCGGCCGGTTGGGCCGGCGCTGGCAGGTTCGGCTGGGTTCGGGCCTGACGTTTTCGCTGCTGTGGCGTTTCGAGCGCGGCATGGCGCAGCTGGCCGGCCTGTCGCTGGCGGTGGGCGTGGCGCTGGCGCGCGCGCTGCGCGGCCTGGGCGCCCCGGTGACGCTCAAGTGGCCCAACGACGTGCTGCTGGCCGGCAACAAGCTGGCCGGCATCCTGATCGAACTCTCCGGCGACGCGCTGGGGCCGGCGGCGGTGGTGATAGGCATAGGCCTCAACGTGAACGATCCCGGTCCGGTGGACCAGCCGGCGGCCTCCCTCGCCGACGCCGGCGTCGCGCTGGATCGCAGCCGGCTGCTGGCCTTGCTGCTCAATGAGCTCAGGCTGGTGCTGGCGGAGTTCGACCGCGGCGGTTTCGCGCCGCTGCGCCAGGAATGGGAGAGTCTGTCCGCGTTCCAGGACTGTCCGGTTCGGCTGTCGTTCTCGCGCGGCGAGCCGGTGGAAGGCGTCATGCGGGGGGTCGCCGACAACGGCGCGCTGCTGGTAGAAACCGTGGTCGGCCTGCAGACCTTTCACGCGGGCGAAGTCAGCCTCAGGAAGCTGGCATGAAATTATTGATCGACGCCGGCAACAGCCGGATCAAGTGGGCGATTTACGATGGCGGCGATTGCCGCGCCCAGGGCGCGAGCGACCATGTCGATATTCCCGAGCTGCAGGCGGCCTGG
Source organism: Xenophilus sp. AP218F (assembly GCA_002213445.1). Taxonomy (GTDB): domain Bacteria; phylum Pseudomonadota; class Gammaproteobacteria; order Burkholderiales; family Chromobacteriaceae; genus Chromobacterium. Next base: position 173,451 of record NJIE01000024.1, on the reverse strand, counting down.
CAAGGCTGGCCGCTGAGCGGCGCCTGGCTGGCCTCGGTGGCTCGCCAGGACGTCACCGCCGCGCTGCTGGCGGCCGCGCCCTGCCCGGTGCGGCGCGTCGTCTCGCAGGCGCGCTTCGGCGATGTGTGTAACCATTATCGCAACACCGGCGAACAAGGGGCCGACCGTTGGCTGGCAGTGCTGGCGGCGCGCGAAGTGTGCCGCGACGACGTCATCGTCGCCTGCGCCGGCACCGCGCTGACGGTGGAAGCGCTGACCGCCGAGGGAGACTACCTGGGCGGGCTGATCCTGCCTGGCCATACCCTGATGTTGCAAAGCCTGGCGCAGGGCACGGCCAACCTGGACCGCGAGGCCGGCGAGGTGGTGGCTTTCCCGCAAGGCACCCAGGATGCGCTGGCCAGCGGCGTGATGCGCGCGCTGAGCGGCGCGATAGAAAGCCAGCGCCGGCAACTGGCGCTGCGCACCGGCCGCGCGCCGGCGCGGGTGATTCTCACCGGCGGCGACGCGGCCCGGATCGCGCCTTGGCTCGCCGGGCCGGTCCAGATCGTGGATAATCTGATACTGATGGGTTTATACAAGGTGGCAACCGCGTGATGAAGTGGCTCTTGGTGCTGGTGGTAGTGCTCAACCTGCTGGTGGCGATGTACGGCTCGTTCAAGCAACGACCGCCGTTGGACGTGCACGCCCAGGAGGTCAGCCCCAACCAGGTCAAGTTGTTGCCGGCCGGCTGGGCTCCTGCAGCCGCCGCGTCCGAACCGGCGGCCAGCGCGCCTCTCGCCGTCGTCGCGCCGCACGCGGCTTCCGCTGCGCGCGCCGAAGCTTCGGCGCCGGCGGCCAAGGCCAAAGCGCCCGAAGCCAAGCCGGAGTCCAAGCCGGAGTCCAAGCCGGAACCCGCGAAGCCGGCCAAATCCGATCCGGCCAAGCCTGAGCCGTCCAAGGCCGAGGCGGCGAAGCCCGCGGCCGCCTGCTACCAGTGGGGGCCGTTGAGCGACAGCCTCCTGGCGCGAGTGCAGGGCGGCCTGCCGCAGCTGAAACTGAAGAAGGAACAGCAGTCCTCCGCCAGCAGCGAGGACAGCAAGGGCTCCGCCCGCTTCTGGGTGTATTACCCGCCGCTGGCCACCCAGGCCGAAACCCAGACCTTGTCGGCCGAGCTGAAGGGCAAGGGCTTCGACAACTACATCGTCAGCAACGACGAATTCAAGGGCAATCTGTCGCTCGGCCTGTTTAGCAAGGAAGACGCAGCCAAGACCTTGGCCGCGCGGCTGAAGGCCGCCGGCTACGACAAGGCCAAGGTGCAGCCCAAGGGGCAGAAGACTACGGTCACCACGCTGTCGTTCAAGCAGCTGGACGCGGTCCAGGCCGACAAGCTCAAGGCGCTGCAGCAGCGCTTGACGCCGGGCATCGCGCTCAAGTCCTGCGGCAATTGATGGCGGCTTGATCTGACTGCTTGCCAGTCTGGGTGCTGCGGTGCAATATGGGCTCACCACACGGCGACGCGATGTCGCCGTTTCCCATTCTGCGACGCCGACATGCCACGTTTGTCTTCCTTCACCCGACTTCTGGATCGGGGCCGCTTCAATGACCGCATCCTGCGTCAGCTGGGCTGGTCGATGGCCTTCATCGCCGGCGCCATCAACGCCGGCGGCTTCCTGGCCGTGCACCGCTACACCTCGCACGTCTCCGGCATCGTGTCCGGATTGGCCGACGGGCTGGCGCTGGGCGAGGCGACGGTGGCGCTGTCGCTGCTGGTGATGCTGTGCAGCTTCATCGCCGGCGCCATGCACAGCACCTGGCTGATCCTGTGGGCGCGCCGCCAGCGGTTGCGCGGCGGCTACGGGGTATCGATGATGGAAGAGGCGCTGCTGTTGCTGCTGTTCGGCCTGCTGGGGGCCGGCCTGTCCTTGCACAAGGGCCTGTTCACGCCGCCGACGGTGATGTTGCTGTGCTTCATCATGGGCATGCACAACACCATCGTCACCAAGCTGTCCGGCGGCCTCTTGCGCAGCACCCACATGACCGGCATCGCCACCGACCTTGGCATCGAACTGGCCAAAATGAGCTATTACAACCGCCAGCACGGCCCGCGCATCCAGGACGTGCGCGCCAATCGCGCCAAATTCCGCATCTACGGCCTGATTTTGCTGTCCTTCTTCCTGGGCGGCGTGGTCGGCGCGCTGGGCTTCAAGCATCTGGGCTTCGGCTTCACCCTGCCGTTGGCCCTGCTATTGTTCCTGCTGGGACTGCGGCCGGTGTGGTACGACATCCGTCTGCGCTGGCGCTGGTGGCGCGGCGAGCCGGAGCGCGCCTGGCGTTTCGCCCGCGATGACGACGGGCTGGAAGCGGTTTCGGGCTTGAACTCGCCCCGGCGTCGCGGCACACTGCCGGTTTCCGCGCCACGGGGCGCGACAGCCTCAAGCCGTCGGCTGTGAAAGATGGACGGCAATCGCCGCATTTGTCATGAAAATCACTCGCTTTCATGGCCGCGGCGTCCTCTCGCCTGGAGAGTGGCATGAGTGATGAAATGATCTACGGCGACGGCGCCATTCGCCGTCAGGGCCTGTACGGCTCCTCCATCGAAAACACCTACGCGGGCGTGCTGTCCTTCATGCGCCGCAACTACAGCCGCAATCTGGAAGGCGCCGACGTGGTGGTATCCGGCATTCCGCTGGACCTGTCGGTGACCTTCCGCTCCGGCGCGCGCATGGGCCCGCAGGCCATCCGCGCCGCCAGCGTGCAGCTGGCCGAGCTGAAGCCCTACCCGTGGGGCTTCGATCCGTTCGAAGACCTGGCGGTGATCGACTACGGCGATTGCTGGTTCGACGCGCACAATCCGCTGACCATCAAGCCGTCCATCGTCGAGCACGCCCGCACCATCCTGGCCTCCGGCGCCAAGATGCTGACCTTCGGCGGCGACCACTACGTCACCTATCCGCTCTTGATCGCGCACGCCGAGAAGTATGGCAAGCCGCTGGCGCTGCTGCACTTCGACGCCCACTGCGACACTTGGCCGGACGACAGCCCGGACAGCCTCAACCACGGCACCATGTTCTACAAGGCGGTGAAAGAGGGTCTGATCGACCCGGCCAAGTCGGTGCAAGTCGGCATCCGTACCTGGAACGACGACTTCATGGGCCTGAACGTGCTGGGCGCGCCGTGGGTGCACGACAACGGCGTGGACGCCACCATCGCCGAAATCAAGAAAACCATCGGCGACCATCCGGTTTACATCACCTTCGACATCGACTGTCTGGACCCGTCCGCCGCGCCGGGCACCGGCACCCCGGTGCCGGGCGGGCTGACTTCGGCGCAGGCGCTGAAGATCATCCGCAATCTGGGCGACCTGAACATCGTCGGCATGGACGTGGTGGAAGTGGCTCCCAGCTACGACCAGAGCGAAATCACCGCCATCGCCGCCGCCCACATCGCCTGTGACATGTTGTGCCTGATGCGCAACAAGAAAGTGGCCGGCACGCTGTAAGCGCGCTTGCGTCGCGGATAGACAAACGCCACTCCCCGGAGTGGCGTTTTTGTTTGCCGCGGGCTTCAGCGTTCAGAGCGAGACCGGCAGCCGGATCAGCAGCAGCCCCAGCAGCGCGATTTCGCACAGCTCCACCCCCGCGCCCAGGCAGTCGCCGGTCATGCCGCCCAGGCGGCGGCTGAGAAAGCGCCGCCAGGCGAGTCCGGCCAGCGGCGCCAGCAACAGCGCGGGCGCGAGCCAGGCCGACAAGGCGAGGAGGGCGACGCCGTTGACGGCCAGGCCGGCGTTGTCGCGTTGCCAGCCGAAACGCTCGCCGCTGCCCGGCGCGATGGCCGGCAGGGTAGCCGACCACAACACCGCGAACCAGCGCGCCCAGGCCGGGATCAGTAGCAGCCCCCAGGCGAGGCCGCCGTCGCGCGCCAGCAGCATCAGCAGCACCAGCTTGGCGACGACGGCGAGTATCAGCGACAGCACGCCGAAGCTGCCCAGGTGCGGGTCTTTCAGCACCTCGAAGAAGCGTTCGCGCGAACGGTGCGCCGCGCCCAGCGCGTCGGCGAGGTCGGCCAGGCCGTCCAGATGCAGGCCGCCGGTGACGGCGACCCAGAGCAAGAGGCCGAACAGGGCCGCCAGCCAGGGGTCGACCAGGCCGCCCAGCCGCAGCGCCGCCAGCAGCAGCGCGCCGACGATGAGACCGACGGCGGGAAACCAGCGCGCGCTGGCCGCCAGCCATTCCGGGCGGAACTCCTCGAGTTGCGGCGTCGGCAGCCGGGTGAGGAACTGCAGCGCCAGGATCAGTCCCCGCATGTCGACTCCAGTCGCAGCAGATAGGCCGGGTGGCCTTCCAGCATCGACAACTGCACGAAGCCGCCGCGTTGCACCGTCATCAGCTTGGCCACCGAGAAGTTGGCGCCCAAAAGCTCGGCCAGCAGCACGGTGATGACGCCGCCGTGGGTCACCAGCAGGCGATGGCTGCCACGCGCCACCGTCATCCAGTCGGCCAGGCCGGCCAGCACCCGGGTGCGGAACTGCTCGTAGCTTTCGCCGCCAGGCGGCGTCAGCTCGCCGCGCGCCAGCTGCTCGCGCCAGTCGGGGTGCGCGGCCTCCAGCTCGGCCTTGGGCTGGCCGTCCCAGTCGCCGAAGTCGATCTCGGCGAAGCGCGGGTCCACCTGCAGCGTCAGCGAGCCGTGCAGCGCGTGCTGCACCGCGAATTCGCGGCAGCGCAACAAGGGCGAACTGGCCATCGCCGTGACCGGCGCCAGTTCGCAAACCCGCTGCCAACTGCGCGCCAGCTGCGCCTGGCCGCGCTCGGTGAGCGGCAGGTCGGTCAGGCCGATCAGCCGTCCGGCGTGGTCGATGTCGCCGTGACGCAGCAGGGTGAGGGTGTAGGGGTTCATGCCGGCTGTCCGCTGACGCCAGCCTCGGCGAAGGTGGCCATTTCCGCGTGCAGGCGGATGGCCAGCTGCAAAAGCGGCACCGCCAGCGCCGCGCCGCTGCCTTCGCCCAGGCGCAGCCCCAGGTCCAGCAGGGGTTCCAGCGCCAGCGCCCGCAGCGCCTGCGCGTGGCCGGTTTCGGCCGAGCAGTGGCTGGCCAGCAGCCAGGGCTGGACGCCGGGTTCGATGGCGCGGGCGCTCAGCGCGGCGGCGCTGGCGATGAAGCCGTCCACCAGCGCCGGCACGCCCAGCGCGGCGGCTTCCAGATAGAAGCCGGCCATGGCGGCGATTTCCAGCCCGCCCAGCTCGGCCAGCGCGTCCACGCCGTCAAGGCTGCGTCCGGCCGCGCGCGCGAGCGCCATCGCCACCACGCGGCGCTTGTTGGCGAGGCCGGCGTCGTCGACGCCGGTGCCGCGGCCGACCACGGCTTCCGGCGACAGGCCGGTAAAATGGCAGAGCAGCGCGGCGGACGCGGTGGTGTTGCCTATGCCCATGTCGCCGGCGATCAGCAGGTTGGCGCCGGCGTCCACTGCGCGGCGGGCGGCGGCGCGGCCGGCGGACAGCGCCTGCTCGGCCTCGGCGCGGCTCATCGCCGCCTCTCGCGCCAGGTTGGCGCTGCCGGCGCGCACCTTGGCGTGGACGATGGGCAGGGCGGAAACGTCGCCGGCGACGCCGACGTCGATCACTTCCAGCCTGGCGTCGATGGCACGCGCCAGCACGCAGATGGCGGCCCCGCCGCGGCTGAAGTTGCGCACCATTTCGGTGGTGACGGCCGAGGGAAAGGCCGACACGCCCTCGGCGGTGACGCCGTGGTCGCCGGCGAAAACGGTGATGGCCGGCGACAGCGCCGCGGGCAGGGCGCGTCCCTGGCAGGCGGCCAGGCGGCAGGCCAGGTCTTCCAGCTGGCCGAGGCTGCCGGGCGGTTTGGTGAGCGTGGCTTGGCGGGCGCGGGCGGCGTCGTAGGCGGCGATATCGGGTGTGCGGTGCATGGCGGGTCCTGCTGGAATTTCTGCGGAGCAGAAAAGATGAATGGATGCGCCGACTTTAAGCCATGGCCGGAGGCAGGGCAACCGCGTGGAAGATTCTAATCAAGATTAAGCATATTACGACTGGATCAATACCGCGGAAGCCGGGCAAGGTATAATCGCCCCCGTTCAGGTGCCCGCAATCGCGCAATTTCATGCGCCGCGGGTGAAACGGGAAGCCGGTGAAAACCCGGCGCTGCCCCCGCAACGGTAAGGTCTGGCGCGTCACGCGCCCAGGCGACGCGAATGCCACTGTCTAATGCGACGGGAAGGCGCGTCAGCCGCAAGACCCAGCCCGGAGACCGGCCTGACGCGCGGCCCGCCGGAGACGGGCCGCACTGGAGTATCGCGGGGAGGCGATCCGACAGGCGTTCCGGTCTACCCGTGCCGTCCTTCAATTTTTCCCTCTTCGCACTCAACGTTTGCCCGCTGGCGGGCGCCCATCAAAATCGTGGAGTGTGTTTCATGTTCAAACCCCAAACCTGCGCCGCCCTGGTGGCTCTGGCCTGCGCCGGCCTTGCCCAGGCCGACAATCTGCCGCAATTCGCCGGCGACCCGGTGATCGTGACGGCGAGCAAAGTACCGCAGAAACTGGCTGATATCCCGGCCAGCGTCACCGTGGTGACATCCGAGCAGATTGCCAACAGCGCGGCTCGCTCCGTTCAGGGCGTGCTGTCCGAATATGCCGGCGTGCATGTGTTCAACAATAGCGGCTCGGCCGGCGCTTCTGCGGTTGATTTGCGCGGCTTCGGCATGACGGCCAGCAGCAATACCCTGATTCTGGTGGATGGCGTACGGCAAAATACCAATGATCTGGCGTCGCCCAACTTGGGCGCGGTTTCCCTGGCCAGCATTGAACGCATTGAGATCGTTCGCGGCGCGGGTAGCGTGGCTTATGGCGGAGGGACGACAGGTGGGGTAATCAACATCATCACCAAGTCGGGCTCTTCCGTGGGCGTGAGCGGCGATGTGACGTTGACTGGCGGGAGCTATGACCTTCGCCAACTGGATGCCAACTTGCATGCAGCCAATCAGTTTGTTGCTCTGGATGGCAATATTCAGTCGCTCAAAACCGACAATTATCGGCAAAACAATGCAGAGCGCAACGATAGCGCGAATATTGCGCTAACTCTTAAGCGCGATAGCGGCAATATCAAGTTCTTCGCCAAAACCTCCAGCCAGGGTTTGAGGTTGCCGGGATATCTGACGTCTAATCCGGCCAAAGGCCTGGATCCCTTGGCGAACTACCCGACGGCAACCTTCTCTCCCGATGACTCCATGTCGGTGGCAAGCAGCAGTGGTGGCGTTTCCTTGAGTCAGGATATCGGTTCGGGCACGCTTTATGCCGATGTCAGTCGCAGGAGCAAGGATACCTCGGCTCGTTATCACTATCCGGGCTTTATCTACGCAGATAGCCGCACGCAGAGCGAGAACACGGGCTCGGCACGTTACGCGCTGCCTTTGGGTGCGCATGAACTGACGTTCGGCGTGGATTGGTTGAGCGCCAGTTCCGCTGTGGATGGCGGCAACAGCGCAGCGCAAAAGCGGACCGGATATTTTCTGGAAGGTCAGTTCAAACCCTGGCAGGGCGCGACGGTATCGGCCGGAGGACGTCAACAGCTAGTGGATGATACGGTGGCCGATTCGAGCAGCCGCACGCTATCAACCATCGATACCAGCCTGCACGCATGGTCGCTGGGTTTGAAGCAGGCGTTTGGCAATGGCTGGGCAGCTTACGCGCGCATGGGCCAGAGCTTCCGTTTGGGCAACTCGGACGAGGTGCTGTATACCGCAGGCTCTCCTTTGGTGCCGCAGCTTTCTCACGATAAAGAACTGGGTGTCGAGTGGGCTGGAGAGCTTGCCCGTCTCAAGGCCGCATTCTTCCGGAATGACCTTGCCAATGAGATCGCTTTCCTGAAATTTGTCGGTCCCATGGGAGTCAATACCAACCTGCCGAAGACTCGCCATCAAGGGCTGGAGTTGGAGGGCAGAGCCCAGGTTGCGCCTTCGCTTGAGGTTGGCGGCAATCTGACGTGGACGCAAGCTACCTTCCGCGAAGGCTACGGTCTGGCCGGCAATACCATTCCCATGGTGCCCAAGCTGATGGCTAATCTGTCCGCAGCCTGGAAAGTCAACGATAGCAACAAGCTGGCCTTGGCCGCTCAATATGTTTCCGAGCAACATTACGACAACGATCAGCGAAATATCTTCCCGAGCAAATTGCCAGCGTATACCGTTTTGGACGTCAAGTACGTATACCGGTTTGATAAGCGCCTTTCCGCAAATGTCAGCGTCAACAACTTGCTGGATAAGCGTTATGCCAGTTACGCCAACGCAAATGCGGCAACTGGCGATATCGCGCTGTATCCGGCGAATGGCCGCAATTATCAAGCTGCGGTTACGTACGAGTTCTGACCCATGCCCCACCTGATCAGCGGCGGCGCGCGCAGCGGCAAGAGCCGCCACGCCGAAACCCTGGCCCTGGCGCACCCCGGGCCGGTGACTTACTTCGCCACCGCCGAGCTGCGCGGCGGCGACGCCGAGTTCGCCGCCCGCGTCGAGCATCATCGCGCGCGGCGGCCGCCCGGCTGGGCGCTGGAGGAGGTCGGCCGCGAGCTGGCCGCCGCTCTCCGTCGCCATGACACGGCGGACGGGCTGCTGCTGATCGATTGCCTGGGCATGTGGCTGATGCGCTTTTTTACCGAGGATGGTTTTGACGAGGCCGCGTATCTGGCCGAGCGCGGCGCGCTGCTGGCGGCCCTGGCCGCCCTGCGCGGCGAGGCGCTGCTGGTCAGCAACGAGGTGGGCTGGGGCGTGGTGTCCGGCGATCGCGAGACGCGCCGCTTCGTCGATGAGCTGGGTCGCCTGAATCAGCAAGTGGCCGCCGTCTGCCAGCGGGTGACGCTGGTGGCTTGCGGCTTGCCGCTGATCTTGAAGGGAGAGCGCGCGTGAAGCGTTGGCTGATCTTGTCCTGTTGCTGGCCGGCCTTGGCTTCGGCCGCCATCACTGTCGAAGACGGAGCGGGCCTGCAGGTGACGCTGCGCGAGCCGGCGCGGCGCATCGTCAGCCTGGTGCCGCACGCCACCGAAATGCTGTTCGCCGCCGGCGCGGGCGACAAGGTGGTGGCGACGGTGGAGTACAGCAATCACCCAGAGGCGGCCAGAAAGCTGCCGCGGGTGGGCAGTTTCACCGGCATCAGTCTGGAGGCGGTATTGCGCCAGAAGCCCGATCTGGTGGTGGCGTGGAGCGACGGCGGCTCGCAGCGCGAGCTGCAACGATTGCGGCGCTTGGGCGTGCCGGTGTTCATCAGCCATCCCCTGCAGCCCAATGACGTGCCGCTGGAGATCACCCGCCTGGGCGAATTGGCCGGCACCGCCAGCCAGGCGCGCGAAGCGGCCACCCGCTATCGGGAGCGGCTGGCGGCGCTGGGCGAGCGCTACCGCAAGCGTCCGCCGGTCAAGGTGTTCTATCAGGTGAGCGCCGCGCCCATCTTCACGGTCAGCGGCAAGAGCTTTATCGATTCGCTGATCCGCCTGTGCGGCGGGGTGAATGTTTTTGCCCAACTGAACCTGCCCGCGCCGCAGGTGAGCGCGGCGGCGGTGGTGGCGGCCCGTCCCCAGGTGATCGTGGCCGGCGACGCCGCCGCGCTGGCGATGTGGCGGCGTTGGGAGGCGATGCCGGCGGTGGCCGGCAACGCGCTGTTCGTGTTGGCGGACGACGCCATCAGCGTGCCCGGTCCGCGGCTGACGGACGGCGCGGCCCGCTTGTGTACCGTGCTGGACACAGGGCGCAAGCGGCTGGGTTTGACGCCCAACTAGTCGCCCGTTATCCTCGCCGCCATGGACAAGGAACTGGAATATCTCGAATCCCGGGTTGTGGCGCTGATCGCCCGCATCGGGGAGCTGGAAACCCAGAACGCACGTTTTGCCGAGGCGCTGTCCGAAGCGCTGAAGGAAAACGCCGAGCTGAATTTCCGCGTGAACGAAACCCGCAGCCGGGTGGCCGCGCTGGTGGAGCGCCTGCCCAGGGCGACGGAGGATGAGCAATGAGCGACGTGGTTCAGGTAGACATCGAACTGCTGGGCCGGCAGTTCACCATCGGCACGCCGCCGGAGGAAAAGGCAACCTTGCAGGAGGCCGTGCGCCTGTTGGAAGGCAAGATCGCCAACATCCAGCAGCACGGCAAGGTGATGGATACCGACAAGATCGCCATCATGGCCGCGCTCAACATCGCCCACGATTTGTTGAAAACAAAAGTGGGAGAAGGCTTGGAGATTGAGGCGTTTCAACGTAAAATACGCAGTATGAGCGAGGCGGCAGACGCAGCCCTGGCTCGCAGCCAGCAGGCGCTGTTCTAGGCTTGCTGGTGACGCTAAAGGTCGGTTTATCCCCTGCGGTGTTCGTGAAGGCACACAATTCCTTTGTACCAATGCGTTCGCTTTTGGTCGCCAGCGTGAGTCATGGGTGTGTCGCGTCCCTTCGAGGATGCGCCCGAAATGTCTGGCAGGCGGCCCCCCCTGGAAACAGGGTACAAGCGAATTTAGCCGGAACGACACTCGCGGGGGTCTCCCCCTCCCGATGACCTTGCTTACCGCCCCCCCCGATACCCCCGCAGACAAACAGGCGCTACGACGCCGCATTCGCCGCGCGCGCATGGCGCTGCCGGCGGCTTACCGCGCCGCGGCGATGCGCGACATCGCCCGTCACGCCAGCCGCTTGCTCCGTCGCGGCAAACGCATAGGCGGCTACCTGGCCGCCGGTTCCGAGCTCGATCTGTTCGTCCTGCTCAACGAGGCCCTGCGGCGCGGCGCCGAGGTGTATCTGCCGCAGATTCCGGCTCGCGGCCGGCGTCTGTGGTTCACCCGCCTGGGCGCGGCCGACCGCTGGTATCGCCATCCCCGCTACCGCATCGTGGAATATGATGGCCCCCGCCTGCGCGCCGAGCGGCTGGATGTGCTGTTCGTGCCGCTGCTGGGCGTGGACGACGACGGCTATCGCATGGGGCAGGGCGGCGGGTTTTACGACAGCACGCTGGCGTTTCGCCGCCGCCGCGCGGCCCGCGGCAAGCCCCTGCTGGTGGGCGTCGCCTTCGATTGCCAGCGAGTGGCGCGAGTGCCGCGCGAGGCGTGGGACGTGAGGCTGGACTATCTGTTGACCGAATCGGGCTTGCGCCGCCTGCCATTGCGCCGAGCGGGGGATGCCGTCTTGATCCGGGTTGATGAAAAATAAAGCGGAGCCGGAATGGGCGCAAAGATCATGGCCATCTGGCTGGCGGCGATCAGCCTGACCACGTTTGCCGTCTATTGGCGCGACAAGCGCGCGGCGCGGTTGGGGACATGGCGCACGCCGGAGGCGAGGCTGCATCTGCTCGCGCTCGCGGGCGGCTGGCCAGGCGCGTGGCTGGCCCGGCGTCTGTTGCGGCACAAGACCCGCAAGCAGCCGTTTCGCAGCCTGTTCTGGCTGAGCGCGCTGGGCAACGTCCTGTTGCTGTGGTTGTTATGGTGGGGTCAGCGCCAGCCGTAACGCGGGACGAACGCTGGTTCCACCACCACCGGCTCCACCGCCATCGGCGCGACGATGCGCGGGCGCGCGGGGGCGATCGTCACGCGCGGCGGGGCCACCACGCATCCGCCCAGGCCGGCGGCAAGGGCAAGGCTCAGCATCCAGGCTTTCATCGCAATCTCCCTGTGCGGGTTCTGATGGTTTGCAGCATAAGCGCCGATCTTTTTAGTAGTATTGAGCGGCGATGTTCCTTTCCACTCAGCGATTAACAGATATTTCCCATGCGCTATTGGCTGATGAAGTCCGAACCGGACGAAACCTCGATCGACCACCTGGCCGCCGAACCGCAAAAATTGTTCGAGTGGACCGGCGTGCGCAATTACCAGGCGCGCAACTTCATGCGCGACGAGATGCGGGTGGGCGATTTGCTGTTGTTCTGGCATTCGTCCTGTCCGGAGCCGGGCATCGCCGGCATCGCCGAGGTGGCCGCGCCGGCGCATCCGGATTCCAGCCAGTTCGATCCGGCCAGCCCCTATCACGATCCCAAATCCGACCCGGCCAAGCCGCGCTGGCTGTGCGTGGATGTCCGCTTCGTCAAGAAGACGCGGCTGGTGTCGATGGCCGAACTGCGCCGGCACCCCATGCTTGAGGGCATGGCCGTGCTCAAGCGCGGCAACCGGCTGTCGATCACGCCGGTCGCGGCGCAAGAGTGGGATTACCTGCTGCGCGAGGTGCTGTGATGCTGTCGCTGGCTCTGGTGGCGGTGTTGCTGGCCTTTGGCGCGGTCGCCGGCTTTCTGGCCGGGCTGCTCGGCGTCGGCGGCGGGCTGATCATCGTGCCGGTGGTGGCCGGGACGCTGACCGCGGCCGGCCTGGGCGGCGAGCACGGCCAGCATCTGGCCATCGGCACCTCGCTGGCGGTGATGATGTTCACCAGCGCCTCCAGCGTGCGCGCCCATCACCAGAAAGGCGCGGTGGACTGGCGCATCGTCCGCGGCATGGCGCCGGCCATGGTGCTGGGCACGCTGGCGGGGAGCCTGGTCGCCGGCTGGATTCCCGGCCTCGCGCTGCGCTGGTTCTTCGTGATTTACGCTTATGCGGTGGCGGCGCAGATGCTGATCGGCCGGCAGCCCCAGGCCGGACGCGCGCTGCCGGGCGGCGCAGGGCTGGCAGCGGCCGGCGGCGGCATCGGCATGATTTCCAGCTGGGTGGGGATAGGCGGCGGCTCGATGAGCGTGCCTTTCCTCAGCTGGTGCGGAACGCCGCTGCATCGGGCGATAGGCACCAGCGCCGCCCTGGGCTGGCCCATCGCCGTCGCCGGCGCGGCCGGTTATCTTGCCGGCGGCTGGCGCGCGGCCGGCTTGCCCTGGGGCAGCCTGGGCTTCATCTATCTGCCCGCCACGCTGGCGCTGACCTTGATGACGGTGCTGTGCGCGCCGCTGGGCGCGCGCCTGGCTCACCGCCTGCCGGTGGCCAGGCTCAAGAAGGCGTTCGCCCTGCTGATGACGGTGATGGCCAGCGAAATGCTGTACCGCTTGTGGTGAACGCCTTGTTTCTCCAAGAAAATCGGACAGTTTGTCCGAGTTTTGCCATCCCCTTTTGGCCGCTTTTGTCGATATAATCGACGCATTCACTTCGATTTTCTGAATAAAAAAGATAGCGGACATGCAAGAACACTACTCCCCGCGCGAGCTGGAAAGCGCAGCGCAGCAAAAATGGCAGAAAACCGCCGCCTTCAAGGCCGTAGAAGACGCTTCCCGTCCCAAGTACTACGCGCTGTCGATGTTCCCGTACCCGTCCGGCAAGCTGCACATGGGCCACGTGCGCAACTACACCATCACCGACGTGCTGGCCCGCTTCAAGCGCCTGCAGGGCTTCAACGTGCTGCAACCGATGGGTTGGGACGCCTTCGGCTTGCCGGCCGAGAACGCGGCGATGAAGAACGGCGGCGCGCCGGCGGCGTGGACCTACGCCAACATCGAATACATGAAAACCCAGCTGGACAGCCTGGGCTTCGCCCTGGACTGGGAGCGCGAGCTGGCCACCTGCAAGCCGGACTACTACCGCTGGGAGCAGTGGCTGTTCACCCGCCTGTTCGAGAAGGGCGTGATCTACAAGAAGAACGGCGTGGTCAACTGGGACCCGGTGGACCAGACCGTGCTGGCCAACGAGCAGGTGGTGGACGGCCGCGGCTGGCGTTCCGGCGCGCTGGTGGAAAAGCGCGAAATCCCGATGTACTACTTCCGCATCACCGACTACGCCGAGCAGCTGCTGGCGGATCTGGACACGCTGGACGGCTGGCCGGAGCAGGTCAAGACCATGCAGCGCAACTGGATAGGCAAGAGCTTCGGTTCCGACGTGGCTTTCCCGTATGACGAAGCCAGCATCGGCCGCAAGGGCGAGCTGAAGGTGTACACCACCCGGCCGGACACGCTGATGGGCGCCACCTACGTCGCCGTCGCCGCCGAGCACGCGCTGGCCGCCCAGGCCGCCGCGAACCAGCCGGCGCTGCAGGCCTTCATCGCCGAATGCAAGGCGGGCTCCGTCGCCGAGGCCGACATGGCCAAGATGGAAAAGAAGGGCATGGACACCGGCCTGTTCGTGATCCATCCGCTGACCGGCGACAAGCTGCCGGTGTGGATCGCCAACTACGTGCTGTCCGGCTACGGCGAAGGCGCGGTGATGGCGGTGCCGGCGCACGACGAGCGCGACTTCGAGTTCGCCAACAAATACGGCCTGCCGATCAAGCAGGTTTACGCCAAGGCCGAGGGCGAGGACGATTTCGACGCCAAGACCTGGCAAGACTGGTATGCCGCCAAGGATGACTCCATCCGCACCGTTGGCAGCGGCAAGTACGACGGCAAGGGCTTCTCCGCGGCTTTCGAGGCTATCGTCGCCGATCTGGAAGCCAAGTCCGCCGGCCAGAAGAAAACCCAGTACCGCCTGCGCGACTGGGGCATCAGCCGCCAGCGCTACTGGGGCTGCCCGATTCCCATCATCCATTGCGCGGCTTGCGGCGACGTGCCGGTGCCGGAAAAAGACCTGCCGGTGACGCTGCCGGAAAACGTGATTCCGGACGGCGCGGGTTCTCCGCTGGCCAAGATGCCGGAATTCTACGAAACCAGCTGCCCGAAGTGCGGCGGCGCGGCCAAGCGCGAAACCGACACCATGGACACCTTCGTGGAGTCCAGCTGGTACTACGCGCGCTACGCTTCGCCGAAGTGCGACACCGCGATGGTGGACAAGCAGGCGGCCGACTACTGGCTGCAGGTGGACCAGTACGTGGGCGGCATCGAACACGCCATCCTGCACCTCTTGTACGCGCGCTTCTTCCACAAGCTGATGCGCGATGAAGGCCTGGTGTCGTCGGACGAGCCGTTCAAGAGCCTGCTGACCCAGGGCATGGTGGTGTGCGAAACCTTCTATCGCGACCTGCCCAACGGCTCCAAGGACTGGATCGCGCCGCAGGACGTGATCCTGGAGCGCGACGCCAAGGGCAAGATCGTCGCGGCCAAGCATCGCGTCGACGGCCTGCCGGTGGTGGTGGGCGGCATTGAGAAAATGTCCAAGTCCAAGAACAACGGCGTGGATCCGCAGGAGTTCATCGAAAAATACGGCGCGGACACCGCGCGCCTGTTCATGATGTTCGCCGCCCCGCCGGAGCAGAGCCTGGAATGGTCGGACGCCGGCGTGGAAGGCGCGTTCCGCTTCCTCAAGCGCCTGTGGAAAAGCGCGCGCGAGCACGTCGAAGCCGGCGTGGTGGCGCCGTACAGCGCTGGCGAGCTGAATGCCAGCCAGAAGGAGCTGCGCTTCAAGCTGCACAGCACCATCCAGAAAGTGGCCGACGATTACGGCCGCCGCCAGCAGTTCAACACCGCCATCGCCGCGGTGATGGAGCTCTTGAACGCCTACGACAAGGCCGACACCGCGGGCGACATCGGCCGCGCAGTGGCGCAGGAAGTGCTGGAAACGGCGACGCTGCTGTTGTCGCCCATCGTGCCGCACGTTTGCGACGCGATCTGGAGCCAGCTGAAACCGGGCAGCGAGATTCTGGACCAGGCCTGGCCCAAGGTGGACGAAGCGGCGCTGGTGAAGAGCGAGATCGAACTGATGGTGCAGGTGTGCGGCAAGCTGCGCGGCAGCATCACCGTGGCCGCCGACGCCGGCAAGGACGCCATCGAAGCCGCCGCGCTGGCGCACGAGAACGTGCAGAAGTTCATGGAAGGCAAGCCGGCCAAGAAGATCATCGTGGTGCCAGGCCGCTTGGTGAACATCGTCGTTTAAGTCCGCGCGCCCGCCTGCTTGCGGGCGGCGCGTTCCGGTGCAAGGCCTCGCGGTCTTGCACCGTTTTCATATGGCGGCATGTCCGCCACTGGGGAGTGAAATGAAACAGACGCTGAACTGGATCGCGCTGGCTACGCTGGCCATGCTGCTGACCGCTTGCGGTTTCCATCTGCGCGGCCTGGGCGGCAACGTCAAGGACCTGCCGTTCAAGACCTTGTATCTCGAGGCCAGCGGCGCGCAAATCGCCAGCGACCTGCAGCTGGTGTTCGCCCGCAATCCCAAGCTTGCGCTGGTGAGCGATCCCAAGGGCGCGGAAGCCACGCTGTCGGTGCTGAACGAGAACCAGGCCAAGGACATTCTCACCATCAATACCAGCGGCAAGATCAGCGAGTACCAGCTGACCTATACCGCCACCTTCCGCACCGTGATTCGCGGCGTGCCGGTGGAGCCGGACATGACCGTGACCGTGCGTCGCAGCATGAATTACTCGGATACCGCCATTCTGGGCAAGGAGCAGGAAGAAAACCTGATCTGGGCCGACGCCCGCCGCGACGCGGCCGAGCAGGCGGCGCGCCGTCTGTCCTACCTCAAGCTGCCGGCCGCGCCGCTGGCCGGCCCGCAAAGCCAGCAGCCCGCCCATGCCGTCGCTAAGCCCTGAGGCGCTGGGGCCGCTGCTGGGCAAGGGCCTCGCGCCCTTGTACGTGGTGCACGGCGAAGAAGCGCTGCTGGCGCTGGAAGCGGCCGACGCCGTGCGCCAGGCGGCGCGCGCCGCCGGCTACCTGGAGCGCGAGGTGCTGACGGCGGAAGCCGGCTTCGACTGGTCGCAACTGCGCGATTCGATGAGCAGCGTATCGTTGTTCGCCTCGCTCAAGCTGCTGGAAATCCGCATCCCCGGCGGCAAACCCGGGGCGGAGGGCGGCGAGGCGCTGCAACAGCTGGCCGCGTGTCTGCCCGACGACACCATCACCCTGATCACCCTGCCCAAGCTGGATAAAACCCAGCAGCAAAGCAAGTGGTTCACCGCGCTGGAGAAGGCTGGCCACGTGGTGGAGGCCAAGCCGGTGGGCCGCGGCGAGCTGCCCGGCTGGATCGCCAAGCGGCTCAAGGCGCAGGGACAGCAGCTGGGGCCGGAAGCGCTGGCGTTTTTCGTCGCGCGGGTGGAGGGCAACCTCCTGGCCGCGCGCCAGGAAGTGGACAAGCTGGCCTTGCTCTACCCCAGGGGCGAGCTGAGCCTGGCCGATTTGCAGGCGGCGGTGGCCAATGTGGCGCGCTTCGACGTGTTCCAGCTGTCGGAGGCCTGGCTCGCCGGCGACGCGCCCAGGCTCACGCGCATGCTGGACGGCCTGATGGCCGAAGGCGAAGCGCCGGTGCTGGTGCTCTGGTCGCTCACCGAAGACGTGCGCATGCTGCTCAAGCTGCGCCAGGGCCTGAAGGAAGGCCGCCAGCCGCGCGACATGGCGCGCGAGCTGCGGCTGTGGGGCGAAAAGCAGAAGCTGGCCGAGCCGGCGCTGCGCCGCATCGGCCCGCGCAAGCTGATGGACGCGCTGTCCGAATGCGCGCGCATCGATCGCCAGATCAAGGGCGTCGAGCCGGGCGAGCCGTGGCGGACGATGCGGACGCTGGCGGTTTCGCTGGCGGCTTGAGCCAGCTTGTTTCTGTCCATGCGGGCCGCGCGAGCGGCCCGTTTGCGTTGATCCGCGGGCTTCATCCGCCGGCCTGCGCCGCTGCCGGCGCGTCCGGGCGGTTTTTCGTCATGGCCGCTCCCGGGCCCGATTTATTGCTAGGCTGAGAGCTGCGTTGTCGATGCGAGACGAGGTGAGCATGAGCCGTTTGCAAGGCGGGGCCCCCGGGCGTTTCCATTATGCCTGGGTAGCGATTGCCGTAACGTTTCTGGTGATGCTGATCACCGCAGCCATCCGTTCCGCGCCGGGGGTGATGATGGTGCCGCTGGAGAGCGAATTCGGCTGGAGCCGGACGGCGATTTCCTCGGCGCTGGCCATCAATCTCGCCCTGTTCGGGCTGATGGGGCCGTTCGCGGCGGCGGCGATGCTGCGCTTCGGCCTCAGGCGCACAGTGCTGGTCGCCCTTGCCCTGCTGTCCGCCGGCGTGGCTCTGTCCGGGCTGATGACCCGGAGCTGGCAATTGCAGCTGCTGTGGGGAGTGCTGGTGGGATGCGCCACCGGCGCGACGGCGATGACGCTGGGCGCGTCGGTGGTCAACCGCTGGTTCGTCAGCCATCGCGGGCTGGCGATGGGTTTGCTCACCGCCAGCTCGGCCACCGGCCAGCTGCTGTTCCTGCCGCTGATGGCGTGGCTGTCCGGACAGCACGGTTGGCGCAGCATGGTGTGGCTGCTGGCCGGCGGCGCGGCGCTGATCCTGCCGCTGGTGGCGTGGCTATTGCCCGAGCGGCCGCAAAGCGTGGGCCTGCGCGCGCTGGGCGAAGCCGAGGACGCGCCCGTGGCGCCGCCGTCCCGCCACAATCCGCTGCGCATCGCTTTCGACGCGCTGCGCGTCGCCAGCCGTTCGCGCGATTTCTGGCTGCTGTTCGCCAGCTTCTTTGTCTGCGGGGCCAGCACCAACGGCTATATCGGCACCCACTTCATCGCCATGTGCGGCGATTACGGCCTGAGCCCGGTGCGCGGCGCCAGCCTGCTGGCCGCGATGGGGGTGTTCGATCTGTTCGGCACCACCGTGTCCGGCTGGTTGTCGGACCGCTTCAATCCGCGCGCGCTGCTGTTTGTCTATTACGGCCTGCGCGGGCTGGCGCTGATCTATCTGCCTTACGCGCTGGGGCTGGAGTACTTCCTGGCGCTGCCCCTGTTCGCGATGTTCTATGGCCTGGACTGGGTGGCCACCGTGCCGCCGACGCTCAAATTGACCAGCGAGGCCTTCGGCAGCCAGCAGGCGCCGGTGGTGTTCGGCTGGATCGTCGCCGGCCACCAGCTGGGCGCGGCTTGCGCCGCTCTGGGGGCCGGCATGCTGCGCAACAGCCTGGGCAGCTATACCCTGGCGACGATGATTTCCGGCGCTTTGTGCCTGGCGGCGGCGGCGCTGGTTTGGCGGATACGGGCGGCGGCGGCCTGATCTGTGGGCAAGTCGGCGAGTTGGACGTCGCTGTGGATAAGACTGGCTTAGTCCAGCTCTACCGCCACGCGCCAGAGCGCGTGGCCGGAATCGCGGTATTTGGCTTCAAACGGGGTCAGCGCCGCCTCGGGCTGCCAGGCCTCCACGGCGGCGCGGCGGCCGGCGAGCAGGCCTAGCGCCAGCGCGTGTTCTTCGGCGTAGATCCGCCAGTTGCTGCGCAGCTCCAGACGTCCGCCCAAAGACAGCGCGACGGGGAAGACGGCGTGGCCGTGCCAGCGTCGTTGCAGGTGTTGCGGTTTGGGCCAGGGGTTGGGGTAGAGCATCCATTGTTCGGCGGGCCGCGCGCCGTCGGCGGCCAGCAGCATCCAGATGTCCACCATGTCGGCGCGCAGCAGCAGCGCGTTGTCTGGCCGGGATTCGGCTTTGCGTCGCTGGAGGCGATCGAGGGACTGGTCGATGCCGACGACCAGGCAGTCGGGTTTGGCGCGGGCCAGGCGCAGGGTGGACAGGCCGACGCCGCAGCCGGTGTCCAGCACCAGCGGCGCGCGGCCGTCCCAGATGGCCATCAGTTCCGAGTAGGCGGCGCGGCTATGCTCGGCAGCCGGCTTGCGGAACGGGTGGGCGCGATGGCGCGCCACGATTTCCTCCAGCCGTTGATGCGGGCCGGTTTGCGGGCTGTGCACCGGGCGGGAGAGCGCGCGCATCGTCTATTCGCGGTGGTAGGGGTGGTTGTTGAGGATGGAGTAGGCGCGGTAGATCTGTTCGGCCAGCATCACCCGCACCATGCCGTGCGGCAGGGTCATCGCCGACAGCTGCAGCAGCACGTCGGCGCGTTGCTTGAGTTCCTGGGACAGCCCGTCGGCGCCGCCGATGACGAAGACCACGTCGTCGCCGCCCGCCATCCATTCCTTCAGGCCTTCGGCCAGCTTGACCGAGGTCCAGTTCTTGCCGCGCTCGTCCATCACCACGAGGCGCGCGCGCGGCGGGATGGCGGCGATCAGCCGTTCGTGCTCGGCGGCGATGCCTTTTTCGGCGGTGACGCCGCCGCCGCGTTTCTCCGGCTTGATTTCCTTCAGCTCCAGCGCGATGTCGCGGCCGAAGCGCTTGGCGTAATCGGAATAGGCTTCGTCTACCCAGCGCGGCATCTTGGTGCCGACGGCGAGGATGGTGATTTTCATGAGGGGGCGCTGCGGGAGAGAGGCGCGGGGGAGGCCCGCGCCGGGTTCAACACTTTATACCGACGACCACGGCTTGGCCGCGCCGGCGGCGAAGCTCGGCTTCTGGCCGCCCCACAGGGCTTCGATGTCGTAGAAGTCGCGCACGGCCGGCAGCATCACGTGGATGACCACGTCGCCGGCGTCCACCAGCACCCATTCGCCGCTTTCGTGGCCTTCGCTGCCGACGATGTCCACGCCGGCTTCCTTCAGGGTGACTTGCACGTTGTTGGCCAGGGCCTTGACCTGGCGGTTGGAGTCGCCGGTGGCGACGATCATGCGCTGGAACAGCGAGGTGAGCTTGCTGGTGTCCAGTTCCAGAATGTCCTTGCCTTTGATGTCTTCCAGGGCTGCGATAGCCAGTTTGCTGATTTCTTGAGCTTCCATGTTTCCTTTTCCTGTGCAGGTACTTAGCCTGGGTTCACAAGAGCCGGCAAGAGGTACCAGAAAGAGCGAGGCGACGCCGGGCCGCGTCCTATCGGTATAGCCCGTGTCGCCGGATGTAGTCGGCCACCGCCGGCGTCAATTCTTGATCCACGGCGATGCCGCGGCGCAGCTGTTCGCGCAGCAGAGTGGCGGACAGGTCCAGCGGCGGTAGCGCCAGGGGGCGGATTGTACCGGAAGCCGTTCGATTTGAAAAATCAGCGACTTGCCGGGCCTGCCACTCCTGTCGCGCGGCGGCGGGCAGCTGGTGCCAGTCGAAGCCGGGGCGCAGCGCCACGGCGAGGTTGGCCAGGCTGAACAGCTCTTGCCAGTCGCGCCAGCCGGGCAGGGCGGCCAGCGAGTCGCCGCCGATCAGAAACCACAGCTCGGCGGCGTCGCCGATCTCGGCGCGCACTTCGCGCAGCGTGTCCACGGTGTAGGCCGGTTTGCCGCGGCGGATCTCGCGGTCGTCGGCGACGAGGCGGGCTTCGCCGGCGATGGCCAGGCGCGTCATCTCCAGCCGCTGCGCGGGGCTGGCCACCGGCCCCGCGGCGCGGTGGTAGGGCTGGCCGGCCGGGATCAGCCGCACCTCGTCAAGCGCCAGCTCGTCGCAGAAGGCGCGCGCCATGCGCAGATGGGCGCGATGGATGGGGTCGAAGGTGCCGCCGAACAGGCCGAGACGCAGGCTCATTCCGCCGCCGGCTCTTCCGCGTAGCCGCTGACGATGACTTCCAGCCGGCCGGTGGACGGGTGGATCACCAGGCCGTGCACCGGTATGTCCTTGGGCATCAGCGGATGGCTGCGTATGGTCTGCACGGTGTGGCGCACGCTGTCGGAGACGTTGTCGAAGCCCTTCAGCCAGTTGTCGAGGTCGATGCCGGCGGCGCGCAGCGTGCCGATGGTGTCTTCGGTGATGCCGCGCTCCTGGGCGTTGGCCAGAATCTTGGCGGGGTCGATGGCGCGCATGCCGCAATCGCGGTGGGCGACCACGCAGATTTCCTCGGCGCGCAGTTCGTACACGGCGACGATCAGGCTGCGCATCACCGAACCCCAGGGGTGGGTGATCAGCGCGCCGGCGTTCTTGATCAGCTTGGCGTCGCCATTCTTCAGGCCCATCGCCTTGGGCAAGAGTTCGACCAGGCGCGCGTCCATGCAGGCCAGCACCGCCAGTCCCTTGCCGGGGAATTTGTCGGTTTTGAACTGTTCGTACTCGCGGTTTTCGACGAAGGAGCGGTTGTGCTCCAGCAAGGTATTGAGTCGGTCCATGCTTTGCGATTTTCCTGTACAGATGGCTGATAAGGACGTGTTCACCTTGGCGCTCGATGCGGCGAGAAGCAAGGTCAATACGCCCGGAGTTGGTTGACGCCGCCGACGGCGCGGCGTCGGCCGGGACGGCGATGCGGGCTAGAGGTTTTACTCAGGTTTCGGCGGCATGCTACCACCAGTCGCGGCGGCGCAGCGCAGATTTCGCCGCGAGGATAACCTTGTCAGATGTGGGTGTCTTTGGCAATTTGCAAGGCGCTTCGCCTATCCGGGCACGAAAATCGTTCCGGAAAACTTGATCTAAGCACTTGTTTATCCTGCCTTGTTTCCATAGAATCGCGCCTCCCTAATATTAACGACTACTTATTTTGGAGCACTCTGTGAGCGATAAACTGGCCAACCCGGCGCCGCTGGGCCTGATGGGCTTCGGCATGACCACCATCCTGCTGAACATCCACAACGCAGGCTTCTATCCGATCAGCGCGATGATTCTGGCCATGGGCCTGTGCTACGGCGGCCTGGCCCAAATCTTCGCCGGCGTGATGGAGTACCGCCGCGGCAATACCTTCGGCGTGACCGCCTTCCTGTCCTACGGCCTGTTCTGGCTGAGCCTGGTGGTGCTGCTGGTGCTGCCCAAGATGGGTCTGGCCGATGCCACTCCGGAAGGTTACATGGGCTGGTACTTGCTGATGTGGGGCGTGTTCACCCTGTTCATGCTGATCGGCACCGTCAACTACCCGCGCGTCAAGCAGTTCGTGTTCGCCTCGCTGACCGTGCTGTTCTTCCTCCTGGCCGCCCGCGACTTCACCGGCAGCGCCGCCATCGGCATGATCGCCGGCTTTGAAGGCATCGTCTGCGGCGCCAGCGCCGTCTACCTGGCGATGGCCACCGTGATCAACGAGCAGTTCGGCCGCACCGTGCTGCCTATCGGCGCGCGTTAAACCCGCCGCGCCGCCGCATTCCGCCGCCAGCCTTGGCGGCGTTTTTTTTTGGGGCGGCGCTTAGCCGCGGCGGGCGCGCCTGAGCGCCAGCAGCTGCACGCCGGCGGCGAGGCACAGCGCGTCGGCAAAGGCGAGGCCGAGCGATGCGCGCGGCAGGAGCAGGGCCAGGCAGAGGCAGAAGGCGATGAAGGCGTAAAAGCCGCGGGCCATGCCGCGCAGCAGACGGATGGCGGCGGCGCGGCCGCCGCTCTGGTGGCTGAATACCGCCAGCACGCTGCCCAGCACCGGGAAGACGGCGAGCAGGCCGCTGAGCGTCGGCCCCAGGCGGGCCGACGCGCCGGTGATCAGCAGCACCAGCGCCGCGCCGATCAGCATGCGCGGCAGCAGGCCGGGTTCGCGTCCGGCGGCGGGGGCGGGGTCGGCGGGCGGAGACGGGAAGCCGCGCGCCGCCGCGGGCAGAAAGGCCAGCGCCAGCCACGCGCCGAGCCACGGATGCGCGCCCAGCTCGCGGCTGAGCAGCACGCTGGCGGCGTAGGCCAGCAGGCTGAGGGCCAGGCACGGGAGCCAGCGCCAGCGCAGGCAGGCCCAGCTGTAGGCGAGGCCGAAGACGACGTTGGTGGCCGCGCCCAGCGCCGCGGCCAGCGCGGCGCGCTGGGCGAAGCCATCGCCTTGCTCCAGCGCCAGGATCAGCAGGATGGAGCCGGTGATCACGGGGAATCCCGCCAGCGCGCCGGCGACGGCCGGCCCCCATTTTCCGGCGGCGAGGCCGATCAGCCAGATCAGCGCCGGCACCAGCAATACTTTCAGCAACAGCATGGCCTTACCAGCGCGAGACGTGGTCCTCGGTGACGCCCAGCAAATGCTCGACGGGGATGGATTGGCCGGTGTCCGGCCGGATCAGCGCGCCGTCGAAACGGCCTATCGGCTGCACGTAGCGGCTCATGGCGATCAGGAGATCCTTATCCTCGCGCCGCGCGCCTTCCGGCGTGAACAGCAGATCGACCAGGCCGTCCTGGCTGCGGATGCGCCAGGGCTGCAGCGGCGCGTCGGGTTGGTAGTCGAAGCTGACCTCGCCCACCGGAAACAGGCGTCCGTCCAGCCAGAGCGCGTTTTCCGCCGCGCCCATATACCCCTGCTGCAGATTGAAGCCCAGCTCGCGGCCGTGGGCGCTGGCCCAGCGCCAGCGGGTTTCCCGCGCCAGTAGACCGTTGGAGTAGTCCAGCGAAGCCACCGCCTGGTCCAGTCGGTAGCTGTTGCCGGCGGCGTAGGCGCGGCCGCTGGCCGTCAGGCCGCCGCTCTTGTGGGTGGAGTGGGCCAGGTAATTGGCCGGCGCCACGGCCAGCAGCACCGGCGGCGCTTTTTGCAGCGAGATTTCGGCTTCCAGCCTCAATTCCGGGCTGTGCACCGTCAGGCGCAGGCTGCCGCCGTCGCGACGGAAGGCGAAGCGCCGCGCGCCGCGCGCGAAACTGGCGTCGCCGAAGGCCGCGTCGTCCACCCGCGCCGGCAAGCCGGGCAGGCCGCTGACGCTGGCGGCCGCCGCCACCTGGCCCTGCTGGCGGTCGAACACGTAGGCGAAGGCCGCGCCGGTCCAGCCCACGTCCACCACCGCGCAGGCGATGAAGAAGCGCGAATGGGCGAAGGCGGCGTACTGCCAGCGCTTGTGGTGCAGCCGGTGCTGCAGCTTTTGCCAGGGGCCGCGCGCCAGCGGCCGCCAGTCGATGGAGTCGGCGATGCCTTGGTAGCGGCCGAAGGCGGGCGCGCCATCGGCGCCAAGCAGGCGGGAGGGCGCGGAGGGCAGGGCGGCAGCGGACATGATCGGGGTCCACGGTTGATTGAGGGGGCGGAAACAGTCTAGCGCATCTTGTCGCCGATGCGGCCATTTGCCTTGCCGACGTCATGAGCTGGCGCTGAAATTAAGAGATATTCACTTTTTAACCGACGCCGACTCATGCAACTTTCATCGTTTCGTGGCTATCATATCCGGATGATGAAAAAGACCCTGCTCTGCGCCGTGCTGGCTGCTGCTTTGGCGCAACCTGTGGCCAGCTACGCCGACCTGCCCGATCTGGGCGAGGTGTCGGACGCCTCGCTTTCGCTGGCGGATGAGGCGCGGATCGGCCGCAACGCCTTGCTGGCGATGCGCGAGGCCGGCGATGTGCTCGACGACCCCGAGGTCAACGGTTATCTCAACGCCATCGGCGGCAAGCTGGCCGCCGCCGCCAATGTTCCCGGCGTGCATTTCACCTATTTTTGCGTGGCCGACACCGGCATCAACGCCTTCGCCATGCCCGGCGGCTATGTCGGGATCAACATCGGCCTGCTATTGGCCACGCAAAGCGAAGGCGAGCTCGCCTCGGTGCTCGGACACGAAACCGCGCACGTCGCCCAGCGCCATATCGCGCGCATGAAGGCGGCCAGCAGCGCCACCAGCCCCCTGCTCTTGCTCGGCACCATCGTCGCGGCCGCCCTGGCCGCGCGGGCGGGCAGCGGCGACGGCGCGATGGGCGCGGTATCGGCCGGCATGGGGCTGTCCATTTCCAATCAGCTGGCGTTTTCGCGCGATTTCGAACGCGAGGCGGACCGCGTCGGCATGCAGTACATGGCCGCGGCCGGCTTCGACGTGCGCAATATGGCCGGATTCTTCCAGCGCCTGGAGCAGGCCGGCCGCTACAGCGACACCATGGCCTACGCCTTCCTGCGCACCCACCCGGTGACGCTGGAGCGGATCAGCGAGGCGGAGAACCGCGCGCTGGATTATCCGGTGAAGATGCGCGCCGACAGCACCGACTACCTGCTGGTGCGCGAAAAGCTGCGGGTGATGACCATGTCGCCGGACGAGGCGCTGCGTTATTACCAGAGCACCCAGGCGCGCGGCCTGTATCTGAGTCAGGGAGCCAGCTGGTACGGCATGGCCCGCGCCCGGCTGCTGCGGCACGACGCCGCCGGGGCGCGCGAAGCTTTGGCCAAGGCGCGCGGCCTGTTGCCGGACAACCCGATGCTGTACGGGCTGGAGATTGAAATCGCCCGCGAAGGCCGCGACTGGAACGAGGCGCGCGCCATTGCCCGCAAAGGCCGCGCCGCCTTCCCCTACAGCGCCGCGCTGCAACTGGCCGAGATCGACATCGCGCTGGACGGCGGCGACAAGGCGGCGGCGCAGAAGCTGCTTCGCGCGGCCGAAGACGCCCGCAAGAACGATCCGGCGCTGTCCCGCCGCCAGGCGCGGCTGTACGCCGACGCCGACCCGCTGCGTTATCACGCCGCGCTCGGCGATGCGTTCTATTACGAACAACGTTACCCTTCCGCGCTGGAACAATATCAGCTGGCCGCCAACGCCAAAGGCGACGATTTCTACCTCAGATCGTCGATAGAAGCCCGCATCCGCGAGCTGCAACGCACCGTGAAAGACGAAAAGCAGCAGGCGCGGAATTGAAACATTTGTTTCAAAAGTGGCCGTTAATCGCAAAAAAACAACATGTTGCACTGCAATATCGGTTTTTTTGGCAAGGGAATGCCGCCCAGCCCCGACCGGGCTATTCCTTAGCCAAATCATCCCGACGTACACTTCCGGGGGTACGTCGTTGATCTTTCGCAAATGAACATTTTTATTTGCGAATCTGTTCGTTTATAATCGCGATTCTAAATAAGGTCTGCACCGCAGACCGACGCATAAACGCGGGGACGGCATACGCAACGGTCCCCGCAGTCACCCGCTGTGAGGACCAGAGATGGCTGCAACTTTCCCTGACGATATCGATCCGTTGGAAACCCAGGAGTGGACTGAAGCGCTGGAGTCGGTGCTGGATAGCGAAGGCCCGGAGCGCGCGCATTACCTGCTTGAGAAGCTGGTTGAGCGCACCCGCCGCCGCGGCGCCCACCTGCCGTTCGACGCGACCACCGCCTATCAGAACACCATCCCGGTCGGCAAAGAGACCAAGTCGCCGGGTAACCACGAGATGGAGCACCGCATCCGCTCGATCAACCGCTGGAACGCCGCCGCCATCGTGCTGCGCGCCGGCAAGAAGGATCTGGAGCTGGGCGGCCACATCGCGTCCTTCCAGTCCTCCGCCACCCTCTACGACGTCGGCTTCAACCACTTCTGGCGCGCCCAGAACGACGAGCAGGACGGCGATCTGATCTACTTCCAGGGCCACATCGCCCCGGGCGTGTACGCCCGCGCCTTCATGGAAGGCCGCCTGACCGCCGAGCAGCTGGACAGCTTCCGCCAGGAAGTGGACGGCAACGGCCTGCCTTCCTACCCGCACCCGTGGCTGAAGGAAGACTTCTGGCAGTTCCCGACCGTATCGATGGGCCTCGGCCCGCTGATGGCCATCTACCAAGCCCGCTTCCTGAAGTATCTGGAAAGCCGCGGCCTGGCCAAGACCCACGGCCGCAAGGTGTGGTGCTTCTGCGGCGACGGCGAAATGGACGAGCCGGAATCGCTGGGCGCCATCGCCATGGCCGCTCGCGAAGGCCTGGACAACCTGGTGTTCGTGATCAACTGCAACCTGCAGCGTCTGGACGGCCCGGTGCGCGGCAACGGCAAGATCATCCAGGAACTGGAAGGCGACTTCCGCGGTTCCGGCTGGAACGTGCTGAAAGTGATCTGGGGCTCGCGTTGGGACCCGCTGCTGGCCATGGACACCAAGGGCCTGCTCAAGAAGCGCATGGACGAGTGCGTCGACGGCGACTACCAGACCTTCAAATCCAAGGACGGCGCTTACGTTCGCGAACACTTCTTCGGCAAGTACCCGGAGCTGCGCGAAATGGTGGCCAACATGTCCGACGAGGAGATCTGGAACCTCAACCGCGGCGGCCACGACCCGCACAAGGTGTACGCGGCCTACCACGAAGCCACCCACAACGCCAACGGCCGTCCGACCGTGATCCTGGCCAAGACCATCAAGGGCTACGGCATGGGCGCGTCCGGCGAGGCGATGAACATCGCTCACCAGGCCAAGAAGATGGACCTGGAAAGCCTGCGCAAATTCCGCGACCGCTTCGGCATCCCGGTGTCCGACGAAGATCTGGCCAAGGTGCCGTACTACCTGCCGCCGGAAGACAGCCCGGAAATGAAGTACATGCGCGAACGCCGCGCCCAGCTCGGCGGCTACCTGCCGGCCCGCAAACCGGTGAATACCGTGCTGGAAGTGCCGCCGCTGTCGGTATTCGACGGCCAGCTGCAATCGTCCGGCGAGCGCGAGTACTCGACCACCATGGCCTTCGTGCGCATGCTGGGCACCCTGCTCAAGGACAAGAACATCGGCAAGCGCATCGTGCCCATCGTGCCGGACGAATCCCGCACCTTCGGCATGGAAGGCATGTTCCGCCAGTACGGCATCTGGTCCACCCAGGGTCAGAACTACGTGCCGCAGGACGCCGACCAGCTGATGTTCTACAAGGAATCCAAGGACGGCCAGATACTGCAGGAAGGCATCAACGAGCCGGGCGCCATGGCTGACTGGATCGCCGCCGCGACCAGCTACGCCAACAGCAGCCAGCCGATGATTCCGTTCTACATCTACTACTCGATGTTCGGCTTCCAGCGCATCGGCGACCTCGCCTGGGCTGCCGGCGACATGCGCGCCCGCGGCTTCCTGCTGGGCGGCACCGCCGGCCGCACCACGCTGAACGGCGAAGGCCTGCAGCACGAAGACGGCCACAGCCACATCCAGGCCGGCCTGATCCCGAACTGCATCAGCTACGACCCGACCTTCGCCTACGAGCTGGCCGTGATCGTTCAGGACGGTCTGCGCCGCATGTTCGTCGAGCAGCAGGACGTGTTCTACTACCTGACGCTGATGAACGAGAACTACCCGCACCCGGCGATGCCGGCAGGCGCGGAAGCCGGCATCCTGAAGGGCATGTACCTGCTCAAGGACGGCGGCTCTGCCCCGGTCAAGGTGCAACTGATGGGCTCCGGCACCATCCTGCGCGAAGTGATGGCCGCGGCCGAACTGCTGCAAGCCGACTTCGGCATTGCCGCCGACATCTGGAGCGTGACCTCGTTCAACGAACTGCGTCGCGACGGCATGGACGCCGCCCGCCACAACCTGCTCAACCCGGTGGGCGAACAGCGCCAGTCCTACGTCGAGCAGCAGCTGGCCGGCCGTCAGGGCCCGGTGGTGGCAGCTACCGACTACATCCGCAACTACGCCGACCAGATCCGCGAATACGTTCCGGGCCGCTACGTGGTGCTGGGCACCGACGGCTTCGGTCGTTCGGACAGCCGCGCCAACCTGCGTTCCTTCTTCGAAGTGGACCGCTACCACGTGGCCGTGGCCGCCCTGTCGGCTCTGGCTCGCGACGGCAAGATCGACGCCGCCAAGGTGGCCGAGGCCATCGCCAAGTACGGCATCAAGGCCGACAAGCTGGCGAGCTGGAAGGTGTAAGGGTAGGGCGAAAGTCCCGGGCTGCCGGGACTTTCGCCGTGGTAAAGCCAAAGATACGGCGGAAGGCTCCTGCGGGGCTTCCGCCTTACGATGTGGATAAAGCTCATGAGCAATCTGATCGAACTGAAAGTGCCCGACATCGGCGGGCACAGCAATGTGGACATCATCGAAGTATTCATCGCCCCGGGCCAGACCGTGTCCGTGGACGACTCCCTGATCACCCTGGAAACCGACAAGGCCACCATGGAAGTGCCGGCTGAAGCCGCCGGCGTGGTCAAGGAAGTGAAAGCCGTCGTGGGCGGCAAGATTTCCGAAGGCGACGTGATCGCCATCATCGAAGTGGGCGCGGCCGCGTCCGCTCCGGCCCCGGCGGCCGCCGTTCCGGCTCCCGCTCCGGCAGTCGCCGCGCCCGCAGCCGCTCCGGCCGCTTCCGGCCGCAGCGAAATCCGCGTGCCGGACATCGGCGGCCACAACGGCGTCGACGTGATCGAAGTGGCCGTCAAGGTCGGCGACGACATCGCCATCGACGACAGCCTGATCACGCTGGAAACCGACAAGGCCACCATGGAAGTGCCGGCCTCCGCCGCCGGCCGCGTGGTGGAAGTCAAGGTCAAGGTGGGCGACAAGGTCAGCGAAGGCGATCTGATCGTGGTGGTAGAGGGCGCGGCTGTGGCCGCCGCTCCGGTAGCCGCCGCGCAGGCTCCTGCCCCGGCCGCCCCGGCTCCGGTTGCAGCGGCTCCCGCCGCCGCCCCGGTTGCCGCTCAGGCCGCATCCGTCGCCATCGACGAAGCCGCCTTCTCCAAGGCCCACGCCGGTCCGTCGGTGCGCCGTCTGGCGCGCGAACTGGGCGTGGACCTGGGCAAGGTCAAGGGCAACGGCCGCAAGGGCCGCATCACCGAAGACGACGTCAAAGCCTTCGTCAAGGGCGTGCTGCAGAACCCGGCCGGCTTGGCGCAGGCCGCCGCGCCGGCAGGCTCCGGCGTCGGTCTCGACCTGCTGCCGTGGCCGAAGGTGGACTTCGCCAAGTTCGGTCCGATCGAAACCAAGCCGCTGTCCCGCATCCAGAAGATTTCCGGCGCCAACCTGTCGCGCAACTGGGTGATGATCCCGCACGTCACGTTCAACGACGAGTGCGACATCACCGAGCTGGAAGACTTCCGCAAGACCGTGGGCAAGGAGTGGGAAAAATCCGGCCTGAAGATCAGCCCGCTGGCCTTCATCATCAAGGCCGCCGCCGAAGCGCTGAAGGCCTTCCCGACCTTCAACAGCTCGCTGGACGGCGACAATCTGGTGCTGAAGCAGTACTACCACATCGGCTTCGCCGCCGACACGCCTAACGGCCTGGTGGTGCCGGTGATCAAGGACGCCGACAAGAAGGGTCTGCGCCAGATCGCCCAGGAACTGACCGATCTGTCCAAGCTGGCCCGCGAAGGCAAGCTGAAGCCGACCGACATGCAGGGGGCGACCTTCACCATCTCGTCGCTGGGCGGCATCGGCGGCACCAGCTTCACGCCTATCGTCAACGCGCCGGAAGTGGCCATCCTCGGCGTCTGCAAGTCGCAGATCAAGCCGGTGTGGAACGGCAAGGAATTCGCGCCGCGCCTGATGTGCCCGCTGTCGCTGTCCTTCGATCACCGCGTGATCGACGGCGCGGCCGCCGCGCGCTTCACCGTGCACCTGGGCAAGCTGTTGTCCGACGTACGCCGTCTGATCCTGTGATGGTAGGGCGGAAGCCTCGGCTAGCCGAGGCGTTCCGCCTTCTCCTTGCCGCATGCAATACGGCGGAACACCCCGGCAAGCGGGGGCTTCCGCCCTACGGATGGAAAACCATGAGCAATCTGATTGAATTGAAAGTCCCGGACATCGGCGGCCACAGCAACGTGGACGTGATCGAAGTTTTCGTCAAGCCGGGCGACGTGATCGCGAAAGACGACAGTCTGATCACGCTGGAAACCGACAAGGCCACCATGGAAGTGCCGGCTGAAGCCGCCGGCACGGTGAAGGAAGTCAAAGTCGCCGTAGGCGGCAAAGTGTCCGAAGGCGACGTGGTCGTCGTCATCGAAGCCGCCGGCGCAGCCGCCGCGGCTCCGGCTCCGACGCTGGCCCCCGCCGCGGTGGCCAGCGCCAGCGCGCCGCAAGGCAGCCTGCCGCAAGCCGCGCCGCAAGCGGCCAGCCATAGCGGCGGCGCCGACATCGAGTGCGACGTGATGGTGCTCGGCGGCGGCCCCGGCGGTTACTCCGCCGCCTTCCGCGCGGCCGACCTCGGCCTGAAGGTGGTGATCGTCGAGCGTTATTCCACGCTGGGCGGCGTGTGCCTGAACGTGGGTTGCATCCCGTCCAAGGCGCTGCTGCACAACGCGGCGGTGATCGACGAAGTGAGCCACCTGGCCGCCAACGGCATCAAGTTCGGCAAGCCGGAAGTCGATATCGACATGCTGCGCGGCTACAAGGAAAAAGTGATCGCCAAGCTGACCGGCGGCCTCGCCGGCATGGCCAAGGCGCGCAAGGTGGAAATCGTGCGCGGCAACGGCCAGTTCCTCGATCCGCACCATATCGAAGTGCACCTGACCGAAGGCCAGGGCCGCGAGCAGAACGGCCAGCGCAAGATCGTCAAGTTCAAGAACGCCATCATCGCCGCCGGCTCCCGCGTGGTGAAGCTGCCGTTCATCCCGAACGATCCGCGCGTGGTGGACTCCACCGGCGCGCTGCAGCTCAAGGGCGTGGCCGACCGCATGCTGATCATCGGCGGCGGCATCATCGGCCTGGAAATGGGCACCGTCTACTCCACGCTGGGCGCGCGCCTGGACGTGGTGGAAATGATGGACGGCCTGATGCAGGGCGCGGACCGCGACCTGGTCAAGGTGTGGCAGAAGTGGAACGCGCACCGCTTCGACAACATCATGCTCAATACCAAGACCGTGGCCATCGAGCCGAAGGAAGACGGCGTGTGGGTGACCTTCGAAGGCGCGAGCGCCCCGAAGGAGCCGCAGCGCTACGACCTGGTGCTGTACGCGACCGGCCGCGCCCCCAACGGCGCGCTCCTGAGCGCGGAAAAAGCCGGCATCACGGTGACCGACCGCGGCTTCATCCCGGTGGACAAGCAGCAGCGCACCAATGTGCCGCACATCTACGCCATCGGCGACATCGTCGGCCAGCCGATGCTGGCGCATAAGGGCGTGCATGAAGGCCACGTGGCGGCGGAAAACTGCGCCGGCATGAAGTCCTACTTCGACGCCCGCGTGATTCCGGGCGTGGCCTACACCGACCCGGAAGTGGCCTGGGTGGGCGTGACCGAAGACGAAGCCAAGAAGCAGGGCCTGAAGATCGAGAAGGGCGTGTTCCCGTTCGCCGCTTCCGGCCGCGCCATCGCCAACGGCCGCGACGAGGGCTTCACCAAGCTGATCTTCGACGCCGAATCGCATCAGATCATCGGCGGCGGCATTGTCGGCCCGCACGCCGGCGACATGATCGGCGAAGTGTGCCTGGCCATCGAGATGGGTTGCGACGCGACCGATATCGGCAAGACCATCCACCCGCACCCGACCATGGGCGAGTCCATCGGCATGGCGGCGGAGGTGGCGCACGGCACGTGTACCGACCTGCCGCCGCAGCGCAAGAAGTAAGCATGGTCTGGTCGGCGCGCCGCATGGATCGCCGCCGGACGAAGAAAGGGCAAGCCTGGCGGCTTGCCCTTTTTGTTTGGCGCGGCTGTGGACCGCGTTCGCCTTAGTTGAGCTTGTAATATGTGGCCTGGTGGTTCAGGTCGTAGCAACTGGCGCCCCGCAGCCGCTTGTCGCCCGTCGCGGCCGGATTTTTCGGGTAGATGTGGCAGGCACCGTACGGGGCGTCCGGGCCGGCCAGCCGCACGGTGAAGTGCTGCGAGGCGTCGCTGGCGCTGGCGTGGACCCCGCGGTTGGCCTGGATGGTAACGGTGCAGTTGGCCGCGTCATCGGCCGCGCAAGCGCCGAGGATGCCGCCCAACGACCCGTCGATATTGGCGTACATGCCGCTGATCCAGTTGTTGATGTCGTTGTTGGGGTTGGCGTTCCATACCTTGTCGGCCAACGAGATCTGGCTTGCGCCTAGCGCGCAGGCCAGCAGAACGGCGTTCGGCAATTTCATGGTTTCTCTCTTTCGTGGTCTGGCGACATGTGCGCCCACCCCGCTTCGGACGCGCGAAACCGAGGATCGTGAACGCCGGAGCCGCGCATGGCCCGCCGCAGCCATGGCCGGCGCGTCGGCAGGGGGCTTCTGCCCTTCAAATGCCCGTGGAATAATCTGGTTTTCCGAACGAAAGCGTCATATGCCCCGATTCGACCTTGTCATCTTCGATTGCGACGGCGTGCTGGTGGACAGCGAACGCCTCACCAACGGCGTGTTCGCCGCCATGCTCAACGAACTGGGCCTGCCGGTGACGCTGGACGATATGTTCGAGCGGTTCGTCGGCCTGTCCATGGCGCAATGCCTGCGGCAGGTCGAGTCCATGCTGGGCCGGGCGACGCCGGAGGGCTTCGAAGCCGATTACCGCCGCCGCGCCCAGGCGGCGCTGGAGGCGGAGTTGCAGGCGGTGCCGGGCGTGGCGGCGATGCTGGACGCCTTGCCGCTGCCTTACTGCGTGGCCTCCAACGGCAGCCACGACAAGATGCGCGCCACGCTGGGCCTGACCGGCTTGCTGCCGCGTTTTGCCGGGCGGATGTTCAGCGCCGCGGACGTGGCCGCGCCCAAGCCGGCGCCGGATGTGTTCCTGCACGCGGCGCGCAGCCTGGGAGCGGCCCCGGCGCGTTGCCTGGTGATAGAGGACACGCCCACTGGGACGCGCGCCGGCGCGGCCGCCGGCATGACGGTGTGGGCTTACGCCGCGCTGATGCCGGCCGGGCGCTTGACGGAAGCGGGCGCGGCGGCCACTTTCGACAGCATGTCGCAATTGTCGGCGCGGCTTGCCGGGGAGTAGGCAGGAGAGGAGGGCCTTGCCGGGCCGGCTTGCGCCCTTTTCGCCGTAAACCATCTCCATCTTCGGTTCGCGCGCCGGATTCCGGGCGCATAATATCGTTTGTCTTGATCAAAAATTTTCATTTTCGGACAGCAAGCTATACATTTTTCGGGAATGAATTGGTATTTTTACGGTCGAACCCGACCGGCTGGACGCGGTCGGCCCCGTTTTCAATCACGCGCTTCCCGCTGGCGCCGCCGGCTTGCCGCTCTTCGTCAGCACTGGACCGAACCATCATATGAGTTGTCGCCCCCATTCTTTTCGTCGCAGCGGTTTGGCCGCGCTATTGCTGGCGCTGCCGGCGCTGGCGCAGGCCGCCTACACCGTCAGCATCGACGCGCCGGCGGGTCTGGCCAGTCTGTTGCAGGACAATCTGGATTTGATCACCCAGCAGCAGGAGGCCGACGCCGATGCCGGCCTGCTGGAGGCGCTGTTGCGCAGCGCGCCGGAAGACGCCCGCGCCCTGCTGGAAACCGAAGGCTATTTCCAGGCGCAGGTGACGGTGGAGAAGACCGGCGAGCGGCAATACAAGGTGACGGTCAAGCCCGGCCAGCCGGTGCTGGTGGACGACGTGACCCTCCGGCTGGAGGGCGAGATTCGCGCCGACGACGACTTCCAGCAGCGCATGGCCAAGGCGCTGGAGCTGTGGACCTTGCCGATCGGCGCGCCTTACCGGCAAAGCGAGTGGGACGCCGGCAAGCGCGCGGTGCTGCGCAGCCTGATGGTGGACCGCTACCCCAAGGCGCGCATCGCCAGGAGCGAAGCCCGGATCGACCCGGCCAGCGGCAAGGCCGAGCTGACTGTGACGCTGGACAGCGGCCCGCGCATCGCCTTCGGCGACATCACCGTCAAGGGCATGCGGCGCTATCCGGAATCGCTGGCCAAGGGGCTGGCCGACTTCCAGCCCGGCTCGCCCTACCGGCAGCAGAAGCTGCTCGACTACCAGGCGGCGCTGGAGCAGTCGCCGTATTTCTCCTCGGTCATCGTCAGCCCGGATCTGGAGCATATCGACGGCAACCGCGCGCCGGTGGACGTGGACGTGGTGGAGTTGGCGCGGCAGAAGCTGGAGCTGGGCCTGACCTATGATTCCGACCTCGGCCCCGGCGTGCGGCTGGGCTACGACCACTACAACATCTTCAAGCGCGGCTTCACCGGCTCCACGCTGATCGACTGGCAGCGCGACAAGCAGTCGGTGGCGTTCGGCCTGGGCTTCCCGCGCGCGGCCGACGGCTACTCGCACTCGATCACCAGCTCCTTCAAATCGGAAAACATCCAGGGCGTGAAGACCGACACGCTGGACGCCGGCGCCTGGCGCATCCGCACCCGCGGCAACATCGAGGCGCGGCTGGGGGTGGAGTACCTGATGGAGCGAGAAGAGGCCGGCGGCCTCGAGTCGCGCAACACCCACGTCACCCAGCTGGTTTACGGCTGGACGCAGCGGGCGGTGGACGACCTGATGCGGCCGCGCAACGGTTATCTGCTGGATACCCGCCTGTCCGGCACGCTGGGCGTACTCGGCTCTTCCACTTCGCTGGTGCGCGGCTACGCCCGGGCGGTGGCGTACTGGTCGCCTTTCCCCAAGTACGGCACCTTCGTCGGCCGTCTGGAGCTGGGGCAGGTATGGGCGCAAAACCTGAACGACGTGCCCAGCGCCCTGCGCTTTCGCGCCGGCGGCGCCAACAGCGTGCGCGGTTACGAATACCAGAGCCTGGGCTTGCCCGGCCCCAACGGCTCGGTGCTGGGCGGCAATGTGGTGGCCACCGGCAGCCTGGAATACCAGATCCCGATCAAGCCGGACTGGTATCTCGCGCTGTTCACCGACGCCGGCAACGCCGCCGACGGCTGGGCGAACTACCAGGCGGAGCGCTCCAACGGCGTCGGCGTGCGCTGGATGAGCCCGGTGGCGCCGCTGTCTTTCGATGTGGCCAAGGCGGAAAAGGACGGCAAGATACGCTGGAACCTGAGCCTGGGCCTGGCCTTCTGATACCGAATTCAAGCCGATGACCGATCCCGACCTGAGTAATCCGCCGGACGCCGCGCCCGCGCCGCCTCCCGCCCCTCCGAAAAAACGCTCCGCCTGGCGCTGGCTGGCCTACGGCGCGCTCGCGCTCCTGCTGGCCCTGCTGCTGGCCGCGGGTTGGGCGACCTCCACCCGCAGCGGCTTCGCCTGGCTGATGCAGTCGCTGGGCCGCTTCAGCCAGCAGACGCTGAGCGTGGGACGCGCCGACGGCGCCTTGTGGCAGGGCTTCACGCTGGAAGACGTGCGCTTGCGCAGCGCCGGCAGCGACGTCGACATCGAATCGCTGCGCCTGGAGTGGCAGCCGTCCGCCTTGTGGCGGCGCGAGCTGCACGTCACGCGTCTGGCGATAGGCCACGTCCGGGTGGCGAGCAAGCCGGAAGCGGGCAAGCCCAGCCAGCCGCTGACCTTGCCCAGATCGTTGAAACTGCCGCTGACGGTGCGGCTGGAGCGGCTGAGCGTGGCCAGCGTCAGCCTCAAGCCGGCGGAGCTGGCTTTTTACGATCTGGCCGGCGGTTACCGCTACGACGGCGTGGTGCACCGGCTCAAGCTTGCCCGGCTGACCACGCCGTGGGGCAAGGCCGCCGCCGGCCTCAACGTGACGGCGCTCGCGCCGTTCGCGCTGTCGGGCAAGCTGCAGGCCAAGGGCCGGCTGGATGACATCCCGGTGGCGGCGCAGCTGGCGCTCAGCGGCAGCCTGACGCGCTTGAGCTTCGCCGGCAAACTCAGCGGCAAGATGCTGGGCGCGGACCTGAACGGCACGCTGCTGCCTTTCGACGCCAATCCGTTCAACAAGCTGGAGCGGCTGGACGTGCGGGTGGGCGGCATCAATCCGCAAGCCATCTTGCCCAGCTGGCCGCGCGGCGATCTGAGCTTCGCGGTGTTCGCCGAGCCGGACGCCGGCCAGCGCATCAAGGGCGGCCTGACCCTGCTCAACGGCCTGCCCGGCCCGCTGTCCGATCACAAGCTGCCGCTGGCGCTGCTCAGCGGCGAATTCCGGGTGGACGACCACGCGCTGGAGTGGTTCAACAGCCAGGCCAGGCTGGCCGGCGGCCAGATGGGCATCGCCGGCGAGGTGAGAAGCGACCGGATCAAGCTGGCGCTGGACTTGAGCGGCGTCGCCTTGCGGCAGCTGCACGCGGCCGCGCCCGACGACGCGCTCTCCGGCCGGGTGACGGTGGAGGGCAGCGCCAAGCAACCGCGAATCGAGGCCAACCTCAAGGGCCGGACGCTGCAGGCCAGCAGCCTGCTGGAATTGACGCCGGCCCCGCAACAGACGGTGCTGCTGCGCAAGCTGGACCTCGGCGTGAACGGCGGCGCCGTCCATCTTGACGGCAAGCTTGGCCTGGCCGGCAAGCAGCTGTTCGAGCTCAACGGCCGGCTCAGCCGCGCCGACCCCTCCAAACTGCGCGCCGATCTGCCGCGCGGCGATCTGAACGCCACGCTCAAGGCCGCCGGCCAGCTGGCCGCGCCGCTGGACGCGGGCCTCAAGCTGCAGTTCGCCCCCAGTACGCTGTCCGGCGCGCCCTTGTCGGGCATGGTCAACCTGCAATGGGCCGGCGAGCGGCTCAAGCAGCTGCTGATGGACGTCAGGCTGGCCAGCAATCGCCTGCAGGCCAGCGGCAGCTACGGCGCGGCCGGCGACCGCCTCAAACTGGCGGTGAACGCGCCCAATCTCGGCCTGATCGGACCGGGCTTCGCCGGAGCGATCGTCGGGCAGGGCGAGCTGGCCGGCACGCCCAAGATTCCGGTGCTCAACGCCAAATTGCAGGCCGACCGCCTGCGCCTGCCCGGCGGGGTGTCGCTGCAGTCGCTGCAGTTCGCCGGCAACGTCAAGGCCGACCAGGCCAGCCCCTTCCAGCTGAGCCTGGACGTGGCGGCGCTGCAAGCCGGCGGCCTGCGCGCCGAGGCGGTGCGCGCCCGCGCCGGCGGCACCCGCGCCCGCCACAGCCTGCAGCTGGACGGCCGCTTCCGCCTGGCCGAGCAAAACTACGGCCTGCAATTCGAAGCCGCCGGCGGCCTGGGCGGCAAGGACGGCAAACGCTGGCAGGGCAGCATCCAGAAGCTGCTGCTCAGCGGCCAGCCGGACCTCAGCCTGCAAGCGCCGGCCAGCCTGGAGCTGGACGGCGGCAACGTCAAACTCGGCGCCGCGCGGCTGGCGCTGCTGGGCGGCAGCCTGAACCTGGCCAGCTTCAGCCGCCAGGCGAGCGGCGCGCTGGAAACCCGCGGCAGCGCCCGCGGCCTGCGTCTGGCCGAACTGGGCCCCTGGCTCAAGCTGCCGTTCAGCCAGAACCTGGCCTTCGACTCCGACTGGGACCTGCATCTGGGCAACCGGGCGAGCGGCCAGCTGCAACTGTGGCGCAGCGCCGGCGACATCGCCTTCCCGGCGGGCAAGGGCCAGACGGCCAGCCTGGGGCTGAAGACGGCGGCGGCGAGGGTGAGGCTGGACGGCAACCACGCCGCGTTCGACCTCAATCTGGACAGCCGTCTGGCGCAGCTGCAGGGCAAGGGCTCGCTGCCGTGGAACGGCGGCGACATCAACGGCAAGACGCCGCTGGCGGCCACGGTCAGCGCCAGCGCGCCTTCGCTGGCGCTGCTGGCCGAGCTGGCCGGCCCCGGCCTGGAGCTGCAGGGCCAGCTGGCGGCCAATCTCGACCTCGCCGGGCCCCTGGCCATGCCGCAGGCGCAAGGAACGATACGCGGGGCCAAACTGGAGCTGGCCGACCACCGCACCGGCGTCAAGCTGGGCGGCGGCGAGCTGGCCGCGCGGCTGGATGGCCGCCGCCTGCTGCTGGACAAGTTGCGCTTCGTCGGCGGCGGCGGAGCCGGCGATCTAGTGGCCAGCGGCATGCTGGACCTGTCCGACGAGCAGCCCGACGCGCGGGTGCGCGTGCAGTTGCAGAAATTCAGCGTCTTCGACCGCGCCGATCGCCGGTTGGTGGTGTCGGGCGACACCGAGCTGTCGATGATCGCCGGCAAGCTGGCGCTCAAGGGCCGCATCCGCGCCGATCAGGGCCGGGTGGCCTTGCCCAAGCAGGGCGCGCCGACGCTGGGCGGCGACGTGGTGGTGGTGGGGCGCGCGCCGCCGGAGCCGTCCGCTTTCGCCAGCATGCCGCTGACGGTGGCGCTGGACCTGGATCTGGGCGAGCGCTTCCGTTTCACCGGCCAGGGGCTGGACGTGACCCTGACCGGCGCGGTGCATGTCAGCGCCAACCCCGGCGAAGCGCCGGCGGCCAAGGGGCAGGTGCGGGTGGTGCGCGGCCGCTACAAGGCTTACGGCCAGGATCTGGACATCAGCTTCGGGGCGATCACCTTCAACGGTCCGCTGGACAATCCCCTGCTCAACGTGCAGGCCAAGCGCCGGCTTTCGCCGGTGGGCGCGGGGGTGGAGGTGTCCGGTTCGGTGAGCGCGCCCAAGGTGCGGCTGATCGCCGACGAGCCGATGACCGACAAGGACAAGCTGGCCTGGCTGGTGCTGGGCCGCGCCGCCAGCGGCGACCGCGACGACAACGATCTGGCGGCCTCGGCCGGCATGATGCTGGCCGGTTCGGTCAACGATCACATCGGCCTGTTCGATGACCTGGGCGTGACCAGCCGCAAGGAAAAGACGCTGGCCAACGGCACGGTCAGCCCGGCCGAGCAAGTGGTGACCGTGGGCCGCCAGCTGACCCGCGAGCTGTATCTGGGCTACGAATACGGCATCACCAGCGCCGATCAGGCGGTGAAGCTGGCTTACCAGCTGACCAAGAGCTGGTCGGTGGTGCTGCGCGCCGGCACGGCGATGTCGGCGGAATCGCGCTATACCTTGCGCTTTGACTGAGGAGACGGCATGAACACCGCTTTGCTGACCCTGGACTACATCATCGACATCATGCGCCCGCAGGGCAGGATCGCGCGCTGCGCGGCCCACGCCGCCGAGCGCGGCGTGATCGCGGCCGCCAACCAGGCCATCGCCCTGGCGCGCAGCCGGCAGTGGCTGGTGGCGCACGTCAAGGTGGGGTTTTCGCCGTCCTACGTCGAGATGCCGGAGGGCTCGCCGATGTTCAGCCGCGCCCGCGAGCTGGGCGCGCTCAACCTCGCGGGGGAGGGCACGGCCTTTGATCCCGAACTGGACGTGCGGCCGGAAGACGCCATCATCGTCAAGCACCGGATCAGCCCGTTCTACGCCACCGCTCTGGAGGCGACGCTGCGCGCCCGCGGCATCCAGCGGCTGGTGATCGCCGGGGTGAGCAGCGCCTGGGCGGTGCAGGCGGCGGCGCGCGACGCGCACGACCGCGACTACCGGGTGCTGGTGCTGGAGCCGGCCTGCGCCGCCGGCGACGAAGAAGAGCATCGGACTTCGATGCGCCAGCTGGCGGCCATCGCCGACGTCGTCGGCCTGGACGAGCTGGCCGGGCTGTAATCAGGCCGGCAGCGACTGCCGCTCCCGCAGCAGGCCGGCCATCTGTTCTCCTCCCAGCGGCGCGCCCAGCAGGAAGCCCTGCATCGCGTCGCAGCCCAGCTGGGCCAGGAACTGGCGCTGGGCTTCGCTCTCCACGCCCTCGGCCAGGGTTTCCATGCCCAGCGCCGCCGCCAGGTGGATGATGGCGCTGATGATGGCGGCGCTCTCTTCGTTGCCGGGCAGATCGACGACGAAAGAGCGGTCTATCTTCACCGTGTCCGGCGCGAAGCGCTTCAGATAGGCCAGGCTGGAGTAGCCGGTGCCGAAGTCGTCGATCGACATCCTCACCCCCATCGCCTTGAGCACCGCCAGCTGGCGCGCGGCCAGATACGGGTCGGCCATCAGCGTGCTTTCGGTGACTTCCAGCTCCAGGCAGTGGCCGGGCAGGCAGTGCCGCTGCAAGGCTTCGCGCACCTGGTCGATGAAGTCGTGGCGCGCCAGCTGCAGCGCGGAGACGTTCACCGCCACCTTCACCGGGGAGAAGCCGGCTTGCAGCCACTGGCTGGCCTGGCGGCAGGCTTCGTCCAGCACCCAGCGGCCCAGCGGCACGATCAGGCCGGTGTCTTCGGCGATG
Organism: Xenophilus sp. AP218F; assembly: GCA_002213445.1. GTDB lineage: Bacteria > Pseudomonadota > Gammaproteobacteria > Burkholderiales > Chromobacteriaceae > Chromobacterium. The sequence continues at coordinate 132,398 of NJIE01000024.1, read as the reverse complement.
GGAATGAAGCGGGCCGGCATGATCAGGCCCTGTTCCGGGTCGCGCCAGCGCAGCAGGGCCTCGCAACCCAGCAACCGCCCGCCGGCCATGTCGTATTGCGGCTGGAACACCAGATACAGCTGTTCTTCCTCGATGGCGCGGCGCAGCCGGTTTTCCATCAATAGCCGCTCCGCCACCTGGGCGTTCATCTCGCGGGTGTAGAAGCGGAAGGTGTTCCGGCCGTTGGCCTTGGCGTGGTACATGGCCAGGTCGGCGTTCATCAGCAGGGTCTGGATGTCGCCGCCGTCTTCCGGCATCAGGCTGATGCCTATGCTGCAGCTGACCGTCAGCGCGTGCGGGCCGATCTGGAACGGCTGTTGCAGCGAGCGCAGGATGCGTTCGGCGATTTGCGCCGCTTCGTCCGGCTGGTTGATGGTGGGCAGGATCAGCACGAATTCGTCGCCGCCGGTGCGGCCGACGGTATCCAGGCCGCGCACCGCGCCGGCCAGCCGCCGCGCCACCTGCTTGAGCAGCTCGTCGCCGGTGCTGTGGCCCAGGGTGTCGTTGATGTTTTTGAAGTGGTCGAGATCGACGAACAGCACCGCCAGCTGGCCGTGCTGCAGTTCGGCCTGGCGGATGGCCTGGTGCAGCCGGTCGTTGACCAGCACGCGGTTGGGCAGGTCGGTCAGCGCGTCGTACTCGGCCATGTGCTGGACGCGCGCTTCCTGTTCCTTGCGCTCGGAGATGTCGGTGAACAGCGCGATATGGTGGCTGACGCCGCCCTGGCTGTCCTGCAGCACGCTGATGTTGACCCAGCTGGCGAAGCGCTCGCCGTTCTTGCGCTGGTTCCAGATTTCGCCGGACCACTGGCCGCGCTGCCGCAGCGCCTGCCACATCTGCTGGAAGAAGGGGGCGTCGCGCCGCTGCGCCAACAGGAAAGTGGGCTGCTGGCCGATCACTTCCTGTTCGCAATAACCGGTGATGTCGCAGAAGGCGCGGTTGACGGTGAGGATGCGATTGTCCGGATCGGTGACCAGGATGGCCTCGTTGCTGGATTCGAACACCTTGGCCGCCAGCCGCAGCTGGCGCTCGGTCTGGCGGCGGCCGCTGATGTCGCGGGCGGTGGCGCACAGATAGCTCTCGCCCTGGTATTGCAGCTCGTTGACCGTTACTTCCAGATAGGCGTCGCTTTCCGGGCAGCGGGTTTCGAAGGTCAGCGGCAGCGCGCCGGGCGGGGCCTCGAACAGCCGCTCCACCAGATAGGGCCGCAGCCGCAGCGCCTGATTGCTGTAGACCAGCTCGCCGTTGGCGCTTTTCAGCGCCACCAGATCGGTGGCGTTGTCGATCATGAAATGGCTGAGCCGCAGCTCGCGGGCCTGTTCCTTGAGCGACAGGTGGCTCATCGCCAGATCGTGCTGGTAACGCGTCACCAGCGCGTTCACCCAGCGCACGAAATACCAGCAGAACAAGCCTGCGCACAGCATGGCCACCAGCGTCATGCCCAGCGTGGCGGCGATGCGTTCCGCCAGCCGGCTTTTCAGCCGCTGCTCGGCGCGCAGCTGGTCGTCCTGCATCGCCTCCACCCGCACGCTGGCCACCAGCGTCCAGTCCCAGCCGGGCAACACCCGGGCGTAGGCGAGGTAGCGTTCCGGCGCGGCGTCCGGGTCGCTTTGCGCCTGATACTCGATGAAGCCGCCGCCTTGCTGCGCCAGCTGGATCAGCCGTTGCAGGCGTTGTCTTGGCTCCGCGGGCAGCTGTTGGTAGGGCTTGCCGGTCAGCGCGGGGTTGGTCGGATAGAGACGCAGCGCGCCGCCGCGGTCGAGAATCGCCAGCTGGCCGCCGTTCTGTCCGAAGCGCATCCGCGCCAGGGTGTCCAGGCCTTGTTGCTGCAAAACTTGCTCGACGTTGCTGATGTATTCGCCGCTGCCTATCAGCCAGCCGTAAGGGGCGAAGCGGCGGGAATAGGCCACCTTGTCGTCCATGCTGCTGCGGCCGGGCAGATACCAGCGGTAGGAGGCGAAGCCGCTGCCTTCCGGCTGGCTGACCGATTCGATCAGGCTTTTCATGATGTAGCGGCCGCGGTCGTCGCGGTTGTCCAGCAGCGAGCGCCCCTCCAGCTGCGGCGCGGTGGGCAGCAGCACGCAGCGGCCGTCCAGGGTGTCGATGAAGAAGTAGCCGCGGCCTTCGAAATAGCGCAGCGGGCGCAGGGTTTCGATGATCTGGCGCTGGATGCGTTCGGGCGGCAGCTTGTCGCGTTGCTGCCGCCAGATGGCGTCGGCGATGCTCCAGGCCTGGTCCACCTGTTCCTGCAGCTTGGTCTTGAGGGTGTCGCCGGTGCGTTCGCGCAGCGCGCCCAGCAACAGGGCGGCGTGGTCGGTGTAGGCTTGCAGGCTGTCGCGCGCGCGCGCGGTGGATTCTTGCTGGATGCTTCCCTGTCCGGCCTTGAAGTCCTGCCAGCTCATCAGCAGAAAATAGCTGGTCAGCGTCAGGGCCAGCGTGAAGACGATGGCCAACGTGCCGAACAGTTGCAGGCGAGAGAGTCGGGCCTGATTCAGCTCCATGATTTTTATTATGCTCCGGTGGGGCGCCAGTATACGAGATTATCCCTTATGTCATGGAAAAATGTCAGGCTTGCGCAGGCGGAATCGGGTAGAATCCGAGCCGGAAGTCAGTCAGGCAGTCGCCGCGCCCGCAAGGGCGGGGAGGAAAGTCCGGGCTCCACAGAGCAGGATGCCGGTTAACGACCGGGCGTCGCGAGGCGACGGAAAGTGGAACAGAGAGCAGAACCGCCGATGGCCTTGGCGACAGGGCACAGGCAAGGGTGAAAAGGTGTACCGGGCAGGCGAAAGCCGGTCCGGACAGGCGGGGCGACCCGCCTGCGGTAAGAGCGCACCGCGGACGTGGCGACACGGACGGCAGGCTAAACCCCATCCGGAGCAAGACCAAATAGGGGGGCGCTAACGCGGCTCGCGTTGTCCCCGGGTAGGTTGCTTGAACCTGTCGGCAACGGCAGGTCTAGAGGAATGACTGTCCAACGACAGAACCCGGCTTATCGACTGACTTCCACCCGCATTCCGCGGCGAGGCGATTATTCCGCGCTATCGCCGCTGCTTAAAAAATAAGCAAAAACTTCCCCCGCTTATCGGGAAAAGCATTACAATACCGCCCCTTAGCCCACCAACCCGTTCATTCATCCGCATGCAGATAGGTCCGTACCAATTGAAAAACCGGCTGATCGTGGCGCCCATGGCCGGGGTGACGGACAGACCGTTCCGCATGCTGTGCAAGAAGCTCGGGGCGGGCATGGCGGTGTCGGAGATGATCACGGCCAACAAGGCGCTGTGGACCACCCAAAAGACGCTGCGCCGCGCCGACCATAGCGGCGAGGTGGAGCCCATCGTGGTGCAGATCGCCGGCGGCGATCCGGCGATGCTGGCCGAGGCGGCCAGGCTCAATGTGGGGCAGGGCGCGCAGATCATCGACATCAATATGGGCTGCCCGGCCAAGAAAGTGTGCAACGTGGCCGCCGGCTCGGCGCTGCTGCGCGATCTGGACAATGTCGGCCGCATTCTCGAGGCCGTGGTCGCCGCGGTGGACGTGCCGGTGACGCTGAAGACGCGCACCGGCTGGTGTCGCGAGACCAAGACGGCGCTGACGGTGGCGAGGATGGCGGAGGACGCCGGCATCGCCGCGCTGGCGCTGCACGGCCGCACCCGCGAGGACATGTACCGCGGCGAGGCCGAGTACGACACCATCCGCGCGGTGAAGCAGGCCATCGCCATTCCGCTGATCGCCAACGGCGACATCGACTCGCCGCAGAAGGCACGCCAGGTGCTGGATTACACCGGCGCCGACGCGATCATGATAGGCCGCGCCGCGCAGGGACGGCCGTGGATCTTCCGCGAGATCCAGCATTACCTGGACACCGGCGCGCTGTTGCCGCCGCCGCGGGTGGACGAGATTCGCGAGCTGATGCTGGGCCATCTGGACGAGCTGTACGCGTTCTACGGCGAGTACTCCGGCTGTCGCATCGCCCGCAAGCATATCGCTTGGTATACCCGGGGCCTGGCCGGCAGCAACGCCTTCCGCCAAGCCATGTACCGGCTGGAGAGCACCGCCGAGCAACGTTTGGCGGTGGCGGACTATTTCCGGCGCTTGGGCGACGAGACCGAGCGTCTGACCTATGTTTACGACGATAACGATGAGATGGGCCACGAGCAGTGACAGGCGTGGGTGGCGAGGCTCGCTAGGGTAAAATAACAATATGCAGAATAACGATCACATCTCGCAGTCGGTGCGGATTGCGATGGAACAATATTTCCGGGATCTGGATGGCGAGGCGCCGTCGGCGATCTACGACATGGTGCTTGCCTGCGTCGAGAAGCCGCTCTTGGAGGTGGTGCTGATACACACCCAGGGCAACCAGACGCGAGCGGCGGAGTTGCTGGGACTGAACCGCAACACGCTGCGCAAGAAGATGAAGTCCTATGATTTGATTTGAAGATAACCGGCCATACCGTAACAGGATGGCCGGTTTTTTTGTGTTCATCCTTAGCCTAAGCGGTAGAGAAACATGACCAAGATCGAACGTGCGCTGATCAGCGTGTCTGACAAGAAGGGTGTTGTGGAATTCGCCAAGGAGCTGTCGTCCCTCGGCGTGCACATCCTGTCCACCGGCGGCACCGCCAAGCTGTTGCTGGAAGCCGGCTTGCCGGTGACCGAGGTGTCCGACTACACCGGTTTCCCGGAAATGCTGGACGGCCGGGTCAAGACGCTGCATCCCAAGGTGCACGGCGGCATCCTCGGCCGGCGCGACCTGCCCGAGCACGTCGCCACCATGGCCGAGCACGGCATCGGCAATATCGACCTGGTCTGCGTCAACCTCTACCCGTTCGAAGCCACCATCGCCAACCCGGACTGCGCGCTGGAAGACGCCATCGAGAACATCGACATCGGCGGCCCGACCATGGTGCGCTCCGCCGCCAAGAACTGGGCGCACGTCGCCATCGTCACCGACAGCGACGACTACCCGGCGCTGGCGGCCGAGCTGAAAGCCAACGCCGGCGCGCTGTCCAAGGCCACCCGTTTCGAGCTGGCCAAGAAGGCTTTCACCCACACCGCCGCCTACGACGGCGCCATCTCCAACTACCTGACCAGCCTGGCCGAGGGCGCGGTGGCGGGCAAGCCGGAGCGCGTGGCCTTCCCCAAGCGCCTCAACGCCCAGTTCGTCAAGGTGCAGGACATGCGCTACGGCGAAAACCCGCACCAGGCCGCCGCCTTCTACCGCGATCTTGACCCGGCCGCCGGCTCGATTGCGCATTACACGCAGTTGCAGGGCAAGGAGCTGTCCTACAACAACATCGCCGACGCCGACGCCGCCTGGGAGGCGGTGAAAACGTTCGAGCAGACCGCCTGCGTCATCGTCAAGCACGCCAACCCCTGCGGCGTGGCGGTGGCCGCCGACACGCTGACCGCATACAAGCTGGCTTTCGCCACCGACACCACCAGCGCCTTCGGCGGCATCATCGCCTTCAACCGTCCGGTGGACGCGGCCACGGTGGAAGCCGTCACCGGCCAGTTCCTGGAAGTGCTGATCGCCCCGTCCTTCAGCGACGAGGCCCGCGCCATCATCGCCGCGAAGAAGAACGTGCGCGTGCTGGAAATCCCGCTGGAGGCCGGCGCCAACCGCTTCGAACTGAAGCGCGTGGGCGGCGGCGTGCTGGTGCAGACGCCGGACATCCGCAACGTGGGCCTGGACGAGCTGCGCGTGGTCAGCAAGCGCCAGCCTTCCGCCCAGGAAATGTCGGACCTGCTGTTCGCCTGGCGCGTGGCCAAGTACGTCAAGTCCAACGCCATCGTCTTCTGCAAGAACGGCCAAACCGCCGGCATCGGCGCCGGCCAGATGAGCCGCGTGGACTCCACCCGCATCGCCGCGCGCAAGGCGCAGGACGCCGGGCTGAGCCTCGCTGGCGCGGTGGCGGCGTCGGACGCCTTCTTCCCGTTCCGCGACGGCATCGACGTCATCGCCGAGCAGGGCATCAAGGCCATCATCCAGCCGGGCGGCTCGATGCGTGACGAGGAAGTGTTCGCCGCCGCCGACGAGCACGGCATCGCGCTGGTGTTGACCGGCGTGCGCCACTTCCGCCACTAAGCGTGTTTTTTTGACGCGCGGGCGCCGCTTTCTCCGCGAAATCGGCGCAACGCGCCGGCGCTTGGCGCTATGCTGTCCAGGTAGCGCCAAGCGCAGGCGACGGCCGGATGCCGGCTGTCGCTGTCCGACCCCAAAAGGATTCAAACCATGAAAGTTCTCGTGATCGGCTCCGGCGGCCGCGAACACGCGCTGGCCTGGCGCATCGCCAAGTCCAAGCGCGTCTCCAAAGTATTTGTCGCGCCGGGCAACGCCGGAACCGCGCTGGACCCCAATCTCACCAATGTCGATCTCAACTCGGTGGCCGAGTGGCTGGACTTCGCCAGGCGCGAGAAGATCGAATTGACCGTGGTCGGCCCGGAAGCGCCGCTTGCCGCCGGCGTGGTGGACGCCTTCCGCGACGCCGGCCTGCGCATCTTCGGCCCCACCCGCTATTGCGCCCAGCTGGAAAGCTCCAAGGACTTCGCCAAGGCCTTCATGCAGCGCCACGGCATCCCCACCGCCGCCTACCAGACCTTCACCGACGCCGCCGCCGCGCATGCCTATGTCGACGGCAAGGGCGCGCCCATCGTGATCAAGGCCGACGGCCTGGCCGCAGGCAAGGGCGTGGTGGTGGCGATGACGCTGGCCGAGGCCCACGCGGCCATCGACGACATGCTGCTCGCCAACAAGATGGGCGACGCCGGCAGCCGGGTGGTGATCGAAGACTTCCTGCAAGGCGAGGAAGCCAGCTTCATCGTGATGGTGGACGGCGACCACGTGCTGCCGATGGCCACCAGCCAGGACCACAAGCGGCTCCTGGACGGCGACCGCGGCCCCAACACCGGCGGCATGGGCGCCTACAGCCCGGCTCCGGTAGTCACCCCGGCGGTGCACAACCGGGTGATGCGCGAAATCATCACGCCGACGGTGCTGGGCATGAAGAAGGACGGCCATCCCTACACCGGCTTCCTCTACGCCGGGCTGATGATAGACGCGCAAGGCAAGCCGCACACCATCGAATTCAACTGCCGCTTCGGCGATCCGGAAACCCAGCCCATCATGGCCAGGCTGAAAACCGACTTCACCATCCTGCTGGACGCCGGCGTCAACGGACGGCTGGACCAGGTGGAAGCGGAGTGGGACCGGCGCGTGGCCTTGGGCGTGGTGCTGGCCGCCGCCGGCTATCCGGAAGACCCGCGCAAGGGCGACCTGATCAGCGGCATCCCGGCCGAAGCCGACGACGCCGTGGTGTTCCACGCCGGCACCCGGCTGGACGAAGAGCGGCAGCTGCTCAGCCACGGCGGCCGGGTGCTGTGCGCCGTGGGCTTGGGCGACAGCGTCAAGATGGCGCAAGGCCGCGCTTACGCCGCCGCCGATCAGATCCACTTCTCAGGCAAGCAGCTGCGCCGCGACATCGGCGCCAAGGCGATAGGACGCAAGCACTAGGCCTCGACCCGCCTTCCTGCCGAAACAGCGCCTGCGGGTGCTGTTTTGCTATCCGCTTTTCCCTTAAACTCGGGTCTCATTTTGGAAGAGATGGGACGAATCATGATCTTGGTGACGGGCGGGGCCGGCTATATCGGTTCGCATACCTGCGTGCAATTGCTGGAGGCCGGCCATGAGCTGGCGGTATTGGACAATCTGTGCAACAGCAAGGCGGAAGCCTTGCGCCGCGTCGAGCAACTGGCCGGCAAGAAGCTGACTTTCATCGAGGGCGACATCCGCGACCCGGAGGCGCTGGAACAGGCGTTTCGCCACCCGATCCAGGCGGTCATTCATTTCGCCGGCTTGAAGGCGGTGGGCGAATCGGTGGAAAAGCCGCTGGAGTATTACGAGAACAACGTCGCCGGCACTCTGTGCCTGCTGCGGGCGATGAAGCGGCACGGGGTGCGCAATTTCGTGTTCAGCTCTTCCGCCACCGTTTACGGCAACCCGGCTTCGGTGCCGATCACGGAATCCTTCCCGTTGTCGGCAACCAACCCCTACGGCCGCAGCAAGCTGATCGTGGAAGATATGCTGCGCGACTTCGCCCGGGCCGAACCGGACTGGAATATCGCGCTGCTGCGCTATTTCAACCCCATCGGCGCGCATGAGAGCGGCGACATCGGCGAAGACCCCAACGGCATTCCCAACAATCTGATGCCGTTCATCTCGCAGGTGGCCTGCGGCAAGCTGGCGGAGCTGCAGGTATTCGGCAGCGACTACCCCACCCACGACGGCACCGGCGTGCGCGACTACATCCATGTGGTGGATCTGGCCGCCGGCCACGTCAAGGCGGTGCAGGCGCTGGCCCGCGAGCCGGGACTGCTGACCGTGAATCTGGGAACCGGCAAGGGTTATTCGGTGCTGGACATGGTGCAGGCGTTCGAGCGGGTCAACGGCTGCCAGGTGCCATACCGCATCGTGGCGCGCCGCCCGGGCGACATCGCCGAGTGCTGGGCCAATCCGGCGGCGGCGGAAAAGCTATTGGGCTGGAAGGCGGAAAAAACGCTGGAAGACATGTGCCGCGACAGCTGGCGCTGGCAAAGCCGGAATCCTGCAGGCTATCCGTGAGCGATGCCATGAAAAAAAGCAGCAGTAAAACTGCTGCTTTTTTTCATCTGAAACCGATTGAACCTGCGCGGCTTGCAGGCTCGGGCCTTGGCGTTCGATTACAGATCGTATCTGGCGCTGAAGGTAAGGATGTGGTTCACATCCTCCTTGTGCTTGTGATGGCCGGCTTTGGAATCGCCGTAGCCCACTTCGAAAGACAATTTCTTGTAGCCGACCGACACGAATGGCAGCGCGGCGAACCCGTTCTGGTCCGAGCCGTTCAGATAACCGGCGTAGATTCCCAAGCCTAATTTCACGTCGTCGACAATATTGAAATCCTTGCGCCAGCCGCCAGCGACAAAGTAGGCGAATTTTGCGGCGGAATCGCTATAGCCCGCGGCGCGAACGATGGGACGGCCCCAGCTGTATTCTTGCGGGGACCACTCCAGTCCCAGTCCGGGGTTGAACTGGTGAAAGTCGCAGCTGTGCTTTTTGTGGTCGCAGCCGTAGTGCTTGGAGGCGAAGGGAACCAGGATGGAGACGTCAGCCAGCGCGGGGGCGGCGGAAAAAGCAAGCAGTACGGGCAGTAGCCATTTGGTTTTCATGATTGTTGTCCGTGCATTGGTGTTGAGGAAAGGGTGCGGCGATGCCAAGGCCGATCATGCCATTCAACTTAATAAAATTAAATACAATTTTCTTATTTTTACACTTCGCCAATGCTTTTGGAATGTTTGGCGCATCAGCCCAAACTGGCAAGCCATTCCAGCAACCAGCCCAGTTCGCCATCCGCGGCGATGTCCAGAAAAAGCAGCAGCGCCGCGACCTGACCAGCCCGGAGCGCGGGTTGCCAATACGATGCGCGCGGCGCCAACTTGGGGTGGCGCATCCAGTGGGATTCGCCGAAGAAGGCGCCATTCAGCTGAGTGTGCTTGATCATGTAGGAACGCAGTTTGCCGTATAGCTCCTGATTGACGGCATAAGGCTCGTTCCAGAATCGTTTCAGCTCTCCCTGGAAGGTGAGGCCCTGAATATCGTAGAAAGCCCTGCCCATGACGATGGTGGGCTTGCCGTGGTGAATCGCCGACAAACCAACCGTGCTGTTGATGGTGATGACGCCGCGGCTGCGTTTCAGCAGCGTCGGCAGATGGGCGTCGTGCACGTAGTGCACCCGTTCCACAACGCCCGCGAGGCAGGCCTGCTCCTGAATGAAGCGACCATAATGCCTATGACCCCTATCCATGGGGTGATGCTTGAAAACCAGCTGATGCTCGGCGCCGGCTTGCGTTGCGAACGCCTGGATGATTTCCGCTATGAAGTCGCGAATATCCTGATAGTGGCTGTGCTGGTGGATCTGGCTGTCGTTGAAAACCTGCAAAGCAACCAGAAAATACTGACCGCGCCACTCTTCGGCGATGCGGCGGACAAGCTTGGCCTCGGTCAACCGATAAACCTGCTTGCGCCAACCGGCGCGCACCCAGAAGAAACACTCGCGAAATGGCGAGAAATCCTTGTGATGGCGGTAGTGCGGGAATTGTCGGCGCAGAAACCAGCCTGCCGCGTAGTAGGCCATGGCGGTCAGACCCATGCGCCGGAACGAGGGGCGAGTCGGCAGTGGCCGTTCGCTGTGAACCGGCTCATGCTCGATGTAGCGGGCAGGTTGGCTGGCCAGCTGGGAGAAGGCGTTGACGCCGCCTTCCTCCAGTGTCACATAGTCCGGCCGCAAGTAACCTTCTTCAAAAGCGTAGAAGGCGATTCCCATCTCCTTGGCGACCAGCGCGGCAACCCGGTGCGGACGCCGGCAATCGCCAAAGCAGACAATGCCGTCTATTCCTTCCTTCCGGATATAGGAACGCAGCCAGCGGCTGAAGCTGGAAGGTTTGCCCTGATAGTGCGCGGTGCCCGGACGGCGATGAAACAGCCAGTCGCCGCCATTGAAATTGACCTTGCGCGACTCGATGTCATGCGCGCTCAGCCAGTCCGCCAATCGGTTGAAGAAGTTGCCCATCGGGCCTTGCAACAGCAGCAGTCGTTTATGTTTGAGCAGAGATTGTGCGGCCAGCATGATCAGTTTTGCGATTCTTTTATTTTTCAATAGAAAGGCGGTTAACAACCGCAAGCTTTCAGCATTTTAATGCCATATTCATGTCGATCGGTTTGATCGACGTCGCATTTGGCGGATTTGCCGGGTCTGAATGGCCGGCTTCACAAAAAGGTATCCAGCAGCCCTCTGGCTTTGCGCCATTGCCTGGCGCACCAGTTGGTGCGCAGCGACGATGCTTTCACGTCGTTTTTTTGCCGCATCAGCAAATCCACCACCGCCTCCACCCTGGCGTATCCCGCTTTGCCGGGGATGATGTAGCGGGGGTAAGCGATCAGCGCGCCGTGCACCAGCTCGTCCAGGCTGAGGCGGCGCTGCCTGCGCGGCAAGGGAATGTGGTCGCGCGTCAGGCCCCAGCCCGCATAAAACGGCGCGCCATGGCAATGCACGGCCTTGCCTTGCAGCAGCGCCTCAAAGCCGGCCAGCGAAGTCATGGTGTGAATTTCGTCGGCGGCGGCTATGCAGCCCGAGATATCGGCATTTTCGACCACCTGATCGGCCAGCGCGGCCAATTGGCCGGCGTCGATATGGCCTGCGCGATTGCCGGATACCACATCCGGGTGCGGCTTGTAGATAATCCAGGCATCAGGGCGCGCAGCCCGAGCGGCCTGGAGCAGAGCCAGGTTGCTGTGGACGACGGGCGATCCCAAACGAATGGAGGCGTCATCCTCCACTTGTCCCGGCACCAATACAATCAGCTTGTCTGCCGCCCCGGGGTCAAGCTGGAAGGCGCTGCCCACGTTGTATTTGCTGATCCTGCCGGCCACCAATCTGGCCCGCAGCCGGCTGGCCCGCTGACACTCCTCAGCGCTTGGGCGCGCCGTATTCAGATGGCGTTGCAAATCGCTGTCCGACTGATAGGCGTAATAAAGCCCGCCGCCATCCACCACCAAAGACAGCGGCGGCAGCAAGTGAGAGCCCAATCCGACCGAGCGCAAAAAGCCGTCCTCCATCGCCAGCAGCGGGATATTTCTTGCCCTGCATGCTTCGCGAAGCTCGGCCTTCATGCCCCAGGCCACCACCTTGCTGTTCTCCGGCAAATGTTGCGGCAACTTGCGGACAAAGCGCAGCCGATTGGCCGGCGATTTGAGGAAAGGCCATACCACAGCGCGCTTCCACAAGGTCATGCCGACGCACCACAGCGTGCCGCTGGATTGTTCGCGCAGCTCGCGATTGAGGCGTATCCATTCCGCCACGTCGAAAAAAGAACCCGGCTCGCCGGTTTCCGGCTGAATATAACGGGCATAGCGCAGATAAGCGGCGTGAAACAACTCTTCCAGCGTGCATTGACGGCGGCGGCGCTGGCGCAGCGCCGGCATCTCCGGATGTCTGTCATCGGTCAAGCCCCAGCCGGCATACCAGGGCATCCCGAAGCAGACCACCTTGCAGCCCGCTACCAGCGCTTCAAAACCCATATGCGAGGTAGCCGTATAAACCACATCCACCTGGGACAGCAGCGTTTGCGGGCAGATGTCTTCGGCCTGCAGACTGATGCCATCCGGGACTTTAGGCAGATATCCCCGCTTTTTGCCGGCCACCACGTCCGGGTGTGTTTTGACCCATAACTCGGCGTCAGGGTGTTCCCGGCGGGCGGATGCCAGCATGTCGGCAAATGCCGCCGCTCCGGCCCCGCCCAGCCGCACCGAAACATCGCCCTCGGTTTGATCCAGCACCAACACGCGGGGCTTATCGCCTCGTTTGGGCAGTGTCAGTCGCGGTGCGTGATTGTATTTGGATAAGCGGTGGCATCGTATCCATTCCAGTCCCTTGGCAGCCTCCCGCTGTTGCTCGTCAGTCAGTTGGGAGGTGTTCAGCATCTCTTCCAACCGGGAAGGGCGGGTCGCATCGTAATAGATGCCGATATCGTCTCGCACGATGGATAGCGGCGGGGTTCCATCCACGCCCAAGCCCAGCGAGCGCAGAAACCCATCCTCAAGCGACCAGTAGGGAAGCGCGCGCGCGCGGGCAAACGCTTGCGCGCGCCGGGACGATGGCCGCAACCCCCAGCCAGCTACCGCAGTCAGTGTGGTCGTATCCGATGTTCCTTGGCTACGGAAGTGCCGCACTGGCAGCCCCAGCAAGGCTGCCAGATGCGGGATGCGGGCGATGCCTGAGGAGAAGATGGCGACGGTCACAGTTCGATTTCAGCCAGATGTTTGGAGAAGGCCTGGCGTGTTTCCGGATGCTTGAGCCCGAAATTGACTGTGGCTTTCAAGTAGCCCAATTTGGAGCCGCAATCGTAGCGCGTGCCTGCCAGCGGCATCGCCAGCACGCATTCGTCTTTCATCAGCGCTGCGATCCCATCCGTTAGCTGGATCTCGCCGCCAGCCCCGGGTTGTACTTTTTTAAGCTTGTCGAATATGCGAGGGGTCAGAATGTAACGACCCACCACGGCCAAGGTCGAGGGAGCAACGTCGGGATGAGGTTTTTCAACGATACTGCAAACCCGCTGCACGCCGTCGTCGGCAAGGCGGGTTTCTACGATGCCGTAGGAGCCGGTCGCTTCGCGCGGCACATCTTCCACGCCGAGAATCGAAGTCGCTTGCTGTTCGTACAGTTTCACCATCTGCATCAGCGCCCCCGGTTCGCTGTCCATCAGATCATCGGCCAGGATCACGGCGAAAGGCTCGTCGCCCACGGCAGGTTGCGCGCACAGCACGGCATGGCCCAAACCTAGCGCTTCCGGCTGGCGGATATACAGGCAGGACACGTTGGGGGGAATAATGTCTTGCGTCAGTTGCAGCAGCTTATGTTTGTTGCGAATCTCGAGTTCGGTTTCGAGTTCGTAGGCTTTGTCGAAGTGATCTTCAATGCTGCGCTTGTTGCGGCCGGTAATGAACACCAGTTCGGTGATGCCAGCGGCTACCGCTTCTTCCACCGCGTACTGGATCAGCGGCTTGTCAACAATGGGCAGCATTTCTTTTGGGCTGGCTTTGGTAGCGGGCAAGAAGCGAGTGCCCATGCCGGCAACCGGGAAAATGGCTTTTTTGATCTTGAAATTGGTGTTGTTTGTCATAGTTTTCATTTCAAAAATTTTGCTTTGGCAGAAATGATTAGAGCTGCGCTCAGCAATAGTGGGGAAGAGGGTAATTGGCGATGATTTTCTGATACAGCTCCGCCGGAATGGATTGCGCACATATTTGCAATGCTTCGGGCGCAACGAAGGGGCGTGACATTGCCGGGTCTTGCTGATTCAAAGACATCATCGGCACTTTGCCTGCGGCTAGGCAGTGGATATGCCAGCGATTCCAGCTTTCCCAATACGCCAGGCGTGGTCGAGAAACACCGGACGTCGAATAGCCGGTAGCACTGGCCGTCATCAACGAGTCAGGTCTGTGGCTGCCCAGAACCAGCGGTTGATTGATCTTTTTCACCGCGTTCGGGCCAAAAACCAGCTTCAACCGGGCCAGAAATTCGCTATCGGCGCCGGTACGCACGCAATCCCAGGCCCCAGTAGTTTCGACTACGCGCTGGCGGCGGAACAACGGTGACGAGGGGTTCAGCCTGGTCAGCGGGTAAACCATGCGCGAATAAAATGAGCCGTCGCTCCTCATGCGTACCCAATTGGATACCGTACAGACCAATTGCTCGTCCTGTAGCAGCGGTGCCAACTGACGCTCAATCTTCTCAGGGTGCGCCCAGTCGTCAGAATCCTGACAGGTGACAAACTCGCCCCTGGCCTGGGACAGTCCTATCAGTTTGGCCGCGTAGGTACCCATATTGTCTGCTAACTGTACGATCCTGACTCTTGAGTCCAGCGCCGTCTGTGCCGTTATCAGATCTACCGTAGAGTCGTCGCTGCCATCATCAATGATGATCAGTTCCAGATTGGTGTAGCTCTGTTGCAGGATGGACTGAATGGCGGCTATCGCCAGATTGCCGGTGCGATAGGTTGTCATCAGCACCGTTACCAGCGGGCCGGTTGCGGTTTGGGCGCGCGGCGCAGCCCCGACGTTGAACGGCGAAGGCGGTAGGGAGGCATCCAGCAAATGCAATGGCGCAATATTGTAGGTTGCCAGGTAGGCATTCAGTCGTTGCAGTTGTTCACTCGGTGAGCCACTCAGGGCATTGGTGCGCAGCAGATGCAGCTCGGGCTCTGTCTTTGCTGCTAGTTTGGACTGGCTATCCAGCAATGCTTTGGCATCGGCCTGATGCCCATTGGCCAGCAGCAGAGCCAGGCGCAAGCCCGGCCCGGTCTTGCCCGATTTTTCCGCCAGCTGCAAAGCTTCTTCCGGCAGATAAGGTGCCAACGCTTTTGACAGCGGCGCCAGACAACCACGCCAGCCCGCGTGCCGACGCATGCGCGCCAGCCCGCGTCGGGCCTCTTCCGGCTGCCCGCAAGCTGCCAGGGCAACCGTTTGGGCAAACCGCCCGCGCAGGCCTGAGGGGGCTTTCGTGGTTTGCGCCACGGTTGCCAGCATGCCCACCTGGTACAGTGCCCACAGCGTTTTACCGGAAAACCCTGTGCGCGTACCCAGGCCCGAGTACGCCAGCGCACGGACAAAATGCTTGCGCCGGTAATGCCAGTTGAAGCGCAGCCTGTTCAGCATACAGCCCTGCTCATTTCAGGCATCCCCGCCAAACAGGTCGCGGGTATATACCTTGTCGGCCACATCGGCCAGCTCGGGTACGCGGCGGTTGGCCACAATCACATCAGCCAGTTGTTTGAAACTGGCAAGATCACGAACCACCCGCGAGTTGAAAAAAGCGTCCTCTTTCAGCGCAGGTTCGTAGATCACCACTTCCACCCCCTTGGCCTTCAGCCGCTTCATGATGCCCTGCACACTGCTGGCGCGGAAATTGTCGCTACCGGCCTTCATGATCAGGCGGTGTATTCCCACGATTTTGGGTTGGCGGCGAAGGATGTCTTCCGCCACAAAATCTTTGCGCGTGGTATTGGCATCCACAATGGCGCGGATCAGGTTTTGCGGCACATCCTGGTAATTGGCCAGCAGCTGCTTGGTATCCTTGGGCAGACAATAGCCGCCGTAGCCAAATGACGGATTGTTGTAATGGGCACCAATGCGCGGGTCCAGTCCCACGCCCTCAATGATCTGGCGCGCATCCAGACCATGGATGGCCGCGTAGGTATCCAGCTCGTTGAAATAGGCCACGCGCATGGCCAGATAGGTATTGGCAAACAGCTTGATCGCCTCCGCCTCGGTATTGTCGGTCAGCAATACCGGGATATCCTGGCGGATGGCGCCTTCGCACAGCAAGTTGGCAAATTGCTGGCCGCGTTCCGAACGCTCGCCCACCACGATGCGCGAAGGATGCAAATTGTCGTGCAGCGCCTTGCCCTCGCGCAGAAACTCCGGCGAGAAGATCAGATTGTCGCAGCCCAGCTCGCGCTTGAGCCGTTCGGTAAACCCAACCGGAATAGTGGACTTGATCACCATCACCGCTCGCGGGTTTATGGCCATCACGTCCCGTATCACTGCCTCCACCGACGAGGTATTGAAGTAGTTGCTGACCGGGTCGTAATCCGTTGGCGTGGCGATGATGACAAAGTCTGCGTCACGATAGGCCTGCTGCTTGTCCAGCGTGGCGTGCAGCTTGAGTGGTTTTTCTGCCAGAAAGTATTTGATTTCGGCGTCCGCAATAGGCGACAGCCGGTCATTGATCATCTGTACCTTGGTATAGTCAATATCCAGCGCCACCACGTTGTGGTGTTGCGCCAGTAGTATGGCGTTAGAGAGGCCGACATAACCTGTGCCGGCGATAGTAATTTTCATGAAATATTACTTGATTTTATTGGGGAAAAATTAAATGCTCGCCGAAATTTCGTTGAACTCATCTTCAGTATCAATAAAACCTTCTTTTAACCATAATTCTTTAGCAAATTTTAGGACGAATTTATCGCCGATTCTAAATCTATTCCTGTGAATGCCAACTGAAAATGTTGATGGGAGCGCTGCGTGGTTAACTAATGAATTCATTTGCTCTCCTGTGCTTGGGTAAGAGTTAAAGAATGTTGCATAGAACTGCGTTCCAAAGCTATACAAGTCCTCCATAACTCCCTTTTTTTGTATATAGCTAAAATACAAGAAAAACTCGGTTGCTTGCCGATGCTTATTGAATAGCTCAATTATATCGGGTTTGATATCTGAAAGCAGATTTTGAGTGAATAATGTGTTTAATATATACGGAGTGGCCGTAGGCATTGATGGCGATTCTACATTAATTAACTCAAAGTCAATTGCTTTTGCAGAAGCTTTTAGCCATGGCTTTAATGCCTCACTACATTGCCAAAGAAATGAAATTGCCTTTCCATTGTGGAATAGTATATTTTTATTTATTGGGCGAATGAAGTGATTTTTGCTGTCTAATACCATATACCAAGGGGTGGAAATTTCTCTCGCAATCCATAATTTCAGGATCTGCTGTGTGCGCCAGTCTCCGCCATGAATAATTCTGTCTTGCGGGATTAGGTCAGAGCAGTGGCTTCTCTTCACATGAAAGCCGTGCTTCTTCAGTATTTCTATGGCCCCTTCCAAGTATTTTTCATTCCTCCCGGTTATTGCGTTATTTGTAATTATGAATATTTCTTTTACCAGAGAGGGGTCTACATATTTCGCAATTGATTTTGCTTGAATAAAAAGCAAGGAAAATTCATCTTCATACGTAATAGTGCAGATTGAAATTTGAGGTTTTTCTGTAGATGGCATTAGGTTCCTTTTTGATTTATGCACAATATCCCTTTTGGTGCCTATAATAAAACATTTCTATATATGGCAAGGCGAAAAGTGGTATAAAATTGATGAGTAAAGTATTGGTAAGTGGCTAAAGTTGATTTCCGCAGATTAAAACTGATCTCCACGTTACATGCAGGCGATAGTGAAAAAATTAGGCAAATGAATTTTGTAATGAACCGATTGGAATCAGAGTGCAGATAGAGATGGCTGCTCAATTAATCTTCTCGTTTTTTTTGATTCATTCAGGTCTTTTATTTCTGAAGGGTTTGAAATGTCAAATATAACAGTTAAATTTTCCGGGGGTGCGTCGCCATTTCGTCCGATGTGATAATTTTTTAATAGCTTTGCTAGTATATTTTTTGATCCTAGTATTTCAGAAATTCTCACATCCTCGAATGAGTAAATGTGATTATCTATCTCAGATAAGAGCTCATCTTTTTTTTGATATATCAATGGCAGTATGTCTTTTCTGAGGAAATAGCCATAACCCCCTTTGGCAAATTCATAGGGGGCTTTGTCAAATTTATATGGCTTGTCGAAATTAGCGTCGCTGCATTTCCCAAAGTGCCACTTGTTGTTCATTTTTGCACCCTTGGGGTGTGTTGCACCTCCCGCATATTGTAAATAGGCTAATTGGGGGAGAATATCTTTGACAAGCTTGTCTAGGTTCAAGAAGCAGTCATCATCAATTTTATAGATATGAGTAAAGTCAGAGATTGATTTGTAGATGAACTCATAGCCCATGCAAAGTTTTACTAGTAAAGACTCATAGTCATCTCGGCAGGGGACATATATTGTGTCATCTTGGACCTTGGCTATGTCAATAGTGGGGTCTCCCATCAAGAAAAAGCAGCGGAAGCCTATTTTCTCGGCATTTTTTTTCCATGTATCCCGGACTGCTGCGGCCTTATTCTTATATTTTAGGCATGTAGGAATTAAGATTATTATGTCTTTGGGTGTAACGGCTACCGGTTGTTCTATTTCTGCAATCTGGAATTCTCTTGGGTTTAGTTTGTTTCCCGTAGACTTTACCTGCCAGTATCGGCTCATTCCAATTCTTGAGAGGCTATCTTCAACTACTCTCAAATGGTTCTTTTCTTGAAGTTTTCTCTCTCTAATGGATGTGTTGGTACCATGCCAGCGATAGCTATAAAAAACATCATGTATGTGATGGATTTTAGCTTTTTCGTTTAACTTAAGCCATAAGTCTAGATCCACTGCATTTTTAATTCTTTCATTGCAGCCGCTGGTACGATTCCAAGTACGTTTCCGGAACATTCTGAAATGTGTAGCAATCATACCGGTTGCCATCCATTCCTTTTCGAACTCCCCTCCGCACCAGCCATCCCGAATATAATTTCCATGGCTATCAATGTAATCACAGTCAGTATAAACAGCATCAACTGCCATTGAATCAAGAACTTGCACGCAAGCGCGAACGGCACCTTGCTTAAGCAGATCATCTGCATCAAGTTGTCCAATGTAAAGTCCGCGGCACATGGCAATAGCCGTATTGGTTGCAGCGCCAATGCCAGAGTTTGGCTGTGTAACCCAGCGTACTTTCGGGTTGTTGCCGAAATTCCTTGATAGAACATCTAGCGTATTGTCTGTTGATCCATCATTACAAATGCAAATTTCTAAATCATCAAAATTCTGCTTCAGGCAGCTGTTGATAGCATCAACAATATACTGTTCCGCGTTGTAAGCAGGTATATATATTGAGACTTTTGGAACGGTGAAATCTTTATGCTCGCTATATTTTCGTGTTACGGGTGATGGACATTTCTTTGCTAGTAAATTTTTGGTAAATCTATGGCCAGCTGCTCGGAAACTCTCACCTGCGGTGGATGGATTCTCAGTCTTATTTCCTAACGGCTCTTGGTGAAGGGAAACAATATTTAACATCGGAATAAAGTATGCACCGGCATTGTAAAGACGATAGCTGAACTCGGTGTCCTCACATCCCCACGCAGTAAATTCCTCGTCAAAAAGTCCAGCTTTGGCAAGCAATTTTTTGGAGAATGCCAGATTTCCTGCGGCACCCTTGGTAAACGGCCAGGGGTCATTAATTAGATTATTTGTTTTCTTGTATACTGGGAGGCGCCAGTCTATGGACTCACCGCTTGTGTCTCGGTGATCGGCAACATCATTATTGGGGTTTATGCTCGGAAGATTTAGTGCAGCTTCAGGATTTGCCAGGATTTGATCATCAGTAATGTTGGACACGTCAACATAACGGCGATGCCCAATAAGCACAGCATCATCGGCTACATGTAAAATTTTCATGTAGTTTTCAATATCATTAGGGCATGGCAGGATATCAGCATCCAGAAGGATGATGGAGTCCCCTTTTGCCATTTTTAGGCCGATATTTCTTGCCGCTGAAACTCTAAACCCTTTATCTATTTGGCGGCCATAGTATAAATGCAATTTGCTTTCGTATTTTCTTATAACATCAAATACGCCATCGTTACTCCCATCATCAACAACGATGATATCCATCAAATCATTTGGATAGGTCTGATGTGTCAGGGCAGCCAAGGTATTCGCCAGAATTTTATGGCGATTGTAAACCGGTACTATAATCGAAGCTCTCTTTGTATACTTTTCTCTCGAAGCTGTAAAAAGGCTCGATTTATACAGTATGTGTGTGTAATCATTTCCTTCGCCAATATTGGGAGGTAGCACAAAATTGCTCCCTAGCGTTGGGTTTTTTCCACGCTTTCTTGGCTCTGGTGGATTCTTGTGCTTGGGGTGGTCCAAAAAATACTGATTTGCAGATTTGAAATCTCCCAATTCAATAGATGCTTGCTCTGCAATTTTAAAAGGCGCGGATTGATTCTTGTCAATACGAATTGCAATTTTGGCTTTAGTAAGCGCATCCTTGAAGCGTTCATCCGCCATATCTAACTTGGCAAGCTCTACAAGAATTTGGATGTTTTCTTTATTTTCTTTTAGTAAGCTTGAAAGCCAGGCTCGCGCTTTGGATGTGCTCTCATAAGCGCCAAGATATGAACCATAGGCTATTTTTTCTACTAGATTTGCGTTTTGTTTTGGTGGTGACTTTATAAGCGCAGTGCGAGAGGTTTTAGATGTGGGCGATATTTTCCCACCATTATTCCCTAAAAGCTTTCTATATCCTTCCATTTTTTCTTTGTACAAAGAAAACTCAGGAAACTTTATTGAGAGCGACTCGAGAATTTCAATGGCGTCGCTGATTTTATTTTCAGCGGCAAGCTGGTGTACTTTTTTTAAATTCATGATTATCAAAAATTTGAATTTGTTTAATTTAAATTAAGAATGGAATGTTTAAATTTCGAATGTTTGCATGAAATTTGAAAGTGGTTATCCTTTGATGATTGTTGCGGAAGATTTCATTTTTTACTGCATTTTTCGGCGTCTAAACTCACTTATCTCTCTGGTAAGTAAGAATGGCAGTTTAGTCCAGCCGAATGGTGTTTTATAATTATTTAATAAGGTAAACCCCAGTCGGTACGATAGGTGTTTCTTTGTTTGTTCTGCTTTTTCAGAGTCATAGTACTCGTGGATCGGGGGGAGATTTTTCTCATCTATTTGCTTCATTTCTTTCCTGTACAGCCGAGCTTCAGCGATCAGTGCGAGAGGCATTCCAACCCATCCGCTAAATGTATGTGATTTTTTTATCATCACAGAACCTAGCCTATAGTCCAACTGCTGTTTGACGCGCTCGGCAGCTCCATATAGTGGAGGCTTGGCAGGTGTTTGCTGCATTTTCAAGTGTTGGTTTTCGAGGTAAAAGCGCTCCAGTTCTTCCTGAGCTTGGTGCAGTCGTCCGAGCAGCGTCTCGTTTTCCTGATGCAGAGATTTTATTTGCTCTTGGCCTGCATTTTCTAGCCTGGCCTTTAGGGCTTTGGCATGCGCTTCATTTTGGCGTTTGAGCTCCGCGTCCAGCTCGTCGGTGCGTTTTTCCAACTCCTGTTTGCGCAGGTAGTGTTGCTCTAGTTCTTCTTGCACCTGATGTAATTGACCCTGCAATAGCTCAGCTTCTTCGCGGCTGCGTTGAATTTCCTTCTCTTGTTCGTTCAGGCTTTGTTGGTGTTGGTTTTGCAGTTGGCTAAGCTGGGCGCGGTGCTGCTCGGTTAAGCGAGCATGGTGGCGCTGGGCGTCATCCAGTTCTGCTGAAACTTGTTGGTATGCGCTATGCAATCGGTTGGCCAGATTGGCCATCAATGCGCGCTGTTGTACCCAGGCGGTCCAGGCGGGTGTGGCTTGCGTAGGTGCGTATAAGGGCGGATCTAACGGCAGGGAGGCGGAGGCTTGCAGCTCGGCGTAGCGTTGCAGGCTCAAGGGGTGGGTTGTGCGCAGGATGTCATCCAGCAGATAGCGTTCTGTATCGTTGGCTCGCAGAGTCTGTTCAATCAGCCCGCTATCTAGTCCGGTTAGCGCGGCGATGGCATTCAAGCGTTGAGCTGGCACTAGGGCTGGGCTGACGCGGGTTGTTTGCGCCAGCACGGGCAGGTCGGCGGGGCTCTGTTCGGGCAGCTGGTTTAGGGCTGCATCCAGCATCGGTTGTAGCTGCTGGACATAGCGGCCGGCTTCGCGGCGGACTTGTTGGGCATGCACCAGCAGGCAGCGATCGCGATGGCGCAGGTAGAAGCGCAACAGCGTGCCATTGTAGGCTGCCCAGTTGTCCAGCAGTCGCTGCGTGTCTTCAAGCGTGGGAGGGGATGGCCGGACGCTGGCTTCCATCAGCACTCGATGCGGTTCGTCGTAGACAAGCACAAATGTTAGACGGGGGTCCAGCTCAGACCAGTAATTGAGGGTAGTGATGGCGTCTGGGTCTGCCCAGCCCCAAAGGGGCTGTTCCAGATTGCCCAGCATCAAGTCCATCGCCATGCCGTGCCATAGTGGATTGAGATCGACCTGAGCAATGTCGTCCTCTTGAGTGGCCTCATCTGGGGAGGCAATGCCATGGACTTTACGCAAGGTAGCGGTGATGTCTTGCGGTGAAAGTCTTTCTCGGCGGGAGGGTTGAGCGGGCTGCATGCCGCATTGGTGCAAGGTGTGCTCTACTGTTTCATAGCCCGATGTCGGGTGGCCAATAACGATGATACGGTTCACTTAACTAACTCCTGAAATCACATTGTTTGGCGGTTTTAGCCATCTTTACTTTGTGTTTTGCTAGATTCCCGCCTGCGCGCGAATGCGCCATGTAGCACTACAAATCGAGAATTACTTTTGCCGCTACTGCGATCTGATAAAGAATCTGAGTAATGCCGCGCGTGACTTCGATGTTCTTGCTGTCTATTTTCGGCATTACCATGACTTCGTCGCCGGCGGCGACTTTGGCGCTGGCGCTGACAGGTAGCGCTTCGCCGTTTTGCCTCATGAGTATCAGGCGGGATTTGTCGGCGCTTTGGTTGTAGCCGCCGACTTGTTCTACGTAATCTCCTACGTTCAGGCCCGATTGCCAGCTGACGGCGTTGGGAAACAGCACATCGCCGTGCACCATCACCACGCTGGTTTTTTCCGGTATGCGGATCACGTCGCCGTCTTCCAGCAGGGTGGTTTGCAGGGCTTTTTCGTTGAGAACCACCTGGCCCTTGGGCTCCACTTTCCCCGCTTTGGCAACGAAGCGTTCTATCAGCTCGGCTTCGCGAGTGCGCAGGTCGGCCTCCTCCTTGGTGGAGGAACGGGCGGAGAAGGCGGTTTCCTGCAGCTTTTGCAGAGACAGGGCCAGCATGGCTTTTTGGCGCTCGGCGACGGATTTGCGGAATAGCTGGATCGCGTTGATTTGGGACATGCTGCTGGCGCGGACCTTGGCCAAGACGTCGGCCATGGTGGCTCCATATGGCAAGACGATGGCGTGTTCGCCGGAGTGAGCGCCTTCTACCCGCACCTGGATGGTGCCGGCGTAGCGGTCGGCGGTAACGCTCAGCTGGTCTCCGTCATTCAGTTGCACCGCTCCCGCGGCAGCCAGCGGGTAGTATTCGCTGGTTTTTTCGCTGCCTTGGCGGCGGATGATGCTGATATGGGTAGCGCCTGGCTTGGGGCGGGCCATCGCCAGGGCATCGTTCACGCTGATCCGGTTTTGGGGAAACTCGAAATCGTTGTTGTTGAAGACTTCTCCGGAGACGGCGAAGGTGTGCTGGCGGGGACCCACGACAATCACGTCGCCATCGGAAAATTGCACCAGATCCAGCTTGCCCTTGAGCAGGAAGTCATACAGGTTGATTTGTTTTCGCACCGCTCCATGGCGTCGTACGCTGATGTCTACATAGCTGCCGCGCTCCGCATCCACCCCGCCGGCCTTGTCCAGATAGCTCAGCACGCTATCGGCGGCGATGCCGCCGTACAGGCCGGGCTGCTTGACGAAGCCGGTGACGAATACCTTGACCGGCTGGGCGATGTCCAGCGAGGCGTAAGCATTGACATTGGCCTTGTAGACGCGGCGCACATGGTTGGCTATCAGATTGTTGAGGTCGCCGTTGCGAGTGCCGGCTACGGTTACCGGACCAACGTTGGGGATGAAGATATTGCCTTGGGGGTCGACGATCATCTGGCCGTCAAACATGAAGGCGCCCCACAGCCGCACCGCGATGCGGTCGCCAATGCTGATCTGGTAGTCCGGATTGAAGCCCATCCCGGTGCTGTGGCGGAACGCGCCGCCAAACAGTTGTGAGCCGAACATTCTGCTGGGTGGCTGAATCGGCACCTGCGGTTCGATGGCTGGCGCGGGTTGCGCCGCATCCACTGCAGATTGGCGGGATTTCAGCGCGGCCAGCTGGTCGAGCTCGGCTGTGGAGTTGCCAAGGGTCGACATGGCGTTGGGCATGGCTAATGCCACCCCGGATGCGAACAATAGGGCGATAGGTGTCAGGCGCATGTCAAATCTTGTGATCTTCGATAATGGAGATGGTCAGGCGCGCCGTGCCGTACAGCAGGCTACAGATGAATAGCAGCGATGCCAGCACGTATAGTTTGCGCGGGTACTCGGCGTCTTCCGGTTGTTGCGGAGTGCTGATTACCGCCAGATTCTTCAATTTGTGCACCGCGGCGACTTTGGATTTTTCCAGCGCGGTCAAGGCAAGCTTGTAGAGATCGGCGCGGAATTCCACCTGGGCTTTGATCTCCTGGAACTGGGCGGCTTTGCGGTTGAGCTTGTCGTCCTCCGGAGAAACCAGTTTTGCTTTCTCTTTGGCGATTTGCGCCTTGATGGCGTTTAGCGCATTTTGCGCAGCGACCACTTGCGGCGAGTCGGCTTGCAGATAGCTTTGCAAGTTGCGCAGCTCCGCTTCCAGCTGCGCTTGCTTGCCCTCCAGCTCCGCCACCAGCTGGCCAGTGGCCTGGGCCTGGGCGTGGGGATCGATCAGGCCATGGCGGTTCTGATAGTTCAGCAATTGTTCTTTGGCCTGGTTGAGTTGCGCGTAAGCGTTGTCCACTTCTCTTTGCGCGAAGGCCACGTCCTCGCGGCTGATTTTGTGCGATAGCTCGTTGATGAAGCGCTCGCTCTCCGCCAGGATCGCCTGATTCAGTTTTTGGGCGAATACCGGATCAAAGCCTTGGGTGCGGATTTTCAGCAGAGAAGTTTTTTCATCAAACTGCGCCTCAACCCGGGCGCGGAAATAATCCAGGAATTGCTCTTTGCTGGCGTCGGCGGGGAGCCGGTACAGCACATCCCAACCGGCGGCTGCGCCAAACGCTTGTTTCAGATTGAGGCTTTTATCCAGCCGGGCCAGCATGTCAGGGGAGTGGATATATTGCTGCAGCAGTATCGCGTCTTCGCGCAAAGTAGACGGCGATCCGCCTAGCAAGGATCCGAGATCAAGGCTCATTCCCTTGTTATCCGCGCCTCTTTTGACGATAACCTGGGACTCACTGGCGTAGCGGTCCTGAGAGAGCGTCAGAAAATACAGGCTGGCCGAGGCAACGGGCAGGACAATCAGCAACAGGGCCAGGCGGTCCTGGCTGAATTTTTGAAGCAGGCTGGGGGCCGGGTTTGCCGGCATGGGCAAGGCGGCAGCGCCATCCGGTCCGGGTTGCAGCGATTTTGCGGTGCGTAGGTTGTCAAGCCACCTGAACATCTTCTTCTTTCCCGTAGGCCGCAATGGCCTCGTCGATATCGTTGAAATAATGGACGCCGCTGCGGCCTATCAGCAGCGCGGCGTCGCAGAAGCGTTTGATTTCGTCCATGCCGTGCGAAACCATCAAGAACTGGCTGCGTTGGCGTTTTTCTTCTATCAATCTGGCGCTTTTGCCTCGAAAGCTGGCATCGCCTACGGCGGTGACCTCGTCGATCAGGTAGTAATCGAAATCAAAGGCCATGGAGAGGCCAAAGCCCAGCCTGGATCGCATGCCAGATGAATAAGTTTTGATTGGCATGTCGAAATGCTTGCCGAGTTCGGCAAAGGCTTCCACAAAGGCGACCTTGTCGCGCAGTTCGTGCTTTTCTGCATAGAGCCGGGCGACGAACTTGACGTTTTCCCGCCCAGTCATGCTGCCCTGAAAACCGCTGGCCAGCCCCACTGGCCAGGAGATGCTGGAGTCGGTATCGACTTGGCCTCTGTCTGGCCTGTCCATGCCGCCGATGATGCGCAACAGCGTGGATTTGCCGGCGCCATTGCGGCCGATCAAGCCGACGCTGACGCCGGATGGAATGTCCAGGTTGAGATTCTTGAACACATAATGCCGGCCGCTGGGCGTGCGGTAGGACTTGGTCAGGTTGCGGATCTTGATCATGAGCGGAGCATGGCCGGTTCGCGGCCCTTGTAAAGCAGCAAGCCGCTGAACATACAGATCAGCGAGCAGAGCCAGAGATAGGTAAGGCTGACTCCGTATAAGGGGTAGCTTGGAGAAAGAGTGTGCCGCATGAGTTCAAAGGCATGAAGCAAGGGATTCCAGTCGACCAACCAGCGATACTCGGAAGGAATGATATGCAGGGGAAACATCACGCCGCTGGCGAAATACATGGGCCGGATCAAGATAGGCAAAATCTTGTCCGCAGCCTTGAAGCTGTGTCCTAGCACCATGAAGGTGAAGCCAATGCCCTGGGATAGGATGGTTAACGCTAACCAGATCATGACTATTTGCGGTATAGCGTCGAAAACCATAGGCTCGCCGAGAAGCCGCAGGCAGAGAAGCAGTACGACAAAGCAAGCGCTCTGGATTAACAACTCCAGTAGTGTTCGGGCTAGAAGCGCATCGACTGGATGGACGGGGCGATAGCTGAACAAGCCGCGGTTGGCGTCCATGGCGTTAAGAGAGCGGGTGGCAACGTTGGAGAACAATGAATAGGGAACAATGCCGCAGATCAGGAATAACGGGAAAGAGATATCCGGCATGACGCGATGCATCAGGTAGCCGAGTATGCCCAGCATCACCACCATATGCGCGACGGGTTCCAGCAGCGCCCACAGGTAGCCCAGCCGGTATTCGCCGAATCGTGTTTTCAGCTCGCGCAGGAAAAGGGCATGCACAGAGTTGCGCATGATTTTCCAGCCACGCCGCATTGGGCTGTGGTTGCCCGGCCTTACCGCTGCCATGCGGTATGCGATCCCATGTTGGGCTGAAGTGTGCTTGAGCTTGGAGATTGCGCGCTAGAGAGCGAAAAGCGTTTCATGTAAGAAAGAAATTAGACACTATTAGTTAAGTAAAAATGTGTAATTATGCATTCCATGGGGTTGGTTTGTCACGACATGCTGCATTTTTGGCAGTTTATATCTAAAAATGCATAAACACGTTCAATTGTCTACTTAAAAATGAAGAATGGATATACGTATTGTTGCGTAATCGGTTGTGTTTGATTTTTAAGTGATCTATCTCACGCCAAGAAACCGCTCCAATGCAATTGGAGAGGGATATTCGTGGATGTTGTTGGGGTGGGTGGTCAGGCGGTGTTTTTATAGAAAATTCACGTCTTACTGCGCGGATTTGACGGGCTTTTTAGGGTGCCTCGCATATATTTGCCATGCATGACGGCGAGATGTGGCTGTCTCATTCGACGGAGTGATGAGCATGAGCAAGCAAACTGGCCAGCTTGAGGCGCCGGCCGATCCGGAGCCTGGAAGTCGCAGGCAGCGGCTATTCCATTTCATGACGCATGAGCGTCGGTGCTGGTGTCGATTGGTGTATTGGTTGAAACAGTTTCAGCATGAAGACGGCGTTCCGTTGCGCTGCTATGCCTGGCGCGACGCGGATCGGCCCGGGAGTTGCCGTAGCGGCGCTTCCCGTCGCTGACGCTTGTTTGCCGCAGCGGCAGGCCGGCTGGGATCGCCAACCACGCCATGAGCTGGCCTGTCGATTTTGTGCGCATTCCCTCCGCGCACGCCTCGTTTTGCCTTTACAATAAGCCCTTTGCGCTTGTCCTCTTCTTTGCCATGAAGTTTCCCCCTGGCGCCTGGCGCCCCCTGCCGTCCTTGCCTGGCCGGCGTTTGCAGCAGCGCGCCCGCGCCGAGCTCAAGCGCGGCGGCGTCATCGCCTATTCCACCGAGTCCTGCTTCGGTTTGGGTTGCAATCCGCTGGACGTGCGGGCGATTCGCCGCGTGCTGGCGCTCAAGGCGCGGCCCAATCACAAGGGCCTGATCGTGATCGCCGCCGATATCGGGCAGATCCGCCATCTGATCCAGCCGCTTGGCCTGGCGCAAAAAGCGGAACTGGCGCGCTATTGGCCCGGTCCATATACCTTTTTGCTGAAGGCGTCGCGGCGGGCGCCGCCGGCGTTGCGCGGACGGCATGACAAGATCGCGGTGCGGGTGACGGCTCACGGCGAGGCGGCCGCGCTTTGCCGCGCGCTGGGAACCGCGCTGGTGTCCACCTCGGCCAACCGCGCCGGCCAGCAGTCGCTGAAAACCGCGCGCGCTTGCCGGCAGGCTTTCAAGGACAAGGTGCTGACTTTGCCGGGGCGTATAGGCAAGCGGCGCAAACCGTCCACCATCATCGATCTGGAAAGCGGCCGCGTGTTACGCTAACCGGCTGACGAATTGAGGAACCACCGTGCAACAGATTTCATTTATTAGCCTGATCCTGGACGCGAGCCTGATGGTGCAGCTGGTGATGGCCGGGCTCGCCATCACTTCCGTCTTGTCCTGGGCGCTGATCTTCAACAAGATTTCGGTGCTGCGCGCCGCCAAGCGCAATAGCGAGGAGTTCGAACGCAATTTCTGGAGCGGTGCGGATCTCAATCGTCTGTACGAAGACGCCAGCCGCCGCAGCGATACCGTCGGCATGGAGCGCATCTTCCAGTCCGGTTTCGCCGAATTCCTGAAGCTGCGCGGCCGCAGCGGCGCCGAGCTGTCCGACATCATGGATGGCTCCCGCCGCGCCATGCGCGCCGCGGCCCAGCGCGAGCTGGACGCTCTGGACAGCCACACCTCGTTCCTGGCCACCGTCGGCTCGGTCAGTCCTTATATCGGTTTGTTCGGCACGGTGTGGGGCATCATGCATGCCTTCATCGGTCTGGGCAACGCCGGACAGGCGACGCTCAGCACGGTGGCGCCCGGCATCGCCGAAGCGCTGGTGGCGACCGCCATCGGCCTGTTCGCGGCGATTCCGGCGGTGGTGGCGTACAACCGCTTCGCCACCGACGTCGACCGCCTGGCGACGCGCTTCGACACCTATATGGAAGAGTTTTCCAATATCCTGCAGCGTCTGGCCACGCGTTAAGCCTGCCGTCGCATGCGAGAAAGGCCGCGCTTGCCGCGGCCTTTTTCATGCCTAGGCGCCGTCGCCCTGGCGCAAGTCCAGCGCATAGCGATAGCCGGGGTGGGCATCGCTGAAATAGACGCGGTTGCGGCTGGCGTCGGCGACGGGCTCTATCGTCGCCTGCCCGTCGGCGACGCGCATTTCTCCTATGCGCACGATGCGCGAGCGGGCGTTGACTTCGCGCGCCAACCAGTAGGGCCAGGCCTTGGCCTGGCCGCGGATGCCGTCCAGCGCGACGCGATGGCTTTCCACATCGCGCCCCTGCGCGTCGAACACGCGCAAGACGGCGCTGCTGCCGGCGGGCAGCGCGGCCCTGGCCCGCAGCTGGCCGGCTTCGCGCCACGATTCGCCGCGGGCTGTCTTGGCGAGCGGCGCGACAAAGCGGACGTCCGAGCATGAATAGAACGCCTCTTCGCTATCCGATCGTTTCCACACGTTGTAAATGATGTGCGCTCCCTGCTTGCCGGGCGGGAGCTTGACCTTGATCCGGTAGCGGCCGTCGCGCAGCGGCGGCGTGCCGTCATGGCTGGCGAACAGTTCCAGATCCGCCCAGGCGAGCGCTTGCTGCGGGTTCCAGCCATCGCGGGTGACATAAAAGCGGAAATAGCGCGTGGCGTGCGGGGCGCTGGCGAGGTAGACGAACTCGAACTGGCCATCCGCGTCCGGGGCGATGGGCGTGGCCGTCCAGTCGCCGCGGGGGAGGTTGAAGCCCTGGAATCGTTTCTGGCCGCCGGCGCACAGCTGGCCATCCGGCACCACCGCCTGGTGCTTGTCTCCGGGCGGGTTCTGGTTGATGCCGTTCCAGTCATACATGGCGGCGCTGCCGCCCAGTCGTTGCGCTTCGCGGCAAGCCGCGGATTTCGGCGCCTCCGGCCCTTCCTGATAGCAGGCGTACACCCGATTGATCGGCACCTCCATCGTGCCGTGAGCGAAGAGCGGGGCGCTCAGGCAGGCCAGCGCCAGTCCTGAGGCGGCGATTGACGAGCGTTTCATGTCGACTCCTGTGGTTGAGGGGGCAAATTGGCATGCGCCGCCGCGAGCGGGGCAAAGCCTGGCCGCCGTTGCGCGCCGCGGGTCAGAGTGCGGCGGAAATTGGCCTGTTGGTGGTCTGCCCTGTTCCTTCTGCGGGCTGGCCGGATAACTCCGGGATCGCAGTGTGGTTTTGTTGCCATGCGGAGGGAATGAAATACGACTGGCCTGACAATTGGTATTGACGTGGTATTAATGTGGTATTACCGTGGCTGGCAATGTAGCAACGAAACTAGACGGCTCGCGAAGGTGATTGCTGTCTGGCCGGCCAGCAGGGTTTACACTGGCCTTTTCAAGACCACTTGCAGACGACTATGGAAAACCGCTGGCTAGCTTTGAAACCCGACGAGAACCTGACCACGCCGCTGTATCTGCAGCTGTCGCGCAAGCTGGCCGACGCGATCAACGCCGGCTGGTGGCAGGCCGACGAGGCGTTGCCCTCGGAGCGCACTTTTTCCGAAGAACTGGGCATCTCGCGCGTCACCGCGCGCAAGGCGATGGACGTGTTGCTGGAGCAGGGCATGATTCGTCGCCGCCAGGGCTCCGGCACCTTCATCACTCCGCGGCTGGAACAGCCGCTCTCCAGCCTGACCGGCTTTACCGAGCAGCTGCGCAGGCGAGGCTTCACGCCGTCGTCGGTATGGCTGGAGCGGGGCGTATTCGCCCCCAGCAACGACGAAGTGATCAAGCTCGGCCTGTCGCCCACTGCCCAGGTGTCGCGGCTGAAACGCCAACGGCTGGCCGATGGCGTGGTGATGGCGATTGAAATGAGCACCATGCCGGTTTCCTATTTGCCGAACCCCCTGGCTGTCGGCACGTCGCTGTACGCCCACCTGGACCAACTGGGCCATTCGGTGGTGCGCGCCTTGCAGCATATCCGGGCAGTAAATGCCACTGGTGACATCGCCACGCTGGCCGGCATCAAGCCGGGCGAGGCGATGCTGCTGATCACCCGTATCGGCTACAACGTCGACAACGTGGCGATCGAACTCACCGACACTTACTGCCGAAACGATTATTACGACTTTGTGGCAGAGCTGAAACGATGACAAACCGCACTTTGCAGGGCCGCATCCTGACCGAATCCGGCTGGATGGACGGCACGATAAAGCTGGCCGAAAACGGCCGCATCGCCGCGATCGACGCCCGCCTGGCCTCCGGGCGCGCGGTGGAACGCTATATTCTCCCCGGCTTTATCGACCTGCATGTGCACGGCGGCGGCGGGGTGGACATCATGGAGGGCGGCGAATCATTCCAGCAGGTCGCCCGCACCCATGCCCGCTTCGGCACCACCTCCCTGCTGGCCACCACCATGACGGCGCCGCCCGACGAGATCGCCGGCGTGCTCTCGGCGCTCGGCGAGCACTGCCAGCGCCGCCAGTCCGGCGCGGCCCGCGTGCTGGGCGTGCATCTGGAAGGCCCGTACATCAACCCCGGCAAGCTCGGCGCGCAGCCCGACGACGCCTGTCGCGCGGCGATGGCGCAGATCGATTACTACCGTTCGCTGGCGCCGCTGGCGCTGATCACCCTGGCGCCGGAAGTGCCGGGCCACCTGGAGGTGATCGCCAAGCTCGCCGCCGAGGGCATCAAGGTGCAGATGGGCCATACCCTGGGCAGCTATGAAGACGGCGTCGCGGCGCTGGAGCAGGGCGCGTCAGGCTTCACCCACCTCTTCAACGCCATGACCGGTCTGCACCACCGCGAGCCGGGCATGGTGGGCGCGGCGCTGGCGCATGCCGAATACGCCGAGTTGATCCCGGATCTATTGCATGTCCATCCCGGCGCGATCCGCGGCGCGCTGCGCGCCATCCCGCGCCTGTACTGCGTCACCGACTCCACCGCCGCCGCCGGCATGCCGGACGGCCAGTACAAGCTGGGCTCGCACACGGTGACCAAGTGCCTGGGCGGCGTGCGCCTGGCCGACGGCACCCTGGCCGGCAGCACGCTGACCATGGATCAGGCGCTGCGCAATCTGGTCAAGATCGGCCTGCCGCTGGCCGATGCCAGCCACCGTCTGTCGCTGTATCCGGCCGACTACCTCGGCCAGTCCGAGCGCGGTCGTCTGGCGGTCGGCGCCTGGGCCGACGTGGTGGTGATGGACCCCGAACTGAATTTGCAGCAAGTCTATGTAGAGGGAGAAGAGATTGGCCTCGTTGATGCTTGAAGAAGCGCTGTTCGCAGCCGAAGCGGTATCCGCTCAACACATGTACGCCGATGAAGGCCTGGCCGCGCTGGGGCGCGCGCTGGCCAAGCAGCGTCCGGGCCTGGCCCTGACGGTGGCGCGCGGCAGCTCCGACCACGCCGCCAACTATCTGGCCTATCTGGTGATGCAGCGCCTGGGCGTGCCGGTGGTATCCCTGCCGATGTCCATCCTCACCCTGCATCAGGCGCCGCTGGCGGTGAAGGGCCAGCTGGCCGTCGCCCTGTCGCAGTCGGGCCAAAGCCCCGATCTGGTGGACACCATGAAGGCGCTGGCCGCGGCCGGCGCGCATACCGTCGCCCTCGTCAACAAGCACGAATCGCCGCTGGCCGCCGCCTGCGAATGGGCGGTGCCGCTGTGCGCCGGCGAAGAAAAGAGCGTGGCCGCCACCAAGAGCTATATCACCTCGCTGTCGGCGGTGGCCCGGCTGGTGGCCCACTGGCAAAACGACGCCAAGCTGCTGGCGGCGCTGGACAGCCTGCCGCAGGCGCTGACCGAAGCCACTCGCCAGGACTGGAGCGTCGCCATCGACGTGCTCAAGCCGGCCGAACGCATCATGGTGGTGGGCCGCGGCCTGGGCTTCGCCGTGGCGCTGGAAGCGGCGCTGAAATTCAAGGAAACCTGCGCCATCCAGGCCGAGGCCTTCTCCGGCGCGGAAATCAAGCACGGCCCGATGGCGTTGATCGACGAAGGCTACCCGCTCTTGGTGTTCGCGCCGCGCGGTCCGGAACAGCAGGGCCTGATCGCGCTGGCCGCGGAAATGCGCGGCCGCGGCGCCAAGGTGCTGTTGGCCGCCCCGGCCGATGTCGATAGCCGCGACCTCACGCTGGCGGTGGCCGACGACGAGGCGCTGGACCCGCTGCTGGCGATCCAGAGCTTCTACCTGATGGCGGCGCGCCTTTCCGAAGCGCGCGGTTTGAACCCCGACGTTCCGCGCCACCTCTCCAAGGTGACCTGCACGCGCTAAGCGGCGAATGGAGCGGCTGTCGTTGCGGGACAACGCGGCCGCTCTGGAAGAATGGCAAGCAATAATAAGGAGTCCCGATGTCTTCGACGCTCGATTTGTACGCACCGTTCAGCGGCCCGATCGTGCCGCTGGATCAAGTGCCCGACCCGGTGTTCGCCGGCCTGATGATGGGCGACGGCCTGGCGCTGGAGCCGCTGAGCGGCACGCTGCTGGCGCCTTGCGACGGCGTGATCACCCAGCTGGCGCGCAGCCGGCACGCTCTGACCCTGACCGCCGCCAACGGCGCGGAGGTGCTGATCCACATCGGCATCGACACCGTGAAGCTGGACGGAGCGGGCTTCGTCGCGCGGGTCGGGGAGGGTGACCGGGTGCGTCGCGGCCAGCCGCTGATCGACGTCGATCTGGACGCCGTCGCCGGCAAAGTGCCTTCTTTGCAAACCATGCTGGTCATCGCCAATAGCGAGCAATTCAGCATCCCCCGCCGTGCGCAGGGCTTGGCGCAAGCCGGGCAGTCGCACTTCCTGACCCTGGCGGCTGGCGAAGCCATCTCCCTTCGCCAGTCCGCCGGCGGCCCGGAACGGCAGGGCGAGGCCACGGTGCGCCATGAGGGCGGCCTGCACGCCCGCCCCGCCGCGCAGGTGCAAAACGCCGCGCGCGCCTTCCAAAGCAAGATCGAGATCGAATTCAACGGCCAGCGCGCCAACGCCAGGAGCGTGGTCGCCCTGATGGGCCTGGGCGTCGCCGAGGGCGACGTCGTCGGCGTGCTGGCGCAGGGCGAAGACGCCGAAGCGGCGCTGGCCGCCGTGCGTCAGGCGCTGGAAACCCATACCGCCGCCGGCCACGCGCCGACGGCGGCAGTCGCCCAGGCGGTTGTCGCGCCGTTGGCCGACGGCCAGCTGGGCGGCGTTTGCGCCGCGCCGGGCCTCGCGGTGGGCCAGGTAGTGCGTCTGGACGCTTTTGAAATGGAGCTGGTGGAAAACGCGGCCGCCGGTTGCGACGAAATGGCGCGGCTGACCGACGCGCTCAGCCAGGTGCGCGACGACATCGAGGCCGCCATCGCCGACGCGTTGCGCCGCGGCATGACCGCCGAGAGCGATATCTACGCCGCGCACCTGGCGTTGCTGGACGACCCGGAGCTGCTGGCCGACGCCGGCGCGGCCATCGCCCGCGGCAAGGCCGCCGGCTTCGCCTTCCGCCAGGCCATCCGCGCCCAGTGCGGCATTCTGGCCGGCCTGGGCAGCCAACTGCTGGCCGAACGCGTGTCGGACCTGAAAGACATCGAACGGCAGACGCTGCAGGCGCTGTACGGCGCGGACTGCGCCGCGCCGCAGCTGTTCGCCGAATCCATTCTGGTGGCCGATGATCTGGCCCCGTCGCAATTGACCCGCCTGCCGCGCGAGAAGGTGGCCGGCATCCTGACCGCCGCCGGCGGCGCCAGCGGCCACGTCGCCATTCTGGCGCGCGCGCTGGGCATTCCGGCGCTGGTGGCCTGCGGCCCGGCCGCGCTGCAGCTGGAACATGGCCGGCAACTGGTGCTGGACGCCAGCCGCGGCTGTTGCAATCCGCAGCCGGACAGCGCCGAGCTGGCCCGCGCCCGCGAGCAGATTTCCGCCAAATTCCAGCGCTTGCAACAGATGCTGGCCAACGCCCAGTCCGAGGCCGTCACCGTCGACGGCGCGCGCATCGACGTCGCCGCCAATATCGCCAGCGAGCAGGATGCCCGCGACGGCGTGGCCCACGGCGCGGACGGCGTCGGCCTGCTGCGCACCGAGTTCCTGTTCATCGACCGCCACGACGCGCCGACCGCCGACGAGCAGGCCCAGGCTTACCAGGCGGTGCTGGACGCGCTGGACGGCCGCAATGCCATCATCCGCACGCTGGACATCGGCGGCGACAAGGAAGTGCCTTACCTGCAGCTGCCGCAGGAACCCAACCCGGCGCTGGGCCTGCGCGGCGTGCGCACCAGCTTCGCCTACCCGGACATGCTGGACGCCCAGCTGCGCGCGCTGCTGTCGGTCAAGCCGCTGTCGCGCCTGCGCGTGCTGGTGCCGATGATCGCCGACGTCGGCGAACTGATCCGCTTGCGCCAGCGCATGGACGAGCTGGCCGCCGAGATGGGCGTCGTCGAGCGCCCGCAACTGGGCGTGATGATCGAGGTGCCGTCGGCGGCGCTGCTGGCCGACCAGCTGGCACGCCACGCCGACTTCCTGTCCATCGGCACCAACGATCTGACCCAGTACACGCTGGCCATGGACCGCTGCAACGCCACGCTGGCCGCCAGCATCGATTCGATGCACCCCGGCCTGCTGCGTCTGATCGCGATCGCGGCGGAGGGCGCGAGCAAGCACGGCAAGTGGGTGGGCGTGTGCGGGGCGATGGCGTCCGATCCGCAAGCCGTTCCGGCGCTGCTGGGGCTGGGCGTGACCGAGCTGTCGGTCAGCCCGCGGCTGGTGCCGGAAATCAAGAATCTGGTGCGTTCCCTCAACCTGGCCCAGTGCCGGGAGGAAGCACGGAAATTGCTGACCCTCAGCTCCGCTAGGGAGATCAGGGGCCGGGTCGGCGAGGTATGGCCTGCTGCCTGAGCAGCATGTTGTGGACCAGCAATTCATTGTCAATCGTGATGTGCTGGGTAGCCGCCGAAGCATAACAAGGCGGTGCTCAACTAACCTGGGAGATGTGTTGTGAGTACTCTTAACAAATTTGCCGGCATCCAGCAGCTGGGGCGCGCCCTGATGCTGCCGATCGCCGTATTGCCGGTGGCGGGCCTGCTGTTGCGGCTGGGCCAGCCTGACATGCTGGGCATCGCGATGATGGCGCAGGCCGGGGACGCGATCTTCGGCAACCTGGCGCTGATCTTCGCCATCGGCGTGGCGGTGGGTTTCGCCAAGGACAACAACGGCACCGCCGGCCTGGCCGGCGCCATCGGCTATCTGGTGATCACCGCCGTGCTCAAGACCATCGACGCCAAGATCAACATGGGCGTGCTGTCCGGGATCCTGTCCGGCCTGGTGGCCGGAGCGCTCTACAACCGCTACAAGGACATCGCGCTGCCCAGCTACCTCGCCTTCTTCGGCGGCAAGCGTTTCGTGCCCATCGTCACCGGCTTCACAGCCCTGGTGCTGGGCGCGGTGCTGGGCCATGTCTGGCTGCCGGTGCAGGACGCCATCAGCAGCACCGGCCACTGGCTGATCGGCCTGGGAGAGGTGGGCGCTTTCGTGTTCGGCGTGCTCAACCGCCTGCTGATCGTCACCGGTCTGCACCACATCCTCAACAACATCTTCTGGTTCCAGCTGGGCGACTTCACCGACGCCGCCGGCAAGGTGGTGCACGGCGACCTGACCCGTTTCTTCGCCGGCGACAAGAGCGCGGGCATGTTCATGGCCGGCTTCTTCCCGGTGATGATGTTCGGCCTGCCGGCCGCCTGCCTGGCTATGTACCGCACCGCCAAGCCGGAAAACAAGGCGGCCGTCGGCGGCCTGCTGTTCTCGCTGGCGTTGACCGCGATGCTCACCGGCGTGACCGAGCCGGTTGAATTCGCCTTCATGTTCCTGGCTCCGGCCCTGTACGCGATCCACGCGGTGCTCACCGGCCTGTCGATGGCCATCATGCACCTGCTCAACGTCAAGCTCGGCTTCGGCTTCTCCGCCGGCCTGTTCGACTACGTGATCAACTACGGCATCTCCACCAACCCGTTGTACCTGTTGCCGGTGGGCGCCGCCTACTTCGCGCTGTACTACGGCCTGTTCGTGTTCTTCATCAAGAAGTTCGACCTGAAAACCCCGGGCCGCGAAGACGTGGCGGTATCCGCCGCCGCGCTGGCCTCCGGCACCGAACGCGCTCGCGCCTTCATCTCCGCCCTGGGCGGCGCGGCCAACCTGAAGTCGGTCGACGCCTGCACCACCCGTCTGCGTCTGCAAGTGGCCAGCAACGACAAGGTGGACGAGCTGGCGCTGAAGAGCCTGGGCTCCCGCGGCCTGATCAAGCCGGCCGCCGGCAGCGTGCAAGTGGTGTTGGGGCCGGAAGCGGACCTGGTCGCCGATGAAATCCGCACCGCGCTGGGTTCCGGCGTCGGCGCCGAACCCTCCGCCCCGGCGGCGGGCAAGACGGCGGCGCTGGAAGGCCTCGCCATCGACAAGGCCGCCTGGCTCAAGGCGCTGGGCGGTCAGGACAACGTGCGCAAGATCGAAGCGGTGGCGGGCAGCCGCCTGCGGGTGGAAGTGGCCGACGCCGGCCGCGTGGACGAGGCCGCGCTGCGCAAGCTGGGCGCCAGCGGCGTCTCCGCCATCTCCGCCAACCTGCTGCACGTGGTGCTGGAGCAGGATGCCGGCCAATACGCGGCGGCCTTGCAGGGCTGATGTTGGTAATTCGCCCATTACTGATGTAGTTGGTTGATTACAGCGGTAAACGGGTAGAAAGTGACAGCGTGAGGCCGAAAACCTTGCGCTGTTTCAACTTTCGGGACACTGTCCCATGGTAGCTTGGATGGCGTGGGCAAGGCTGGCGACGGGCGGGGAGCGATCCGCAGGTCGCGGCAGGTTGGATTTTCAAAAAATCGGGTTGTCCGGCGGCAGCGCGCCGGAGGCCGTTGAATCATTATCTAGCTCGTTACATCGTACAAGGAGATTTCCACATGACTATCAAAGTCGGTCTCAACGGCTTCGGCCGCATCGGTCGCATGGCTTTCCGCGCTATCGCCAAGGATTTTCCGGAAATCGAAGTGGTTGCCATCAACGACCTGCTCGAACCCGAATACCTGGCCTACATGCTGAAGTACGATTCGGTGCACGGCCGCTTCCAGGGCGATGTAAAGGCTGAAGGCAACAGCCTGATCGTCAACGGCAAGTCCATCCGCCTGACCGCCGAAAAAGACCCGGCCAACCTGAAGTGGAACGAAGTGGGCGCGGAAATCGTCATCGACTGCACCGGCTTCTTCCTGACCAAAGAAAGCTGCCAGAAGCACATCGAGGCGGGCGCCAAGAAAGTGGTGCAATCCGCTCCGTCCAAGGACGACACCCCGATGTTCGTGTTCGGCGTCAACCACGACAAGTACGCCGGCGAGGCCATCGTTTCCGCCGCTTCCTGCACCACCAACTGTCTGGCGCCGGTCGCCAAGGTGCTGCACGACAACTGGGGCATCAAGCGCGGCCTGATGAGCACCGTGCACGCCGCCACCGCCACCCAGAAGACCGTTGACGGCCCGTCGATGAAAGACTGGCGCGGCGGCCGCGGCATCCTGGAAAACATCATCCCGTCGTCCACCGGCGCCGCCAAGGCAGTGGGCAAGGTGATTCCGGAGCTGAACAAGAAGCTGACCGGCATGGCCTTCCGCGTGCCGACCTCCGACGTGTCGGTGGTCGACCTGACCGTGGAACTGGAAAAAGAAGCCGACTACGCCGACATCTGCAAGGCGATGAAGGCCGCTTCCGAAGGCGCGCTGAAGGGCGTGCTGGGTTACACCGAAGAGAAGGTGGTATCCACCGACTTCGTCGGCAACACCGCGCCGTCCACCTTCGACGCCGACGCCGGCATCGCGCTGGACAAGACCTTCGTCAAGGTCGTGGCCTGGTACGACAACGAGTACGGCTACACCTGCAACATGCTGCGTTTCGTGAAGCACGTCGCCGCGCACTAAGCCGCGACGCCAGAGCGAACAAGGCCAGCCCTTCCGGGCTGGCCTTTTTGTTTGTCCGGGCCCGCCTGGGCCGGCGGCGGCTACTCGCCCTCGGGCAGCGGCGGCATGCGCGGCGGCACCGGCATGTCGATGATGATGGAGGTTTTGGTGTCGCCGAACTGCATCAACCGGGCGATCAGCGCCTGCAGCGCCGGCATGGTGTCCACCGCCACCTTGATCATCAGGCCGCTGGTGCCGGTGATGGAGGCGCATTCGATCACCTCCGGCGTGTTGCGGATCTGCTCGATCACCAGGTAGTACTCCAGATGCTTGACTGTCAGTTCGATCAGGCAGGAGATGGGCAGGCCCACGCGGCTGGGGTCGATCCGGGCGTGGTAGCCGGTGATCACGCCGGCCTGCTCCAGCTTGGCCACCCTGTCGGCGATGGCGGGAGCCGACAGGTTCACCCGCCGGGCCAGTTCGGCGAAGCTGACCCGGGCGTTTTCGTGCAGGGCGCGCAGGATTTTCTTGTCGTAGCGATCCATATTTCGATTCTAAGGTTTTATGACGATACAAACTTGAAAAATTAAGGCAATTGTTGATAAAACCACATTTTTGCACCGCCATGTAGCCGGATTGCTACGTAGAATGCTGGCCGTATCGGGGTGCGCGGCACTGTCCCGCCACGCGCCCCCTGCCAGATATGTTGCGGATGAGTTTTGTCCCGTAGACCTCATTTGAAACTGTCCTGGTGATCTCTTTGTCCCTGGTCTCAGATCAAATCGATTAGGTATTTGGACGAATGACCATTCCGGGTCTGCCTTGCGGCAGGCCCGTTTTTTTTGTCCGCCGCCAGGGTGACGGGGCGGGGAAAATGATCGAAAATGTGACGGAAACACGAATTCCAAGACATGTCATATTCCTGTCATCCGCCATTTGTATCCTTGCCGCACCTACAATCGAGGATGGACTAACATGGCAGCCAACATCTTGCTGGTTGAAGACGAACCGGCCATTCAGGAACTGATCGCCTTCAATCTGGCGCAGGCCGGTCACCATGTGCTGCGCGCCAGCACCGCCGAGGCCGCGCTGACCCTGGTGCGCAACGCCTTGCCAGATCTGGTGCTGCTGGACTGGATGCTGCCCGGCGCCAGCGGCGTGGACGTGGCCAAGCGCCTGCGCGCCGACGAGCGTACCCGCCACATTCCCATCATCATGCTGACCGCTCGCTCGGACGAGCAGGACAAGGTCACCGGCCTGGAAACCGGCGCCGACGATTACATCACCAAGCCTTTCTCGCCTCGCGAGCTGTTGGCACGCATCAAGGCGGTGCTGCGTCGCCGCGCGCCGCAGATGACCGACGACGCGGTCGACGTGCAAGGCCTCAGGCTGGACCCGGTAACGCACCGCGTCACCGGCAACGGCAGCGTCATCGATCTGGGGCCGACCGAGTTCCGCCTGCTGCATTTCTTCATGACCCATCCGGAGCGGGTGCACTCTCGCGCCCAACTGCTGGACCAGGTGTGGGGCGACCACGTCTTCGTCGAGGAGCGCACCGTGGACGTGCATATCCGCCGCCTGCGCAGCGCGCTGGAAAACACCCGCCACGACAGCCTGATCCAGACCGTGCGCGGCACCGGCTACCGTTTCTCCGTGCAACAGTGAGATGCGATGCGTGAATTCCTGAAAAGGACGATGGGGTGGGGCATCGCCATCGTCGCCGCCGGATTCGCCTTCTGGCTGGCGGGGTCGGCGCAGGACGCGCTGATCGTGGTGGAAATCTGCCTGGCCGCCTGGCTGGCGTTCAACCTCTACCACATGGCCCTGTTGTTGCGCTGGCTGGGCCACCCCACCGCCGAGCGGGTGCCGGACGGTTTCGGCGTCTGGCACTCGGTGTTCATGAGCCTGTTTCGCACCATGCGCAGCCAGAGCCAGAGCAAGAAGAAGCTGACCCACGTGCTGGAACGCTTCATCAATGCTGGCGAGGCGATGCCGGACGGCGTGGTGGTGCTGGACGAAAACGACCGCATCGAGTGGATCAACCCGATGGCGGTGGAGCATCTGGGCCTGGACCGCAAGCAGGACGTCGGCAACCAGATTCTCAATCTGATCCGCCAGCCGGCGTTTCACGCCTATATGCACAAGGCCAGCTTCAGCCAGCCGCTGGTGCTCAGCTTCAGCCAGCCGCGCGAGCTGGTGATCTCGTTGCAGCTGGTGCCGTTCGATTCCACCCGCAAATTGATGCTCACCCGCGACATCACCCAGCTGGAGCGGGTGCAGACCGTGCACCGCGATTTCGTCGCCAACGTCTCTCACGAGCTGCGCACGCCGCTGACGGTGATCGGAGGCTTTCTGGAAACGCTGGGCGACATGCCCGAGGTGGACGACCGCACCTTCCGCCAGTTCCTGCCGATGATGATGGAGCAGTCGCGGCGGATGCAAAGCCTGGTGGAAGACCTGCTGACGCTGTCGCGGCTGGAGAACAACCCCAAGGGCGCGGCGGCCGAGCGCATCGACATGCGCGAGATGATGGACACGCTGCTGGTGGAGGCGGAAGGCCTGTCGCAGGGCCGGCATCGCATCGAACAGGCCGGCTGTTGTCCGGCCGTGCTGTGGGGCAGCAGCCAGGAGCTGCACTCCGCCTTCGGCAACCTGGTATCCAACGCGGTGCGCTACACGCCGGAAGGCGGCAGCATCACCCTGGCCTGGAAGGAAGAGGGCGAGTCGCTGCGCTTCTCGGTGAGCGATACCGGCATCGGCATCCCGCGCGAACACATTCCGCGGCTGACCGAGCGCTTCTACCGGGTGGACCGCGGCCGTTCGCGCGGCAGCGGCGGCACCGGCCTTGGCCTCGCCATCGTCAAGCACGTGCTGGCCCGCCATCAGGCGCGGCTGGAGATCAAGAGCGAGCCGGACAAGGGCAGCACCTTCTGCGTAGTGTTTCCGCGCGAGCGGCGCAGCGGCGCGCAGGCCGCCTGACGCGCCTGAAACCTTGTCGCTACAGGGAGTTAGCCGGCCTGAGCGGCGCGGATGGGAAAATTACGGGCCGTCATCGGATGCGGGCTAGATATAGGACAAGCTCCGGTGACAATTCCCTTGGCGTGAAGATTTTCCCGCGCTAGGATGTGGGTCCACATAGTCAAGTCTTTCCCCTGGACCGCATCACCATGAACCGACTTCAAGCCATTCGTCCCTTCGGCCAGCGCATCTGGCTGGACAATCTGTCCCGTGAACTGATCGCCTCCGGCGAACTCGCGCGCCTGCTGGCCGACGACGGCATCGCCGGCGTCACTTCCAACCCGGCCATCTTCTACAAGGCCATCAGCACCGACCAGAGCTATCAGGGCGAGCTGGCCGTATTGAAGCAGGATGCGTCGTTGTCCGCCGAAGCGCGCTACGAGCGTCTGGTGGTGGCCGACATCCGCGCCGCGTGCGATCTGTTGCTGCCGCAGTACCAGTCCACCCGCGGCGACGATGGCTACGTCAGCCTGGAAGTGTCGCCGGAACTGTCGCGCGACGAAGCCGGCACTCTGGCCGCCGCGCGCCGCCTGTGGGCCGAAATCGACCGCGCCAACGCCATGATCAAGATTCCGGCCACGCCGGAAGGCATCCGCGCCTTTGAAGCGCTGACCCGCGAAGGCGTCAACGTCAACATCACCCTGCTGTTCTCGCTGCCGCAAGTGGACGCGGTATGGGACGCCTACATCGCCGGCCTCAAGGCCCGCAAGGCGGACGGCAAGGACGTCGGCCACGTCAAGGCCGTGGCCAGCTTCTTCCTGTCCCGCGTCGACAGCCTGCTGGACCCGCAGGTCGCCGCGAAGCATCAGGGCAAGGTGGCCATCGCGCTGACCAAGGCCGCGTACGCGCGTTACCAGGAGCGCTTCCATGGCGCGGAATTCGCCGAGCTGAAGGCCGCCGGCGCGCGTCCGCAGTTCCTGCTGTGGGCATCCACCGGCACCAAGAACGCGGCTTACCGCGATGTGATGTATGTGGAAAGCCTGATCGGCGACGAAACCGTCAACACCGTGCCGGACGCTACCCTGGACGCGTTCCGCGACCACGGCGAAGCCGCGCTCACCCTGCCGGTGGCGATGGACGAAGCCAAGGCCCTGCTGGCCGAAGTGGAAGCTGCCGGCGTGGATCTGGCCGCCGCGGGCGAGAAGCTGCAACAGGACGGCCTGAAGCTGTTTGAAGACGCTTTCGCCAAGCTGCTGCAACTGACCGCCTGATCGCGATCGCGCGCATGAGAAAGGCCGCCTCCGGGCGGCCTTTTCGCATATCGGGCGGAGCGTCGGTTTCAGGCCTGCTGGCGGCGCGCGGCCATGCGCGCGCCGGCTGCGCGCATTTCGTCGGCGCTGAGCGTGCTGCCGGCGGTGGGAAACAGCCAGACTTCCTCGGCGGCCGCGTGCTCGCGGTACTGGCGCGCGAATTCCTGCAGTTCGTTCTTGCTGATGGCGCCGATCTTGCCGTCGCGCAGCGCGATCA
This sequence comes from Xenophilus sp. AP218F, assembly GCA_002213445.1. Taxonomy (GTDB): domain Bacteria; phylum Pseudomonadota; class Gammaproteobacteria; order Burkholderiales; family Chromobacteriaceae; genus Chromobacterium. The sequence continues at coordinate 88,993 of NJIE01000024.1, read as the reverse complement.
GGTCGTCGCGGATCGCGTTCCAGCAGGAGTGCAGATAGCCGTGTTCGGCCGACAGCTGCTCCAGCCGCGAGGCGGCGGTGGGCACCCGCTCCAGGATCAGCGGGAACAGCTCCTCTTCCTCGTCGCTGTGGTGGGCGGGGCCGGCCACGTCGAAATAGCGCACCACGTCGTTGATGGCGTTTTTGGCGGCCTCGTTGACGCCGTGCTCGGCGATGTAAGGCGGCAGCTTGTCCAGCTGGTCGCAAAAGCGGCGGATCTTGTCGTGGCAGGCTTGCAGCATTTCCAGCGGTTGTTCGAAGCTGGGGGCGGCGTCGCCGCCCAAGGCGTTCAGGCTGAGCATGGGGGTGGTCTCCTGCGTTGAAGTCGGCGGATATTCTGCCGGAATGGCGTGTCCCCTAACATGATACGTCTCAAGGGATGGAACTTGAGACCCTGCTACTGTTGGTCGGGCGCGTTGTCGGACGCCGCGCCGGGACAGACCGTCAGCCTGCCTGCCGGATGTGACCGGCGTATTGCGGCGCGGGCCGCTCGGGTAGAATGGCGCGGCCTGTCATTATGATAGCCCGGCTGTGTTTGGCCGGCGGAAAGGATGAGATGGAGCTGCCGTTCGAGGTCAGGGCGCTGGATGTTGGGGACGCGTCCCTGGCCCGGCAAGCCTGGCGCTTGCAACTGGCCGCGCACCAACTGGAGGTGGCGTGGCTGGATTACCCGCAATTGCCGGTGATGTGGCCGGACCTGGCGGCGGTGGCCGCCTGCCCGTACTGGATATGGGGGGCTTTCGAGGGCGAAACGCTGCGCGGGCTGGTGGCCACCTCCCGCCGCGCCGACGGCGGCATGCATATCGAACGCACGGTGGTGGACCCGGCGCATCTGTGCCAGGGCTGGGGCTATCGCCTGCTCAACCGCGCCTTGCAGGGCGAGAGCCGGGTCAGCGTGGACACCGCCGAGGTCAACGCCGCCGCCATCGCGCTTTATCACAAGGCGGGCTTCGTGCTGGAGCGGCGCTGGAGCGTGCCGGACGGGCTGGTGTTGTGGCATATGCAGTACCGGCCGGCCACGCCGCCGCAGCTGGCCCTGCAGCGCAACGGCTGGCTGCGCGGCGCCTTGCAGCAGCCATCGCCCAACTGCGACGCGCGCAGTCCGGAGGGCAGGCCGGAGTTGCTGGTGATTCACAATATCAGCCTGCCGCCTTATCGCTACGGCGGACCGGGCGTCGAGCAGCTGTTCGGCAATCGCCTCGACCCGGACGAGCACCCCTTTTACCGCGAGATCGCCCAGCTGCGGGTGTCGTCGCACTTCTTCATCCGCCGCGACGGCCAGCTGCTGCAGTTCGTGCCGGTCTGGCAGCGCGCCTGGCACGCCGGCGTCTCCAGCTGGCGCGGCCGCGACAAGTGCAACGACTTCTCGCTGGGGGTGGAGCTGGAAGGCTGCGATTTCGAACCGTTCGGCGAAGCGCAGTACCGGACGCTGGCGGCGCTGGCGCAGGAACTGCGCCGCCACCTGCCGCTGCTGGCCATCGCCGGCCACGAGCACATCGCGCCGGGGCGCAAGACCGACCCCGGCCCGCACTTCGACTGGGCGAGGGCGCAGGCGGAAACCGGCCTGAAATTGTAGCCGCCCGGCTACAGGCGGAGCGGGCGCGCCAGACGACCACGCTGTCGGCATGGTTAAGTCTCTCAATGTAAAACCATTTTCGGAAATTTCCGAACCGCCGCGGCCGCCCGCCGCGCGGGCATGAAAAAAGGCAGGCGATTTCCGCCTGCCTTTTTCTGTAGCGGGACGCTTACAGCTCGACTTGCGCGCCCAGCTCCACCACCCGGTTGGTGGGCACCTGGAAGAAGTCGGTGGCGCGCATCGCGTTCTTGCTCATCCACACGAACAGCTTCTCGCGCCAGCGCGCCATGCCCGGCCGCTCGGTGGAGACGATGGTCTCGCGCGACAGGAAGAACGAGGTGTCCATCAGCTCGAAAGCCACGCCCTGTTCGCCGCACAGGTCCAGCACTTGCAGCACGTTCGGATCTTCCTTGAAGCCGTAGCGCGCCACCACGCGCCAGAAGGAGGCCGACATCTGCACCACCTCCAGCCGCTCGTCTTCGGCGACGTAGGGCACGTCTTCGGTGCGGATGGTCATCAGCACCACCCGCTCGTGCAGCACCTTGTTGTGCTTGAGGTTGTGCAGCAGCGCGTGCGGCACGCCGTGCAGGGTGCTGGTCAGGAACACCGAGGTGCCCTGCACCCGCGCCGGCGGATAGGCTTCCAGGTTCTCGATGAAGCTGTCCAGCGGCAGCGCCTGTTCGCGCAGGCGGCCGAACAGCAGCTCGCGGCCCTGCTTCCAGGTGCTCATCAGCGTGAAGATGGCCATGCCCATCACCAGCGGCAGCCAGCCGCCGTCGGCCACCTTGTGGATGTTGGCGGCGAAGAAGGCGGTGTCGATGGCGCCGAAGAACACGGTGATGCCCAGCGCCAGCGGCAACGGCCAGCGCCAGTTGACGCGCGCCACCACGAAGAACAGCACCGTGGTGATCAGCATGGTGCCGGTGACGGCGATGCCGTAGGCGGCGGCCAGGCTGGACGAGGTCTTGAAGGTGAGGATGACCACGATCACCGAGATCAGCAGCGCCCAGTTGATGAAGGGCATGTAGATCTGGCCGATTTCCTTCTCGGAGGTGTGGCGCACTTCCAGCCGCGGGCAGTAGCCCAGCAGGATGGCCTGGCGGGTCAGCGAATACGCGCCCGAGATCACCGCCTGCGAGGCGATCACCGTGGCCAGCGTGGCCAGCACGATCATCGGCAGCAGCGCCCATTCCGGCGCCAGCAGGTAGAACGGGTTTTCGATGGCCTTGGGGTTCTGCATCAGCAGCGCCCCCTGGCCGAAGTAGTTGAGCGCGAGGCCGGGCAGCACCAGCGAGAACCAGGCGCGGCGGATCGGCGACTTGCCGAAGTGGCCCATGTCGGCGTACAGCGCCTCCGCGCCGGTCAGCGCCAGCACCACCGAGCCCAGCGTCAGGAAGGCGTGAAAACCGTTGCGGTGCAGGAAATCCACCGCGTGCCACGGGTTGAGCGCCTGCAGCACCGCCGGCTCCTTGAGGATTTCCAGAATGCCGAGCAGGCCCAGCACGCTGAACCAGATCGTCATGATCGGGCCGAACAGCAGGCCGACGCTGGCGGTGCCGTAACGCTGCACCACGAACAGGCTGAGCAGCACGGCGATGGCCACCGGCAGCACGTAGGCCTCCATCGCCGGGGAGATCACCTTCATCCCCTCGGCGGCCGACAGCACCGACACCGCCGGCGTGATGATGGCGTCGCCGTAGAACAGCGCCGCGCCGAACAGGCCCAGCACCACGATCTTCCAGCGCGCGGCGTGGGTGGTGTAATGGCGGGCCAGAGCCATCAGCGCCATGATGCCGCCCTCGCCGCGGTTGTCGGCGCGCAGCACGAAGGCCACGTATTTCACCGACACCACGAAGACCAGCGACCAGAAGATCAACGACAGAATGCCGAAAATATTGTCAGGGCTGGTGGGGAGGTTCTGGCTGACAAAGCATTCGCGCAAGGTATACAGCGGGCTGGTGCCGATATCGCCGTAGACTACGCCGAGCGCAGCCAGGGTCAGGCCGGCCATCGCCTGTTTTTTGTGATCCTGCATAAGCTTCCATAACTGTGTGTGCGTCGCCGGCGCGAAGCGCGCGGCGGCGGAGTGAGTCCGGCGCTTTTCCAAAAGCAAATCCCGTCCGGCCATGCGCTGACGGAACGGGTGTAAAAAAGCCATATAAAAAGCCCGGCTGCGCGCAGATTACTCCAAGACCCGGCGGCGAGCAAAGCGCCGCGGTCCCGGACAGGCTCAGGGTTGTTGTACTGCAACAACTGGCCGAAAGGGTGAAAAATGGCGATTCCGGGCCGATATCGGTCATTCGCTTTCCGCCGGCACGCTGCTTTATAGGCCAGGCGGCGGGGGAGGGGAAGCTTGGACGCAAGCCCCCGCAAACGCTACAATCGACGTCATTTAGCAGAATCCCAAGGACGCATCATGCGCGCATCGCAGTTTTTCATTTCCACCCTGAAAGAAGCCCCCGCCGACGCCGACATCGTCAGTCAGAAACTGATGCTGCGCGCCGGTTTCATCCGCAAGCAAGCCGCGGGCATTTACTCTTGGATGCCGATGGGCCTGCGCGTGGTGCGCAAGGTGGAAGCCATCGTGCGCGAAGAAATGAACCGCGCCGGCGCGATCGAAGTGAGCCTGCCGGTGGTGCAACCGGCCGAGCTGTGGCAAGAAACCGGCCGCTGGGACAAGATGGGCGCCGAGCTGCTGCGCTTCAAGGACCGGCACGAGCGCGACTTCGCCTTGCAGCCGACCGCCGAGGAAGTGATCACCGATATCGCCCGCCGCGAACTGAAAAGCTACCGCGCGCTGCCGAAGAACTTCTACCAGATCCAGACCAAGTTCCGCGACGAGCGCCGCCCGCGCTTCGGCGTGATGCGCGGTCGCGAATTCACGATGAAGGACGCGTACTCGTTCGACCGCAGCGCTGAAGACGCCGGCAAGAGCTACGAAAACATGTACGCCGCCTATCGCCGCATCTTCGACCGCATGGGCCTGACCTACCGCGCGGTGGCGGCCGACACCGGCGCCATCGGCGGCGACCGCTCGCATGAATTCCAGGTGATCGCCGACACCGGCGAAGACGCCATCGTCTACTGCCCGAACTCCGACTACGCCGCCAACATCGAGCTGGCCGAAGCGCTGGCCCCGGCCGGCGAGCGCCCGGCCGCGGCCGCCGCGCTGAGCAAGGTGCACACCCCCAGGATCAAGACCATCGCCGAGCTGGTGGGCTTCCTGAAAGTGGATATCCGCCAGACCGTCAAGGCGGTGGTGGTGGAAGGCGAGCATGACGAAGCGGTGCTGATGCTGGTGCGTGGCGACCACGAACTGAACGAAGTGAAGGCCGAGAAGATCGCCGGCGTCAAGAAGCCGCTGACCTTCGCCAGCCCGGCGGCTATCCGCGACGCCTTCGGCGCCAATCCCGGCTCGCTGGGCCCGGTGGGCTTCAAGGGCCGCGTCATCGCCGACCGCACCGTCGCCAGGATGGCCGACTTCGTCATCGGCGCGAATGAGGACGACCAGCACTACACCGGCGCCAACTTCGGCCGCGACTGCGCCGAGCCGGAGGTGGCCGACATCCGCAACGTGGTGGAAGGCGACGCCAGCCCCTGCGGCAACGGCCCGCTCGCCATCCAGCGCGGCATCGAAGTGGGCCACGTGTTCTACCTCGGCACCAAGTACTCCGAGGCGATGAACGCCACCTTCCTCGACGAGGACGGCAAACCCAAGCCGTTCGAGATGGGCTGCTACGGCATCGGCGTGACCCGCATCCTGGGCGCGGCCATCGAGCAGAACTTCGACGACAAGGGCATGATCTGGCCCGACGCCATCGCCCCGTTCGCGGCGGTGATCTGCCCGGTGGGCTACGACCGCTCCGAGGCGGTGAAGGAAGCCGCCGACAAGCTGCACGCCGAGCTGCTGGCGCGCGGCGTGGACGTGATCCTGGACGACCGCGGCGAGCGCCCGGGCGCGATGTTCGCCGACTGGGAGCTGATCGGCGCGCCGCACCGCGTCACCATCGGCGACCGCGGCCTGAAGGACGGCAAGGTCGAGTACCAGCACCGCCGCGACAGCGAAGCCACTGCCGTCGCTGCCGATGCTATTCTGGATCATCTGCTGAGCAAACTGATCCGATGAAACCGATGCGCCTTCTTCTGAGCGTTTGTCTTGCGCTGGCGGCGACGCCGGCATGGGCCGGCGCGCAAAAGGAGGAGGCGCTGGCGGCCAACGTGGCGTCCACCATGCACCGTTCGGTGTCGGACGCCAACGCGCCGCGGCTGGTGTTCGACGACCCGCGCCTGGGCCAGGCCTGGCTGGCCGAGATGTCGCGCCGGCTGCAAAAGCGCATTCCCGACCCCTGGGTGCGCGAACGGCTGCTCACCGCCATCCAGTACGAAGCCACCCGCGCCGGTCTGGACCCGCAACTGGTGCTGGGCCTGATCCAGGTGGAGAGCGGCTTCAACAAATACGCGGTATCTGGCGCGGGCGCGCGCGGCCTGATGCAGGTGATGCCGTTCTGGGTGCGCCATATCGGCAACCCGCGGCACAATCTGTTCGATCTCACCACCAATCTGCGTTACGGCTGCACCATCCTGCGTTATTACCTGGACGTGGAGCGCGGCAACCTGTTCCGCGCGCTCGGCCGCTACAACGGCAGCCTGGGGCGGGCGGAGTATCCCAATCTGGTGATGGGCGCCTGGAAGAACCGCTGGGCGTGGCAGGCGCCGGCGCCCGTGCGCACGGCGGCCCTGCCCTGAGGGGATCGCGAGCGTTGAACGCAAAAAAACCGGCCATGGGCCGGTTTTTTCTTGGCTAGTCTTCCTGCGCTTGCAGCATTTTCTTCAGCAGCCGCGCCAGGGTCTGGCGTTCTTCGTCGTCCAGCATCTCCATCAGCTCGGCCTCGGCGGCCAGATGGTGGCCGGCGGCGTCTTCGATCACCTGGAAGCCCTTGGGCGTCAGCGTCACGATCACGCCGCGGCGGTCGTCCGGATCGGGCGAACGGCTGACGAGGCCGGCTTCTTCCAGACGGTTGATGCGGTTGGTCAGCGCGCCCGAGGAAATCAGCACCATGCCTTGCAGCTGGTTGGGCGACAACTGGTAGGGCTCGCCGCCGCGGCGCAGCGCCGCCAGCACGTCGAATTCCCCCACGTTCAGATTGTGGCGCGCCAGGTCATGCAAAACGCGGCGGGTGATGAAGTATTCCATCCGCACGATGCGGCCGATGACTTCGGTGGCGGAGGTGTCTAGGTCGGGGCGAACTTCGTTCCATAAGGCAACGATACGGTCAATCTGGTCTGGTGCGTGCTGCATCCTGCTTGTTCCTGAATAAAGGTAAAAGCTGCGATCGGTTCCCGGGTGCAAGATTAGCACGACTTGAAAATATATTATCTTCATATGAAACATATGTGCGTAATCAAGCCCGGATGGGAGCGGGCTTGCGCTGGCGGCAAATCCTGCTAATATTTAGAAGTAAAGAATCTTTACTTGAAGATAGATGACGGCATCCGCGCCCGCGGCGGCCGTCCTGCCCGTCCAGAGGAGCGATGATTTGAAAACGGCGTTACGCGGCGATGTGCTGACCTTCCGCGGCAATCCCTTCCTGCAGCCCGTCGACGACTGCATAAGCTTTGAGCGCGACGCGCTGGTGGTGATGGAGGAGGGACGCATCGTCGCGCGCGGCGCGGCGCGCGAGCTGTTGCCGACGCTGGAGGCCGGCGTGGAGGTGGCGCATTACCCGGATCACCTGATCCTGCCGGGTTTCATCGACTGCCACGTCCATTATCCGCAAACCGAGATGATCGCCGCCTTCGGCGAGCAACTGATCGACTGGCTCAATCGCTACACCTTCGTCGCCGAGCAGGGCTTCGCCGATCCGGAGCACGCCCGCGAGGTGGTCAAGGTGTTTCTGGCCGAGCAGCTGCGCAACGGCGTCACCTCCAGCTGCGTGTTCGGCACCGTGCACGCCGGCGCGGTGGACGCGCTGTTCGAAGAGGCGGCGTGCCTGGATCTGCGCATCATGGCCGGCAAGGTGTGCATGGACCGCCACGCGCCGGAGGCGCTGCTGGATACGCCGCTCAGGGCCTACGAGGAATCGCGCGCGCTGATCGAGCGCTGGCACGGCCGCGGCCGCGCCGAGTACGTGATCACTCCGCGCTTCGCGCCGACTTCCAGCCACGGCCAGCTGGAGATGCTGGGCGCGCTGGCGGCGGAGTTTCCGGACGTCCTGATCCAGTCGCACGTATCGGAAAACCTGGACGAAGTGGCCTGGGTGGCGCAGTTGTTCCCCGCTTGCCAGGACTACACCCGCGTTTACGAGCGCTACGGCCTGCTGCGGCCGCGCGCCATTTACGGCCACGGCATCCACCTGTCCGAAGACGAGTTGGCCGCCTTCCACGCCAGCGGCGCGTCGCTGGCGCACTGCCCGACCTCCAATTTCTTTCTCGGCTCCGGCTGCCTCAACGCGCGCCGGGTCTGCCGCGCGGAGCGGCCGGTGAAGCTGGGGCTGGGCACCGATATCGGCGCCGGCACCAGTTTTTCGATGCTGCAGACGATGAACGAGGCTTACAAGGCCGCCCAGTTCCACGGCCAGCCGCTGACCGCGGCGCAGGCCTTTTACTTGGCGACGCGCGGCGGGGCCGAGGCCTTGGGCATCGCGCAGCGGGTGGGCAGCGTGGAGGTGGGCATGGAGGCCGATCTTGCAGTGCTGGATTTGCGCTCCACGCCGCTGCTCGACTACCGGATGCGTTACGTCCGCGACCTGGACGAAACGCTGTTCGTGCAGATGATGCTGGGCGACGATCGCGCCATCGCGGCGACTTATGTGGCCGGCAAGGCGGCGCATGCGCGCTGAACGCGACGGTTGGATAAGAAACGGCGACGCCTGGCGTCGCCGTTTTCACGTCCGCTGTGGATAAGTTGCGCCGATTCGCATGGCTGTGGGTAAGCCGGCGGACGGACTCAGGGCTGGCCGGGGCCGGTGTCGAGCCGGCGCAGGCAGGCGTTGACGGCGAGGGCGACGAATTCGGTCGCTTCGTTGTGAACGTCGTGGCGGGCGTAGGGGACGTTGCACAGCTGCGCGCCGGCGATGCGAGTTTGCAGTTGGGCCAGCTCGTCCAGCGGCAGCAGAAAGTCCCCGTCGCCGCGGATCAACAGCGTCGGCGCGCCGATCGCGCGCACCCGCTCTCCGGGGTAGCCGTCTTCGGACCGGTCCAGCCAGAGTCTGACCACGGCCTGCGCCAGGCGCTCGAAGTCCGGTTGCGGGTTGACGGCCCGGTAATGGGCGACCGCGGCGGGGCGTCGGCTTTCCCAAACGGCGGCGTTCACGCCGGCCAGCGCGTCCCGCGCCGCGCCTTCCGGCGCGCGCCAGTGCGCGCCCAGCGCGATGACGGCGGCGAATGCGTCCGGCCGCGCGGCGGCCAGGCGCAGGGCGGCGATGCCGCCGTCGCTGAAGCCGAGCAGGACGGCGCGGCGCAGGCCAAGGCGGGCGAGCAGCGCTTCGGCGTCGCGTTGATGGCGCAGGTAGGTCAGCGGCGCGCTTCCCAGCGTGGAGCGGCCGTGGCCGCGCCAGTCCATGGCGATCAAGCGCCAGTCCGCGGGCAGTTGTTCCCGCAGGGCGTTGAAGTCGAGCAGGCAGCCCAGGCCGCCGTGCATGAGCAATAGCGGCGGCCCGGCGGGGTTGCCGCTTTCTTCGAAGTAGAGGCGGGCGTCGTCCACTTCCAGATAGTGTCCGCGCTGATGATCGAATGGCATGTCGTTCTCCGCTGTTGGCATGCCGTCAGTGTGCGCCGCCGCTGCTGCCAGCGTGCTGTCAGCAGCGCTTCGCTGCGGGGGCATCATTGCGAGCGGCGGGCATGTCAGCGCCGCGCCGCGCCGCGCCGCCCGCCGCGGCGCAAACCCGCAAAGGATGAGGCATGCGCCCCGACGATCCGAAACTCTCGTCCCAGGCCTGTCAGGGCCTGCTGGCTTGGATGAGCGGGGCGGTGGCGATGAGGCAGCAAGGAAGGGGGCGCGCGGCTCAGGCCGCCTTGTCGGCGGCTTTGCGCTTGCGCTCCGGCTTGGGCAGCTTGAGCAGCCGCGTGCCGGCCAGACGGTCATGCAGGAAGCGGCCGTCCTTGTCGTAAAAACGGGCGAGGAAGGGCAGCAGGCACCAGGACAGCGCCAGCCAGACGGCGATGTTCTGCTGGCCATAGCTGCGCATCCAGCCGAGATAGGAGACGACCGGCAGGCCGATGAACAGCGCGGCGGCGATGGCGAAGCGGACCAGCGCCTGCTGCCAGGTAAGCGTCGCGCCGCTGGCCGCCACCAGCTTGATATGCCAGGTCTTCATCGCCACGGTCTGCCCGCTCTTGACCCAGCAGTAGCCGAAATAGGCGAACAGGGCGGAGAGCAGCAGCATTTGCAGCAGGGTATGGAAAGCCCAGGAGTCCTGGCCCAGCAGCAATTGCAGCGGCGTGGCCGCGGCGCTGACGGCAAGCAGCAGGGCGGCCACCAGCAGCAGCTCGTAGAACAGGCTGGCCAGGCAACGGGCCAGGCCGGGCGTTTCGGATTTCATCGCGTTATCGGGAGGCATCCATCTTGCCGTATTGCTGTTGCAGGCGCAGGATCACTTGCGCCCGCTGTTCGGGGGGAAGCTGTTGCAGTTTTTTCCAGTTGCTCCGGATTTGCTCGCGCTGCGCCTGGCTCAGCTCCGACCAGGCCTTCAGCCGTTGCTGCACCCGCTTTTGCTGTTGCGGCGGCAGGTCGGCGAACTGGGGCACGATGGCCAGCAGGTTCTTCTTCTTGCTCGGGGCGTAGCGATCCCACTCGCTGGCCAGCGGCGCGAGCACTTCCTGCGCCTTGGCGTCAAGCTGGTTCCAGCGCGGATTTTCCGGCGGGGAGGCGTGGACGAGGGGGGCGGCTAGGCTGATCAGGCAGAAAGCCAGGGCCAGACGGCGCGCCTTAATCATGCATCCCCCGGCTGAAGTGCGGTTCCAGCAGCGATTCGAGCGGCAGGTCCTGCGACAGCACCGCGGTATCGACGGCTTCTTCTTCGGCCAGCAGCTCCCCGACCACCATCAGTCCGGCGCCGGTGATCACGGCGAAACTCAGCGCAGCGGTGCCGCGGCGCAACAGGCGCGTATGGCGTTGCGCCCACAGGCCCAGCTTTTCCTGGGCGCCGATTCTTTCGGCGGCCTTGCGGTCAAAGTGTTCCAGCGCGCGCAGGCGGCCCTGGCGCAGTCTGGCCTGCTGCTCAGGCGTCGGGGCGGCGGCGGGGTTGTCCAGGATTCGGGCGATATGGGCCGGCAAATGGTCGCCCTGGCTATCGTGATTGGATTTCATAGCAGCACTCCCTTCTGCGCAAGAATGGCGGCCAGGGTATGGTTGGCCCGCGAGCAGTGCGTTTTCACGCTGCCTTCCGAGCAACCCATGACTCTGGCCGTTTCGGCAACATCCAGTCCCTCCCAGTAACGCAGCAAAAAGGCCTCGCGTTGACGGGCGGGCAGCAGCTGCAGGGAGGCGTCTATCATCTGCGCCACTTCCTTGCGGGCGTACCACTGTTCCGGGTTGGCGTGGGCCTCGTCGGCGGCCACGTCCAGGGTTTCCAGCGGGTCCATGCTGTCGTCTTCGGCATGGGTGGGGATGAGCGAGGACAGCAGGGTGCTGACAAAGCGGCGGACTTTGTTGCGTCGGTAATAGTCGCGGATCGTGTTTTGCAGGATGCGCTGGAAAATCAGCGGCAGCTCTTCGGCCGGCGCGTGGGGGTAACGATCGGCCAGTTTCATCATCGAATCTTGCACGATGTCCAGCGCGCTCTCTTCCTGCCGCACCGCGTATAGGGCCTGTTTGAAGGCGCGTTTTTCCACCGACTCCAGGAAGTCGGCCATTTCCTTGCGGCTTGCCATCTGTGCGTTTCAGGTTGATGCCAACCAAAGATGGTATCAGAGCAGGAAGCGCTAGGCTAGGCCGAGTTTTTTCCCTGAATTAACCGTGGTTTAGCGTCATTTTGCACCTGCACAAAAGCACTTGACCGTGCTTTGGCCAATACGCTAAGGTCATCGAACACTACGGGATGAAACTAAATTAATAAAGAGGCAATATGCAGATATCGGGCGCTGAAATAGTAGTCCGCTGCCTGCAGGAAGAAGGGGTCGAATTCGTCTTCGGCTACCCTGGCGGCGCGGTTCTGGAAATCTACGATGCCATCTTCCGGCAGGACAAGTTCAAGCACGTGCTGGTGCGCCACGAGCAGGCGGCCGTGCACGCGGCCGATGCCTACTCCCGCTCCAGCGACAAGATCGGCGTGGCGCTGGTGACTTCCGGTCCCGGCGCGACCAACGCCGTCACCGGCATCGCCACCGCCTACATGGATTCCATTCCGCTGGTGGTGATCTCCGGCCAGGTGCCGTCGCCGGTCATCGGCCAGGACGCCTTCCAGGAAGTCGATATGGTGGGGATTACCCGCCCGTGCGTGAAGCACAACTTCCTGGTCAAGGACGTCGGCCAGATCGCGGCCACCATCAAGAAGGCCTTTTATATCGCCAAGTCCGGCCGTCCGGGTCCGGTGGTGGTGGACATCCCCAAGGACGTCACCCAGCAGCGCGCCGAGTTCGCCTATCCGGACAGCGTGCACATCCGCTCCTACGTGCCGGCCACGCGCGGCCACCCGGGGCAGATCAAGAAAGCGGTCAATCTGCTGCTGGAGGCCAAGCGCCCCTACCTTTACGTGGGCGGCGGCGCGGTGCAGGGCGACGCGGCGGCGGAAGTCACCGAGCTTGCGCGCGCGCTCAACCTGCCGTGTACCAACACCCTGATGGGCCTGGGCGCCTATCCGGGTTCCGATCGCCAGTTCCTCGGCATGCTCGGCATGCACGGCACGTACGAAGCCAATATGGCGATGCAGCACTGCGACGTGCTACTGGCCATCGGCGCGCGTTTCGATGACCGCGTCATCAGCGTGCCGTCGCTGTTCCTGGCCCAGCCCAAGAAGGTCATCCACATCGACGTCGATCCATCGTCGATTTCCAAGCGGGTCAAGGCCGACGTGCCCATCGTCGGCGACGTCAAGCTGGTGCTCAAGGAAATGCTGGAGCAACTGCGCCAGTCCGGGCAGAAGCCCGACGGCCACGGGCTCAACCGCTGGTGGCAGCAGATCGAGGAGTGGCGCGGCCACGACTGTTTGCGCTACGCCCAGTCCGGCGAGCTGATCAAGCCGCAGTTCGTGGTGGAGAAGCTGTACGAGCTGACCGGCGGCCGCGCCATCGTCACCTCCGACGTCGGCCAGCACCAGATGTGGGCGGCGCAGTATTACAAGTTCGACAGCCCCAGGCAATGGCTCAACTCCGGCGGCCTCGGCACCATGGGCTTCGGCCTGCCGGCGGCCATCGGCGCGCAACTGGCCAATCCGGACGCCACCGTCGCCTGCATCACCGGCGAAGGCTCGATCCAGATGAACATCCAGGAGCTGTCCACCGCCAAGCAATACCACACGCCGGTCAAGGTGCTGGCCTTGAACAACCGCTACCTGGGCATGGTGCGCCAGTGGCAGCAGTTCTTCTACGGCACCCGTTACTCCGAGTCCTACATGGACGCGCTGCCGGACTTCGTCAAGATCGCCGAGGCCTACGGCCACGTCGGCTTCCTGATTGAAAATCCGTCCGACGTGGAGCCGGCGTTGAGGGAGGCGTTCAGCGCCAGGCTGAAAGACCGGCTGGTGTTCATGGACTTCCGCACCGATCAGTCCGAAAACGTGTTCCCGATGATCCAGAACGGCAAGGGGCTGGATCAGATGGACCTGCCGCCGCACATGCGCGACATCCAGCAGGTGCCTTTCGAGAACAACCGTGACTACGGCAATATGTGCTGAGGCGGCCGGTATGCGACACATTCTTTCTATTCTGCTGGAAAACGAAGCGGGCGCGCTGTCCCGCGTGGTGGGCCTGTTTTCGGCCCGCGCCTACAACATCGATTCGCTGACGGTGTCGACAACCGAAGACCCGACGCTGTCCCGCATGACCATCGTCACCCACGGGTCCGACGAGGTCATCGAACAGATCACCAAGCAGCTCAACAAGCTGATAGAGGTGGTCAAGGTGATTGATCTGAACGAATCCGAACACATCGAACGCGAGATGATGCTGATCAAGGTCCGCGCCAACGGCAAGGACCGCGAGGAGATGAAGCGCATGGCCGACATCTTCCGCGGCCGCATCATCGACGTGACGGAAAAGACTTACACCATCGAGCTGACTGGTACGAGCGAAAAGCTGGGCGCCTTCATCGAGGCGATAGACCGCACAGTGATCCTGGAAACGGTCCGTACTGGCGCATCCGGCATAGGCCGCGGTGAACGGGTTCTGAAAATCTGACGCTAACCGCCCGGCTGCCGCGCAAGCGGCCGCGGGCGATACTCGAAATACAAAGGATAAAACAATGAAAGTTTTCTACGACAAAGACGCCGACCTCTCCATCATCAAGGGCAAGAAAGTGGCCATCATCGGCTACGGTTCGCAAGGCCACGCCCACGCGCAAAACCTGAAGGAATCGGGCGTCGACGTGGTGGTGGGCCTGCGCAAGGACGGCGCATCGTGGAAAAAGGCCGAAGCGGCCGGCCACAAGGTCAAGGAAGTGGCCGACGCGGTGAAGAAGGCCGACGTGGTGATGATCCTGCTGCCGGACGAGTCGCAGCCGGAGGTGTATAGCCGCGACATCGCCCCCAATCTGAAAAAGGGCGCGGCGCTGGCCTTCGCCCACGGCTTCAACATCCATTACAACCAGATCGTGCCGCCGGCGGATGTGGACGTGATCATGGTGGCGCCGAAAGGCCCGGGCCACACCGTTCGTTCGGAATACCTGAAGGGCGGCGGCGTGCCGACGCTGATCGCGGTGTACCAGGACAAGACCGGCAAGGCGCGCGACGTGGCGCTGTCCTACGCGGCGGCCAACGGCGGCACCAAGGGCGGCGTGATCGAGACCAACTTCCGCGAAGAAACCGAAACCGACCTGTTCGGCGAGCAGGCAGTGCTGTGCGGCGGCGCGGTGGAGCTGGTGAAAGCCGGTTTCGAGACGCTGGTGGAAGCCGGCTACGCGCCGGAAATGGCTTACTTCGAGTGCCTGCACGAGCTGAAGCTGATCGTCGACCTGATGTACGAAGGCGGCATCGCCAACATGAACTACTCCATCTCCAACAATGCCGAGTACGGCGAGTACGTCACCGGCCCGGAAGTGGTGACTGCGCAGACCAAGGAGGCGATGAAGAAGGCGCTGTACCGCATCCAGAGCGGCGAATACGCCAAGATGTTCATCCTGGAAGGGAAGACCAACTACCCGAGCATGACCGCCCGTCGCCGCCTGACCGCCGATCACCCGATCGAGAAGGTCGGCGCCGAACTGCGCGCGATGATGCCGTGGATCGCCAAAAACAAGCTGGTGGACCAGTCCAAGAACTGATCGCCCGCCTCGGCGGAGCCAGCATTCAGCAAGCCGGGCGGCGTCGCCCGGCTTTTTTCATGTCCGGCGCGCCTGCGACTTGCCCTCGCGGGCATGAAAAAAACGACGCCTGGGCGTCGTCCGGATGGCGGCGGGGGCGGGTCAGTCCGCCATGGCTTCGCCCAGCCGCACCGGCTTGGCCGGCTGCCAGGAGGTGTCAAAGCGCAGCGGGCCGGCCGGGTACAACAGCACCACGGTGGAGCCCAGCTGGAAGCGGCCCATTTCTTCGCCCTTGGCCAGGCGGATGTCCTGCTGGCGGTAGTCCCAGCTGTGGATGGCGGGGCGGCGCGGCGGATTGACCACGCCGTGCCAGACGGTGGCCATGCTGCCGACGATGGTCGCGCCCACCAGCACCATCACGAAGGGCTGGCCGTCGTCGCCTTCGAACAGGCACACCACCCGCTCGTTGCGGGCGAACAGCCGATCGACGCCGCGAGCGGTGGCCGGATTCACCGAATACAGATCGCCCGGAACGTAAGTCATTTCCAGCAGCCGGCCGGCGCTGGGCATGTGGACGCGGTGGTAATCGCGCGGGCTGAGGTAAATGGTGGCGAAGTGGCCGTCGGCGAAGCGGGAGGCCAGGGCCGCGTTGCCGGCCAGCAGCGCGGCGGCGCTGTAATGGCGGCCTTTGGCCTGGAAGATCTGGCCGTTTTCAATCGCGCCGAACTGGCTGACCGCGCCATCCACCGGGCAGACCAGGCGGCTGTCGGCCATCGGCCGCGCGCCGGGCTTGAGCGCGCGAGTGAAGAAATCGTTGAAGGTGGCGTAGCCGGCGATGTCGCTGTCGGCGGCTTCGGACATGTCTACCTGATAACGCGCGACAAAGCGCCGGATCGCGGCGCGGGTCAGCCAGCCGGCGCGCCATTCG
This sequence comes from Xenophilus sp. AP218F, assembly GCA_002213445.1. Classification (GTDB taxonomy): domain Bacteria; phylum Pseudomonadota; class Gammaproteobacteria; order Burkholderiales; family Chromobacteriaceae; genus Chromobacterium. Next base: position 73,058 of record NJIE01000024.1, on the reverse strand, counting down.
GCGAACAGGCCGAACAGGCGGGTGAGGGCAAGCTTGGGCATAAGGTGCTGGGACAGCACGAACAGGCGCTCGGACACAGGCGTCTCTCGAATTCGGTATAAACCGCCGATTATAACCCATGTGGCGGCGACGCCCGCGCGAGCCGGTCTATCGACCAGCGATTGGCATAAACGGCGCGCGATGGGGCCGATCGCGGCCCGCTAGGCGACGGCGGAGATGGCCGCGGATATGGAAGCGGGATGGCTGGCGGCGGGAAGGCGGCGCGTGGAGGGCCGGGCCGAAGAGGCGAAAAAGGCGATGTTTTTAGACGTAATGTCTAAAAACATCGAATTGGACGTGGGCGTATGGCAAATTAACAACAACTTCTACGCCAATGTTTGACGAGTTGTCCTGCTGTCGGTAGCTTGGTTCAAAACATGCTGCAGGAGCACATCAGATGCAATTGGATATTGAACGGCTGGTTTCGGATTTTGGCGGCCCGGGCCGCCTGACGGACGATCTCAATCGCCTGTTTCCGGACGAGCCGGTCAGCCGGGCGGCGATTTACAAATGGAGAGAACGCGGCAGTCTGCCGCTGGCGCAGCTGAGCCGTCTGGCGCAGCTGGCGGCCACGCAAGGCAGGCGCTTTGATTTCAACGACTATCTGGTCGGCACGCCGGCGCAGGCAGCAGGGAGAACTATCGATATGGGCGATCGCCTCTACATCTTCGACACCACCTTGCGCGACGGCGAGCAGTCGCCCGGCGCTTCCATGACCAAGGAAGAAAAGATCCGCATCGCGCGCCAGCTGGAGCGGCTGGGCGTGGACGTCATCGAGGCGGGTTTCGCCGCCGCCAGCCCCGGCGACGCCGACGCCATCCGCGCCATTGCCGAAGTGATCAAGGAATCCACCGTCTGTAGCCTGGCGCGCGCCAACGAGCGCGACGTGCGAGCCGCCGGCGAGGCCATCAAGCCGGCTCTGCGCGGCCGCATCCACACCTTCATCGCCACCAGCCCCATTCACATGGAGAAGAAGCTGCGCATGAGCCCGGACGAGGTGGTGGCGGCGGCGGTGCAGGCGGTGAAGATCGCCCGCGAATACACCGACGACGTCGAGTTCTCCGCCGAGGACGCGCTGCGTTCGGACATCGACTTCCTGGCCCGCATCTTCGGCGCGGTGATCGAGGCCGGCGCCACCACGCTCAACGTGCCGGACACCGTCGGCTACGCGGTGCCGCGCCTGACCGAAGCCTTCTTCCGCGAGCTGATCGCCCGCACGCCGGGCGGCGACAAGGTGATCTGGTCCGCCCATTGCCACAACGACCTGGGCATGGCGGTGGCCAACAGCCTGGCGGCGGTGCTGGGCGGCGCGCGCCAGGTGGAATGCACCATCAACGGCCTGGGCGAGCGCGCCGGCAACGCCAGCCTGGAAGAAATCGTGATGGCGGTGCGCACTCGCCGCGACGTGTTCGGCGTCGACAGCCGGGTGGACAGCACGCAGATCGTGCCGGCCTCCAAGCTGGTGTCCACCGTCACCGGCTACCCGGTGCAGCCCAACAAGGCCATCGTCGGCGCCAACGCCTTCGCCCACGAATCCGGCATCCATCAGGACGGCGTGCTCAAGCACCGCGAAACCTACGAGATCATGTCGGCCGAATCGGTGGGCTGGAGCGCCAACCGCCTGACGCTGGGCAAACTCTCCGGCCGCAACGCCTTCAAGACCAAACTGTCCGAGCTGGGCATCGTGCTGGACAGCGAGGAGTCGGTGAACGCCGCCTTCGCCCGCTTCAAGGACCTGGCCGACAAGAAGCGCGAAATCTTCGACGAAGACCTGCACGCGCTGGTGTCCGACCAGCTGGTGGCCATCGAGCAGGAAGACTACAAGTTCGTGTCCTTGAAGATCGTCACCGAAACCGGCGAAGCGCCGCAGGCCTGCATCGTCTTTGCCGAAAACGGCTGCGAGCAGCGCGCCGAATCCAGCGGCTCCGGCCCGGTGGACGCCGCCTTCAAGGCCATCGAAAGCGTGGTGGACAGCGGCGCGGAGCTGGAGCTGTACTCGGTCAACGCCATCACCAAGGGCACCGAATCCCAGGGCGAAGTCACCGTGCGCCTGGCGCGCGACGGCCGCATCGTCAACGGCCAGGGCGCAGACACCGACATCATCGTCGCCAGCGCCAAGGCTTATCTGTCGGCCTTGAACAAGCTGGCCAGCAAGGAGCAGAAAGTGCACGCCCAGGGCGTGCTGTAAATGGCTTGATCGATTCAGAGCAGTTTCGCCGGTTGCGTAGTGGCCCGGCGCAAGCTGCCGATATCCGACGGCGCGGCGGCGTAGGCAGCCGGCCGGTTCGGCAAGGTTTTCCATCCCGGCCTTGCATGGACCCGGCTCGCGACGCCAGCCCGACCGTCAGCAGGATTTCACTTTATCGCAGGTGAAAACCGCAGGCCCACAAGGCCGAACCCATTCGCCCCGGCTCACAAGGCCATGCGGCAGACTGCCGACCCATGAGGTCGGCGTCCTCGCATGGTTTCTGGCCGGGGTTTTGTTTGGCGAGCTTGGCGGAGCGGCGAGGGTGGTGTAGAACTGCCAACCTGACATTCAGGTTGAACGCAGATGCAAGCCAGCGACAAGCATTGGTCGCAAGTGGAGATGCTCCACCAGACCGTCACCAATCCCAATATCCATATCAAGGGCAGCCATAGTTACTACAGCCACGCCTGGGACGATGGCTTCGAAGCCAGCGTGGTGCGCTATCTCTACGGCGACGCCTACAGCCGCGCGGCGTGGCGGCCGCAGTGGGAAATCGATCAGCTGCATATCGGCGACTATGTCTGCATCGGCGCCGAGGCGGTGATCCTGATGGGCGGCAACCATACTCACCGGGCCGACTGGTTCAGTCTCTACCCCTTCGTCGACTTTCTGGCCGAGTCTTACCAGGGCAAGGGCGATACCGTGATCGCCGACGGCGCGTGGATAGGCATGCGGGCGATGCTCATGCCCGGCGTGACGATAGGCGAGGGCGCCATCGTCGCCGCCGGCAGCGTGGTCACGCGCGATGTGGAACCGTACAGCGTGGTCGGCGGCAGTCCGGCCAGCCTGATCCGCCATCGCTTCGCGCCGGACGTGATCGCCAGGCTGCTGGCGCTGAGACTGTACGATTGGCCGGAGGCAAAATTCCAGGCGCTCAAACGGGAGATCTGCGCGGCCGACATCGCGGCGCTGGAGGCGGCGAGCCGCGCATTCGATCAGACAACACAGGAAGGACAGGCATGAGCCAGGGCTATTTCATTACCGGCACCGACACCGAGATCGGCAAAACCCATTCCGCGGTCGAGCTGATCCGCCTGTACCAGCGCCAGGGCAAGCGCGTGCTGGCGATGAAGCCGGTGGCCTCCGGTTGCGACATCCAGGCCGACGGCAGCTGGCATAACGACGATGTGGCGCGGCTCGCCGCCGCGACCGGCCAGACCGATCTCGAATTGATGAATCCCTACCGTTTCCTGCCGCGGGTGTCGTTGACGCTGATGGCTTAGCATGCCAGGCCAACGATATGGTCTTGTTCAAAGGGGGAGGGTAAGCGGCTGCAAGCTTGAATGATAGGCTGAAAGTATGACACGCCCTGCTAATGGAGCAACTTGGTTGAGGTGGCAGCTGTACCATCTAAGTTATTCTTCGGACTCATTAGGCTACCGCAAATGGTGGACCACTACAGTTTTCTACCGGGAAAACTGCTATATTCCCCGATCTACTACATGATGTCCGCCTAGCTTCCGAACTCTAGCCATCCGTGTCGTTGAACGAGAGAGAAACGGCATGGGGCGAAGTGCGGCTTCTCTGGTTGCGTCGGTCGGCCTGTTGCCAGCCGTTCTCCTTGTCTATGTGTTTGCGATCAGATAGAGCTGCCATCGGGAGCCAAGGGCAATGCTTGCTTCTAGTCCAACATAGCAAAGAAATATTGATTGTATTTAAATGTTACAAAAAAACCAATTCCCATACCGGGCAGATATAGATGGCCTACGTGCCATTGCCGTGTTGTTAGTCATGCTCTGTCATGCTTCGGTACCTCATTTTTCCGGCGGTTTTATCGGTGTCGATGTCTTTTTTGTGATATCTGGCTTTGTAGTAACCACGGTTCTAGCAATGGATATCGAAGCGGGGCAGTTTCGCTTTTCCAGTTTTTACGCCAAGCGGGCTAAAAGGCTGGTTCCTTCTCTGCTGCTAGTTGTGGTGAGTACGCTAATATTTACCGCTTTATTCAATATTCCGGAAAGGCTTTATGATCTGGTGAAGAACGCCTGCTATGTGTTCTTCTTCCTGTCCAATCTGTATCAAGCCAAAAATGTAGGTTACTTCGCCACCGAGGCCGAGCAGATTCCGCTATTGCATATTTGGTCACTTTCGATCGAAGAGCAATTTTATCTATGCTTGCCGTTGGTGTTGGCATTCCTGCTGATCAAACGCTTCCGGGTGCTGATCGGGTTGGGTATCGTGGTTTTTGCTGGCTCTTTGGCGTGGTCGTTGCACTTGCTGAGGCTGGATCCCTCTAGCGGTTACTATTCATTTCTCGGTCGCATCTTTGAGTTCATTCCCGGTGTCGCTTTGGCCTTGTATGAAAGAAGGCAAGGGCAGGTGCGACGAGCGTGGTGGGCTGATGTGGTACTCCTGCTAGCTTTGCTGGCGATTCTCCTAGCAGCTGTAGGCTTTGATAAGCAGGTGGCGTTCCCCGGTTTTTCCGCTTTACTTCCGGTGTTGGCCAGCGTGTTGCTGATTTTTGCGTCGCGGCGCGCTCGCTTCTTGAATCGGGCGCTGTTAGAACAAGCGGTTTTCGTGCATTTTGGAAAACTGTCTTATTGTCTTTATTTATGGCATTGGCCGGTGCTGTATTTCTGTCGTTATTTTCAGTTTAACGGTTGGAAATTAGTGCTATGTGCGTTTGCCGCATCCTATATGGCAGCGTTATTCACGCACAAGCTGGTAGAGCAGCCGCTGCGTCTAAAGGCCATGCCATGGAAGCGGGCTATCGGGATATTTTTGGCGAGCCCGGCTGCTGTCTGCACCATGTTTTTGATTTTGGCGAAGCATACGGATGAGTTGTCCTTTGTTTACCCTGATGGGATGACGAAGCTTTACCAAGTGAGCAAGGCCAATGTCTGGGACGAACCAAGGGCGGCGCAGTGTTGGGGCCAGCCGGGAGTCACAGATGCTGAAGCCTGTGTGCTGGGACGGCAGGGCGCGGCGAAAAAAGGCTTCCTGTGGGGAGATTCCCATGCTTATCATTTGATCTACTTTGTCGATAAACTAGGCAAGGATCAAGAAATGTCGGTGCAGGATGCGGCCTATAGCATGTGCCCGCCATTGATGAAACAAGCGGACCAGCAGGGAGATCCGGCCTTGAGAGAGCATGACAAAGCTTGCGCGCAACGAAATAAGCAGGTAATGCAGTACCTGCTAGAGCACCGGGAGATCGGTACTGTTTTCATGTCTGGCGCTTGGGCCGCATATAACAACACGTCTAGTAACTTACCTTCCGGCCATGGTTTTGTAAGAAATGAGTTTGGCGATAAATTGGAGCAAACTGTGGCAGTTTTGGTGAATGCAGGCAAGCAAGTGGTATTGTTCAATGACATTCCATATATGCCTAAAGAGCTAATCAATTGCAATCTCTATAATAGTTTGTATGTGTCAGGAAATAGAGAGTGCAGCTTTCCCATTGAGCGGTCTGAGTCTGGATATGAACAATACATGCCGATTTTGGAGTCTATCCGTGATAAATATCAGCAGGTGAGCATTATCGATACCTATCATGCATTCTGTCAAAATGGCCGATGCCAGTTGTCGTGGGCAGGCATGCCTATCTATAAGAACGGCGATTATGGCCACCTCAACCTGTACGGCAGCCATGCTTTGTACCAGATGTATTTGCGACGTTTGCCTTTAAAAGCGGCAGCAGGCATGCGCACTGCTCAAGTGGTGCCGGGTATGCCCAGAGGGAAGTTATGAGCCAGGGCTATTTCATTACCGGCACCGACACCGAGATCGGCAAAACCCATTCCGCGGTCGAGCTGATCCGCCTGTACCAGCGCCAGGGCAAGCGCGTGCTGGCGATGAAGCCGGTGGCCTCCGGTTGCGACATCCAGGCCGACGGCAGCTGGCATAACGACGATGTGGCGCGGCTCACCGCCGCGACCGGCCAGACCGATCTCGAATTGATGAATCCCTACCGTTTCCTGCCGCCGGTCTCGCCGCATATCGCCGCGCGCGAAGCGGGCGTGGCGATCGATCCGGCCCGCGTCGCCGAACATTATCGGCGGCTGGCGGAGCAGGGCGACATCGTGCTGGTGGAAGGCGCGGGCGGCTGGCTCGCACCGCTGTCCGATACGCTGTTCATGTCCGATATGGCGCAATCGCTGGGCCTGCCGGTGATTCTGGTGGTGGGCATGCGGCTGGGGTGCATCAATCATGCGCTGCTGACCGCACGCGCGATAGCGGACAGCGGGCTCGCGCTGGCCGGCTGGGTGGCCAACTGTCCGCAGCCCAGGCAGGCGGCTTACGCCGAGAACCTGGATACGCTGCGGCGCCATATTCCGGCGCCGCTGCTGCTGGAAATTCCGTATCAGTCGTGATCGTCCTCGCCCGGCATCAGCAGCCGGGCCAGGGTCATGAACTCCCCTCGTTCCGCCTCGGGCAGTTGTCCCTGCCGCAATGCGATTTCGCGCGCCAGACTGGAGAGCCGCCAGCGAATCTCGCAGACCACGCCGTCCAGCTCGCGCCGGATCAGGTCGTCCTGCGCCGGCAATTGTTCGATTTCGTCGGCCCCGGTGCTGAACAGCGAGCGCTGGATGGCGTTGAAGCGCTGCATGGTGTCGTCCAGCAGCGTCTGGCCCGCGGCGGACAATTCGCCTTCCTCTTCTTTCAGGCGCCAGAATTGCTGGGTGATGCGGCCGATATGATGCAGCAGCTGGTGCAGGGCTTCTGCGGCCACCGGCGCGGGACCGGCGGCGGGGACATCCAGCCGGCGCAGCAGCTGGCAGAGCGCCGAGACGATGGCGTAGTCCATCTCTTCCGGCTGGATTTTCAGCGCGATGTCGATGCGCGCCTGGGCGTCCGGGTAGCGCGCCAGCAATTCGCTCACCGTGTCGGCCGCCAATAGCACCTGCCCGCCGATGTCCACCTGTTCGCCGCGGCCGTGCGCCGGGTAGCCGCTGCCGTCCAGCCGTTCATGATGCTGCAGCACCGCCCGCACGATCGGTTCGGGCTGCTTGAGCTGGCAGACGGCGAGTATCTGTTTGGAGCTGATGCGCGGGTGGTCGGCGTAATGCCGCCAGGCGGCGGCGTCCAGCTGGTGGCGGGCTTCGATTTGCGCCGGATCGAGGTAGAACTGGCCGATATCGCGCAACAGCGCCGCCAGCGCCAGTTGATGCTGCTGATTGCTGGGCAAGGCCAGCAGGCGCGAAATGCCGATGGCCAGCAGGCAGGCGCGGATATGGTCGTCCAGCTTGCCGTCGACCTCCATCAGCGCCAGATAGAGGTTGAGCGGCGCGTTCAGCGGCAAGGTTTCCAGAATGGCGAGGCAGGCGTTGCGGTCGGCCGGACGGACGAACAGGACCTGCAACAGCGGGAAGCGCGCCCACTGGCGGCGAGCCGCCTCCTTGATCGCGGCCGCCGCGGCGAAGCCTTCGACGTCAAGGCAGGTTTCCAGCGGCGGTTGCAGGCGCTGGCCATGCAGGCGGGCGCGCCAGTCGGCGGAGAGCAGGCTGCCTTTGGCCAGCAGCTTGCCGCCGTCGGCGGCGAACAGATCTTCGCCGAGCCTGAGCGGGCGGCGGACGGCCAGCTGCTCCAGCCGGCTGAAAAAAAGAGGATGGAAACGGGCGGTTTCTGTGGCTGGCATGGTTGCGCTTTGGGAGTATCCAGACGGTGGTTCGGCACGGGAAGCGGGCAGATTCCATTAAAGGCGATTTGTTGCCCGTTGCAAGCACAGAATTTCCAATCTGGATAATTCGCATCCGGCAGGAACGCGCGGTGCACCGTCAGCCGGGGCGCGCGTTATGGCGAGGGGGGATGTCCGGCGGGGGCCCGCCACCAGCCGAACACCGCCCCCAGCAGCAGCAGCAGCAGCAGGCCGAGCGACAGGCCCAGCCGCAAGGTCAGCGAGCGGATGGATGGCGGCGGGCCAGGCTCCAGCCGCAGCTGGGCCAGAAGATGGCGGAACAGCACCAGTGCGATGCAGGCGAGCGAAAGCAGCAGCAATAGCGTCATGGCGGCGCCCTCCTGGCGGGCTGGCGTGGGCAAGCGGATGCGGCGTTTGGGCGGACGGACCGCTTGTCGCCATGCGTGGGCGAGCGCGCCGCGCTCGCCGTGTGCTTTCAGTATGGCGGCGAGGGCGGCCGGCGGCAAGTTGCCGGGCTGTCGCATCGTCAGTATGCTCAGGGCTTGGTGCGTTTGCGGCCATTCGCGGCGGCGAGCGCGACGATTTTCCGATTGATTGAGAGCGATGCCAGTATTTCTATCCAGATTTATCCAGATGATGTGCGCCCTGTCGCTGACCGCCGCGCTGGTCGGGTGCGCCCCGCCGCCGCTGGAGGTGAAGGGCACGGTGATCGAAGACGCCAGCATGGGCGGCGATTTCAGCCTGACCGACCACCACGGCAAGCCGCAAAGCCTGGCGGCCTACAAGGGCAAGGTGGTGGCGTTGTTCTTCGGCTATACCCATTGCCCGGACGTCTGCCCGACCACGATGCTGGAGTACGCCAGCGTGATGAAGCAGCTGGGCGCGGACGCCGCCAAGGTGCAGGTGTTGTTCATCAGCGTCGATCCCAAGCGCGATACGCCGCAGGTGCTGGCCGGTTATGTACCGCACTTCAACCCGGCTTTCGTCGGCCTGACCGGCAGCGAAGAGGCCATCGCCAAGGTGAGCAAGCAGTACAAGGTGGTGGCCCAGCAGGTGCCGACGCCGGGCGGCAGCTACAGCGTCGATCACAGCGCCGGTTCCTATTTGCTGGACAAGGAAGGCCGCTTGCGGGTGTTCGAGGCCTACGGCACGTCCGCGGCCAACTTGACTTATGATATTCGACAGCTGTTGCGCTAAACTGGTTCTACGCCGTCAACCCCGTCCTTTGCAGCCATGAAAGTCGGAACCCCGTGAACAACGACAATACTCCCGGCAACCTGTCCGATTCGCAGCAGCCGCTGGATCTGGCCAAGTTCACCCTGGCCACGCCGGTGGAGGTTGCCCATCACCTGAGCAGCATCGCCAAGCACGGCCACATGGTGACGGTGTTCGCCAATCGCGGGAAGAATTTCATCCTCACCCGGCTGCTGGACGTCGATTACCAGGGCGGCCGCTTCACCTTTGACTGGGGCGCGGACGAGGACACCAACAGCCAGGTGCTGGCCAGCGAACGCAACGTTTTCGTCTGCTCGCCGGAAGGCGTCAAGACCCAGTTCGTCACCGGCCAGGCGCGCAGGGTGACGGTGGACGGCCGCTCGGCCTTCGAGTGCGATTTGCCCGAGCAGGTGATCAAGCTGCAACGCCGCGAGTTCTTCCGCATCCAGACCCCGCTGTCGCACCCGGTGTTCTGCCATATCGCCGATTATCCGCATCATCCTATGGACCTGGCGCTGTTCGACATCAGCCTGGGCGGCATGAGCCTGTGGCTGCCCAGCACCGGCACGCTGGGCTTCGACATCGGCCAGCAGTACCAGAACTGCGCGATAGAACTCAAGCCGTTCGGTTCCTTGGCGCTGGGCATCGAAGTGCGCCACCGGCTGGTGTCCAGGATGCGCAACGGCAACGACGCGGTGCGCATCGGCTGCTCTTATCTCAACCTGAAGCCGGCCATGGAAACGCTGATCCAGCGTTACGTCGGCCAGCTGGAGCGCGAACGCCGCGCCATGCTGGGTTGAGCCCGAATTCCTCCATTCGCAGTAGAGAATCATGAAGCTGACCATCGCCCTGTCCAAGGGCCGCATTTTTGAAGAAACGCTGCCCTTGCTGGCCGCAGCCGGCATCGTGCCGGCCGAAGCGCCCGAATCCTCGCGCAAGCTGATCATCGGCACCAACCATCCCGAGGTGCAACTGGTGATCGTGCGCGCTTCCGACGTGCCCACCTACGTCCAGTACGGCGCGGCCGATCTTGGCATCGCCGGGCGCGACGTGCTGATCGAGCACGGCGGCGCTGGCCTGTACCAGCCGCTGGATCTCAATATCGCCAAGTGCAGGATGATGGTGGCGGTGCCGGAAGGCTACGATTACGACGCCGCGGTGCGGCAGGGCGCGCGGCTGAAGATCGCCACCAAGTACCCGCAGATCGCCCGCGAGCACTTCGCCAAGAAGGGCGTGCACGTCGACATCATCAAGCTGTACGGCTCGATGGAGCTGGCGCCGCTGGTGGGACTGGCCGACGCCATCGTCGATCTGGTCTCCACCGGCGGCACCCTGCGCGCCAACAAGCTGGCGGCGGTGGAGCACATCATCGACATCAGCTCGCGGCTGGTGGTCAATCAGGCCGCGCTCAAGCTCAAGTACGACACCATCCAGCCGGTGCTGGACGCCTTCGCCGGCGCGGTGCCTGCCTGAAAATCAGTTTCGGCCGCCGGGCGGCAGGGCGTTCAAAAGCATTTTTAGCCAAGGAATCCACGGAACACCACAGAAAAAGCATGATCGCCTGTTTGGGTTCTTCGCTTTTCCTTCCGTGTTTTTCTGTGGATTCCGCGGCTAATCAAAAGCATCTCAGCCTGCTGCCGCGGCAAAAAATACGGGGTTCATCATGCAAAAGCTGTCTTCCTCCCAGTCCGATTTCGCTGCCCGCCTCCAGGCGCTGCTGGCCTTCGAGACCGCGCAAGACCCGGCGGTGGACGCCGCCGTCGCCGCGATCTGCGATGACGTCAAGGCGCGCGGCGACGCGGCGGTGATCGACTACACCAACCGTTTCGACCGCATGCGCGCGGCGAGCATGGCCGAGCTGACGCTTGACCGCGCCGAGCTGGAAGCCGCTTTCCAGCGCCTGTCGGCGGACGTGCGCCAGGCATTGTCCGCCGCCGCCGAGCGCGTGCGCCGCTATCACGAAAAACAGTTGGCGCATTCCTGGAGCTACGAGGACGAAGACGGCACGCTCCTTGGCCAGCAGGTGACGGCGCTGGATCGCGTCGGCATCTACGTGCCGGGCGGCAAGGCGGCGTACCCCAGTTCTGTGCTGATGAACGCGCTGCCGGCCAAGGTGGCCGGCGTGGCCGAAATCATCATGGTGGTGCCGACGCCGGGCGGCGAGCGCAACGATCTGGTGCTGGCCGCGGCCTATATCGCCGGCGTCGACAAGGTCTTTACCTGTGGCGGCGCCCAAGCGGTGGCGGCGCTGGCCTACGGCACCGAAACCATCCCGCAGGTAGACAAGATCACCGGCCCCGGCAACGCCTATGTCGCCGCCGCCAAGCGCCGCGTATTCGGCGTGGTGGGCATCGACATGGTGGCCGGTCCGTCCGAGATCCTGGTGATCTGCGATGGCGAAACCGCTCCGGACTGGATCGCCATGGACCTGTTCAGCCAGGCCGAACACGACGAGATCGCCCAGGCCATCCTGCTGTGCCCGTCGGCCGATTACATCGCCCAGGTGGAGGCCAGCATCGAAAAACTGCTGCCGGCCATGCCGCGCCGCGCCATCATCGAGCAGAGCCTGAAAGGCCGCGGCGCGCTGATCCGGGTGCGCGACCTGGCCGAAGCCTGCGAGATCGCCAACTACATCGCGCCGGAGCATCTGGAGCTGTCGGTGGCCGATCCGGCCGCGCTGCTGCCGCATATCCGCCACGCCGGCGCCGTCTTCATGGGCCGTTTCACCTCGGAGAGCCTGGGCGATTATTGCGCCGGCCCCAACCACGTGCTGCCCACCAGCCGCACCGCGCGCTTCGCCAGCCCCCTGGGCGTGTACGACTTCCAGAAGCGCAGCAGCTTGATCCGCGTGTCGCAGGCCGGCGCGCAGAAGCTGGGCCGCATCGCCAGCCGGCTGGCGCACGGCGAGGGCCTGACCGCCCACGCCCGCGCCGCCGAACTGCGGCTGGACGACTGACAAAAACGCCGGCCATCGCCTACGCTGGTAAGGTGTCGTCCGCCAAGCGGGGTGAAGCATGCTGAAAAGAGCGTTGTGGTGCCTGGGCTGGCTGCTGCTGGCATGCGCCTCGGCCTGGGCCGCTCCCAAGCGGGTGTTTGTGGTGGAGAGCTACCATAGCGAATACCCCTGGGATCAGGACTATCGCCGCGCCCTGCAGGAGCGGCTGTCCCCCCGCTGCGAGCTGGCCTTTTACACTCTGGACAGCAAGCGCCTGCCCGGCGACCAGGTCCGGCAGCGAGCGGAAGAGGCCTTGCAAAAAATTCGCGCCTTCAATCCCGACCTTGTCATCGTCGGCGACGACGCTGCGTTGCAGAAGGTGGGCCGCGTCTGGGCGCTGCAGGGCAAGCCGGTGATTTATCTCGGCATCAACAACAACCCCCGCAATTATTTCGACACCACCCCGCCCAATATCAGCGGCGTGCTGGAGCGGCCGCTGATATTGCGCAACATTTTCGAGCTGGGGCGGTCGATCAAGGGCATGCGCCGGGCGCTGACCATGTTCGACAGCGATCTGACCTCGCGCATCATCCGCGACGAAACCTTCGTCGGCCGCGACAGCATCCGGCTGGGCGACATCGACGTCGATATCTCGCTGACCGACAGTTTCGCGGCCTGGCAGCAGAAGGTGCTCGACGCGCCCAAGCAATACCAGGCTATCTGGATCGGCCTGTATTTCACCCTGCGCGACAAGAACGGCAAGGTGGTGGACGGCGCCGAGGTGCTGCGCTGGACCGAGGCGCACAGCAAGCTGCCGCTGTTCGCCTTCTGGGATTTTTCCGTCGGCAAGGGCAAGACCGCCGGCGGCCTGGTGCTGACCGGCTACGAACAAGGCTCGGAGGCTGGGAAGATGGCCAACGCCTACCTGTTTGGCGGCAAGCCGCTGAGCGGCTTGTTCCCGGTGACCCCGTCCGAGGGGGAGTATCTGTTCAGCCGCAGCGAGCTGGCGCGCTACGGCATCACGCTGCCGGAGAAGGTGCGCGCCCGCAGTCGCTGGCTCGAGTAGCCCAAAGCCGGTTAACACGGTAGGATAAAGCCTCGATCAGTGCATGGCGTGGCGCGACCATTAATCATGAAATTGACTGCAAAACAATTAGTCCGGGCGGAAATCGCCGCCATCAGCGCTTATCCGGTGCACGACGCCGCCGGCTGCATCAAGCTCGACGCCATGGAAAACCCGTGGCCGCTGCCCCTGGCGCTGCGGCGCGAACTGGCGGACACGCTGGCCGAGGTCGCCATCAACCGCTACCCGGACCCGCACGGCGATGGCCTCAAGGACCAGATCAAACGGGTTTTCTCCATCCCGGCGGAAGCGGAGGTCCTGCTTGGCAACGGTTCTGACGAGTTGATCACGCTGATCGCCCAGGCGCTGGCCCGCCCCGGCGCCAAGCTGCTGGCGCTGGAGCCGTCGTTCGTGATGTACAAGCTCAACGCGCTGTTCTCCGGCCTCGATTACGTCGGCGTGCCGCTCAAGCCGGATTTCACTCTGGACTTGCCTGCTGCGCTTGCCGCCATCGCCGAGCAGCAGCCGGCGGTGGTATTCGTGTCCTACCCCAACAACCCCACCGGCCCGCGCTTCGGCCGCGACGAGGTGGAAGCGATCTGCGACGCCGCGCCGGGCCTGGTGGTGATCGACGAGGCCTATCAGGCCTTCTCCAGCGACAGCTGCATGGATCTGGCCGGCCGGCTGCCCAACGTCATCGTGATGCGCACGCTCTCCAAACTGGGCCTGGCCGGCATTCGCCTGGGCTACGCCGCCGGCGCCGCCGACTGGATCGCCGAGCTGGACAAGATTCGCCCGCCCTACAACGTCAACGTGCTGACCCAGGCCACGGCCCGCTTCGCGCTGCGCCATATCGAGGTATTCAACCAGCAGGCGGAACGACTGCGCGCCGAGCGCCGGCGCGTGGACGACGCCCTGCGCGGGATCGCCGCTCTGGACGTGTTCCCGTCGGAAGCCAACTTCATCACGGTGCGCGCTCCGGATGCCGACGCTTTGCATCAGCATCTGAAAGAGCGGCGCATCCTGATCAAGAAACTGCACGGCAGCCACCCGCTGCTGGACAACTGCCTGCGCTTCACCATCGGCGCGCCCCAGGAAAACGACGCGCTGCTCGACGCGCTGCACAGCTACTTCGCCAAACCATGAGACTCGCCACCGTCACCCGCAACACACTGGAAACCCAGATCACCGTCAGCCTGAATCTGGATGGAACCGGCATCGGCCGCTTTGAAACCGGCGTGCCTTTTCTCGATCACATGCTGGACCAGATCGCCCGCCATGGCCTGATCGACATCGACATCCAGGCCCGGGGCGACCTGCACATCGACGCCCACCACACGGTGGAAGACATCGGCATCACGCTGGGCCAGGCCTTCGCCCGCGCCATCGGCGACAAGAAGGGCATCCGCCGTTACGGCCACGCCTACGTGCCGCTGGACGAAGCGCTGTCGCGGGTGGTGATCGACCTGTCCGGCCGTCCCGGCCTGGTTTACAACGTCGAATACACGCGCGCCAGCATCGGGCAGTTCGACGTCGATCTGTTTTCGGAATTCTTCCACGGCTTCGTCAACCACAGCATGACGACGCTGCATATAGACAACCTGCGCGGGGTCAACAGCCACCACCAGGCGGAAACCGTTTTCAAGGCTTTCGGCCGCGCGCTGCGCATGGCCTGCGAGGCCGACGAGCGCATGGCGGGACTCACCCCGTCCACCAAGGGCACGCTGACCGCTTGAGTTCAGCCCCGCACACAGAACCGACAAGGTCATGATGAAAGTAGCAGTCGTCGATTACGGCATGGGCAACCTGCATTCGGTGCTCAAGTCCCTGCAGGCGGTCAACGAGGCCGGCGCGGATATCTTCCTCAGCAACGATCCGCACGCCATCGCCAAAGCGGACAAGGTGGTGTTTCCCGGCCAGGGCGCGATGCCCGACTGCATGCGCGAGCTCAACAGCCGCGGCCTGGCCGAGGCGGTACGCGAAACTACGCAGAGCAAGCCGTTCTTTGGTATCTGCGTCGGCGCGCAGCTATTGTTCCAGCACAGCGAAGAGGGCGACACCCCGGGCCTCGGCCTGTTTCCGGGCGAGGTGAAGCGCTTCGCCGACGGTTTGACCGATGCCGGCGGCGAGCGGCTCAAGGTGCCGCACATGGGCTGGAACCAGGTGTACCAGACCCGCCCGCACCCGCTGTTTCGAGACATCGCCGACGGCGAGCGCTTCTATTTCGTGCACAGCTACCATTTCGCGCCGCAGGACGCGGCGCTGACGCTGGCGCAAAGCGAGTATCCGCAACGGTTTTCTTGTATCGTCGGTCGTGGCAACATCTTTGCGACGCAGTTCCACACCGAAAAGAGCCACCGGGCCGGTCTTCAGATGATGAAGAACTTCCTGGCCTGGGACGGCAGTGTTTAACCTACGTTTGATTTAGCACCATGCTGCTCATACCCGCGATAGACCTGAAAGACGGTCAGTGCGTGCGCCTGAAACAGGGCGTGATGGACGATGCCACCATTTTCTCCGACGATCCGGTCAAGGTTGCCGCCCATTGGCGCGACCAGGGCGCGCGCCGGCTGCATCTGGTGGACTTGAACGGCGCGTTCGCCGGCAAGCCCAAAAACCTGGCGGTGATTCGCGACATCCTGGACGAAGTCGGCGACGACATGGACGTCCAGCTTGGCGGCGGTTTGCGCGACCTGGACACCATCGAGAAGTATCTCGACATGGGTCTGCGTTACGTGATCATCGGCACCGCCGCGGTCAAGACGCCGGGCTTCCTGCACGACGCCTGCGACGCCTTCCCCGGACAGGTGATCGTCGGCCTGGACGCCAAGGACGGCATGGTGGCGATCGACGGCTGGGCCAAGCTCACCGGCCACAACGTCATCGAGCTGGCCAAGCGTTTCGAAGGCTACGGCGTCGAATCGGTGATCTACACCGATATCGGCCGCGACGGCATGATGACCGGCGTCAACATCGACGCCACCGTCAAGCTGGCGCAGGCGCTGACCATTCCGGTGATCGCCTCCGGCGGCCTGTCCTCGCTCGACGACATCCGCGCGCTGTGCGCGGTGGAAAGCGAAGGCATCAGCGGGGCCATCACCGGCCGCGCCATCTACGAGGGCAGCATCGACTTCGCCGCTGCCCAGACCCTGGCCGACGAACTGTCCGAGTAGTTTTCGGCCTCCCGGCGTGGAGAGTCCCGAACCGCGCGGCGGTTCGCGGCTCTCCACGCCTGTTTCCGGATAAGCAAACATGCTCGCCAAACGCATCATCCCCTGCCTTGACGTCACCGCCGGCCGCGTGGTCAAGGGCGTCAACTTTCTCGGCCTGCGCGACGCCGGCGATCCGGTGGAGATCGCCCGCCGCTACAACGAGCAAGGCGCGGACGAACTGACCTTCCTCGATATCACCGCCAGCTCCGACCAGCGCGACATCATCCTGCACGTCATCGAGGCGGTGGCCGAGCAGGTGTTCATCCCGCTGACCGTGGGCGGCGGGGTGCGCAGCATCGCCGACATCCGCCGCCTGCTGAACGCCGGCGCGGACAAGGTCAGCATCAACACCGCAGCCGTCACTCATCCGGAATTCGTCCGCGAAGCGTCCGAGCATTTCGGCAACCAGTGCATCGTGGTGGCGCTGGACGCCAAGGCGGTGACGCCGCAGAACGACCGCTGGGAAATCTTCACCCACGGCGGACGCAACCGCACCGGGCTCGACGCTGTGGACTGGGCGCGCGAGATGCAGCGGCTGGGCGCGGGCGAAATCCTGCTCACCAGCATGGATCGCGACGGCACCAAGATCGGCTTCAACCTGCCGCTGACCCGCGCGGTGTCCGAGGCGGTGGACATTCCGGTGATCGCCTCCGGCGGCGTCGGCAATCTGCAGCATCTGGTGGACGGGGTGCGCGAGGGCAAGGCCGACGCGGTGCTGGCGGCCAGCATTTTCCATTTTGGCGAATACACGGTGCGCGAAGCCAAGGAGGCGATGCGCGCGGCCGGGATCGAGGTGAGATTATGAGGCGCTGGATGAGCGGCGCGGCGCTGCTGCTGGCAAGCCTCGCCGCGCAGGCGGGCCCCATCGCGCAGCCTGGCATGTGGCAGCTGGACGTGGTCAACGGCGCGATGGAGACCGGCAGCAGCCGCTTCTGTCAGCGGGAGGCGGTGACGGTGGAGGCGATGGCGGCCAAGGTGGCGGGAATCGCTAGGCAGACGCTGGACAAGGCTTGCCAACTGACCGGCAAGGTGGCCGCGCCCGGCATCAGCCGTTACCGCTGCCAGCTGGACGACAAGCTGCGCATGGATGTCACCTTGTTCTGGCAGCAGCTCAAGCCCACCCGCTGGTCGGCGGGGATGGCGGTCAAGCTGACGCCTGCTTCGCAGGAAACCGCGCTGCAACAACTGACGGCGCGCCGGGTGGGAGCATGCAAATGAGCGATTGGCTGGACGAAGTGAAGTGGGACGACAAGGGCCTGGTGGCGGCGGTGGCTCAGGACGCCGCCAGCGGCCGGGTGCTGATGGTGGCGTGGATGAACCGCGACAGCCTGCGACTGACCGCCGAAACCGGCGTCGCGCACTACTGGAGCCGCTCGCGCGGCAAGCTGTGGAAGAAGGGCGAGGAGTCGGGCCATCTGCAAACGGTGCGCGAGCTGCGGCTGGATTGCGACGGCGATGTGATCGTGATGCAGATTGAACAAGCCGGCGGCATCGCCTGTCACACCGGGCGGGAGAGCTGCTTTTACCGCCGCTTCCAGAATGGCGGTTGGGAAACGGTGGACGCGGTGCTCAAAGCGCCGGACCGCATCTATTCCGCCCGCTGAGTTTGCACAGAGTCAACGAGCCGGACCGAGGACGCGTTACAATCCGGTCTGGCCTGTTATCTTTCCGCCACAGATTGGACATATACTTGCCGCATTGCCGGCATGAAAGGGATGGACATGACTCCGGACGTGCTGAAAACCATCGCCGACACGCTGGAAGCGCGACGCGAGGCCAGCTCGCAGTCTTCTTACGTGGCGTCCTTGTTCCACAAGGGCGAGGACGCGATCCTGAAGAAAGTGATCGAGGAGGCGGCCGAGACGCTGATGGCCTCCAAGGACAAGGACAAGCTGCATCTGGTGCGGGAGGTGGCCGATCTGTGGTTCCACAGCATGGTGCTCCTGGCCTATCACGGCCTGCGTCCGGAAGACGTGGTGATGGAACTGCACCGCCGCGAGGGCATTTCCGGCCTGGATGAAAAGGCCGCGCGCAAACCTTCCGTCTGAGCACACTGAGAGAAAGCCGATATGAGCGACTGCATTTTCTGCAAGATCGTGGCCGGGCAGATTCCGGCCAACAAGATTTACGAAGACGAGCATGTGCTGGCCTTCCACGACATCCGGCCGATCGCGCCGGTGCACTTCATGATCATCCCCAAGCAGCACGTCGATTCGCTGGCGCACTGCGGCCCGGAGCACGAAGCGGTGCTGGGCAGGATACTCACCCTCGCGCCCAAGCTGGCGCGCGAGCAGGGCCTCGAGGCCGGCTTCAAGA
The DNA here is from genome assembly GCA_002213445.1 of Xenophilus sp. AP218F. Classification (GTDB taxonomy): domain Bacteria; phylum Pseudomonadota; class Gammaproteobacteria; order Burkholderiales; family Chromobacteriaceae; genus Chromobacterium. The sequence continues at coordinate 54,452 of NJIE01000024.1, read as the reverse complement.
CCGGCATCAATACCGGCGCGGGCGGCGGCCAGGAAGTTTTCCACCTGCACGTGCACGTGTTTGGCCACAAGGGCTGAGCGACCGATTAATTTGGGCGGGCCGGCCACGGCCCGCCGGTTCTATCGAAAGGAATGGAAATGGGTTCTTTCAGCATCTGGCACTGGCTGGTGGTGCTGCTGATCGTGGTTCTGGTATTCGGCACCAAGAAGCTGCCCAACATCGGCAAGGACTTGGGCAACGCGGTCAAGGGTTTCAAGGAAGGCATGAACGAAGGCTCCAAGGACAAGCCGGCCGAAACGCCGCCCGGCCGCATCATCGACGGCGAAGCCGACAAGAAGTAAGGGCTGACTGCTCGTGTTCGACATCAGTTTCGGCGAGTTTCTGCTGATCGGCATCGTCGCCCTGGTGGTGCTGGGGCCGGAGCGCTTGCCTACCGTCGCCCGCACCGTCGGCGCGCTGGTGGCGCGCGCCCAGCGCTTCGTCGCCACGGTCAAGGCCGACATCCAGCATCAGGCCAATCTGCAAGGCCTGGACAGCATACGCCAGGACTTGCAGGAGGCGGCCCAGAACTTCAAGGGCCAGCTGGAGGCCGAGGTGCAGGACGCGCGAGCCAGCCTGGACAGCCACGCCGCCGAGGCCCGCGCGCTGGCCGAGCAGGCGCGCGCGCCGCTGGACGAGGCCGAGCGCACCATCCATCAGGCGCTGCGGACGGAAGAGCCGGCCGGTGCCGACATTTCGCCGCCGGAGACCGAAGCGGTTCTGGCCGAGGCCGCGCCGCCGCCGCGCGACGAGAACCAGCTTGACTTGTTCGACGATCTGCCGGTGCCCGTCGCAGGCCAACCCGACTCCCAACCCGTTTCCCGCGCATGACTGAACAACCGCTGCTTGCCCACCTGATCGAGCTGAGAACCCGCTTGGTGCGCGCCCTGCTGGGCATAGCCCTGGCGTTTCTCGGCCTGTTCCACTGGTCGGGCGATATCTACCACCTGCTGGCCAAACCGATGCTGGACGCCTTGCCGCAAGGCGGCAGCATGATCGCCACCGACGTGACCGCGCCGTTCTTCGTGCCGCTCAAGGTCACCATGCTGGTGGCGTTCCTGCTGTCCTTGCCCAACACCCTGTACCAGATCTGGGCCTTCATCGCCCCCGGCCTCTACAGCCACGAGAAGCGGCTGGTAGGGCCGCTGGTGGCCGCCAGCATCGCGTTGTTCCTGGTGGGCATGTCTTTCGCCTACTTCCTGGTGTTTCCGGTGGTGTTCCACTTCATGTCGATGGTGACGCCCAGCGGCGTCAGCATGATGACCGACATCGACAAATACCTGTCCTTCGTCATGGGCATGTTCCTGGCCTTCGGCACTACCTTCGAAGTGCCGGTCATCGTCATCGTGCTGGTGCGCATGGGCATCGTTTCGGTGGAGAAACTGCGCCAGGGCCGTCCTTACGTCATCGTCGGCGCCTTCATCATCGCCGCCATCGTCACGCCGCCCGACGTGCTGTCGCAAACCATGCTGGCGGTGCCGCTGTGGCTGCTGTACGAGCTGGGCGTGCTGCTGGCCGCCATCCTGGTGCGCAAGGCCGAGGCGCGGCAACGGCTGGAAAACGCGGAATGAATCGTCAAATCCTTCATTACGGCGCGGCGGCTTCGCTGATCGCGCTGATCCTGCTGACCCTTGCCTGGGAGCTGTGGCTGGCGCCGCTGCGCAGCGGCGGCTCGCTGCTGGCGCTCAAGGCGGTGCTGCTGCTGGCGCCCTTGCGCGGCATCCTCAAGCAGCGGGTCTATACCTATCAGTGGTCCAGCATGTTCATCCTGGCGTTCTTCACCGAGGGCGTGATGCGCGGCTGGGCCGACCGCGGCCTGTCGCAGCAGCTGGCCTGGCTGGAAACCGGCTTGTCGGTGATGTTTTTCGTTTGCGTGGTGGGCTTCGCTCGCAGTTTCAAACCCGCGACTTGAAACCGGACTGCAATCAACCAAGCCGACGGCGTATGCTGTAGGATTTTTTTTGATCTTTTTGATACTGGAATGGCTTTATGTTGCCGCCGGCGGCGGTGCGGCTTGGTTTGTCGTCTATAGAAAAACTAGAATCGCCGCTCGATAACGGACCGGGCCCAGCCCGGCCACGCGACTGCCAACTGGGGACCGACCATGCGCAACCTCTCTATCGCCGCCAGAATCACCATGGGTTTCGCCATGCTGCTGGCCGCCTTGCTGCTGACCTTCATCCTGACGCTGAGCGGCCTGAACAGCATCACCGCCCGCGTCGAGGAGGTCAGCTCCCACGAACTGGCGTTTTACACCGACATCGTCGACTTGCAGCGCGCGATGGGCAATCTGCGCCGCTTCGAGAAGGACTATTTCATCAACCTGGCCAACGACGCCAAGCGCGGCGAGTATCTGGGCAAGTGGAAAACCGCCGAGGATCAGGCGCGGCAGGCGATCGGCCGGGCCGGCGCGCATCCCCTGGACGCCGAGGCGGGGCAGAGCCTAGGCCAGCTTGGCCAGCTGCTGGGGGCGTACAGCGACGGCTTCGGCAAGGTGTCCGCCGCGGTGGAGGCCAAAACCATCGCCAGCACCGCGGAAGCCAACGCCCAGCTCGATCACTACAAGAGCAACATCCATCAGATGGAGGACGTGGCGGCCAAGTTGTCCGGGGCCAGCGCCAAGTCGGTGGCCGGGCTCAAGGACCAGATCGACGAGACGGCGCAGGCCGTGCGCAGCCAGTCGCTGGCGGTATCGCTGCTGTGCCTGGCAGGCGGCGTGCTGGCGGCCTGGTGGATCATCCGCTCCATCCGCCATCCTCTGCAATTGATGCGCGGAGCCAGCAACGAGCTGGCGGAAAAGCGCGATTTGCGTCTGCAGCTGCCCGATTTCGGCCGCAACGAAATGGGCGAAGTGGGCCACTCGCTGGCCCAGCTGGTGGGCACGGTGCGCGCGCTGGTGCAGGAGGCGCAGGGCCACGCCGCCCGACTGGCCACCGCCTCCGGCCAGCTGGCCTCGGTCAGCCACGACGTGTCGGAGGCCTCCGGCCAGCAATCCGAAGCCGCCGCCAGCGGCGCGGCCGCCATCGAGCAGATGTCGGTGAGCATCAATCTGGTGTCCGACAACACCCAGGACGTGGAAAAGCAGGCGCGGCTGGCGATGGATCAGGCCGGCAGCGGCAACGACCTGGCGCAGAACGCGGCCGAGGAAATCCGCCTGATCGCCAGCAGCATCACCGAAACCGCCACGGTGATGAATCAGCTCAACCAGCGCTCCACCGATATCGGCGACATCGTGCGGGTGATCCGCGACATCGCCGATCAGACCAATCTGCTGGCGCTCAACGCCGCCATCGAAGCGGCGCGCGCCGGCGAAATGGGCCGCGGCTTCGCCGTGGTGGCCGACGAGGTGCGCAAGCTGGCCGAGCGCACCAGCCAGGCGACGGCGGAGATTTCCACCCACATCGACGGCGTGCTGATGGATACCCGCCGGGCCCACGACAGCATGCAGCTGGCGCACTCCCGCATCGAGAACGGCGTGCAAAGCACCCATAGCGTCGCCGAGGCGTTGTCGCAGATTCGCGAGCTGTCGCACCACTCGGTGCAGCGCATCGGCGACATCGCCGAAGCGATTCGCGAACAGAGCACGGCCAGCCAGCTGGTGGCCAACAATGTCGAGAAAATCGCGCAGATGAACGGCCAGACCACCCAGGCCGCGCGCGAAGCCAGCGAGCTGTCGCGCGAATTGCAGGCGCTGTCGCGCGAACTGGACGCCACCCTGCAGCGCTTTACCGCCTGATCAGGCCAGCGCCAGCGCCGCCAGCGTGTTGCGGCAGAGCGCTGCCCGCAGCGCGGGCAGCGGCTCGCCGCGCAGCTCGGCGAGCAGGGCGGCGAAGCGCGCCAGATGCGCCGGCCGGTTGGGCGCGTCCTGGGCGAAGGCCGGGCGGATGTCCGGCGCGTCGGTTTCCAGCACCAGGCTCGATTGCGGCAGCGTGGCCGCCAGACGGCGGATGCGGCGCGAGCCGTCGTAGGTCATCGCCCCGCCGAATCCCAGCTTGAACCCCTGCCGGATCAGCGCCTGCGCCTGCTGCTCGCTGCCGTTGAAGGCGTGGGCGATGCCGCCCTCAGCTTTCTGCTCCCGCAGATGCTTCAACACCCGGTCCACCGAGCGGCGCACGTGCAGCACCACCGGCAAGCCGTGGCGGCGCGCCAGCTTCAGTTGCTCGACGAACAGCCGCTCCTGCCGCCGCGGGTCCAGCTCCGGCAGGTAGAAGTCCAGCCCGATCTCGCCTACCGCCGCCGGCGCGTGCGCGGCCAGCGCGGCGTCCAGCAGGGCCAGGTGATCGTCCAGATGCCGCTCCAGATAGATGGGGTGCAGGCCAAGGGCGATCCAGCAGCCGTAGCGCGAACGCATCGCCAGCACGTCGTCGAAGTTGCCGGCGCCGACCGCCGGCACCAGCAACTGGCCGATGCCGGCGGCCTGCGCTTCGGCCACCGCGGCGTCGCGGTCGGCCGCCAGCTCCGGCGCGTCGAGGTGGCAGTGGCTGTCTATCAGGCAATCGGCCTCCGGCCGCGCGGCGAACGGCGTCATCGCAGCGTCCAGCTCAGGCCCAGCAGCGTCTGCCAGCCGGCGGTATGCCCGCCGCCGGCGTCGGCGCTCCAGCGGCTGCCCGCGCCCAGCTGCAGCGCCCAGGCGCGGCTGAGCGGATGCGACATCACCAGCAGCAGGTTGGCCTGCTCCAGCCGCCAGTCGCCGTCGCCGGCGGCGCGCTCCAGCGAGCGGCGGCGCGGTTGGTCGGCCAGGCTGGCCCAGCCTTGCAGGCTGAAGTCCTGCCCGCGCCAGCTGCCCAGCGGCGCTTGCAGATTGGCGGCGACGAGTTTGCCCGGATGGCTGTCGCCGAGGCGGCCGGCGTAGCCCAGGGACAGCGCGCCGCCGCGCGGCAGATCGAAGCCGTAGCGGGCGATCCACAGGCTTTGCGAAACCCCGCCGCCCAGCCCCCAGACCGGTTCGCTGGCGACGCCAAACGAGGCGAAACCGAGCGGCGCGGGCAGCGCCCAGCCGCCTTCGCCGTCCTGCAGGTAGAGCGCGCCGAAGCGGGTAGGGTAGAGCGCGTCGACGCTGAGCTCGCCGCGGCTGCCGTTGCCGGTTCCGGTCTGATGGCTGAGCAGATAGCCGCTGACGGACAGGCTGGGCGCGTCGCCCGCTCGCGCAGGCGGGACGGCCAGCAGCGCGAAGCTGCCGGCGAGGGCGAAAAAGCGGAGGACGGACATGGGCAGGTTCCGGGAATGCGGGCGGATGCGCCCATTCTAGGGCAGGCGGCGGCCGCGCCCAAGCGGCGCGCCGCTTACCCGTTTTCTTCCGCCTCCGGCTGCAGCTGTTGCAGCAGGTAGAGCCGCTGGTAGATGCCGGCGCGTTCCATCAATTCTTCGTGGTTGCCGGATTCGGCGATGCGGCCGTGGTTGAGAACGATGATGCGATCGGCGTCGCGTATCGTGGACAGGCGGTGGGCGATGGAGATCAGAGTGATCTTGCCGGCCAGCCGGGCCAGCGCCTGCTGCACCAGCTGCTCGCTGGCGCTGTCGATGTGCGAGGTGGCCTCGTCCAGCAGCAGGATGCGCGGTTGGCCGGCCAGGGCGCGGGCGATGGCGATCAGCTGTTTCTGGCCGCTGGACAGCCGGCCGCCGCTCTCGCCCATATCGGTGTCGTAGCCTTGTTCCAGCGACAGGATCAGCTCGTGTACGCCGGCGGCCCGCGCCGCGTCTTCTAGCGCCGCTTGCGGCAGGCCGCGGCCCATGTCGATATTGTCGCGGGCGCTGGCGGCCAGCAGGAAGGGTTCTTGCGGCACCAGCCCCACCCCGGCGCGGAAGGCCGCATCGCCGATGGCGGCAAGCGGCTGGCCGTCGATCAGGATCTCGCCGCGTTGCGGTTGATAGAAGCGCAGCAGCAGCGACAGCAGCGTGGATTTGCCGCTGCCGGTGTGGCCGACGATGCCGTAGAAGCTGCCGGCGGGGATGTCCAGCCGGATGTCGGCCAGCACCGGATGGCCCGGCTGATAGCTGAAGCCCACGTCGCGGAAGCTGACCGCGCCGTCGCCCACCCGGCCGTCGCCCGCAGGCGCGGCGGCGGCCGGCTCCGCCAGCAGGTGGCTGACGCGGGCGGCGGCCACCACCGCCTGCTGCAGCTGGCTGAACTGCATGGTGATCTGGATCAGCGGCTCCACCACCCGGCCGATGTAGCTGACGAAGGCGTACAGCACGCCGATTTCCACGCCGCCCAGATCGCGCAGGCCGAAGCTGTAGATGACGATGGCCAGCAGCAGCACGTTGAGCAGGTCCAGCGCCGGGCGCAGCAGCCAGGCGTTGGCGGTGACTTCCCTGAGCCGGGCGCGGTAATAGTCGTCGTTGGTGGCGGCGAAGCGCCGGCTGAAGCGCTCGGCGGCGTTGCCGGCCTGCAGCACGCTCATGCCGGCGATGGATTCGGCCATCTGCGCGTTGATGTCGCTGCGCAGCGCGCGGGCGCGCGCCACCGACGGCGCGCTCAGCCGCTGGTACAGCCAGACGATGGCGAAGGTGGCCGGGAACAGCAGCAGCGAGACCAGCATCAGCCGCCAGTCCAGCCAAGCCATGGCGATCAGCGCGCCCAGCACCACGATGCCGCTGTTGAGGATGACGAACAGCGCCTGCACGTACAGCGCTTTGACCGACTCGGTGTCGTTGGTGACGCGGCTGACCAGCTGGCCGGTGATGGCCTGGTCGAAAAAGGCCATCGGCAGGCGGATCACGTGCTGGTAGACGCGTTCGCGCAGCCGGCGCACCGAGCGCATCGCCACGCCGGCCAGGCGCACCAGCTGGCGGTAGCGCAGCACGGCGGCGGCGCAGCCCAGTAGCAGGCTGGCGGCCAGCAGCCCGCCCATCGCCGGCAGCGCCAGCCGGCGCGGCAGCAGGTAGTCGTCGATGAAGATCTTGCCCAATAGCGGCGCGGCCGCTTCTAGCAAGGCCGCCGCCAGCAGCCAGAACGCGCCCAGCCACAGGTGGCGGCGCTCGGGCGCGGCCGATTCGCGCAGCAGGCGGACGGCGTCGCGGCGATTGTCCAGGGCCTGATCAGATTTCATCCAGGCTGGCCTCCAGTTGTTGATAGCGCCACTGGCTGGCGTACCAGCCGTCCAGGCTCAGCAGCGAAGCGTGGTCGCCCTGTTCGCTGACGCGGCCGTGGTGCAGCACGGCGATGCGGTCGGCGTCGGCCACCGCCGACAGCCGGTGGCTGACGATGATCACGCTGCGGCCGCGTCGCTCGGCGCGCAGGTGGCGCAGGATGCGGGTTTCGGTATCGGTATCCACCGCCGACAATGCGTCGTCCAGCAGCAGCAGCGGCGCGTCGGCCAGCAGGGCGCGGGCGATGGCGAGGCGCTGGCGCTGGCCGCCGGACAGCGCCACGCCTTTCTCGCCCACCGGGGTGTCGTAGCCCTGCGGCAGGCGCAGGATGTCGTCGTGCACCGCCGCCAGCCGGGCCACGCGCTCGATGTCGGCGCGGTCGGCGTCGGGCCTGACCAGCGCGATGTTGTCAGCCACCGAGGCGGAGAACAGGAAGGGTTCCTGCGGCACCCAGCTGATGGCGGCGCGCAGCGCGGACAGTTTGTATTCGGCCAGCGCCAGCCCCTGCCAGCGGATGACGCCGCGGTCGGGCGCGTGCTGGCGCAGCAGCAGCTTGAGCAGGGTGGACTTGCCCGCGCCGGTGGGGCCGACCACGCCCAGCGTCTGGCCGGCCGGCAGTTCCAGATCGATGTCGTCCAGCGCCGGCTGGGCCTGGCCGGGGTAATGAAAGCCGACTTGCCGCCATTCGAGCAGGCTGGCCGGCGGCGCGGCCGCGGCGCCTTCGTCCGTCACCTCGGCCGGCGCGGCCAGCACCGCGTCCAGCCGGCCCCAGGCGGCGCGGCCGCGTTCCAGCAGGGAAATCACCCAGCCGGCGGCGAACATCGGCCAGATCAGCTGCACCAGATACATGCTGAAGCTGGTGAGCGCGCCTATGGTCAGCTCGTCCCGCCAGACCAGATAGCCGCCAAGCCCGAGGGTGATCGCCGCCGCCGCGGTGAGCGCGATGCCCACCGCCGGCTCGAAGGCGGCTTCCCAGCGCTGCGCCTCCAGGCTGCTGTCCGCCGCCGCGCCGGCCAGCTCCGACAGCTTGGCGCCGTTGCGCGCTTCCAGCCCCAGCGCGCGCAGGGTGCGCACCCCGGACAGCGTTTCCTGCACGTGATCGTTGAGCCGGCCGAAGCGGGCCAGCGAGTCGCCCCAGGCGCGGTGGATGTGTTCGGAAATCTTCCAGAAGGCCAGCGCCATCAACGGAAAGGGCAGCAGCGCCGCCAGCGCCAGCCGCCAGTCTATGCCCACAGTCATCATGGTCAGCACCAGCGCCAGGGTCAGCGCGCCGTCGAAGCCGGCCAGCATCGCCTCGCCGGCCACCATTTCCACCGCGTCGATGTCGTTGGTGGCGCGCGCCATCAGGTCGCCGGTGCGCTGCCGCCGGTAAAAGGCCGGCCCCTGCCGCGTCAGCTGCTGATAAAGCCGGGTGCGCAGCTCCACCCCCAGCCGGTAGGAAGCGGGAAACAGCTGCAGCCGCCAGGCCACGCGCAGGAAGTAGATGGCGAGGCCCATGGCCAGCAGCAGTCCCAGTTGCGCCAGCAGCGCGCCGCCGGCCAGCTGGCGGCTGGCCAGGCCGTCCACGATCTGGCCGACCTGGCGCGGAATCAGCACCGTCAGCACGCCGACGATGGCCAGCAGGCTGCCGGCCAGCAGGTAGGGCCGCCAGTTGCGGGCGATGAAGCCGGCCAGCAGGCGCGTCAGGCTGACGCCGCCGGGCGGAGCGGTGGAAGACATGGAGCGTCCCGACTTGGAAGAGAACAAACCATTCTAAGTCGAACGCCATGACATTGTCAGGTCCGCCCGGCGCGCCGTTTACTCTTCGCGCGCCGGCTTGCGCACGAAGTAGAACAGCAAGACCAGCAACAGCAGGAAGGGCGCGCCGAAGACCAGCGTCAGGCGGAACTCGGCGGTGAAGGCGGTGCTGGCCAGGATGGCGGCCATCAGCAGCAGGCCGGTCAGGGTGCTGGCCGGAAACAGCCGCATGCGGAACGCCAGCGGCGGCGCGCCGTCCCGCGCGCGGCGGCGGCGGAAGAACAGGTGGGTGAGGAAGATCATCAGCCAGCTGAACATGCCGCCGAACATCGACAGCGAAATCATCAGGGTGAAGGCCTGCTCCGGAAACAGCGTGTAGAGCAGGGCCGCCAGCGCGATGCCGCTGGTGGAGAGCAGCAGCGCGTTGAGCGGGATGCCGCGGCGGTTGAGGCGGCCCAAGCCGGCCGGGGCGTCCCCCGCCCGCGACAGGCTGAACATCATCCGGGTGGTGATGTAGAGCTGGCTGTTCATCGCCGACAGCGCGGCGGTGATGACCACGAAGTTGAGAATGTCGGCGGCGTAGGGGATGTCCAGCACCTGCATCACGGTGACGAAGGGGCTGTTGCCCTCGCCGACGCGGGTCCACGGCACGATGGCCAGGATCAGGGCCAGCGACAACAGGTAGAACACCGCCAGCCGCAGCAAGGTGGCGCGGAAGGCCTGCTTGACCGCGCGTTCCGGTTCCTCCGCCTCGCCGGCGGCGATGGCGATCATCTCCACGCTCATGTAGCTGAAGATGGAAATCACCACCGCCACCCACATGCCCCAGGCACCGTTGGGGAAGAAGCCGCCGTGTTCGACGTAGTGGCGAACGCCGTATTCGGGGCCGCCCCACACCACGTAGGCGCCCATCAGCACGAAGGCGACGATGGCGAACACCTTGATGCTGGAGAGCCAGTATTCGACAGTGCCGAAGGCCTTGACGCTGGCGGCGTTGACCCCGATCAGCGCCGCTGAGAACAGCGCGATCCAGATCCACGACGGCGCGTCGGGGAACCAGAAGCGCATGTATTCCGCCACCGCGGTGATTTCGGTGCCCACGGCCAGCACGATGCAGGCCCAGTAGGCGTAGCGCACCAGAAAGCCGGCCAGCGGGTGGACATAGTGTTCGGCGTAAGCGCCGAAAGAGCCGGACGTGGCGTGGGCGACGGTCATTTCCGCCAGGCAGCCCATCAGCAGCAGGGTGATGAGGCCGCCGATGGCGTAGCTGACGATGACGCTGGGTCCGGCGAAGCCGATGGCGAACTTGCTGCCCAGGAACAGCCCGGTGCCGATGGCCCCGCCGACGGCGATCATGCTCATCTGGCGGGCGCTGAGCCGGCGTTGCAGGCCTTGTTCGCGGTCCTTGATTTTCTGGAAGCTATGCATGGTTTCTCCTTTGTCGCGCCGGCGCGTTTGTCGTGCGGGGCGTCGCCGCCCCGATTGCGCCTGGTCTGCGGATGAAGCCCGGCCGGAGGCCGGGCGGCGGCAAGGGGGTCAGGTCACCGCGCCGCGGCGGTGGAAGCGCGGCTGGTCCCAGCTGGCGCTGTCGAGGATCTGCTTGAGGATGTCCACCGCGTCCCAGACGTCGGCGTAGCCCAGGTAGAGCGGGGTGAGGCCGAAGCGCAGCACTTCCGGCTCGCGGTAGTCGCCGATCACGCCGCGGGCTATCAGCGCCTGCATCACCGCGTAGCCCTGCGGGTGGCGGAAGCTGACGTGGCTGCCGCGCCGGGCGTGTTCCAGCGGGGTGATCAGGGTCAGCGGATGTTCGCCGCAGCGCTCGTTGACCAGCTGGATGAACAGGTCGGTCAGCGCCAGCGATTTTTGGCGCAGCGCGGCCATGTCGGCCTGGCGCGCGATGTCCAGCCCGCATTCGACCAGCGCCAGCGAGACGATGGGCTGGGTGCCGCACAGATAGCGGCGGATGCCCTGGGCCGGCTGGTAACCGGTTTCCATCTCGAACGGCCGGGCGTGGCCCCACCAGCCGGACAGCGGCTGCCAGAACTGGTCCTGATGCCGGCGCGCCACCCAGATGAAGGCCGGCGAGCCCGGGCCGCCGTTGAGGTATTTGTAGGTGCAGCCGACGGCGAAGTCCGCGCCGGCCTCGTTCAGCGCCACCGGCACCGCGCCGGCGGAGTGCGCCAGGTCCCAGATCGTCAGCGCGCCGCGCTCGCGCGCCTTGCGGGTGACGTCGGCCATGTCGTACAGATGGCCGGTGCGGTAGTTGACGTGCGAGAGCATCAGCACCGCCGCGTCGTCGTCCAGCGCCTGTTCCAGCGGCAGGTCTTCGTCGATCAGCCGCAGCTGGTAGCCTTGCTGCAGGAATTCGATCATGCCCTCGGCCATGTAGAGGTCGGTGGGGAAGTTGTCCCGTTCGGAGACGATGACGCGGCGCTTGGGCTGTTCGCGCTGCTGGATGCGCAGCGCGGCGGCCAGCGCCTTGAACAGGTTGAGCGAGGTGGTGTCGGTGACCACGGTTTCGCCGGGGGCGGCGCCGATCAGCGGCGCGAGCTTGTCGCCCAGCCGGGTGGGCAACTCGAACCAGCCGGCGTCGTTCCAGCTGCGCACCAGGCCCTGGCCCCATTCCCGGGCGATGGCCTCGGCGCTGCGCGCCTGGGCGGTGGCGGGCAAGACGCCCAGCGAGTTGCCGTCCAGATAGATCACGCCCTCGGGCAGGTCGAACTGGCGGCGGAAGGGGGCCAGCGGGTCGCGCTGGTCGGCTTGCAGGCAATCTTCACGGCTATGCATGGCGTGTCTCCTGGATGCGGGTGGGAGCGGGCCGCCTCGGCGCGGGGCCGGGGCGTCAAAACATGCTAGCAGCGAAAGGACTGGCCAAAATTGCAAGTTGCGCTTGTCATGCGGGGTGAATTCGAAGGATATTCGAACAATCGGTTCATCAACGACAGGATCTTGCGAATGCAGATAGACGCGATAGATTGGCGCATTCTGGCCGCCCTGCAACAGAACGGCAGGCTGAGCAATCAGGACCTGGCGGACAAGGTGGCGCTGTCGCCGTCGGCGTGTCTGCGGCGGGTGCGGGCGCTGGAAGAGAACGGCCTGATTCGCGGTTACCGCGCCGAGCTGGACGCGGCGCGGCTGGGCTGCGAGCTGGAGGCCATCGTCCACGTCGGCCTGGACCAGTCGCGCCAGGACTGGCACGAGGAATTTCTGGAGCAGGTGGACGCGCTGGAGGAGGTGGCGGCCGCCTACATCGTCGCCGGGCCGTGCAACTACGTGCTGCACGTCCGCTGCCGCAATCTGGCGGCGTTTTCGGATTTCGTGGTGGAGAAGCTTAACAAGCTGCCGGGAATGCGCGACATCTGCTCCTACATCGTGATGCGCAAGCTCAAGGACAAACTCGGCCAGCTGCCGCTGGGACATTGACGCCGCGGTTCCGTTTTCTGGCGCGTATCGCGAGCTTGAAATGACATGAACCGGCAAATGCGGCGCAAGATAATGCGATTTGATTGCTTGGCTAAAGCCAATATTCGCCGAGTTAATTAAAAAATGTAAATTTGGCTTAATAAGATTTGATTCTGCCCGGAGGCTGGTTTATAGTCTGGCCCGTTATCAATAAGCAAGGGTTCACTGTGGACAACGACGGATGTAGCCGATCTTGGATCGCAACGTCGCCTTGCAGGATATAGCAGAATTCCTTTCCTCTGCCGCATCCTGCAAAGCTCAGGGTGTGGCATCTTTCAGGCTTGGCCTGTTCCCGCCACTGGCCGTCCCTTCGGACGGCAACGCTCTTCCAGCCCGCCGGCCTCGCCGTGGCGCTGGGCCGCGCTGACGCGTGGCGGCGTGCGCGCAATGGATTTGCCGCGTCCTCTCTGTTAACGCCGAGGGGAAATCATGCGCATCATCAAACTGTTACCGTTTTTCCGCCGCCAGGCGCTGCTCAAGGCCCACGCGCCTCAGCAGACGCTGTGCCGGCTGGCCTTGCTGTGCCCCGCCGACGCGGCGGACGGCCTGCAAGCCGGGCTGGCGCGCGCGCTGGAAGCCGCGGGCATGCGTCCGCTGCGCGCCGGCCATCGCCCGCAGGGAGAAGGCCGCCTGGCCTGTCTCACGCTGGTGTTGCTGTGCCCGGCGGACGGCCGCGACGCCTTCGGCGGGTTGCTGCGACAGTTTGCCGCCATGCCCGAAGTCTACCGTCTGCGCTGGGAGCGCAAGCCGCTGGCCGCCGAGCCGGCGCGCCGCGCTGCCTGACCCTTTTTCCTTTCTCTCTCGCCGCCCAGGTCAAGGAGGTTTGCATGTCTGAAGAACCAGAACCGCGACCGTATTGGTTGGTCGGCGCCATCGCCTAGTCCATCGGCTTCCTGCAGGCTGATCCGGCTGGCGCGATGCGCCTGCCGATACGCCGCTTATTTAAATGTTTCGCAATAATGCCTCGTATTGTCATTCAAATACGGCAGGGGTTTTTATTGCCTTTTAAATAACAGGAATTCATCGCGGTCAATTAAAAGCGGACAGGTCGCGGACGAATAATCGTCCGCGGGAAAAACCTGCCCGCTCGCCGCGAAGCGCCGAAGGAGAATTGCGATGCGCGCTGCAAAACTGTCCTGGCTGCTGAATTATTTCGTCCGAAATCCTCAGCGCCATTCCGATCATTCCGATTACCGCTTGAGCGTGCTGTGCGAGGCGGGGCTGGTGGCCCCGTTGCGCAAGCAGCTGTTCTGGGAAACGCACTGCCTGGGGCTGCGCGCCTGCGACATGGCCATCGAGCCGCTGCAAGGCAGCCTGCTGGTCACGCTTACCTTGCGGCTGGAGTGCCCGCTGGGCCTGCGCCCCACGCTGGATCAACTGGCGCTGCGGCTAAGCCGCCAGCCGCAGATCCGCCGCGTGCGCTGGGGCCGCTGGCACGAGCAGCCCAAAAGCCCGGGCCTGCGCCGCATCGGCGCCTGAGCCGGGACGCGGCCTGCCTGCGCGGGCCGCCGCCAGCCGAATCAAGCGCGACCCATACCGCTCGCCGGCTGGCTTTCGGCAGGCGCCGGCGCCCGGACGCCGCGCGCCGGCCTTTTTTCTCAATTCGCAATCTGGCATCTGGCGGGCGCGACGCGCCGCCAGGGTAGCACCAAGGAATCACACATGAATCGAGCAGCACTGCAACTCACCATCCGCGACCAACTGCGCAGCTTCGACGGGCCGACCTTCGACCGTTTGTTGCGCGCCGCGCCGCTGGCCGACGTGGTGAGCGAGCTGGAACAGCATCCGCCGCGGGAGGTCGCCGGCCTGTTGCAGGCGATGGCCGCCCATACCCGCGCCGAGCTGCTGGCGCACATGCCGGCCGAGCGCCAGGACGAATTGCTCAACCTGCTGCCGCATCCCGTGGTGGTGTCCCTGTTCGAACGCCTGCCGTCGGCCGAACGCGCCGACCTCTACAACCGTCTGAGCCGCGGCGAGCAAAACCGGCTGCTGTCGGCGTTGGCCAAGGTGGAGCGCGACGACATCCTGAAACTGTCCAGCTATCCCGAGCACTCGGTCGGCGCGGAAACCAGCTCCGACTACGCCTCCATCGCGCCCGAGCTGAGCGCGTCGGAAGCGCTGGCCACGCTGCGCGCCGGCGGCAAGGACAACAAGGCCATCGAGGCGATCTACATCCTGGGCGAGGGCCACCAGCTGCTCGGCACCGTGTCGCTGGGCGACCTGGTGCAAGCGCCGCTGGAGGCGCGGGTGGCCGACCTGATGCAGCACAACCCGGTATTCGCCGAGGCCGGCTGGCCGCGCAGCCGCGCCGCGGAGCTGATCCGCCGCTACGACCTTCTGGCGCTGCCGGTCATCGACGAAGAGCGACGCATGATAGGCATCGTCACCATAGACGAGGCGATGGACATCGAGCGCGAGGAGGACGTGACCCGGCTGACCAATTTCGGCGGCGCGGCGGCGCTGGACGACAACAATCTGGACATGCGCAGCTCCAGCTGGACGCGGATGTTCCGGGTGCGGGTGTTCTGGCTGCTGATCCTCACCGTGTTCGGAGCCATCACCAGCACCTTCGTCGCCCGGCAGCAGGAGTTGCTGGAAGCGGCGATCATCCTGGCCGCCTTCATCGCCCCCATCGTCGACATGGGCGGCAACGCCGGCAGCCAGTCCGCCACGCTGGTGCTGCGCGGGATGGCGCTGGGACAGATGAGCCTGAGCTGGAAAGACGTCGGCTTCGTGCTCAAGCGCGAATTGCCGGTGGCGCTGTGCCTGGGCGTGACCGTGGCGCTGCTGGAAGCGGTGCTGGCCTACTTCTCCAAGGGCGTAGGCTTCGACATCGTGCTGGTGGTGGGCCTGAGCATGATGCTGTGCACCATGGCCGGCGGCGTGATCGGCGCCTTGCTGCCCTTCCTGGCCAAGCGGATGGGCACCGATCCGGCCACGCTCAGCTCGCCGCTGATCACGTCGGTGATGGACATGCTGGGCGTGTTCATTTATTTCGGCCTGGCTTACGCCTTCCTCGGCCACATGCTGGCCGCCCCGGCCGTTTAACCCAACCGCGGCGCCGCCGGCGCCGCTTCTGACCGCGAGAGGATCATGACCGAAGAACCCGAGCCCGAACCGCGCGACGCCGAACCGGAAGGCTGGATCGACAAGAATCGCTAGCAAACTGCAACCGCCGCCTGGCTGTTGGAATTTTTTAGCCGTTCTCGCCGCGCCTCTCCTTCCTCGCGTCTTTCATCCCCCAAGCAGCAAGCCGCGCCCGCCCGGTCCCGACCGACCCGGCGGCGGCGCGCGGCCATGCCCGGCGTTCGCGCCAGGCAAGGATGTCGATACCCCAAGCGAACCGTCTGGCCCGCGCCAGGCCGTTCGCCCGGAGAGAGCAATGAGCAAACAGCAACGCACCGCAAACCGCAACAAACTGCGCGGTTTCATCGCCACCCCTGGCGGCAAGGAAGACAAGCTGGCCACCCGCGTGGTGTCCGAAGTGAACAACAGCGTAGCGACCACGCTGACCAATCTGCGCAGCCACGACGACGGCCTGACCATGGCCGAGGCCGCGCACCGGCTGATGCAGCACGGCCGCAACGAGGTGGCGCACGACAAGCCGCCGCATCCGCTGATGCAGCTGCTGCAGGCCTTCAACAACCCCTTCGTGATCGTGCTGATCATCCTCGGCGCCATCAGCTACGTGATGGACGTGGCCATGGCCCCGCCGGACGATCAGGACTGGACCAAGGTCATCATCCTGTCCGCCATGATAGGCGTCAGCGGCCTGCTGCGTTTCTGGCAGGAATTCCGCTCCGCCAAGGCCGCGGAAAAGCTCAAATCGCTGGTGCGCAACACCTCCACCGTGCAGCGCCGCCCGGCCAGCGGCGCGGCTCCGATCCGCCTGGAAGTGGCGATGAGCGAGCTGGTGGTGGGCGACATCGTCCACCTGCAAGCCGGCGACATGATTCCGGCCGACATCAAGCTGATCGACTCGCGCGATCTGTTCATCAGCCAGGCGGTGCTTACCGGCGAGGCGCTGCCGGTGGAGAAATACGACACCCTGGGCGCGGTGGCGGAAAAATCGGCCAACGGCAAGGCCGGCGAGGAAACCGACCTGCTGGACCTGCCCAATATTTGCTTCATGGGCACCAATGTGGTGAGCGGCAAGGCCACCGCCGTGGTGGTGGCCACCGGCGCGGATACCTATTTCGGCTCGCTGGCGCGCAACGTGGTCAGCCACAAGCGCATCGAAACCAGCTTCGACAAGGGCGTCAACAGCGTCTCCTGGCTGCTGATCCGCTTCATGCTGGTGATGGTGCCGATCGTGTTCATGATCAACGGCATCACCAAGGGCGACTGGATGTCGGCCTTCACCTTCGCGCTGGCGGTGGCGGTGGGCCTGACGCCGGAAATGCTGCCGATGATCGTCTCGGCCAACCTGGCCAAGGGCGCGGTGGCGATGGCGCGCCGCAAGGTGGTGGTGAAGCGGCTCAATTCGGTGCAGAACTTCGGCGCGATGGACGTGCTGTGCACCGACAAGACCGGCACGCTGACCCAGGACAAGATCATCCTGGAGCACCATTACAACATCCATGGCGACAAGGACGAATCGGTGCTGCAACTGGCGTGGCTCAACAGCTTCCACCAGAGCGGCATGAAGAACCTGATGGACATCGCGGTGGTGGAGCGCGCCGACGAGCTGGGCGAGCGCGCCAAGCCGCAGGGCTACGACAAGGTGGACGAGCTGCCGTTCGACTTCGTGCGCCGCCGCCTGTCGGTGATCGTTTCCGACCCGCGCGGCGGCCAGCTGATGGTGTCCAAGGGCGCGGTGGAAGAAATGCTGGCGGTGTCCAGCCACATCCAGGACCAGCATGGCCAGCGGGTATTGAACGCCGAAGAGCGCGCGCGCCTGATCCGGCAAAGCCAGGAATACAACGCCGAAGGCTACCGCGTGCTGGTGGTGGCCACCCGCGAGATTCCGGCGGGCGAGCAAAAACGCAGCTATCAGACCGCCGACGAGGCCAATCTGGTGGTGCGCGGCTTCCTGACCTTCTTCGATCCGCCGAAGGATTCCGCCGCGCCGGCGATCAAGGCGCTGCAAGAATACGGCGTGGCGGTCAAGGTGCTGACCGGCGACAACCCCATCATCACCGCCAAAGTCTGCCGCGACGTCGGCCTCGCCCCCGGCACGCCGCTGGTGGGCAAGGACATTGAAGCCATGGACGACGTGGCGCTGTGCGCCGCGGTCAAGCACACCACCATCTTCGCCAAGCTCACCCCGCTGCAGAAGGCGCGCGTGGTCAAGGCGTTGCAGGCCGGCGGCCATACCGTGGGCTTCCTGGGGGACGGCATCAACGACGCGCCGGCGCTGCGCGACGCCGACGTCGGCATCTCGGTGGACAGTGGCGCGGACATCGCCAAGGAAACCGCCGACATCATCCTGCTGGAAAAGAGCCTGATGGTGCTGGAGGAGGGCGTGATCAAGGGCCGCGAAACCTTCGGCAACATCCTCAAGTACCTGAACATGACCGCCAGCTCCAACTTCGGCAACGTGTTCTCGGTGCTGGTGGCGTCGGCCTGGCTGCCGTGGGAGCCGATGCTGGCGATGCAGCTCTTGCTGCAGAACCTGATCTACGACCTGTCGCAGATGTTCCTGCCCTGGGACAAGATGGACCCGGATTTCCTGAAGAAGCCGCGCAAGTGGGAAGCGGGCAACATCAAGCGCTTCATGCTGTGGCTGGGGCCCACCTCCTCGGTGTTCGACATCACCACCTACATCCTGCTGTGGACGGTGTTCGGCGCGGGCGCGGCCTATCACCTGCACGGCGGCGACGGCGGCCAGCTGATCATGAACTCGGGTTGGTTCATGGAAGGCCTGATTTCGCAGACGCTGGTGGTGCACATGCTGCGCACCCGCAAGATTCCGTTCCTGCAAAGCACCGCCTCGCTGCCCATTCTGCTGTCCACCAGCGTGGCCATCGCGCTGGCCTGCTACCTGCCGTATTCGCCGCTGGCGGCCTCGCTGGGCTTCGTCCAGCTGGATGCCAGCTACTTCGGCTGGCTGCTGCTGACCATGGCCGGCTACCTGGCGCTGACCCAAACGGTGAAAACCTTGTACATCAAGCGCTACGGCCAGTGGTTCTGAGCCGCGGCGACCGGCCGCGCCTCTCCGCGTCCTGACGCCGGGGAGGACGCGGCGCGACGATTTCCTCTCGCATCGCCCCATTTCGGGCCGGCTTTCGCCGGCCCTTTTTTTCGTTTGGCGCAGACGTGCGAAGGGCCGCCTTCCGGGCGGCCCCGCTGCAGCTGCCTGCGCAGCCTGGCGCGTCGCCCCGGCGTTGCCGTCCGCCTGCGCCGTTCCGCCCTGTGGGCAAGCTCCCGGCTTGCAGGGACTGTCGGCGAAGCATGGAGGGCGCCTGGCAGCGCGCGCATGGTTCAAACGGGCGCGAGATCGGCGAAGGTGTCGGCGGCGGCCTCCTGTCACGGCGAGACGATGGGTGCGGCTATGACTTGATATCGTCGCCTGCGCGGCAAGCTTGAAGCCGGCGGCGATCTGGGCGCGTCGCGCTCAGAAGAGCTGCTTGAAGCCCAGCTGCCATTCGCGCCGCTCCGCGCCGGCGGCGGCATCCCGCTGCCAGGAAGCGAACAGGCTTTGTTGCCGGTTCAGATAGTGCATTTGCGTCCAGCGGAGGCGGGTGAAGGCGCTATGGCTGTCGGCCTGGTTGAAATGGCGGCTGAACGCCAGCCAGGTTTTCATGTTCCAGATTTCGCGCAGCATCACGCCGCCTTCCAGCTCGCCGTAGGCGAAGCCGCCGCCGCGCCCGGCGGCCAGGCCGCCGCCGGCCAGAGCGTAGATGTCGGCGTCGGGCAGCGGCCGGCGGGCAAGGCCGACGGCCCCGCCGATTTGCGCTACCCGGCGCTCTTGCAAGGCGGCGTCCCGTTGCGGCTGATAGGCGATGCTCAGCCGGCCGGCCAGTCCGCCGGCGATCGGGTCGCGCGGCAGCAGCGACTGCATGCCGTACACCACCAGTTGCCGCAGCCTGGGCGAGCCGCCGTCAAGCGGCAGGCGCACGGTGGGCGCAAGGATTTGCAGCTCGTTTTCCTGGTTGTAGCCGCGGTTGTCGTCTTCCAGCAGATGGGAGGCCGGCAGCAGCTTGATCTGCAACTGGCGCGCGCCGTCGCTGTTCAGCCAGGACAGGCTCGCCTGCGCGGCCGGCGGAGCGGTCAGCGGGCCCAGGCCCTGGCCCAGGTCCAGCGAGGCGTCCGGATAGCCGCGCGCCTGGATCGCATCCAGACGGCGGGCGTTGTCCCGCCAGGTCTCGCGGCTGAGCCGGCCTTCCAGCAACAGGTACTGGTTGAGCGCCCGCGCGTGCTCCAGTTGCAGATAGCGCCGCGGGCTGGCCGCCTCTCGCAGCTCGGCGGGAAGCGCGGAGGCTTGCAGTGCTTGCAGATTGTCCTGCCGCTGGGCGGCGGGCAGCGCGGCGTTCAGGGTTCTGACCAGCCAGCGGCTGGGCGCGATCATGCGGCTGCTTTCGATCAGCCCGGCCTGATCGGCCTCCTGCGCCAGCTCTTTCGGGCTGAGCCAGGCCTTGTCGGGCAGCGGGCGGCCGCTCAGGCCCATGATGAAATGAAGGACGGTGGCGCAGTTGTATTTCTGGAAGAAGTAGGTCAGCCGCGCCTGCTTGAGTTCCAGCAGGTGCAGCCGCGCCAGCTCGCGCTGCCAGGCGTCTAGCGCCAGATCGTATTCCCACAGGCTGCGCTGTTCCTGATCGACATAACGCTGCCGCTGTTCGTGGTAGGGAGAGAGCGCGAAGTAGCCGTTCTTGCCGAAAACCAGGCTCTCTGCCAGCAGCTTGGGCACGTTCCAGGTGTCGGCGTCGGTATAGAAGGAAATGGCGTGTTCGCGGGTTTGCCCGTCCGGCATCGCGCCGGAAATCTTCAGGAAGGCGTGGCCCAGCATGCTGGCCGGCTGGGTCTGGTTTTCGCTGGCGAAAACCAGACTGATGCGGTCCATCGGCGCGCGCGCCCGAAAGTCTACGATCTCCGGGCAGTTCGCCAGCGGCAGTTCCGGCGCGCCCAGCTCGCGGCGCAGCCACCAGTAGCGTGCCGGGAAGCGGCACAGGGCGCTCTGGCCCCCGCCGTACAGCGCCTGCAAGGTGGCGTCCAGCTCCTTTTCAGCGGAGAAGGACGGCAGGGACAGCAAAAAGGACGGGTCGGCGATCAGCGCCTGATCCCGGCGGCTATGCAGCAAGGCCCGCCACTCGCTTCTTTCCGACAGGCGCAGGCCGCGCGCCTGTTCGGACAGCCGCTCCGGCAGGGCCGCGTCCAGCGGGGCGGCGCAGACGCGCCATGCGCAAAAAAGGGCGGCAAGCATGCCGCCCTTGGCGAGGATATCGCGAAAAGACATTACTTCTTGCAGGACACAACCACGTTTTCGGAGTACTTCCACATCTTTTCGGTGGAGTAATCGGTGGTGGAGCCGAATGCGCCGCCGCTCAGGATGTTGACGAAGAATTTGGGGTCAACCGACTTTTCCACCACGGTCTGGGACGCGCAGCCTTCGGTTTCGGTCATGAAGATCTTGTTCTTGTTTTCGCGCTTCAGTTCCACGATGCCCGGACCCTTGAACGGCTTGCCGTCCACGGTGCCCTTGATGTCGGAGCCGGTGGTGCTGGACACGTTCACTTGCTGGGTCTGGTCGTTGAGGATGGAGGCGCAACCGGTCAGGCTGAGCGCCAGGGCGGCGGCGATAGGCAGCAGCGAGAGTTTCATATTGATTTTCAAGTATGTTAAGTATTGTAAACAAATTGCAACATTATGTTACAAGGCGGACGATCGTAATCGGAAAGATACGGCTACGCAATGTGAATGAGACCGTTGTCAGGAAGGGGATGTGACTGGCTGTCGGCGGGCCGGGCGGGGATACCCGCAAGGCGGGCTACCGACCTAAAGCCACCCGCGGCGCGTGTGGATATCAGGGCGTGTGCTTGAGGGGGCGGGGACAGTAGCGCGAGCCGATGGATAACAAAAAACCCGCAGAGCCTAAGCTGTGCGGGTGATTTGCGGTGGTACGTCTTGTGGTGCCCAGAGTCGGACTCGAACCGACACGCCTTGCGGCGGGGGATTTTGAATCCCCTGCGTCTACCAATTTCGCCATCCGGGCGACGTACTAGAACACGAGAGACGAGGATATTAACCGCGCTTTCCGGTTTTGTAAATCCTGCGGACTCATTCTTTTTTCAGTTTCAGCGCGTGGTCATACAGCTGCTTGCGATTGGCGCCGCTGATCTGCGAGGCCAGCGTGGCGGCCTGCTTGGTGGGCAGCTCGGCGGCCAGGATTTCCAGCACGCGGGCGGCTTCCGGCGGCAGGGCGTCGTCGTCGGCCTCCACTGCCGGCGCGGCGTCGATGATCAGCACGATTTCGCCTCGTTGCTGGTTGCTGTCCGCTTCCACCCAGGCCAGAAGTTCGGCCGCCGGGCGGGTTTCGAAGGTTTCGAAAGTCTTGGTCAGCTCGCGCGCCAGCATCACCCGGCGTTCGCCGCCCAGCACCGCGACGATGTCCTTGAGGGTATCGACGATGCGGTGCGGCGCTTCGTAGCAGACGGTGAGCTGGGCGGCGGCCAGCCATTGCTGCAGCGTCTTGCGGCGCTCGCCGGATTTGGGAGGCAGGAAACCGTGGAACTGGAAGCTGGGCGCGGTAAAGCCGCTGGCGGAGAGCGCGGCGATGACGGCGCTGCAGCCGGGCAGCGGCCGGGCCGGATGGCCGGCGGCGCGCACCGCTTCCACCAGCCGCGCGCCGGGGTCGGAAACGGCCGGGGTGCCGGCGTCGGACACCTGCACCACCATCTGGCCTTCGGCCAGCCAGCGGATGACCTGCTCGGCCATGGCGCGTTCATTGTGCTCGCGCAGGCTGACCAGCCGCTGGGCGCGAATCCCGTAAGCGGATAGCAACTGGCTGGTAACGCGAGTATCCTCGGCGCAGACGACATCCGCCGCCGCGAAGGCCGCCAGGGCGCGGGCGCTAATGTCGGTCAGGTTTCCAATGGGCGTGGCCACCACATATAATGTGCCGCGACAGAAACTTTCCCTGGCTGATTCAAGCAAGTGAGCGAACGAAGTATGCAAAGACTGACTCCGCTGTTGGTTGGCGTCGTGCTGACGTGGTTGACGCCGGTACTGGCGCAAACCCCGGACTATATCATCCAAAGCAACAGCGCGCCGATGAAGTCGCTGCTCAGCCCCGCCGCGCCCGCGGCCTCCGCGCCGCAGCCGGCCCAGCCCAAACCGCAGCCCGCCGCGCCGCTCAATCCACCCCCGTCCGTCGCCGCCAGCGCGCCGCAGGCCAAAGCGCCGCCGCGCGCCGCCTTGCGCATCGGCGTGTTGCTGCCGGCCGAAACCACTGCCCTGGGCGAGGCCGCCGCGGTGGTGCGCAGCGGGGTGGAAGCCGCCGCCGCCGCCGATCAGAACGCGCAGCTGGTGAATGTGGACGCCACCGCCCAGACCGTGGTGGCGCATTACCGCGAGGCGGTGGCCTCCGGCGTCGGCGTGGTGATAGGCCCGCTGTCGCGCGCCGCCATCGCCGAACTTGCCCCCTACGTGACGGTGCCGACGCTGGCGCTCAACTCCGTCGGCCGCGAAGCGCCGTACAATCCCAAGCTGTATTCGCTGTCATTGACGGTGGAGGGCGAAGCCAAGCAACTGGCGCGGCTGCTGCGCGACGACGGCCGCGCCAATCCGCTGGTGCTGGCCAGCGGCGACGCGCTGTCGCAGCGCATCCGCCAGGCCTTCTCCGACGAGTGGCGCGTCCTGGCCGGCAAAGCGCCGCAGGTATTGGCGGTGACCGCCGACAACTTGCCGGTGGTGGTGCAGGCCGCCGGCCAGACTGACGCCGTGGTGCTGGCGGTGGAGAGCCGAGACGCCGCGCCGCTGCGCGCCGCCCTGTCGCCGGACCTGCCGGTTTACGCCACCTCGCAGCTGAACAACGGCAACACGCCGCCGGAGCTGGCCGGCGTGCGCTTCATCGACATGCCGTGGTTCCTGATGCCGGACCACCCGGCGGTGAAACGCTACCCGCGGCCGACCACGCCGCTGACGGTGCAGACCGAGCGCCTGTACGCGCTGGGCATCGACGCCTACCGGCTGGCGGTGCAGCTGGCCGCCTTGCGCCAGAACGGCGCGCTCAGGCTGGACGGCGTCACCGGCGATCTCAAGCTGGGCCGCGACCGGGTGTTCGAACGCCAGCTCCCCGCCGGCGTGATGGGCGGCAACCGCCTGCAATGAACCAGGCCGGACGCGAGGCCGAGGACAGGGCGCTGGCGCTGTTGCAAGGCCAGGGCCTCAAGCTGGTGGCGCGCAACTGGCATTGTCGCGGCGGCGAACTGGACCTGATCATGCGCGAAGGCGCGACGCTGGTGTTCGTGGAAGTCCGCCACCGCGCGGCCAGCCGCTTCGGCAGCGCCGCCGACAGCATTACCGCCGCCAAGCTCAGGAAACTGCAGCTGGCGGCCGAAGTCTATCTGGCTCGGCACGGCATCGACGCCCCCTGCCGCTTCGACGCGGTGGTCAGCGTGGGCGACGCGCCGCCGCAATGGCTGAAGAATATTTTCATGCAGTAATTTAGTTGAGAAGAGGGGATGCCCCAATGGATTTGATCGACCGCATCAACGGCCATTTTCTGGAAAGCATGGCCGCCAAGCAGGAGGCGATGGAGCTGCTGTCGCCTGGCGTGGCGGTGGCCGCGGAGCGCATGGTGGCCTGCCTGATGAACGAGGGCAAGATTCTGGCCTGCGGCAACGGCGGCAGCGCCGCCGACGCCCAGCACTTCGCCGCCGAGATGGTGGGCCGCTTTGAAAAGGAACGGCCGGGCCTGGCGGCGATTTCCCTGTCCACCGATACTTCGGCGCTTACCGCCATCGGCAACGATTACGACTTCGACATGGTGTTCTCCAAGCAGGTGCGGGCGCTGGGCCACACCAACGACATGCTGCTGGCGATCTCCACCTCGGGCAATTCCGCCAATGTGATCGAAGCGATTTACGCCGCGCACGAGCGCGGCATGAGCGTGATCGCGCTCACCGGAAAGGACGGCGGCAAGATCACCGAAATCCTGTCGCCGGACGATATTCAACTGAACGTGCCGTCGCTGCGCACCTGCCGCATCCAGGAAGTGCATATCCTGCTGATCCACGCGCTGTGCGATGCCATCGACTGCATGTTGCTGGGAGGGGAATGAAATGAAACGCAAGGTTATGGCGGTATTGCTGGCCGCGGGCTTGAGCAGCGCGCTGAGCGGTTGCTTCGGCGTAGTGGCGGCCGGCGCGGCCGGCGGGGCGCTGGTGGCTACCGATCGTCGCACCAGCGGCGCTTACGTGGACGACCAGGGCATAGAACTGAAAGCGGGCGACCAGATTTCCAGCCGCATCCCGGCGTCCCACGTCAACCGCACCAGCTTCAACCGCGCGGTGCTGCTGACCGGCGAAGTGCCGACCGAAGAGGCGCGCCAGCTGGCCGAGCAGATCGCGCGCGGCATTCCCAACGTGCGCCGGGTGTTCAATTACACGGTGGTGGCCCCGGCATCGGGCCTGGGCGAGCGCAGCAGCGACACCTGGACCACCAGCAAGGTGCGCGCCCGACTGCTGGAAGGCAAGGGCTACAATCCCAACAACGTCAAGGTGGTGACCGAGCGCGGCGTGGTGTACATGCTGGGCATGGTGACGCAGGCCGAGGGCGCCGAAGCGGCGCGGGTGGTCAGCGAAACCTCCGGTGTGCAGAAGGTGGTGACGCTGTTCGAATACATCCAGGACGTGGCGCCGGCGGCGAAGTAAGCCGGTCGCCTGTCGCGGCAGCGAAAAGAATGGCCCCGCGGAGCGGGGCCATTTTGCATGCGGCGTCGCCCGCCGGCTATCGGCCGTGCTTGGGAACCAGTACGTCGGCGCACAGCACGTGCATGGCTTCGTCGATTTCGATGGCCATGGACAGCGTGACGCAGGAGCGCGGATCGGTCATCGACAGGTAGGGCTCGCTCATGTAGAGCACCCCGGGCTGGTCCACCGCGTGCTGGAAGTAGCTGCGGCGCGACCACACCGCGCCGGTGGTGTCGGCCAGCGGCGCGAACTTGGGGTTGGCGGCGGCCGGCGATTGTCGGCTGTTGAGGTTGCGGCCGATCTGGCGGCCCTCGCTGTCCAGGAGGAAGCAGCGGATCACGTCCGGCAGCGACAGCATCGGTTTGGCCGCCATGTCGAAAGGCGTGCCCTGCATCAGCGAGATGGCGCTCTGCACGAAGGATTGCCGCGCCAGCTCGATCTGGCGACGGGTGAGCTTGCGGGTGAGCAGCGATTTGGCGGTCAGCTCTTCCCAGCTGTGGTCGATGCGCGGGGTGATGCTGTCGTCGCCGGACGGCGCGTCGGCGGGCTTGGCGATGAAGAAGCCCTGGATCAGGTCGCAACCGGACTCCATGGCGATCAGCACGTCGCTTTCGGTTTCGATGCCCTCGATCACCACCAGCGCCCCGATTTCGTGCATCAGGCGCACCAATCTCGACAGCAGCCCGCGGCTGCGCGGCTGGGCGGCGGCGTTGCGCAGCAGGTGGCGGTCGAACTTGACCATGTTCGGTTCCAGCTGGCAGACGCGGTCAAGGTTGGAGTGGCCGACGCCGAAGTCGTCGATGGCGATCAGGAAACCGTTGTTCTTGAGCAGGTTGACGCCCTCGATCAGCGCCTCGTCCACCTCCAGCACGTGCTCCAGCACTTCCAGCACCACCCGGTTCGGGTCCATGCCGGCTTCGCGGATGCTGTTGACCAGCGCCATCGCCCGCTCCGGCCGCGACAGCGAGGCGGCGTCGATGTTGAGGAACAGCCAGCGCGGCTTGTCGCCCGCCATCTGCAAGAAGCGGCTGACGTGGGCGCGGCAGCTTGCCAGGTCCAGCTGGTGGCGGCGTTCGGGAGAGACGACGGTGTAAAAGGCTTCGGACGGGCTGAGGCTGATATTGTCCTGTTCGGCGCGCAGCAGCGCCTCCATCCCTATGCTGCGACGATGGGCCAGGCTGTAGATGGGCTGAAAGTGGCTGCCAAGCGTCAGGCCGGCGTGCTCGAATGTCGTCATCGTGATGCTGCCCTTTTTCTGGTATCCAGGCTCTGTTCGGCCTGTCTGCGTTGCCTGAAGCAATCGGCATTCCAGTTTAGTGCATCACCATTAAAATAAAAAACGGGCCGCGCGGCCCGTCGATTAAGCTTTGTGTCCGGCATGGCCGGATGCAACAGTCCGGGGAATGGCCGGCCGTCGCCAGCGGCCATCCCGTCCCTTGCCCGTGCGGGCGCGGTTCAGCCCTGCTGGATGCCCGCCACCAGCCATTTGCCGGCGGTGCTGTCGTCCTTGACGTAGTGCCAGGTTTCGACAAACGGCACGGTCGGCGCGCCCACGTCTTCGCTCACCGTGCCGGAGAAGCGCACGCTGGCGATGTAGCGGCCGCCTTCGGTCGCGGCGTCGGCCAGCTGGCAGTCCAGCTGCGGGAAGTCAGCCACCGAACTGTTGCCGGCGATGTCTTCGCGCAGGGCGTTGAACAGGTCCGGCGTCATGTACTTGCGCACTTCTTCCAGGCTCTCCGGCGTATTCAGGCTTTGCAGGTGCAGGAAGGTGGCCTTGGCCTGGCGCAGGAAGTTGGGGGTTTCGGTGCCGTCGGGCAAGCGGGCGGCCATGGAGGCCGCCGCCGGGGCGAAACCGCCGCCGAAGCCGTTGTTCTGTTGCGGCGCGCCCAGGCCGGAGCCGATCTTGGGAATCGGATCGAACTGGGTCGGCTGGCTGGCCATGCCTTGCGGCATGCCGGCCGGCTGCGGCGCGTTCATCGCCGGAGCGCCGACCTTGCGGCGGAAGAACATCAGGCCGCCGATCAGCACCAGGCCGAGCAGGGCCAGCGTGCCCCAGGGGAAGCCGCTGCCGGCCGGTTCGCTGGCGCCGCCGGAGGCATGGCCCTTGTCGCTCATGGCCGAGCCCAGCATGTAGCCGGCGGCCGCGCCGGCCGCGCCCGCGGCTACGGCGGTGCCGATGCCCGGGCCTTTTTTCTGCGGAGCGGCGGCCGGGGCCGGAGCCATCGGCTGCGGAGCCGGGGCGGCGGGTTGGTAGCTCTTGGTCGGGGCCGAGCGCTGCATGCCGGCGCTCTTGCCTTTGCCCATGCGCGCCGCCTCGGCGAACGGGGTGGCCAGCACGGAAACCATGGTGAAGGCGAGCATGATCGTCTTCGCGCGAGTGGTCATAATTTTCTTTTCCTGGGTGGTTTATGTTGCCTCGGTGTGACCGGGCAATCGGCAATTAGTTTTGGGCCAGCGTCTGAATTTCAAGAATTTCCGCGCGGCCAGCGTGAATATTAAAGCGAATGTTGTATTGGTGCAGCACGACCCCGTAAATCCGCGCCGGGTCGTCCTGATACGCCGGGCGCGGGTCTTGGGCCAGCACCTGTTCGATCAGCGCGGCCAGGCCGGCGGGCGGGTCGCTCAGCGCCGCCAGCTGGCCAAGCGCGGCGTCGCTCCAGTGGACGTCCAGCTGCGGCGGCGGGCCGTCGACGAAGCCGCCGCGCGCCTCGGGCCGGGCTTCCACGAAGGGGATGTAGGGCTTGACGTCCAGCACCGGGGTGCCGTCCAGCAGGTCGGCCCCGGCCAGCCGCAGCCGCGCGCCGTCGTCGGTTTCCACCGCCAGCAGCTCCACCAGCGACAGGCCGATGGGATTGGGACGATGGGTGGCGCGGCTGGCGAAGACGCCCACCTTGGCGTTGCCGCCCAGCCGCGGCGGGCGCACCAGCGGCTGCCAGCCGCGCGCCATGGTCTGGTGAAACACGAACTGGATCCAGACGTGGGAAAACGCCTCCAGGCCGCGCACGCAGTCGGGGTGGTTGTACGGCGGCAGCAATTCCAGCGTCAGGCGGGCGGCGTCCACCAGCGAAGGCTGGCGCGGGATGCCGAATTTTTCGCGGTAGGGCGAGCGGATGACGCCTACCGGCTCGAAGGTGTAAGTCATGCGCCGATTGTAGCATTCGGCGGCGCATCGGCCGGCGCGCGGGGCGCGCCGGCCGGCGAGGCTCAACCGACGAAGTGTTTGTCGTAGCGGGCGCTGAGCCGGCTCATCGGCAGCAGCATGAAGAAGTCGGCGCAATTGAAGTCCGGGTCCCAGGCCGGCTCGCCGCAGACCCAGGCCCCGGCGCGCAGATAGCCCTTGATCAGCGGCGGCATCGGCGCGGGCGCGCAGTTATCGGCCACCTGGTCCAGCGGCAGCGGCAGGTGCGGGAACACGCGCCAGTCGGCGGGGCTGAGGTGTTTGCCTTCCAGCTGCCGATACAGGCTGACCGCCTGGTGGCCGCCGTCGGCCAGCGACACGCTGGCGCAGCCGGCCAGGTACTGGCCGCCTTGGCTGGCGACGTAGTCGGCGAGGCCGGACCAGAGCAGGGCGATCACCGCGCCGCTGCGAAAGTCGCGGTGCACGCAGGAGCGGCCCACTTCTATCAGCTGGTCGCGCAGGTGGGCGAGGCGGCCGAGGTCGAATTCGTGCTCGGAGTACAGGCTGGGCGCGCGGCGCGCGGCGGCGGGGGGGAGCATGCGATAGGTGCCCACCACCTGGCCGCTGGCTTGATCTTCCACGATCAGGTGGTCGCATAGCGCGTCGTAGTCGTCGCAGTCTATGCCAAGATCGCGCGAGGCGAGTTCGGCGCCCATTTCGCCGGCGAAAATGTCGAAGCGCAGTTTCTGCGCGCGGCGGACGTCGTCGGGAGATTGGGCCAGGCGTACGGCGAGGCGGGGGCGCTGGCGCGGCGCAAGCTGTTCATTTAGCAGCATGTTTTGCTCCGGGTGGGGGATGAGCCTCATCCTAGAAGCTGCGTTTGACGCGGCGATGTCGCCGCCGTGACGGTGCGATGAACGGGGTTTGACATGGCGATTACATCAGCGGCGTTATTGAAATCAAGGACTTACCAGCAAACCGGAATTGGCGTAGAATAGGCCGTTTTTCCTCAGCTCTTTAGCTTTTGCCATGATTTATCCGACTAGCTTCGACGTGATAGTGGTGGGCGGCGGCCATGCCGGCACCGAGGCCGCGCTGGCCGCGGCGCGCATGGGATGCGCCACGCTTCTTCTGACCCACAACATCGAGACTCTGGGCCAGATGTCGTGCAATCCGTCGATCGGCGGCATTGGCAAGGGGCATCTGGTGAAGGAAGTGGACGCGCTGGGCGGCGCGATGGCGCTGGCCACCGACATCGGCGGCATCCAGTTCCGCACCCTCAACGCCTCCAAGGGCCCGGCGGTGCGCGCCACCCGCGCCCAGGCCGACCGCATCCTGTACAAGGCCGCCATCCGCGAGATGCTGGAGAATCAGCCCAACCTGACGCTGTTCCAGCAACCGGTGGACGATCTCCTGATCGAAGGCGACCGCGTCGCCGGCGCCATCACCGCCATCGGCATCGTCTTCCGCGCCAAAACGGTGGTGCTGACCGCCGGCACCTTCCTGTCCGGCAAGATTCACGTCGGCCTGGAAAACTACACCGGCGGCCGCGCCGGCGATCAGGCGGCCTCCACGCTGGGCGCGCGCCTGCGCGAGCTGGACCTGCCGGTCGGCCGCCTGAAAACCGGCACGCCGCCGCGCATCGACGGCCGCAGCGTCGACTTCTCGGTGATGGAGGAGCAGCCGGGCGACACGCCCGAGCCGGTGTTCTCCTATCGCGGCAAGCGCGAGATGCACCCCAGGCAGCTGCCGTGCTGGATCACCCATACCAACGAGCGCACCCACGAGATCATCCGCAGCGGCTTTGACCGCAGCCCGATGTTCACCGGCGTGATCGAAGGCGTCGGCCCGCGCTACTGCCCGTCGATCGAAGACAAGATCAACCGCTTCGCCGACAAGGACAGCCACCAGGTCTTCCTGGAGCCGGAAGGCCTGACCACGCACGAGTTCTACCCCAATGGCATCTCCACCAGCCTGCCGTTCGACGTCCAACTGGCGGCGGTGCGTTCGATCCGCGGCATGGAAAACGCCCACATCCTGCGCCCCGGCTACGCCATCGAATACGATTACTTCGACCCGCGCGGCCTGAAGTCCTCGCTGGAAACCAAGGCCATCCAGGGCCTGTTCTTCGCCGGCCAGATCAACGGCACCACCGGCTACGAGGAAGCTGCGGCGCAAGGCCTGCTGGCGGGTCTGAATGCCGGTTTGCAAGCCCGCGAGCTGGACGCCTGGTGTCCGCGCCGCGACGAAGGCTACCTGGGCGTGCTGGTGGACGATCTGATCACCAAGGGCGTGTCCGAGCCTTACCGCATGTTCACCAGCCGCGCCGAATTCCGCCTGCAGCTGCGCGAAGACAACGCCGACCTGCGCCTGACCGAGATGGGCCGCAAGCTGGGCGTGGTGGGCGATGAGCAGTGGGACGCTTTCTGCCGCAAGCGCGACGCGGTGGAGGCCGAGAAGGCCCGCCTCGCCGCCACCTGGCTGCATCCGTCCAAGCTGCAGGCGCCCGAAGCGCTGGCCGGCATGCTAGGCAAGGCCATCGAGCGCGAGTATTCGCTGTTCGATCTGCTCAAGCGCCCCAACGTCAGCTACGCCCAGCTGATGACGCTGCCGGAAGCCGATGCCCCCGGGCTTGACGCCGTGGTTGCCGAGCAGGTGGAAATTCAGGTCAAATACCAAGGCTATATCAACCGCCAGAACGAAGAGCTGGCGCGCCGCGACAATCTGGAAGACATCCGTCTGCCGGGCGACATCGACTACAGTCTGGTCAAGGGCTTGTCCAAGGAAGTGCAGCAGAAGCTGAACCAGCAGCGCCCGGAAACCATGGGCCAGGCTTCTCGCATCCAGGGCATCACCCCGGCCGCCGTCGCCTTGCTGATGGTGCACCTGAAACGCGGCTTCACCGACGCCACGAAAACCGCATGACACATATCGCCGAACTGAAACAGGGGCTGGATACGCTGGCCCTGACGCTGAACGATGACCAGCTGGACCTGCTGGGCCGCTATCTGGCCCTGCTGGCCAAGTGGAACCAGACCTACAACCTCACCGCCATCCGGCAGGAAGAGCGCATGGTTAGCTACCACCTGCTGGACAGCCTGAGCCTGGTGCCGCATCTGGCCGGCGGCAGCCGCATGCTGGACGTGGGTTCCGGCGGCGGCATGCCCGGCATCCCGACCGCCATCGCGCGGCCGGACATGCAAGTGGTGCTGCTGGATTCCAACCACAAGAAAACCACCTTCCTGCGCCAGGTGGCGGCCGAGCTTGGCCTCGCCAACGTGCAGGTGGTCACCGACCGCGTCGAGGCCTATCAGCCGGAAGTGAAGTTCGACCGCATCACCAGTCGCGCCTTCTCCGAGCTGGCCGAGTTCGTCAGGCTCACCCGCCACCTGCTGGCGGCGGGTGGCCAGTACGTGGCGATGAAGGGCGTGTATCCGTATGAAGAAATCGCGCTGCTGCCGCAGGGCGTGGCGGTTTCGGAGGTGCTGCCGGTAACGGTGCCGGGGCTGGACGCCGAACGCCATCTGGTGAGGATGGTGCTGCAATGAATTCAAGGGTGATCGCGGTCGCCAACCAGAAGGGCGGGGTAGGCAAGACCACCACCGTCGTCAACCTGGCGGCCGGCCTGGCCGAACTGGGGCGGCGCGTGCTGATCATCGACCTCGATCCGCAGGGCAACGCCACCATGGGTTGCGGCATCGCCAAGCAGACGCTGGAAAAATCCGGCTATGACGTGCTGCTGGGCGAAGCCTCGGTGGAAGACGCGCGCCAGGACGCCAAGGCCGGCGGTTTTCACGTGCTGCCGGCCAATCGCAATCTGGGCGGCGCCGAGCTGGAGCTGGTCAACGAGCTGGCGCGCGAGGCGCGGCTCAAGAACGCGCTGCAGCTGGTGGAGAGCCAGTACGACTACGTGCTGATAGACTGCCCGCCGTCGCTGAACCTGCTGACGCTGAACGGCCTCGTCGCCGCGCACAGCGTGCTGATTCCGATGGTGTGCGAATACTACGCGCTGGAAGGCCTGTCCGACCTGGTGTCCACGCTGCGCAAGGTGCGCTCGGCGGTGAATCCCAAGATCGAAATCATGGGCCTCTTGCGCACCATGTACGACGCGCGCAGCAATCTGTCGCAGCAGGTGTCCGAGCAACTGGCCCGCCACTTCGGCGGCAAGGTGTTCGAGACAGTGATCCCGCGCAACGTGCGCCTGGCCGAAGCGCCCAGCCACGGCCTGCCTGGGCTGGTCTACGATCGCAATTCCCGCGGCGCGCAGGCTTACCTCGCGCTGGCGCAGGAGCTGATCGACCGCCTAGAACCCGCAACCGCAACCCCTTCCGTCTGATATATGGCCAAACTCAAAGGACTGGGGCGCGGATTAGACGCGCTCCTGTCCACCGTGGATACGGTGGACGATAGACTCACTTCCCTCCCCATCGACAGCATCCGTCCCGGCAAGTACCAGCCGCGCAGCTTCATGCACGAAGCCGCGCTGGAGGAGCTGGCCGCGTCCATCCGCGCCCAGGGCGTGATTCAGCCCCTGATCGTGCG
This sequence comes from Xenophilus sp. AP218F, assembly GCA_002213445.1. Lineage (GTDB taxonomy): Bacteria > Pseudomonadota > Gammaproteobacteria > Burkholderiales > Chromobacteriaceae > Chromobacterium. Next base: position 21,614 of record NJIE01000024.1, on the reverse strand, counting down.
CGAACTGGGCCTTGGCGATTACGAGCTGATCGCCGGCGAGCGTCGCTGGCGCGCCGCGCGCAAGGCCGGCCTCGTCGAAGTGCCGGTGGTGATCAAGAGCGTGCCGGACGAAGCCGCGCTGGCGATGGCGCTGATCGAAAACATCCAGCGCCAGGAACTGGACCCGGTGGAAGAGGCGCAGGGCCTCAAGCGCCTGATCGACGAATTCGGCCTCACCCACGAAGGCGCGGCCGAAGCGGTGGGCCGTTCGCGCAGCGCGGTGTCCAACCTGCTGCGCCTGCTCGCCTTGCCGGCCCCGCTGCAGCAGATGCTGCATCAGGGCAAGCTGGAGATGGGCCACGCCCGCGCCTTGCTGTCGCTGCCGCCGGTGGAGCAACTGTCGCTGGCCAGAGAGGTGGAAGAGCAGGGTTTGTCGGTGCGCGAGGTGGAGCGCCGCGTGCAGCGGCAAAGCGACAAAAAAACCACAGTTATGCCAACGGCAAAGCGGGCCGATCCCGACGTTTCGCGGCTGGAGGAGCAGGTGTCGGAAAGCATAGGCGCGCGGGTCAGCATCCGTCATGCCGCCCGCGGCAATGGCAGGCTGGTCATAGAATATGGCAGTTTGGACGAACTGGATGCCCTGCTCGAAAAGCTGCAAAAAAAACCAAATAAATGAGAAAGTTGCGGCGGAATATGCAAATGACGCATAAGTTGACGCAGCTCAAGGGCAAAGCCTATAATCCAGCGGTTTTTTTGCTCTGGCGGTCATGGTGAATCTGGAGGTCCGGCGTATACTGCGCCTACAGGCCACCCTGGTCGGGGTTGCCATGCTGATCGGCCTGATTTCCAGCGCCGGCAGCGCCCCTGTTGCGGTTTCCGTCATGCTTGGCGGCGTCGCGGTAATTGTGCCCGCCCTGGTCTACGCCAGGATCGCCTACGCCAAGTGTCATGTTCCTCCGATGGAGCTGATGAAGGCTCATTTCAAAGCCGAGGCGGTAAAGTTTTGTCTGACGGCGCTGCTGTCGGCTGCGGTTCTGGTGTTTTTTAAGGATTTGTCTGTGGCCGGTTTTCTGGGCGGGTTCTTTGCCGCCGTGTCCGGCTACGGCTTCGGGCTTCTAGTCAAAAATTGAGAAAAGAGCGATGGCAAGCAACGCAACTGATTACATCAAGCACCACCTCACATTCTGGAATTCGGACCCGTCCGCCGGTTTCTGGAGTCTGCACGTTGATACCTTCTCCATTTCCCTGATCCTGGGCTTCATCTTCGTCGGCGTGTTCGCTTTCGTGGCTCGTCGCGGCAGCGTGGAAGCGCCCGGTCGTCTGCAGATCTTCGTCGAGATGATTCTCGAGATGGTGCAGACCCAGGTGAACGACATCTTCCACGGCAAGAGCAAGCTGATCGCGCCGCTGGCGCTGACCATCTTCTGCTGGGTGTTCCTGATGAACTTCATGGACCTGTTCCCGGTAGACCTGTTCCCGATGCTGGCGCAGTGGATCGGCCACACCTTCTTCGGCATGGATCCGCACCACGTCTACCTGCGCGTCGTGCCGTCCGCCGACGTCAACACCACCTTCGCCATGTCGCTGTCGGTGCTGGCGCTGATCATCGCCTTCTCGATCAAGGCCAAGGGTCTGGGCGGCTGGGGCAAGGAGCTCCTGACCGCTCCGTTCCACGCCAGCAACCCGATCGCCATGATCGTGCTGGCGCCGATCAACCTGGCGCTGCAGTGCGTCGAACTGATCGCCAAGCCGATTTCGCTGTCGCTTCGTTTGTTCGGCAACCTGTATGCCGGCGAAATGATCTTCATCCTGATCGCGCTGCTGCCGTGGGGCCTGCAGTGGATCCTGGGCGCGCCGTGGGCCATCTTCCACATCCTGATCATCACCCTGCAGGCTTTCGTGTTCATGATGCTGACCATCGTGTACCTGAGCCTGGCGGTGGAAGCGCACTAAAGATTTACCCTGTTTAGATTGACCAAACTTTTTACCAACCATCCTTGCATTAAGTCTTAGGAGATACACAATGGAAGCACTCGTTTCTCAGATCCAGTCGATGACCGCTATCGCTGCAGCCCTGATCATTGGTCTGGGCGCTCTGGGCACCGCTATCGGTTTCGCCATTCTGGGTGGCAAGTTCCTCGAGTCCTCCGCTCGCCAACCGGAAATGATCCCGGTTCTGCAAACCAAACTGTTCATCATCGCCGGTCTGCTGGACGCGATCTCCATGATTGGTGTTGGTGTTGCCATGCTGTTCACCTTCAACAACCCGTTCCTGTCCGCCGCCCTGGCTATCGTCAAGGCCGCCAACTAATCCGTTTTCAACGGATTCGTAAACGGTTGTTGCAGTCATACTCTGGAGGAAAACAAGCGTGGAATTTAACGTAACACTACTGGGCCAGGCGATCTCGTTCGCCATCCTGGTATGGTTCACCATGAAGTTTGTTTGGCCTCCGCTTACCAACATGATGGATGAGCGGGCCAAGCGCATTGCTGATGGCTTGGCCGCTGCGGAGCGTGGCAAGCAGGATCTGGAAGCGGCTGAAAAGCGCGTTGCGGACGAAATCCGCAAGGCCAAGCAGCAGGCGACCGAGATCATGGTCGCCGCCGAAAAGCGCGCCAACCAGATCGTGGACGAAGCCAAGGATGCAGCGCGCGTGGAAAGCGCCCGCATCGTGGCCGACGCCAAGTCGGAAATCGATCAGGAAGTGCTGCGCGCCAAGGAAGCCCTGCGCGCGCAGGTGGCAGACCTGGCCGTTGCCGGCGCGGAGAAAATCCTGCGCAAGGAGATCGACGCCGCCAAGCACGCCGACCTGCTTGCCTCCATCAAAGCGGAGTTTTAATTAACTCATGGCAGAACTCATTACCGTCGCAAGGCCCTACGCCGAAGCGGTATACAGCCTCGCCACGCAGCAGCGCAGCCTGGACCAGTGGTCGGAAGCGCTGGCGTGGCTGGCTGCCATGGTGAACAACCCGGACATGGTGGCTGTGGTCACCAATCCGAAACATACCGCACAAGAGGTTGAGGCGCTGATGCTGGATGTGCTCGGCAATCGCGGCAACGAAGAAGTGAAACGCTTCATCGCCGCGCTGATCGAGAACGCCCGTTTGACGCTGCTGCCGGAAATCGCCACGCAGTTTGAACTGTTGAAGGCGCAATCGGAAAACATCGTGGACGCCCATGTGGAGTCCGCGTTTGCCATGTCCGATGACCAGAAATCCGAACTGACCAACATGCTTTCCAAGAAGTACGGCAAGACCGTGCGCCTTGACGTGCATGAGAACGCCGACCTGATCGGCGGCGTTCGCGTGTCGGTGGGTGACGATGTCATCGACGCTTCCGTGCGCGGCAAACTGCAAGCCATGGCAGCAAGCCTCAAGAATTAGGAGAGATCATGCAGTTGAACCCCTCTGAAATCAGCGATCTGATCAAGGCCAAGATCCAGAATCTGGCTGAAGGCGCTGAAGTTCGCACCAAGGGCACGGTTATCTCCGTGACCGACGGTATCGTTCGCATCCACGGCCTGGCCGACGTGATGCAGGGCGAAATGCTCGAATTCCCGGGCAACACCTTTGGCCTCGCCATGAACCTGGAACGCGACTCCGTCGGCGCCGTGGTTCTGGGCGAGTACGAGCACATCTCCGAAGGCGACGAAGTCAAGTGCACCGGCCGCATTCTGGAAGTGCCGGTTGGTCCGGAACTGGTGGGCCGCGTGGTGAACGCGCTGGGCCAGCCGATCGACGGCAAGGGTCCGATCAACGCCAAGGCCACGTCCCCGATCGAAAAGATCGCTCCGGGCGTGATCGCGCGTAAATCGGTATCGCAGCCGATGCAAACCGGCCTGAAGTCCATCGACTCCATGGTTCCGGTTGGCCGCGGCCAGCGCGAGCTGATCATCGGCGACCGTCAGACCGGCAAGACCGCCGTGGCCCTGGACGCCATCATCAACCAGAAGGGCAACGGCGTTATCTGCATTTACGTCGCCATCGGTCAGAAGGCTTCCTCGATCGCCAACGTGGTTCGCAAGCTGGAAGAGCACGGCGCGATGGGTCACACCATCATCGTGGCCGCCACCGCTTCCGAAGCCGCCGCGCTGCAATTCATCGCTCCGTACTCCGGCTGCGCGATGGGCGAATACTTCCGCGACATCGGCGAAGACGCGCTGATCGTATACGACGACCTGTCCAAGCAGGCCGTGGCGTACCGTCAGATCTCGCTGCTGCTGCGCCGTCCGCCGGGCCGCGAAGCCTACCCGGGCGACGTGTTCTATCTGCACTCCCGTCTGCTGGAGCGCGCCGCGCGCATCAACGAAGAAGAAGTGGAAAAGCTGACTGGCGGCGCCGTGAAGGGCAAGACCGGTTCGCTGACCGCGCTGCCGATCATCGAAACCCAGGCCGGCGACGTATCCGCGTTCGTTCCGACCAACGTGATTTCGATTACCGACGGCCAGATCTTCCTGGAAACCGACCTCTTCAACGCAGGCATCCGTCCGGCCATCAACGCCGGTATTTCGGTATCCCGCGTAGGCGGCGCGGCCCAGACCAAGGTGATCAAGAAGCTGGGCGGCGGTATCCGTCTGGCGCTGGCTCAGTACCGCGAGCTGGCCGCCTTCGCGCAGTTCGCCTCCGACCTGGACGAAGCCACCCGCAAGCAGCTGTCGCACGGTGAAGTGGTGACCGAACTGATGAAGCAGAAGCAGTTCTCCACCCTCTCCACCGCCGAAATGGCGCTGACCCTGTGGGCGGTGAACAAGGGCAGCTACGAAGACGTTCCGGTGAAGAAGGCCCTGGCTTTCGAAGCCGAATTCCTCGCCTACGTGCGTGCCAACCACGCCGAAGTGTTGCAGGCTGTGAACGCCTCCGGTGATCTGTCTGCCGACAACGAGAAGGTACTGGCCAAGGCGATGGAATCGTTCAAGGCTGGCTACAACTTCAACTGAGCCTTCGACTTAACGTCGTAGCTAGAGAAAGGTTCAGGATATGGCAGTCGGCAAAGAGATTCTCACCAAGATCCGAAGCGTGCAGAACACGCAGAAGATCACCCGCGCTATGCAGATGGTGTCGACCTCGAAGATGCGCAAGACGCAAGATCGTATGCGCGCTGCCCGTCCTTACGCCGAGAAGGTGCGCACCGTCATGGCGCACCTCGCTCAGGCGAACGCGGAACTTGGTCACCCGCTGCTGGCCCGTCGCGACGTGGTCAAGCGCGCTGGCATCATCCTGGTTTCCTCCGACAAGGGTCTTTGCGGCGGCCTGAACGTGAACTCGTTCAAGCGCTTCTTCGCCCAGGTCAAGGAACTGCGGGATCAGGACATCGAAGTCGATGTCTGCTGCCTGGGCCAGAAAGCCCTGGCGGCCGCCCAGCGCGCGCGCCTCAACGTAGTGGCTAGCGCAACCCAGCTCGGCGATATGCCGAAGATGGAAAAACTGATTGGCCCGCTTACAGTTCTGTTCAAGCAGTACGCTGATGGCGAACTGGACGCGGTCTACATCGTGTACTCCCGCTTCATCAACACGATGAAGCAGGAGCCGGCACTCGAACAGCTGCTTCCGCTGACCCCGCACCATATGGTGGTGGAGCATTCGCACTCGTGGGATTACCTCTACGAGCCGGATGCCCCGACGCTGATGGAATTCCTGGTGCGTCGTTATCTGGAATCGGTGGTGTACCAGGCTCTGGCCGAGAACATGGCCTCCGAGCAGGCCGCGCGGATGGTGGCGATGAAAGCCGCCACCGACAACGCGGGCAATACCATCAAGCAGCTGCGCCTGGTTTACAACAAGGCGCGTCAGGCGGCGATTACCACCGAGTTGTCGGAAATCGTGGCAGGTGCCGCAGCGGTGTAAGCCGTTCACGGACTGTAAAAGTTTATTGTTTAGGAAGCGATAATGAGCCAAGGCAAAATCGTACAAATCATTGGTGCGGTGATCGACGTGGAATTCCCGCGCGACGCCATGCCGAAGGTTTATGATGCCCTGAAGCTGGTGGACGCCGACCTGACGCTTGAAGTTCAGCAACAGCTGGGCGACGGCGTAGTCCGCACCATCGCGATGGGTAGCTCCGACGGTCTGAAGCGTGGCATGGCTGTCGCCAGCACCGGCGCACCGATTTCGGTGCCGGTAGGCGCCGCCACCCTCGGCCGCATCATGGATGTACTGGGTAACCCGGTGGACGAAGCGGGCCCGGTAGCGACCGACGCGCGTCGCGCCATCCACCAGCCGGCCCCGAAGTTCGACGAGCTGTCCGCAGCCAACGATCTGCTGGAAACCGGCATCAAGGTAATCGACCTGCTGTGCCCGTTCGCCAAGGGCGGCAAGGTGGGTCTGTTCGGCGGCGCCGGCGTCGGCAAGACCGTGAACATGATGGAACTGATCAACAACATCGCCAAGGCGCACTCGGGTCTGTCCGTGTTCGCCGGCGTTGGTGAGCGCACTCGTGAAGGCAACGACTTCTATCACGAGATGAAGGACTCCAACGTGCTGGACAAGGTGGCGATGGTGTACGGCCAGATGAACGAGCCGCCGGGCAACCGTCTGCGCGTGGCCCTGACCGGTCTGACCATGGCCGAGCACTTCCGCGACGAGAAGGACGAAAGCGGCAAGGGCCGCGACGTGCTCTTGTTCGTGGACAACATCTACCGCTACACCCTGGCCGGTACCGAAGTATCCGCTCTGCTGGGCCGTATGCCGTCCGCCGTGGGCTACCAGCCGACGCTGGCGGAAGAAATGGGCCGCCTGCAAGAGCGCATCACCTCGACCAAGGATGGTTCCATCACTTCCATCCAGGCCGTATACGTGCCTGCGGATGACTTGACCGACCCGTCCCCGGCGACCACCTTCGCCCACCTGGACGCAACCGTGGTACTGTCGCGCGACATCGCCTCGCTGGGTATCTACCCGGCCGTGGACCCGCTCGACTCCACCTCGCGCCAGCTGGACCCGCTGGTGGTAGGCGACGAGCACTACGCGGTTGCCCGCGGCGTGCAGTCCACCCTGCAGCGTTACAAGGAACTGCGCGACATCATCGCCATTCTGGGCATGGACGAACTGTCGGAAGACGACAAGCTGGTCGTGGCTCGCGCCCGCAAGATCCAGCGTTTCCTGTCCCAGCCGTTCCACGTGGCCGAAGTATTTACCGGTTCCCCGGGCAAATACGTGCCGCTGCGTGAAACCATCAAGGGCTTCAAGGCCATTCTCGCTGGCGAATACGACCACCTGCCGGAACAAGCGTTCTACATGGTGGGTTCGATCGAAGAAGCTGCCGAGAAAGCCAAGACCCTTAACTAAGGAGAGGGCGCATGTCCAAGATGCGTGTGGAAGTGGTTAGCACCGAGCAACTCATCTTCTCCGGAGAGGCCGAATTCCTGGTCGCCCCGGCTACCGAAGGCGAGATCGGCGTCTACCCGCAACACGTGCCGCTCCTGACCCGTATCAAGCCGGGCGTCCTGCGCATGAAAGTGCCGGACAGCAAGGAAGAAGTACTGGTAGCCGTGTCCGGTGGCATGATGGAAGTGCAACCGACGCTGATTACCGTGCTCGCCGATACGGCGATCCGCGGCGAGGATCTCGATGAGGCCCGCGCCAATGAGGCGAAACGCGCGGCAGAGGATGCCCTCAAGCACGCGACCGACGACCTGAGCACGGCCAAGGCCCACGCCGCCCTGGCGGCGGCCATTGCCGAGCTCAAGACGCTGGACTACCTCAAGAAGCGCGCTCACTAAAATGCGCGATGCGTAATCGTGTATAGTGCAGGCTGCCACGCAAGTGGCAGCCTTTTTCCGTTTTTGGCCAAGTAAAAAATCATGGATAGTCTCAGTATCGTCATTCTCGCTGCCGGCAAAGGCAAGCGCATGTATTCGACCATGCCCAAGGTGCTGCATCCCATCGGCGGCGCGCCGATGCTGGCGCGGGTGATCCGCGCCGCTCGCGCGCTCGACCCGGCGCGCATCGTCGTGGTTTACGGCCACGGCGGCGATCAGGTGCGCGCGCGCATCGCCGACAGCGATATCGTCTGGGCGGAGCAGACCGAGCAACTGGGCACCGGCCACGCCTTGAAGATGGCCTTGCCGCACCTGCCGGCGGACGGCAAGACGCTGGTGTTGTACGGCGACGTGCCCCTGACCAAAACCGCCACCCTGCAGCGGCTGGTGGACGCCGCCGGCGCGGGCATGGCCGTGCTCACCGACGTGCTGGACGACGCCAGCGGCTACGGCCGCATGGTGCGCGGCGCGGACGGCAAGCTCAAGGCCATCGTCGAGCACAAGGATTGCACGCCCGAACAGCTGGCGATCCGCGAGATCAATACCGGCATGATGGCGCTGCCCAACGCGCGCCTGGCCGGCTGGCTCAACGCGCTGAACAACGGCAATGCCCAGGGCGAATACTATCTGACCGACGTGCTGGAACTGGCGGTGAAAGACGGCGTGGCGGTGGATAGCGCCAGCGTCGACGCCAGCTGGGAAGCCGCCGGCGTCAACAACAAGCTGCAGCTGGCCGAGCTGGAGCGCATCTTGCAAACCAATCAGGCGCGCGCGCTGCTGGAGGCGGGCGTGACCCTGGCCGATCCGGCGCGCATCGACATCCGCGGCGAGCTGACACACGGCATGGACGTCAGCATCGATGTCGGCTGCGTGTTCGAAGGCGTGGTGGAGCTGGGCGACCAGGTGGAAATCGGCGCGCATTGCGTGCTGAAGAACGTCAAGATCGCGGCGGGAACCAAGATCGCGCCGTTCTCGCACCTGGAAGACGCGGTGGTGGGCGAAGCCTGCAAGATCGGCCCCTACGCACGCCTGCGCCCCGGCGCGGAGCTGGCCGGCCACGTGCATATCGGCAATTTCGTCGAGGTGAAGAAGAGCAAGGTGGGCGAGGGGTCCAAGGTGAACCACCTGACCTACATCGGCGACGCCGAGATCGGCCGCAAGGTCAACGTCGGCGCCGGCTCGGTCACCTGCAACTACGACGGCGTCAACAAATTCAAGACCATCATCGGCGACAACGTGTTTGTCGGCTCCGGCACCCTGATGGTGGCTCCGGTGACGCTGGAGAGAGACTCGACCATAGGCGCGGGTTCGGTGATCAGCAAGAACACGCCGGCCGGCGAGCTGACCGTGGCGCGGGCGCGCCAGGTGACGATTCCGGGCTGGCGGCGTCCGCAGAAGAAGAGCTGAGCCAGCGGCGCGTCGACGAGGCCCGGCCGTCCCTTGCGGACGCCGGGCTTTTTTGCGCCCGGTGCGCGGGCAACGCCGCTTGCTCCAGGCGGTAAATGCACCCGGCCAGCGCCGCGTCGTCGGGCCCCACTTCCCGCGGCGGCGAGCCGAACCGCCAGATCACGGCGCGCATGTCGCCGTGTTTGCCGGCGGACAGCGCCAGCGTCATGCCATCGTCCGACCAGCGCAGAAACGCCGGCAGGATGTAGGCGTAGCGCTTCCAGCGCCAGGCGTTCCTGGCCGCGCATCCTGTCAAGACCGGGCAGGCGGCTCCGATGGCGGGTGCCGATCAGCAATATCTCCTGCAAAGCCTTGTCCAGGCGGGAGTCGTCCTCCAGCAATTGCCGCTCTCGCGCCAGCAGCAGGCCGTCGCCATCGGGCGACAGGCCGATGATCTGGCCGGGCACGGTTTGCGCGAGTCGGGGCGCGGCCTGCGCCGCGTTGAGGCCGAGCAGGGCGATCAGGCCGAGAGGAGGGTCTTAATCACGAGGGGGCGCTTCCTGCTTGGCCGGCGCGACGGGCGCAGGCTCGGTTGGCGCATCCGCGAGGGGCGGGGGACGCCGCAGCCAGCCAAGCAACCGCGGATGCCCGACCAGAAGCGCGCCGCTCACCCTTTTCAGCGGCATGCGCTCGCGCGAAGCGCCGAAGGGGCCGGGGTTCTGCTGCACGATTTCGACAAAGTCGGGCCCGGTTTCGCTGACGATGGCGACGTGGCCGTAGCGATTGAACAGCCAGGGCGCGAACACCACCAGATCGTCGGCTTGCGGCAGGCTGCCGCCGTCGTTGCGAAACTGCAGCAACCCGCGCTCCCGGTTGAGTTCGCCGCTGGCCAGACGCGGCTGGAAAAAGTCGCGGGCATGGCCCTTGTCGTTGGGCATCTTGTGTCCGAAGCGCTGATAGTAGTAGCGCTTGACGAACTCCACGCACTGGTAGCGCAGGCCCAGGTTGTAGCCGTCGGCAGTCAGGTTGCGGCCGTCCACGTGTTGCACGCCGCCGTTGTAATACACGGCTACGTCGTGCTGCTTGTCGATGATCTGGCCGACGGCGCGCGAGGGATTGAGGTTGAGATGCGTCGCGGCCCAGTAGCCGGCCAGCGCCATCGCCGTCAGCAGCGCCGCCGCGCTCAGCAGCGTTTTGCGCCAGGGGATGGGGGCATTGCCGGCCGTCATCCGCTTGAGGAGGGGAGGCAGGCAAAGGGCCAAGAGCCCGGAGGTTTGCGTCAAGGCCCAGCGCAGCGGCATGCCGGGCCAGAGATTGAACCAATACCCGAACCAGACCAGCGCGCAGCACGCCGTCGCGAGCCAGGCCGTCCGGCCTGGACGCCAGACGCAGGCGGCGGCGTTGAAGAGGGCGAGGCCGGGCATCAGCAGCAGGACGGCGTAATGCAGTTGCAGGCCGTAGGCGATGTCATGCCTGGGCGGCCCCACCCAGACGCGCCAGGCGTGGAAGCCGCTCTCGTAGGCGATCAGCCACGCCGCCATTTGCAGGCCGGCGTAGAGGGCCAGCCAGCGCCACGGCCTGGCGCGGCTAATCGAATAAGGCATCGAGATGGCAGGAGCCCGGTTGCACGCTCAATACGCGGGAGACGCGCAAGGCGTCGCCGTCGTCCCGTTGCAGATAGCGCGCCGCCACCGCCACCGTGACGGCGCCGTTGGCGCGCTTGGCCTCGGCGGGCAGCAAGGCGTCGAAGCCTTCGGCCTGGCCGTCGGCGTCGCGCAGCAGGTAACGGTGCTTGACCAGATCGCAGCGGGTCAGCACCCACTGCGCGCCTTCTTTTTGCAAGGTGCCGGCAAACTGGTCCGGCGGCTCGGCCCAGCTGGCTGCGGCCAGGCTAGACAGCGCGCAGAACGCGGCGAACCATGCTTTCATTTTCGTTTCCTTGGGCTGCCGCCTGTCGCGCCGCCAAGTCTGGCGCGAGCGGACGACGAATACATCATTGTGAGAGGCGAACTATGCCAAAGGCGCCATCGGCTGACAATCTGTTGCCGGCTTGTCGGTGGCGCGGCGCGCTGCTATGATTCCAAAACTTTCGAAACGAAACTTGTAGATGACCAAACGAAACACGCAACAACGCCGCCATGCCATCGCCGCCCTGGTTCAGGAGCGCGGCGAAATCAGCGTGGACGAGCTGACCCAGCGTTTCGCCACTTCCGAAGTGACCATCCGCAAAGACCTGGCCCTGCTGGAAACCGGCGGCCTGCTGCTGCGCCGCTACGGCGGGGCGGTGTCGCTGCCCAGCGAGATGGTGGAGGAGGAAGACGCGCGGCAAGTTTCGCAACGAAAGCAGGCCATCGCCCGCGCCGCCGCGGAGCGGTTGCGCGACCATAACCGCGTCATCATCGACAGCGGCACCACCACCAGCGCCATGATTCCGCTCCTGGGGAGCAAGCGCGGCCTGGTGGTAATGACCAATTCCCTGAACGTGGCCGCCGCCCTGCGCGAGCTGGAAAACGAACCGACGCTGCTGATGACCGGCGGCACCTGGGACCCGCATTCCGAATCGTTTCAGGGCCAGGTGGCCGAGCAGGTGCTGCGTTCCTACGACTTCGACCAGCTGTTCATCGGCGCCGACGGCATAGACCTGGCGCGCGGCACCACCACTTTCAACGAACTGGTGGGCCTGTCGCGGGTGATGGCCGAAGCGGCGCGCGAAGTGGTGGTGATGGTGGAGTCCGACAAGATCGGCCGCCGCATCCCCAATCTGGAGCTGCCGTGGGACAGGATCCACACCCTGGTGACCGATGACGGCCTCAGTCGCGAGGCCAGAGAAATCATTCAGGCAAAAGGCGTCGCGCTGATCTGCGCCGCGGCGGGCGTGGCCAAGAAAACCGAGCCGCGGAAACACATGGAATGAATGGCGCTGGCGTAGTCGCGCACGCCGGCAGACTTGAACGAATGATAGCGATTTGAGCGACGGCGACTGCGCGTGGCGCGGCTAAGACGCTGCGACGTTCTGGATTCCGTGTGTTTCCGTGGCTAATGCAATTTTTCTCAGGAGAAAGTAATGTGCGGCATTGTTGGCGCCATCGCCAAGCGTAATATCGTTCCGGTACTGGTAGACGGCCTCAAGCGGCTGGAATACCGGGGTTATGATTCTGCCGGCATCGCCGTGTTGGCGGGCGAGGCCATCCGCCGCGTGCGCCGCGTCGGCCGCGTGGCGGAAATGGAAAACGCCGCCGCCGAGGAAGCGCTGCAAGGCCAGCTCGGCATCGGCCACACCCGCTGGGCCACCCATGGCGGCGTGACCGAACCCAACGCCCACCCGCATATCTCCTTCGGCAAGATCGCCGTGGTGCACAACGGCATCATCGAAAACCACGAAGAACAGCGCCAGCGTCTGAAGGATCTGGGCTACGCCTTCGAATCGCAAACCGACACCGAAGTGATCGCCCACCTGGTGCATCATTATTACCAGACCGGCGTCAGCCTGTTCGACGCCGTCAAACAGGCCAGCCGCGAGCTGACCGGCGCTTACGCCATCGGCGTCATCGCCGTAGACCGCCCGGACGAGCTGGTGTGCGCGCGGATGGGCTGCCCGCTGCTGGTGGGCCTGGGCGAAGGCGAAAACTTCATCGCCTCCGACGTCTCCGCCATCCTGTCCGCCACCCGCCGCGTGATCTTCCTGGAAGAAGGCGATCTGGGCCTGATCACCCGCGACGGCGTCAAGCTGATCGACAAGAACGACCAGCCCATCGAGCGCGAAGTGCACGTCTCCGACGTCTCGCTGGCCTCGCTGGAGCTGGGCCCGTACAGCCACTTCATGCAGAAGGAAATCCACGAGCAGCCCAAGGCGCTATCCGACACCATCGAAGCGGTGCTGGACCACGGCTTCACCCCGGCGCTGTTCGGCGACGAAACCGGCACGCTGATGCCCAAGCTCAAGGGCGTCAAGATTCTGGCCTGCGGCACCAGCTATTACGCCGGCCTCACCGCCAAGTACTGGATCGAAACCATCGCCGGCGTGCAGTGCGACGTGGAAATCGCCAGCGAATACCGCTACCGCGCCGCCTGGGCGCACCCGGACTATCTGGTGGTGACCATCTCGCAATCCGGCGAGACGCTGGACACCATGGAAGCGCTGAAATACGCCCGCGAGCTGGGCCACCGGCACGCGCTGTCCATCTGCAACGTGCGCGAATCGGCTATCCCGCGCGCCAGCGACCTGGTGTTCTACACCCGCGCCGGCGCGGAAATCGGCGTGGCCTCCACCAAGGCCTTCACCACGCAACTGGTCGGCCTGTTCGCGCTGGCGGTGACGCTGGGCAAGCTGCACGGCAAGGTATCCGCCGCCGACGAGGCGCAGTATCTGGACGAGCTGCGCCACCTGCCGGGCTCGGTGCAGCACGCGCTCAACCTGGAGCCGCAGATCAAGGCCTGGTCCGAACGCTTCGCCGCCAAGGACAACGCCCTGTTCCTCGGCCGCGGCCTGCACTACCCGATCGCGCTGGAAGGCGCGCTCAAGCTCAAGGAAATCTCTTACATCCACGCCGAAGCCTACCCGGCCGGCGAACTGAAGCACGGCCCGCTGGCGCTGGTGGACGAGCATATCCCGGTGGTGGTGATCGCTCCCAACGACGCGTTGCTGGAAAAGGTGAAGTCCAATATGCAAGAAGTGAGCGCGCGCGGCGGCGAGCTGTTCGTGTTTGCCGACGCCGACAGCCACTTCAGCGAATCGGCCGGCGTGCACGTGATCCGCACCCCGCGCCACGTAGGCGTGCTCAGTCCCATCGTCCACGCCATCCCGGTGCAGATGCTGGCCTACCACGTGGCGCTGGCGCGCGGCACGGATGTGGACAAGCCGCGCAACCTGGCCAAATCCGTTACCGTGGAGTGAGGCGGGGCGGTTTTTTTTTGACTTGATCGGAAAGAATAAAGTCTGTCACGAGGTAATGAAGTCTGTCACGACTATGACATGATCAGCTTGTTGCCATTAGTAGTAAGTAAAGAGGCCCGGAAGGGCCTCTTTTCGTTTGAGATTGGTGGGGCTTGCGGATGCGCAAAGGCAAGGATGGAAGGGGGTGTTCGCCGGCCAAAGCTAATGACAATGCCAATGTGATAGTATGGCTATTATCGGCTATGAGCCGACGCTCCGCCCATGTCTGCGATTTGGTTATGAGGTCTGCCTAATCGCTTGGTAGCCCGCAGAATCTCGTTGCGAGCCAGCACCCCCAGCGAATTTCCTTTCCACGGTTTCGCATTCTTGCGGGTCGGAATGCACCCGATCGCGCCGCGTGCGTCAATCGCCTCATGACATGCCTTGGTATCGAAAGCCCCGTCGCCGCTCACGCAGGCTATCGGCTCATCAGCCGGAATTTGCGTCAATAGCGAAGGCAACATTTGCGCATCACCCTGGCGGTTGTCCGTCACTTCAATGGCGCGGATTTGCAGGGTTTCCGCATCGATGCCCAGATGCACTTTGCGCCATTGCCGGCGGTATTCTGCGCCATGTTTCTTGGTTTTCCACTCACCTTCACCCAGCATCTTGATGCCAGTGCTATCAACCAGCAGATGCAGCGCACCTGAACTTTTCTGGTAGGGAATTTTGACCTGCAGCGTCTGCTGTCGCCTGGACAACGTGCTGTAGTCAGGAACACTCCAGTCCAGGCCCGCCAACCTGAGCAGGCTTTGGATGAAACCGATGGTCTGCCGTAAAGGCAATCCAAACAAGTTCTTGATGGTGAGACAGAACTGGATAGCCACATCGCTATAGGTCTGTGTCCGTCCGCGTTTGCCCCGTGGAGTCGCCTGCCATGACATGCTTGTGTCCAGACGGACAGAGCCGTGTTGGATCAGGGCTTGGTTGTAGGCTTTCCAGTTGGTGGTTCGGTAGCGTTTCGGAGCAGGCTTGGTCATGCCGCTATCTTACCAAGCTGCGGTGGGGGAGGATTTGTGCAACAGCGCCCTAGTAAACTAGGGACAATTCATTACAATCCGGTGCTGACCACCTTCCTCATTGGAAAACTTCTGCTCAAGGCTATTTGATGTTGATCGAATCATTTCTGACGGAATATGACGAAAATATAAGCGGCGAATTGAACATCGATCCGCTTGGCTTACTGATTATCTGGTCCGCTTTTGGCCAGCAGGTATTCAGGAGCAGGGTTAGTTCCATTTCGAACGATGTGCGCAACTACACACTCAACCTGTTTAACCATTGGCTGGTCCATGAATTGACAGAGGACGACTCTATCGTGTTAGGAAAGTCCTTGGCCAAGCGTTATGCAGGCAAACATGACCAGAGCTTCAAGAATGCCTGCCTGTTATACCTGGAAAATACTTTTGCATACAGTATGGTCGCGCATGAGTCACAGCCGAGTATCAATAGCACGGGCGTACTGGGCATCAGCAAGGCGCGTAACCAATGGAATCTTCGGAACGGGAAGCCTGTATTGCATTTCGGGCATGAGCCCAAGGCACATCTTCTGGAAAACCAGCTATCGCTTGGAGTAAGCGGCCGATACAAAACGCCGCTGGTGGAAATGGGATTCTTCGACCGGACTTACAATTACAACGCGCCGGAAGCCATACCGCTCTGGAACAAGACCCGCCAACTAATTGCTACCACACCCATTCTGAAAGAATTGGCCGATGGTCTGAAGGTCCACCTGCGCAAGCTGCTGAAACAAGATGGGGAAATCAGCCACTCCTTTGGCGACTTGCCTGCATCACTTACCAATACACTGGTACATGCCTTCCCTTCTCCTGCCGCAGTAGGGAATTATGCGCGTGATTTCTGGCTCGGCGTCTCGGCATTGAATCAGGGGGCTCCTGGTGCGCTCTACAAGACCTTGCTTCAGTCAGACACGCCAGGAGCTTTGAACCCTGCGCACACGGCAGACCTGTTTGCACAGGCACTGCGAGAGGAGTTGTCTCTGTCTGAAAAGTTTAAACTGGAACATATCTGCTTGATTGAGCCCCTGCTGGCTGAGCTGGATTTGCTATTTAGCCTCATGCTGTCCGCACCTGTGCAATCCCTGCCTGATGTAGAGAAACAATGGAAAGCCATGGGACGTAATGCCACAACCCTGGGCGGGCTCGCCATGCCCATCGCAGAGAATGAGGCCATGCTCAGGCTTCTTTCATCGACAGCCTGTACGCGCCTGAGCCGCCTTCTTGAGCTGGCCAGCGCGACTTCTGTGCAAGACCAGATTCGCGCATTGCTGACTTACCATGAAAACGTGATGGAGCGCCGGGGCCAATCGCCTTGGCTGGTGCTACGAGAGGGGACCGAACTCAAACTGCATGTAAGACCGCGCCATGCCCCCAGCCAAGACGAGCGGCCAGTAGGAAGCTGGATCAATGAATACTATATCCCCCAGTTCCGCAATCTGCTCAATGGCTTGCAAGGGGGTGCTGCATGAAAATGATGCAGGAATTCAAAAAACAGATCAAAACGCTCGGCAACGTGAAGAAGGTCTGGATGACCACCTTCAATCTGAATATCGATTTTGTCGAACGTCATCTGCTCCCGGCTATTCTGGACATGGACCCACCGCGCAATCGGCTGGACTACGAATCCTTTCAGTTGAAAATGGCCAAGGACGACATACAAGTCAGGATCTTCTGCGACAAGCGTATCTTGATGCCAGATCAGTACAAGCGCACGGCGGTCGCAATACATCCCGTTTCGCCCCGTGCATTTCGGAACGTGACGGAGGTCGATGACCAAACCCTGTTTCACCCCAAGGTGATCTACCTAGAAAATGATCAAAATGAGGCAGTACTGGGTGCTGGCAGTGCCAATCTGACAGTGGGCGGCTGGGGTCGAAACCAGGAGGCGTTTGTCTTCCGCAGGGTGAGTAGCAAGACCCAGCGCAACCAGATCAAGGAATTCTTCGAAACGCTCCGCGAGGGTCTAGACCTAGGTGCCGAGATGGAATGGAATGACAAGCTCAAATTACAAGAGGGTGATCCGGACTGGGAGTTCGTGCATAGCTTCACACAACGGAGCTTTCTTGAACGACTCTTCGAAAATGGCCATGCCAAGCAGCTGTCTGTCTGGTCTCCCTATCTGTCCACGAACTTGCCTGCATTGATCAATCGTCTGCGTGGAATTTCGCGCAATCCCAAACTCAATGTGGCTCTCGTTGCAGACCGACTTGAGAACCGCTACTTCCGCACCCCCTGGAGTGAGGCACTGGCGGAATGCCTAGAAGATGAAAGCTTGCGTTTCTACGAAAGTCCCAGTCAGCGGCATGACAATACGGAAATGACTCATGCAAAGATCTGGCTCGCCCGAGGAGAAGCAAGCGCTCGACTAGCCGTTGGCTCATGGAATTTCACCGAGCCTGGTACGAGCAGCCTTGATCGACGCAATATTGAAGCAGGCATCCTGCTCCACTGCCCCGTTTCCAGCCAGATCACCGGAAAGCGACTGGAGGTCAGTGCTGACAATTTTGCCAGCCAGGAGATCTTGCTACAGGATGCACTCAAATTACCGGATGAATTGCCCTTTGATCTGCAGGTCACCTTTGACTGGAAACAGGCGGTATTCAATGTTTCCGGGGTATGGCATGAAGGACAACCGGTGTATCAATATACTCTGCGTTTGCCAGGAGTGACGAAGCCGCGGACATTAGTATGGAAAGATCGCCGTAGCGGTGGGGTCTACCCTCTCGAGCCCATAGAGAATCTCTCCGTTCCGGACAATGAACAACTGCTGGCGGACCACAGCTTTGCCATTCAGTTAGAAGGCAAAACGGTCTACCGGGGACTGGTACTTGAAACAAACCAGGAATATCGTCGATCACTGGACTTCGACTCTCTCAAGGATTTGATCGATAACCTGATATCCGGTACGGCCCCCATGGCGTCGGGGATGACGACCATACGTAAAAGTCTGCATTCAGGGGTGGGGCCGGATGAAGATGACCCGCTGCCAAATGTCAAAATCGAGCAGGATGCCTTGTCCTATTTCCGTCTATTCCAGGCCATAGAGCAGTTCCGAAAACGCTTGCAGGATGTCAAAAGCCAGGAAGAGCTGCAGAAATGGTTGTTCGCCTATCCAGGATGCCTACAGGAATTGGTGACTAAGACACACCAACAGATTCAGGAAAGCGCCCAGCCCGTATTCAACTGGTTCCTCGCTCAGGAGGTCCATTCGCTATATCCGGTTGCACAAGTGCAATTGGAGCGTTTCCGCGAACATTATGCACGTAAACAAGTACCTGAGCGCTGGTCGAGCTTGGAGGTCAGGCTCCCCAAACTGCCCAGGGAATTGAGTCTCAAAAGAAACTATCTGCGCCGGGTACTGGAGGAATGTGGTTATGCAGCACGCTGATTGGGGCGCACTGATGCCGGAACAGGTGGCCGACTGGATCAGTTTTGATACGCGGGATGCGAAGTGGCACTACCGGAACTGTGAAAAAACCTCCATGCCTGCAAAGCAGGCAGAAGGTGTGGCCGCCATCTGGAATACTCTAGCCTTGCATGATCTAGCACTAATGGCTGATGAAGTCGGGATGGGTAAGACCCTGCAGGCTCTGGGGGTGATGAGCTTACTTTGGGAGCAAAATCCGAATGCCCGTATCCTGATCATGGCGCCTAACAACGATATTTGTCGACACTGGATGCGCGAGTACCGGACCTTCCTCGCCCACCATTTCCGGCAGAAGGCGCGTGTCGCGCATGAGCCCGAACTATGCAGCTCCTTGGACATGCTCGTCGATAAAGTCAAAGCGGGGCAACATCAATTTCTTCTGGCAAAGATTTCCTCGCTCAGTGGCCTCGTCTCTGACAAGGACGGCGATGTCGTGGCCAAGGCCGAGCAGGCGGCACAAGGCATTCATGTTGCGCTGAAGATCGCTACCGAAGGGCAAGGCTTTGACCTGATCGTCGTAGATGAGGCCCATTATTTCCGCAATGCACAGGGCAATTCGCAACGTGCCAGAGCCGCCAAGAAGTTCTTCGGAGAATCAGGTGACCGATTGGGGTCTAAAGTCCTACTGATGACGGCGACACCCAGCCATTCCCATTTGGGGGATGTGGCCAATATTCTCGGCTATTTTGCGGATATGGGATCCGGGACGGAACGCCCGGCCCCTGACGCGTTGCTGGACAAATATGCACTGCGCCGTCTGCGGCTCATGCAAGGAGCTCAGACTTATCACAACAAATACAGCTATCGCAACGAAATCGCATTACCCGCCAATTTCGAAAGCAATCCCGAAGCCGAAATGTTTTTTGCACTGTACCAGAAGAAGCTGGTGCAACAGCAAGGGGCGCATGGCCATAAGCGCAGCTATCTTTACGGCTACCTGGAAGGTTTCGAATCCATCGGAAGACCGTGGACAACAGGCGAGCCTCCGGAAGAGAAAAAAAACGAGGCCACCGTCCAAGCCTTCGAAGGCGCAGAGGACACCAGAATCCTCCAGCAGCTGACCGAAATGCATCGCGAAGCATTCAACGATTACCCGGATCACCCCAAATACGGGGTGCTGATACAGCAGTGCGTACCCGCTAATCCATTCTCGCCTCATGAGGCGCTGCACGAGCATAAGCATCTGGTGTTCGTTCGGCGCATCCCTTCCGTTCATGAAATTACCCAGCGGGTCAATGCGGCTTATGACCAATTGCTGGCACAACAGATCGTCATGGCCTGCAAACCGGGCAAGCACAAGTATGTACTGAATGAATGGCGAAAACGGGGCTGGTCGCGATCCTATTTTAACCGCAGCATCTCTCCGCTCAACATGGCATCCGCCATGGATGACGCACTGCTGGAAGACACCGAGACTACAGATATCGATGCCATTGAAGATGAGATGTTTGCATCCGGCATCGCCAACCTGTTCGTAGTCAAGAAGACAGGTGGGAACCGCAGTACGGACTGTTCGAACTTCAGTCTACGTTTGCGCAAACCCGAAAGTCTGTTTTCCTTGCTCATGGCACCAGCCAGTGATTACAGGAAGGGCGAGTATGACACCTATTATCGCAAAAAGGTTGGCACCAAAGATCGCGATGACTATGCCAATGCTGCGCGTGATGTCCGCTTGGCCAGATATGACGGCAACGCTAGCGGTAAAGGGCTACACTCGGAAGAAGACACCCGCCAGTTTGCACGGACCATGCCAACACTCTGGGGTTTGATGTATCCGTTGCTATCGGAAAATGCGCGGACTTGCCTTGATACGTGGCTGGATAAAAAGAAGAATGGATTTGCTATTGCCGAGAACTTCGGCAACTACGTACGAACCGGCTTTTTGTTCGCCAGCCCGGTGATCATAGAATTGTATTGCTGGTTTACCCGGTTCTATGAAAAGCACAACAGTTCGAATGCCCAGAAAGACTACCTGGCATTCGTGCACTGGCTGAGACCCAAGTTGCAAGGCTCCCTGTTACTACGCTATTTCGAAGCTGCATTGGAGACATTCGAGCAGCTCTGCGAAAAGATCACCGACCATGCTCTCCATGATTATAAAAACGACTGGCGTGTACTCACCAGCCTGCAGAATCCGGCATGGTACGCCAGTGGGGAGTCCAAGAATCGACAGCGTCTGATCCTGGGATTCAACAGCCCTTTCTATCCTAACGTGCTGATAGCGACCTCAGTGTTCCAGGAGGGGGTCAATCTGCATCTACAATGCCGCAAGGTGCATCACTATGGTATTGCATGGACACCGGGTGATAACGAGCAACGAGTGGGCCGCGTTGACAGACTGTTTGGCCGGGTCAACAAGCAATTGCTTGAATACGGTCAAGCTGAACTCGCCATTCACTACCCGTATCTGACACGGTCTTTCGACCAAGAGCAGTTAGCGTCATTTATCGTTCAAAAACATGATGTCGAATCACGTCTGGATGCCTGCAAGCATACCGATTTCAACGATGAAATCGATATCCGCAATGCAATTGATGCTTGGGAAAAGTTTCTCCGCAAACCCGGGCAAAGTCAGACCAAGGAAGATCCATACCCCGCACGATTTGATATTGACCGCATGCCGGCACATGCATACTGTCCAGCTGATGAAAGGGAACCTTGCTAGGGGAGTGTCCGGATTTCTAAGTAAACTGGCCGTTACTCATTGGATCGCTGACCGGCTGCTTTGGTCGAGTTGCATCCGTAGGCAGCCCGACAGCTATCTGACCTAAGCTGCCGTTTGAATGGCTGCTCGGCCGAGACGGCGACCGGCGGCTCCTGGCCGATAGCCGCCATGCAGCAGGTGGTTATCGACGGCTACTAAGGCCGACCAACAGCCGATGTGTCAGCTTGGCGCTGGTAGTTCGGCTTTAGCAGCCTTTTTTCTAGTCGCACACCTTTTTGAGTGCATAGTCGACCAGATCTGCTTCGAAGCTGATGATGACTTCTATGGGCGTTGTTGCACAAATCCGCCCGTCCCGCGGCTTGGTAAGATAGTGGCATGACCAAGCCCGCTCCAAAACGCTATCGAACGACCAACTGGAACGCCTACAACCAAGCCCTGATCCAACGCG
>NJIE01000023.1 GCA_002213445.1 Xenophilus sp. AP218F | reverse complement strand
AAGATCAGCAGGTTCCACCACCATGCAAACCTAGGACTTCTCTCCTGATTGCTGGTATGGCTGGCGGGGGCAGATCAAGGGTAGGTGAAAATCAAGCGTTGGTCATGCTTTCGATAGTTTTCTAATATGCTTTTCTGAAGTTAGTGAACTCCAGCAGACATCCCTTGGTAAACACTCTGTCCCGCCCCGAAGTAGCTCTCGTAGACGTGGGCATAGGTCTTGGCCCGTTTGCTCTTCTTCAGGTCAGATGAATAGGCCTTAGGCAGTCTGATGAAGAAGTCGCGAATGGTGCGCTCCACATCGGCCTTGGTCTGTGTCTTCAGTTTCCAGTCCAGCACCAGTTTCTCCGCCTTCAGTTTCGCCAATAGCTCCTTGGCGACCTTCTTAACCTCATCCCGCTCCTTGTCGGTCAGCTCGGGTTCAGGTTGAGTCAGTAGGTCGAAGATGGCGAGTTCCTCTTCGGTCAGGTTCTCCCGATGAGACCGCTGCTCTTCTTCCGACAGGTTCTTGGCAAAGTTCATCAGGTCTTTGAAGAAGGATTCCAGATTGTGGCTGGAGGCGTTGTAGCTCTCGATCAGCTTCTGGAATTTCTCCATGAAATCAATCCGCCCCTTGTTCTCACGAACCATCTTGTCCAGCTTCTGCTGAATTTGACCCTTCAGCTTCTCTGTCTCGGTCGCCTTCTTGCCTTCCTCGAACTTCTTCTGAAGAGCGGCAAAGTCGATCTGCGACAAGTCGATTAACGCTTCAGCTTCAGGGCGCTCCCCGATGTGGTACCCCTCGGTAGCAATAGAGTCATCCAGCAGGGCTTCCAAGTCACTCATGACCGCAGTGATATCTGCGACAGGGCGGAGAGCCTTGATCATTGCTCCAAGGTAAGACACCAAGACAGACATCGCTGCATAAGCATTGGCCGCAGCATCGGGAAGTATGGCCTTGAAGGTTCGAGCAACCTGACCAGCCAAGAGCAGGTATGTCTTTACCTTCTCCTCTCCCGCCTCAAGGATTGCGTCCATAGCCGCCTGAAGGGCCGCTAAGCGTCTTTCTGGAGGTGTTGCAGCGATTGCCTTCAGATCAACTTTCAGCCCCGCACAGAAGCCTTCTGTCTCTTTCAGCAGTGCCTCTAGTTGCTCGACCAGTGCAGCCTTGTCCTTGATCGGTAGTTGTCCTGGCTGGTTGGGCTTGGCGTAGATACGCAGGGCATCCTGAAGGTTACGGAAGATGCCCACGTAATCGACGATCAGACCCGCAGTCTTGCCGGGTGCCACACGGTTAGCCCGAGCGATGGTCTGCATCAGGGTGTGGTTACGCATCGGCTTGTCGAGGTACAGAGTCGAACAGGTTGGTACATCAAAACCGGTTATCCACATGGCGCAGACAAAGACCAGCCGCAGGGGGCCATCAGGGTCTTTGAACTGTTCGTCCAAGTCCTCTTTCACCATCCGTTCACGATGCGGGGTAATGTCGATGCCCTTGGCCTTCAGGTCTTCTACTTCGTTCTGAGACTGGGAAACCACCACAGCCATATCGGTGGATTGCATGACCATGATCTTCTCGGCCAGCACCTCCTTGGCATCCCCGGTGGCAGTCTTCAATTGCGTGTGAAGGTCAGCCAACTGTTGCTTCCAGTGGGCCTGAACCTTGTCGTACATTTTCACCGCAGTGGCTTTATCGATGCAGACCATCATGGCCTTGCCCCGATAGCCACGACCGAGAAAATGCTTCACCAGATCAGCTGCAACAGCATCCAGACGGTCTTCTCGGGTGATCAGGTGGTACTCACGGGCAAACTCCCGTTCCAATTTCTTCTGCTGTTCCTCATCCAGTTCGGCGTTTTCCAGCAGGGCTTCGATGTCCTTGTTCAGGTCATCGTTAGTTATCTGAAGCTCAGGCGTCCGGTTCTCATAGTAGAGCGGTACGGTAGCCCCATCCTCGATGGAGCGGGCGAAGTCATAGACCGAAACGTAATCCCCGAAGACTTCGCGAGTACGTTCTTCCTCTCCGGCAATCAGCGGTGTACCTGTGAAGCCAAGGAAAGCTGCATGAGGTAGGGCATTGCGCATGTTGAGCGCGAAGATGTCGTACTGGCTGCGGTGGGCTTCGTCCGTGATGACGATGATGTCACTGCGGTCTGAAATCTTCGGGTATGCCTCTCCCTTGTCCGTGTGGAACTTCTGGATCAGGCTGAAGACGTAGCGTTGATCCTGAGACAAGAGCTGCTTTAAGTGCTCGCCGCTATTAGCCTGAACTTCAGCCCCAGTGATTGCGCCGGTTGCCGTGAAGGTCTTGTAGATTTGGGTGTCCAGTTCGGCACGGTCGGTGACGATCACAAACGTCCACTTACCGGGTAACTTACGGAGTACCTTCTGGGTGAAGAACACCATGGAGAGGCTCTTGCCGCTCCCTTGTGTGTGCCAGAAGACCCCCAGCCGCTTGGCCGCTTCGACATCACCGGACTCCCGCAGCTT
Source organism: Xenophilus sp. AP218F (assembly GCA_002213445.1). Taxonomy (GTDB): domain Bacteria; phylum Pseudomonadota; class Gammaproteobacteria; order Burkholderiales; family Chromobacteriaceae; genus Chromobacterium. The sequence continues at coordinate 204,071 of NJIE01000023.1, read as the reverse complement.
GACCATCTGGGCAATCGCCTTGTTCACCCCGAGGTACTGGTGGTTCTTTGCTACCTTCTTGATCAACCCGCCCCGCGCTGTCTCGAACAGGGTGAAGTTCTCAACGATGTCGAGCAGTCTCTCTTTGTCGCAGAGACCAAGAATCGCTGTCTCCAAACTGGTAGAGCCAGCTTCGCTCTCATCGTCGATCCGACGCCACTCGAAGAAATGTTCCCAAGGGCTGGTAAGGGTACCAACACGGGTCTGTAAGCCGTTGGACAGCAGGATGAAGGCATTAGGGTGGAAGAGCTGCGGAATGCTCTGTCCCTTGTAGTCTTTCAGATTGTCGTCATAGGCAGATTTCAGGGGAACGTGCGGCCCCTTCAGTTCGATGAAGACCAGCGGAATACCGTTGACGAAGCCGAGCAGGTCGCAGCGGCGTTTGTACATGTCGCCCGAAACCCACATCTGCTGGGCGAGGAAGAAGTCGTTTTTCTTTGGGTTTTTCCAGTTAATGACCGAAAGCTCGACCGTCTGAGGGTTGCCTTCATTGTCAGTGATATCTACCTTTACGCGATCCCTGAGTAGCTTGTAGAAGGCTTGGTTTGCATTGACCGGGATTTGTTTGGAGCGATCTTCCGTCAACTGTTCGATAGCTTGATCGTAGGCAGAGGCTGGGTAACCGGGGTTTATGTCTTCTAGAGCCTTGCGAAGGCGAGGTACTAAGATCACCTCTGCTGCCGATTTACGCCCCTCTGTACCATCCGGGCCGAACGTCTCGTTGTAGAGGTTGGCCGTCTCCCAGCCAAGGGAAGTAAAGCAGTTGATCGCGGGAATCTCGACTAGTGGAAGTTCCCCGTAGGTAGCTGTTATATCCTTGGCTGTGAGAGCGGTGGTCATGCCTAGATGGCCTTTTCTTCAGGTTCGGGCAGGGTAGAAACGTCGAGTTCGCCAGAGACGAGCTTCGGGAGCAGGAGGTCTCGGGTGGCGCGGAGGTTGGCGTTCTTTCGTTTCAGCGTCTCGCTCAAATCCAGCATCGGTGCAGTGATAGAGTGGAAGCGATCCGTGACCTCTGTCTGAGGCATGAGGATCTGCGCTGACTCGAATGTTGAGGCCGTCACAGCTGGGTAGGCAGCCCCCGTTGCGTGGTTCGTGAGGAAGCCGACAAAATCATCCGTCGTTACCGAGAAGTAGAGGTACGAATACGGCACGGATTTAGCTGAAAGGACAGCAAACCCCGTCGAAGCAATTAGCGCGGGTTCCGGTTGGAGAACCAATGCGTATGATCGGCGGTTTGGTCTCACACACGACCAAATGACATCGCCGTTCTGAACGACCCGTCTCGCACGTCCAGGTGCCTCTGAGAATCGATATGGTTGCTTCTGAGTAATTGCACCGGGCACTACCGAGGCGATGTCGATGTAGAGGATTTCATCTGGAGCGTTCGCGGGGCGAATCGACTTGGCGTTAATGTCGGCGATATACCCGAGCGAGACAACCCTCCACCCCTCAGGGATCAACCCCAGTTCCGACTCCACCATCTTCACCTGTTCATGCTCCGGGAAACGGAAGTGAACAAACCACTCCTCGTAGATTCTCCGGGCCATTTCCTCAAGGATGGCGATCCGTCGCGTGTTGTTTTCGATCAGATCGTCGTAGGCGGACAGGATGGAGGCTATGCGATGCTGGACATCAACGTCGGGAAGAGAAACCTCAATGTTTTTTAGAATGGAGAGCGTAAGGAATTTCGTTGCAGCTCCCGTAGAGAGGGTCTGTAAACGTTCCAGCTGGGGGCGAAGCAGGTAATACAAGAACCTTGTTGAAAGCACCTTGCGATCAAGTGATTCAATCACGTACGTTCGCTGATACGCATCAAACTTTCCCTTGTAGTACTTCAAGGGATAAACGCCCGCAGCATTGTTGCCAGCAAGTAAAACGCATTCAGTATCGAACGAATATGAGTCAATTCGATACGTTTCTTGAGAGCACGTAAAAAACGGGTATTGGCCGGTAGCTACTGCCGCATTGGAATTCAGTTTTCCAGTGCGGAATGTAACCAAATCGCCGAGCGTAGTTTTCCTCATAGTCGGCTCATCACCATCTGAAGCCCTTCGTTAATTCGACCTTCGATTTCCCTTGATTCCGAATTGAGTAGCTCAAGCTCCTCTGCCAGCACCTCTAAGCGATCAGAGAAATCAAAATCATCTGGTGCTGCATCGGCCACACCAACATACCGCCCCGGATTCAAACTCCACCCCTGTGCCTCGATCTCGGCCAGCGTGGCAACCTTGCACACCCCCGCGATGTCCCGATAGACGCCCTCAGGGAACTGCTGCTGGAGCATCTCTTGGCTACCCGCGCTCGTCTCGACAGCCTCACCACGCCACAGTCGCACGATGTTGGAGAGAAACTCGATCTGCTCGGGCAGGAAGTCACGGATGGCCCGGCTGATTTGCCGGTAGTAACCCCGTGCATCGATGAACAGCACTTTGTCCTTGCGCTCATCTTTGGTCTTGGCCTTATCGAAGAACCACAGGGTGCACGGCAATGTCACCGTGTAGAAGAAGTTGGAACCCACCGAGACGATCACATCCACGCCCCCGGTCTGGATCAGCTTCTTGCGGATTTCCAGTTCGGTCCCTCGCGCATCACCTGCCGAGTTCGCCATGACAAAGCCAGCACGGCCCGTGTCATTCAGAGCAGTGTAGAAGTGCTGAATCCACAGGTAGTTGGCGTTATCGGTCGTCGGGATGCCGAAGGGGAACCGTGGGTCATCCTTGATCCGCTCTTTGTCTACACCCGAGACGTTGAACGGAGGGTTTGCCATCACGAAGTCGAACTTGCCTACTGCTTTGTGCGGGTCTTCGTAGTAGGTGTTGGACTCCCGGACGTCCCCCGAGAGACCATGCACTGCAAGGTTCATCTTGGCGAGCTTTACCGTGTCACCAGCCTTCTCGGTACCGAAGACGGTGAGTTCCTCGCTGGCGCGTTTCTGATGCCGTTGCACGAACTCTGCACTCTGGACAAACATACCTCCAGAGCCACATGCCGGATCGAAAATCTTGCCGTGGTACGGCTCGATAATCTCGACGATCAGCTTGACGATACTGGTCGGGGTGTAGAACACACCGCCTTTCTGGCCTTCAGCAAGCGCGAACTTGCCGAGGAAGTACTCGTAGATTTTCCCGAAGGCGTCACCTTCGATCTCCCCCAGCTCATTCAACAGGCGCAGGAGTTCAATCAGTACGGAGTTCGGCAGTTTGCCGTAGGAACGGGGCAGGACACCCTTCAGCTCCTCGTTCTCAGCTTCAACCGCTGCCATTGCCTCGTTGACTGCTTTCCCCAGGTCTTGGTCTTCAGGGAGGTGCAGTAGAAACGAGAAGTGGGCCTTCATGGGCAGGTAGAGGGCACCTTCGGCTTGGTAGTCGAACTTCTCGATTTCCTCTCGCTCAAGGCCGCTGTCCAGCAGCTTGGCTTCAGCCTCTTGAAAACGCTTTTCGGCATAACGAAGGAATATCAGCCCGAGTACTGGATTGGAGAACTCGGAAGGCTTCAGGCCGGTGTTGGCCCAAAGTTGGTCTGCGGCAGACCACAGGCGGGATTCAATCTGGCTTAGGTTCGATGACATGTTTGCAGTTACTTCTGGCACAAGGCCGTAAATATTTATATGGGATTCTAATGGTTCTTGCTTATCTCAGGTAGCTATCTGAAGGTTCGATCCACACCCAACTGCGTAAGGACGCCACCGGCCAACGCTACGCCTTCTACACCATGCCCGCCTCCGAGCGCGTGAAGTTCAAACACCTGAGCCGCTAAGGAGGGACGCCATGAGCAACGTGATTCAGATCGAGCGTATCGAGATCAAACAGGACGCCGAAGGACGCTACTGCCTGAATGACCTGCACAAGGTTGCTGGTGGTGAAGAACGTCATGCACCTTGGCGCTTCCTGCGTCTGGACACAACTGTTGAACTGCTGACTGAACTGCAATCCACCACATCTGGTGGTTTGGAACCTGTGGTTACAAGAGCTGGACGCTACGGCGGTACCTTCGTCTGCAAGGAGCTTGTCTACGCCTACGCCATGTGGATCAGCCCTGCGTTCCACCTGAAGGTCATCCGTGCGTTCGACCGCCTGAACACCAAAGGCGTTGCTGTGGCTGAACACGCCGCTGCCGATCTGCGCCAAAACCCTTTGAAGTACATGCGTGAGCTGCTGGAACAGGCAGAGGCGCTGGAACGTGAACTGGCCGTAGCCAAGCCGAAGGCTGATGTCTTCGATGCCCATTGCGCTGACAAGGGCGAGACCTTGGCCCGGTTCGTGCGCTCTCTGGGTGAGGTCAGGAAGCGAAAGATTGACCGGCAGAGAAGCTAGGGTGCGACATGCACGACTAAGGGGTCGATTTCCTGCGGAAGTGACCGCGTTAAGCAGCGCAAGGACAGGCAGGTAGAGTCAGAATTGGCAAAAACACCACTGGTCATACGTGTGGTAAAAGCGTGTGGTAAATGGAAAAAGCCAGAACTCTGTAACCCATTGATTAGGTTAAGAATTCTGGCTTTTTTGAATGCTGGCGGAGAGGGAGGGATTCGAACCCTCGGTACGCTCGCACGTACGCCTGATTTCGAGTCAGGTACATTCGACCACTCTGCCACCTCTCCGACTCAGAGGAACGCATTCTAGAAGATGCTTTTCTAGCTGTCAATACCAGGTTGCAGGAAAATGCGCGTAAAAAAGCCGCCCGAAGGCGGCTTGGCGGGATGGGCGGCGCTTAGTGGCGCTTGAGCTCGCCTTCCCACTTGGCCACCACGGCGGTGGCGATGGAATTGCCCACCACATTGGTGGCGGAGCGGCCCATGTCCAGGAAGTGGTCGATGCCCAGCAGCAGCAAGAGACCGGCTTCCGGGATGTTGAACTGCGCCAGGGTGGCGGCGATCACCACCAGCGAGGCGCGCGGCACGCCGGCCATGCCCTTGGAGGTCAGCATCAGGATCAGCAGCATGGAGATTTCCTGGGCCAGCGTCAGGTCGATGCCGTAAGCCTGGGCGATGAAGATCACCGCGAAGGTGCAGTACATCATCGAGCCGTCCAGGTTGAACGAGTAGCCCATCGGCAGCACGAAGCTGGCGATCTTGTTGGAGACGCCGAAGCGTTCCAGCTGTTCCAGGGTTTTCGGGTAGGCCGCTTCCGAGCTGGCGGTGGTGAATGACAGCAGCAGCGGTTCCTTGATCATGCCCATCAGGTGCAGGATGCGCGGGCCGACAAACAGCACGCCTGCGCCGATCAGCACCAGCCACAGCACGCCGATGGAGAAGTAGAACTCGGCCATGAAAGTGCCGTAGGTGCCGAGGATGGACAGGCCTTCCTTGGCCACGGTGGCGGCGATGGCTCCGAACACCGCCAGCGGCGCGAAGTTCATCACGTAGCTGGTGACCTTGAGCATGACGTGGGCGGCGATGTCCATCACGTCGATCAGCGGCTTGGCGCGTTCGCCCAGCGCGGCCATGGCGCTGCCGAAGAATACCGAGAACACCACGATCTGCAGGATTTCGTTGCCGGCCATGGCTTCAAAGATGCTCTTGGGGATGGCGTGGGTGACGAAGTCCTTCAGCGAGATGGCGCTGGCCTTGATGCCGGATTCGGCGTGCAGGTCGGGCAGCGGCAGGTTGAGCGCCACGCCCGGCTTGAGCAGGTTGACCATGATCAGGCCCAGCGTCAGCGAAACCAGCGAGGCGGCGATGAACCAGCCCATGGTTTTGCCGCCGATGCGGCCCACCGACTTGGCGTCGCCCATCTTGGCGATGCCGACCACCAGCGTGGAAATCACCAGAGGCGCGATGATCATCTTGATCAGGCGCAGGAAGATGTCGGTGAGGATGGACATGCCGTCCACGAAAGACTTGAGCGCGGCGGGGTCGGCGCCGACGGACTGGCGATAGGCGTAACCCACCAGGATGCCCAGCAGCATGCCGATCAAGATCAAGGCTGTGAGTTTTTTTGACTTCATTGAACTGTTCCTGCCTGTGTTTGAGACATTTCAAAACGAGCGTGGCATTTTCAGGAAATGACATTCAGCTGATGGCCGGACGGAGCCGCATGATCTCCGCACAGCCTGCCGCGCCTATGTAGCAGCCGGACTACTTTATTGTTTTAACCGCGTAAAAACGGCTTGTTGCGTGTTCCTGTCTGACAGGCGTAGTTGGCCGAAGGGTAGCGATTATAGTGAGTAAGCGAATGCTTGTCTTGTCAGGATTTCCGCTATTGAAATTCGAATCCGAATATGCGTGTTGTTTTGCGGCGAATTCTGGCGCGGCAGGCGCTGGAAACGGCGAGCGCCGCGGGCGTGAAAAAGGCAGCCAGCGGCTGCCTGTAGCGTGATGACAACGAGAAGTTCTAGTGATGAATATCCAGAGTGACGTCGCCGCGCTCTTCGGCCACGGTTTCCAGGATTTCCAGAATGGTGGCGTACACGTCAGCGCCCAGGTGGCGGCGCGATTCCGCGGTTTCCCGCCAGACCACTTCGAAGGGGCCTTGCACGTCGTTGCTGAGCGCATCGTACAGCGCGTCCAGGTTGGCGCCGAAATGCGGCGGCAGCCGCAACTGGCGGCTCAGCTCGGCGAACAGTTGTTCCAGGCTGTGGATGTGGTGCAGTTCGCACACTCTTACCGACATGGGGGCACCTCGACGAAGCGTTGGTAGTGGTCGACGGTGACGTAGCGTTGGCCGTCGCGGGAGAACACGATGCGGTAAGCGCCGCGCTTGCCTCCTTTATAGCCCAGATCGGCTTCCTGCCATTGGCCTTTGGGCAGCTGTTTTTCATAGTTGCCGAAGCGGTCGCCGCCTATCGACTTGCCCTGCAACGCCGGCACGCTCCACAGGCTGTCGCCGGGACGCCAGCCGGCGGCGCGGGCTTGCTTCTTGGTGACGAACTTGGGCGGCAGCCGGCCGCTCCGGCCCAGCGCTTGCAGCACCTCGGTCAATTCCTGGCGATCGAGGCGGTTGCCGCTCTGGCGCACGATGTCGCCGGCGACGTTGAAGCAGCTGCCGGCGGCCTGGGCGGCGATGCTGGCGCACAGCAGGGCGATGGCGAGCAGGGGGCGTGCGTTCATGGCGTGTCCTTGAGAGCGTGAGCGGGCGCGACCTTCATTGCAGGCGCAGCGATTCGACGACGTAAGGCTGGCCGATCAGCGCCGGCAGGCGCTGGCTCATGCCGGAGGCGTCGGGATCGGTGGTGATGAAGCGGTGGCGGCGCGGGGCGGGCGGCTGCAGGCCTTGTTCGTCCAGCAGCGATTCCACGCGCCTGGCGATGGCCTCGGCCGGATCGTAAAGGCGGATGCCGTCGCCGGTCAGCTCGCGGATCAGCGGGGCGAGGAAGGGATAGTGGGTGCAACCCAGCGCGATGTGATCGATGTTCTGCTCCAGCAGCGGCGCGACGGCGGCGCGCACCAGCTCGCGAGTGGCGTCGCTGCTCAGATCGCCGGCTTCCACCTGTTCCACCCAGCCCGCGCCGGGCCGGCGCAGCACCTCCACGTCGCCGGCGTGGGCGTCGAGCAGGGTTTTCACCCGCTCGCTGGCCAGGGTGTATTCGGTGGCCAGCACGGCGATGCGGCCGGTGCGGCTCATCGCCGCCGCCGGCTTGATCGCGGGTTCGATGCCCACCACCGGGATGGCCAGCTCGCGCCGCACGTCGGCGATGGCGGCGGTGGTGGCGGTATTGCAGGCCACCACCAGGATGGACGCGCCTTCCTCCGCCAGCCAGCGGCAGATCTTGACGCTGCGCTCGGCGATTTCCTCGCGGCTGCGCTGGCCGTAGGGGCAGAAGGCCTGGTCGGCCAGGTAGGTGATCGGCCACTGCGGCAGCGCCGCGCTGACGGCCTGCCACACGGACAGGCCGCCCAGGCCGGAGTCGAACATCGCGATCATGGGGTACGGCTTCAGTTATTCTGGATGACGATCTTGGGGAATTTGCCGGAGAAGTCCTGCGCCTTGGCGCCGACTTTCACCGCCAGCTTGCGGGCGATGGCGCGGTACAGCTCCGCCGCCTTGCCATCCGGATCGGACACCACGCTGGGCTTGCCTTCGTCCACCGCCTGGCGGATGGCCAGGTCCAGCGGCAGCGAGCCGAGCAGCTCCACGCCATAATCGGCCGCCATTTTTGCCGCGCCGCCTTCGCCGAAGATGTGTTCGGCGTGGCCGCACTGGGAGCAAACGTGGATGGCCATGTTTTCCACCATGCCGAGGATGGGCACGCCCACCTTCTGGAACATGCTGACGCCCTTGCGCGCGTCAAGGAGGGCGATGTCCTGCGGGGTGGTGACGATGACCGCGCCGGTGACCGGCACTTTCTGCGCCAGCGTCAACTGCACGTCGCCGGTGCCCGGCGGCATGTCGATGACCAGGTAATCGAGGTCGTCCCAGCCGGTGTCGTTGAGCAGTTGCTGCAGCGCCTGGCTCACCATCGGGCCGCGCCACACCATGGCCTGGTCGCTGTCCACCAGATAGCCGATGGACATGGTCTGCACGCCGTGGTTTTCCAGCGGCATCAGCCGCTTGCCGTCCGGCGTCTCCGGGCGGCGGCCTTGCAAGCCCATCATCAGCGGTTGCGAGGGGCCGTAGATGTCGGCGTCCAGGATGCCGACGCGCGCGCCTTCGGCCGCCAGCGCCAGCGCCAGATTGGCGGCGGTGGTGGACTTGCCGACGCCGCCCTTGCCGGAGGCGACGGCGATGATGTTCTTCACGCCGGGCAGGAGCGGCACGCCGCGCTGGGCGGCGTGGCTGACGATCTGGCTGCCGACCGTCACCTTGACGGCGCGGCCGTCGGCTACCGGCGCCAGCGCTGCTTCAAAGCGTTGGCGGATGGCGTCGAACTGGCTTTTGGCCGGGTAGGCCAGCGTCACGTTCAGCGACAGTTCCTTGTCGTCGCACTGGATGTTCTTGACGGATTTGCCGGCGACGAAGGTCTTGCCGGTATTGTCGTCGATCAGGCCGGATACGGCTTCCAGCACTTGAGTGTCGGTAAGAGACATGGTGTTTTCGGTTCCCGGTGTGGACTGGAACAAGCGGGTGAGCTTGGAGAACATGAAGGGTGGCGGTCCGTTGAATCTAGGCTGCCGCCAAGTTTACTCCAACTTGGCGGCAGGGACAGCCAGGCGCCGGAAAAAGAGCCGCCGGCGCGGTAGCGATCATTTGGCCACGTTGCCGGCCACGTTCATCACGTCCCAGGTGCGGGAGAAGGGCGGCGCGTAGCAGAAGTCCAGCATGCCCAGCTCGCGGGCGGAGAGGCCGCTGGCGATGGCCACCGCCAGCGCGTCGATGCGGTGCACCGCGCCGCTCTTGCCTATCATCTGCGCGCCCAGCAGGCGCAGGCTGTCGGCTTCGTATACCAGTTTGACGTGGATTTCGGTCTGGCCCGGCACGTAGTTGGTGTGGTTCTTGTCCTTCACCATCACGGTCCGGCAGTCGAAACCGGCGGCGCGCGCCTGCGCTTCGCCCAGGCCGGCGCGGCCGGCTTCCAGGCCCAGCACCCGCACCGCGGCCGATGCCAGGGTGCCGGGATAGGCCTGGCGGCCGCCGGCCATGTTTTCGCCAACCAGCCGGCCAAGCTTGTTGGCGGTGGTGGCCAGCGGCGCGTATGTCGGCTGGCCGGTCAGCTGGTGCGGGGCGGTGGCGCAATCGCCGGCTGCGTAAACGTCGGGCAGGCTGGTTTCGCCGTAAGCGTTGACCACGATGGCCCCGTTGGCCAGCCGCTGGATGCCGGTATCGTCGAGGAAGGCGGTGTTGGGCCGCACGCCGACGCACAATACCGCCAGCTCGCAATCGTATTCGCCGCGCTGGGTGACGACGCGCTCCACCGCGTGCTTGCCCTGCAGCGCGCCGACCGATTCGGACAGATGGACGGCGACGCCGTGCAGGCGCAGCTCGTCTTCCATCAGGCTGGTGATTTCCGGGTCGAAGGCGTCCGGCATCACCCGGTCTGCCAGCTGGATCAGGCGGACCTGCTTGCCCAGCTTGACCATGGCTTCGGCCAGCTCCAGTCCGATGAAGCCGGCGCCGATGATGGCGACGTTGCGCACCGCCGGGTTGCGGGCGGCCTCCCGCAGCGCCAGGCCGTCGGCCATGGTGCGCAGCGTGAACACATTGCCCAGCGTCAGCCCCGGCAGCGGGGGACGCAGTTCGCTGGCGCCGGTGGCGATCATCAGCTTGTCGTAAGCGGCGACGTGGATTTCGCCGCTGGCGAGGTCGCGCACCTGCACCCGCTTGGCGACCGGATCGAGGCTGAGCGCCTGGTGGCCGGTATGGACGCGGATATCGCGTCGGGCGAAGTCCTCGACGCTGAGTTCGGCCATGTAGTCGGGGTTGTCGAATTCGCCGCCGACGAAATAGGGCAGGCCGCACGCGCCGAAGGAAATCACCCGCGACATTTCATATACGTCGATTTCGGCGTCCGGGGCCGCGCGGCGCGCCTTGGCCGCCGCGCTCATGCCGGCGGCTTCCGCGCCGATGATCACGATCTTCATCTTTATGCTCCTGAATGGGGCGCGCCGGCGCGAGGGCCGGCGACGGAACGATGGGGCTGGTTTACCTGTAAGAACGCCGCCGGGCGGCGGCGTTCCTTGCGGCGGGCGATCAGGCCATTTCTTCGTCCAGGTTGACGGCGTGGTCGCTGTTGAACACCGCCATGTCGGTCTGGCCCAGCAGGCGGCTGGTGAGCGTGCCGGCGGTGAGCGAGCCGCTGACGTTGAGCGCGGTGCGGCCCATGTCGATCAACGGTTCGATCGAAATCAGCAGGCCGGCCAGCGCCACCGGGAAGTCCAGCGCCGACAGCACGATCAGCGCGGCGAAGGTGGCCCCGCCGCCGACGCCGGCCACGCCGAAGGAGCTGATGGTGATGATGGCGATCAGCGGAATGATGAAGGACGGGGCCATCGGGTTGACGCCCACGGTCGGGGCGATCATCACCGCCAGCATCGCCGGGTAGATGCCGGCGCAACCGTTCTGGCCGATGGTGGCGCCGAAGGACGCCGCGAAGTTGGCGATGCCGGCGGGAATGCCGAGCAGCTTGGTCTGGGTGGCCACGTTCATCGGGATGGAGCCGGCGCTGGTGCGCGAGGTGAAGGCGAAGGCCAGCACCGGGAAGGCTTTTTTGGCCCAGCGCAGCGGGTTGACGCCGGCAAGGCCCACCAGCAGCAGATGGACGGCGAACATCAGGATGATGGCGCCGTAAGAGGCCAGCACGAAGTTGATCAGGTTGACGATATCGGCCCAGCTGGAGCCGGACACCACCTTGGTCATCAGCGCGAACACGCCGTAGGGGGTGAGGCGCAGCACCAGGGTGACCATGCGCATCACGATGGCCTGGGCCACTTCGATGAAGCGCTTGAAGCTGGCGAACAGCTCCGGCTGCTTGCGAGCGACGCCGGTGGCGGAGAGACCCACCATCACCGAGAAGATCACCACCGCGATGGTGGAGGTCTTGCGCGCGCCGGTCATGTCCAGGAAGGGGTTGGCCGGCAGGAAGTCCAGCACCATCTTGCCGAAGGTCAGCGAGGTGGCGGTGCCGGCTTTTTCCAGCAGCTTCTCGCCCTGGGCCAGCTCGGCGCTGCCGGCCACCAGGCCTTGCGCCGACAGGCCGAACAGGTTGGCCATCAGGATGCCGGCGCCGGCCGCCAGCATGGTGGTGAACAGCAGCACCGCCAGCGTGGAGGCGCTGATCTTGCCCAGCGAGCCGCCGCCTTCCAGTTTGATGATGGCGGAGATCAGGGACACCATGATCAAGGGGATCACGATCATCTGCAGCAGTTTGACGTAGCCGCTGCCGACGATGTCCAGCACGTCCATGCTGGCGGCGATGCTGGGCGCGCCCGCGCCGTAGAACAGCTGCAGCGCCGCGCCGAAGGCGACGCCGAGGCCGAGGCCGGTGAAGACGCGGGTGGTGAACGAGCTGTGCTTTTGCTGCTGCAGCCAGAGCAGGGCAAGCAGCAGGGCGGCGATGGCTAGATTGATGATGACGGCGATCGTCATGAGTCCCCCTTGTGGCGAATGGTGGTTCCAGACCGACAAGAATGCGAGCGGGCTCTTACCATAAATGACGGGCGATGCCGGTCGCTTGCGGAAAATCAGCTTTGGCGGCGTGACAATTGTAAAAACCGGATTACAAAAGGCGAGAAGCGCGGAAACAGCTGGGAACGGCCTGGATATTGGCGACATTATTCCAAGAAATCGGCGGCGTTTTTATATTTTTTCCTTTTAAACAAAGCCGATGGGGCTATATCCGGCGCCGGCGCGCGGCCCCGGGCGGGCGGTCTCGCGCGGCGAAAGGCTGGCAAGTGGCTGTTTTTATTGCGCTTGTGCGCGGATTTTTTGCCAGGAAAGCCGGCTAGTGTTATCCTCTTGCGTTTTTTCTCGGCGCTTGCGGCCGGGGTGCTCTTTGGTCAGAAAGGCTGTCGTACCCTCCATGTCTCACCTACACGCTAAGCTTACCCGTTCCAACCTGCTGTTCCCGCTGGCCCTGGTTCTGTTCGAATTCGCCGTCTACATCTGCAACGACATGGTGCAGCCGGCCATGCTCGCTGTTACCCGCGAATTTCTGGTGGAGGCCTCCTGGACGCCCGCCGCGATGACCGCCTTCCTCGCCGGCGGCGCGCTGCTGCCGTGGCTGACCGGCCCGCTGTCCGACCGCATCGGCCGCCGTCCGGTGCTGCTGGTCGGCGTCGCCTACTTCATTCTGACCTGCCTCGCCACTTATCTGGTCAGCTCGATCGAAGCCTTCATCGCCTTGCGCGTGATGCAGGGCGTCGGCCTGTGCTTCATCAACGCCGTCGGTTACGCCTCGCTGCAGGAGGCCTTCGAGGAGAAGGCCGCCGTCAAGGTCAGCGCGCTGATGGCCAACGTGGCGCTGATCGCGCCGCTGGTCGGCCCGCTGGCCGGCGCGGCGCTGATCGAGTTCGCGCCGTGGCGCAGCGGCTTCCTGTTCATCGCCTTCATCTCGGCGCTGGCGCTGGTCGGCCTGTACCTGAAGATGCCGGAAACGGTCAAGCCCAGCCATGAAAAGCTGCCGCTGTCGCAGATGGGCCGCGATTACATCAAGGTGTTCAGCCATCGCCGCTTCGTGTTGTCGGCGCTGTGCATTCCGCTGTTGGCGCTGCCGTTGATGGGCTGGATCGCGCTGTCGCCGGTGCTGCTGGTGCGCGATCTGGGCATGAGCTCCATCGAGTACGGCCTGATGCAGATTCCGGTGTTCGGCGGCCTGATCGCCGGCAACCTGGCCCTGGCGGTGCTGGCCGACCGCTGGCCGCTGGGCCGCTCCGCGCTGGTGGGCATGTGGCCCATCGTCGGCGGCCTGATGCTGATGCTGGGCGGCGTGATTCTGTCCTCCGCTCCGCAATACTGGATGGTGGCCGGCATGAGCCTGATGGCCTTCGGCGAAGGCCTGGCCTTCGGCGTGCTGTACCGCTTCGCGCTGATGTCCTGCGACGTGGCCGGCCGCGGCACCATCTCCGCCAGCATGAGCATGCTGTCGATGGCCGGCTACGCGCTGGGCATCGAGCTGTTCCGCCAGGTGTACCAGGCCGGCGGCCTGCTGGCTTACGCCGTGCTGGCGGTGCTGTTCTCGCTCAGTTACGTCTTTGTCGCCCGCCGCACGGTGAGCATGGCCATGGCCGAGCGCGCGGAGCCCAAGCCGGCCGTCGCCGAGGGCGAGCTGGCCAGCCAGGGCGCCTGATTCATGCCTGAAGACGGCTCCGACGGCCCGGTTGCGCTCACGCCAGCCGGGCCGTTTGTCTTGGCCGCCGCGGCGCGTCGATATTGCACCGTGACCGGCTGGGGCTCTGCCTCTATAATCGACCGCTTGAGATTGCTTACCACGGATGTCCCCAACATGACCCAACGCAAGATTCTGGTGACCAGCGCATTGCCCTACGCCAATGGCGCGATTCACCTCGGCCATATGCTCGAACATATCCAGACCGACATCTGGGTGCGCTTCCAGAAGATGCGCGGCCACGAGTGCTATTACGTCTGCGCCGACGACACCCACGGCGCGCCCATCATGCTGGCCGCCGAGAAGCAGGGCATCACCCCGGAGCAACTGATCGAACGCGTCAAGGCCGAGCACCTGTACGACTTCAGCGGCTTCGGCATCGGCTACGACAATTACTACAGCACCAACAGCCCGGAAAACAAGGCGCTGGCGGAGCAGGTGTACAAGGCGCTGCGCGCCGACGACAAGATCGCCGTGCGCACCATCGAGCAATTGTACGACCCGGAAAAGCAGATGTTCCTGCCGGACCGCTTCGTCAAGGGCGAATGTCCGAAGTGTTCCGCCAAGGATCAGTACGGCGACAACTGCGAAGTCTGCGGCGCCACCTACAACCCCACCGAGCTGAAGAACCCGTACTCGGCCGTATCCGGCGCCAAGCCGGAGCTGAAAACCTCCGAGCACTACTTCTTCCGCCTGGGCGAGTGCGCCGACTTCCTCAAGGGCTGGACCTCCGGCTCCACCCTCCGCGCCGACGGCAGCGCCCAGCCGCACCTGCAGCCGGAATCGCTGAACAAGATGAACGAGTGGATCGACGGCGGCCTGCAGGACTGGGACATCAGCCGCGACGCGCCGTATTTCGGCTTCGAAATCCCGGACGCGCCGGGCAAGTATTTCTATGTGTGGCTGGACGCGCCCATCGGCTACATGGCCAGCTTCAAGAACCTGTGCGACCGCACTGGCCTCAACTTTGACGACTGGTTCGGCAAGGACTCCAAGACCGAGATGTACCACTTCATCGGCAAGGACATCCTCTACTTCCATGCCCTGTTCTGGCCGGCGATGCTGAACTACTCCGGCCTGCGCGCGCCCACCGGCGTGTTCGCCCACGGTTTCCTGACCGTGGACGGCCAGAAGATGTCCAAGTCGCGCGGCACCTTCATCCAGGCCCGGAGCTATCTGGACTGCGGCCTGAACCCGGAGTGGATGCGCTACTACATCGCCGCCAAGCTCAACAGCCGCATCGAGGATATCGACCTCAACCTCAGCGACTTCGTGGCGCGGGTGAATTCCGACCTGGTGGGCAAGTTCGTCAACATCGCCAGCCGCTCCGCCGGCTTCATCGCCAAGCGCTTTGACGGCATGCTCGCCGCCAGCGTGGCGGACACCGACATCCTGGCCAAGCTGCAAGCCGCCGCCGACGAGCTGGCCGCCGCCTTCGAGGCGCGCGAATACGCCCGCGCGCTGCGCGACGTGATGGCGCTGGCCGACGTGGTGAACGGCTACGTGGACGCCAACAAGCCATGGGAGCTGGCCAAGCAGGAAGGCCAGGACGCGCGCCTGCAGGAAGTCTGCACCGTGCTGATCAACGCCTTCCGCCTGCTGACCATCTACCTGAAGCCGGTATTGCCCAAGCTGGCCGAGGGCGTGGAAAGCTTCCTCGCCGTGGCACCGCTCGCCTGGAGCGACGCGCAAACCCTGCTGCTGGGCAAGAAGATCAACGCCTACCAGCACCTGATGCAGCGCATCGACCCGGTCCTGATCGACAAACTGATAGAAGCGAACAAACAGAATATGCAAGCTACCCAAGACGCCCCGGCCGCCGCCGCTCACGAACCGCTGGCCGAAACCATCAAGATCGACGACTTCGCCAAGGTGGACCTGCGCGTCGGCAAGGTGCTGGAGTGCAACTTCGTCGAAGGCTCGGACAAACTGTTGCAGTTCAAGGTGGATCTCGGCTTTGAAACCCGCAACATCTTCTCCGGCATCCGCAAGGCCTACCAGGAGCCGGAAAAGCTGGTGGGCCGCCACGTGATCGTGGTCGCCAACCTGGCCGAGCGCAAGATGCGCTTCGGCGTGTCGCAAGGCATGATCGTGTGCGCCTCCGGCGTGGACGACAGCGAAGGCCTGTTCCTGCTGGACGTGGATGCGGGCGTGAAAGCGGGCATGCGCATCGGTTGATTCGCCTCGCTCCGGCTTGACGCGCGGCAAACTTCGCGGCGTCGGGCCGGCGCATAATCAGCGTCGCGCGGTCGGTAAGCGAAAATACCGACGCGGCGGATGACGCTTGGAAAACAAAGCCCCGGCGGCCATATTGGTAGCTGGGGCTTTTGTTATCCGTTCGCTGTCACGCGGCAGTCATCTTGGACAGTTATCGTTGGCATGGCAATAAACTGTGCTGGTGGAACTTTTCTTGATGTGATAATACCTAACAACGCCACACCCCTAGAAATTGAAAAAAAGAAAAAGGAAATAAGATATGAGAATCTCCCAACTGAAACCTGGCTACAAGGTTTTCGAGCATAAAGACAGCGGCAGCGTTGTCCATTACGAAGTGGTTAGCATCCGACAGGTTGGCAAGATGTTTGAAGTGACGTTCAAATCCGCGCTTGGCCTGGCCAGCGCCATGTATCCGGCCAATGGCTTCATCCAGGCCGCCGCTTGACCCTCATTCCCGTCCGGCGATCTCACGCCGCCGGATGTTTCGCAAAAGCCCCGCGATCATCGCGGGGCTTTGTCGTTGCGGTTGACGCCGCGCCGTTTTTTCCACAGATTCATCTTTTGTCCACGATGGAATGGTCCATGTCTCGCAGAATGTCGCTGTTGCTTGAGGTGGCGGTGAATTTCCTGCTGCCCTGGTTGTGCTACCGCTACGCCGCGCCTCAGTGGGGCGAGACGGCCGGCTTGCTCTTCTCGGCTTTGCCGCCGGTGCTGTGGAGCGCCTGGGAGTTGCTGCGCTTTCGCCGGTTGGACGCCATCAGCCTGCTGGTGCTGCTGGGCATCGCCTTGTCCTTGCTGGTCATGCTGCTGGGCGGCGACGCCCGCATGCTGCTGATGCGCGAGTCGCTGCTTTCCGGCGCGGTGGGCGCGGCGTTTTTGTTGTCCTTGCTGTTTCCGCGCCCCATCCTGTTTTATCTGGCGCGCGCCACGATGCAAAGAGAAGGCGAGAGCGGCGCGGCGCGTTGCGAGCGCCTGTGGGAGCAAGCGCCTTTTCGCGCCGGCATGCGCCGCTTGACGGTGTTGTGGGGGGCGGGGCTGGTGCTGGAAACCGCGCTGCGCGCGGCGATGGCCTGGCGCTTGCCGGTTGAGCGCTTTTTGCTGCTCTCGCCGTTGGTCAGCTATGGCATGATGGCGGCGCTGTTCGGCCTGACCTGGCTGTGCCGCAAGCGCATGGGGCGGGCGCTGGCGCTGGCCGGATAAAAAAAATGGGCCGCGCAAGGCGGCCCGAAGTTCCGTGATGAACACTTAGGAGAACAGGTATCGCCTGGCGCCTGTTCGCGCTGGCAGTCGCTAGCAGGCGGCAACACCCGTCAAAATGCACAAGGTCGATTCCGGCGAGGCGGGATGATTGGCAGACCATCCTGTCGCGCCAGACGCTTCGGCTTTCGCTTCCGCGTTGACCACAGTGCTAATGTAGCGCGGGTTTATTGATGGCTTATGTGTGCAAGGCCGGCATATGTTAAGGAGTATGAACTGGGCGTCAGCCTGCTTTTCAGTTTTCTTTGCAAAAGGTCTTGACGCTATCCCTGCATGGCGGTATAGTTCGCTCCTCTGCACGACACACAGCAGACAGATCACTGACGCGGGGTGGAGCAGTCTGGTAGCTCGTCGGGCTCATAACCCGAAGGTCGTAGGTTCGAATCCTGCCCCCGCAACCAAATAAAGCAAGCACTTAGGCCAACTTTTCGAAGTTGGCCTTTTTGCTTTTCCGGACCGTGTAACCGCGGTGTAAGCGGATTCGATCTGTCTCGGTCGCTGTGAATCAACGCGGTCAGAAGGCGGTTCCTGCTGGATGCGATGCCAAGCATCCCCTTCCTCAAGCTACCTGTTGTTCTCTACTACCAGCCGAACAGTTTGCTGAACCAGTTCTCCACTCTGCTGGAGATCGTGGTCCAGGTTTCGCGCAAGATCGTCTTGGCGGCTGTCTTGATCGTGTCCCACAGTCCCGCAATGGATTCCCGCTGCATGGAAGGCATCACGTACTCGGCGCGGGTTTCCCGCGTGACGCTCCACTTTTTTTCTTTGGGCAGCCTATGGATGATTTGCTCGATCAGGATCTGCAGGCCGTAGCCCTCCGCGGCAGAAGTGACGAAGATCTGGGTCAATGGCACGTTGAACAGCTGGCTGACCTGGAACTGCTTGCGACTGATGTTGGTCAGCTGCTGTGGACCGGGCATGCTGCGGCTGAAGTCCCATTCCCGGCAGGGCTCGATCTTGTCTACCTGATTCACCACGAACAGCAGCGGAATATCGTGTTCGATCAGATAGGGCAGGATCAGGCGCTGATAGCACTGCTCGTCCACGCTCAGCGCGCGATCATCCGCTTTGATCAGCCACAGACCCAGATCCAGCTCGGGCAGCATCTCTCCGCTGCTTTTCCAGATACGCCCTGGGCGGGCACCCCACCATGTTCTTGAAAAAAGTGGCGAAGGCGCTGTCGCTGGAGAACGCCAGCCGGCAGGCGACTTCGGATTGACTCAGCCCCTCGGCCAGCATCTCTATAGCTTTGATCAGCCGCCATTGCTGACGCCACTGCTGATAACTGAGACCGGTTTCACGTCGGAAAATCCGGCTGATGGTTTTCTCGGATGCGCCGCTATAGCGCGACAACTGGTGCAGTGTGGGAAGCATGTCCAATTCGGCCAAGTGACGCAGACGCCGGTCGCTGGGAAGCGGCAGCAAAGTCAATTCACGCGGTGCAGTAGCAATCTCGTCCAGGAAGACCGCCAGAATATTGGCGTAAGGCCCATGTCGCCAATCAGTATCGAATTCAGCCATGGCGATACGTTCCAGCACCGCGCGCAGCAGCGGTGAGGCCGTCAGTACGGCAAG
This sequence comes from Xenophilus sp. AP218F, assembly GCA_002213445.1. Taxonomy (GTDB): domain Bacteria; phylum Pseudomonadota; class Gammaproteobacteria; order Burkholderiales; family Chromobacteriaceae; genus Chromobacterium. The sequence continues at coordinate 185,288 of NJIE01000023.1, read as the reverse complement.
CTGCTCTGGCAAGCAGGGATAGCGATCGGCGTCGAGATAGAGAGAACGGTAGCCGACCACTGCGTTGACCTGAACGCGGTGTGCTACACGCGGTGGGATCCAGGCAATCCTTGCTGGCGGCAGCATGCAAATGCTTTGATTGAGCGTGATGCGCATGCTGCCTCGCTGGCAGAACAGTAACTGGCCCATGTCATGCCAGTGTAATCCCGAGTCGTGTTGTGCCAACTCTGCAGCAATCCCCAGAACGCTATTGTCGAGCGCCTCCGGATTAAAACTGTCCTGAGCCTGAAGCCACGCCATCACATGTCCGATTTTGTAAATTTATTGTCTTTTATATTGTAATCGTCGCAAGGGAGAAGATGCTACCTTGTGCAGCTTAATTTTAGCTACAGGATCTGATATGCAACGTAAACTGACTCTGTCATTAGCAACGTCGATGATGATGTTTCCCCAAGTGGTGGAGACTATATACAGCCCGGCGCTGACACACATTGCGGACGGTTTTCGGGTGAGCTCGGAAATGGCGGCGCAAACGCTCTCTTGTTACTTTTTCGCGTTTGCACTGGGCGTGGTGGTATGGGGACGAATGTGCGACGTCATCGGACGCCGTCCTACCATCTTGTCCGGGCTAGCGCTCTATCTGCTGGCTTCGATTGCCGCACTGTTCAGCTGCAGCTTCAGCATGCTGTTAGTTGCGCGGGTGCTGGCCGCCTTTGGCGCAGCGGTCGGCTCGGTAGGAACTCAAACGGCGATTCGCGATCGCTTCGACGGTTATGAGTTGGCGCGGGTGTTCTCGGTAATGGGGATCGCCATGGCGATCAGCCCGGCGGTTGGCGTGTTGAGCGGCACAGTGCTGACTCATTATTGGGGCTATCAGGGGGTGTTTGGCGGTTTGGCGCTGTTGGCGGCGCTGTTGCTGGGCTATGCCGGTTGGCAACTGCCGGAGACGCGTCCGCAACAGGTGGTGAAGAATTCATTATTCGGCACGCTGGGACGGATGATCAAGGACGGGGATATTTGGTTCAGTGCGCTGTTGGTGGCGTTGTTCAATATTTGCATGTTCAGCTATTACCAGCTGGCGCCATTCCACCTCTCGGCGTTGGCACTGCCGGCGCAGTGGTTCGGTTATACCGGTTTGGTGTTGGCGGCCGGGGTCGGTATCGGCGCGGCGATCAACAAATTTTTGATCGGCAAACACTGGCTGTTCCCTGCGTTGCTGATGTTGGCCTGCGGCTTGTCGCTGACCGGTGGCCTGCTGGTACTACTGCTAGAAGGGACCTTGTGGTTTGTTCTACCGATGATGCTGGTGGTGATGGCGTACGGTATCGCCATTCCCAATATTCTGGCGCGCGCGCTGCGCCATTATAAAGACTGCATGGGTACCGCTGGCGCCATCCTTGGCCTGATGTATTACCTGATGCTCGGCGGTGGCTTGGTGCTGGCGGGGCTGTCGCAGCACCTGGGCGCCGTGCTGTCGCTCTGCAGCCTCTGCGTGCTGCTGTTGGCGTGGCGGGTGGTACACAAGGAGCGTCGTTTGGCATTGCCTGAGAGTGAAAACGCCTGAGTGCTACCGGCTGGCCGGTTCACTCAGGTGGCCTGCCAGCAACTGGTAAATTCCGGCTATCACGGCGTCGCGCTGCGTGGTGATATACATATGTCCGCCGGCAAAAGTGCGCTGCTGAAAATTGCCTTGCGCGATCCGGCGCCAGTCGAGCAAATCCTGCCGATCGATCAACTCGTCGTTTTCGCCATAAAACATCGCCAGCGGGGCGTGGTAACCCGGTTGCGCAGGGAAAAGCAATTGGCTGGACAGCATCAGATCGGCACGAATCAGCGGCAGATAGTAATCGAGCAGCGCGCTGTCGCCGATGAGCCACTCATCCAGGCCCTCGCCGGCACATAGCGCATTCAACAAAGCGGCAGGCGGCATTCTCAGCAACCGACTGTGGCGCGCCAGAAAGGGCGATGAACTGGCAGAAATGATCAATTGTAGCGGCGGTTGAGGCAGCGCCATCGCTAACGCCAGCGCAACCCGTCCGCCAAGGCTATGGCCGAAAAAGATCAGCGGCTTATCCTGCAGTGGCTGCAGTGCCGGCATCAGTTGATTGATGAGCGATTGGGGTTGGCAGAGCGGCGCTTCGTGCGCCCGCTCTTCTCGACCGGGGTATTGCACGGCATAGAGTTCGATGTCTTGATGCAACGCGGGGCCCCAACCCTGAAAGGCAGTGGCTCCGGCTCCGGCGTGAGGAAAAGCAATCAGCCGCAGGCTGCCCTGGCGTCTCGGCGTGAGATGTTTCAAGCTGCGGGGGGCGCTGGGGAAGTGGGTGCAATGCATGGCGAAATCCGTATTTTCAGGGAGCCAAGGAAGCCGGAGCTTCCTTGGCGTTAAGGGAACGCACTCAGTTGATGGCGTTCCACAACTCATCGAAGATCGGCGGCACTTGAAGGAGTCAATACGGGAAGAGGTGAAGTTAATCTTTGCCATGTGTTGTTATCTCGGGGTCTAAAGATGGCGTGTAACCAGCTTGTAAGCGGATTGCTTGGAACTGCATCCATGCAGGTACCTGCCTGTCAACGAGATGATTTCAACTTTTGTCTTTTAAAACAATAAGTTGTCTCGTTTGTCTACGTCTAACCCCGCCGATTCATCCAATGGTTTCCCGGACTCATAACCCGAAGGTCGTAGGTTCGAATCCTGCCCCCGCAACCAAACAAAAACCCGAAGCCGAACGGCTTCGGGTTTTTTGTCGTTCGCGGCCCGCTTCAGCCTTCCAGTTTGAACACCTGGGTGGTTTGCTGCAGTTTTTCCGCCACCAGCGCCAGTTCGCGGGTGGCCTGGGAGAACACGTCCACGGCGATGCCGTTTTCCTTGGTCATCTGGGCGATGACTTCCACCCGGCTGGCCAGCTCGGTGCTGGCCTGGCGCTGTTCCTGCATGGCCGAGGCGATTTCGCCGATGGCGTCCACCACCTCGTCCGCGCGTTGCTCGACGGTGCTGATGGTGGCCGAGGCGCTCTCCGCCGACACCACCACTTCTGCCACGATCTGGCGGCTGCTGCGCATGCTTTCCACCGCCTCGTGCGCGCCGTCCTGGATCTTGCCTATCATCTGGGTGATTTCCGTGGCGGAAACAGTGGTGCGTTCGGCCAGCTTGCGCACCTCGTCCGCCACCACGGCGAAGCCGCGGCCCTGTTCGCCGGCGCGGGCGGCTTCGATGGCCGCGTTCAGCGCCAGCAGATTGGTCTGGTCGGCCACATCCTTGATCACGGTGGCGATGCTGCTGATCTGCTGCGCTTGATCGGACAGCGCTTCCAGATTGTCGGCGGAGCGGGTGACGCTGTCGTTCACCTTTTTCACCTGGGTGGTGGATTCCTGCACCTCGCGATTGCCGGCCTTGGCCTGCTGGCCGGCCTCGCTGGCCTGGCCATCGGCCTTGGTGGCGTTGCTGGAGCACTGGTCTATGCTCACCGTCAACTCCTCGATGGAGGCGGCGGCGCTGGAGGTGGCGTTGACCTGATGGCCGATGCTGGCGCTGACCTGCTCGGTGGAGGCTGCCAGCTCTTCGGAGGTGGCGGCCACGTTGGCGGCGGCCTTGATGATTTCGCCGACGGTCTGGCGCAGTTGCGTCTGGGTGTCGGCCAGCGATTGCATCATGCCGGCCACTTCGTCCTTGCCCACCGGACGGATCTCGCCGGACAAGTCGCCGCGGCCGATGCGGGCCAGGGCTTGGCTGGCGTTTTTCAGGCTGCCGACGATGCCTTGCTGGATGGCCAGCCCGAGAATCAGCAGCAACACCACGCCCACCGCCAGCACCGCGATGGCGGTATTGCGCAGGCTGGCGTATTTGTTTTCGGAGTCCTGCAACGCCTGGTGCGCCAGCTTGACGTTGATCTCGACGATCTCGCTCATGATGTCGTCCACCGTCTGGAATTTGGGGCGGCATTCCTTGGCCATCAGCGCCAGCGCCTTCTTGTTGTTTTCGCCGTTGCCGGTGTCGGTGTAGCTCAGGTCGCGCACGCGCTTGCAGGCCTCCTCCATCACCGGCCAGGCGGCGTCGAAGCGCTTGAGCGCGTCCACTTCCGGCGGCGTGAGATCGGTCTTGCGGTACAGGTCCAGCAGACGGTTCATTTCGGCGAGAAATTTCTGCCGGCTGACCATAACGGCGTCCATTTGCGATTTTTCGGTTTCGGCGATGAAGCGGTAGTCGGAACGGCTGACATAGATGGCATTCTGATTGGCCACCGCCACCCAGTACACCGGCATCAGCTGGTTGTCGTGCATGTCGCGGGTCAACTGGTTCATGCTGCCGCTGCCGGAGATGCCGTTGAGGCCGATGATCAGCGCCACGAGGGCAGAAAGAAGAATCAGGCCCAGGATTTTGGCCTTGATGCTGAATTGCGCAAGCAGATTGGTCACGATATCCCCCGCCGGACTTAAGTGTATGTACCTAGGGTTTTAGTTGAAGCGCGAACGCAATGCGAGCAGCGATTGCAAATGCCGATGGGGTGGCGGAAAAACGGGGAAAACAGCGGCGCGCGGGACGCGCGCCGCGGGGTCAGGCGGTGGCGTCCAGCTTGAAATGCGCCGCCATGCCGGCCAGCCGGCGGGCGCTGCCGCCAAAGCCGGCCACGCTGGCGTTGGCGTCTTCCAGGTGGCGATGGGTTTCTTCGAATTGCTCGGCGATGTTCTCCATGCGCTCGGCCAGGTGCTGGGCGGCGGCGGATTGCTCGGCGTTGGTGCCGGCGATTTCCCGCATCATCCGGCTGACCTGGGCGGAGGATTCGCGGATGCGGGCCAGGCTGTCGGCGGCGTTTTGCTGCACCTCGCTGCCGGCGCGGGTTTCGCTGTTGACGCGGTTCATGGCGTTGACCGTTTCCTGCGAGGCCTTGCCGATATTGGCCACCAGCGCGTTGATTTCGTCGGTGCTGTCGCTGGTGCGCTCGGCCAGCTTGCGCACTTCGTCGGCCACCACGGCGAAGCCGCGGCCGCTTTCGCCGGCGCGGGCGGCCTCGATGGCGGCGTTGAGCGCCAGCAGATTGGTTTGCTCGGCGATGTCGTGAATGGTTTGCGTCACCAGTCCGACGTTGGCGATGGCGCTGGAGAGCGAGGCGATGGTGTCCTGCGCCGTGGCCACAGTCTGGCCGGCGGCCTGGCTCAGCGCGCGGGCGCGCTCCATTTCCTGGCTGCTGGCCTCGATGGTGAGCGAGGCGTCCTGGCTGATCGCCGAAGTGTTGCCGGCGTTTTGCGCCACCTGCTCGATGGAGGCCGATAGCTGCTGGATGGCGGCGCTCATTCTTTCCATATTGTCGGCGCTGGCGGCCATGCGCTGGTAGATGCCGGCGATCGAACCCTGCAGGTGGCCGGCGTCGCGGTCCAGCTGGCGCGAGGTCATCTGCAATTCGTCGATGATGACTTTGAGATGCACCTGCATATGCGCCAGCGTGCTCTCCAGCCGGCCGGCTTCGCCCGCGCCGCGGATGGATAGCTCGTTGTCCAGATGGCCTTCGGCGATGCGCTCGCAGACTTGCAGCAACGCATCCTGGCGGCGGCCGCGCCAGCGCTCGAAGCCCAGCCAGCCGGCGACGGTGGCCGCCGCCAGCGCGCCGCACAGCAGGCCGGCCGGGCTCTGGTTGGCCACCGCCTCGACGCTGGAGAGGGCGATCAGCGCCGCGCCGGCCAGCGCCCGCACCCGGCCTTCGCGCACGCCGCTGCCGCGCGGCGGCTTGAAGCGCGCGCCCCGCAGCAGCTGCGGGTAGCGCTGTTCCGCCTGGCGCACCGCCTCCCGGCTGGCCGGGCTGCGCACCGACATGTAGCCGGTGGCGACGCCGTTTTCACGCACCGGCACCACCAGCGCGTCCACCCAGTAATGGTCGCCGTTCTTGCAGCGGTTCTTCACCAGCCCGCGCCAGGGACGCTCGCGCTTCATCGTCTGCCACAGATCTTCGAACAGGATGGGCGGCATGTCCGGATGGCGGACGATGTTGTGGTTCTTGCCCAGCAACTCCTCGCGGCTGAAGCCGGAGATGGCGACGAAGGCGTCGTTGACGTGGGTGATGCAACCTTTGAGGTCGGTGCGCGAGACGATCATGCCGCGCTCGAACGGCTGCTCGACGCCGGTAACCGGCAGGTTTTTCTTCATGTTGGGAGGCTCTCCGTCCTGTGAACTCGTCCCGAATGGGCGAATTGGCCGTCACAGTTTAAGAATCATGAAATTCCCTTGTCATGCCAATTGTCAAAACATTGACGACTCAATCGCGATGCGAAGCATTGGCAGTCGGCCAGGTAGAACAATTCGGCGAGGCGCCGCGCAGCGGCCGGGGGAGAGGCGGGCGGGGAGCATGGCGAAGGGCTGTGGATTTTCTTCATTCCATCGAGCGTGGCCGAGGCTGTCGGCCATGGCTGTTGTCGCCGGCATCGGTCCGGCCTGCCGCGCCGGATCATGGGCCGCTGTGAGACCGCGGGGGGAGAGGCTGTGCTTGGCATGCCTCTGGCGTTATCGATGGCATTTCCGCATCTCTTTGGATTTCAGAGGCGCCGCGGGTCAGCCGGGAAGCCGGAGCCTGGGGAAGATGGCGCCGGTTGTCCGGAGGGGAAAGCCGTTCGTCGCCGGCGGGACGGGATTGATCACAAAGGCTTAACAGCGTGGACGCTCAGCCGCTTTTTTGCCGCGATTTGGCGCGTTTCGAGGCGGTTTATCGTTCCCATGAGTACGATGTGACGAATACGCCACAGCATGCTGAGTTGCGGTTGGCGTGACGCGCGTCTTGTCTGGCGCGGCCGGGCGCGATTGCGGCCCTCGTTCGCAAGTATTTTAAACTAATAGTGATTTGTGTTTTTGAATATTGTTATTTATATTGCTGATCATGGATTTGGATGTTTTTGTGAAGTCTGATTAAAAGGTCTGTTTCTAATCGAGGAGAGAGGCCGGAAGATCTGAGGGAGCCGATGCTTTCCCGCCCTGGGCGGGAGAGCTTGAGAGCGGGTTTTGCCGCGCTGGCGCGGCGAAGCCGCAGGAGCGTCTTTCCCTGTCGAAGGGCGCGCATTCGGACGCTACAAGCGCCCGGCAATCGCAATGGAGCATGAAAAATGAAGAAGCTTGTTACCGTACTGGCCGTCGGCCTGGGTCTTTACGCGGCCGGCGCGCAGGCTGCCGACGGCACCATCACCATCAATGGCAACATCGTCGCCAACACCTGCACCATCAACAGCACCGGGGGGGCCAGCTTTACCGTCACCCTGCCCACCGTCGGCGTGTCTTCGCTTGCCACCGCTGGTCAGACCGCTGGCTCTACCCCGTTCAGCATCAATCTGAGCAATTGCCCCGCCACGCTGAAAAACGCAGTGACCCACTTCGAAATCGGGCCGACCGTGGACGCCGCCACCGGCAACCTGAAGAACGCCGGCGCGGCCACCAACGTGGAAGTGCAGCTGCTCAACAACGCCCTGCAGGCGATCAATCTGACCAACAACGCCAACTCGCAGGTGGCCCCGATCAGCTCCGGCGCGGCGACGCTGAACTACTACGCGCAGTACATCGCCACCGGCGGCGCGGCCGGCGCCGGCGCGGTGAATACCAGCGTGCAGTACTCGATGACTTATCAGTAAGCGACGCTGGCCGTCGTTGCCAGCCGCGCCCGGCGCAGCTGGCCGTTTCAAGTCAGAAAACAGGCAGAAGTCATGACAGCATTCCTAGTCCGCGGCGTCGCCGCCCTTACCCTCCTGACCAGCACGGTCGTCAACGCCGGCGTGGTGATTTCCGGCACCCGGGTGGTGTACAACGCCGCCGATCGGGAAGTGACCGTCAAGATCAACAACCCCGGCAAGGCGCCGTCGCTGGTGGAGGTATGGGCCGATGCCGGCAACGAGAAATCGACGCCGGATACCGCGGACGCGCCGTTTCTGATCATGCCGCCGATTTTCCGGGTTGATCCGGCCAGAGGGCAGAGCCTGCGCATCACCTTTACCGGCGCCGATTTGCCGCAAGACCGCGAATCGGTGTTCTGGCTGAACGTGCTGGATATTCCGCCCTTGCCCAAGAGCGCCGAGGAGCAGCGCAATTTCATGCAGGTCGCCTTCCGTTCGCGGATCAAGCTGTTCTACCGCCCCAAGGGCCTGCCCGGCAGCGCCGACGACGCGGCCGACAAGCTGAGCTGGTCGCTGCTGGCCGAGCCGAACGGCAAGGGCTATCTGCTGCGCGCCACCAACGCGGCGGCCTACAACGTGTCGCTGAATCGCGCGGTGCTGACGGCAAACGCCCGGTCCTACGAGACCGACAGCGGCATGGTGCCGCCCGGCGGCAGCAAGGATTTCGCCCTGAAGGACTTGAAGTCCAGGCCCGAGGGCAAGTGGAAGTTCAGCTACGAGAGCATCAATGATTTTGGCGCGGCGGTGATGCACGACGCCGCCCTGGCTCCCTGACCATTCGGGCGGCCGCCTGTTGTCTGGCCGCCTGCGCAGCAAAACGGAATGCGCGATGAAACCTTCCCCGACTCGATGGCAGGCTGGATGCGGGAGCCTGCCGCTTCTCGCCACGCTGGTGTGCGGGCTGTTCGGCGGCTCCTCGGCCTGGGCCGATGCGCCGGCGGCGCCGGCATCGTCGCCGGACGATGTGCAGTTCAATCCGGCGTTCCTGAACCGGGCGCCGGGCACGCCGCCCTTGGGGCTGAGCCGTTTCAACCAGGCAGGGGGCGCGCTGCCCGGCAATTATCGCGCCGACGTGTTCGTCAACGATGCCTGGATCGGCCGTCGCGACGTGCTGATGAAAGAGCGAGACGATCACAGGGTGTTTGCCTGCTTCAGCCGCAAGGCGCTGGAGGAGATGGGCGTGGATTTCAAGCGTCTGGAGCAGACGCCGGAGACCGCGCCGCCGCAGGACGAGCCTTGTCGGGACATTGCCCAGCTGGTTCCCGGCGCCCTTTCCAGCTTCAATAGCGGCGATTTGCGCCTGGACGTCAGCGTGCCGCAGAAATACCTGCGCGCGCATGCTCGCGGCTACGTCGATCCCCAATACTGGGACGCCGGCGCGCCCTTCGCCGGCTTCCTCAACTACAACGCCAACGTCTATCACTACGACACCGGGTCCAATAGCGCGTCCACCCAGTATTATCTGGGCGCCAACGCCGGGCTCAACCTCGGCATGTGGAGGCTGCGCTACAACGGCGCCGTCACTCAGCAGGACGGCGGCAACGGCAGCCAGCGCCATTACCAGGCGACGTCGGCCTACGCGCAGCGCGACATCACCGACTGGCGCTCGGTGCTGACCATCGGCGACAACTTCACGCCGTCGGACTTGTTCAACAGCGTGCCCTACCGCGGGGTGCAGCTCAATTCCGACGACCGCATGCAGCCGGAGTCGATGCAAGGCTACGCGCCGGTGGTGCGCGGCGTGGCGGAGACCAACGCCAAGGTATCGATCCGCCAGAACGGCAACCTGATCTATGAAAACGCCGTGCCGCCGGGCGAGTTCAGCATCGACGACCTGTACAACACCGGCTTCGCCGGCGATCTGAACGTGACGGTGACCGAGGCCGATGGCCGGGTGCGCACCTTCGTCGTGCCCTACGCCGCGGTGCCGCAGCTGCTGCGCCAGGATCAATGGCGCTATTCGGTGACGGCGGGGCAGTGGCGCGATAGCACGCTGAGCCGGCATCCGGACTTCGTGCAAGCCACCTACCAGCGCGGCGTGAATGGCAGCCTGACGCTGTACGGCGGCGGCATCGCCGCCGAGCATTACCAGGCCGGCATCTTCGGCGCAGGGCTCAATACCGCCATCGGCGCGCTGGCGCTGGACGTCACCCAGTCCTGGGCCAGCAACCTTTCCAATGCCGGGGGCGGCGAGAACATGAGCGGCCAGAGCTATCGCCTGGCCTACAGCAAGCTGCTGGCAAGCACCGGCACCAACTTCACGGTAGCGGCGTATCGCTACTCCACCACCGGTTATCTGCAGTTCCAGGACTACGTCAATCTGCTGAACCAGAACGGCGCGGTGTACCGCACCCGCAACCAGTTTCAATTGAACGCTGACCAGCCGCTGCCGGCGGGCTGGGGGCATGTTTACATCAGCGGCTCGACGCAGGACTACTGGAACCAGAGCGGCCGCGACGTGACCTACCAGCTTGGGTACAACAATACCTTCAAGTCGGTCAATTTCAGCCTGTCCGCCGGCCGGCTGCACGATGCCCTGGGCAACAACGTCAACCAGTACACGCTGAGCGTGTCGATGCCGCTGGGCCGCGCCGCGCACGCGCCGCTGTTGACCGCCAGCGTCAACAGCAACAGCGATCGCAGCGCCAGCAACCAGCTGGCGGTCAGCGGCACCAGCGGCGAGCTGAACAACCTCAGCTACAACGTCTACGCCAGCGATGCCCGCGACGCCTCCGGCAACCATAGCGGCGGCGGCGGGGCCAGCGTGCAGTACGCCAGTTCGGTGGCCACGGTCAGCGTCGGCGGCAGCAGCGTCGGCCATGCCTCGCAAGCCAATGCCGGGGTGATGGGCGCCCTGGTGTTCCATCCGGGCGGCGTCACCGCGGCGCAATCGGTGGGCGAATCGTTCGCCGTCATCGACGCGCCGGGCGCGGCGGGCGCTGCGGTCAACAACACCAACGGCGTGCGCGTCAATCAGGACGGCTACGCGGTGGTGTCGTCGTTGATGCCGTACCGGCAGAACGAAGTCTCGCTGGACCCGAAGGGGATGAGCGAGAACGTCGAGCTGCAGGAGACCGCGCAGCAGGACGCGCCGCGCGCCGGAGCCATCGTGATGCTCAAGTTCCCCACCGAACAGGGCAAACCCGTCATCGTGACGCTGACGCGGGCCGACGGCAGCGCCGTGCCGGTAGGGGCGTCGGTGTTGAGCGACAAGGGCGACGTGCTGGCGATGGTGGGGCAGGGCAGCCGCGCCTTCCTGCGCGGCATGGAAGGGAAAACGCTGCGGGCCGACTGGGGCGGCGCGCCGGATCAACAGTGCCGCTTCCATTATCAGCCCTCGGCGCGAGTGAATGGCGCGGGTTATTCGATAACCGAAGCCGTATGCGATGCCGAGTGAAGGCTAGCGACCAGACTGCGAAAGCCAGAAAGCGAAAGAATGATGAGCCAATCGATTATCCGCGCGCTGCGCGCCTGGCTGTGCGTGTGCTTGCTGTGCCTGCCGGCGACCAGCCATGCCCTGGCGTGCTGGAATGGCGCCAGTTCGTCAGGCAGCGTGACCTCCACCTTGAGCCTGCCCGGCAACCTGTACGTTTCCGCCGCCGCGCCAAGCGGCACCGTCATCTGGCAGTCGCCTCTGCAGACCATCAGCGTCTACTGCCAGCAGAGCCTGGGCGAGAACGTGTACTTCTGGGTCAACCCCAAGAAAACGGCGCTGGCTGCCGGCTTGCAGATCGGCATCATCTTCAACGGACAGACTTACACGCAGTCGAACGGGGCGATCAATACCGGCATTTATGTGCCGGCCGCAGGCTCCATCTCCACGACGCTGCAATACTCCATCGTGCTGCTCAAGACCTCGGGCGCGCCATCCAGCGGCACCGTCGCGGTTAGCCAGTATTCGGTGTTCCAACTGGACGGGGTGGGGGGCTTGAATGGTTATCCCGGGGTCAACTACAACCAGCTGATCAACGGCTCGGTGACGTTCACGCCCGGCGGCACCTGCAATCTGAGCGCGGCGGATGTTAACCGGGTGGTGACCCTGCCGACCATAGGCGTCAGCGCCCTGCCGGCGGTGGGCAGCGCGGCGGGCAGCGTCAGCTTCACGATTACCGCCAGCAATTGCTCGACCGGGCTGCATACCGCCACCTTCAGTTTTTCCGGCTCGGCGGACGCGAATAACCCCATCCTGTTTGCGAATACGGGCGGCACGGCCAAGGGCGTGGCGGTTTTCATGGGGACGCTGGGCGACGGGCGGAATATAGGAGCGAACAGCACCAACAACACCCGGGTGGTGGATATCCAGTCGCAAACGGCGCAATTGCCTGTGTTCGTCGAATACATGCGCACGACGGCGGTGACGCCTGGCACGCTGCGATCGGTGGTGACGCTCAATATGCTTTACCAGTGATCCGATCTTGCGGGCAAAGCAAACGCCGCCGCCGCGGAGCATCCGCGGCGGCGGCGTTTTCGAGTTCTTGCGGCGCTCAGTTGTAGACGACGGTAACGATCTGGCCTTCGGCGGACTGGCTGGTCTTCACGCGGCTGATCGTCACGGACTGGGTGTTGTCCAGACCGGAGCAAGTGGGGCCGGACGAGACCTTGCGCGCGGCCTGATACAGTTGCGGATGCGAAGCGTAGCGGGCCAGGGCGCTGGTTTCCTGCGCGCACGGCTCTTTGACGATGGAGCCGGAGAAGCCGATGACGCCGCCCTGGGCTGCCAGGACCAAGCCGGATTGCATAGCCGCCAGCGCAGCCAAGGTGATGATGATCTTGTTCATATCGAGCCTCTACAGAATGGATTTCGCCCGTTTCGAGCAGTTTGCCGGCCCGCTTGTCGCTATTTTGACTTTGCCTTGTTTAAGCTGAAGGCAAGAATCTGTAATGTTTTTTGTGAGTCGGAGTGTAGTTGCCGGGTTTGTTAAATTCAACATTGAAAATAGTTTAATTATTGATAATCAAATGTTTAATATGAGGCTTTGACAGAGCTAGAGGCGGGCTAGAGACGGCTTTGCCGGGATCGACCAGCCGCTGAAGGCGGCGAGGCATGCGGATTTTGCATGATCGTTTGGGTGAGAACTGTTGCGCGCAGGATGCAGTCCGTCGTGGAATCTGGCGAGGAAGAAGGGGAAACGGGCGCGCCGGGGGAAGGCGCGCCGGCTGGGGTGTCAGTGATGTTCGCGACGGAAAACCCAGTTGAGCTCGCCGGAGGCGGCGGGGTCGAAGGCGTAGCCCTCGCTGTCGAAGCCGCGCAACGCCGCCGGATCGACGACGCCGCGTTCGGCGGCCCAGCGCGCCATCAGGCCGCGGGCGCGCTTGGCGTAAAAGCTGATGATCTTGTACTGGCCGTTTTTCTTGTCCTGGAACACCGGCGTGACGATGGCGGCGTTCAAGGCCTTGGGTTTGACCGCCTTGAAGTATTCGTCAGAGGCCAAGTTGACCAGCGTGCGCTGGCCCAGCGCCTCCAGCTGCTCGTTGAGCTTGGCGGTGACGATCTCGCCCCAGAATTCGTACAGATTCTTGCCGCGCGGGTTGGCCAGGCGGGTGCCCATCTCCAGGCGATAGGCCTGCATCAGGTCCAGCGGCCGCAAGACGCCGTAGAGGCCGGAGAGGATGCGCAGCCGCTGCTGCAGGTAATCCAGCTGCGCCGGCGGCAGGCTGGCGGCGTCGAGGCCTTCGTACACGTCGCCCATGAAGGCCAGCGCCGCCTGCTTGGCGTTGGCCGGCGTGAACGGCGGTTGCCAGTCGGCGTAGCGGCCGACGTTGAGCTGGGCGATCTTGTCGCTGACGCTCATCAGCTGGGCGATGTCTTGCGGGCTTTTCTCGCGCAGCGTCTCGATCAGTTCGGCGCTGTGCGTCAGAAGATCGGGCTGGGTGTAGGTCTGGGTGGCGGGCGGTGTATCGTAGTCCAGCGTCTTGGCCGGCGAGATGACCATCAACATCGAGCGGTTTCCTGTCAGAAATGGATGCGCCATTGTAGCCGCGCGCGCCGCCGCGGTGTTATCCCGGACGCCACGCCGCTAGAATGGAGCCTTGTTTGCATACTGGAAGGCAGGAGAATTCGATGCGGGTTTTGGTTCAGCGGGTCAGTCAGGCGGCGGTGGCGGTGGCGGGGGAGACAACCGGGCGCATCGGGCCGGGCTTGCTGCTGCTGGTGGGGGTGGAGGAGGCGGACGGCGCCGAGGATATCGGCTGGCTCACGCGCAAGCTTGTCCAGCTGCGGGTGTTCAACGATGAAAACGGGGTGATGAACCGTTCGCTGCTGGATATCGGCGGCGAGGCGCTGGCGGTCAGCCAGTTCACCTTGTTCGCCAGCGTCAGGAAAGGCAACCGGCCGTCCTATAGCCGCGCCGCGCGCGGCGAGATTTCCGCGCCGATGTTCGACCGTTTCGTCGCCGAGCTGTCCGCCGTCCTGGGCAAACCGGTGCCCACCGGCGTATTCGGCGCGGACATGCAGGTGAGCCTGGTCAACGACGGCCCGGTGACCATCTGGCTGGACAGCAAGGATCCGGAGTAAGGCGTGGCGACAAGCAAGAACTGGCAATCTTCCTGGCGCGTGCTGGTGGTGCCGTATTACCTCAATCGCTACGCGCGCCAGGCGCATATGCTGCGAGCCACGCTGGCTTTTCTGTTCGGCATGGGCTTGACCCTGCTCACCGGCATCCCTCACGGCGGCTGGATGCTGGTGACGATCCTGATCGTGCTGGGCGGGGTGCCGCACTGGGGCGGCGTGCGGCGCAAGGCGCTGGAGCGGATGGGCGGCTCGCTGCTGGGCGCGGCGGCGGGCCTGTCGGCGATCATGTTGTACCGGGTTTCGCCCTATCTGTGCTGGGGCTGGATGTTGCTGGTGGTGGCAGCCAGCAGCTGGCACGCTCAGGGCAAGGGCGGCTATCTCGCCCTGCTGACCGGCATCACGCTGGTGATCGTGGCCGGCCTTGGCGATTCGCCGATAGACGAAGCGCTGTGGCGCAGCTGCAATGTGTTGATCGGCTCGCTGATCGGCATGGCCACCGCCGCCACCCTGCCCCTGCGCGCCATCGACAGTTGGCGCTTCCTGCTGGCCGACAATCTGCGCGAGGCGGCCTTGCTCTACAACCGCATCGCCCGCCGCTTGCCGGTGGACGAGGCGGCGGCGCTGGAACAGTTCAATAGCCGGCTGGTGCGGATGCGCGGCCTGCTCTCGGCGGTGGCGCAGGAGTCTGGCCTCAAGCCCAGGGAACTGGACCAGGTGCAGCGTTGCCAACGCGCGATGTGGACCTTGCTGGACCGGATGAGCGAGGTGTCGGGCTCCACCCCGGCGCTGGAGGAAAACCATTCGCCGCGCCGCGCCATCGTGCGTACCCTGCTGCGCGGGGCGCATGCCTTGCGCTTCAATCAGCCGCAATTGCTGGTGGGGCCGCTGATCGACGCCGACAATCCGGCGCAGATGCAGCGCCCCTCGCATTGCCACTGGCTGGCGGCCGAGCTGACGCTGACGGTGGAAGCCCTGCGCCACAGTCTCAAGCACATGCTGCCGCAGCTGATCGCGGTGCCGCCGCCCACGCGCAGCCTGGCGCGGCGCATGAGCCGGCTAGGCACGCCGCGGGGCCGACAGCGTTGAGAGAGAGGAAAACAAAAAAAGCCCGGCGCGCGCCGGGCTTTTTCGCGAGGGCCGTCCGGTTTACAGCTTCTGCACGATCACGCGCAGCCCGGCGCGGCGCATGAGCCGGCTGGGCGCGCCGCGGGGCCGACAGCGTTGAGAGAGGGGAAAACAAAAAAAGCCCGGCGCGCGCCGGGCTTTTTCGCGAGGGCCGTCCGGTTTACAGCTTCTGCACGATCACGCGCAGCCCGGCGCGGCGCATGAGCCGGCTGGGCGCGCCGCGGGGCCGACAGCGTTGAGAGAGGGGAAAACAAAAAAAGCCCGGCGCGCGCCGGGCTTTTTCGCGAGGGCCGTCCGGTTTACAGCTTCTGCACGATCACGCGCTGGCCAGGCTGCAGGCGCGCTAGGCGGCGGGCGTCGTTCCAGCGCTGGATATCGCTGTGATCCACGCCGAAACGGCGGGCGATGCTGTAAAGGGTATCGCCACGCTTGACCACGTATTCGGTGGCCTGGCGGCTGGGGGGGCTGACGCGGCTGACCTGAACCAGCGCTTCGTCGGCGGCGGCCGGCGCGCTGGCGCGGTTTTCGGCGAGCAGCGTCGGCGAGCCCTTCACCAGCAGCTGCTGGCCCACCTGCACGGTGTTGGAGCCGAGCTGGTTCAGGTTTTTCAGATCATCCACGCTCAGATTGTAGCGGCGCGCAATGCTGTACAGCGTGTCGCCGCTGACGATGGTGTAGCGGCTGAGATCGGCGGCGAGCGAGGCGGGCGGCTGGGCGTTGTCGGCGCCGACCGGAACGGCTGCACTCGCGCTGACGGCGGGCGCGGCGCTGGCGGTCAGGAGCGCCGGTTCGCTTGCCGCCGGTTGCGGCGCGGGAGCGGCGGCGCCTGCCTGCGCGACGGGGGCCGGCGCCGGCGGTTGGCCGGCGCTGGCGATCAGGGTGGCGGCCGGCGCGCCGGTTTCGGGCAGCGCAGTGTCGGTGCTGTCCAGCGGCGCGATATCGCGCTGGTTCTTGCTCATCGCCACCAGCACCGGCTGGCCGGCGCGCAAGGTGCCGCCGCCGATATTGTTGGCGGCCAGCAGCTGGCTGGCGCTCATGTTGTGGCTGCTGGCAATCTGGGCGACGCTCTCGTCGCCTTGGGGGATATACACTTCCCAGGTGAGCAGCGGCTTGTCCCATTTTTCCAGGTTGGCGACGAACTTGTCGGCCTTGGCGGCCGGCACCAGCATCTGGCGGCCGGCCTTGTGTGCGTACACCGGCAGGTTGAAGGCCGGGTTGAGTTCCTTGAATTCCGCAACCGACGTGCCGGCCAGCTTGGCGGCGATGTCGATGTTCATGTGCTTGCCGGTGGATACGGCGACGAAGTAGGGACGGTTGGGGAATTTGTCCAGGCGGACGCCGAATTTGTCCGGCTGTTGCAGAATGTTGCGGACGGCGAGGAGCTTGGGAACGTAGTTGCGGGTTTCGTTCGGCATACGGATGTTCTCGTATGTGGCTTCCTGACCGCTGGCCTGGACCTTGGCGATGGCGCGGGCCAGATTGCCTTCGCCCCAGTTGTAGGCGGCCAGCGCCAGCCGCCAGTCGCCGAATTGTTCGTGCAGGTTTTCCAGATAGTCGAGCGCGGCGCGGGTGGCTTCGGTCACGTCGCGGCGGCCGTCGTACCACCAGGTTTGCTCCAGCCCGTAGTGGCGGCCGGTGGCGGGCATGAACTGCCACAGGCCGGCCGCGCCGACGCGGGAGCGGGCGGTGGGGACGAAGGCGCTTTCCACCATCGGCAGGAGCGCGATTTCGGTGGGCATCCCGCGGCGCTCCACCTCGTTCATGATGTGGAACAGATACTTGCGGCTGCGGTCCAGCGTGCGGCGGAAATATTCCGGCTTGGCGGCGTAGAAGCGCTCCTGGCGGCGGACGATGTCGGCGTTCACTTCTTCCAGCTGGAATCCTTCGCGAGCGCGTTTCCAGACGTCGTCGCCGTTGCGCAGCAGGCTGGAGTTGAGCAGCATCATGTCGAGGCCGGCGGCCTGGGCCTCGTCTACGCCTATCGACTGACGGAACGCGTTGGAGTCGGCCTTGGCCGGCGATGCGAAAAGGAATGCGAATGACAACGAAAGTGCCAATGGAGTGAAGCGTTTCATCTGGCGAGCCCGGAATTCTGATTTCGGCTGATCCTAAACACGCCCTTTGGGGGTGTCAATTCAAAAAACCAAATAATTTCATGTGCTTCGATTGCCATATCCGCAAATCCTAGCAGCCGCGAGACGATATTTGATTCTAGGCCGGAATTTAGTGAAATCAAATATCAGCGAAAATCGTTTTTCCAGGCGCGCAGACAGGAGAAAGCATCGGTTTCGTCCGTCATGGGGCGTCCCTCGCGCGCGGTGAGCGCGCGCAGGATGTCCGGCGTCAGGCAACGTAAAAAGGGATTGCTGGCCAGCTCCAGTTGCAGGGTGGTCGGCAGGGTGGGCAGGTTCCGCTCGCGCAAGGATTGGTCGCGGCTTTGGCGCATGGCTAGCAAGGGATTGGCCGGGTCGGCGGCGAGAGCGAAGCGCAAATTGGACAGCGTATATTCGTGAGCCGGGAAAATTTTGGTTTCCGGCGGCAATCGCGCCAGTTTTTTCAAAGAGGCCAGCATTTGCGCCGGCGTGCCTTCGAATACCCTGCCGCAGCCAGCCGCGAACAGGGTATCGCCGCAAAACAGCATGCCGTCCATCTGGTATGCCAGATGATCCAGCGTGTGCCCCGGCACGGCGATGACGCGCGCGCGGGCGAAGGACAGCTCGATGTCGTCGCCTTCCGCCGCCGGATGAGTGACGCCGGCGACGCCGGCCGGGCCGTGAACGCGCAGATCCGGCCAATGCCGGCCAAGTTCGGCTACGCCGCCGCAGTGATCGGCGTGGTGGTGGGTGATCAGCACCGCGTCCAGCCGCAGCCCGCGCGCGACGAGTTCTCGCTGCAGCGGCGCGGCTTCGCCCGGGTCCACGGCAACGGCGACGCCGTCCCGTTGCAAAAGCCAGATATAATTATCGTTGAACGCCTCGACCGGGGCGACCGTGAACATGGCTGGCATAAGGCCTTCCTCAATGAAAAAATCGTTTGGCGGCTGGTTGACCGGCACCGAGCTGGGCAGCTATCTGCTGGCGCGCGAACAGGCTTATTTCGACCGCGCGGTGGCGGACGTGTTCGGTTTTCATGCGGTGCAGCTGGGTTTGCCGGAAGTGAATTTCCTGCGTGAAAATCGCATCGCCTGGCAGTGCCGGGCCGGATGCTGCGAGGGCGCGGACGTGGTCTGCGACCCGGCTTTTCTGCCGTTCGAAACCCGCAGCCTGGACCTGTTGCTGTTGCCGCATGTGCTGGATTTTACCACTCAGCCGCATCAGGTACTGCGCGAAGCGGAGCGGGTGCTGATGCCGGAGGGCCGGCTGATTCTCACCGGCTTCAATCCGGTGTCGCTGTGGGGCGTGCGCCGCTTGATCCAGGGGCGCGAGAACGCGCCGTGGAACGGCGGGTTTCTGTCCATGGTGCGCATCAAGGACTGGCTGACGCTGCTGGAGCTGGAGCCTGACGGCGGCGGCTTCATGGGCTACGCGCCGCCTTTGTCGCGCGCCGACTGGATGCGCCGCTTCGACTTCATGGAAGGCGCCGGCGAGCGCTGGTGGCCGCTGGCGGCCGGGGTGTACGGCATCGAGGCGGTGAAACGCCAGCGCGGCATGCGGCTGATCACCCCCGCGTGGAAACAGAAGAAAGCGCCGGCGGCGCTGGGCGTGGTGGCCGGCAACGAGCGCCAGCACACGCACCGCCAGCCCGACATTACCGAGCGGGACGCCTCTGCGTCCTGCGATTGACGAGACAGCATGACGACAGAAGACAAGGTTGAGATGTATACCGACGGGGCTTGCAAGGGCAACCCCGGGCCCGGCGGCTGGGGCGCGCTGCTCCGCTACAAGGGCAAGGAAAAGGAATTGTGCGGTGGCGAGCGCGGCACCACCAACAACCGCATGGAGCTGTTGGCGGTGATCAAGGGCCTGGCGGCGCTGAACCGTCCGTGCCAGGTGGTGGTCTACACCGACTCGCAGTACGTGCAGAAGGGCATTTCCGAGTGGATACACGGCTGGAAGGCGCGCGGCTGGAAAACCGCGGCCAAGGAGCCGGTCAAGAACGCCGACCTGTGGCAGCAACTGGACGCCGAGCGCAACCGCCATCTGCACGTCGAGTGGCGCTGGGTGAAGGGCCACGCCGGACATGAGTTCAACGAAAGAGCCGACCAGCTCGCCAATCGCGGCGTGGAGTCGGCGTGAACACCAGTTGCCGCCGCGTCCGATCGCGGCGCGGCGAGCGGGAAGCAGCATGAGACAGATCATTCTCGATACCGAAACCACCGGTCTCGAACCCTCGCAGGGCCACCGCATCATCGAATTCGCCGGTCTGGAAATGGTGGGGCGCAAGCTCACCGGCAAGCACCTGCACCTCTATATCCACCCGGAACGCGACATCGACCCCGACGCGCAGCGCGTGCACGGCATTTCGCTGGAGTTTCTCGAAGGCAAGCCGACTTATCGCCAGGTGGCGCAGGAAATCGCCGATTTTCTGCGCGACGCCGAGCTGATCATCCACAACGCGCCGTTTGACGTCGGCTTCCTCAACGCCGAGTTCGCCCGCGTCGGCATCGAGCCGGTGGAAAAGCTGTGCGCCAACGTCATCGACACGCTGCGCGAAGCGCGCGACATGTTCCCCGGCAAGCGCAACAGCCTGGACGCGCTGTGCGACCGCTTCGAGATCGACCGCTCCAACCGCACCCTGCACGGCGCGCTGGTGGACTGCGAGCTGCTGTCGGAAGTCTATCTGTGGATGACGCGCGGCCAGGAAAGCCTGGTGATGGACATCGACGTCGAGCTGCCCGGCGACGCCGGCCACGCGCTGGACTTCGAGCGCAAGCCGCTCAAGGTGCTGGCGGCGAATGCCGAGGAACTGGCCGAGCATCAGGCCTACCTCGACGCGCTGGACAAGGCGGTGAAGGGCAGCTGCGTCTGGCGCGCGCTGGAAACCCCGCCGGCGGCGGAGTCCTGAGGTGGGACGCTACATCGCCCTGGTGCCGGCGGCCGGTTCCGGCAGCCGCTTCGGCGCGCCCAGCCCCAAGCAGTACCTGCAACTGAACGGCAAGCCGCTGATGTGGCACACGCTGGCGACGCTGGCCGCCGTGGCGGCCATCGACGAAGTGGCGGTGGTGATTTCGCCGCAGGACGAATGGTTCGACGGTTTCGACTGGAAGCTGCCCAAGCTGGCGGTGTACCGCGTCGGCGGCGCTTCGCGCGCCGAAAGCGTCTGTCATGGGCTGGAAGCGCTGGCGCCGGCCGACGACGATTGGGTGCTGGTGCACGACGCGGCGCGCTGCTGCCTGTCGGTGGCCGCCGTGGAGCGGCTGATCGCCACGCTGGACAACCATCCGGTGGGCGGGCTGCTGGCCTTGCCGGTGCCGGACACCGTCAAGCGCGCCGACAGCCAAGGCCAGGTCGGCGCCACCGTGCCGCGCGGCGGCCTGTGGCTGGCGCAAACGCCGCAGATGTTCCGCGCCGGCCTGCTGTCCCGCGCGCTGCGCGGCGTGGCCGCGGCCGACATCACGGACGAGTCGTCCGCCGTCGAGCGGCTGGGGAGCAAGCCCTTGCTGGTGGAAGGCGACGCGCAGAACTTCAAGGTGACTTACCCGCGCGACCTGGCGTTGGCGCGCGCGATACTGACCGCCCGCAAGGGCGAGTGAAGACAACGGGAAACAAAGACATGTTCCGCATCGGACAAGGTTACGACGTACATCAGCTGGTGGCTGGCCGCCCGTTGATTCTGGGCGGGGTGGACATCCCGCACGACAAGGGCCTGTTGGGCCATTCCGACGCCGACGCGCTGTTGCACGCCATCACCGACGCGCTGCTGGGCGCGGCGGCGCTGGGCGATATCGGCCGCCACTTTCCGGACACCGCGGCCGAGTTCAAGGGCGCGGACAGCCGCGCGCTGCTGCGCGAAGCGCTGGCGCGGGTGCGCGCCGCCGGCTGGGAGCCGGTGAACGTGGACAGCACGCTGATCGCCCAGCAGCCCAAGCTCGCGCCGCACATCGACGCGATGCGCGCCAACATCGCCGCCGATCTGGGGCTGGACGTCGGCGCGGTCAACGTCAAGGGCAAGACCAACGAGAAGCTGGGTTATCTGGGCCGCTGCGAGGCGATAGAAGCGCAGGCGGTGTGTTTGCTGCAGCCGGCCATCACGGCATGAATATGATGATGGTCATCTCCGCGCGGCATGTTTATGTCGCGGCGGCGGGGATGTGGGATAATCCAGTCGTAAGCTGACAATGGCCGATTCCGGCCCGCGCCGCGCCACAGGCGGCATCGGGCCGGGCTGGCTGACAGGGCCGTCGCCGCGGCGGGCCCGCTACCATCTACCGAGGAGGCGTACCATGTTGACCCAAGACCAGCTCAAGCTCGCCGTGGCCAAGAAGGCCCTGGAATTCGTACCGGAAGACGCCGTCATCGGCGTGGGCACCGGCAGCACCGTCAATCTGTTCATCGAGGAATTGGCGACGATCAAGGGCCGCATCAAGGGCGCCGTCTCCAGTTCGGAGGCGTCCACCGCTCGTCTGAAGGCGCATCACATTCCGGTGTACGACCTGAACGAGGTGGAAAAGCTGGCGGTGTACATCGACGGCGCCGACGAAATCAACCACTACCTGCACATGATCAAGGGCGGCGGCGCGGCGCTGACGCGCGAGAAGATCGTGGCCGGCGCGGCCGACGAGTTCATCTGCATCGCCGACGAAAACAAATACGTCACCATGCTGGGCGCTTTTCCGCTGCCGATCGAAGTCATCCCGATGGCGCGCAGCTACGTGGCGCGCGAACTGGTCAAGCTGGGCGGCCATCCGGAGCTGCGCCAGGGCGTGACCACCGACAACGGCAACGTCATCGTCGACGTGCACGGCCTCAAGATCATGAAGCCGGTGGAGCTGGAAGAGATCATCAACAACATCGCCGGCGTGGTCACCTGCGGCCTGTTCGCCCGCCGCCGCGCCGACGTGCTGCTGCTGGGCAAGCAAAGCGGCGTGGAAGTGATCCGCTGATCCTTCCCGGCCGGCGATGCCGAACGCGGGCCGCGGCTGCGGCCCGTTTTTGCGCGGACTGATGATGTGTCATCTCGCCGTCATCTGTTTGACTTATCATCCTCCAATCTTTCTCCAATAATTTTGCAGGCGCTCAGAGCAGAGGCAGACATGGCAGAACACATCTCCAAGCAATTCGACATGGAACTGGAAACGATACGCACCCGGGTGCTGCAGATGGGGGGGCTGGTCGAACAGCAGATCCTGTCGGCGGTGGATGCGTTGCTGACCGGCGACATCGCCCGCATGGAGAAGGTGATCGCCGAGGACGCGCTGGTCAACGCCATGGAAGTGGCCATCGACGACGATTGCCTGCACATCATCGCCCTGCGCCAGCCGGCGGCCAGCGATTTGCGCATCGTCTTCACCGTGATCAAGATCATTACCGATCTGGAGCGCATCGGCGACGAGGCGCAGAAGATCGCGCGCATGGGCAAGACCATTTACGAGTCCGAGCGCTACCAGATGCCGCGCTTTCGGGAGATCGAAAAAATGTCGCAAGTGGCGCTGGCCATGCTGCGCCGCTCGCTGGACGCCTTCGCCCGGCTGGACACCACCGCCGCGCTGGAGCTGGCGGAGGAGGACCAGCGGCTGGACGACGATTTCGCCGCCGAGCTGCGCCAGCTGATCACCTTCATGATGGAAGACCCGCGCACCATCAGCATGTCCATCGACACGCTGTTCATTTCCAAGGCCATCGAGCGCATCGGCGATCACGCCAAGAACATCTCCGAATACGTGGTCTATCTGGTCAAGGGCAAGGACATCCGCCACACCACGCTGGAAGACAAGAAGCGCGAATCGCTGGGGCGTTGAGCCTGCGGCGGCGTGACGCTGCGTCTAAAATGGCGGTAACATTCGGCGTTGCCGCCATTTTTACGTCCGAAACCCGCCAGCCGGTTTCCTGCAGGCACGCAGGGCCGGCGCATCAACCGCAAAAGAGAAGGGGTGTCTTTTTTGACACAAACCACTCCCCCCCACACCGTACTGGCCACCATCGATCTCGGCTCCAACAGCTTCCGGCTGCAGGTGTCGCGCGTGGTGGATGATCAGCTCTACACGCTGGACGTGATGAAGGAGACCGTCCGTCTGGGCGCCGGCCTCACCTCCGACAAATATCTGGACGAGGACACCCAGGCCAAGGCGCTGGCCTGCATGGCGCGCTTTGGCGAACGCCTGCGCGGCTTCGTGCCCGCCCAGGTGCGGGTGGTCGGCACCAATACCCTGCGCGTGGCCAAGAACGCCGCCGCCTTCATCGCCGAGGCCGAGGCCAGGCTTGGCTTCCCCATCGAGATCATCGCCGGCCGCGAGGAGGCCCGCCTGATCTATCTCGGCGCCGCCCACTCGCTGCCCGACACCCGCGAGCGCCGCATGGTGGTGGACATCGGCGGCGGCTCCACCGAGTTCATCATCGGCAGCCATTACAAGGCCCTGGTCACCGAAAGCCTGCCCTTGGGCTGCGTCAGCTACACCTTGCGCTTCTTCCCGGACGGCAAGCTCAGCCGCGGCAATTTCCGCGACGCCACGCTGGCGGCGCGCAACGAAATCCAGCGCATCCGCCACGAATACCGTCCCAGCGAGTGGCAACTGGCGGTGGGCACCTCCGGCACCGCCCGCTCGCTGCGCGACGTGCTGGAAATCAACGACTGGAGCCGCGCCGACATCACCCTGGACGGGATGGAAAAGCTGCGCGCCGAGCTGATCTCCCAGGGCAGCGTCGACGCGATCAAGATCAACGGCCTCAAGTCCGAC
This sequence comes from Xenophilus sp. AP218F, assembly GCA_002213445.1. Lineage (GTDB taxonomy): Bacteria > Pseudomonadota > Gammaproteobacteria > Burkholderiales > Chromobacteriaceae > Chromobacterium. The sequence continues at coordinate 161,175 of NJIE01000023.1, read as the reverse complement.
CGCGCGCCGGTGTTGGCCGGCGGGCTGGCCATCATGATCGCCGTGTTCGAAGAGCTGGAAGTGGACAAGATGATCGTGGCCGAAGGCGCGTTGCGCGACGGCGTGCTTTACGATCTGCTGGGCCGCCAGCGTGAAAAGGACATGCGCGACAGCACAGTGGGGCTGTTCAAGCGCCGCTACCACGTGGATCCCGGCCAGGCCGAGCGGGTCAACCTGCTGGCCGAGCGGCTGTACCGGATGGTGGCGGGCGAGGATGTGGACCAGGACATGCTCAAGCGCCTGGGCTGGGCGGCCAAGCTGCACGAAATCGGCCTCACCATCTCGCATACCGCCTACCACAAGCATTCCACCTACATTCTGCAAAACGCCGACATGCCGGGCTTCTCCAAGCGCGAGCAGGCGTCGCTGGCGGTGATCGTGCTCGGGCATCGCGGCGATATGGGCAAGATGGTGCAGCATGTCGACAGCGCCGCCATGTGGCAGGCGGTGGTGGCGCTGCGCATGGCGGTGCTGCTGCACCGCCGTCGCCAGCCGCTGGAGCTGCCGGAACGGCTGGACCTGAAGCAGAATCCCAACGGCTTCGAACTGAAACTGAGCAAGCAGTGGCTGAAGGACAACCCGCTGACCGCCAGCAGCTTCCGCCAGGAAGTGAACCAATGGCGCAACGTCGGCTTCAAACTGGATATCGTTCTGGAATAAGCGCCTCTCCCGGCGGTTGGTCGATGCGCGCGGCCCGGCTTGCTCCGGGCCGCGTCGTTGCCGGGCGGCGCGCGCACCTGAAAGCTGAGGCATGCGCCATCAAAAGTTGAAACGCAAAGTTCCCACGCTCGGCGAAGCGCCGGGCGCGCTGATTCCCATCGGCGAAGCCAAGCAGCGCGAAGTCAGCGTCACGCTGTTCGAATATGATGCCGAGCATCTCGAAGAAACCGTTTTCGTCGACCTGGAGCAGGCCATGGCCCATCAGCCCGGCGACGGCGTGCTGTGGCTCAACGTCTACGGGCTGCACGACGCCGCGGCGATGAAACTGATCGGCGAGCGCTTCGGCCTGCACCCGCTGGTGATGGAGGACATCCTCAACGCCCGCCAGCGTCCCAAGGTGGAGGATTACGGCGACTACCTGTTCATCGCCAGCCGGGTGTTCGACTACCCGCCGCAGGGCGGCCGGCTGCAGTCGGACCAGGTTTATCTGGTGCTGGCCAACCGCTTCGTGCTGTCCTTCCAGGAGCGGCCCACCGGGGTGTTCGAAGCCATCCGCGAGCGCTTGCGCCACAAGCGCGGGCTGATTCGCGGCAAGGGAGGCGACTATCTGGCGTATTCCCTGCTGGACGCGGTCGTCGACGACTATCTGGCAGTGCTGACCCAGTTCAATGAAAAGGTGGAAACCGTCGACGGCCGCTTGCTGCAGGGCGGTGACAACTCGGTGCTGCGCCAGATCCAGCGCCTGAAGCGCGACTGCCTCAAGCTGCGCCGCGCCCTGCTGCCGCTGCGCGAGATGCTGCTGTCTCTCAACCGCAGCGAGCGCGACTTTTTCTCGCCGGAAACGCTGATCTACCTGCGCGACGCCTACGACCACACCGTGCACGTGCTGGAGTCGCTGGAAATGAGCCGCGAGATGGTGGGCGACATGCTGGATTTGTATCTGTCCACCCAGTCGCATCGCCTCAACCTGCAAATGCGCAAGTTGACGGTGCTGACCATGATCTTCATGCCCCTGACGCTGATCGCCGGGATTTACGGCATGAACTTCGAGAACATGCCGGAGCTGAAATGGCATTATGGCTACCACGCGGTGCTCGCCGGCATGGCCGCGCTGACGCTGGGGATGGGCTGGCTGTTCTGGAAGCGGCGCTGGATTTAAGCCGCCTGGCCGGATTTACTCGCTGTCGGGGCGCGCCAGCAGAGCCAGCAGACCGGGAAAGCGCTGCTCGACGTCTTCGCGCCTGAGCGCGGCGGCCCGGCTGTTGCCGCGCCACGTCTGACGGATCAGACCCGCCTCGCGCAGGATGCGGAAATGATGCGTCAGGGTGGCCTTGCTGACCTGGAAGCCGAACGAAGCGCAGGTTCTTTCCGTGTCGGCGGGGGCCTGGACAAGCTCGGCGACGACCTGGCGCCGCAAGGGGTCGGCTAGCGCCGAGAGCACGGCGCCCAGCTTCATTTCCCAGACTTCCGGGTGTCCTTCCTGATCGGGCATGAGCGGCTCTTTGCGTATTGCTGGTAAGGTTTCAATCGTACCTTGTGGCGAGATGCGCTATCATCAAGGTTCGATATTTATCTTACCATGGAGTCGCCATGAGTTTTGCGTTGCCCGAAGCGAATGCCGGAGAAACCACTCCTTATGCCCTGATCGGCCAGGCGAGGGCCAGGCCGGAACAGGTCGAGGCGCTGGCGCGGCGGCTGCTGTCGCTGGTCGCGCCTACCCGCGAAGAAGCCGGCTGCCTGCAATACCACGTGCATCAGGACCGGGCCGATCCTGCGCTGTTTCACTTCTACGAGGCGTGGTCCAGCCGCGAGCACTTGTTGCGGCACCTGGAGCAGCCTTACATCGCGCAGTTCCTGGCCGAACGCGAACACTATCTGGCGGAGGAGATGCAAACCCGCTGGCTGGTGATGCTGTCGGCCAACCCTGCCTGAGCGCGGAACGGCGCGCTCACACCTCGTCCGAGCGCAGCCGCCTGACGCCGGCCTGGCGCATGTCGAACCAGGCTTGCGCCAGCGAGCCGTCGATGTCGATGGCGCGACAGGCGTCCTCGATCACCGAGGTTTCCAGGCCCGCGGCGCAGGCGTCGATGGCGCTCCAGGCCACGCAGAAGTCGGTGGCGAGGCCGGCGATCCACACCTTGCGGATGCCGCGCGCGGCCAGATAGCCGGCAAGGCCGGTGGCGGTGCGGCGGTCGGCCTCGACGAAGGCCGAATAGCTGTCGATGGCCGGATTGCAGCCCTTGCGCACAATCAGCCGCGCATGGCCGGTTTCCAGCGCCGGGTGGAACGCCGCGCCGTCGCTGTCGGCCACGCAGTGCTCCGGCCACAGCGTCTGCTTGCCGTAATCCAGCTCGATCTGGCTGAACGGCGCCGCGCCGGGATGGCTGCTGGCGAAAGAGACGTGGCCGGCCGGGTGCCAATCCTGGGTCAGGATCACGTTTTCGAACAACAAAGACAGATGGTTGATCAGCGGCACGACTTCATCGCCGCCGGGCACGGCCAGCGCGCCGCCGGGGCAAAAGCTGTTTTGCACATCCACCACGATCAAGGCGCAATCGGCGCCGTAACGCTTGAGGGGCATGGACTACCTCGTTCTTGCCGGTAATCCGTCTTGTTAACACGGCCAAGGGTGGCGGGTAAAGGGTCGGCCGGGTGTTCGGCCGCGCGGCGGGCTTCGCCCCGGCTTGCGCTATATACCCTGTAGGGGTATAAAGAAAGCGCAAGGAGGGTCTATGCCGGACACCATCATTCAACTGCCGATCGCCGGCATGAGCTGCGCCGCCTGCGCCGCCCGCATCGAAAAACAGCTGAACAAGCTGACGGGCGTCAAGGCGGAAGTCAGCTTCGCCGGCGAGTCGGCGCGGGTCGCGCTGGCCGACGACGCCAGCCTGGACGCCGTGCTGGCCGCGGTGGCCAAAACCGGTTTTTCCGTGCCGCGCCAGACGCTGGACGTTTCGATAGGCGGCATGAGCTGCGCCGCGTGCGCAACCCGGCTGGAGAAGACGCTCAACCGCTTGCCCGGCGTCGCGGCCACGGTGAATTTCGCCGCCGAGTCGGCGCGGGTGGCGTGGATTCCGGGCCTGATCGATCGCGGCAGCATCTTCGCGGCGGCGGCGCGCGCCGGTTTTTCCGCCCAGGCTACGCAGGAGGAGGCCGACCCGACGGCGCGCCAGGCGGCGCAATATCGCCGCGAACTCTTCTGGTTCGCGTTTTCCGCCGTCTTGACCGCGCCCTTCCTGCTGGAGATGGCGGCCATGCTATTCGGCCATCACGGCTGGTTGCCGCGCGGCTGGCAATTGCTGCTGGCCACCCCGGTGCAGTTCGTCGCCGGTTGGCGTTTTTATCGCGGCGCGTGGCGGGCCCTGCGCGGCGGCGGGGCCAATATGGACGTGCTGGTGGCGCTGGGCACCAGCATGGCCTGGCTGTTGTCGACGGCGGTGACGGTGTGGGACATCCCCGGCCAGCACGTGTATTTCGAAGCCAGCGCGGCGGTGATCACGCTGGTGTTGCTGGGCAAGCTGCTGGAGGCCCGCGCCAAGGGCAAGACCTCGGCGGCGATCGCCCAGTTGATCCGTCTCGCGCCCAAGACCGCCCGCGTCGAGCGCGGCGGCGCGCTGGTCGAGGTGGCGGTGGACAGCCTCGCTCCCGGCGACATCGTGGTGGCGCGCCACGGCGAAAGCCTGGCGGTGGACGGCGTGGTGGTGGAGGGCGCGGCGGCGCTGGACGAGAGCATGCTCACCGGCGAGAGCCTGCCGGTCAACAAGGGCGTCGGCGACACGGTGTACGCGGCCACCCGCAACCAGGACGGCATGCTGAAAATACGCGCCACCGGCGTCGGCGCGGCCACGCAGCTGGCCGAGATCGTGCGGCTGGTGGCGCAGGCGCAAGGCTCCAAGGCGCCGATCCAGCAACTGGCCGACCGCATCTCCGGCGTGTTCGTGCCGGTGGTGGCCGCCATCAGCCTGCTGACCCTGATCGGCGGCGGCCTGTGGCTCGGCGACTGGGCGACGGCGCTGATCCACGCGGTGGCGGTGCTGGTGATCGCCTGCCCGTGCGCGCTGGGGCTGGCCACGCCGACGGCGGTAATGGTCGGCGTCGGCAACGGCGCGCGCCGCGGCATCCTGTTCCGCAACGCCGGCGCGCTGGAGCTGACGAGCAAGGTGGACGTGCTGCTGGTGGACAAAACCGGCACGCTGACCGAAGGCCGGCCCAAAGTAGCGGCTTTGCAAGCCATGAACGGCGACGAGGATGGGCTGCTGCAGCTGGCCGCCAGCGTCGAGGCCGGGTCGGAACACCCGCTGGCGCGCGCCGTGCTGGAGGCCGCTCGCGAGCGCGGGCTGCCCCTGTTGCCGGTCAGCGCGTTCGCCGCCGAAGTCGGCCGCGGGGTGACGGCCGAGGTGGCCGGCCGCGGCCTGGCGCGCGTCGGCGTGCCGGCCTGGATAGGCGAAGACGCGCGGCGGCAGGCGGAGGCGTTGCAACGCGCCGGCCACACCGTGGTGGCGGTCAGTCTGGACGGCGAACTGGCGGGCCTGCTGGCCCTGGCCGACCAGATCCGCGCCAGCTCGGCGCAGGCGGTGGCGGCCTTGCGGCAGTTGGGCGTCGAATTGGTGATGCTGACCGGCGACAATCCGGCCACGGCGCAAGCCATCGCCGGGCAGGCGGGCATCGCAACCTTCCGCGCCGAGGTCAAGCCGCAGGACAAGGCCGCCGAAGTGGCGCGCTGGCAGGCGCAGGGGCATGTGGTGGCGATGCTGGGCGACGGCGTCAACGACGCCCCGGCGCTAGCCGCCGCCGACGTCAGCCTGGCGATGGGCGCAGGCTCGGACGTGGCCATCGAAACGGCGGACATCACGCTGATGCGCGGCGACTTGCGCCACGTGGTCGACGCGATGCGGCTGTCGCGTGCCACGCTGGCGAAAATCCGCCAGAATCTCGCCTTTGCCTTCATCTACAACCTGCTCGGCATCCCGCTGGCGGCGGTCGGCCTGCTCAATCCGGTGATTGCTGGCGCGGCGATGGCGGCAAGTTCGGTGTCCGTAGTCAGCAACTCCCTGCTGCTGCGGCGCTGGAAATGAATTTCACAACTGGAGAGAGCGATGTCTGAATTGATCATGAACGTGGATGGCATGACCTGCGGCGGCTGCGCCAAGAGCGTGACCGGCGTATTGAACGAAATGGCCGGCGTCAGCGAGGCCGAGGTCAGCCTGGAAGCCAAACAGGCGCGGGTGGTGTACGACGCCGCGGTGGTCTCGCCGGAAGAGTTGGCCGCCGCGGTGGCCGACGCCGGTTTCGACGTGGAATTCTGAGCCTGTCGGAAAGTGCAGTTGCGCATGGCATGAAGCTGCGATTTGCTTGGGCGCTTTCCGCCGTCTGGATCGGGCATCGTGCCGCGATCGGCGGCGGGGCGGCAGGGAGAAAACCATGTGCACGCATTTTCATTTGAGCGCCAGGGACGGCAGCCTGACGGTGGGCCGGTCCATGGAGTACGGGCAGAAGCTGGAGCCGGCGTTTTATCTGCATCGCCGCGGCGAGCCGCTGTTTCAGCCGCGCTGGCCGGACGAGGCCTTCGCCGCGATGGCGGAGGCGGCCCCGCTGGCCGGCGATTACGGTTATGCCGGCATCGCCACCAAAAACGTGCTGCCGTTTGCCCCGCAATTGGCGCCGCTGACGGACCGCATTCTGACCGACGGCATCAACGAAGCGGGCTTGAGCGTCAGCCTGCTGTGGTTTCCGGACGCCAGGTACGAGCCCTGGCGCGGCAAGGACGCCACCGTGCTGGCGCCTTTGTTCTGCAACTGGGCGCTGGCGCACTGCGGCAGCGTGGCGGAATTGCGCGAGCGCCTGAAACAGGTGAATTTCTGGCTGCCGGAAACGCTGGCCAGCCTGATGCCGTTCCACGCTGCGATCGTGGACGCCAGGGGCGAGTCGGTGGTGGTGGAGTTTGTCGACGGGGCCAAGGTGGTGCATGCCAACACGGTGGGCGTGTGCACCAACGGGCCGTCTTTCCCCTGGCATCGCACCAATCTCGGCAATTATCTGAATCTGACGCCGGATGATCCGCAGCCGGGGATGCTGGGCAGCCATCATGCCCAGGAGCCGGGGCATGGCGGCGGTCTGGCCGGTTTGCCCGGCAACGCGACGCCGCCGGCGCGTTTTGTCCGCATCGCCTATCTCAAGCAGTTTTCCAATGTGCCCGCCGATTGGGACGAGGCGCGCCAGCTCGCCACCCATCTGCTCAATAGCGTGGATATCCCGCGCGGCACGGTGCGCGGGGAGCACGGCTATCAGGACTACACCCAGTACGCCGCGCTGAAGAGCCCGACGCGCAAGCTGCTTGCCTTCCGCACCGACGCGAGCATGCACTATCGGGCGCTGGATCTGTCGCGGATCGATTTCGCCACGGTCAAGAGCGGCGTGCTGGACACGCCGCCGCTGCCGGATTTCACCGTAGTCAACGCCTGAGCGCGCGGCGCGGGCGGGGCGCGCTCTAGCTCTCGCCCAGCATGCCGTATTCGATCGGGGTCTTGACGTAAAACACCTTGACCCCGGCGTCGCGCAGGGTTTGCAGCAGCGCTTCGGCGTCCTGGACGCTGACCGCCATCGTCACTTCCACCGGCTGGTCGGCCAGGTCGAAGGCGTGGCCGGCATGGATGCGGCGGTGGCCGCCGAAGCCTTCGCTGGCGGCGAACAGCGTGGCGCCGGCCACGCCCTGGCGGCGCGCCGCCTGCAAGATCCATTCGCCAAGCGGCAGGCCTTCGTGGCGATGGTCCTGCTGGGTGAAGAACGACAACTGGCAGCCTTGCATGATGTTCTCCTTCCGTTACAGTTCGATCAGCGTGCCTTCCTTGAGCGGGCTGATCAGCATGCCGGCGGGCGCGCCCAGCTGCAGCTGCTGCCAGAGCGCTTCGCGGCAGATCGGGTCGGTATGCGATATCCACAGCCGCACCGAGGCGGGCAGCTCGGCCAGGCGCGGCAGCAGCTGGGCCGGCGACAGATGGCCCTGGGCGGCGGCGTCGCCGGCGCGTTCGTCGCTGTAGGTCACTTCGCAGATCACGTCGGTGAGGGAGGGGGTGTCGGCCAGCTGCCGCCAGAACGGCAGGCACAGGCCGCTGTCGCCGCTGAAGGCCAGCGTGCGCCATGCGCCGTGTATCAGCCAGCCGATGCCGGGCACGCTATGGGCGGCGGGCAGCGCCACGGCGCGGCCTTCGTCCAGCTCCACGCCGTCGCCCACCGCCACCGGAATCAGCCGCACCCAGGGCCGCTCTTGCGGCTGGCGGGTGTAATCGGGCCACATCACGTTGTTGAACAGATGCCGGCGCAGGGCGTCCAGTGTTTCGGGCAGGGCGTAAACGTCCAGCCCCGGACCGCCGTGGCTGGCGTGCACATCGGCCAGCAGAGGCAGGAAGCCGCAGTGGTCGATATGGCTGTGGGTGAGCAATACCCGGCGCACCGCCAGCATGGCGCGCTCGGACAGATTGCAGCAGCCGGTGCCGCAATCCATCAGCGTGTCGTCGCCGGCCAGAAAGCAGGTGGTCTGGCCCGGGTGGCCGGCGCAGGCGGCCGCGCCCAGTATCTTGATATGCATGCATTCTCCCCTGGCGCGGAACAGCCGCGAGCCGAGAGCCTGAATGCATTGTAGACCGGGCCGGCCGCCGCCGGTTCGCCGTCAGCGCACGATGCCCACCGGGTAGAGGAAGCGGTTGCTGTCGGCGAACGGCGTTTGCTCATAGAACCAGTTCAGGCGCGCGTTGCGGTCCTTGGCGAACTTGGGATCGGCCTTGAGCTTGGCGGCGAACGCCTTGCGCAGCGCCGGGCTTTCGGCCAGCATGCGCCGCGCCATCGGTTCCATCACGTAGGCTTCCGGCGCTTCGGCCGAGGTGAGGTTGGCGTTGAAGAAGCCCCAGCGCAGGAAGGAGTCCGGGCTGTCCGGTTCCAGCAGCACCATGGCCAGCGTGCCCAGTTGCTGGTCGGGGTCGATCACCACCGAGCCTGCCGGGTAGGTCACCTTGCGCGCCTGCGCCAGCGGCTTGCCGCTGATCAGCAGCCGGCCTTCGTAGCCCGGGATCTTGTCGGCCGATTCGCGGTCGGGTTCGAACGGCGTGCCCAGCTTGATGTCGTCCAGCCGGTATACCGTCACGTCCAGCGTGGCCGGTTTGTCCAGCGTGGTCATGGCGATGCCGTGCACCTTCAGCCTGTCGATCACGTCGCGCCACTGCGCCGGCACCACGTAGGCCTTGGGCCGCGTTACCACCAGGTCGGGCACGGTCAGCGGGGTGATCGGGATGCGGTAGGTTTGCGGCTGGTTGCTCCAGCGCACGATCTTGTCGCCGGTGATGGGCGATTGCACCTTCTCGAACTTCACGCCCTTGAAATCCACCAGCTGCGGCTTGCCGTCGGCTTCCTTCCAGGTGAGCGTCACCTCCTTGGGCCGCGCGGCGCGGTCCCTGGCGATGGCGGCGCGCAGGCTGTCCTGATTGGCGGCCACGCTCTCGAAGATGGACTTGTACAGCACGTAGTTGCCCAGCACCTGTTGCTTGTAGGGCTTGAGCGCGTGCAGTTCCACCAGGATGCCGGGGATGCCGCGCACGTCGGCGTACTGGTTGGAGAAGCGGGCGAGGTCGCTGTAGTAGGGGTAATAGCCCTTGCCGATGTCCTCGTTGTCGTTCATCGAGATGCAGACGTTGGGCTCGTGGCCGTAGGCGCGCAGCTCCTTGTAGACGTAGGGCGTCATCACCTTGTCCATCCAGCGGCTGGATTCGGGCGACCAGCCCAGGCCGTTGTTGCAGTAGGTGACGTCGTACTGGTAGTTGACGCCGTCGGTGCTGTGGGTGTCGATGAAGAAGTCGGGCGCGTATTCGCCCAGCGCGCGCGCCACGTTGCGGATTTCCGGGCTGTCCAGCTTGGCGAAGTCGCGGTTCAGGTTGAGGTTGCGGCCGTTGACGCGCCAGCCGGTTTCGGCCGGGCCGTTCTGGTTGATGCGGCCGTATTTGCCGTAGCGCATGTCGCCGTCGATGTTGACGGTGGGCACGAACAGGATGTTCACCTTGTCCAACAGCGCGCGCTCGCTGCCGCGCACCGTCATGTCGCGCAGCATCATCAGCCCGGCGTCCTTGCCGTTGGCTTCGCCGGGGTGGATGCCGGCTTCGACGTAAATGGTGGGCTTGCCGGAGGCCTTGAGGCCGGCTGCGGACTTGTCGCCGCTGGTGGAGACCACCGCCATCATGAACGGGCGGCCTTCGTCGGTTTTTTCCTCAAGCGCCACCAGCTTGATCAGCTCGGGCCTGGCGGCGGCCAGCCGTTCCAGATAGGCCAGGGTTTCGTTGTACGGCGGGGTGTGGGTGAAGCCGGAGGCTTCGAACGGCGTGGCCCACGGGTCGTCCTTGGCCACGGCGAACTGCTGGCTCTTGCCGTTCCACGGGATGTCCGGCGGCAATACCCGCTGTTTGGCGGCGTTGAGGAACTGGTCGGCGTCGACGTAGTCGGGCGCGGCGGGGGTGGCGAAGGCCGGCAGGCTGGCCAGCAGGGCGGAAATCAAGGTCAAGCGCGAAGCGGTGCGACTCATTTCAGGCTCCTGTGTGTGTTGAGCCGCCACAGGCTACGCCAGCTTGCGCCAAAACCGAATACGCTTATTCATTCTGATTGATGGGAGTCAAGTCTGCCGCAGGATATGCCGCATTGCTGAAAGTTGATGGCACGATGCTGCAATTTGCTGAAAATTGCATGGCATGTTTGCGGCGCGGAATCTTATCGCATTAACATCGAAGTCTCGCCGTGCCCGCGGGCATGGCCAGGTCCGGGCGGTTCCCGCCAGGTGGTTCATAGCATTTTTCCGAGGAAACAGCGTTGAAAGTCCATACCCTTACCTTGCTGGCGGCTTCGCTGCTGGCCGGCTCGGCTTTCGCCGACGAGATTCCGCTGCGCGACTTCTTCCGCAACCCGCAACAAAGCAATTTCACCGTGTCGCCGGACGGCAAGAGCGTGGCCTTCCTGTCGCCGTGGGAGTCGCGCCGCAATATCGTGGTGCGCCGGCCGGGCAAGCCCGACCAGCGCGTCACCGCCATCAAGGATCGCGATCTGTCCGGCTACTTCTGGAAGGGCAATGACCGGCTGGTGTACGCCAAGGACAACGGCGGCGACGAGAACTTCCACCTCTACAGCGTGGATTTGAAAAGCGGCAAGACCCGCGACCTGACGCCTTTCCCCGGCGTGCGCGCCGAGATCGTCGACAGCCTGATCGACCGCGACGACGAGCTGCTGGTGGGGCTCAACAAGCGCAACCGCGAAGTCTTCGACGTCTACCGCCTCAACCTGAAAACCGGCCAGCTCAAGCTGGAGGCGGAAAACCCGGGCAAGGTGTCCAGCTGGCAGACCGACCACAAGGGCAATATCCGCATCGCCATCGAAACCGACGGCGTCAACAACACCGTGCTGTACCGCGACAAGCCCGGCGAAAAGTTCCGCAAGCTGCTCACCACCACCTTCCGCGAGAGCTTCGCGCCGCTGTTCTTCACCTTCGACAACCAGCGTTTCTACGCCAGCAGCAATCTGGGCCGCGACAAGAGCGCCATCGTCGAGTACGACCCGAAAACCGGCAAGGAAGTCCGCGAAGTCTACGCCCGCCAGGATGTGGACGTGGACGGCCTGAGCTATTCGCGCAAGCGCAAGGTGATTACCTGCGCCGCCTTTGAAACCGACAAGCCCGGCCGCGAGTGCTTCGACGCCGACAGCAAGGCCTTGCTGGCCAAGCTGGAAGCCCATTTCCCCGGCTATCAGGTAGATATCCAGTCGTCCAATCGCGCCGAAAACCGCTTCGTGGTGGCGGTGTGGAGCGACAAGACCCAGGGCAAGCGCTACCTCTACGACCGCGCCGGCGACAAGCTGACTTTGCTTGCCGAAATCACGCCGTGGCTGAAAGAGGACCAGATGGCCAGCATGCAGCCCATCCAGTACCAAAGCCGCGACGGCCTGACCATCAACGGCTACCTGACTTTGCCCAAGGGCAAGGAGAGCGCCAAGGGCCTGCCGGTGATCGTCAACCCGCACGGCGGGCCGTGGGCGCGCGACAGCTGGGGCTTCAATCCGGAGGCGCAGTTCTTCGCCAGCCGCGGCTGGGCGGTGCTGCAGATGAACTTCCGCGGCTCCACCGGCTACGGCCGCCAGTTCTGGGAAGCATCGTTCAAGGAGTGGGGCGGCAAGATGCAGGACGACGTCACCGACGGCGTCAAGTGGCTGGAGCAAGCCGGCGTAGCCGATCCCAAGCGGGTGTGCATTTACGGCGGCAGCTACGGCGGCTACGCCACGCTCGCCGGCATCACCAAGACCCCGGAGCTGTACCGCTGCGCGGTGGACTACGTGGGGGTGTCCAATCTGTTCACCTTCATGACCACCATCCCGCCGTACTGGAAGCCTTTCCTCGACTCCATGTACGAGATGGTGGGCCATCCGGAGAAGGACAAGGCATTGCTGCGCGAGCGTTCGCCGGTGTTCCATGTCGACCGCATCCAGACCCCGCTATTGGTGCTGCAAGGCGCCAAGGACCCGCGCGTCAACATCAACGAATCCAATCAGATCGTCGACGCGCTGAAGAAGCGCGGGGTGGAGGTGGAATACATCGTCAAGGACAACGAAGGCCACGGCTTCCACAACGAGGAAAACCGCTTCGAAGCCTACGGCGCGATGGAGAAGTTCTTCAAGAAGCATCTGGACTGAGCCAGGCCTGGCTGCGCGGCCGGCCCGCCGCGAGGCGGGCCGGCCGCGTTCACGTCAGCGGCCGCCAGCGCCGGCCGGCGAGGTGGCCGGCCAGTTGCAGCGCGCCGCACAGCAGGAGGTAGCCGACGGCGATGGCGGCGAAGACTTCCAGCGGATAGACCTGCTCGCGGTTGTTGACCTGGGTGGCGACGAAGGTGAATTCCGCCACGCCGACGATGTAGGCCAGCGAGCTGTCCTTCAGCAGCGAGATCCACTGATTGACGAAGGATGGCAGCATGATGCGCAAGGCCTGCGGCAGGATCAGCGCGCGCAGCGTCTGCCAGCGGCTGAAGCCCAGCGCCAGCCCCGCCTGCCACTGGCCGCGGCCGACCGCGTCCAGCCCGGACAGCACCGTCTGGCCCAGATAGGCGGCGTGAATCAGCGCCAGCGCCAGAATCACGGTGGCGATGCCCGGAATATCGACGCCGAACAGCAAGGGCAGCAGGAAGTAGCACCAGAAGATCAGCATCAGCACCGGAATGGCGCGCAGCAGGGCGGTGACGCCGGCGAGCGCCGCCTGCAGCCGGGGCGGCCCCATGCGCAGGGCGACGCCGAGCGCGAGGCCGAGCAGGCTGGCGGCGACGGCGGCCGCTAGGCTCAGCAGCGCGGTCAGCAGCAAGCCGCCGGGCTCGCCCTGGGCCAGGTTGCCCCACAGCAGATAATCCAGATTGTCGCGTATCACCGGCGGCATCATCGCAGCGCCCTCCAGATCGGGTCGGGCCGGTGGCCCAGCCATTGGGTGGCCAGCACCAGCGCCAGATACAGCAGAGTGGCGACGGCGAAGGCCTGGAAGGCGAGCAGCGTTTCGGTTTCCACCTGACGCGAGGCGTAGGACAGCTCGGCCAGGCCGATGGCCATGGTCAGCGAGGTGTTCTTGACGACGGCGGTGTACTGGCCAAGCAGCGGCCGGCGCGCGTACTGCCAGGCCTGCGGCAGCACCACCAGAACCAGCGTCTGCCAGGCGGACATGCCCAGCGCGCGGGCGGCCAGCCGCTGTCCGGCCGGCACCGCGTTGAGGCCGGCCTGCAATTCGCCGCAGATGAAGCTGGCGCTGTACAGCGTCAGCGCGGTGAAGGCGGCCAGGAATTCAAACGACGGCCACGGCAGCGAGAGGCCCAGCGGCAGCGCCAGCGCGCGCGGCGTGTTGAGCCAGAATTTCAGCTCGTCCGGCAGCAAGCCGGCCACGCCGAAGTACCACAGCAGCAGCTGCACCATCAGGGGCGTGTTGCGATGCAGGCTGACGAAGAGCCGGCCGGCCCAGGCCAGTGGCCGCCAGCGGCTGTCCTGCCAGGCGGTGAGCAGGATGCCGAGCAGGCTGGCGGCGAATATCACCAGCAGCGCCAGCCAGGCGGTGAGCAGCGCGCCCTTGAGCAGCCAGCCCAGATAGTGCGGCTCCAGCCAGCTGTGGCCAAGCCAGGAAGGGGGAGTCATGCGGTGTTCTTTCTACTGCGTGAAACGGCAAAACCGCCGGCAGGCGCCGGCGGTTGCGGAGAGAGGGAAGCGAAGGCTCAGCTCGCGTCGCCGATCTTGAAGTCGCGCGGCAGCGGCGCCTTGGTCTTGGGGCCGAACCAGCGGTCGTAGATCTTGGCCGCTTCGCCGCTCTTTTCCAGCTGCTGCAGGGTTTCGTTCACCGTCTTGGCCAGACGCGCTTCGCCCTTGGGCAGGCCGATGGCCTGGTATTCGCGGGTCAGCGTGAAGGGGGCCAGCTCGAACTTGGCCTTGTCCGGCGCGTTGGCGAGGAGCGCGGCCAGCTTGGAGCCGTCCTGGCTGATCGCCTGCACGTTGCCGTTGCGCAGCGCGGTGAAGGCCAGCGGGGTGTCGTCGTAGGCCACCACGGTGGTCTTCGGGTACTTCTCGCGCAGCGTCACTTCCTGGGTGGTGCCCTTGTCCACGCCCACGCGCAGGCCGGCCAGCTGCTCCGGCTTCTGCAGCGAGCCCTTGCGGGCGATGAACTGCTGGCCGGAGGCGAAGTAAGGCAGGCTGAAGTCCACCTGCTTCTTGCGCTCGTCGGTGACCGTGAAGTTGGCGGCCACGATATCGGCCTTGCCGGACACCAACAGCGGCACGCGGTTGGCCGGGTTGGTCGGGATCAGCTGCAGCTTCACGCCCAGCTTCTTGGCGATGTGCTGGGCCACGTCCACGTCCAGGCCGGAAATCTGGCGGGTTTTGGCGTCGAGGAAGCCGAACGGCGGGTTGCTGTCGAAGGCGGCGACGCGCAGCACGCCGGCTTTCTTGATGTCGTCCAGCCGATCGGCCAGGGCGGCGGTGGAAGTCAGGGCCAGGGTAATGGCGAGAGCGAGGGCTTTTTGCATGGCGAAACCTTTGAGTCCGTGACATGGGCGATGCCAGGCTGCAATACGTTTGGCATCGAATGGTTTGCATGCTAAGCGCTTCTGCAAAGATCGTAAAATTATTAAAAATTACTTCTTTATTTCTTTTGTTGTTAATCGTCGATTGGCGGCGCAAAAAAAGCCGGCATAGCCGGCTTGGGAAGGCTGCGGAATCAGGCAGGCCGGCGCTTGCCGAAAAACACGAACAGCCCCGCGCCGACGATGATCATCGGCAGGCTCAGCCACTGGCCCATGCTGATCACGTCGGACTGGCCGAAGATGCCGGCGTCCGGGGTGCGGAAGAATTCGCTGCAGAAGCGGGCGAGGCCGTAGCCGATCAGGAATACCGCCGACACCTGGCCGGTGGCGCGCCGCCTGGCGCTGTACCACCACAACAGGCCGAACAGCACGATGCCTTCCAGCGCGAACTCGTACAGCTGCGAGGGGTGGCGCGGCAGGCCGCCGTATTGCAGCAGGGCGTGCATCAGGTCGGAAGAATTTTGCGCTTCCATCAGGTCGGCCATCCGCGCTTGCGGGAACAGCATCGCCCACGGCAGATCGGGGCTGGCCGCGCGGCCCCACAGCTCGCCGTTGATGAAGTTGCCGAAGCGGCCGGCGGCCAGGCCCAGCGGCACCAGCGGCGCGATGAAGTCGGTCAGCTCCCAGAAGCCGCGGCCCAGTTTTCTGGCGTACAGCGCCATGGCGATCAGCACGCCGAGGAAGCCGCCGTGGAAGGACATGCCGCCTTTCCACACCATGAAGATCTCCAGCGGGTGGCTGAAGTAATAGCCCGGCTGGTAGAACAGCACTTCGCCCAGCCGTCCGCCCAGCACCACGCCCAGCGCGCCGTAGGTCAGCATGTCGTCCAGCTGTTTGGAGGTCAGGAAGGTCTGGCCCTGGCGGATGCGATAGTTGCCCAGCATCAGGAACAGGGCGAAGCCCAGCAGATACATCAGGCCGTACCAGTGAACGGCCAGCGGGCCCAGCTGGATGGCGACGGGGTCGAACTGTGGGTGGGTAAGCATTTGTCAGTGATGTGCGTTTGCGGTAAAAGAGAATGGATCGAATTATACGGAAAGCGTTCCTCGCCGTCGCGCGGCACACCCGCCGCCCGCCGGCCCGGCGCTGTTCTGCCCGGCACCCGCGGAACAGCCGGCCCGGCCTATCCGGCCCGGGCTTGCGAACACTGGCCACTGGTATCCGTTCAATTTCAAGGAATTCGCATGCCCCAATATCGTTCCCGCACCTCCACCGCCGGCCGCAACATGGCGGGTGCCCGCGCCCTGTGGCGCGCCACCGGCATGACCGACGCCGACTTCGGCAAGCCCATCATCGCCATCGCCAACTCCTTCACCCAGTTCGTGCCCGGCCACGTGCATCTGCACAATATGGGCCAGCTGGTGGCGCGCGAAATTGAAAAAGCCGGCGGCGTGGCCAAGGAATTCAACACCATCGCCATCGACGACGGCATCGCCATGGGTCACGGCGGCATGCTCTACAGCCTGCCTTCCCGCGACCTGATCGCCGACAGCGTGGAGTACATGGTCAACGCCCACTGCGCCGACGCGCTGGTGTGCATCTCCAACTGCGACAAGATCACCCCCGGCATGCTGATGGCCGCGCTGCGGCTCAACATCCCGGTGATCTTCGTCTCCGGCGGGCCGATGGAGGCCGGCAAGGTGCAGTGGGGCGATGAAGTGCGCAAGCTGGACCTGGTGGACGCCATGGTGGAGGCCGCCAACAGCGCGGTGTCCAACGAGGACGTGGAGCGCGTGGAGCGCTCCGCCTGCCCGACCTGCGGTTCCTGTTCCGGCATGTTCACCGCCAACTCGATGAACTGCCTGACCGAGGCGCTGGGCCTCAGCTTGCCCGGCAACGGCAGCCTGGTGGCCACCCACGCCGACCGCAAGGAGCTGTTCCTGCGGGCCGGCCGCTTGATCGTCGATATCGCCAAACGCTATTACGAACAGGACGACGCCAGCGTGCTGCCGCGCAGCATCGCCACCAGGGAGGCGTTCGAGAACGCGATGAGCCTGGACGTGGCGATGGGCGGCTCCACCAACACCGTGCTGCACCTGCTGGCCGCGGCCAGCGAGGCCGGGGTGGATTTCAAGATGGCCGACATCGACCGCATCAGCCGCGGCGTGCCCTGTTTGTCCAAGGTGGCGCCGGCGACGCAGAAGTACCATATGGAAGACGTGCACCGCGCCGGCGGCGTGATCGGCATCCTGGCCGAACTGGACCGCGCCGGCCTGATCCGCCGCGACGTGCCCACCGTGCACAGCCCCAGCCTAGGCGCGGCCATCGAGCAGTGGGACGTGATGTGCCACGACGAGGGTAGCGAGCCGCACCGCTTCTACCGCGCCGCGCCGGGCGGGGTGGCCACCACCATCGCCTTCAGCCAGAGCATGCGCTACCCGGCGCTGGATAATGACCGCGCCGAGGGCTGCATCCGCGACAAGGCCCACGCCTATTCGCAGGACGGCGGCCTGGCGGTGCTGTACGGCAATATCGCCGAGCGCGGCTGCATCGTCAAAACGGCGGGGGTGGATGAATCCATCCTCAAGTTTACCGGCCGCGCCCGCATTTTCGAGAGCCAGGACGCGGCGGTGGACGCCATCCTCGCCGACCGCATCGTAGCCGGCGACATCGTCATCATCCGCTACGAAGGCCCCAAGGGCGGGCCGGGCATGCAGGAAATGCTGTACCCCACCAGTTATCTCAAGTCCAAGGGCCTGGGCAAGGCCTGCGCCTTGCTCACCGACGGCCGCTTTTCCGGCGGCACCTCGGGCCTGTCCATCGGCCATGTGTCGCCGGAAGCGGCCGAGGGCGGCGCGATCGGTTTGGCGGAGGAGGGCGACACGGTGGAAATCGACATTCCGAACCGTCGCATCCACCTGGCCGTATCGGACGAGACCTTGGCGCAACGTCGCGCCGCGATGGAAGCCAGGGGCTGCGACGCCTGGCGGCCGCGGGGCCGCGACCGGGCAGTCAGCCCGGCGCTGCGCGCCTACGCGGCGATGACCACCAGCGCCGATACCGGCGCGGTGCGCGACGTGTCGCAAGTGGAACGCCGATAATCCGGGCCAGGGCGTCGTCCCTGGCAGAGGCGACGCGCCATGCGCGGCGGGATGGAAAAAGGGGAGGCCGAACGCCTCCCCTTCCGGTTTTCAGGCGGGCCTGAAAATTTCGCCGTGGTCCCGGTCGGGACGGTGGAATTTTCGGGCCTGGCTGTTTATACGGTGGACAAGGTGACCACCGCCGCCGCGACGATGCCGATGCCGGCCCAGCCGATGGGCTTGAGCTTTTGCCGGTACAGCAGCTGGCCGCCGATGGCGGTGCCGAGGATGCCGATCGAACCCCACAGCGCGTAGGCGATCGCCAGATCGATGCCTTTCACGGCCTGGCCCAGCAGCGCAAAAGCCAGCCACAGCAGCAAAATGGCGCCGGCGCCCCACAGCTTGCGGCGAAAGCCGTCCGATTTTTCCAGCATCATGTTGGCGCAGACGTCGATCAGCGCCGACGCCGCGACCAGGCACAGGTAGACAATCTTCATGCCGCTGCCTCCCCGTCATCTTGCTCGCCCAGAGTCACGCAGGCGAGGCCGATCAGGGCCAGCGCCAGTCCGATCAGCTCCTGGGCCACCAGCGTTTCGCCAAACAGGTGGACGCCGACCAGGGTCAGCCCCACCAGCCCCAAGCCTTCCCAGACGGCGTAGGCGACGCCGACCGATATCGCCTTGAGCGAGAGGGACAGCAGGTAATAAGACAGGGCGAGCGCCAGCGCCATCACGATGTAGCCCAGATAGCCGCCGCCGCGCGCCGCCTCGGCCATGAAGGTGGTGCCGATGATTTCGCTGAGGATGGCCGCCATCAGCGTCAGCCACGCCATGCCAGTGGGAGAGAATAGTTTTGCAATCATATGTTTAGAAAAATTAACGAAGACGATGTTCTGATTGCACAAGATCGCGAAGAGTTCCTGTAAACGCCTTGTAAAGCTAGCTTTTTCAGAGGGCGAGGCGGCGAAGAAATCGAGGCGTGTCTGATTTATTGAACAATATGAGATGTCTGCCGGCAGGCGGCGAGACGGGTTTGGGCGCGGTAGCGCTGGATTGGGGGCGGCAGGGAATTTGCGGGGGGCGGGACGGTCAGATTTCAGCGACGGCAAATGGCGAGCGGGCTTGAACTATTTAATAAAGCCCCTATTTGTAAAGCAATGTAACTATTTGATGACGCCATTGTGTCTGAGTTGACATTTGTCATATTCCGCCGGCGCGGCAATCGCTAGTATGCAAAGCCTGAGCCCGTCGCGTAAGAATTTTTCTTGCAAAACGCCGCGCATGGCCGCTTTCAGGCGGCGCTTATGTCTGCTTTTTTCCTGATTTGTATTGTTCGTTTGTTTGAATTTCGAACAGTTCATGCCTTGATTGTTTCGTTTTGTTTCGAAAACGAAAAGATTCCTGCTGTCTGAAAACGCCTGTCCGCATGGCTCGGCGCGCTCGCGCGCCGTGCTTGCCTGTCGGCGCGCCGTCACGCCTGCCGGATGTCGGGTGCGTGCCTGATTTCTTGATATTACGATGATATTAAAAGATTTTTGCGGGAAGCGCCGCAGGGAAGAAGGGCAAAAAAATGCGCGGTACCGTGAGGTCCGCGCCAAGTCTACAAAGGAGAAATAGAGGAGAAACTATCAAGAAGCAATTGCTGCATCTCAACGAGAACGGATTATCCAGATTGCGCTATCGAGTGTCAACATGTGCGTTTCCGAAAATGACAAGAAATGTAATTTTTTGTCGCTGATCGATACAAAACTTCTCACCACCGGGGCGCGCCGCCATCATCGCCGCTTGTCCGCGCCCGCGGCAACGCGCCAAAAGGACGGCGTCTGTGCCACAATACCCGTTTTGAGTTACAGCAGGATTTCCTCATGGACGCCGCCCGTCACACGCTTCCCGATCCGCGCCAATACCATCCGCAGGTCGCCCTGACCAACCGCCTGATCCACCAGGCCCAGTCCGCGCTGAACGCGGCGACCGATGCCGACCGCGAGCTGTGGTTCGTCGCCACCCGCGACGCCATGCGCGAGATGCTGGAGCGCGGCGAGCTGCTGTCGATCTCGGTGGCGCTGGCCATGGTGCCGTCGCAGGCCTGCTATCAGATCGTCTGGGACGCCTTGCGCGCGGCGGTGGAAGAAACCGACGGCGCGCGCGCCGTCGTCTTCGCCATGCCCCTGGTGCTGGTGGCGGGCAGCAAGAGCCAGGCCGCCTTGCCCGGCGAGATCGCCGACGCGGCCGGGCTGAACGCGCTGTTGCGCGAGCACGGCGTGTTGGCGGGCGACGCCGCGTTGGGCGGCGTTTTGCTGCACCCGGACAGCGTGGTGGCCCTGGACGCGGTCAAGCTGTTCCGGTTGACGCGCGACCTGGATGGCGCGCGCGCGGCCTTGCCGAGCCAGCCTGCGCCGGTGACGGTGAAGGAAGAAGGCGTGTTCCTGCGCTACCTGCTGGGGGTGGCCATCCAGCGCGCCGCCGAGCCGCTGCCGGTGAAACTGGGCGGCGCGGTGGGCGGTTGGGGCATGCCGCTGATGAAATTCCTGGGCGAGCAGCTGAAAACCGAGGGCGTGACGCTGTTCCCCATCGCCCGTCCGCCGCTGCCGGCGATGCAGGCTCTGGTGGCCGGCAATTTCGCCCGCTTCGAGGTGGCCTTGCAGGTATTCGCCAGCAGCCAGATCCGCCGCCTGCGCGAGCGCGACCGGGAGCCGGTGGCGATTCTGTCTGCGCACGACAACGGCGAGCTGCGCGTCACCTTGTCGGCCAAGGGCGACGCGAGCGGCTGGGAGGCCTTTGTCTGGCCGCTGGCGTCGCTGGACAACGCGGCGCTGATCGAAAGCAACTTCCGCCAGCTGATGGCCGAGTGCCATGTGCGCGACGTGCATGTCCTGCCCGAGCTGCACCCGGACAGCCGCGACGGCGCGCCGCTGTTTTTCACCGCCGACGACTTGTAGCCGATGGATGCGAACGCCCCGCTCTTCAGGGGCGCTTTCGGGCAGAAAGTGCCTGCCGCGCAGGCCGTTTGACGTCAAAATGCTTCTTTCGGCATTTCGTGTAGAATGGCCTGATCGTTAACCCCTTGATGGATGTCCAGAGATGTTCGCCGCCGACCAGACGATTGCCAAATTCGACCCCGAACTCGCCGCTGCGATTGCGGCCGAGTGCCAGCGCCAGGAAGATCACATTGAACTGATCGCCTCGGAAAACTATACCAGCCCGGCCGTCATGGAAGCCCAGGGCTCCCAGTTGACCAACAAGTACGCCGAAGGTTACCCCGGCAAGCGTTTCTACGGCGGTTGCGAGCACGTCGACATCGTCGAGCAGCTGGCCATCGATCGCGTCAAAGAGCTGTTCGGCGCGGAATACGCCAACGTGCAGCCGCACTCCGGCTCGCAAGCCAACCAGGCGGTGTACTTCTCGATCCTGAAGCCGGGCGACACCGTCATGGGCATGAACCTGGGCCACGGCGGCCACCTGACCCACGGCTCCCCGGCCAACCTGTCCGGCAAGATGTTCAACATCGTCGCCTACGGCCTGAACGAGAACGAGGAAATCGACTACGACGACATGGAGCGCGTAGCGATGGAAACCAAGCCCAAGCTGATCATCGGCGGCGCGTCGGCTTTCTCGCTGCGCTTCGATTTCGAGCGCATGGGCCAGATCGCCAAGAAATGCGGCGCTTACTTCATGGTGGACATGGCGCACTACGCCGGCCTGATCGCCGCCGGGGTGTACCCGAACCCGGTGCCGCACGCCGACTTCGTGACCTCCACCACGCACAAGACCCTGCGCGGCCCGCGCGGCGGCATCATCCTGGCTCGCGCCGAGTTCGAAAAGAGCATCAACAGCAACGTGTTCCCGACGCTGCAAGGCGGCCCGCTGGAGCATGTGATCGCCGCCAAGGCCGTGGCTTTCAAGGAAGCGCTGCAGCCGGAATTCAAGGCATACCAGCAACAGGTGCTGAAGAACGCCGACGCGATGGCGCGCACGCTGATCGAGCGCGGCCTGCGCATCGTATCCGGCCGCACCGAAAGCCACGTGTTCCTGGTTGACCTGCGCGCCAAGGGCCTTACCGGCAAGGCCGCCGACGCGGCGCTGGGCAAGGCCTGCATCACCGTCAACAAGAACTCGATTCCGAACGACCCGGAAAGCCCGTTCGTGACTTCCGGCATCCGCATCGGCTCGCCGGCCATCACCACTCGCGGCTTCAAGGAAGAGGAAGCCCGCCAGGTCGCCAATCTGGTCGCCGACGTGCTGGAAAATCCGGAGGACGAAGCCGTGCTGGCGCGCGTGGCCGAGCAAGTGGCCGCCCTGTGCCGCCGCTTCCCGGTTTACGCCAAGTAAGCCGTCCCGGCGCCTCTCCCAAACCACCGCAGCGCGCTGCGGTGGTTTTTTTTATGCCCGCGGCTGGCGGACGGGGAACCTGCGCGGCCGCGCGACGCTCTAGATTTCATATACCCTATTGGGGTATCTTCAAATCAACCGGGAGCTTGCCATGCAACGTCGTCGTTTTCTCAGTTTGGGGGCCGCCCTGGCCCTCGGCCCCTTGTTGACGCGTCCCGCCCGGGCCGATGCCGGCCATGCGGCGATGGGGCATGCGGCCATGGGAAGCGCTGCGGCGAGGGAGGGGCTGCCAGCCGCCGCCGATTTCGGCCTGCCCGCAGGCTTGCCGTTGCCGGGTTTGCCGCGGCTGGCCAATCAGGCCCGCTCCGGCGGTTTTGACGGCGAGCTGATTGCCGGCGAGGCGCGCCTGCCGCTGCTCCCCGGCAAGCCGGCGACGGCGTTCTGGGCCTACAACGGCCAGCTGCCCGGCCCGGCGATCGAGGTTTTCGAGGGCGAAGAAGTGCGCATCCGCTTCATCAACCGTTTGCCGCAAGCCACCACCGTGCACTGGCACGGTTTGCCCATTCCCGCCGACCAGGACGGCAACCCGCACAACCCGGTGCGGCCGGGCGAGGAGCGCGAATACCGTTTTGTCCTGCCGGCCGGCTCTGCCGGGAGTTACTGGTATCACCCGCATCCGCACGGCCATACCGCCGAACAGGTGTATATGGGGCTGGCCGGGATGTTCGTGGTGAAAAGCCGGCAAGACCCGCTTTCTCATCTGCCCGAGCAATGGCTGGCGCTGTCCGATCTCAAGCTCGACGCGCAGGGCCGGGTGGCGGCCAACGACGACGCCGACCGCATGGATGGCCGAGAAGGGCAGTTCGTTCTGGTCAACCGCGCCTGGCGGCCGCGGCTGGTATTGGGCGAGGGCGAGCGTCAGCGCTGGCGGATCTGGAACGTCACCAGCGCGCGAGTGTTGAAGCTGGCCCTGCCGGCGCACGACGCGCTGCTGGTGGGCAGCGACGGCGGCTTGCTGGCCGCGCCGCGGCCGGTGCGCGAGCTGCTGCTGGCGCCGGGCGAGCGCGCCGAACTGGTGGTGACCGGCCGCTTCCGCGCCGGCCAGCCCTCCCGGCTGCTGGCCCTGCCTTACGCCCGCGGCAAGATGATGGGGCCGGAGCAGACTGAAGCCATCGATCTGATGGAGGTGGCGCGCGGTGCGGCGACGTCTGCCGCCCCTTTGCCGGAGACGCTGCGCGACATCGCTCCCTTGCCGGCGGCCGCGGTTTCGCGGCGGGTGGCGTTCAGCGAAGACATGGCCAATCCGACGGCGATGTTCCTGATCAACGGCAAGACCTTCGATATGGAGCGCGTCGACTTTGTCGGCAAGGCGGGCGAGGTGGAGGAGTGGGAGATCGACAACCAGGCCGATATGGACCACCCCTTCCATATCCACGGCACCCAGTTCCAGGTGGTATCGCGCCTTGACGGCGGCGTCTGGCGCGCGGAGCCGTATCTTGCCTGGCGCGATGTGGTCAACGTGCCGCCCGGCGGCAAGGTCAAGCTGCGCTTCCGTCAGGATCTGCCCGGCTTGCGCATGTTCCACTGCCACATTCTGGAGCATGAAGACGCCGGCATGATGGGCATGCTGGACGTCAGGGCCTGACGCGGTTGCCGGATTCTCGGGCGGGAGGCGATTGGTAAAGCCGCGCAAATGCGCGACAATGGCCGGCCCGCCCCATTGTTTCGATAAGGAATGCCATGAGCGAGATTCCAGCCTCCGCCGAATGCTGCCACGCCGCCAGCGAAAAAACGGTGGTGCAGCCGGGCAAGGCCGCGCTTGTCAAGCGTCTGGCGCGCATTGAAGGCCAGGTCCGCGGCATCAGCGGCATGATCGAGTCCGACCGCTATTGCGTTGACGTGCTGACCCAGGTGGCGGCGGCGAAGTCGGCTCTGGACGCGGTGGCGATGCAATTGCTGGAAAACCACATGAAAGGCTGCGTCGGCCATGCCCTGCAGCAGGGAGACGCCACCGGCATGGTGGCCGAACTGATCGATATCGTGAAAAAGGTGCGTTGAAAGATGAGAAAGATGCAACCCTGGCTGGCGGCCGCCTGTTTGCTGGCCGGCGCGGCGCAGGCCGCCCCCGTTCCGTTCGAAGTGTTCATTCGCCTGCACAAGGGCATGCAGGAGACCGAGGTGCTGGCCAAGGCCGGCGCGCCGGATTTCAGCAGCGACGGCGCGCAGACGCGCAGCGCGAACGGCAATGGCGCGGTCACGGTCAATACCGTGCGCACCCTGACCTGGCAGGCCGGCGGCGACGTGCCGTACACCACGACCGTGACTCTGCAAAATGGCGTGGTCACCGACATCAAGCGCAGCAAGAAGTTGTAAATCCGCCTCGTTCAAAGGCCAGGACGCGCCCGGGTCCGCCAAAACAATGGTTTAAAGTTTGCCTAGCCGCGGCAATGTGCGTAGAATGCTGCGGTTTACTACCTTGCCTTTCGCAATCGCATGGCGGAAGGCTACGAATAGCCAAAAGGAGTTCACATGCGCCATTACGAAATCGTGTTCATCGTGCACCCGGACCAGTCCGAACAGGTCCCGGCCATGATCGAACGCTACAAGGGTATGGTTCTGGCCGCTGAAGGCAAGATCCATCGTCTGGAAGACTGGGGCCGTCGTCAACTGGCTTACCCGATCCAGAAGCTGCACAAAGCTCACTACGTTCTGATGAACGTTGAGTGCCAGTCGGAAACCCTGGCCGAGATCGAGCACGCCTTCAAGTTCAACGACGCCGTTCTGCGTCACCTCACCATCAAGATGGACCGCGCGATCAGCGAAGCGTCCCCGATGATGAAGGACGAAAAGGCTAAAAACCTGCTGGACGCCCAGCCGGCAGCCGAGGCCGAAGTTTCTGCCTAATCGGCAGGCGTTTCGGACTTGCAGAACCGTCTAGCATTAACCGCCACGGTCGAACGGGAAGAAGCGCTGAGATACACGCCTGCCGGCTTGCCGGTTGTGGAAATGTGGCTCAGGCATCAGTCCCGGCAAACAGCCTCCGGCTTCGAACGTGATGTGGCTTGTGAAATCCAGGCCATTCTGATCGGCGAAGACGGCCGGAAACTTTCCGGCAAGCTGGCGGGGAAAACGGTCAATGTCACCGGCTTCCTGTCGCAGCGTGGTCTGAGAAATCCGCGGTTGGTGCTGAATATAGAATTTGTTGAATTTGTAAAAGGTTAGTCAAAATGGCTCGTCAACTCTTCAAGCGCAAGAAGTTCTGCCGCTTCACGGCAGAAGGCATCAAGGAAATCGACTACAAATCCGTTGATCTCCTGAAAGACTTCATCGCCGAAAACGGCAAAATCATCCCGGCTCGCATCACCGGTACCAAGGCTCGCTACCAGCGTCAGCTGACCACCGCTATCAAGCGTGCTCGCTTCCTGGCTTTCCTGCCGTACACCGATCAGCACTAAACCGGGAAAGGAACTTAAAAGATGCAAATCATTCTGCTCGAAAAAGTTGCCAACCTGGGTCAACTGGGTGATGTGGTAAACGTGAAGAACGGCTTCGCCCGCAACTTCCTGATCCCGCAAGGCAAGGCCAAGCGCGCTACCGAAGCCAATCTGAAAGAGTTCGAAGCTCGTCGCGCCGAACTGGAAGCCAAGCAAGCCGCTATCCTGGCCGACGCCAAGGTTCGCGCCGAGAAGCTGGTTGAAGCTGTCATCACCATCGCTCAGAAGGCCGGCGTTGACGGTCGTCTGTTCGGTTCGGTGACCAACGTCGACGTCGCTGAAGCGGTTACCGCTTTCGGCGTGGAAGTGAAGCGTCACGAAGTTCGTCTGCCGAACGGCCCGTTCAAGGCCATCGGCGAGTACGACATCGAGATCGCCCTGCACCACGACGTGGTTTCCCCGATCAAGGTTGTTGTAGTCGGCGAGGCTTGATCCTGTTTCAGGAAGCCCGCTTCAGAAAAAACCCGCTCTCGAGCGGGTTTTTTTACGTCTGGCGTTGGGCCGGGCTCAGGATTCGGCGCGCAGCACCACGCGCGCGCGCAGGCCGGGGGCGTTCTGTTCGGCGATGGCCAGCAGCCGGTCGATATTGGGATGCTTGCCCGGATTGAGGCGGGCGTCGGCGGTGTGTTCGGCGTAGAGCGCCAATCCCTCGCGCGCGGCCTTGCGGTCGATATGGCCGTGGCGCTTGACCAGCGCGTGGTAGACGCGCACCGATCCGGCGGTGCCCGGCTGGTTTTCCATGCGCGCCAAGGCTTCGCCTTCCGGGCTGAGCAGCACGATGGCGCGGATGTCGTCGGCGGCGGGCAGGGTGTCGAGGATGTCCTTGAAAGTCTGGGTCATTGTCATTTTCCTTGTTATCTGTTTTCTTTGCGTTTGCCTGCATAGGATAAGGGCGAATCGTGACAGTTCCAGTGTCGTTGCGTGCCGATTTGTTCAAAAAGTGTGAAGGCGGCGCTGGAGGCTGCAAAATGGCGCGTGAAAACGGCTGGTGCACCGTATTGGCGCATGGAGCGGCTGCCGGCGCGCCGATGGCTGGCGCGGAGGGCGTCGGAGGCTGGCACGCCGTTTGCTAAACGAACAGGGTGTTCTGGTGAATGGGCCGGCAGGCCGTGCGCGCCAGTCTCAAAGGGGAAAGAGAGCGGCCAAGCCGCCGTTGGACGGGGCCGGCCGAATGGGCGCGCAGCGCGCTTTCGGCCGGCCCCGCTTCATGCTCGCGTCAGGGTTGCTCGCCCACCAGATAGCGTTTGCTCATCGTCTTGAAGTGTTCGCTGCCGGATTGTTCCAACAGTTCGAACAGCACCATCTCGCGGCTGACGATGACGGCGCCGGCGGCGCGCATCCGCTCCAGGCCCAGCTCCATGTCCAGCGGCTTGCGGCTGGAGACGGCGTCCGCCGCCACGAACACCTGTTTGCCCAGCGCCAGCAGGTCCAGCACCGTCTGCAGCACGCAGACGTGAGTCTCCATGCCGCAAACGATGATTTGCGGCAGCGCCAGGAAGTCGGCGGGTAGGCACTGGCCGGCCACGCAGGAGAAGTGCAGTTTTTCCACCACCCTGCCTTGCGGCGCGGCCTCGCGCAGCGCGGGCAGCGTGGCGCCCAGGCCGCGCGGGTACTGTTCGGAAAACACCACCGGCAGCGCGTGGTCGCGGGCCACGCCCAGCAGCCAGCCGGCGCGGGCGAGCAGGCCTTCGGCGTCGAATACCGCCGGCAGCAGTTTTTCCTGGATATCCACCACCAGCAGGCCGGCCTGTTGTCTTTGCATCAGCATCGTCAGCTCCTGTCGATTCAAGCGGACAGCATAGCGTCAAAGCCGTCGCCGCGCATCATCGCGGCGGTCTGGAAGCGATGGCGTTAACGGCAACCAACAAAGCTTGCCTGCGTCGGCGCGTCTTGCACCAGGCGCTTTGCTGGTTTTTTTGGCCGCGCCAAAAATATATTGCAATGCAATATAGCCGTTTGGCATGATGATCTGCCGGGCCTCGCGGCGATCCCGCCCGCGCCCACCAACTCCGGAGACCATCATGTCCCAGGCTCGTTCCTACCTGATTCGCGCCGCCGAACCTTCCGACGCCGCCGCCCTGCATCGCATCAAGACCGCGCCGGGCGTTTACCCCGACACCCTGCAGCTGCCGTACCAGCCGCTATCCGTCACCGAGAAGCAATTGCGCGAGCAGCCCGCCACCGTGCACAACCTGGTGGCCTGCGCGCCGGCTGGCGAGGTAGTCGGCTGGGGCGGGCTGGTCGGCAACGACCGGCCGCGCACCCGCCACGCCGCCAGCCTGTTTCTGGTGGTGGATGAGGCGTGGCAGGGCAAGGGCGTCGGTTCCGCGTTGATGGCGGCGATTGTCGATCTGGCCGACAACTGGCTGGGCCTGATCCGCGTCGAGCTGAAAGTGGTGCACGACAACCAGCGCGCCATCGCCCTGTACGAAAAATTCGGCTTCGAGCACGAAGGCCGGATGCGGCAGGAGCAATTGCGCGCCGGCAAGCTGGAAGACGTGCTGGCGATGTCGCGGCTGAACTGGCCGGGGAGAGCGCAGCCATGAGCGCTTATACCGTACGCCACAGCGAGCCGGCCGACGCCGAGGCCATCCACCGCATCGTCAGCGACGAGCGCGCCTTCGCCAATATGCTGGGCCTGCCTTGCCCGTCCTTGCAGCAGCGCAAGGACAGCTTCGCCAAGCATGGCCCGGATTTTGTCCAGCTGGTGGCGCTGGCGCCCGGCGGCGAGCCGGTCGGCGTGCTGGCGCTGATTCCGTCGCCGCGCCCGCGGCTGGCCGCCTCGGCCGAGTTGGGCATCGGCGTGCGGCACGACTGGCAGGGGCGCGGCGTCGGCGGCGCGCTGATGGCGGCGATGACGGACCTGGCTGACAACTGGCTGGGCCTGCGCCGCATCGAGCTGACCGTGTTTCCCGACAATCTGGCCGGACAGGCGCTGTACCGGCGCTTCGGTTTTGTCGAAGAGGCCAGGCTGCGCGCCTATGCGCTGCGTCGCGGCGCTTACCACGACGTGCTGGCGATGGCGCGCTTGCATCCCGGCTGGAGGGCGTCGGCATGAGCCAGCCGAGGATACGCCACGCCGAGCCGTGCGACGCCGCGGCCTTGCGCGAGATCATGGCCGAGGCGGGGGCCTACGCCAATACCCTGCAACTGCCTTGCCCCTCGCTGCGTCACTGGGAGAGCAATATGGCGCGGCTGCTGGCCGAAGGCCGCTGGCAGCTGGTGTGCGAGGATGAGGCCGGGCGGCTGATCGGTCGCGGCGGATTGTGGCGTTTGGGCGAAGCGCGGCTGGGCCACGCCGCGGGCCTGGGCATCACGGTGCGGGCGGGCTGCCGGAGCCGGGGCGTCGGCAGCGCGCTGATGGCGGTGTTGATGGAGCTGGCCGACGATTGGCTGGGCCTGCGGCGCATCGAGTTGACGGTGTTCGCCGACAACGCGGCCGCCATCGCCCTGTACCGCAAATTCGGCTTCGCCGAGGAGGCGAGATTGCGCGCCTATGCCTTGCGCGACGGCGCTTATCATGATGTGTGCTTGATGGCGCGGCTGGCGGCTTGAGTCGCCGCTCGCGCCAAAACGGCGTCGCCCGGTGCGGGCGACGCCGTTTTGTTTGCCAACGAAGCCGGGATTTACTTCACGGCTTGGGTGCTGGCCGGGGCTTGCTGCTGTTGCTGCTGAGCCTGGTCGCGCATTTTGTCGTAGCCGGTGCTGCCTGCCATGGCGGCGCCGGACAGCAGGATCAGGGACAGGGTGGCAAGAGTGGTTTGCTTCAACATGGTGGTTTCCTTTTTGCTGTGTTTGCCGGCAGCTGCTGAATGATGTACATCAAAATTATTGATAACCAGCTCGGGTGAACTGACTGCCTTGCGATGGAAGTGATTCTATTGCGGACGCTTCGGCGATAAAATCGGAAAGATTTGAGAGAATTTTTCAAAAATTTTGAATGGAGCGGGCATGAAGCTGACGTTGGAAGCCTTGCAGGTGCTGGACGCCATCGACCGGCAAGGCAGTTTCGCCGCGGCGGCGGAGGCTTTGTACAAAGTGCCCTCGGCGCTGACTTACACCATTCAGAAGCTGGAGCAGGGGCTGGGGGTGGCGATTTACGACCGCAGCGGCCACAGGGCCAGGCTGACCCCGGCCGGCGAAAGGCTGCTGCGCGACGGCCGGCATCTGCTGGACGCGGCGCGCCAGCTGGAGCTGCGGGTCAGCAAACAGGCGCAGGGCTGGGAAGAGCGGCTGCGCATCGTGGTGGGCGATCTGATCGACTTCAGGCGGCTGCTGCCCCTGATCGCCGAGTTCGACGAGCTGCGATCCGCCACCCGACTGAGCTTCAGCTACGAGAGTTTTGGCGGCATTTGGGACGCGCTGTACGACGACAGGGCCGATCTGGTCATCGGCGCGCCCAACCAGCCGCCGCCCGGCGATTACTTCATCCGCGACATCGGCGCGTACGACTTCGTGCTGGTGGTGGCGCGCGAGCACCCGCTGGCGCGGGAGGCGGAACCGCTGCCGCCGCACGTGATCCGCCAGCATCGCGGCGTGGCGGTGGGCGACACCTCGCGCCGTTTGCCGGCGCGCACCGGCGGTTTGCTGGAAGGGCAGGACGTGCTGACAGTGCATAGCAGCGAGGCCAAGCTGCAGCTGATTCTGGCCGGGCTGGGCAGCGGCCATCTGCCGCGCGGCATGGTGCAGGCCCATTTGGACAGCGGCGAGCTGGTGGTCAAGCGCGAGGAGGAAAGCGACAACGAGCCGCCGATGTGTTTCGCCTGGCGGCAGGCGCAGCCCGGGCGGGCCTTGCAATGGTTCACGCAGCGGCTGGAACGGGCCGCGGCGGAAGGCGCGCTGGCGTTGTGAACGCCCCCGGGCCGGCGGCAAGCCGCGCCCGGGGGCGGGCGCCTTACAGGTCTTGCCCTTCCACGATGCCGTCGTGGCTGGCGGCGTTGCGCGGCAGGATCAGGTTGAGGGCGATGGCCAGCACCGAGCACAGGCCGACGCCGGCCAGGGCGAAGTCGCCCAGCTTCAGCGTCAGGCCGCCGATGCCGGCGGTCAGCACCACCGAAATGATCACCAGATTGCGCGGCTCCATCAGGTCCACCTTGGCTTCGATCAGCGTCTTCAGACCGATAGACGCGATGGTGCCGAACAGCAGCACCATGATGCCGCCCATCACCGGCATCGGGATGGATTGCAACAGCGCGTTGAACTTGCCGAAGAAGGCCATGCAGATGGCGAAGATGGCCGCCCAGGTCATGGTCGTCGGGTTGAAGTTGCGGGTGATCATCACCGCGCCGGTCACTTCGGCGTAGGTCGTCACCGGCGGGCCGCCGATCAGGCCGGCCACGCACACGCCCAGGCCGTCGCCGGCCAGCGTGCGGTGCAGGCCCGGCGTCTTGGTGTAATCCTTGCCGGTGACGCCGCCGATGGCCATCACGCCGCCGATGTGCTCGATGGCCGGGGCGATGGCCACCGGCAGCATGAAGGCGGCCGCCGCCCAGTTGACTTCCGGGCTGTGGAAGGCGGGCATGGCGAACCACGGCGCGGCGGCAAGCCGGGCGAAGTCCACCGCGCCCAGGAAGGCGGCGGCGATGTAGCCGACGGTGACGCCGGCCAGAATCGGCACCAGCTTGAACATGCCGCGGGCGTAGATGGAAACGATGATGGTGGTGGCCAGCGAGATGGCGGCCAGGATCAGCGAGGTTTCATAAGGCAGCACCTGCTTGCCGCCGGCCTGGCCCATGGCCATGCCGGACGCGGCGGTGGCCACCGACAGGCCGATGATCATGATCACCGGGCCGATCACCACCGGCGGCAGCAGCTTGTTGACCAGCGCCATGCCGCGCCAGCGCACGATGGCGGCGAACACGAAGTACATGAAGCCGGCGGCGAACAGGCCGAACATGGTCGCGCCCGGCCCCCAGGTGTGCATGGAGTAGATGATGGGGCCGATGAAGGCGAAAGAAGAGCCGAGGAAGATCGGCACCTGGCGGCCGGTGCAGGCCTGGAACAGCAGGGTGCCGACGCCGGCGCCGAGCAGGGCCATCGCCGGATTCAGGCCGGTGAGCAGCGGCACCAGCACCAGCGCGCCGAAGGCGACGAACAGGATCTGGGCGCCGGACACGGCCAGCTTCAGTTGTTGCATCATGGTTGTTTCCTTGTCGTTGATCTCTTGTTCAATGCTTGTTCTCCTCATTTCCCCGTAGCGGGCTTATACCGTGCAATACATCACCGCTTGCGCCAGCGTGTTGTCCACGTCGGCGGCCACGCCGCTGTGGCGGCGGAAATCCAGCACCATGTCCTGCACCGCCCGATAGCAGGCGTAGCCGGGTCTGGATTGGTAATGCAGCTCCACGCCCAGTCGCGCCGCCACTTTCTTGATGGTGGTCGGCTTGACGCAGACGTGGCGCTGCGGGTCGAAGCAGGCCAGGAAGCAGCTGGCGATCGGCCATTTGGCCGCATTGGCTTTCAGATCGTTGCGCGCCAGCGACAGCGCATCGACGTAGGCGGCGAAACTGTCCGGGCCGAAGTCGTGCAGCGCGCCGCGCAAGGCTGCGACGAAAGGCAGGTTCAGATCGCGAAAGTCCAGGTAGTTGCGGAAGGCGATCTTCTCGAAGGTGCTGACCGTGGTGGCCAGCGAGATGATCTGGCGGCAGGCCTGGGCGGTGTCGGCCAGCTTGCCGCTCGCCAGCGCCGCGTCCAGCTTGTCGCGGGTCAGCTCGCGCTGGCACAGCGCCACGGCGCGGGCGTGGCTTGCGTGCTTGCGCGCCAGCGCCAGCCAGGCCGGGTCCTGGAAGCCGGCCGGAAAGCGGGCGAGGAAGTCGGCGTCCATTTGCGCGTAGCGTTCGATCATGAGGCTTCTCCGGTCTGCGCGGCCAAAGGCTTGGCCATGATGCTGGAAAACGGCGTCAGCCCGCGCCGGGCGTAGAAGTCTTGCGCGCGCTGGTTGAAGGCCATCACTTCCAGCCGCATTTCTGCCGCACCGCTCTGGCGCAGCCAGCTCTCCGCCGCGTCCAGCAGCGCGCTGCCCACGCCTTGTCCCTGGCTGTCGGCCGTCACCGCCAGCGTGTTGAGCTTGCCTATCGGGCGCGGGTCGAGGAAAGGCAGATTGGGCGTCTGCAGCTGCACTGCGGCGAAACCCAGCGCGCGCATGCCGTCTGTCGCCAGCAGCACCGCGCCGTCCTTGTCGGCCAGCCTGGCGGCCCAGAAAGCGCGTTCGGGCTCGGCGTCGCCGGCGGCGGAAAACACCTGCGGCAACGCCTGATGGTGCTGGCGGTTGATTTCTGCGGCGAGGGCGCAGACGGCGTCCAGATCGTCCTGCGTGGCGCGGCGTATCGGCATGGCGGCTCCTGGGTTTGCAAAAACGCCGCCGATTGCGGGGCAATTGGCGGCGTTGGCGGGTTTCATGCGGGATCAGGCGTGCTTGGTGCCGAAAATCTTGTCGCCGGCGTCGCCGAGGCCCGGAATGATGTAGCCTTGCTCGTTCAGATGGCTGTCGAGCGAGGCGGCGTAGATCTGCACGTCCGGGTGCGCGTCGTTGACGATCTTCACGCCTTCCGGCGCGGCGACCATGACCACGGCCTTGATCTGCTTGCAGCCGTTGCGCTTGAGCAGGTCGATGGTGGCGACCAGCGAGCCGCCGGTGGCCAGCATCGGGTCGATGATGATGGCGATGCGCTCGTCCAGGTTGCCGACGAATTTTTCGAAGTAGGAAACCGGTTCCAGGGTTTCTTCGTTGCGGGCGAGGCCCACCACGCTGATCTTGGCGGAGGGCACCAGGTCGAGCACGCCGTCCAGCATGCCGATGCCGGCGCGCAGGATGGGGACCACGGTGACTTTCTTGCCCTTGATCTGCTTGACGTCGATCTTGCCGCACCAGCCGTCGATGGTGACGCTTTCCAGCTCGAAATCGCGGGTGGCTTCGTAAGCCAGGAGGCGCGCCAGCTCTTGAGTCAGCTGGCGGAACTTCATGGTGCTGGTATCGGCTTCGCGCAACAGGCCGAGTTTGTGCTGAACCAGGGGATGGTTGACGATATTGATCTGCATTTTGGGCTCCATACCTTGGCAAAAAGCTGTTTGCCGACGGGGCGCGGGGCCCAGCGGAAAACAGCTTCGGGAAATACATATGACAGCGGCAGCCATGCGGGCTGCCGTTTCGGTATGGGTGCGTATTCTAGCGCGTTTTGCCAGTGGAAATCC
The DNA here is from genome assembly GCA_002213445.1 of Xenophilus sp. AP218F. Lineage (GTDB taxonomy): Bacteria > Pseudomonadota > Gammaproteobacteria > Burkholderiales > Chromobacteriaceae > Chromobacterium. The sequence continues at coordinate 127,327 of NJIE01000023.1, read as the reverse complement.
ACCGGGAAATCCTGTACAGGATCAAATCTTTGTCCGGATGGGGGCGGCGGGCGCGAAAAACCCGGCCGGAGCCGGGCGTTTTTCGGGCGGAAGGCGCGATCACAGATCCTTCAGCAGCGCCTGCAGTTCGCCGTTCTGGTACATCTCGTACATGATGTCCGAACCGCCGATGAATTCGCCCTTGACGTAGAGCTGCGGGATGGTCGGCCAGTTGGAGAAGTCCTTGATGCCCTGGCGGATGTCGGCGTCGCGCAGCACGTCCACGGTGAGGAAGCTCTCCAGGCCGCAGGCCTTGAGAATCTGCACCGCGCGCGAGGAAAAGCCGCACTGCGGGAACTGGGCGGAGCCCTTCATGAACAGCACAACCGGGTTGTCGGCGACGGTTTGCTGGATGTCTTGCTGAATGGTCATGGATGCGATCCTTGCGATGGCTGGCGGCGGGGCCGGCCCGTTCAATACCTGAGTTTTTCTATAGGGTATTTTACGGATGCGGCCGGCCGCGGTCAATTTGCGCCGTGGCGGGCCTGCCAGTTGCGCATGAAGAGCCGCACCTGGCCCTCGTACAGCGAGCGGCGGGTGACCAGCTTGGAAATATTGGAGGCGATCAGCGCGGTGGCCATCAGCGGAATGATCATGGCCGAAGAGTCGGTCATCTCCATCACGATGACGAAGCCGGTCATCGGCGCGCGGGTCATGCCGGCGAAAAAGCCCACCATGCCCAGGAGCACGATCATCGCCTGCGGCAGGAAGGGCAGCAGCTGCGACATGTTGAGGCCGAAGCCCGCGCCCACTGCCAGCGAGGGCGCGAACATGCCGCCCGGCACGGCGCTGATGTGGCTGACGAACATGGTGATCAGCTTGAGCACGCCGTAGTCGTGCAGGCTGGCGCCGTGGCCTTCGATGATGTCGCGGGCGCGGAAGTAGCCGGTGCCGAAGGTGCTGCCGTCGCTGAGGATGCCGATGACGGCCAGAACCAGGCCGCAGCCGGCGGCGAACAGGATGGGCCGCCGGGCGCGCCAGCCTTGCAAGGGGCCGGGCAGGCGGTCGGACAGCCTGAGCAGGATGCGGCAGGCGAGACCGCCGAGCAGGCCGCCCAGCACCCCGCACGCCGGGATGGCGAGCCAGGCCTGGCTGTTGTCCATCGTCACCTGCACGATGCCGAAGTAGCTGTAATTGCCGCTGATGGCGAAGGTGGTGAGGCCGGCGACGATCACCGACAGCAGGATGGTGGAGCTGGCGCGCATGTCGAAGATGCGGCCCATCTCCTCGATGGCGAACACGATGCCGGCCAAGGGGGCGTTGAAGGCGGCGGCCACGCTGGCGGCGGCGCCGGCCAGGATGAAGCTGCGGGCGGTGCCCTCATGGCGCTGGGCCGCGCGGCGGTTGAGCGAATACTTGATGGCCGCGCCCACCTGGACGATGGGGCCTTCGTAGCCGAAGGTCGCGCCGGAGCTGATGCCGATCAGGGTCAGGAGCACCTTGCCGAAGGCCGCGCGCAGCGTGAAACAGGTTTCGCGCAGCTTTTCCATGCCGGGCTCCAGCGCGGCGATGGATTGCGGAATGCCGCCGCCGGCCGAGTGCGGAAAGTAGCGGTGCATGATCCAGATGGCCAGCGCGAGGCCGGCCGGCGTGATCAGCAGGCTCCAGTAGGGCGAGACGGCGTAGACGCGGTTGAACAGGTCGTGCGACAGGTGGCTGCCCTGGGCGAACACGTAGGCCACCACGCCGATCAGGATGGCGGCGATCCACACCGGCACCTGGCGACGCCATTGCACGGCCGCCAGATACAGATAACGCAATTGGCGGTTGAGGCGTTGCCGTCGGTAGCGGACGGTGAGGAAATCCTGCATCGGGGAAGGGCTCCGGGGCCGGGCGGCCGGTTGTCGATTGAAAAAAGGATTAGACAACGCTAATTTGCCTAATCCTTCGATTCTACTACGAATGGCCGCCGCTGGCGCTAGGGCCGCGGCGTTCGCCCCAAGTGACGGTTACTCGCCGCTTTTTTTCTTTTCCAGCACCGCGGCGAAGAAGCCGTCGGTATTATGCTGATGAGGTTTCAGCTGCAGGAAATCGCCGGTTTGCAGCGGGATTTTCTGTTCGGCCAGCACATCGTCCATTTTCACCAGCTGGAAGTCCGGGCGTTCGGCGAGGAAGGCTTCGACGATGGCCTGGTTTTCCTGCGGCAGCAGGCTGCAGGTGGCGTATACCAGACGGCCGCCGGCCTTCACCAGCCGCGCGGCGGAGGCGAGAATGGACGCTTGCTTGGCGTTCAGCTCGGCCACGCTCTCCGGGCTCTGGCGGAATTTCAGGTCCGGGTTGCGGCGCAGGGTGCCGAGGCCGGAGCAGGGCGCGTCCACCAGCACGCGGTCGGCCTTGCCGGCCAGGCGCTTCACCTTGGCGTCGTTCTCGTGCGCCAGCAGCTGCGGATGCACGTTGGACAGGCCGGAGCGGGCCTGGCGCGGTTTGAAGTTGGCCAGGCGCTTCTCGGAGACGTCAAACGCGTACAGGCGGCCGCTGGACGACATCTGCGCGCCCAGGAGCAGCGTTTTGCCGCCGGCGCCGGCGCAGAAGTCCACCACCATTTCGCCGCGGCGCGCGCCGGTGATCAGGCCCAGAAGCTGGCTGCCTTCGTCCTGCACCTCGAAGGCGCCGGCCTTGAACAGCTCGTGGCGCGACAGCGCCGGCTTGGCTTTCAGGCGGATGCCGATCGGCGAGTACGGGGTGGCGTCGCATTCGATGCCGTCGGCGCGCAGGCGGTCGATCAGCTCGTCGCGCTTCATCTTCAGCGTGTTGACGCGCAAATCCAGCGGCGCCATGTTCATCAGGCCCTGGCCCAGGGCGATGGCCTCTTCCGGGCTGGGTACGCCCAGGCGGTCGATCACCCATTGCGGCAGCTCGGCGGCCGCTTCCAGGCCGTCCGCCTGCTTGCCCTTGACGCTGGCCAGCCAGTCGCGCTCGCCGGCGCTGGTCACGTCGCTCAGCTCCTTGACGTTGAGCTTGTGCAGCTTGAGCAGGGTCACCAGCGCCAGTCGGCGCGGGGTGGCTTTTTCCGGCGCGATGACGGCGCGCAGCTGGATCAGGCGGCGCAGGCAGCCGAAAGCGGTTTCGGCGATGACGTGGCGGTCGCTGCTGCCCAGTTTGGCGTGCTCGCGGAAATAGGCGGACAGCACGGCGTCGGCCGGGCTGTCAAAGCGGATCATCTGGCTGATGACGGTTTCGATGTGTTTCAGTTGATTGTGGTTAATGTGCATTCTTGTTCCGTATGGTCGGTTGTGGCGGCAGGAGCCATTCGGCCTTGCCGTTCACGTCTATGCGCATCGCCCTGAGGTCGATGCGTTTGTCCTTGTCGATGCGCAAGATGCGCACCGGCAGATTGGCGAAGTCCGGCGCCAGCCAGAATTCGTTGACGTCTCCGTCGCCTTCGGCGCGGAAGACGATGACGCGGATCTTGCCCGCGCCGGTGTCGTACTCGGTGCCTTCTCCCGGCGCCAGCGGGTATTCGTACACCTTTTTGCCGGTGGTGATCTGGATGGCTTCGCTGCCCAGCTTGCCGCCCTTGAGTCCCAGCTGGAAGGCGAGGCTGAACACGTCCTGCGCGCCGGCGCGCAGCTCGGTTTGCTTGTCGCCCTTGTCGCCGAAGCGCAGCTGGCCGGCTTGCCAGTCAAAGCGCGCCGACTCGCGGGGCTGATCGTTGCGGTAGGCCTGCAGGCTGTCCGGAGCCAGGCCGCGGCGGCTCAGTCCGCCCTGTGAAACATAGCGCAGTTTGGGGCCTATCACCGGGCTGAAGCGGACTTCCAGCCGGTAGCCGCCGTTGCCGCGCCGCCAGTCCAGCTGGCCGCTGCCGGCCAGCACGCTGCCCCAGTAGGCCTGGTAGCCCATGACCGCGGTTTTCGGGAAATCCTTCAAGGCCTGGCGCGGACGGATGTAACCGTCCGGACCGGGCCCGGTCTGCGGCTTGGCCGCGGCATCGTCGGCGGCGTCCTCGGTAGGCGAGGCTTCCGCGGCGTCGTCGCTGGCGACTTGCTCGGCGACCGGCGCCGAGGAAACCGGCTTTTCCTCCGCCGGGGCGGAGCTGGCCGTCGCCGGTTCGCCGGCGGCAGCCTCGGCGAGCGGGGCCGACGCCTCGACCGGCGCGCGCTCGGCTTGCGCTTGCGAGGCTTCCGCTTTGGCCTTGGTCTTGGCTGCGGTCTCGGCGCGGGCGGGCTTGGCCGGCCGCGCCGCGATCAGCTGCGCCGTCGCCGTTTTCGGCGGCGGCGGTTCGTCCATGGCCAGCGCCTGCATGGTCACGTCTATCTTTTCCAGCTTCTGCTCCGGCGGCGGGGCAAGGCTGATGTCGGGCAGCACGCCCGAGCCGAGCACGGCGAGGTGGGCGGCCAGGGACAGGGCGAGCGTGATCAGGAACAGGCGGCGGCTGGTCATCAATCGATATTTCGCGGAGCGGGCGCCAGCATACTACCAGTCTTGACCGTTCCGCTGCGAACCTTGCCGTCCGCGATCTGCAATTCTCCGGCGGCGAAACGGCGCACCGCCTCCGGATACAGTTGGTGTTCCAGCGTCAGCACCCGCGCCGCCAGCGTTTCGGGCGTATCGTCATCCCGGACCTCGACTACCCCCTGCGCCACGATGGGGCCGTGGTCCAGTTCGGCGGTGACGAAGTGCACGGTGCAGCCGGCCACCTTGCAGCCCATGGCGATGGCCTGGGCGTGGGTGTGGAGGCCGGGGAAGGCCGGCAACAGCGAGGGATGGATGTTGAGCATCCGGCCCTGGTAGCGGGCGGTGAAGGCCGGGGTGAGGATGCGCATGAAGCCGGCCAGCGCCACCAGGTCGGGCGCGTAGCGGTCTATCCGCTCGGCCAGCGCGGCGTCGAAAGCGGCGCGGTCGGGGTATCGCTTGTGATCCAGCGCCTCGACGGCGATGCCGCGCGCGGCGGCCCAGGCGAGGCCTTCGGCCTCGGGGCGGTTGGAGATCACAGCGGCGACGCGGACGCCGGGGAGGGCGGCTTCGACGATGGCCTGCATATTGGAGCCGCGTCCGGAAATCAGAATGACGATGTTTTTCATGAATTCAGTTGAAATGGCTGTCCAGCCAGGCCTGATAAGCGTCCCATTCCTGGTCGTTGGTGATGCAGCGCTGCTGCTGCTCGTGCCAGCCGCCGCCCAGGTCCAGGCAGCGGTCCAGTTCCAGAAAAATCTGCGCTTCGCGATAAATGACAAACGCCGCCAGCAGGGCCAGCGGCGCCAGAATCAGCCATCGCAGCGCGTTAGGCGATTTGCGTCTGATGTTCTTCTCCGTTGCGCTCGCGCACGACGCCGATGCGGTAAACCGTTTCGCCGGCCTCGCGCAGCAGCGCTTGCGCCTGTTCGGCGTGTTCGGCCGCCACGATCACCACCATGCCGATGCCGCAGTTGAAGGTGCGGTACATTTCCTGCATCTCCACATTGCCTTCGCTTTGCAGCCACTGGAACAGCTTGGGCAGCGGCCAGCTGTTGGCGTCGATCTGGGCGACGGTGTTTCGGGGCAGCACGCGCGGGGTATTCTCGGTGATGCCGCCGCCGGTGATGTGGGCCATGCCTTTGACCGGCAGCCGCTCCATCAGTTGCAGCAAGGGTTTCACGTAGATGCGGGTGGGGGCGATCACCGCTTCGCGCAGGGTGGTGTCGCCGTCGAACGGCGCGTCCAGCTCCGGCTGGGCGCGGTCGATGATCTTGCGCACCAGCGAGTAGCCGTTGGAGTGCGCGCCGTTGGAGGCGAGTCCCAGCACCGCGTCGCCCGGGCGGATGGTTTCGCCGGTGATGACGCGGCTCTTTTCGGCCACGCCGACCGCGAAGCCGGCCAGGTCGTACTCGCCGGCCGGGTACATGCCCGGCATTTCGGCGGTTTCGCCGCCGGTGAGCGCGCAGCCGGCCTGTTCGCAGCCGGCGGCGATGCCCTTGATCACCTCGGTGGCCTGCGCCACGTCCAGCTTGCCGCAGGCGAAGTAGTCCAGGAAGAACAGCGGCTCCGCGCCTTGCACCAGAATATCGTTGACGCTCATTGCCACCAGATCGATACCCACGGTATCGTGGCGGTTCCAGTCAAAGGCCAGTTTCAGCTTGGTGCCGACGCCGTCGGTGCCGGATACCAGCACCGGTTCCTGGTATTTCTTGGAGATTTCCACCAGTGCGCCGAAACCGCCGATGCCGCCGAGTACCTCCGGGCGCAGGGTGCGCTTGGCAAAAGGCTTGATGTTTTCGACCAGCGCGTCGCCGGCATCGATGTCAACGCCGGCATCACGGTAACTGAGGGACGTGGTATTCAAGATAAACTCGCTTTCTGCAAACTTGAAATATTTTTACATCAAGCTTTCGCCGGTGCGAAAGCACTGTATTTTAACTGAATTTTCGATGAAACGCTCTCGTTCCCAATGGCTGCCCTGGATGGTCGCCGCAGCGGCGTTTTTGCTGGCCGGCTACCTCGCGTCCCGGCTGGCGAATGTGCTCACGCCCTTCGTCACCGCGGCCATCCTCGCCTACATACTCAATCCGCTCGCCGGCAGGCTGTCGGCGCGCGGTCTGCCGCGCGCGCTGTCGGCCGGCATCGTCACCGTGGCCGGCGTCAGCCTGATCTTCGCGCTGATCCTGATCATCGTGCCGATGCTGATCACGCAGGGCCAGGCGCTGGTCGAGCGGCTGCCGGTATTCATAGATTTCCTGCAGAACCGCGCCTTGCCCTGGCTGCAGGCGACCTTCGGCCTCAAACTGGAGCTGAACGCCAATAGCTGGCGGCAGGCGCTGGCCGCCAACGCCGGCTCGCTCAAGGCGGCCCTCTCCAGCGTGCTCCCGCAGATCAGCCACGGCAGCGTGCTCGTGATCCACTTCCTGGCCAATCTGGCCTTGCTGCCGCTGTTGCAGTATTACTTCCTGCTGGATTGGGAGCGGATGACGCGCGGCGTGGCCCGAGCGGTGCCGCGGCGCTGGATCGCGCCGGTGAGCGAAGTGGCGGGCGAGCTGGACCGGGTGCTTGGCGAATTCCTGCGCGGCCAGATTTCGGTGATGCTGATCATGGCGGCCATTTACGGCGGCGGCCTGGCGCTGGCCGGTCTGGATTCGGGTCTGGCCATCGGCATGGTGGCCGGCCTGCTGGTGTTCATCCCCTATCTGGGCGCGTTCACCGGTCTGTTGCTGGCCACGCTGGCGGCGGTGCTGCAGTTCGACAGCTTCAGCGGCGTGCTGCTGGTGTGGGGCGTGTTCGCCGTCGGCCAGACGCTGGAAAGCTTCCTGGTGACGCCGTATCTGGTGGGGGAGCGCATCGGCCTGTCGCCGATGGCGGTGATCTTCGCCCTGATGGCGTTCGGCGAGCTGATGGGCTTCGTCGGCGTGCTGCTGGCGCTGCCGCTGGCGGCGATGGCGCTGGTGTTGGGGCGCTTTGCCGCACGCCGTTATTTCAACACGCGCTTTTATCAGCGTAAAATTGGCGGTTGACGTCAATTAACAGTCACTCAGCACTCTTGGACCAGCTCGTACTCGACCTTACGCCGACGCCTCTGCCCGCTTTCGACAATTTTCTGGCCGAACGCAACCGCGAGGTGATCACCGCCCTGACCGCCAACGAAGGCGAACGCTTCCTGTATCTGTGGGGCGAGCCCGGTTGCGGCAAGACCCACCTGCTGCAGGCCTGGATCGCCCATGCCGAGCGGCTGGGCCGCGCCGCCATTTACCTGGACGGCAAGAACGGCCACCTGCCCGACTTCGCCCGCGAAGCCAGTTTCATCGCTGTGGACCACGTCGACGATCTGGCGCCGGACGACCAGATCACGCTGTTCTCGTTCTACAACTCGCTGAAGGAAAGCGGCGAGGGGCGCTTGCTGATGGCCGGCCGCAACCCGCCGATGGCGCTGTCGGTGCGCGACGACTTGCGCACCCGCCTGGGCTGGGGCCTGGTGCTGGAGGTGAAGGCGCTGTCCGACGACGACAAGCTGGCCGCTCTGCGCAGCCACGCCGCCAGCCGGCAGTTGTCGATTCCCGACGATGTGTACCGCTACCTGTTGACTCACTGGCGACGCGACCTGTCCAGCCTGATCGGCATGATAGACATGCTGGACCGCTACTCGCTGGCCATGCGCCGGCCGATCACCGTGCCGCTGGTGAAAAACGTTTTGCAAACCGCCACACCGGAATTATGACTACAGCCACCCCCTCCAAGCGCAAGCTGGCGCTGTTCGACCTTGACCACACCCTGCTGGCCGGCGACTCCGATTTCGAGTGGCCGCGCTTCCTGATCCAGCGCGGCATCCTGGACGCCGCCGAGTACGAAGAACGCAACAGCCACTTCTACCGCCAGTACCAGAACGGCACGCTGGACATGAACGAATACCTGGCCTTCATCCTGGCGCCGCTCACCCGTTACAGCCGCGCCGAGCTGGACGCGCTGCATGCCGACTACCTGGAGCATCGCATCAAGCCGCTGATTCCGCAGCGCGCCCGCCAGCAACTGGCGGCGCACGCGGCGGAGGGCGACGAGATCGTGATCATCACCGCCACCAATCGTTTCATCACCGGCCCCATCGCCCGCGAGCTTGGCGTCGAGCACCTGATCGCCATCGAGCTGGAAGAAGACGCCGCGGGCAACTTCACCGGCCGCCATACCGGCGTGCTCAGCTTCAAGGAAGGCAAGATCACCCGTATCGAACAGTGGCTGGCCGAACGCGGCGAGAGCTGGGACAGCTACGGCGAAAGCTTCTTCTACAGCGACTCGCACAACGACCTGCCGCTGATGAAGCTGGTGGATCGGCCGGTGGCGGTCAATCCCGACGACAAGCTGCGCGCGCACGCCGAGGCGCACGGCTGGCCGGTGATTTCGCTGCGCGACGAGGCCTGAACGCCAACCGCCAGCGCTTCGCGCGCGGCGTCGCTGTCGACAGCCTGCGGTTCGCCGCAGGCTGTTTTGCCATTCGAGACAAGGAGCAATCATGGATGCCCTGCAAGACTTCTTGCGCCGCGCGGAAGCGGCCCTGGCCCGGCTGGAACCCCTGCTGCCGCCTCTGGCCGCGGAGCCGGACTGGCGCGCGCGCGCCTTTCGCTGGCAGCGCCAGGGGCAGGCCGGCTGGCTGGAGGCGGTGCCGCAGCCGCACCGCATCGAGCTTGGCCGGCTGACCCAGGTGGACGCCCAGCGCGAGCAGCTGTTGGCCAATACCCGCCAGTTCGTCGCCGGCCTGCCGGCCAACAACGTCTTGCTCACCGGCGCGCGCGGCACCGGCAAGTCTTCTCTGGTCAAGGCGCTGCTGCCCGAGTTCGCCGAAGCCGGCCTGCGCCTGATCGAGGTGGACAAGGCGCATCTGCAGGATCTGGCGCGCATCGTGGGGCTGGTGGCGGAGCGGCCGGAGCGCTTCGTGTTGTTCTGCGACGACCTGTCGTTCGAGGCCGAGGAGGCCGGCTACAAGGCGTTGAAAACGGCGCTGGACGGCGGCCTGGCCAGCCGCAGCGACAATGTGCTGGTGTACGCCACCTCCAATCGCCGCCACCTGATGCCGGAGCGGATGGCCGACAACCGCGAGGGCTGGCTGGCCGACGGCGAGATCCACCCCGGCGAGACGGTGGAGGAAAAGGTGTCGCTGTCCGACCGCTTCGGCCTGTGGCTGTCGTTCTACCCCTTCGATCAGGACGCTTATCTCGCGGCCGTCGCGGCCTGGCTCGACCACTTCGGCCTCAAGTTCGGAGCCAGGGCGGAGCGCGCCGCTCTGCAGTGGAGCCTGAGCCGCGGCAGCCGCTCCGGCCGGGTGGCCTGGCAGTTCGCCTGCGACTGGACGGGCCGCGAGCGCCTGCGCAAGGCGGAGACGCCTCGCGCCGGCGGCAAGTCTTGACGCGCCGGCTGGCTGCGCCTTCGGCAACCTGATATGGTTGCCGCCAGCGAAATCCGGAATGGAATGGCATGAACAACAAGATCATCGACGTGGTGGCCGGCGCGCTCACGCGCCCGGACGGCGGCTTCATGCTGGGCAGCCGGCCCGAAGGCAAGCCTTACGCCGGCTATTGGGAGTTTCCCGGCGGCAAGGTGGAGCCGGGCGAGACGCCGCTGCAGGCGCTGGCGCGCGAGTTCGAAGAAGAGATGGGCGTGACGGTGACCCACGCCACGCCGTGGCTGACCAAGGTCCACCATTACGAGCACGCTTCGGTGCATCTGCGCTTTTTCCGCATCTGGGACTGGCAGGGCGAGCCGCAGCCGCGCGAAGGGCAGGCCTTCGCCTGGCAGCGGCCGGGCGAATACACGGTGTCGCCGATGCTGCCGGCCAACGGGCCGATACTCAAATCGCTGGCGCTGCCGGCGCGCTACGCCATCACCTGCGCGCATGAAATCGGCGTGGAAGCGCAGCTGCAAGCCTTGCGCGACAAGCGCTGGCCGCTGGTGCAAGTGCGCGAGCCGCAGCTGAGCCGCGAGCAACTGGCCGGCTTCGTCGCCGCGGCGGCGGCCATCGTCCACGCCCAGGGAGGCAAGGTGGTGGTCAACGCCGATCCGGGCTGGCTGGCGGGTTGGCCGGTGGACGGCGTCCATCTCGGCGCGGGACGGCTGGCGGCGCTGGCGGAGCGGCCGGCCTTCGACTGGGTGGGCGCTTCGGTTCACCATCAGGACGAGTTGCGTCGCGCCGGCGAGCTGGGACTGGATTACGCGCTGCTGGGCCACGTGGCGGCCACCGCCAGCCATCCGGACCAGCCGCCGCTGGGCTGGGACGGTTTTGCCGCCTGTCTCGCCGCCGGCACGCCGCTGCCGGTGTACGCGCTGGGCGGGCTGGCCGAGGCGGATTGGCCGCAGGCGCGCGAGCGCGGCGCGCACGGCGTGGCGATGATGCGGGGAGCGTGGCGATGAAGCTGGACCGCAAGCAATGGCTGTGGATCGCGGTCGCCCTGTTGCTGCTGGCCGGGTTGAAGGTGGCGCTGATTCGTTACTATCTGGAGCGGCGCGGCGAGCCGGCGAATCCGACGCCGCTGGCCTGCCGGGTGGACGAGGCCTGCGCCTTGCCGCAGGGCGGGCGCCTGAGCTTCGTCACTCCGCCGCGGCATGGTCAGCCCTTCCTGATGCGGCTGGACGGGGTGGCGGGCGCCAAAGCGCCGACGGTGGAGTTTTCGATGGAGGGCATGGACATGGGCTTCAACCGCTATGTTTTCGTGCGCGAGGGCGACGCCTGGACGGCCAGGGTGACGCTGCCCTTGTGCGTCAGCGGCAGCCGCAACTGGATCGCCACGCTGGAGTCGGGCGGGGCGCGCTATCGCCTGCCGTTCAGCGTGCGATAGCCGGCCGGCATCGCGCCGACGCAAAAAAAGCTCCCTGATTCCAGGGAGCTTTTTTCATGCCGGAGCAAGCTTACTTGGCTGCGGAAGCGGCCTTCTGTTCGGCTTTCTTGTGCTCGGCCTTCTTGTGGGTGGCTTTCTTTTCGTGAGTCGCGCCGGAAGCGTGTTTTTTGGCGGTCTTCTTGTGTTCGGCCTTTTTGTGCTGGGCCTTCTTGTGCTCAACCTTCTTTTCCATTTTCTTTTCGTGAGCCGGGGCGGATGCGGCCGGAGCGGCGAAAGCGGTGGTGGCGAAAGCAGCGGCGATCAGCGCGGTCAGCAGTTTTTTCATGATATTCACCTTCCTGTGGAGACTTATTGGTATTGATTGTTTCTTGCTGTGTGCAAGGCCTCTGTTTTGACCTCACCTGTATCAGATGGCGGTGACAGGCGGGAAGTTCATGGAAATTAGCAAACTTTATGTTAACTGGATGTAAATGCCGCGCCGGCGTTTCAACTCAGCCAGTAACTGGCCAGCACGCCGGCGAAAATCGCCGCGCCCACCCGGTTGTTGTCGAGGAAGGCCTTGAAGCACAGCGCGCGGTCGCGGTCGCGGATATCGAAGTATTGCTTCACGATCAGCCCCCAGGCGACGAACAAGCCCAGATAATAGGGCCACAGCAGGTTGAGGTGGACGCCGATGCCGGCCATCAGCGCGAGAAACGCGCCGTGGCAGAGCATGACGCCGGCGACGTCGCGCTCGCCCATGGTGATGGCCGAGGTCTTGATGCCGATCTTGAGGTCGTCCGGCTTGTCGGCCATGGCGTAGGCGGTGTCGTAGGCGACCACCCAGAACAGGTTGGCCAGCAGCAGCAGCCAGGCCAGCGGCGGCACCTCGTCGTTGAGAGCGGCGAAGGCCATCGGGATGCCGAAGGAAAAGGCGACGCCCAGGTAAGCTTGCGGCATCGGGAAGAAGCGCTTGGTGTACGGATAGGTGGCGGCGATGAATACCGCTGGCAGGCTGAGCAGCCAGGTCAGATGGTTGAGCGGCAGCACCAGCAGGAAGGAGAGCAGGGCCAGGCCGGCGGCCAGTAGCAGGGCCTCTTTCCTGCTGACCGCGCCGCGGGCGAAAGGACGCTGGCTGGTGCGGGCGACGTGGGCGTCGAAATCGCGGTCGGCGTAGTCGTTGATCACGCAGCCGGCGGAGCGCATCAGGAAGGTGCCGAGGCAGAAGATCAGCACCACCAGCATGTCCGGGTGGCCGCGGCCGGCTATCCACAGCGCCCACAGCGTGGGCCACAGCAGCAGCAGGGTGCCGATGGGCTTGTCCCAGCGCATCAGTTGCTTGTAATTGCTGTAACGGTCGGAAAGCAGGGCGGTATTGATCACAACAGGGACTCCAGATCGGGCAGGAACAGTTCGCTGAGCAGCAAGGGCGCTTGTTCCAGAAGAAAACGGCAGCGGCGCGCCGGGTAGGCGGCGGCGGGGCACACCTCGCCGGCGGCGGCGGCCAGCGGATGCGGCGCGGCCAGCAGCCGGTATTGCAGCGCTTCGCGCCGCAGCTGAGGCAGGCCGCCGAACAGCGTGAGGCCCAGCGAGCGGTTGCCGCGCTCCAGGATAGGCCGCCAGGTCTGGCAATCGGCGCGGCTGACGCTGCGCGCGTACACCACGGGTTTGCCGTCCAGCAGCAGCGCCACCTCGCGGGCGTAGGCCGGCGCGCCGGCGGTTTGCGCCAGCGCCCAGGCCTCGTCGGCTTGCAGCGCGCTCATGCCTTGGCGCAATACCGACACCGAAAAGACGCGGCCGCTGGCTTGCAGCCGCTCGGTCAGCGAGCCGGGCTCGGCGACGCAGGCCAGCACGGCGGCGGGAAGGACGGGCGGCGCGGGCCGCCAGAGTGCATCGATAACCATGGCGCGCATTATGCCAAAGCCGGGGCCGGCTTGTCCCGGCGCGCGCGGCATGTGACGCAAAAACCGGCTGGCTGTACTGCCCGCCGCGGCCGCGCGCCGGTATGATGAAGCGGTTATGTCATGGGGGTGGGGCGATGCTGGAGTTGCTGTTGTGCCTGCTTGGGCTGCAATTGGCCGGCGAGTGGCTGGCGCGCGCGCTGGACTGGCCGGTGCCGGGGCCGGTGGCGGGCATGGTGCTGTTGTTCGCCGCGCTGTGGCTGCGGCGCGGGGTGCCGGAGATGCTGAAGCGCGAGACGCCGCGCTTTCTGGGCCACATGTCGCTGCTGTTCATCCCGGCCGGCGGCGCCTTGCTGGCCTACGGCGATCTGCTGGGCCGCCAGGGCTGGCAGCTGTTGTTCACGCTTCTGGCGTCCAGCGTGGCGACCCTGCTGGCCACCGGCGGGCTGCTGCGTTTCTTCTTGCGTCGGCGGCGGGAGCCGGGCCGATGAGCGCCAGCCTGCCGCAATGGATGTATCACACGCCCTTGACCGGCATTTTCGTCACTTTGCTGGCGTATCGTCTGGCCCTGGCCGCCAACCGTCGCTGCGGCGGGCATCCGGCCGGCAATCCGGTGCTGATCGGCGTGCTGCTGGTGCTGCTGTGGTTATGGGCCAGCGGCAGCAGTTACGCCCAGTACATGGACGGCGCGCGTTTCATCCAGTTGCTGCTGGGGCCGGCGACGGTGGCGCTGGCGGTGCCGCTGTACAGCAATCTGCCCAAGCTCAAGCGCGCGTTGTGGCCGCTGCTGGCCAGCATCGCCATCGGCGGGGCGATAGGCGGCGGCAGCGCGGTGCTGCTGGGCTGGTGCTTCGGCTTCGAGCGCACGGTGCTGCTGTCGCTGGCGACGCGGGCGGTAACCACGCCCATCGCCATGAGCGTGGCCGGCGGCATCGGCGGCGCGCCGGAACTGGCGGCGATGTTCGTCATCGTCTCCGGCATCCTCGGCGCGGTGCTGGCGCGGCCGCTGTTCCAGTGGCTGGGCTGGCACGACGACATGGTGCTGGGCGTGGCCACCGGCGTCACCGCCCACGGCATCGGCACGGCGCGGGTGTTCCAGCTGTCGGAGACGGCGGGGGCTTTCGCCGGGCTGGCGATGGGATTGAACGGCCTGCTCACCGCCTTGCTGCTGCCTATGCTGGCTGCCTGGTGGCGTTGACGGCGGGGGCTGGATACACTGCATGGCGAAATCATGATTGGGGGGATGACATGGATTTGATCTTGTGGCGACACGCCGAGGCCGAGGACGGCGTGGAGGATTTGAAGCGGGCGCTGACCCGGCGCGGGCAGCAGCAAGCCAGCCAGATGGCGGGCTGGTTGCGCCAGCGCCTGCCGGAAAACTATCTGCTGCTGTCGTCGGAGGCCAAGCGTTCGCAGCAGACGGCGGCCTACCTGGCCCGCAGCTACACCACGCTGCCGGCGCTCAATCCCGGCGCGTCGGTGGACGAGGTGCTGCAGGCGGTGGGCTGGCCGGACAATCCGCGGCCGGTGGTGCTGGTGGGCCATCAGCCTTACATCGGCTGGCTGACCGCGCGTCTGCTGGCCGAGCAGCAACAGATGTGGAGCGTTAAGAAGGGGTCGGTGTGGTGGCTCAACCGCCGCGAACGCCACGGCTTCGAGCAGGTGCGGCTCAAGCTGATGCTGACGCCCGGCATGTTGATGGCGTCCTGAATCCTCGCCCGGCGTAAGCCCCGGCATCATGCCGGGGCTTGTCGTTTGGCAGGTTTATGCCGGCTGTTTCAGGTCGGCGCGCAATTGGCGCGTCACCTGCACCATGGTCGCCAGCGCCGCTTCCACCTCGGGCCAGCCGCGCGTCTTCAGACCGCAGTCGGGGTTGACCCACAGCTGCCGCAGGGGGATCACCTGCAAGGCCTTGTCCAGCAGGTGGCGGATCTCCTCGGCCCTGGGCACGCGCGGGCTATGGATGTCGTAGACGCCCGGCCCGATGGCGTTGGGGTAGCGGAAGTCGCCGAAGTCGGTCAGCAGCTCCATGTCCGAACGCGAGGTCTCGATGGTGATCACGTCGGCGTCCAGCGCGGCGATGGCCGGCAGGATGTCGCCGAATTCCGAGTAGCACATGTGGGTGTGGATCTGGGTGGCGTCGTCCACCCCGCGGCAAGACAGGCGGAAGGCCTGGCCGGCCCAGGCCAGGTAGCCGTCGCGCTCGGCGCGCTTGAGCGGCAGCCCTTCGCGTATCGCCGGCTCGTCGATCTGGATCACGCGGATGCCGGCGGCTTCCAGGTCCAGCACCTCGTCGTTGAGCGCCAGCGCGATCTGGCGGCACACCTCGCCGCGCGGCAGGTCGTCGCGCACGAAACTCC
Source organism: Xenophilus sp. AP218F (assembly GCA_002213445.1). Classification (GTDB taxonomy): domain Bacteria; phylum Pseudomonadota; class Gammaproteobacteria; order Burkholderiales; family Chromobacteriaceae; genus Chromobacterium. Next base: position 111,823 of record NJIE01000023.1, on the reverse strand, counting down.
ATTGCAGGATGGTCACCGGCCCGGTGAGCATGCCCTTCACCGGCTTGGGCGTCAGGCTCTGGGCGTAGGCGGCCCAGCGCACGGTCATCGGCTGCGGGCGGGAGACGTCGCCGTAGATGATGGGCGGCTTGACGCAGCGGCTGCCGTAGCTTTGCACCCAGCCGCCGGCGGTGAAGACGAAGCCCGACAGCTGCTCGCCGAAGTATTCCACCATGTCGTTGCGTTCGGCCTCGCCGTGCACCAGCACGTCCAGCCCCAGCGCTTCCTGGCGGCGGATGGCCAGCTCGATTTCCTTTTCCATCGCCGCCTGGTAATCGGCGGCGGACAGTTCGCCCTTCTTGAAGGCGGCGCGGCTGGCGCGGATGGACTGGGTTTGCGGGAAGGAGCCTATAGTGGTGGTGGGCAACGGCGGCAGCTGGAGCCAGGCCTGTTGCGCGGCGGCGCGCTGCGGGTAGGGGCTGGCGCGGCGGTCGGCGTCCCGGGGCAGCGCGGCCAGGCGGGCGGCCACCTCCGGCTTGTGGATGCGGGCGCTGTCGCGGCGCTGCCGCTGGGCGAAGTCGCTGCCGGTCAGTTCGTTGGCGATGGCGGCGCGGCCCTGGTTCAGCCCGCGTTGCAGGGTTTTGAGTTCGTTGAGCTTCTGCACGGCGAAGGCGAGCCAGGTTCTGACGTCGGCGTCGAGCTGGATTTCCGCGGCCAGGTCGAAGGGGCTGTGCAGCAGCGAGCAGCTGGGCGCGAGCCACAGCCGTTCGCCCAGCCGGGCGCGGGCGGCTTCCGCTTGCTCCAGGATGGCGCTCAGGTCGGCGCGCCAGATGTTGCGGCCGTCGATGAGGCCGGCGGAGAGCACCTTGTCCGCCGGATAATCGGCGAGGAAGACGGCCAGCTGTTCCGGGGCGCGCGCCAGGTCCAGGTGCAGGCCGGCCACCGGCAAGGCCTTGAGCAGCGGCGCGTGTTCGGCCACGCTGCCGAAGTAGCTGGCCAGCAGCAGTCTGGGCGCGGCCGGGGCGAGTTCGGCGTAGACCGGGGCGAAGGCGTCCAGCCAGGCCTGGGGCAGGTCCAGCGCCAGGATGGGCTCGTCGATTTGCGCCCATTCCGCGCCGGCCTGTTTCAGCGCCGCCAGCAGCTCGCGGTAGGCGGCGATGAGGCCGGGCAGCAGCGTCAGCTTGTCGAAAGCCTGGCCCTTGGCCTTGCCCAGCCACAGCAGGCTCAGCGGCCCCAGCAGCACCGGCTTGGCGTTGACGCCCAGGGCCTGCGCTTCGCGCAGCGGGGCCAGCAGCCGCTCGGGCTGGGCGCGGAAGGCGGTGTCGGCGCGCCATTCCGGCACCAGATAGTGATAGTTGGTGTCGAACCACTTGGTCATTTCCAGCGCCGGCTGCGCCGCGTTGCCGCGCGCCAGTTCGAAGTACTGGCGGGTGCTCAGCTCGGCCGCGTCGAAACCGAAGCGCGGCGGCACGGCGCCCACCAGCAGCTGCGCGTCCAGCACGTGGTCGTACAGCGAAAAATCGCCCACCGGCAGCAGCTGCGCGCCGGCGCCTTTTTGCAGCAGCCAGTGGCGCTGGCGCAATTCGCGCGCGCCTTGCAGCAGGGCGGCTTCGTCTATCGCTTCCTTCCAGTAGTTTTCCAGCAGGGTTTTCAGTTCGCGCTTGGCGCCGATGCGGGGGAAGCCCAGCAGGTGGGTGGTGCTCATGTCTTGCTCCTTGCGTATGGATGGAACAAGCATCTGTCATTGTGTTGTATGATTCAAACTCATTATTTTGCGGTTCAGCATGAATAGGATCGATGATGAGCGTCTTGGAATTGCGGCATCTGAAAAGCCTGCTGGCGCTGGCCGAAACCGGCAGCGTGTCGCAGGCCGCCAGCCGGGTGTTTCTCACCCAGTCGGCGCTGTCGCACCAGCTCAAGCAGCTGGAAGCGGCTTACGGCATGAGCCTGTTCGAGCGCAAGACCCAGCCCTTGCGCTTCACCCCGGCCGGCGAACGGCTGCTGACGCTGGCGCGCGATCTGGCGCAGCGCGTGGCCGCCGCCGAGCGCGATCTGGCGCGGCTGCGCCAGGGCGAGGCGGGCGAGATCCGGGTGGCGGTGGAATGCCACACCTGCTTTGACTGGCTGATGCCTGCGATGGACGAATTCCGTCAGCACTGGCCGGCGGTGGAGCTGGACATCGTCTCCGGCTTTCATGTCGATCCGGTGGGCCTGCTGCTTACCCGCCGCGCCGACCTCGCCATCGTCTCCGAGCTGGACGAACAGCCCGGCATCGTCCATCAACCGCTGTTCGCCTACGAGATGATGGGCATCGCCGCCCGCGAGCACCCGCTGGCGCACAAGAAACAATGGCAGGCGGAGGACTTCGCCAACGAGACGCTGATCCATTACCCGGTGCCGGAAGACATGCTGGACCTGCTGCGCAAGGTGCTGCGCCCGGCCGGCGTCGATCCGGCGCGGCGCACCTCGGAGCTGACCATCGCCATCATCCAGCTGGTGGCCAGCCGCCGCGGCGTGGCGGCGCTGCCTTACTGGGCGGTGCAGCCCTATCTGGAACGCGGCTACGTGGTGGCGCGGCGGATAGGCGAGGGCGGCCTGCACAGCGAGCTGTACGCCGCGATGCGCGCCGACGACGCCGGCCGCGGCTATATGCAGGACTTCTTGCAGACGGTGCGCGACAGCAGCTTCGCCACCCTGCCGGGCTTGAGCGCGCTGGTAGAAGCCTGACGCGACGCTTTGCGCTGTCGCGGCCAGTCGCGGCCAAAAGGCCGCCGGCCGTTTATCACCAGGAGAAACGATGGGTATCAAACGATTGAATCACGCTGTCTTGTATGTTGGCGACGTGCAGCGCAGCGCGGCGTTCTACCGCGACGTGCTGGGATTTCGCCCCAAGGGCGACGGCCTGTCGCAGCGCGCCGTTTTCGCGCAAGCGGCGGACTCGGACAACGATCACGATCTGGCGCTGTTCCAGCGCAACCTCGGCCAGCAACGTTCCGGTCCATTCAGTCCGCGCGGCGAGACGCCCGGCCCGCATGAGCCTGCCGCCGGTCTTTACCACCTGGCCTGGGAAGTGGACAGCGTCCAGGAACTCAAGCGCATACGCGATCATTTGGCCGAAATCGGCCAGCTGGGCATGGAGGAGGACCACGGCGTGCACAAGAGCGTTTACGGCCACGACCCGGACGGCCTGCTGTTCGAAGTGTGCTGGTTCGTGCCGGCGAACCTGCTGGACGCCCGCGACCGCGAGCCGGGCGATGGCCGCCTGGATTGGGCGCGCGAGCTGGCCCGTTAGTCGCGCTCGCCGGGGATGAGGCGGCTGCGCAGCGCCGGCAGCTGCCGCCACAGGCAGGCTGCCGTTTGCGGATGGCGTTCGGCGAACGCGTGGCTGAACACCCAGTAGTAGGCGCGGGTTTCGATGGGCGGCTGCAGCTGGCGCACCTTGAATTCCGGGTGCTCGGTCAGGAAATATTGCGCCGCTTCGGCGTGCAGCGCGTAGGCGGCGATGCGCTTGGCCATCAGCTTGGCGAAGCCGTCGGCCAGGCCGTTGCCGGTTTCCACCGCGATGCCTTGCTGGCGCAGCGCGTCGTTGATGGACCAGCCGGTATTGCTGCCCACCGGGCCGCGCAGGCCCCGCAGGCGCAGGCCGTCCCAGCGCAGCGGGGAATCTTGTCTGATGTAGAACACGTAATTGAAGGTGGCCAGCCGGCGGCTGGGGTCGGGCTGGCCGGCGCGCAGCGGGAAGGCCATGTCCCGCGCCCGCTCCGGCTTGTACGACAGCATCAGCGCGCCGTCGATCTGGCCGAGGGCCAGGTTTTGCAGCAGGCGGCGGCCCGGGTAGCGGCGGTACTCGGCGCGCTGGCCGCATTGGCGCAAGGCGGCGTCGGCCAGCTCCACCACGCGGCCGCCTGGGTGCCTGGGGCGTTCGGCCCGGTCGATGACGTGCGGCGCGGAAATGACGTCGCCGAGGCCCAGTTTGAGCGGCGCGGCGGCGGAGGCGCTAAGCGGCAGCAGGAGGATGAGGACGGGCAGGCGCGGCATGGGTTTGGTTCGATATGAAACAGTCCCCATTGTAGCAGCGCCGCCGCGGCCGCATCCGGCGGCCTTCGGGTGTCGCCGCGCGGCTATTTCGCTTGCGGCGCGGCGGCGGAATGCAGCGGATCCAGCTCTTGCAGCTTGCGCGTCAGGGTGTTGCGGCCCCAGCCCAGCAGCTGCGCGGCTTCCACCTTGCGGCCGCCGGTATGGGCCAGGCTGGTTTCGATGCAGCAGCGTTCGAAACGGCGGGTGAGATCGTCGATGATGCCGCTCTCGCCCGCTTGCAGCCGCAGCCGGATTTCTTCGGCCAGGCCGCGTTGCCAGTCCAGGCCGACGCTGGCGGCCGGCGCGCTGGACGGCAAGCAGCCCGGCTCGCGCATTTCCGGCGGCAGGTCGGCGATTTCCACCGTTTGTCCCGGCGCCATCACGCAAATCCACTGGCAGAGGTTTTCCAGCTCGCGCACATTGCCGCTGAAGCCGGCGTTCTGGATCGCCTCCATCGCCGCGTCGCTCAGGCGCTTGGGCTCCACGCCCAGCTGGGTGGCGCTCTTGGCGAGGAAGTGGCGCGCCAGCAGCGGAATGTCCTCGCGCCGCTCGCGCAGCGGCGGCAGGCGCAGCCGGATCACGTTGAGGCGGTGGAACAGGTCTTCGCGGAACAGGCCGTCGCGCACTCTTTGTTCCAGGTTCTGGTGGGTGGCGGCGATGACGCGCACATTGGCCTTGATCGGCGTGTGGCCGCCGACGCGGTAGAACTGGCCGTCGGACAGCACGCGCAGCAGGCGGGTTTGCAGCTCGGTGGGCATGTCGCCGATCTCGTCGAGGAACAGCGTGCCGCCTTCGGCTTCTTCGAAGCGGCCGTGGCGGGTGGCCAGCGCGCCGGTGAAGGCGCCTTTTTCGTGGCCGAACAGTTCCGATTCCAGCAAGTCCTTGGGAATGGCGGCGGTGTTGAGCGCGATGAAGGGCTTGCCGGCGCGGGCGGAGTGGCGGTGCAGCGCTTCGGCCACCCGCTCCTTGCCGGTGCCGGATTCGCCGGTGATCAATACCGTGACGTTGGATTGGCTCAGGCGGCCGATGGCGCGGAACACGTCCTGCATCGCCTGCGCCTGGCCCAGCAGCGCCGGCAGCTCGGGCGGGGCGTCGGCGGCGTTGTCGGCGGCCTGGTTTTCGGCCAGCGCGCGCTCGATCAGCGCCACCGCCTGATTCACGTCGAAGGGCTTGGGCAGGTATTCGAAAGCGCCGCCCTGGAAGGCCGATACCGCCGAGTCGAGGTCGGAGTGGGCGGTCATGATGATGACTGGCAGCTGCGGATGGTCTGCCTTGACCTTGGCCAGGAACTTCAGCCCGTCGGTGCCGGGCATGCGGATGTCGGAAATGATGGCGCGCGGCACGTGGTCGTACAGCGCGTTGAGGGCGTCGTCGGCGCTCTGGAAGCTGTCGAATTCGATGTCGACGCGGCCGAGCGCCTTCTCCAGCACCCAGCGTATCGCCTTGTCGTCGTCGATGATCCACACCGGTTTGTTCATGGTATTCCCCCAAGCGTTGTTGTTGTGTTCAGGCGGCGGCGTCGCCGCAGAAGGGCAGCAGCACGGTGAAGCAGGTGTGGCCTGGACGAGAGTCGAACTCGATGCTGCCGCCGTGCTGGTGGACGAAAGCTTGCGTCAGCGTCAGCCCCAGGCCGGTGCCTTCCGCCCGGCCGGTGACCAGCGGGTAGAAGATGTGGTCGCGGATGTCCTCCGGTATGCCGGGGCCGTTGTCGATGATTTGCAGTTTCAGCGCCAGCTGGTGGCGTTTGCGCGCCAGCGTCATCTGCCGCGCCACGCGCGTGCGCAGGATGATCTCGCCGCGGCCCTTCATCGCCTGCACCGCGTTGCGCACCAGGTTGAGCGCCACCTGGATCAGCTGCTCCTTGTCGGCGGACAGCACCGGCAGGCTGGTGTCGTAGTCGCGGACGATGGAGAGGCCGTTCGGGTGTTCGGCCAGGGCGATGCTGCGCACCCGCTCCAGCACCTCGTGGATGTTGATCTCGCCGCGCACGTGGCGGCGATGCGGCGCCAGCAGCCGGTCCACCAGCGATTGCAGGCGCAGCGCCTCTTCCTGGATCACCGCCGTGTACTCCTTCAGCTCCGGGCGGTCCAGCAGCTCGTGCTCCAGCAGCTGCGCCGCGCCGCGGATGCCGCCAAGCGGGTTCTTGATCTCGTGCGCCAGGTTGCGGATCAGCTCGCGGTTGGCCTGGTGTTGCAGCAGCAGGCGCTCCTCGTTGGCGATTTTCAGTTGCTGGTCCAGCGGCCTGAGCTCGATCAGCGCCAGCCGCGCGTCTATCGGCGTCACCGACAGCGCGATGTGCAGCGGCAGCTCCGCCGGCAGCGTGGTCAATTCCAGATCGTGTTCGATATAGCTGGCGCCCTGGCCCAGGGCGGTATCCAGCGCCAGGCGCAGGGCCGGGCAGGGCTGGAACAGCGTGAACAGGCTGTGGCGCAGCAGCTCGCGGCTGCCCAGGGCAAGCAGGTTTTCGCAAGCGGGGTTGACGAATTGCAGCGCGCCGCTGTCGTCGGCGACCAGAACTGGGGTGTCCAGCAGCTCCAGTCCTGCGTAGCTGGGTGTGGGCATGGCGGTCCAGGCAAGATTCGGTGGCGTTGCGCCGTCGCGCGGGCGGACGGCATATGCGGTCATTTAGCAATAAGCGGGCCAGCCGCCGGGCGCGGCGGTGAGGCGAAGGCGGGTTTAGTTTGCACCAGTTTGGTGCGAATGGCTAGTTCAGCCCCAGCTCTTGGCGCAGGGCGTCGACGTTCTTCTGGTGATCGGTGACGTTGTCTTGCAGTTTCTTCACGCGGTCCAGGTATTTCTGGTAATTGCGGGCTTCGTCGCCCAGGCGGGTGGCCTTGCCGTCGGCCAGCGCCTTCTTGGCGGCCTCCAGCGCCTTGGCTTCGTTGGCCAGCTCCTGCTCCAGCAGCTTCTTGCGGCCGCCGTCGCGTTGCTTCTGGGTGTCGGCGTCCACGCTGGGGAAGTCGCCGGAGGCGGAGGCCTTGCCGGCCGAGCTGGCCGGTTTCCTGCCGGGGTAGGACGAGAGCGGGTTGAGCTTGATCGGCTGGGCGCCGCGGATGGGCACGTTGGTATAGGTGACGTTGCCGTTGGCGTCGACGTATTTGTAGATGGTGGACGCCTGCAGCGGGGCGCAGCAAAGCAGGAGAAGGCTGAGTGCGAGTCTTTTCATTGTCTGGCGGAGGCGAATGTGGGCGCAACTGAAATGATAAGCAAATCTTGCCGCGCCGTCATGGGCGGGAATGAAAAACGGCAGCCTGGGCTGCCGTTTGGCTTCGCGTCGCCGCGGATTACAGCGAGTAGTACATCGCGAATTCCACCGGGTGGGTGGTCATGCGGGTCAGGTTGACTTCCTGCATCTTCAGTTCGATGTAGGCGTCGATCCACTCGTTGGAGAACACGCCGCCGCGGGTCAGGAACTCGCGGTCCGCGTCCAGCGCGGCCAGCGCTTCGTCCAGGCTGGCGCATACGGTCGGGATCAGCTTGTCTTCTTCCGGCGGCAGGTCGTACAGGTTCTTGTCCGCGGCGTCGCCCGGGTGGATCTTGTTCTGGATGCCGTCAAGGCCGGCCATCAGCAGGGCGGAGAAGCACAGGTACGGGTTGGCCAGCGGGTCCGGGAAGCGCGCTTCGATGCGGCGGCCCTTCGGGTTGGCCACGTGCGGGATGCGGATCGAGGCGGAGCGGTTCTTGGCGGAGTAGGCCAGCTTCACCGGCGCTTCGTAGTGCGGAACCAGACGCTTGTAGGAGTTGGTGCCCGGGTTGGTGATGGCGTTCAGCGCCTTGGCGTGCTTGATGATGCCGCCGATGTAGTACAGGGCGGTATCGGACAGGCCGGCGTAGCCGTCGCCGGCGAACAGGTTCTTGCCGTCTTTCCAGATGGACTGGTGCACGTGCATGCCGGAGCCGTTGTCGCCGACGATGGGCTTGGGCATGAAGGTGGCGGTCTTGCCGTAGCTGTGGGCCACATTGTGCACCACGTATTTCAGGATCTGGGTCCAGTCGGCGCGCTGGGTCAGCGTGCTGAAGCGGGTGCCGATTTCGTTCTGCCCGGCGGTGGCCACTTCGTGGTGGTGCACTTCCACCGGCACGCCCAGCTCTTCCAGCAGCAGCACCATGGCCGAGCGGATGTCTTGCGAGGAGTCTACCGGCGGGACCGGGAAGTAGCCGCCCTTGACGCCCGGACGGTGGCCCATGTTGCCGCCTTCGAATTCTTCAGCCGAGGCCCAGGCCGCTTCTTCCGCCTGGATCTTGACGAAGCAGCCGGACATGTCGGTGCCCCAGGTGATGCTGTCGAAGATGAAGAATTCCGGCTCAGGGCCGAAGTAGGCGGTATCGCCCAGGCCGGATGCCTTCAGGTAGGCTTCGGCGCGTTTGGCGATGGAGCGCGGGCAGCGGTCGTAGCCCTTGCCGTCGGCCGGGTCGATCACGTCGCAGCTCATGAATACGGTCGGCTCGTCGAAGAACGGGTCGATGCGGGCGGTAGCCGGGTCGGCGATCAGCAGCATGTCGGAAGCCTGGATGCCTTTCCAGCCGGCGATGGAGGAGCCATCGAAAGCATGGCCGTGCTCGAACCAGGCGTCGGCGTCTTCCAGCAGCACGTGCGCCGGAATGGAAACGTGTTGTTCTTTGCCGCGGGTATCGGTGAAGCGCAGATCGACGAACTTGACGTCGTTTTCTTGAATCAGTTTGACTACGTCGGCTACAGCCATGGTTTTCTCCTGAAAGGCAAGGTGCACCCAAGGGTCAAGTGCGGAAAATTCGGTACGCCACTGGTTAAGCAGGAAGCGTGCCAGCTTTAAATCTGCCGTTTTCCATTGTGTCATAGCCATCATGGCTTCGCCAGCCGCATGGTCTGAACCAGCGTGGTGCGCAGGATGGTGCATTGCACTGTAATGGTGCATTTTTTCGGTTTGATTGCCGCGCGCAGGCACGGGATAATCAAATGGCAAGTCAGCCGGCGGGGTAGCCAATATGAGCAAAACAAACGACATCTTACGGGCGGCGCATGCGCGCGCCGAGCAACTGGGCCTGCCCTACAGCGGGGCGCTGACGCCTGACGAGGCGCATTTCCTGCAGCGGCACCTGCCGCAAGCCATCTTGCTGGACGTGCGCAGCAGCGCGGAGTGCCACTTCGTCGGCATGCCCGACGACGCCCGCCATATCGAGTGGCGCAGTTATCCGGGGATGGAGCCGAACCCGAATTTCCTGGCGCAACTGAAAGCGCAAGTCGACTGCGAAGCGGTGGTGCTGGTGCTGTGCCGTTCCGGCGTGCGCTCCGACGAGGTGGCCAGGCTCGCGGCCAGCCATGGCTACAGCGAGGTGTACAACGTGCTGGAAGGTTTCGAGGGCGACCGCAACGCCGCCGGGCAGCGCGGCACGGTGGGCGGCTGGAAGCAGCGCGGCCTGCCCTGGCGGCAGAGCTGAGGCCGCCGCCGCAGTTGATGTTTGCGGGATAAAACGGCAAAGTGTTGCCGATAGAACAAGGCGGCCAGGCGCGAGCCTGGCGCATTACACGAGACTGGAACGCTGATCATGACCGACCGTTACGCCGTTATCGGCAACCCCATTTCCCATAGCCAGTCGCCGTTCATCCATCAGGAGTTCGCGGCGGCGACGGCGCAGGACATCAGCTACGACAAGCTGTTCGCCGACACCGACAAGTTCAAGGCCGTGGTCGACGAATTCGTCGCCGCCGGCGGCAAGGGACTCAACATCACCCTGCCGTTCAAGAGCGACGCTTGCCGCTACGCGCAAGAGCTGACCGAGCGCGCCCGCGCCGCCGAGGCCGTCAACACCCTGACTTTCCGCGACGGCAAGGTCTACGGCGACAACACCGACGGCGTCGGCCTGGTGCGCGACATCGTCGAAAACCTGGATTACCCGATCGCCGGCCAGCGCGTGCTGATCCTGGGCGCGGGCGGCGCGGTGCGCGGCGTGCTGGAGCCGATTCTGGAACAGAAGCCGGCCAGCCTGACCATCGCCAACCGAACCGTGATCAAGGCCGAGGCGCTGGCGCATCACTTCGCCCGCTACGGCAAGGTGGAGGCGGTGGGTTACGACGCGCTGGAAGGCCGCAGCTTCGACATCATCATCAACGCCACCTCCACCAGCCTCAACAACGAGATGCCGCCCTTGCCGCACGGCGTGTTCACGCCGCGCACGCTGGCTTACGACATGGTTTACAGCAGCGGCCTGACGCCGTTTCTGCAGCGCGCCCAGGCCGAATACGCCGGCATGCTGGCCGACGGGCTGGGCATGCTGGTGGAGCAGGCGGCGGAGTCGTTCGCCATCTGGCGCGGCGTGCAGCCGGAAACCCGCAAGGTCACCAATATGCTGCGGGAAGTGCTGGCCTGACCCATCATGCGTCTTTTCCTCAAGATACTGGCGGCCCTGGCGGCCGCCTTTCTGCTGTATAACCTGTGGGTGTTCGGCCATATCGTTTACTGGCGCACCCACAATCCTTCGGCCAGCTCGTTCATGAACGAGCAGCTGGCCAGGATGCAGCAAGACGACCCGGACGCCGAGCTGCGTCATCAATGGGTGCCGTACGAGCGCATTTCGCCCAACCTCAAGCGCGCCATCATCGCGGCCGAGGACGCCAAGTTCGTCGATCACGAAGGTTTCGACTGGGACGGCATCGAGGCGGCCTTCGAAAAGAACCTGAAGAAGGGCAAGATCGTCGCCGGCGGCTCCACCATCAGCCAGCAGCTGGCCAAGAACCTGTTCCTGTCCAGCGGCAAGACCCCGTGGCGCAAGCTGGAGGAGGCGCTGATCACTGTGATGCTGGAGAAGACCATGGACAAGCGCCGCATCTTCGAGATCTATCTCAATGTGATCGAGTGGGGCAACGGCGTGTTCGGCGCCGAGGCGGCCTCGCGCCATTACTTCCGCACCGGCGCGTCGCGGCTGTCGGCCGGCCAGGCGGCCAAGCTCGCCGCCATGGTGCCCAATCCGCGCTATTACGACGATCACCGCAACGCGCCCGGCCTCGCCAGGAAGACCCGCATCATCCAGCGGCGCATGGCCTACGCCGATCTTCCGTAATGTTTCCGTAATTTCATGTCGCCGGTTCCGTGTGGTGGGCGGGGCCGGCATCGTGCTACAATCGCGCCTTTCATTACGTTTGCCGCCCGTTGCGCGCGGCGACCCCGCATGGACTTACCCAGTTACCCCGTAATCCAATCCCGTACTATCTTTAGCGAATAGCCCGCCTCAGACTGTCTGCACCTCGTGCGCCCTCTGGGCGGAAGGAGACGTGCATGACGGTTGTCTACAAGCAACAACCAACCGATCGTCTGCAAGAAAGCCTGAGCCAGGTGCAAGGCCTGATCGAGCGTCAGCGCGAGATCGAGAACCTGGTGTCCGGTCAGGACGCAGCCGAGCCTCGCTCGGCCGAACAACTGAATCTGCAGCAAAACCTGGCTGAATTGCAGCTCAGGCTGGAATACCTGCACCCGGCCGACGTGGCCTACATCCTGGAAGCCCTGCCGCTGGAAGACCGCCTGCTGGTGTGGGACCTGGTCAAGGCCGACCGCGACGGCGACATCCTGCTGGAAGTGTCGGACGCGGTGCGCGAGACGCTGATCGAGGCGATGGACCAGCAGGAGCTGGTGGCCGCCGCCGGCCAGCTGGACGCCGACGAACTGGCCGACCTGGCGCCGGACCTGCCGCGCCAGGTGGTGTACGAAGTGATGGGCGGCCTGGACGAAGAGGAGCGCGCCCAGCTGCAATCGGCGCTGTCTTACGAAGAAGGCCAGGTCGGCGCGCTGATGGACTTCGAACTGGTGAAAATCCGCGCCGACGTCAGTTGCGAGGTGGTGTTGCGCTACCTGCGCCGCTTCGACGAGTTGCCGAGCCAGACCGACAAGATTTTCGTCACCGACGAGGCCGGCTTCCTGCGCGGCGTGCTGCCGGTGCGCAAGCTGCTGGTGTCGGACCCCGACGCGCTGGTAGGCGAGGTGATGGCCACTGAGGTGGTGAGCTTCCGCCCCGACGAAGACGCGGTGGACGCCGCGCTGGCCTTCGAGCGCTACGACCTGGTGACCGCGCCGGTGGTGGACGGCCACGGCGTGCTGATCGGCCGTTTGACCGTGGACGAGATGGTGGACGTGATCCGCGAAGAATCGGACAGCGAAGTGTTGAATCTTGCCGGTTTGAAGGAAGAGGAAGACCTGTTCGCCCCAGTGATCGATTCGGTGAAGAACCGCTGGTCGTGGCTGGCCATCAATCTGTGCACCGCCTTCGTCGCCTCGCGGGTGATCGGCGCCTTCGAACACTCGATTTCCCAGCTGGTGGCCTTGGCGGCGCTGATGCCGATCGTCGCCGGCATCGGCGGCAACTCCGGCAACCAGACCATCACCATGATCGTGCGCGCGCTGGCCATGGGCCAGATGCAGATCGGCCAGGCCGGCCGCCTGTGGCGCAAGGAACTGGGCGTCAGCGTCATCAACGGCATGGTGTGGGGCAGCGTCATCGGGCTGGTGGCCTGGCTGCTGTACGGCAGCGCCTCGCTCGGGCTGGTGATGCTGGCGGCGATGACGCTCAACCTGGTGCTGGCCGCCACCATGGGGGTGATGATTCCCACCGTGATGCAGAAGCTGGGCAAGGACCCGGCGCTGGGTTCCAGCGTGCTGATCACGGCCTGCACCGATTCCGGCGGTTTTCTGATTTTCCTGGGTCTGGCCACCCTGTTCCTGCTTTAAGACATGCTGACTATCGAACAGGCGCTGCGGCGCCACCCCCTGCCGCGGCTGGAAAGCCGGATGCTGTTGCAACACGTCCTGCCTGGCCTCAGCCACGCCCAGATCATCGCCTATCCGGAACGCGAGCTGTCTGCCGAAGCCGAGGCCGCGTTTCTTGGCCTTGCCGAGCGTCGTCTCGCCGGCGAGCCGATGGCTTATCTGATCGGCGTCCGCGAATTTTACGGCCGCGATTTTCGGGTCAGTCCGGCGGTGCTGATTCCGCGTCCGGAAACCGAACACCTGATCGACGCCGCGCTGCAGCGGGTGGGGCGCGCCGCCGCTCGCGCGGTGGACCTGGGGACCGGCAGCGGCGCCATCGCGGCGACGCTGGCGCTGGAAGCGCCGGCCTGGACGGTGGAGGCCGTGGATCTGTCGGCGGACGCGCTGGCGATGGCCGAGGCGAACGCCGCGGCGCTGGGCGCGGCGGTGGCCTTCCGTCACGGCAGCTGGTACGCGCCGCTGGCCGACGATGCCCGCTACGACCTGATCGCTTCCAATCCGCCTTATATCCAGCATGACGACGCGCATCTGGGGCAGGGCGACGTGCGTTTCGAGCCGCGCATGGCCTTGACCGACGAAGCCGACGGCCTCGCCTGCCTGCGCGAGATCGCCGCCGGCGCGCCGGCGCGGCTCAAGGCCGGCGGCTGGCTGATGGTGGAGCACGGCTACGATCAGGGCGCGGCGGTGCGCGAACTCTTTTCCGCCGCCGGCTTGTCTCGAGTCGAAACCATTCGCGATCTGGCCGGTCTGGATCGAATCACTATCGCCCAAAAAGAAGCATGAGCATGCCGTTCGCCAGATCGCCAGCCCGTTTCGCGCCCGCCCTCCTGTTATTGCTCGCCGCGCCCTTGCTGATCTGGCCGGAGTGGAACCGCCAGCTGTTTCTGGCGCTGCACCCCGCGCTGCAAATCGTGCCCGCGCCGTTCTGGCGGCTGTGCAGCGTATTCGGCGACTGGCCGACGGTGCTGGCCTTGCTGCTGGCGGCCTGCTGGCGCGCGCCGCGGCGCTTGCCGGCGCTGATCGTCGGCTGTTCGCTGGCCATCGCGCTGGCCATCGTTCTCAAGGCGGGCTTTGGCGTGGAGAGGCCGCCGCTGGCGCTGCCGGCGAACGCGGTGAGGTTGCTGGACGCCTTGCCCGGCAACGGCTCCTTCCCATCCGGCCACGCGATGGCGGCGGCGACGCTGGCCGCCTTCCTGGCGCGCGGGCTGGGTTGGCGTTGCCGCGCCGGCCTCGCGGCTGGCGTGATTCTGGTGATGTTGTCGCGCATCGCCATCGGCGTGCATTGGCCGGCCGACTTGCTGGTTGGCGGCGCGCTGGGCTGGGGCGCGATGGCGCTGGCGTTGTGGAAGGCGTGGCCGCAGGGCTGGCCGCAGGATATCACCCGCACCGTGCTGATCATTCTGCTGACGATGCTGGCCGGTTCGCTGGTGTGGATGCTCAGCCACCCCGGCGTTTACGCCGAGTATTGGCTGCGGGTGGCGATCGCCGCGCTGGTATTGCTGTGGAGCGGCGTGCGCCTGTTTCGCGCGCATTGAGCCCGGCGTGCAAAAAAAACAGGGGCCGGCGGCCCCTGTTTTCATTTCGCTTGCGGCAAGCGCTTAGTGGTGGTGGCCGTGTTCGCCGTGGGCGTGGCCGTGGCTGATTTCTTCAGCGGAGGCGGCGCGCACTTCCACAACCTTGGCGGCGAAACGGATGGTCATGCCGGCCAGCGGGTGGTTGGCGTCGACCACGGCCTTGCCGTCGGCGATGTCGGTGACGCGGAACAGCAGCACGTCGCCGGTTTCCGGATCATCGGCTTCGAAAACCATGCCCACTTCCACGTCGGCCGGGAAGACTTCCAGGTCTTCAACGCGCACCAGCTCTTCTTCCGGGTCGCCGAAGGCGTCGTCCGGAGTCAGCTTGACGTCAACCGCATCGCCGACCGACTTGCCTTCCAGAGCCTCTTCCACCAGCGGGAAGATGCCGTCGTAGCCGCCGTGCAGATAGCTGATCGGCTCTTCGGTCTTGTCGAGCAGGGCGTTGTCGGCGTCGAACATTTCGTAGTGGAGGGTGACGATGGTGTTTTTTGCGATTTGCATGAGTGAGAATCCGTGATGGATGGTGAAAAAACTTGACAGGGATGGGCCATCGGGTGTTCCTTCCACCGCAAGAAAGGGCGTGAGCGATCACGCTGCCGCGTATTGTAAACCATAGGCGGGCGGCAAAGCCCGTGAAAGTGCAATGACTGCTAGCAACAATGTATTGGGCGGGATGTCGCCCGAAGAATTCCTGCGCGATTACTGGCACAAGAAGCCGCTGCTGATCCGCGGCGCGATCGCCGACGTCGGTCCGCACGTCGATTTTTCGGTGCTGGCGCAATTGGCGCAGCGCGACGACGCCGAGTCGCGGCTGATCGAAAACCGCAACGGCAAATGGCATCTGGAGCGCGGCCCGTTCCGCGCTTCGCGTTTCCGCAAGCTGCCGGACACCGACTGGACCATCCTGGTGCAAGGGGTGAACCACCATCTGTCGCACATCGACGAGATTTTGTGGCGCTTCAATTTCATCCCGTACTCGCGGCTGGACGATCTGATGATCAGCTACGCGCCGCCGGGCGGCACCGTCGGCCCGCACTTCGACGCCTACGACGTGTTCCTGCTGCAGGTGGGCGGCAAAAAGCGCTGGCAGATTTCCGCCCAGCACGACGACGATTTCATTGAAGACGCGCCGATCCGGGTGCTGAAGGACTTCCGCGTCGAGCAGGAGTTCGTGCTGGAGCACGGCGACATGCTCTACCTGCCGCCCAAGTGCGCGCACTACGGCGTGGCGCTGGAGCCGGGCATGACCTATTCCATCGGTTTTCGCGCGCCGCCGGCGCAGGAGTTGGCCACCCAGTTTCTGGTCTACCTGCAGGACCGGGTGTGCCTGGACGGCGTTTACGCCGACCCCGACCTCAAGCGGCAAGCCGATCCGGCGCGCATCAGCGACGAGATGATCGACCAGGTGTCGGCATTGCTCTCCAAGATCAGCTGGAACAAGGACACCGTCTGCGATTTCCTCGGCCACTATCTGACCGAACCCAAGTCGCACGTTTTCTATGACGCTCCGGAAGAGGATCTGGACGAAGACGAGTTCGCCGAACGCGTGGCGGACAGCGGGCTGGTCCTGGATCGCAAGAGCCAGATCCTGTTTTGCGACGCCTGCGTCTATTGCAATGGCGAAAAGCTGGCGGCGACGCCGGACGACTTCGCCCTCTGGCAAGCTTTTGCCAATCAGCGTAAGCTGAAGCCCTCATCCTTCGGTGCGGATATGCTTGCCACCTTGTACGACGGTTATCAGGCAGGTTATTGGCATTTTGCTGAGGTGTAGCGAAATAACAACACAATTTGTTTGCGAAACACGCTGGCGACGGTATCCGTGGCTTCAAACATGGGGGTGAACGCCCATTTTTGCGGCCAAGAGCCGTTGTGCGGGTCTGTAAAGGGCAAAGCGCCTTTTTTGGTTTTTTGCCCTCTATACAGCCATTTTTTTCGTGATACAATTTGCGCACTGATGGATTTTCAGTCGCCCGGCTTATTTCAAAGACCGTGCGATGACTGACGTCTTGTTCAACTTATCCTCAAAGGTAAAGAAAAAATGAAACAGTCGCTCCTCGTTGCTGCCCTGCTGGCTGTAGCCCTGTCCGCTTGCGGTAAGAAAGCTGAAGCTCCGGCTGAAGCTTCCGCTCCGGCAGTTGAAGCTTCCGCTCCGGCCGTTGCTTCCGCTCCGGCAGTTGAAGCTTCCGCTCCGGCTGCTGCTTCCGCTCCGGCTGCAGAGGCTTCCGCTGCTAAGTAATTTGGCAGAGAGCAAAAAAAACCGGCTTCGGCCGGTTTTTTTACGTCTGCGCCGAACGGCGGCTGGGATTTGATATAAAAGCTACATAAAATCGGCCCTAGTACAAAGCGTTACAAAGTAATGCAGGCTTGGGGTAAATGCAATTCGAGAATGAATTGCGGTTCTTCTTGTCGGCGATTTGTCAAGACAAACCGTGGCGCTTGCGCCAGACGTTAAAAAAAGCCCGCGAATCGCGGGCTTTTTTGCGGCTGCCGTTTTATTGCAGTTCGGTCTGCAGCTTGAGCAGCGCGGCCTTGGTGAAGGCGTCGGACAGCGGATTGCCTTGCTTGTCCTGCACCAGCAGGGAGGTGGCGCCGTTGCTTTCCTGGTTGACCTTGATCCGGTACTCGCGTTCGGTCGGCTTGGCTTT
Organism: Xenophilus sp. AP218F; assembly: GCA_002213445.1. Taxonomy (GTDB): domain Bacteria; phylum Pseudomonadota; class Gammaproteobacteria; order Burkholderiales; family Chromobacteriaceae; genus Chromobacterium. Next base: position 94,810 of record NJIE01000023.1, on the reverse strand, counting down.
GCCGTCGTCGCTCTTCCAGAAGGACCAGAAGCTGGACGATTCCTTGTTGTCCACTTCGTTTTTCGCCGGTTTGACGAAGTAGAGGCCCTGCGAGCGGTCGCGGTCGGTCACGATCAGGCCGACGCGATCCAGCGCCAAGCCGACGCGACGCCAGGCGCGGTCGAAGTTATCGGATAGCAGCAGCTTGCCGTCCACGATCGGGTCTTGCGGTTTGGCCGGCTTGGCCAGCGTTTGCTTGACTTGCTGTTGCGCGCCTTCTTCGCTGATGCCGAGGCGGATCATGAAGCGGCCAAGCAGCTCGGCTTCCAGGTTGGGGTCGGTGGCGCGCGGTTGCCAGATGGTGTTGGTCTTGGAGTTGTCGGCGTAGACCTCTTCCATGCCGCGATGGGAGAAGTACACTTCAGTGCCTTGCGGAGTGTTTTCCAGACGGATGCGGAACTTGTCGCGCTCGCCGGTGGAGTAGACGCTGCCGAGGCCGACGGTTTCCAGCAGTTTGCGCAGGCCGTCGTTGGGCAGCTTGGCGCGGTTTTCAGCCCAGTCGGTTTCCATGATGCCGAGGTCGGGTTCTTCGCTCTTGATCACGAAGCCGTTGTCTTGCCAGAAGGCTTTCAGCAGCGGCCACAGCTGGGCGGCGTTCTTGCCCTCCACCAGCAGCCACCGCTGGGTGCCGGCGCGCTCCATCTTGACCTTGTCCAGCTGGTTGATGGCGACGTTGCCGCCGGCGGTTTGCGCCGCCGCCGCGGAACCCGCCGCGCTGCCGGCGCTGGTCGCGCCGGCCGGCAGGCTGTACTTGTTCTGGATTTGCGGCGCGGTCAGATCGGGCGGAACTTCCAGCGTGTTGGCCAGCTTGGGCTTTTCGGACTGATAGTCCAGCTTTTGCGTCAGGGGCGCGGAGGTGCTGCAACCGGCGATGATGCCGCTTGCCACTAAAATCGCAACGGTGGTACTGCGTTTCATGCGGACTCCCAGGGTATTGGGGGTGATCAAAGGACTTCAGCCTGCTTCATGGCCGCTTCCACGGCAGCTTCGGCGGCGCGGGTCAGCGGGGTGAGCGGCAGGCGCAAGCCTTCCGGAATGAGTTTGAGGCGCGCGAGCGCCCATTTGGCCGGAATCGGGTTGGGCTCGATGAACAGATGCTTGTGCAGGCCCTGCAGCTTGTCGTTGAGGGCGCGGGCCTGGCGGCTGTCGCCGGACAGCGCGGCGCGGCACAGCTGGCTCATCAGTTTGGGCGCGACGTTGGCGGTGACCGAGATCACGCCGTGGCCGCCGCAGAGCATGAAGGCCATGCCGGTAGCGTCGTCGCCGGAGTAGAGCGCGAAGTCTTTAGGCGCGCGCAGGGCGAGGTCGCAGGCGCGGCCGATGTCGCCGGTGGCGTCTTTCAGGCCGACGATGTTCGGGTGTTCGGCCAGGCGCAGCACGGTGTCGTTGCTCATGTCGGCGACGGTGCGGCCGGGCACATTATATAGAATGACCGGCAGCTCGCTGGCGTCGGCGATGGCCTGGAAGTGCTGGTACATGCCTTCCTGGGTAGGCTTGTTGTAATAGGGGACCACGGAGAGCACCGCGTCGGCGCCGACGGCGCGGGAGCGGCGGGTCAGCTCGATGGCTTCGGCTGTGGCGTTGCCGCCCGCGCCGGCCACCACCTTGATGCGTCCGGCGGCGTATTTCACCACTGCGGCCACGACATCCATGTGTTCTTCCACCGACAGGGTGGCGGACTCGCCGGTGGTGCCTACCGCGACGATGCCGTCGCTGCCGTTTTCAATATGGAATTCGACCAGCGTCCGCAGCGCCGAATAATCCACGGCGCCGTCTGCGGCCATCGGCGTGACCAGGGCGACCAAGCTACCGGTAAGCATAGTTTCAGCCTATCAGGAATGATGATTTACAAGGCTTACGATTGTAGCGGAATTCGGGAAGCTGGCAAAAGTTCGTAAGCGGCGGGCGCGCGAAACGCTCGGGAAATCAGCGCGCATGTGCTAGAATCCTACGTTTTTCCGATACTTACGGCTCTGGCTGAAGGATCTCAAAGCGTGATTACCACAAGCAACATTACCATGCAGTTTGGCGTGAAACCTCTGTTCGAGAAGGTTACCGTCAAATTCGGCGAAGGCAACCGTTACGGCCTGATCGGCGCCAACGGTTCCGGCAAATCCACTTTCATGAAGATTCTGGGCGGCGACCTGGAGCAGACCGCGGGCGAAGTCGCCATCGAGAACGGCCTGCGCCTGGGCAAGCTGCGTCAGGATCAGTTCGCCTACGAAGATCAGCGCGTGATCGACGTGGTGATGATGGGCCACACCGAGATGTGGGCGGCGATGAGCGAACGCGACGCCATCTACGCCAACCTTGAGGCCACCGAAGAAGATTACATGCACGCGGCGGAACTGGAAGCCAAGTTCGCCGAGTACGACGGTTACACCGCCGAGGCGCGCGCCGGCGAATTGCTGATGGGCGTCGGCATTCCGGTGGAGCAGCACTTCGGTCCGATGAGCGAAGTGGCGCCGGGCTGGAAGCTGCGCGTGCTCTTGGCGCAGGCGTTGTTCTCCAATCCGGACATCCTGCTGCTCGACGAGCCGACCAACAACCTGGACATCAACACCATCCGCTGGCTGGAAAACGTGCTCAACGAGCGCAACTCCACCATGATCATCATTTCGCACGACCGCCACTTCCTGAACTCGGTGTGCACCCACATGGCGGACCTGGACTACAACACCATCCGCATCTATCCGGGCAACTACGACGACTACATGATCGCCTCCGCCCAGGCGCGCGAGCGCCAGCTGTCGTCCAACAGCAAGGCCAAGGAGCGCATCCAGGAACTGCAGGAGTTCGTGGCCCGCTTCTCCGCCAACAAGTCCAAGGCCCGCCAGGCAACCAGCCGTCTGAAGCAGGTGGACAAGCTGAAGGCCGAGATGGTGGAAGTGAAGCCGTCCAGCCGCCAGAACCCGTTCATCCGCTTCGAGATGGACGACAAGTTCAAGCTGCACCGCCAGGCGGTGGAGGTAGAAAACCTCAACAAGGCTTACGAAAACAAGGTGTTGTTCAAGGATTTGAACTTCATTCTGGAAGCCGGCGCGCGTCTGGCCGTGATCGGCCCCAACGGCGCGGGCAAGACCTCGCTGATCAAACTGCTGGCCGGCGCCTTCGATCCCAAGTTCGCCGAAGGCCTGACCGCCGACTACGGCAGCATCAAGTGGGCCGAGAAGGCGCAGATCGGTTACTTCGCGCAGGACCATGAAGCCGACTTCGACAGCGACGCCAACCTGACCGAGTGGATGCGCGAATGGGGTCAGGAGGGCGACGACGAGCAGGTGATCCGCGGCACGCTGGGCCGTCTGCTGTTCGGCGGCGACGAAGTGGGCAAGCCGGTGCGCGTGCTGTCCGGCGGCGAGAAGGGCCGCATGCTGTACGGCAAGCTGATCCTGCAGAAGCCGAACGTGATGATCATGGACGAACCGACCAACCACATGGACATGGAATCGATCGAATCCCTGAACATGGCGCTGGAAAAGTACAAGGGCACCCTGATCTTCGTCTCGCACGACCGGCAGTTCGTCAGCTCGCTGGCCACCCACGTGCTGGAGCTGGACGGCAAGGGCGGTTACGACTACTACACCGGCAACTACGAAGACTACCTGGCCAGCAAGGGCCTGGAATAAACTTGGTTGCGGCCCGTTGCGGGCCGTAACTTTACCGGCGGGAGGGGGTGCGCTATATTGCGGTGCACCAACTCCCGCCTTTTTATATGCGCCGCCAGACGGCGTTACAACAATTCAGGGACCAGGCCTGGAGGGCCGATGCTGGAGACACATGCGGTCATCCGTCCTGGTGACCTGATGATAACTGCAAAGCTAGAGAAGGAATTGTCATGCGTTTGAAAGGGAAAGTTTCCATCATTACCGGTGGAGCCAGCGGCATCGGCAAGGCCACTGCGGAGAAATTCATCAAGGAAGGCGCCATCGTCGCGGTTTGCGATCTCAACCTGGAGCAGGTCGACGCGGTGGTGGCGGAACTGCGGGCGCTGGGCGGCGAGGCGCATGGTTACAAGGTGGACGTGACCAACAAGGGCCAGATCGCCGAGATGGTCGCCGATCTGAAAAACCGTTGCGGGCGCATCGACGTGCTGGTCAACAACGCCGGCATCGTCATGGACGCGCAATTGACCAAGATGACCGAAGAGCAGTTCGACAAGGTGATCGACATCAACCTCAAGGGCGTCTACAACTGCGCCCGCGCCGTGGTGGACACCATGGTGGAGCAGGGCGGCGGCGTCATTCTCAACGCGTCTTCCGTGGTGGGCGTGTACGGCAATTTCGGCCAGACCAATTACGCCGCCACCAAGTTCGGCGTGATCGGCTTCGTCAAGACCTGGGCCAAGGAACTGGGCAAGAAGGGCATTCGCGCCAACGCTGTCTGCCCGGGTTTTGTCGCCACTCCCATCCTCAAGTCCATGCCGGAGAAGGTGATCCAGGCGATGGAGGAGAAGGTGCCGATGCGCCGCATGGCCGATCCCTCGGAAATCGCCAACGTCTACGCCTTCCTGGCGTCGGACGAGGCAAGCTACATCAACGGCGCGGCGCTGGAAGTCACCGGCGGCCTGACGCTGTAAGCCCGGCGCCCGATTCGCCAAACGGACAATGCCCCGCAGCGCGGGGCATTGTCGCATCCGGCGGGCGGAGAGCTTTAGTCGTCGTTGTCCGGATCGTGCGCCAGGAGAGCGGAATCCACTTCGCGGCGATGCAGATGCGGCGCGAACAGCTCGACGAAGGTGTAGGCGAAGCCGCGCAGGTAGGCGTCCTTGCGGATGCCGATCTTGGTGGTGGAAGGGTCGAACAGGTGGCTGGCGTCGATGGCGGCGAGGCCGGCATCGCGGTCCGGCTCGAAAGCCATGCTGGCGATGATGCCGATGCCCAGGCCCAGCTTGACGTAGGTCTTGATCACGTCGGTATCGATGGCGGTGAGCACCACATTGGGCGACAGCCCCTGGTCGGCGAAGGCCTTGTTGATCTTGGAGCGGCCGGCGAAGGCGAAATCATAGGTGACGATGGGGTAGCTGGCGATGTCGGCCAGCGTCAGCTCGCGTTCCAGCTGCAGCAGCGGATGGCCGGCCGGCACCACGATGGAGCGGTTCCATTGATAGCAGGGCAGCATCGCCAGCTCTTTGTACAGCGCGATGCCTTCGGTGGCGATGGCGATGTCGGCTTCGCCGGATACCACCATTTCGCAAATCTGGGTCGGGCTGCCTTGCTTCAGCGATAGCCGCACCTTGGGGTAGCGGCGCACGAATTCGGCGATGGTTTCCGGCAGCGCGTAGCGCGCCTGGGTGTGGGTGGTGGCGATGGTCAGCGCGCCCTCGGATTCGCGCGAGAATTCGTCGCCGACGCGTTTGAGGTTCTGCGCCTCGCGCAGGATGCGCTCGGAAATGCGCAGCACTTCCTTGCCCGGCTCGGAAACCGACACCACGCGCTTGCCGTTGCGGATGAACACCTGGATGCCCAGCTCGTCCTCCAGCAGGCGAATCTGCTTGGAAATGCCGGGTTGCGAAGTATGCAGTTTCTCGGCCGCTTCCGAGACGTTGAGCCCTTGTCTGGCCACTTCGACCAGATAGCGCAATTGTTGTAGTTTCATGCCGCGGATGTCCTCTATAAAACCTGTAGTCATTAAATACTAACACAATATTCTTTTAGGTTTATAAGCCCCTTGCGTAGCATGGAGCGGAAATTTCGAGGGGAGTGTCCGATGAGCCTGGAACAAAAACTGGCGGCCAGCGAGCGGCTGCTGCGCGAAATCGCCGCCGCCCATCCTGACGCGGCGCTGGCCAACAGCTACGGCGCCGAGGACATGGTGCTGACCGATCTGATAGCGCGGCTGGGCTTGCCCCTGGCCAGCTTCAGCCTGGATACCGGCCGCTTGCCGGCCGAAACCTACGCGTTGATGCAGCAAGTGGCCGAACGCTACCCCAGCCACCCGGTGACGGTGTATTTCCCCGACACCGCCGCCACCGAGCAATACGTCAATCTGCACGGCGTCAACGGCTTTTATCGCAGCGTCGAATTGCGCAAGTCCTGTTGCCAGATCCGCAAGATCGCCCCGCTCAAGCGCGCGCTGGCCGGTCGCTCCGCCTGGATCACCGGCCTCAGGCGAGAGCAGTCGCCGACGCGCCAGGATCTGGCGGCCCGCGAACATGACGCCGACAACGGCCTGATGAAGTTCAACCCCCTGCTGGACTGGACCGAGGCCGAAGTCTGGCAATACCTGCGCGAGCGCGACGTGCCGTACAACGCACTGCACGACCGCCACTATCCGTCGATAGGCTGCGCGCCCTGCACCCGGGCGATCAGCGTGGGCGAAGACATTCGCGCCGGCCGCTGGTGGTGGGAGAACCCCGAAACCAAGGAGTGCGGGCTGCACGTCAAGGCCAGCCCGCTCACGCGGCCGGCCTGAGGCCCGCCTGCCGTTCATGTTCCTGTCCGGAAGACATTCATGTATCGATACGATGAAGTAGACCACCGCATCGTCCGCGAGCGGGTGGCCCAGTTTCGCGACCAGACCCGACGCTTCCTCGCCGGCGAGCTGAGCGAAGACGAATTCCGCCCCCTGCGGCTGATGAATGGCCTTTATGTGCAGCGCCACGCGCCGATGCTGCGGGTGGCCATTCCCTACGGCCATCTGCGCAGCGGGCAGCTGCGCAAGCTGGCCGACATCGCCCGCCGCTACGACAAGGGCTACGGCCACTTCACCACTCGCCAGAATATCCAGTTCAACTGGCCGGAGCTCTCGCGGGTGCCGGACATTCTGGAAGAGCTGGCCGAAGTGGAGATGCACGCCATCCAGACCTCGGGCAACTGCGTGCGCAACACCACCACCGATGCCTTCGCCGGCGTCGCGTCGGACGAGCTGCTCGATCCGCGGCCCTACTGCGAGATCATCCGCCAGTGGAGCACGCTGCACCCCGAGTTCGCCTTCCTGCCGCGCAAGTTCAAGATCGCCGTCTCAGGCAGCGTCGAGGATCGGGCCGCCAGCATGGTGCACGACATCGGCCTGCATGTGATCCGCAACGGCGACGGCGAAGTCGGTTTCAAGGTCATTGTCGGCGGCGGCCTCGGGCGCACGCCCATGGTCGGCGAAGTGGTGCGCGCTTTCCTGCCCACCCGCCACTTGCTGACGTATCTCGACGCCGTGCTGCGCGTCTACAACCGCTTTGGCCGTCGCGACAACAAATACAAGGCGCGCATCAAGATTCTGGTCAAGGCGATGACGGTGGAGGGCTTCGCCGCCAAGGTGGAAGACGAATGGTTGCATCTGAAGGACGGCCCGGCGACCTTGCGCGACGAGGACGTCGCCCACTTCGCCAGCTTCTTCGTCGATCCGGCTTATCAGCCGCTGTCGGCCAATCCGCCGGCGTTCGTCGCGGCGCAGGCCGAGGACAAGGCCTTCGCCCGCTGGGTGGAGCGCAACACCCGCTTGCACAAGCAGCCAGGCTATCGCTCGGTGGTGCTGTCCTTGAAGAAAACCGGCGTGCCGCCAGGCGACATCAGCGCCGAGCAGATGGACGCCGCGGCGGACTGGGCCGATCGCTTCGGCTTTGGCGAGCTGCGCGTGGCGCATGAACAGAATCTGGTGCTGCCCGACGTCGCCGAGAGCGATCTGTACGCCCTGTGGCAGCAGGCACGGCTGCAGGGAATGGCCACGCCCAATATCGGCCTGCTGACCGACATCATCAGTTGCCCCGGCGGCGATTTCTGTTCGCTGGCCAACGCCCGCTCGATCCCGGTGGCGGAGGCGATCCAGCGCACTTTCGACGATATGGATTATCTGTACGATCTGGGCGAGATCGCCTGTAATTTCTCCGGCTGCATGAACGCCTGCGGCCACCACCACATCGGCAACATCGGCATCCTGGGCGTCGACAAGAACGGCGAGGAGTGGTACCAGATCACGCTGGGCGGCAGTCAGGGCAGCCATACCGCCATCGGCAAGGTGATCGGCCCGTCCTTCGCCCAGGCCGACGTGCCGGCGGCCTTCCAGCGCATCATGCAGGTTTACGTCCAGCGTCGGCAGCCGGGCGAGCCGTTCATCGACGCCGTGCGGCGTCTGGGGTTCGAGCCATTCAAGGAGAGCGTTTATGCCCAGTCTCATTAAGCATGGCCAGGCGCAGCGGGATGACTGGCATTTGCTGCGCCAGAACCAAGAGGGCGGTTGGCCGGGCGCGCCGGACGATCAGGATGTGCTTGTTCCCTTGAACTATTGGCTGAGCGAACGCGAGGCGCTGATGCGCCGCCGCGGCCGCGTGGGTGTGTGGCTGGCCCCGGACGACGAGCCTGGGCGGCTGGCCGCCGACTTGCCGCGGCTGCCTGTGGTGGCGGTGGATTTTCCGGTATTTACCGACGGACGCGGTTATAGTCTGGCCCGCTTGCTGCGCGAGCGGTATCATTACGCTGGAGAGCTGCGGGCGATCGGCGACGTCTGGCAAGATCTGGCGCACGCCTTGGCGCAGGTGGGCTTCGATGCTTTCGCGGTCAAGGACGGCAAGGCGGCGGATCGGATGGCAACGTCGTTGCAAACTTTCAGCGAGCAGTATCAAAGCACCTGGCGACAACCGGAGCCACTGTTTCGTCGACGCGTCACATTGCTGTAATGTGTCGCTTCTTTGAGACAAAAAGTGGTAAAAATAAGCGAAATGTGATGTATTTATGCAACGGTAGCCAGCGAAGTCGGCCGGCCCTGTGTTGACATGGGATTGCTGGATTTCTATAGTGCGGGTTAACTGCATAAACACAGCATGTAGAACCCCTGATGTTTGCAGTAAAATTGTTCGTGTGGTCTTTGCGTCAGCCCGCATTGCTACCCATTTTATAGATTAAAGAGGGAATAACATGACTAAACAGCTGAAACTGAGCGCACTCGTTGCCGCTCTGTTGGTTTCCGCTAGCGCTTTTGCTGCTAAACCGGGTTATGCCGTTGACCAGTCCACCGACGCTGTGACTCGCAACAGCTACGGCGAATGCTGGAAAACCACCTACTTCGACAAGGCCAAGGATGGTCTGGTCGAGTGTGGCGACCGCGAAGCCGCCAAGCCGGTAGTAGCCGCTCCGAAGCCGACCATGGTCGCTGTTAAGGAAAAAGTTACTCTGTCCGCTAAAGTCCTGTTCAACTTCGACAAGGCCACCCTGCGTCCGGACGCCAAGAACGAACTGGACCCGCTGGTTTCCAAGCTGAAGGCTCACGCCGGCAAGGGTTACCTGAACGGCGTTGAAATCGACGGCTACACCGACTTCCTGGGTTCCGACAAGTACAACAACGCGCTGTCGCAAAAGCGCGCTGACGCTGTCAAGGCTTACTTCGTTGACGCCGGCATCCCGGCCGAGAAGGTTGCCGCTGTAGGCAAGGGCAAGGCTGACGCCAAGATGACCGAAGAGTGCAAGGCCAAGTTCCCGAAATACGCCAAGAACAAGAAGCAAAACGCTGAGATCAAGGCTTGCATCGAGTCTGACCGTCGCGTTGAGCTGACCATCGACGCCGTCAAAGAGTCCGTAGTAGAACAGCAAGCCAAGTAATTCCGGCTGCAGCTCTCTGCGCAAAGCCCCACGCGAGTGGGGCTTTTTGTTTTTGTATTCCTGCCTTTGACGTCTGGACGCTATCGCTTGCGGCCGGCTACAATCGAAGGTTTCCAGAACGTACAGAAGACCGCAGATGCAGGTATTTTTAGGCGATCCGCGCCGCTTTGGACTGTCTGGCTGCGCGTTGACCATAGGCAATTTCGATGGCGTTCATCTGGGGCATCAGAAAATGCTGCAGCGCTTGCGGCTGGAGGCCGACGCGCGCGATCTGCCCACCGCCTTGCTGACATTCGAGCCGCATCCGCGCGAGTTTTTCGGCCGGCGCAATCCGCCGGCGCGCTTGTCCACCTTGCGTGACAAATTTACCTTTCTCAAGCGCCTGGGATTGGTGGACTATCTGTTCGTCTACCGTTTCAATCACGGCTTTTCGCGGATGCCGGCCGGGCAGTTTGTCGATCAGGTGCTGGTGCGCGAGTTGCAGACCCGTTATCTGCTGATAGGCGACGATTTCCAGTTCGGTGCCGATCGACAGGGGAATTTCGCCCTGCTGCAGTCCTGTCCGAAGTTCGTCACCGAAGCGATGCCCTCGGTGCTGGTGCAGGGCGAGCGCGCTTCCAGCACGCTGGTGCGGGAGCGGCTGGCGCTGGGCGATCTGGACATGGCTGCGGCTTTGCTGGGGCGGCCCTACCAGATATCGGGCAAGGTGATGCACGGCCGCAAGCTGGGGCGGACGATAGGCTTTCCCACCGCCAACATTCACCTGCCGCATCTCAAGCCGGCTTTGCAAGGCGTGTTCGTGGTGGAGATGGACGACCCGGATGGCCGTCTGGGCGGGGTGGCCAGCCTGGGGCTGAACCCGACAGTCAGCGAGACCCCCGACTACAAACTGGAAGTGCATCTGTTCGATTTTTCCGGCAATCTGTACGGCAAGCGGGTGACGGTACGTTTCCTGAAGAAGTTGCGCGACGAAGCGCGCTATGACGATTTGGCAACGCTGGTGGCGCAAATAGAGCGCGACGCGGCCAGCGCCAAGACCTATTTGACAAGTTTGCAGCGAGAGCAGGCATGAGCATCGATTATCGTAAAACCGTAAACCTGCTGGATACACCCTTCGCCATGCGCGGGGATCTGGCCAAACGCGAACCGGCCTGGGTAAAACAATGGCAGGAAGAAAAGCGCTATGAAAAGCTGCGCAAACTGTCTGCCGGCCGTCCCAAATTCATCCTGCACGACGGCCCGCCGTACGCCAACAACGACATTCACCTCGGCCACGCGGTCAACAAGGTGCTCAAGGACATCATCGTCCGCTCCAAGACCCTGGCCGGTTTCGATGCCCCCTACGTGCCGGGCTGGGACTGCCACGGCCTGCCCATCGAATTGATGGTGGAAAAGTTGCACGGCAAGAATATCCCGGCGGCCAAGTTCCGCGAGCTGTGCCGCGAATACGCCAAGGAGCAGGTGGCGCGCCAGAAGAAGGGCTTCATCCGTCTGGGCGTGCTGGGCGATTGGGACAATCCCTATCTGACCATGGACTTCAAGACCGAGGCCGACATCGTGCGCACCCTCGGCAAGATTTATGAGAACGGCTATCTCGCCAAGGGCGAGAAGCCGGTGCACTGGTGCATCGAGTGCGGCTCCTCGCTGGCCGAGGCCGAGGTCGAATACGAAGACAAGGTGTCGCCGGCCATCGACGTGGGCTTCAAGCTGCTGGACGCCGACAAGGCTTCCGCCGCCTTCGGCGCGGATGCTTCCGGCGCGCTGGCGGTGATCTGGACCACCACGCCGTGGACGCTGCCCGCCAACCAGGCGGTGGCCGTCAACGCCAACCTCGACTATCAGCTGCTGGACACCCCGAAGGGCAAGCTGATCCTGGGCAAGGATCTGGTCGAAGCGACGATGAAGCGCTACGGTGTGGAAAGCTATAGCGTGCTGGGCGAGGCCAAGGGCCAGGCGCTGGAGCTGCTGGCGCTGCAGCACCCGTTCTACGACCGCCAGGTGCCGGTGATCCTGGGCGATCACGTCACCATCGACGCCGGCACCGGCCTGGTGCACACCGCGCCGGCCCACGGTCTGGAAGACTTCCAGGCCGGCCAGCATTACAAGCTGCCGGTCAATAACCCGGTGGCCGACGACGGCCGCTACAAGAGCAGTACCGAGCGTTTTGCCGGCATGCTGGTATGGGACGCCAATCCGCGGGTGATCGAAACGCTGCAAGAGCAGGGCGCGCTGGTGCACCAGGCCAAGTTGGAGCACAGCTACCCGCACTGCTGGCGCCACAAGACGCCCATCATCTTCCGCGCCACGCCGCAGTGGTTCATCGGCATGGACAAGGCCGGCAATGGCGGCGAAACTCTGCGCGAGGTCAGCCAGCGCGCCGTGGACGCCACCGAGTTTTTCCCGGCCTGGGGCCGCGCCCGCCTGGACGCCATGATCAAGAACAGCCCGGACTGGTGCGTATCGCGCCAGCGCAACTGGGGCGTGCCGATGACCTTCTTCATCCACAAGGAGTCGGGCGAGCTGCATCCGCGCTCGGCGCAATTGCTGGAAGAAGTGGCGCTGCGCATCGAGCAGCAGGGCATCGAAGCCTGGTTCAGCCTGGATGCCGCCGAGCTTCTGGGCGAAGAGGCCGCGCAATACCGCAAGCTGACCGACACGCTGGACGTGTGGTTCGATTCCGGTTCCACCCACTTCGCGGTGCTCAAGCAGCGCCCGGAACTGGCCTGGCCGGCCGATCTGTACCTGGAAGGCTCCGATCAGCATCGGGGCTGGTTCCAGTCGTCCCTGAAAACCGGCTGCGCCACCATCGGCCGCGCGCCGTACAAGCAGTTGCTCACCCACGGCTTCACCGTGGACGACAAGGGCTACAAGATGTCCAAGTCCAAGGGCAACGGCATCGCGCCGGAAGAAATCTGCGGCACGCTGGGCGCGGACATCCTGCGTCTGTGGGTGGCCAGCGCCGACTACTCCGGCGACATGTCGCTGTCGCAGGAGATCCTGAAGCGCACCACCGAGAGCTATCGCCGTCTGCGCAACACCATCCGCTTCCTGCTGGCCAACTTGTCCGACTTCGATCCGATCGAACACGCGGTGCCGGCGGAGAGCCTGGTGGAGCTGGACCAGTACGCGCTGCTGCGCGCCCGCCAGGTACAGGAAAAGGTGGCCGGCGACTTGTACGCCCGCTACGCCTTCCACCACGCGGTGCAGGAAATCGTCACGTATTGTTCGGAAGACCTGGGCGCGTTCTACCTGGACGTGATCAAGGACCGCCTGTACACCACCAAGGCCGACAGCGCCGCGCGCCGCAGCGCCCAGACCGCGTTGTACCACATCACCCGCAGCCTGTTGCTGATGGTGGCGCCGATTCTGTGCTTCACCGCCGACGAAGCCTGGAACGTGCTGGTGGACAGCGAGGAAGAGTCGACGCTGTTCCATGTCTGGCACGAGTTCCCCTGCCTGTCCCCTGAACGCGACGCCGCGCTGGAGGCCAAGTGGAGCGCGGTGCGCGAGCTGCGCGCGCAGGTCAACAAGGAAATCGAAGTGCTGCGCAGCGCCGACAAGCTCGGTTCTTCCTTGCAGGCCGAGGTGGAGATCGTCGCGCCGGCCGAGCTGGCGCAGCATCTGCGCAGCCTGGGCGATGAACTCAAGTTCGTGCTGATTGTCTCGCAAGTAAGCGTCAAGGACGGCGACGCGCTGCGCATCGGCGTGGCGCCCGCCGCCCACGCCAAGTGCGATCGCTGCTGGCACTACCGCGCCGACGTGGGCACCCACGCCGGTCACGGCGCCGTTTGCGGCCGTTGCGTAGACAATCTGGACGGCAAGGGCGAAACCCGCGCTCACGCCTGATCCGCCAAAGGAGCCGCCCGCTTGCGGGCGGCTCCGTTCGCCAAATGGAAGCGTAATGGATTCTGCAATGACTATGCCCAAGGCCAAAACCTGGCCGAAGTGGTTCGCCCTGGCGCTGATCATCATCGTGCTGGATCAGCTCAGCAAGGTCTACTTCAACGGCAACTATCAGTTTGGCGAGCAGCGCCCGGTGATTCCGGGCTATTTCGCGTTTACGCTGCTGTACAACCCCGGCGCGGCTTTCAGTTTTCTCGCCGACGCCGGCGGCTGGCAAAAGCACTTTTTCGCCTTGCTGGCTTTCGCGGTCAGCGGCTACCTGGGCTGGAACCTGATCAAGGCGCGCTTCTCTCCGCTGATGAGTTGCGCGGCGGCCTTCATCATGGGCGGCGCGCTGGGTAATGTGATCGACCGCCTGATCCACGGCCACGTGATCGATTTCATCCAGGTGCATTACTACAACAGCTGGTATTACCCGGCGTTCAACCTGGCCGATTCTTTCATCTGCGTCGGCGCGGCGTTGATGGTGCTGGACAGTTTCAGAAAGCCGCAGGCCTGAGGCCCGCGCGCTGGTGACCGGATGGCCCGCCCAGGCGGGCCATTGTTGCGACTGCCGGCCGGAAAGACCGGGTCGGCTTCAAGGGATTTAGGATGACGAAGACCATCATGCTCGCCAATCCGCGCGGCTTTTGCGCCGGCGTGGACAGAGCCATCGCCATCGTCGAGCGCGCCATCGAGCTGTTCGGCGCGCCCATCTACGTGCGTCACGAGGTGGTGCACAACCGTTTCGTGGTGGAAGACCTGCGCGGCAAGGGCGCGGTATTCATCGAGGAACTGAAGGACGTGCCGGCCGGCAGCACGCTGGTGTACTCCGCTCACGGCGTGCCGCTGTCGGTGCGCGCCGAAGCCGAGGCGCTGGGCTTGCGCGTGTTCGACGCCACCTGTCCGCTGGTGACCAAGGTGCATGTCGAGGTCAAGCGCATGCGCCAGGCCGGCATGGAAATCATCATGATAGGCCACGCCGGCCATCCAGAGGTGGAAGGCACGATGGGGCAGGTGGATTCCGGCATGCACCTGGTGCAGACCGAGGCCGACGTGGCGACGCTGCAGGTGGCCAACCCGGCGATGCTGTCCTACGTCAGCCAGACCACGCTGTCGGTGGACGAAACCCGCGACATCATCGAGGCGCTGAAGGCCCGTTTCCCGGCCATTCACAGCCCGAAGAAGGACGATATCTGCTACGCCACCCAGAACCGCCAGGACGCGGTCAAGACGCTGGCCGCAGAGTGCGACATCGTCATCGTCGTCGGCTCGCCCAATAGTTCCAACTCCAATCGCTTGCGCGAGGTGGCGGCGCTGCGCGGCGTGGACGCCTATATGGTGGACAACGCCAGCCTGTTGCAGGCGGGCTGGTTCGACGGCAAGGGCCGCGTCGGCGTCACCGCCGGCGCCAGCGCGCCGGAAGTGCTGGTGCAGGCGGTGATCGAGCAGATCAAGACCTTCGGCGCAAAGAGCGTGACCGAGCTTGACGGCGTGGAAGAGAACACGGTGTTCGCCTTGCCGCCGGCGCTGCGCGACGGCAAGGGCTGAGCCCGCCGGTCCTGAGGAAAAAGCCCCGCCCAGGCGGGGCTTTTTCGCGCGCGGGCGGCAAGGTCAGAACGGCAGTTCGGGCTGCGCGCCCTGCGGATGTTCGATGCGGGCTGCGGTGCTGCCTTCGGCCAGGCGCAGCGTGACCTTTTCGTGGTTGAGCAGCTCCGCCGGGTTTTTCACCGCCTGCCCGTCGCTTTTCTGCACGATGGCGTAGCCGCGGGCCAGCACCGCTTCCGGATTGAGCGCGGTCAGCGTCGCTTCCAGCCGCGCCAGCCGCTGCCGGCGGTCGCCAAGCAGTTGTTGTCTGGCCTGTTCCAGCCGGCTGCGGCTTCGTGTCAGTTGCTGTCGCAGCTCGGTCAGTCGCGGTTGATGGCGCGACAGCTTGCTGCCGGCTAGCTGCAAGCGCCAGCGACGCTGTTCGAACAGCGCGTCCAGCCGCGCTCGCAGCCGCTGCCGGAAGCCTGCCAGCGCCTCCTGCTGGCGCAGCAGCCGGGCGCCGGGATGGATGAGGCGGCGGCTGAGGAAGTCCAGCTGCTGGGTCTTGTCGGTCAGCAGTCGTCCCAGCGCCCGCTCCAGCGCGCGCCGGGTCTGCTCCAGCTGCATGGCCAGATGCTCGCGGCTGGGGGAGACCAGTTCGGCGGCGGCGGTGGGCGTCGGCGCGCGATGATCGGCGACGAAGTCGCAGATGGTGAAGTCGGTTTCGTGGCCGACGCCGCTGACCACCGGGATCGGGCAGGCGGCCACGGCGCGCGCCACCGCCTCCTCGTTGAACGACCACAAGTCCTCTATGCTGCCGCCGCCGCGGCAGACGATCAGCACGTCCACCTCCCGCCTGCGGCCGGCGGCCTCGATGGCGGCTACGATTTGCGGCACGGAGCCTTCGCCTTGCACCTGGGTGGGGTAGAGGATGACCGGGATGCCGGGCATGCGCCGACGCAGCGTGCTGACCACGTCGCGCAGGGCGGCCGCGGCGGGCGAGGTGACGATGCCGATGGCGACGGGGTGGCCGGGCAGCGGGCGCTTCCGGGCGCTGGCGAACAGTCCTTCCGCCTGCAGTCTGGCCTTCAGCCGCTCGAAGGCTTCGTACAGCCGGCCAAGGCCGGCGGCGCGCATTTCGCCGACGTTGATCTGGAATTCGCCGCGCGCCTCGTACAGGGTCACCTGGCCGCGCAACTCCACCTGCAGGCCTTCGCTGGGCCTGAAGGGCAGCAGCGACAGCTTGTGGCGGAACATCACGCAACGCACCTGGGCGCCGCCGTCCTTCAGCGAGAAGTAGGCGTGGCCGGAGGCCGCCAGGGTCAGGTTGGAAATCTCCCCGCCTATCCATACCGGCGGCAGCCCGCTTTCCAGCAGGTCGCGCGCCATGCGGTTGAGGGAGGTGACGCTGATGACGTCGCTATTGCGATCAAGAAAATTCATGGTTGTCAAGTGATCCACAGTGCCCGCGCTGGAGCATTTATTCGACATCAAGAGAGTTGACGGTGTTGCATAGCGTTTGATATCTGAATCAAACTTCTTTCAAATCAATAACTTGCAAAAACATATCCCTAAAGGTGGAATCGGCCGAAACTCAATCGGGATGCCGGTTTGCGGCATCTATTCACCGACTTGTCAACAAAGTTATCCACAGACCGCGCCGCGTGGCGCGGGGAGGCCCGGCAGGCTTGGCGCGGCGCGAGAATCGCCAGAGATTGTACCGGTTGTTATCCTGTTGCGGGATGGCGTCAAGTAAGCACTTGCTATTTTGCAGCGCACAACCGACGCGAAAGGAGGCAGGCATGACCCAGTTGCGATGCGTGCGCGGCGATATCGCCGCGCTGCGGGTGGATGTGATCGTCAACGCCGCCAACAACAGCCTGCTGGGCGGCGGCGGCGTGGACGGCGCGATTCATCGCGCGGCCGGCCCCGGATTGCTGGCGGAGTGCCGGGAGCTGGGCGGCTGCCCGACCGGCGAAGCCCGGCTGACCGGCGGGCATGATTTGCCGGCGCGCTGGGTGATCCATACCGTCGGGCCGGTTTGGCAAGGCGGCGGCCGCGGCGAGGCGGCGCTGCTGGCGTCCTGCTATCGCCAGTCGCTGGCCCTGGCGAACGCTTTGCAGGCTCGGGACATCGCTTTTCCGGCGATCAGCGGCGGCGCCTACGGCTATCCGCTGGAAGAGGCTTGCGCCGTCGCCGTGGCCAGCATCCGGCAGTGGCTGGCCTCCGAGCCAAGCTGCCTGGAAACCGTCTGGCTGGCGGCTTTCGACGCGGCGGCGGAGGCCGCCTGGAATCGGGCGCTGGCGGGCGCTAGCTGACCTCGCCCTTGGACGGCCTGGGCAGCTGGCCGCCGCAGTGCTTGCAGAAGCGGGCGTCCCAGTCGTGGCCCTCGGTGAAACAGTGCGGGCAGAGGCGGGTGGCGGAGTTGTTGTCGCCGGGCCTGGGGCCGCCGCGGGCGATTTCCGCGGTGACGATGCCGGTGGGCACGGCGATGATGCCGTAGCCGGTGATCATCACCAGGCTGGCCAGCGCCTGTCCCAGCGGCGTCTTGGGCGTGATGTCGCCGAAGCCCACGGTGGTCAGCGTGACGATGGCCCAGTAGATGCTGGTGGGAATGCTGGTATAGCCGTGCTCCGGGCCTTCTATCACGTACATCAGGGTGCCGAGGATGATGACCAGCATGATCACCGTGGTGAGGAAGACGGTGATCTTGCGGCTGCTGGCCAGCAGCGCGCGCCTCAGTTGGCGGGCTTCGCCCAGATGCCGGCTCAGCTTGAGGATACGGAACATCCGCAACAGCCGCAGGATGCGGATGTCCACCAGGAAGCGGCTTTCCGGAATGAACAGGCCAAGGTAGAGCGGCAGGATGGCAAGCAGGTCGATGACGCCGAAGAAGCTCTTGGCGTAACGCAGCGGCTTGTGGACGCAAACCAGGCGCAAGATGTACTCGACGGTGAACAGGATGGTGAAGAACCAGTCCAATACCCGCAACTGCGCTCCCCACTGTTTTTGAATGGCCGGCACGCTCTCCAGCATCACGCACAGCACCGAGGCGATAATGGCGGCGATCAGGGCCAGATCGAAGATGCGGCCGACGCGGGTGTCGGCTTCGTAAATGATGATGTACAGCTTGCGGCGCCAGCCGGAGAGGGGAATCAGCGTTTCCTGGATGGGCATGATGCGATATGACCTGTTGTTTCCGAAAAGTATAGGCAAACAGCGTTGGAGCGGGCCAGGGACGATTGGTTGCCGCCGCCGCCGCGGTTCTCAGGATATAAGCAAACAATATTAGTGGCGACGTCAAGCTTTGATTATGATAGCGAGTAATAAAAGCACCATCTTGTCAGCCAGATAAGGAATAAGACTATGCGCATCGCCAATACCATTACCGACCTGATCGGCAATACCCCGCTGGTCAAGCTCAACCGCGTCGCCGCCGGCTGCGTGGCCGACGTCGTCGTGAAGCTGGAGTTTTTCAATCCGGCGCACTCGGTAAAGGACCGCATCGCGGTGGCGATGCTGGATGCGGCGGAAAAGGCGGGCAAGATCGGCCCGGACACCATCATCGTGGAGCCCACCTCCGGCAATACCGGCATCGGTCTCGCCATGGTGTGCGCCGCGCGCGGCTACAAGCTGGTGATCACCATGCCGGAAACGATGAGCAAGGAGCGCCGCCAGTTGCTGAAAGCCTACGGCGCGGAGCTGATCCTGACGCCGGGGCCGGACGGCATGGGCGGCGCCATCGCCAAGGCGCGCTCGCTGGTGGAGGCGCAGCCGGGCACGTATTTCATGCCGCAGCAGTTTGAAAACCCGGCCAATCCGGAAATCCATCGCAACACCACCGCCGAGGAAGTGTGGCGCGACACCGACGGCAAGGTCGACATCTTCGTCGCCGGCGTCGGCACCGGCGGCACCATCACCGGGGTGGGCGAAGTGCTCAAGGCGCGCAAGCCGGGCGTCCAGATCGTGGCGGTGGAGCCGGACGCCTCGCCGGTGCTCTCCGGCGGCGCCAAGGGGCCGCACCCGATCCAGGGCATCGGCGCCGGTTTCGTGCCGCCCATTCTCAACACCGAGGTGTACGACGAAATCGTGCGAGTCAAGAACGAGGACGCCTTCGCCACCGCGCGCCAGGTGGCTACCCAGGAGGGCATCCTGGTCGGCATCTCGTCCGGCGCGGCGGTGTGGTCCGCGCTGCAGCTGGCCAAGCGTCCGGAGAACGCCGGCAAGCTGATCGTGGTGGTGATTCCCTCCTTCGGCGAACGCTACCTGTCCACCCCGCTGTTCGAACACCTGGCCTGAGCCTTGTCCAACCTGGCAGGCCACGGCCTCCCGCGCCAGCGGGAGGCCGTTTTGCTTTGGGCGATTGGCCTTGTCCGGCGGCAAGGCGCTACAATGGCCGGCATGAAACACACTCTTTCCCGCGCCGCCCTTGCGCTTGCGCTCGCCGGCTGCGGCAGCCTGCAGCAATCGGCGGCCCCGATCCTGCCGCATGGCGCGGCCAGGCCGTCCGCGCCGCATAGCCCGAGCAAGGGCGAATTGCTGCTGGCGGAAGCCAACCGCCTGGCCGAACAGGTCAAGAGCGGCGCGTTTGGGCGCGCCGCCGCCGCCGACCAGCTCAACCGCTACCGCTTGAAAGTGGTGGGCGCCAACCCGGTGGACGACAGCAACTTCGCCGTTTACCGCAAACTGGCGGCGGCGCGCGACGCCGGACAGATCGACCAGGAAACCTCGCAGGCGCAGATGGAAGCCCAGCTGCGCGACTGGCTGCGGCGCTGGCCCAGGCTCAACCCCAAGCCGGCCGAGCCGGTGTTCAGCAACTTCCTGCTGCATTTGTACGGCTTGCCGCCACTGGGGTATTGAGATGGCCAGGAAAAAAACGCAGACCGGCTGCCCCTGCGGCCTGCCGGCAAGTTTCGAGGCCTGCTGCGGCCGCTATCTGGGACCAGACGCCCAGCCGGCGCCGACGGCCGAGCGCCTGATGCGTTCCCGTTATGTCGCCTTTGCGCTGGGGCTGGAGGCCGATCTGCTCTCCAGCTGGCACGCCAGCGCCCGGCCGGCCGAGCTAGACCTGGCGGCCGACGCCGGCGTGGTGAAGTGGGTGGGGCTGGAGATCGTGGCCTGCCGCGGCGGACAGGAGGGCGACGCCGAGGGCGAGGTGGAATTCGTCGCCCGCTACAAGGTGGGCGGCAAGGCCGAGCGCCTGCACGAACTGAGCCGGTTTTGCCGCGAGGACGGCCGCTGGTATTACCTGAGCGGCCAGCTGTTCTGAGCGCCCGGCATGCGGCTGCCGCCGGCGAGTCTAACCGACGGGCGGCCTGCGGCATTTGAGCCGGCGCAAACAAAGCGGGATCAAGGTTTGACCCGCGACGGCCATGGCGCGAGCATGAAGTTTTCCAAGACTGGTTCCAAGACTGGAAAGTGTCATGCTGACTGTCTATTCCGATTCGCATCGTTTGCAAAATGGCCGGGCCGAGTTGATCGACGGCACCCTCAAGCCCTGTTTTGAAAACCCGTCGCGCGCCGACATGGTGCTGACCGAGGTGCGAGCGCGGGAACTGGGCGACATCATCAGCCCGCGCGCGCACGGGCTGGACCCGATCTTGCGGGTGCACGACGCCGGCTACGTCGGCTTTCTGCAAACCGCCTGGGAGCGCTGGACGGCG
Source organism: Xenophilus sp. AP218F (assembly GCA_002213445.1). Lineage (GTDB taxonomy): Bacteria > Pseudomonadota > Gammaproteobacteria > Burkholderiales > Chromobacteriaceae > Chromobacterium. Next base: position 74,175 of record NJIE01000023.1, on the reverse strand, counting down.
ATGGGCCGCGACTACGATGCCCTGCCCAAGATGTGGCAGATCCGCCGTCTGCGCGAGGCCATTCCCGAGCATGTGGAAGGCCAGCTCTGTTATTACTCGATGGACTGCGGCACGCCGCTCACCGCCGGCACCTGGCCTGCGATCACCGCCGCCGCCGACGTGGCGCTGACCGGCGCCGACCGTTTGCTGATGGGCGATCGCGCCGCCTTCGCGCTGACCCGCCCGCCCGGCCATCACGCCGCCCGCGATTACTGCGGCGGCTACTGCTTCTTCAACAACGCCGCCATCGCCGCCCAATCCTTGCGCGACCGCGGCTGCCAGCGCGTGGCCATCCTGGACGTCGATTACCACCACGGCAACGGCACCCAGGACATCTTCTACGACCGCTCCGACGTGCTGTTCCTGTCCATCCACGGCGACCCGCGCACCGAGTATCCCTTCTTCCTGGGCTTCGCTGACGAGAAGGGCGAAGGCGCGGGCCTGGGTTACAACTACAACTTCCCGCTGCCGGCCGGGGCCAGCGTCAGCAACTGGTTCGTGGCGCTGGACTGCGCGCTGGAGCAGATCGACCGTTTCGCGCCCGACGCCCTGGTGGTGTCGCTGGGCGTGGACACCTTCCGCGGCGACCCGATCTCCAAGTTCCAGCTCGATTCGCCGGACTTCGTCACCCTGGGCAGCCGCCTGGCTTCGGCCGGCGTGCCGACGCTGTTCTGCCTGGAGGGCGGCTACGCGGTGGACCCGATCGGCGTCAACGTCGCCAATGTGCTGGCCGGCTTCAACGCCAGGTCGTAATGCGGCGGCCGCTGGCCTATGTTCAAACAAAGACCGCGTCGCGAAGGGCAAGCGGGCGCGGCGAGCGAGGGCGTCATGGGTAAGAGTGTGGATGGACTGATCGCCGATCTGGTCAGGGAGCGGGCGCGGGCGGAGCAGGAACGTCGCGCAGCAGGCGTGCTGCAAGCGCCGGTGGAGGCGGGATTGGCGTTGGAACTGGAAGCGCTGGCCGCGGTGCTGCACGACAGCGGCCCGGCTTTGGCCGGCCAGTTGCTCAGCGCGGCGGTGGCCGATGTCTGGGATTCGCTGAGCGACCGGCAATTGCTGGCCGCCACCGGCGCGTGCCGCGAACTGCTGGAGCGGGAGCGCGGCTGAACGCGGCCCGGCTTTGCCGGCAAGGGGAAAGCAAGGCGGCATCGCGCCGGCGTTCTGGCGCGGTTCGCCCCGGTTTTTCACGTTAGGACAAGGAGACCGTCATGGGACTCGCCTTGAAAACGCTGCTGCAGGAGCTGGAGGCGCAGCGCGCCGCCGACCCGGTGGGCGGCGCCGAAATCAAGCTGGCCGTGGTGCGCACGCTGGAGGTGCCGCTGGACCTGGCCGCCTGCCGCGAACTGAGGGTGCTGGCGCATGTGTTCAACGGCGAGCAGTCGGAACTCGCCGCCGCGGTCTTGCGCGCCGCGTTGCAGGACATGCAGGAGCATCTGGACGACGAGCTGGATCAGCTGGCTCACCTGGCGCGCCGCTCGCTGGACGATTGCAAGTCCTGAGCCTTGAGTCCGCGTCATCCGGCAACCACGGCCGCGGCCGTGGTTTTTTCATGCCGGCGCGGTTTTGCCGGCAGGCGACGCCGATATGCGTAAAGTCGAAGCGGCGCGGCGGGCGGGTTGACGGCAGTCAAGCGCGGCGCGGGAAATCCTTAGCCATCGCGCGCCGGCGGGCATAGCATCGGGAGAATCATTCCAACCAGGAGCGCAGCATGCAAGGCAAGTGGTCCCTCTCCCTGATGGCCGTGACGGTCATGGCTTCCTTTGTCGCCGCCGAGGCGGACGCCTGCACCTCGCTGATCGTGGGCAAGCAGGCGTCGGCGGACGGTTCGTTGATGATCGCCCGCAACGAGGATTACTACATCAACAACTGGAACAAGCGCCAGGTCATCCATCCGCGGCGCGAGGCGGCCAAGGACGAGCAGCTTGCCTTCAAGAACGGCCTCAAGGTTCCCGCGCCCAAGACGCTGTACCGCTATACCGGGCTGATGGACTGGAACGGCGACACGCTGTCCGGCGACGGCCTGTACGAGGAGCGCGGCGTCAACGAATTCAACGTCGCGATCTCAGCCACCAACAGCGCGCAGGTCAACCCCAAGGCCGCCGCGGCCGACCCTCTGGTGGAGAGCGGGGTGATCGAAGCGGCGATCCCGTCGCTGATCCTGCCGCAAGCCAGGACCGCGCGCGAAGGCGTGGAGCTGTTGGGGCGCTACGTCACGCAATACGGCGCGGGCGAGGGCAACGGCGTGCTGATAGCCGACACTGGCGAGGCTTGGTACTTCGAGATCGGCTCCGGTCACCACTGGCTGGCCTATCGCGTGCCGCAGGACGGCTATCTGGTGGTGGCCAACGGCCTGCGCCTGCACGGCATCGATTTGCATGACAAGGATAATGTGATCGCCAGCCCCGGCCTCGCCGACTTTGTCCGCAAGCATCAGCTGCTGCCCAAGGCCGACGAGCGGTCGTTCAATTTCGCCAAGGCCTTCGGCGTCACCGGCGACCGCTACAACGTGGACCGCGAATGGCTGGCGCAGCACAGGCTGACGCCGTCGAAACAGCAGGCGCTGCGCCAGGATCAATACCCCTTGCTGCTCAAGCCCGATCGCAAGATCGCCGTGGCCGACGTCGCGGGCGTGCTGCGCGCTAATTTCGACGGCACGCCGCTGGCCAGGAAGGCCGACGCCGACCGTCCGATAGGCGTGGACCGCACCATCGAATCGCATATCTTCCAGCTGCGCGCCGACATGCCCAAGCCGTTCGCGGTGCTGACCTGGCAGTCGTTCGGCAGCCCGGCCGGCGCGGTGTTCGTGCCGATGTACGAGAACGCGCTCAAGGACATCGCCCAGCCGCTGCGCAGCGGCAGCGCCCAGGCGGAGGGCTATTCCGCCTACTGGGCCTTCCGCGGCAACGCCACGCTGGCGCAGACCAACCCCGGCAAGTACGGGCCGGCGCTGCGCGCCTGGCAATCGCGGACCGAAGGGCAGTTGCAGGCCGGACAGCCGCATGTGGACGCCATGCTCAAGGGCCTGTACGCCGCCAACGCCGACGCGGCGCAGGCCTTCGCCAACCAGTGGAGCAACGGCGTGATGCTGTGGGCGGTGCAATCGGCGCGCGACGTCAATCAGTCGCTGCTCACCGACATGACCAAGTCCAGCGAGAAGAAATACAGCCCGGAGGAGCTGGAAAAGATCAAGAACCTGTAAACCCGGCGCGAGAAGGCGCGACGGCCCCGCACAGGCGGGGCCGTTTTCATTCCGCCAGCAGGGTTTCGATGCGGCCGGACAGCCGTTCGGGCCCGATCAGCGGCGCGTGACGCGAGGCGATCCGCCCGTCGCGGCCGATCAGGAATTTGGTGAAATTCCACTTGATGCGGGCGCTGCCGAACAGGCCGGGTTGTTGCTGGCACAGGTAGCGCCATAGGGGGTGGGCGTTGGGTCCGTTGACGTCCACCTTGTCGGCCATGGCGAAGCCGACGCCGTAATTCTTCCGGCAAAACGCGCCGATGGCGGCGGCGTCGTCCGGTTCCTGGCGACCGAACTGGTTGCAGGGGAAACCGATGATCACCAGCCCCTGCGCCTGATAGCGGCGATGCAGCGCCTCCAGCGCCGCGTACTGGCCGGTGAAGCCGCAGCGGCTGGCGGTGTTGACGATGAGCAGCGCTTTGCCGCGATGCTCGGCCAGCGCGCGCTCCTCGCCGTTCAGGGCGCGGTAACGGAAGTCGTAGAGAGTGCTCATGGAGGCAACCGGGATGGGCAAAGGCCGATGATGACAACAAGGCCGGCGCTTGGCAACGGCGGCGGGGGGCGGAAACGGCAGGCAAAAAAAGGAGCGTGCGGCAAGGGGGAACCGCTACGCTCCAAGAAGAAACAGCTTGCTGTGCAAAGGGTCGGCGCAACCGGGATGTCAGCTAACCCTCTGTTTAGCCTAGAACAGTTGCCGGAAATTGCGAGCCGGATTTGTCCGCACTGTCTCCAAATGCAAACAGGACGGCGCAAGCCGTCCCGTCGTTCAAGCCTGTCGCGGGGAAATCACAACCAGCTGTTGAGGAACAGCAAGGCCAGCGACACGTTGATGGCGCCGCCGATGCGGGTGGCGATCTGGGCGAAGGGCATCAGCTCCATGCGCTCGGCCGAGGTGAGGATGGCCACGTCGCCGGTGCCGCCCTGGCCGCTCTGGCAGCAGGAGACCACGGCCACGTCGATGGGGTGCATGCCCATGCGCTTGCCGACGAAGAAACCGGTGGCCACCAGTGTGACGACGGTGCTGACGATGACCGCCAGGTTGACCAGCGTGAAGGCGGCGATCAGTTCGTCCCAGGGCGTGATGGCGACGCCGACGGCGAACAGGATGGGGTAGGTCACCGAGGTCTGGAAGAACTTGTACACCACTTGCGAGCCTTCCAGCAGCCGCGGCGACGCACCGTGGGTCAGCTTGACGACGACGGCGGCGAACAGCATCCCCACCGGCGCGGGCAGGCCGATCAGCTTGTGGCCGAGCATGCCCACCATGTACAACAGGATGGCCATCAGCGCGGCGGCAGCCAGCGAGGTGGGGTCGATCTTGCCGCTGGCGGCGGTTTGCAGCTGGCCCACTTCCTGTTCTTCGCCGCCCGGCATCAGCTTGCCGTTGCCGGTCAGCTGCGGATGGCGCTTGCCGATGCGATTGAGGATGCCGGCGAGGAAGATGGCGGTCAGGCTGCCCAGCATCACGATGGGCAGGATGCGGCCCAGCATCACGCCCTGCTCGACGTGGAACAGGCTGCCGTAGCCGATGGACAGCGGAATCGCGCCTTCGCCCACGCCGCCGGCCATGATGGGCAGCACCAGGAAGAAGAAGGTGTGGAACGCGCCCAGTCCCAGCAGCGAGCCGACGGCGGTGCCCACCAGCATGCCGGCGATCTCCCCGCACAGCATGGGCACGAAGATGCGCACGAAACCCTGGATCAGGGTGCGGCGATCCATGCTCATGATGCTGCCGACGATGATGCAGCAGATGTACAGGTAGAGGATGTTGGTGCTCTTGTAGAACTTGGTGGTGGCGGAGACCACTTCCTGGGGCAGCAGGTTGTAATAGACCAGCGCGGAGGGGATGAAGGTGGCGCAGATGGCGGCCGCGCCCATCTTGCCCAGAACGGGAATGCGCTTGCCGAATTCGCCGCAGGCGAAGCCGAAGAAGGCCAGCGTGGCCACCATCACCACGATGTCGGACGGCAATTTGCCGTTCAGGCAATCCAGGCCGATCAGCGCGCCGGCCAGAATGAACAGCGGCAGCGGGATCACCCCCACCTTGTAGGTGTCCAGGATGTGCCACCAGGTTTCCTTCAGCGAACGGCGCGGCCCGGCGGCCAGCGCGGCTTCGGATCTCGACTCTACACTCATGCGATTACTCCTCTTATTGGTAACGAGCGAGGCAGGGGGCAATCGCCCTCCTAAGCTCTGCGCACGGTTATAACAAGGCGGAGTCGCGTTGTTTATGCTCTTTAATTGCAATAAGTCCTTATCCCGCCCCGCGGCGGGAAATCGGCTAAAAGCTTGAACCAGATCATGTTTTCCCGGCGGCTTGGCCCGGCGAAACAAAAAAGCCCCGCCGTCTTGCGAGGGCGGGGCTGCGCGGGCGGGACGGCGTCAGCCGCAAGCGCCGACGTGGCCGCAGGCGGTGCAGAACTCGCAGCCGTCCTTCTTGATCAGCGCGTGGTTGCCGCATTCCGGGCAGGGTTTGCCCGCCACCTGCTTCAGCGGCGCGGCCAGGCCGTCGTCGTCGCTGAACAGATCGCTCTGCTCCGGCACCATCACGCCCATGTCCTCCACCGGCACGCCTTCTTCGGTCAGCACGCCCAGCATCGCGTAGCGGTGGATGATCAGACGCGCCATGTAGGCGACGGTGGACGGCCAGCTTTGCGATTTCTCCATGCCCGGAATGCGGGCGAAGAAGTCGCCTTGCGGCTCGGCGTAGGTCAGCAGCTTGCGCAGCTTCATGCCGATCCAGGCCGGGTCGATCACCCGCATGTCGAGGGACAGCATCTTGCACAGGCCGTCCAGCTCGCGCGGATAACCGCCGGCCAGCCAGGCCGAATACGGGCGGCGCTGGCCGTTGGGCAGCACCAGCTCCTTGACGAACAGCACGAAGTCGTCGCCGGTTTGCGGGTTGACCACGTCCACCGACCAGCTCATGGTGCCGTCGGTGCCGGATTTCGGCTCCTTGCGGGCGAACAGCGCGTCCATCACCGGCGTGGCTTCGCCGGCGTCCAGCTGCAGCGCGCCCAGCTGTTCGACGCGGTGGCGCACCACTTGCGCCAGCGCGCCGGCGGCGGAGGTGGCGTACACGGTCTTGTCGCCGAGTTCGAAGGCGTAGCGCTTGTCGCCGTTGGTGCGGGAGAGCGCGTCCAGCTTGGCGGCGAGCCAGGCGCGGTCGCGGCAGCGCATGTCCATGGACAGCGTCTTGGCGATGGCCGACAGGCCGCGCTGCTCTTCGGCGGCGTTGACCCAGCATTCGAACGGCGCGGCGCGGCCGTTGTCCACGTGGCCGACCACCACGGCGAAGTCGCCGGCGGCGCCCTCCACCATATAGGTCCACGACGGGTTGCCTTCCTTCAGCTTGGGGCGGCCCGGCCACTTCAGGCTGGAGAGCGCCGGCGTCGGCGCGGTGTTGAGCGTGACGCGGCGATCCGGGTCGCCGTCGCCGCTGCCGGACAGGTCTTGCGGCGCGCTGGCGCTGGGGGCCGGGCCGATGGACAGCACCGAGCCCAGCACATTGTTCGGGCGGTAGGTGGTGATGCCCTTAAGACCGTTGCGCCAGGCTTCCAGATACAGGCTTTCAAAGTCGGCGAACGGGTAGTCGGCCGGCACGTTGACGGTCTTGGAGATCGCGGTGTCGATGAAGGGGGCCACCGCGGCCACCATGCGCATGTGGTCCAGCGCGCTCATTTCCAGCGCCGAGACGAAGTAATCCGGCAACTGGGAGACGTCGCCGCCCTGCATGCGCCAGACGCGGTAGGCATGGTCTTCCACCAGGTATTCCTGCTGGCTGCCGTCGGCCATGCGCTTCTTGCGGGTATAGAACCAGCTGAACGGCGGCTCGATGCCGTTGGAGGCGTTGTCGGCGAAGGCCAGCGAGATGGTGCCGGTGGGCGCGATCGACAGCAGGTGCGAGTTGCGGATGCCGTGCTTCCGGATGCGCGCCTGGATGGCGTCCGGCAGGCGGCTGGCGCAGTGCGGCGCGGCCAGGTACTGCTCGGCGTCGAACAGCGGGAACGGGCCTTTCTCGATGGCGAGGTCTACCGAGGCGTCGTAGGCGGCGTCGCGCATGGTTTCCGAGATGCGGGCGGCGAAACGGCGGCCTTCTTCGCTGTCGTAGCGGATCTTCAGCATGATCAGCGCGTCGCCGAGGCCGGTGAAGCCAAGGCCTACGCGGCGTTTGCTCTGGGCTTCGTTTTCCTGCTGCTTGAGCGGCCAGACGGTGAGGTCGAGCACGTTGTCCAGCATCCGCACCGACATGCGCACCACTTTTTCAAAGGCCTTGAAGTCGAACGAGGGCTTGTCGCCGAACGGCTGGCGCACGTATTTGGTCAGATTGATCGAGCCCAGGTCGCAGCAACCGTAATCCGGCAGCGGCTGCTCGCCGCAGGGGTTGGTGGATTCGATCGTTTCGCAGTACGACAGGTTGTTGTCCTGATTGATCTTGGACATGAACAGCACGCCGGGCTCGGCGTGGTCGTAGGTGGATTCCATGATCTGGTTCCACAGCTCGCGGGCGCGCACGGTGCGGTACACCCACAGCCCGTCCTCGCGCTGGAAGCTGTCGGCGAAGGCGTCGCTGGCCGGCGCCACCGCGTGGGTCAGCTGCCACTCGCCGTCGCTGTCCACCGCCTGCATGAAGGCGTCGGATACGCCGACCGAGATGTTGAAGTTCTTCAGGTCGCCGTGGTCCTTGGCGTGGATGAATTCCTCGATGTCCGGATGCGACACGTCCAGCACGCCCATCTGCGCGCCGCGGCGCGCGCCGGCGGATTCCACGGTTTCGCAGCTGCGGTCGAAGACACGCATGTACGATACCGGACCGGAGGCGCGGCTGTTGGTGCCCTTGACGCGAGCGCCCTTGGGGCGGATGCGCGAGAAGTTGTAACCGACGCCGCCGCCGCGGCGCATGGTTTCCGCGGCTTGCAGCAGCGCTTCGTAAATGCCTGCCTTGCCGTTTTCGGCGACGGAAACCGAATCGCCCACCGGTTGCACGAAGCAGTTGATCAGCGTGGCGGACAGGTCGGTGCCGGCGGCGGAGTTGATGCGGCCGCCGGGGATGAAGCCGTTGTCCAGCGCGTCGAAGAACAGCGGCGCGAAGCGTTCCGGGTCTTTTTCCTGGGCGGCGAGGGCGCGGGCCACGCGCTGGCGCACTTCGCTGACGCTTTGTTCGCCGTTCTTGGCGTATTTTTCCAGCAGCACCTCGCGCGAGATGTCCTGCTCGACCATGGCGGTGATGTTGTCCTGCTTCATGGGGGCGTCCTTATTGCTGAGTCCGGCAAAAACGGAAAGCCATTGTCGAGAAGGCGGCGCGCCCATGGCGCAGCCGGCGCCGCTTGACAATGGCTTCCCAATATCTGGAAATAATAACGGCGTACTCCACTATATGTAGTTACGCCGTTGAAGTATGTGTCTCAAGCGCCGCATCCGGGCTCAAGGGTGGGGGTGTCGCCGGATTATACCCGCAAACCCGGCGACAAGCTCATGCCAGCGGCGTTACTTGCTGGTCAATTTGATCTCCAGCGGAATGCCGTCACGCCCGGCCGAAACTTTGGCCGCTTCGCCCACGGCGATGCGGTCGGCCAGCGAGGCGTCGGCGCGCAGCATCGCCCGGCGCGCGTTCTCGGCGCGTTTTTTCGCCAGCTGCTGCAAATCGGCGTCGCCGATCTGCGTGGCGGCCAGCATTTCCTCGTGCAGCGTCTTGGCCAGCTCCGCGCCGGAGGGACCGTTGGGGTTGAGAGTATGGCCCAGCAGCTTGAGGCGGCCGATGCGCTGGGCGTAGACGCCGCGCATCGCGCCTTGCAGCTTGCGATCCTGCAGGTCCAGCGTCGGCAGCGGTTCGCCGGCCATCGGTTTGTGGCCGGCGGCTTCCAGCACCGCCTGGTCCACCTGGGCGCGCGCCAGCTCCTTGCGGTCAACGGAGGCGTTGTAGCCGCCGCGGATCTCCAGCTGCATGCGCGGCCGTTTGGCCATCACCGCCGCCACCTTGTCCAGCTTCTCGCGCTCAGGCGGCGTGACGCTGGCCTCGCCGGCGACAAAGCGGATGTCGTCGAAGCCTTCTCCGCCGATCAGCGCGCCCAGCGCGCGGAACGGGGCGGTGACGACCTTGGTCACCACGTTGACGATGGCTTTCCACACCACCTGGCCGTAGCTGAATTGCGGGTCGTCCAGGCTGCCGGCAACCGGCAGGTCGAGGTCGATGCGGCCGTCGCTGTCTTCCAGCAGGGCCACCGCCAGACGCAGCGGCAGGTGCGGCCCCTGGTCGCCCTTCAACTCCTCGCCCAGTTGGATGGAGTCGATGACGATGCGGTTCTCGCCCTTGAGCTGGCGGCGCTCCAGCAGGTAGCGCAGGTCGATCGACAAGCGCCCGTCGGTGACTTGCCAGCCGGCGAAGTTCATCGAATACGGGTTGAGGCTGTTCAGGGCGATATTGCGGAAGGCCAGCCGGATGTCGGTGTTGTCGGTGGGCGAGAGCGGCGAGAGCGCTCCGCGCACCTTGACGTCGCCGTACTGGTCCACCTCGCCGTCCAGCGCGATGTTGCCGCGCTGGCCGCTGGTGGACAGGTTCTGGATGCTGCCGCGCAGATTGTGCATGCGGGTGGCGAAATCCGGCTTCATGCCGTGGTCGGCGAACTCCACCGCGCCGCCCTGGATGTGGATGGCGCGCACGTCCACTTGCGGCAGCGGCCCGGCCTTGGCGGGCTTGGCCGGCGCCTTGCCCGCGCCCTGGCTGGCGAACAGGCGCTGGAAGTTGAGCTGGCGCTGGGCGTCCAGCACCAGCCGCGCTTGCGGCCGGGTGACGCGCGCGTCGTGGATCGAAACGCGCAAGGGCATGCCCTGCAGCTGCAGACGGTCAAGGCTCAGTTCGCGCCATCCCAGAAGCGGCAACTTCTCGCCAGGCTCCATGATGGAGAGCTGCGCCACCTTGACGCCGCCGCTGGCTTTCCAGCGGGAGGCGGATTCCACGTTCAGTTGCAGCTCGCTGGACAGTTCGCCGCCGGCGAAGCGCAGCGGCGTGCCGCTGAGCAGATAGGGCGCCAGCGGCGAAAGCGGCAGGGCGTTGGCCTTGACGTTGCCGTGGGCGCTGCCGGCGGCGGCGTCTATCGCCATTTCCAGGGCGAGTTTGCCTTTTTGCAGCCGGCCGTCGAGATTCAGCAGCAGCTGGGTGTCGTTTTCGACCTGCACTTCGCCGTTCAGCTGGCTGAGCGCCAGCGAGACCGGCTTGGGCAGGGTGGCGTCCAGCCAGCGCACCTGGCTGTCCCGCAGCTGCACCAAGGGATAACGCAGTTGCCATGGCTTGCCGGCGTCGCCGGCCTTGGCGCGCGGCGCGGGCGCTCTGGGCGCGAACTGGCTTTGCAGATTGAGCGCGCCCTGGCGGTTGCGCTCCAGCGCCAGGTCCAGCCCGGCCAGATTGAGCCGGCCCGGTTCGATGCGGCGGCGTTGCAGCGAGATCAGGGTCGGGGCCAGGTCGGCGTGGGACAAGGCCAGCAGCGTTTTCTTGCCGTCGCCGATCTTGAGGTCGGCCAGCGACAGGTTGAGGTTGTCGAAGGCCAGGCCGTTGTCCGGGCTAAGGCTCAGGCGGGTGGCGAACTGCGGCATCGCGGTGTCCACCTGCAAGGGCGCGGCGAAGCTCTGATCATGGAAGCGGTAGCGCCAGTCGTTGAGGCGGATGTTGTCCGCCTTGACCAGCCAGGGAGAAGGCTTGCCGCCGGCAGGCGCGGCGGCGGGCGCGGCGGGCAGGGCGCGCAGCCAGTCCACCTTGCCGGCTGCGTCGCGGCGGGCGCTTAACGCGCCGTGGTTCAGCTCCAGCTGGCCGATGCGCAGCACCGAGCGCGCCAGGTCCAGCGAGCCGTTCTGCAGCTTCAATTCCGGCAAAACCAGGCGGCTGCCGCCGTCCGGGGTTTGCATCTCCAGCTGGGTGAGCTCGGCGCTGAACGGCGATACGGTCAGCTCCGGCGCTTTGCCGCTCATGTCGAACTGGTAGCGCGCTTTGAGGGACAGGCTGCCTTTGGGGTCGGGCACCGCGAAATAGGGCTGGACATAGCCCCAGAACGACGCCAGCTGCAAGCCCTGCATCGAGGCTTCGCCGCTGGATTGCAGCGGTTGCAGCCGCATGCTGCCCTTCCAGTCGAAGCGGGCGCCGTCGCCCATTTCGGCGTGCAGGGTATAGCTGCCGTTTTCCTGCAGGGTGGACAGGTCGGTCAGCTGCAGCTGGATCGGCATCAGCTTGAAGCGGTCGTCCAGGCCATAGCGGTCGTGGAGGCGCACCTGGCCGGAGAGCAGGTTGAGCTGGTCTATCTTCAGCCGCGGCAGTTTTTCCGGGCCGGCGCTGTCTTCCAGCCGCGGCGGGCCGGCGGCGTCGGAGATCAGCCGCGCCCAGTTCCACTGGCCGTTGCGGTCGCGCTCCAGCCATAGCTGGGGCGTGTCCAGCGTGAACTCGGCGGCTTGCCAGCGGCCGATCAGCAGGGTGTGGAGGTCGGCGTTGAGGAAGACGCGCTTGGCGGCGAACAGCGGCTGGCCGTCGCCTTCCGCCAGCTTCACGTCCTTGAGCTCGACGCTCATGTTCCAGGGCGTGATGCGGATGTCTCCCATGCTCAGCTGGCGGCCGATGCCGTGCGCCCAGCGGCCGGCGGCGTCGCGCAGCAGGCCGGGGGCGGCCAGGCCGAGAAAGGTCCACAACAGGGCGGTGAGCAGAAATACGCCGGCCAGCGCGCGCAGGAGCCAGCGGCGGACGCGATGGGGACGAGGGGCGGGCGTCCGATCCTGATCGGACTCGCGGGTATCCAGTTTAGAGTCAGCCATATCGTCTAATTCTAATACGTATGCGCGGTGAATTCTTGGGCGGTTTGTATCAATGTTGTAGTGTTGTCGCAATCCAACAGGCTTGCGCTTGACCGATGCCGAGAAGATTGCGGTTGCGGCTTGCTGCGGACTAGGATGGTTGGCGTTCAAAATATTGAACGCTTTGTATTGATTTATCGAGGCAAAAGGAGTCGCAGTTTGTTTCCCATCCCATCAAACCGTCTTGGCCGGCCTGGCGCGTCTTGCGCCGCGGCCATGCTGGACGATCGCCCGCTGTTCCTGTTGCAGGCGCGGCGACGCCACACCCTGACCAATCACGCCCGGCGCCTGTGCAGCTCGGGCGCCCATACCTGAACGCGAGAGAACCCATGGACGACAGCGCCCATTACATCAATCAGTGGCTGGATGAAAACCGCATCACCGAAGTGGAATGCCTGATCCCGGACATGACCGGGCTGGCCCGCGGCAAGATCGTGCCGCGCCACAAGTACAACCCCGCCGAAGGGCTGCGCCTGCCCGAGGCCGTTCTCTCCATGACCGTGACCGGCGACTATCCCGAGCAGGATTTCACCTCGGTGGCCGATCCGGACATGCGCCTGATACCCGACGCCGGCACCTTGCGCCCGGTGCCGTGGAACAAGGAACCCACCGCGCAGATCATTCACGATTGCGTGATGTTCGACGGCACGCCGGCCGATCTCGCGCCGCGCAACGTGCTCAAGCGCATTCTCAAACTGTACGAAGACAAGGGCTGGAAGCCGGTGATCGCGCCGGAGATGGAATTCTACCTGGTGGAAATCCAGCCGGACGAAGACATGCCGCTCAAGCCGCCGGTGGGCCGCACCCGCCGCACCGAGGCCGGCATGCAAAGCTTCAGCATCGACGCGGTCAACGAATACGACGACATCTTCGACGTGATGTACGACTGGTGCGAGGCGCAAGGCCTGGCGCTGGACACCCTGATCCACGAAATGGGCACCGCCCAGATGGAGATCAACCTCGATCACGGCGACCCGCTGGCGCTGGCCGACCAGGTGTTCCTGTTCAAGCGCACGGTGCGCGAGGTGGCCATCCGCAACAATATGTACGCCACCTTCATGGCCAAGCCGATGCAAGGCCAGCCGGGCAGCGCCATGCACCTGCACCAGAGCGTGGTGGACATCGCCAGCGGCGACAACATCTTCAGCCTGGCGGACGGCCAGCCCTCGCCGGCCTTCTTCCACTTCATCGGCGGCCTGCAAAGCTACCTGCCGGCGGCGATGGCCTTCTTCGCGCCCTACGTCAACTCCTACCGCCGCCTGTCGCGCTACACTTCCGCGCCGATCAACCTGAGCTGGGGCTATGACAACCGCACTTGCGGGCTGCGCGTGCCGCACTCCGGGCCGCAGGCGCGACGGGTGGAAAACCGGCTGGCCGGCGTGGACGTCAATCCCTACCTCGCCATCGCCGCCAGCCTGGCCTGTGGCTATCTGGGCATCCGCGACGGCATCCAGCCGGGCGAGCCGCTGGCCGGCAGCGCCTACGAGCAGCCGCACCAGCTGCCGCGCCATCTGGACGACGCCATCGACATGCTGCTGCGCTGCCAGCCGCTGGCAGAGCTGTTCGGCGAGCACTTCGTCCAGACTTACGCCGCCATCAAGGAAGCCGAGTACCGCGAGTACTTCGACGTGATCAGCCCGTGGGAGCGGCGCTTCCTGCTGTTGCATGTGTAGGCCTTGTCCACGCTGAGTCCGACGGGCCGCATCGCGGCCCGTCGGGTTTCAGGCGGGCTGTTGCTGGGTGGCGCAATGGATGCCGCCGCCGCCGGCGGCGATGGCGTCGATATCCAGCTGCACGACTTCGCGGCCCGGGAACTGCTCGCGCAGGATGGCGCGGCAGTTGGCGTCGGCCTCGGCGTCGCCGAACTGCGGCGCTATCACCGCGCCGTTGCAGACGTAAAAGTTGATATAGCCGGCGGCGAAGCCGCGGTTTTCGAAGCGCGGCCGCACCGAACCCGGCCCCTCCAGCGCGATCACCTCCAGCTTGCGCCCGGCGGCGTCGGTGGTTTGGCGCAGCAGGCGCAGATGGCGCTGGGTGACGGCGTGATCGTAGGAGGCGGGGTCGGCGTCCAGGCCGGCGACCACCACGCCGGGGCGGATGAAGCGGGCGTAGAAGTCGGTATGGCCGTCGGTGATGTCGCGGCCGGCGATGCCGGGCAGCCAGATCACCTTGTCTATGCCCAGCGCGCGCTTCAGCTCCGCTTCGCAGGCGACCTTGCCGACGCCGGGGTTGCGGTTGGCGTTGAGCACGCAACTCTCGGTGATGATGGCCGTGCCGGCGCCGTCCACTTCAATGCCGCCGCCTTCCAGCACCAGACGGCTGGCAAGGCGCGGCGCGCCGGCCAGGCGACACACCGCAGCGGCGACGCGCGCGTCCTCGGCGTGAGCCTGCTTGCCGCCCCAGCCGTTGAAGTTGAAGTCCACCCCGACCAGCTTGCCGTCTGCGCCGCGCGCGAACGCCGGGCCGGTGTCGCGCAGCCACAAATCGTCCAGCGGCTGGACGATCAGCTCTACCCGGCCGCCGCACAGCCTGGCCGCCTGCTCGTAGTCGGCCTGCGGCACCAGCATCTTCACCGGCTCGAAAGCGGCGATGGCGCGGGCGATGCCGGCGAGATGGCCGCGCGCGGCGACGCTCAGGCGCTGGCCCCAGATGGCAGGCGGCGCGCCGAAGGCCATCCAGGTGGCGGCGTGGCGCGCGCTCTCGTCCGGCATCAGGAGCGCGCCTGAGGCGGCTTGGGCGGGGGAGGGCAGCCCAACGGCCGCGCCGGCCAGCAGCAAGCCGCAGGCGGAAGCGCAGCCGGCCTGTTTCAAAAAGTCGCGTCGATCGAGCATGGCGGTTTCCTTGCCGTGAAATTGCGCTCATTGTGCAACGAGAGAATCTGGATGAAAATTGATCAATTTTCCGCATATTGATCAGGTTTTTCATGTCTCTGCGCATCTCGTCCCTGAAACTGCTGCAAGGCTTCGAAGCCGTCGCCCGGCATGGCAATTTCTCGCGCGGCGGAGGAGCAGCGTCTGTCGCAATCGGCGAGCGGCCATCAGGTGCTGCAGCTGGAGCGGCAACTGGGGCGGCGGCTGTTTCGCCGTGCGGGCAAGCTGGCTGACGGGGTTGGGCCCGCGGGGAGGCTCAGTTGGGTTTGCCCCTTCCATCGCTGGAACTCGTCTCGACAAGCTGATCGCGGCGGAACGCCTCTTCGAGGCTTCCGCCCTACGCGAATCATCGTTCATGGGGCGGGGCGGAAACTCCGGTTGCATCGGAGTGTTCCGCCCAGGCCGCACGGCGTTTTCGCAGGGGGCCGCGCCCGGTCATTGTGATCTTCGGCGCGGTTTTATCCGCCGGGTGTCGCGCCGCGCGAAAGCCATGCGGAACCGGCCCGCTGCCGTCGGTTTAGCGCCTTGTCTCCATTGGAGCGGAGCCGCGCAGGCTGCGGATTGACATCGCTTTACGCTGCCGGGCGCGGCGAAAGCGGCGCGTGAGGATTCAATTCGCTTGGGCGTCGAGGTCGTTCAATCCGTGGCGGATTTGCTCGACAAAGCCCCCTTGTGTGGGCTCGCGCGGCGCGGCATGGATTTAATTCATCGCGCAACCGGAGATGCTGCGGTTTTTCTTTGGCGGGCTTCATTTCATCTTGCCCGGCTGCGCGCGCGCGTCGCGTGCCGGTCAACTCGCACTTCAGGCTGCAGAGGGTCTTGTGGAATCAAATCGCTACGTACATCCGCATCCCGGTTTTGTCGCATGGTTTGCCGAGCGCATCGCGAATTCATCCAGACTGCGCGCTCTTCGCCGAAAAACCATCGGCAAACTGCCTTTCCCGGTTCTGGCCAGCGATGTCGTCAATGTCGTCTACGCCACTTGGCTGGTCGATGCCGATCGCGCGCGCCGTCTTGCGCCCGCGCATGCCGAGCTTTGGGAGGCAAACGGTCTTACTCCTTTTACGATTCTGACGTATCAGCATCGGCACTTTGGTCTGAAAGCGGCAGGACCCTTCAGGAAACTCTTCCCGTCGCCGTTGCAGAGCAATTGGCGCTTGTATTTGGCGTCACCTCTTCCTGGCGCTCCTGACTGCCCAACGGTCGCATTTGTAAAGAACATCTTGGACAGCACGTTGTACGCACTCGGCACACGGGTCTTCAGCGATGCGCTTCCATCTCATCTGTCACTGGACTTTTCTTTGGCAGTTGGCGACGCCGGCGCTTCAATCGCAATCAGAGCAGATGCCGGGAGTGCGCCTCGCTTTGCAGCACAGTTCGAGAGATCGCACTCAAAAACGTTGCCCTCGGCATTTGCGTCCTTTGCCGCCTCCTGGGAATCTGCAGTTTCCAGACTTGCGTCCCAAGATGCAGCTGTAGTTCCAGTCCACGAGATTGCGCAAACCGCTCTTGCCAAAATCAGCCTTCCCCTTGATTTGTCGTCGATAGAGCCTCTGTGGCTTCGCCAAGGAACACTTCAGTGTCCATTGATTCGCGAGTTGGGAGCGAAGGAGGAGCCGCTATGCTTCCTCTTGCCCAGCGTTTACTTTCAAGCACTTTCAGAGCAATTGCTGTAATGCGTCCTGGTTCTATGTTCAACCCGGCATGCTCCGACCAGCGGCGCGACAGGGTTACCTCTGGCCGCCGGTCGCCGGGATGTGCTGGCTCAGCAATTCGCCCAGCAGGGCGATGCCGCCGTGCTGCTGCAGCGCGTCGAAAAAGCTGAAGTTGAGACGCATGGCGTGGCGCGGCGCGCTGGCGTCGCGGAAGAACAATCTCGCGGGAGCGAAGTGGATGCCGTGCTCCATCGCCAGCGGCAGGCAGCGGCCGGCGTCCAGCGATTCCGGCAGCGTCAGCCATTGGAAATATCCGCCTTGCGGCATCGGCATGCGGCAGCCCGCCGGAAAGTGGGCCGCGATCTGTTGCCGCATCGCCAGCAGATTGGTTTGCAGCCGTTGTCTGAGCAGGCTGAGCATGTTTTCATGCTGGCCGCCGGAGAGCAGCCTGGCCAGCGCCATCTGGCTGGGGAGCGGCGTGGATAGCGAGCTGCATAGCTTGAGGCCGCGCACGCTGTCGCTGTAGCGGCCGGCGGCGATCCAGCCGACGCGGTAGCCGGGCGCCAGCGATTTGCTGAACGACGAGCAGTACAGCACGCGGCCGCGCTGGTCGAAGGCCTTGAGCGGCAGCGGCGCGGCTTCGCCGAAGTAAAGCTCGCGGTAGGTGTCGTCTTCTATCACCGCCAGCCGGTGGCGCTCGGCCAGCGTCAAGAGCGCGGCCTTGTCGTCGTCGCTCAGGCACAGGCCGGTGGGGTGCTGGAAGTTGGGCATGGCGATGATGGCCGCCGGTTGTTGTTCGACGATCAATTGCTCCAGTCGCGCCAAGTCCAGCGGCTGGCCGGGCGGGATGGCCAGCGTCGCGCAGCGCAGGCCCAGGTGTTCCAGCTGGTCGAACAGGGCGGGGAAGGCGGGGGTCAGCACCAGCATCGCGTCGCGTCCTTCCAGCCGCGCCACCGCGCGGATGGCCAGCGTCAGCGCTTCCATGCCGCCGCAGGTGATCAGCAGCTCGTCGCCGTCCAGCGCCACGCCTTGCGCCAGATAACGCAGCGCCAGTTCGCGGCGCAAGCCTTCATAGCCCAGGTTGTCGTTGCCGGACAGCGCGTGGCGATAGTCGCGCAGCGCGCGGGTCAGCGCCTTGCTCAGCGGCGTGGTGTTGACCAGCGCCGGGTTCATGTAGGGGCAGCCCCAGGGCATGGGCAGCGCGCTGGTGAGCTGTTCGACGCGAAGGTCGTCGCCTGTCGGCGGCGGCCGCCAGGCGCGCTCCGTCGCCGGGCGCTCCAGCACCCGGAAGCCGGAGCGCGGCATGGATTCGATTAGCCCCAGTTTTTCCAGCTCGGCGTAGGCGCGCTGGGCGGTGGTGATGCTGATCTTGTGATCCAGGCATACCTTGCGCAGCGAGGGCATGCGGTCGCCGGGGCGCAGCTGGCCCTGTTCGATGGCGTGGCGGAAACGTTGGCTCAGTTGCCCGGTTTTGCTCATGCGGCCTTCTCACTCTCCGATGAAACTGGATTTTTCCCGGACGGTGGCACCGTCGCGGGTGTGTGAGCGTACCACGAAGTAAATGTCATGCGCGCCGCGTCCGGCGTGTTCCGGCGCCACTTGCGCGCGCACGGCGATGGTTTCGTTTCCGGCCGGCGGCACGGCGATCTGGCGGTCGCGGGCGTCCAGGCGGATGCCGGGCAGGCCTTCCACGTTCAATTCAAAGCGCTGCGGCTGTTCGGTGGTATTGGTCAGGTGCAGGTTGTAGACGTTTTCCAGCCAGCCGTCGTCGGTGGCGCGCACCAGCGTGGCCCGGTCGCGCAGCACTTCCACCTTGAACGGTTTCTTCAGCGCCAGCGCGGTGGTGGACAGCGCGATGATGCCGGCCAGGAGACAGGAGTACAGCGCCAGGCGCGGGCGATGCAGCGATTGCGATGGCGCGGGCTTGCCTTGCAGGGCGTGGGCGCTGGTGTAGCGGATCAGCCCGCGCGGCGCGCCTATCTTGTCCATCACCTGGTCGCAGGCGTCGATGCAGGCGGCGCAGCCTATGCATTCGTATTGCAGGCCGGCGCGGATGTCAATGCCGGTGGGGCAAACCTGCACGCAGATGCCGCAGTCGACGCAGCCCTTGTCGCCCTGCGCCTTGGCCTGCTGCTTGCCGCGCGGCTCGCCGCGCTTGTCGTCGTAGGAAATGATCAGCGTGTGTTCGTCGAACATCGCGCCCTGGAAGCGCGCGTAGGGACACATGTGCAGGCAGACCTTCTCGCGCAGCACGCCGGCCAGCAGCCAGGTGAAAGCGGCGTAGAACAGCGTCCAGAACAGATCCCACGGCCCCATCCGGCCGACGGCCAGTTCGCGGATCGGAGTGAAGTAGCCTACGAAAGTCAGGCCGGTCCACAAGGCGAAAACCAGCATGAGCCCATGGCTCATCCCCTTCTTCAGGTACTTGCCGGCGGAGGGCGGCGCGGCGTCCAGCTTGCGGCGCGCCAGGTGGTCGCCCAGCGTCAGCCGTTCGATCCAGATCATGATCTGGGTGTAGACCGTTTGCGGACAGCTGTAGCCGCACCATAGCCGGCCGCCGATGGCGGTCCACAAGAACAGCCCCAGCGCCGATACCACCAGCAAAGCCGCCAGATAGATGAAATCTTGCGGCCACAGGCTGATGCCGAAAATCAGGAAGTGATGGTCGGCCAGGTTGAGATGCACCGCCTGGCGGCCGTTCCATTGCAGCCAGGGCGTGGCGAAGAAGATCAGTTGGGTGAGCAGCACCATGGCGACGCGCGCGTTGTTGAAGCGGCCGCTGACAAGGCGGGGATGAATCTTGATCGGAACCGTTTGGGGCTGGGTCATGGCGGTACGCAGGCAGTGTGGATGACGCCGTATTTGTACTGCCGGGCATCGGTACAGACAATGCACAGACGGGAAGGGAAAAATATATACAGAAGAGCCGGCGTAGCGACAGTTGCGGGGTTTGGCGGCGCGCGACAGCTCAAGCCGTTGGCATGATTGTCGCCGGCGTCCGGCGCGGCCGCCTTGCGGCGGCGCAAGAGTCGGCGCGGAAATGAAAACGGCGCAGCCGGAGGGCTGCGCCGGGACGGGGCGGGGAAGCGCTTAGCGCGTCAGCTGCGGGAACAGCCGGTAAATGCCGTCGACGATGATTTCCACCGACACCGCGGCCAGCAGCATGCCCATCACCCGGTTGACGATGTTGATGCCGGTCTGGCCCAGCAGGCGCGACAGCGGAGACGCCAGCACCAGCGCGCCATAGCAGGTGATCGCCACCAGCACGCAGCTGATCAGCAGGTAGACGATCTGCACCCAGGATTGCGAGGTGCTGGCGTAGATGATCACCGTGGAAATCGTGCCGGGGCCGGTCATCAGCGGAATCGCCATTGGCACCACCGCGATATTGGTCTTGGTGCCGGCTTCTTCCCGCTCCGCCTTGGTGGTTTTGGTGGGGCCGGGCTTGGCGTTCATCAGCGCGATGGCGATCAGCATCACCAGCAGGCCGCCGCCCACCTGGAAGGAGCCGATGCTGATGCCCAGAAAGCTGATCAGCTTCTCGCCCACCAGCGCGAACAGCACCAGCACCACCACCACGGCGACGGCCGTGGTCTTGGCGATTTTCTGGCGTTCCTCGTGCGTGGCGTGCGGCGTCAGGCTGATGAAGATGGGAATGGCGCCTAGCGGATTGACCAGAACCAGCAGGGCGACAAAGATTTTTGCGATTTCGATTTCCATGGGAGCGGGTAGTACCTTGTTCAGGGCGCGCAGCGTTTCAGGCTGGTAACACGAAAGGGCCATGGCTGCGCCAATGCCATGGCCGCAATGAAAAACCGGCGGAAAACGGTTCCGCCGGTTTCAGGATAGCGAAGCTTCCGGAGTTATGCCGCAGGCAGCAGCTTTTCCAGCGTCAGGGCATAGATGTCGGCCAAGGGCTCGATCGCTTCCACGTCCACGCACTCGTTGAGCTTGTGGATAGTGGCGTTGACCGGGCCGAACTCCACCAGTTCCCGCGCGATGCGTTTGATGAAGCGGCCGTCGGAGGTGCCGCCGCTGGTGGACAAGTTCGCCTCGGCGCCCGCCACGTAATGGATGGCGTCCCCCAGGGCGGCGGTCAGGTCGCCCGGCGGCGTCAGAAACGGCTGTCCGGAAAGCAGCCAGTGTAACTCGTAGCTGAGGCCGTGTGTATCCAGAATCTGATATACCCGTTCTTTTAAGGCCTCGGCGGTGCATTCCGGCGAAAAACGGAAGTTGAAATGCACGTCGCAGTGGCCGGGGATGACGTTGGTGGCGCCGGTGCCGGCCTGGATATTGGAGACCTGCCAGCTGGTGGGCGGGAAGTAGGCGTTTCCCTGGTCCCACTCGGTGGCGGCGAGTTCGGCCAGCGCCGGGGCGATCAGATGGATGGGGTTTTTCGCCAGCTGCGGATAGGCGATGTGGCCCTGGATGCCGTGCACCACCAGATGGCCGGACAGCGAGCCGCGGCGGCCGTTCTTGACCGTGTCGCCCAGCACCTGCTCGGACGTGGGTTCGCCGACGATGCAGTAGTCGATCAGTTCGCCGCGCGCGGCCAGCGCCTCCACCACCTTGACGGTGCCGTCGGTGGCCACGCCTTCCTCGTCCGAGGTGATCAGCAGGGCGATGGAGCCGGCGTGGTCGGGGCATTTGGCGACGAAGCGCTCGCAAGCGGTGACGAAGGCGGCCAGCGAGGCTTTCATGTCCGCCGCGCCGCGGCCGTACAGCAAGCCGTTGCGCACGGTAGGTTCGAAGGGCGGGCTGTCCCATTGCGTCAGCGGGCCGGTGGGCACCACGTCGGTGTGGCCGGCGAAGCAGAACACCGGGCCGGCGTCGCCGCGGCGCGCCCAGAAGTTGTCCACCTCGCCAAAGCGCATCCGCTCCACCCGGAAACCGATGGCCTCCAGCCGGTCTATCATCAGTTCCTGGCAGCCCTGATCGCGCGGCGTCACCGAGTCGCGGCGGATCAGCTCGCAAGCCAGTTGCAGGGTATCGCTCATGCTTGCAGCCGCTCCGCCCAGTCCGCCTCGGCAAAGCCGACGCTGACCTGGCCGGCATTTTCCAGCACCGGGCGCTTGATCAGCGACGGTTTTTCCATCAGCAAGGCGATCGCGGCGGCTCGATCCTCGGCGCGGGCCTTGTCGGCGTCGGGCAGCGCGCGCCAGGTGGTGCCCTGGCGGTTGATCAGCCTGGCCAGCGTGACCGCGTCTATCCAGCGCGACAGCGTGTCGGCGTCGACGCCCAGTTTCTTGAAATCGTGAAAGCGGTAATCCAGGCCCTTGTCGCTCAGGTACTGGCGGGCCTTCTTGACGGTATTGCAGTTGGGAATGCCGTAGAGGGTAATCATGGGTGGGTGTCTACAAGTCCAGTTTGATGCTGTCGAAGCTGGCCGCGCCGGGGCGTTGGCCAGGTTTGTTTTTGTCCTTGTCGCCTTCCTTGGACTGATTGACCAGCCAGTAAAGATTGGTCGGCGAGTCGGCGTTGCGCAGCGCTTCGTCCAGGTTGACGCGGCCGTCCTGGTATAGGCGGAACAGCGCCTGTTCGAAGGTTTGCGCGCCATCGCTCATGCTGTTTTCGATGGCTTCCTTGATTTTGTCTATCTCGCCGGTCCGAATCAACTCCGCCACGCGCGGCGTGTTGATCAATAGCTCGATGGCCGGGGCGCGGCCGCCGTCCAGCGTCGGCACCAGCCGTTGCGACACCACGGCCTTGAGCGAGGCGGACAGGTCCATCAGCAGCGCGGCGCGGCTCTCCGGCGGGAAGAAGTTGATGATCCGGTTGAGCATGTGATAGCTGTTGTTGCCGTGCAGCGTGGAGATGCACAGGTGGCCGGACTGGGCGTAGGTGATGGCGTGCATCAGCGTTTCCGGGTCGCGGATCTCGCCTATCATCAGCACGTCCGGCGCTTCGCGCATCGCGTTCTTCAGCGCGCGGGCGTAGGACAGGGTGTCGAAGCCCACCTCGCGCTGGTTGACGATGGACTTGTCGTGGCGGTACAGGAACTCGATCGGGTCCTCGACGGTGAGGATGTGCCCCTTCATCGTCTGGTTGCGCATTTGCAGCATGGCGGCGACGGTGGAGCTCTTGCCCGAACCGGTGGCGCCCACCACCAGGATCAGCCCGCGCTTCATCTTCACCAGCTCGCCCAGGATCGGCGGCAGCTGCAGCTGCTCCAGCGAGGGGATGGACGGCAGGATGTAGCGCACCACCATGCCCACCGAGCCGCGCTGCCAGAAGATGTTGACGCGGAAGCTGCCAAGGCCCGGCACCGGGTGGCCAAGGTTCATTTCCCGTTCGCGCTCGAAGGCGGCGGTTTCTTCTTCGCTCATCAGGCTGTAGGCCAGCTGCTTGACCATGTCCGGCGTCAGCGGCTTGTCGTTCAGCGGCTGCAGCTCGCCGTCCAGCTTGATCATCGGCGGCGAGAAGCTGGTGAGGAACAGGTCGCTGGCCTTTTTTTCGGCCATGAGCTTGAAGAAGGGCAGCATCAGCATGGTTGGGCTCCCGGCGCGGGTGGGTCTCATCGTTACAGTGTAGCGCTCGGCGTCGCGGGCGGAGAAAGCAAAACCGCCGCGGCAGAGTCTGGCGCGGCGGCGGGGAGGGCGAAGATCAGGATTGCTTGGCGACAGCCTGGTCGCGCAGCGCGCGGCGCAGGATCTTGCCGACGTTGGTCTTGGGCAGCTCGCTGCGGAATTCGACGATCTTGGGCACCTTGTAGCCGGTCAGGTTTTCGCGGCAGTGATGGATCAGGTCCTTTTCGGTCAGCGCCGGGTCCTTCTTCACCACGAAAATCTTCACCACCTCGCCGGATTTTTCGTCCGGCACGCCGATGCAGGCCACTTCCAGCACGCCCGGATGGCCGGCCACCACGTCTTCGATCTCGTTGGGGTAGACGTTGAAGCCGGACACCAGAATCATGTCCTTCTTGCGGTCCACCAGCTTGACGAAGCCCTCCGGCGTCATCATCGCCATGTCGCCGGTGGCGAGGAAGCCGTCCGCGCCCAGCACCTTGGCGGTTTCATCCGGGCGTTTCCAGTAGCCGCGCATCACCTGCGGGCCGCGGATGCACAATTCGCCCTGCTCGCCAGGCGCCACTTCCTTGCCGTCCGCGTCGCGGATTTCGATTTCGGTGGACGGCACAGGCAGGCCGATGGTGCCGTTGTAGGCGGCCAAGTCCATCGGGTTGATGCAGGCGGCCGGGCTGGTTTCGGTCAGGCCGTAGGCTTCCACCAGCGTGACGCCGGTCACGGCTTTCCACTTGTCCGCCACCGCCTTTTGCACCGCCATGCCGCCGCCCAGCGTCAGCCGCCAGGTGGAGAAGTCGAGCTTGGCGAATTCAGGGTTGTTCAGCAGGGCGTTGAACAGGGTGTTGACGCCGGTGATGCAGGTGACCGGGTATTTGCCCATTTCCTTGACGAAGCCGGGAATGTCGCGCGGGTTGGTGATCAGCACGTTCAGCGCGCCCATGTCGGTGAACACCATCAGGTTGGCGGTCAGCGAGAAGACATGGTAGAGCGGCAGCGCGGTGACGATCACCTCCTGGCCTTCGCGGATGATGGGCTTGACCCAGGCGCTGGCCTGCAACATGTTGGCGACGATGTTCTTGTGCAGCAGCTCGGCGCCCTTGGAGACGCCGGTGGTGCCGCCGGTGTATTGCAGGAAGGCGATGTCCTGATGGCCAAGCTTCACCGGCACGTAAGGCTTGGCGGCGCCGGCGGCCAGCGCTTGGTTGAAGCCGGTATGGCGCGGCAACCGCCACGGCGGCACCATCTTCTTGACCTTGCGCACCACGAAGTTGACCAGCTGGCGCTTGGGGAAGCCCAGCATGTCGCCGATGCTGGCCACCACGATATTCTTGACCGAGGTGCGCGGCAGCACCTCTTCCAGCACGCTGGCGAAGTTTTCCAGGATGACGATGGTTTCGACGTCGGCGTCGTTGAGCTGGTGCTCCAGTTCGCGCGGGGTGTAGAGCGGGTTGACGTTGACCACGATGCCGCCGGCGCGCAGGGTGCCGAACACCGCCACCGGGTATTGCAGCAGGTTGGGCATCATCACCGCCACACGGTTGCCCTTCTTCAGGCCCAGCTGGTGCTGCAGGTAGGACGCGAAGTCGGCAGTCAGCTGATCCAGTTCGGCGTAACTGAGCAGCTTGCCCATGCAGGCCATGGCCGGGCGGTCGCTGTATTTCTTGACGCTGCGGTCAAACACCTCGGTCACCGACTGGAACTGGTTGATGTCGATCTCGTGGGCGACCCCAGCCTGGTAGTTTTTAAGCCACACCTTTTCCATAAATCCGGGTTTCTCCGTCGTGCTGGTTTCAACGAGCGCCGCGCGCGGGCGGGCATCGTCTGCATTTACGTTCTTGTTGTGCGCCGCCTTTTGCCCGCCAGCCGCGAGGGGGTGGACCGGGAAAGTCGTCTGTCATCAAACCATTGTTTGATTCGCGGTAATGTACCGTAACTGAAATAGGCTGGCAAAGTGCATTGGCATGGCCGATCGGGCCCGGTTTCTGCCCTTGTCCGGCTTGGTTTCCTTTTCTGCAGGAATGGGTTACAATCGCAACGGTTAGGGATGGGCGTTTCGCCCATTTTTTATTTGTGGAAAAAGCAATGGATGTTCGTTTGCTGCTGGAAAACACCCTGCCGGGTCTCGGCTACGAGTTGGTCGACTTCGAAATGACCCCAGGTGGCGGTTTTCGCGTGTTTATGGATAAGCCCGGTGGCATCACCGTGGAAGATTGCGTGCTGGTGAGCAATCACTTGACCAGAGTGTTCATGGTCGAAAACGTGGATTACGAGCGGTTGGAAGTCTCTTCCCCGGGGCTGGATCGCCCCCTGAAGAAAGAGGCTGACTTTGTCCGTTTTGCGGGAAGCCTGGCCAAGATCAAGACGCGCATGCCGATCGAGCAGCAAAAGAAGTTTACCGGTCGTCTTGCCGGGGTCGAAAACGACTCCGTACTGCTTGAAGTGGATGGCCGCACCGTGGTGATTCCGTTCGCCAATATCGACAAGGCTCGTATCGAGCCTGAGTTTTGATGTCTGGTCGGCGATAGCCCACGCAAAAGGACAAAATTCGGAGAGGAATGCATGAGTCGCGAGATTTTGTTGCTGGTGGATGCCCTGGCGAGCGAAAAGAATGTCAGCAAGGATGTGGTGTTTTCCGCCCTTGAGATGGCGTTAGCTTCGGCAACCAAAAAGAAGTTTACCGATGACGAAATGGATGTGCGCGTCGAGATCGATCGCCACACCGGTCAGTACCAAACCTTCCGCCGCTGGATGGTGGTGGAGGACGAGCTGCTTGAGTCCGAAAGCAAGGAAATCAGCCTGGAAGACGCTCGCGAGCGCGATCCGCGCATCGAGCTGGGCGCTTTCATCGAAGAGCCGATGGAAGCCGTCGAGTTCGGCCGCATCGGCGCGCAGACCGCCAAGCAGGTCATCCTGCAACGCATCCGCGACGCCGAGCGCGAACAGCTGCTGAACGAATTCCTGCAACGCCGCGAACACCTGGTGATCGGCACCATCAAGCGCATCGAGCGCGGCAACGCCATCGTCGAATGCGGCAAGCTGGAAGCCGTGCTGCCGCGCGACCAGATGATTCCGAAGGAAAACCTGCGCGTGGGCGACCGCGTCAAGGCCTACCTGCTGCGCATCGATCGCCAGGGCCGCGGCCCGCAGCTGATCCTGTCGCGCACCGCGCCGGAATTCCTGACCAAGCTGTTCGAGCTGGAAGTGCCGGAGATCGACGAAGGCATGCTGGAAATCCGCGCCGCCGTGCGCGATCCGGGCATGCGCGCCAAGATCGCCGTCAAGGCCAACGACGCCCGCATCGACCCGCAGGGCACCTGCATCGGCATGCGCGGCTCCCGCGTCCAGGCCGTGACCCAGGAGCTGGCGGGCGAGCGCGTCGACATCGTGCTGTGGGCGCCGGAGCCGGCCCAGTTCGTCATCAACGCCCTGTCGCCGGCCGAAGTCAGCCGCATCATGGTGGACGAAGACAATCACAGCATGGACGTGATCGTGGAGGAAGAGCAGCTGGCGCTGGCCATCGGCCGCAGCGGCCAGAACGTCAAGCTCGCCGCCGAGCTGACCGGCTGGTACCTCAACATCATGACCGTCGCCGAAGCGGAAGAGAAGCATCAGGCGGAAGACGCCGCCCTGCGCCAGCTGTTCATCAGCTCGCTGGGCGTGGAAGAAGACATCGCGGCCAAGCTGGTAAGCGAAGGCTTTGCCGCGCTGGAAGAAGTGGCCTATGTGCCGCTTGAAGAAATGCTGGAAATCGAAGGCTTTGACGAGGAGCTGGTCAGCGAGCTGCGTAGCCGCGCCCGTGATGCGCTCCTGACGCAGGCCATCGCGTCCGAAGAACAGGTCGAGAATGTATCCGACGACCTGAAGGACGTTGAAGGCCTCGATGCCGAGCTGGTTCGCAAGCTGGCCGCAGGCGGTGTGACCACCCGCGACGATCTGGCCGACCTGGCCGTTGACGATCTGGTGGACATTACCGGCATGGAAGCGGAAGCTGCTCGCGCCATCATCATGAAGGCGCGCGAACACTGGTTTAACCAGTAAGGCTTTCTCGGGAAGTATTTACGGAATTTGGGAAGACGCATGGTTTTGACGAATGTAAAACAATTTGCCAGCGAGATGAATCTCTCGCCGGAACGCCTGCTGGAACAGCTGAAGGCGGCCGGCGTGAGCAAACGCTCGCCGGAAGACACCCTGTCGGCGCAAGACAAGTCCCAGCTTCTGGACTATCTGAAGCGCGCACATGGCGGCGCCCGCGAAGACGCCGGCATCACCGTGACGCGCAAGTCCACTTCCGAAGTGAAGAAGGCGGATGGCGGCACTGTGACCGTGGAAACCCGCAAGAAGCGCGTAGTGGCGCGTCCGGAAGACGCTCCGCGCGCCGAGGCGGCCAAGCCGGCCGTCGCCGAAGCGGCCAAGCCGGTTGCGGAAGCCAAGCCTGAGCCGAAGCCGGAAGCCAAGGTCGAGGCCAAGCCGGAGCCCAAGCCGGAAGTCAAGGCCGAGGCCAAGCCGGAGCCGAAACCGGAAGTCAAGGTCGAAGCCAAGCCTGAGCCGAAACCGGCCCCGGCGGCCCGCCCGACCGTCGCCTCCATCCTCACGCCGGAAGAAATCGCCGCGCGCGAAGCGGAAGAAAAGCGCCAGGCAGCGTTCCGCGCCCGTCAGGAAGCGCTGATGCGCGAGAAGATCGAGCGCGAAGAGCGCCGCCAGGCCGCCAAACTGGCCGCCTCGCAGCCGGCTCCGGCCCCTGCGCCGGCCCCGGTGGCCGAGCCGCAGCGCGAAGAGCGCCGTCCGGCTCCGAACGATCGCGGCCCGCGTCCGGCCGGCGACAACCGCAACGCCCGTCCGGGCGACAACCGCGGTCCGCGCCCGGCTGGCGACAATCGCGGCCCGCGCCCGGCAGGCGACAACCGTGGCCCGCGCCCGGCTGGCGACAGCCGCGGCCCGCGTCCGGCAGGCGACAATCGCGGCCCGCGTCCCGGCGTGGCCGGCGCGCCCGCCGCTCCGGCGGTGCCGGCGACCGTGGCCGGTCGTCCGGACGCCAAGAAAGGCGGCAACAAGAAGGGCGGCGACCGCTGGGACGAAGGCAAGAAGGGCGGCCGCGGTTTGAAGACCAAGGGCGGCGACGCCGGCAGCGACTGGAAGTCGCGCGGCGGCAAGGGTCGTCACAAGCAGAGCAACAACCAGCATGCCTTCCAGGCGCCGACCGAACCGATCGTCCATGACGTGCTGGTTCCGGAAACCATCACCGTCGCCGAACTGGCGCACAAGATGGCCGTCAAGGCCGTCGAGGTGATCAAGACGCTGATGAAGATGGGCATGATGGTTACCATCAACCAGGTGCTGGACCAGGAAACCGCGATGATCGTCGTGGAAGAAATGGGCCACAATCCGAAGGCCGCCCAGGCGGACGATCCGGAAGCCTACCTGGAAACCGGCGTGGAAGGCGAAGCCGTGGAAACGGCGGAGCTGCCGCGCTCCCCGGTGGTGACCGTGATGGGTCACGTCGACCACGGCAAGACCTCGCTGCTGGACTACATCCGTCGCGCCAAGGTGGCGGCGGGCGAAGCCGGCGGCATTACCCAGCACATCGGCGCTTACCACGTGGAAACCCCGCGCGGCATGATCACCTTCCTGGATACTCCGGGTCACGAAGCGTTTACCGCGATGCGTGCCCGCGGCGCCAAGGCCACCGACATCGTGGTGCTGGTGGTTGCGGCCGACGACGGCGTGATGCCGCAGACGATCGAGGCCATTCACCACGCCAAGGCCGCCAAGGTGCCGATGGTGGTGGCGGTGAACAAGATCGACAAGCAGGGCGCCAACGTCGAACGCATCCGTCAGGAACTGGTATCGCATGAAGTGGTGCCGGAAGACTGGGGCGGCGACACCCAGTTCGTCGAAGTGTCGGCCAAGATGGGCCTGAACATCGACGCGCTGCTGGAAGCCATCCTGCTGCAAGCCGAAGTGCTGGAGCTGAAGGCTCCGGTGGATTCGCTGGCCAAGGGCATCATCGTCGAGGCTCGCCTCGACAAGGGCCGCGGTCCGGTCGCCACCCTGCTGGTTCAGTCCGGCACCCTGAAGAAGGGCGACGTGGTTCTGGCGGGCACCTCTTTCGGTCGCGTTCGCGCCATGATGGACGAAAACGGCAAGGCCATCGAATCCGCTGGCCCGGCCATTCCGGTGGAAATCCTGGGCTTGTCCGACGTGCCGCAAGCCGGCGAAGACGCCATGGTCCTGGCCGACGAGAAGAAGGCGCGTGAAATCGCCCTGTTCCGCGCAGGCAAGTTCCGCGACGTGCGTCTGGCCAAGCAGCAGGCCGCCAAGCTGGAAAACATGTTCGCGCAGATGGCCGAAGGCGAGGTGCAAACCCTGTCCATCATCATCAAGGCCGACGTGCAAGGCTCCTACGAAGCGCTGGCCGGCAGCTTGCAGAAGCTGTCCACCGACGAAGTTCGCGTCGCCATCCTGCACTCCGGCGTGGGCGGCATCAGCGAATCCGACGTCAACCTGGCCATCGCCTCCAAGGCCATCGTCATCGGCTTCAACACCCGCGCCGACGCCGCGGCCCGCAAGCTGGCGGAAAACGAAGGCGTGGACATTCGCTACTACAACATCATTTACGATGCGGTAGACGAAGTGAAGGCCGCTCTGTCCGGCATGCTGGCTCCGGAGAAGAAGGAACAGATCCTGGGTACCGTCGAGATCCGTCAGGTGATCCCGGTCTCCAAGGTCGGCAACATCGCAGGTTGCATGGTGACCGACGGCATGATCAAGCGCACCGCTTCGATCCGCCTGATCCGCAACCACGTGGTGGTGCACACCGGCGAACTGGAATCGCTGAAGCGCTTCAAGGACGACGTGAAGGAAGTGAAGCAGGGCTACGAATGCGGCCTGATGCTGAAGAACTTCAACGACATCCAGGAAGGCGACCAGCTGGAAGCGTTCGAAATCGTGGAAGTCGCGCGCTCCCTGTAATTAGGGACGCCAGGGGCGGGTGCCGGTCTGACCGAAAGGTCGGCAGGCGCTCGCCTTTTTCATATTTGAATTGGCCGCGGAAACGCACGGCAGGACACAGGGGCCGCGCGCGGCAAGCTGCGCAAGGCGACTGATCGGGAAGCCGGCGGGCGGCTCGCGCGGTTGCACGTCGCGGGCGGCTGGTTTTCGTGTCGTTCGTGCGTTTCCGTGGCTGATTAAATTGATTGGAAGTGCTATGGCCAAAGCCAAAAAAGGTTTCTCCCGTGCCGACCGCGTATCCGAGCAGATTCAGCGCGAACTGGCCGAACTCACCCGCAAGGGCCTGAAAGACCCGCGCGCGGGCTGGATCACCATCACCCAGGTGGAAGTGACGCGCGATTACTCGCACGCCAAGGTCTACTACACGGTGATGGATGCCAAGACCCGCGAAGCGACCCAGGAAGCGCTGGAAAGCTCCGCCGGCTATCTGCGCAACGAGCTGGGCCGCGCCATCAAGATGTTCAGCATGCCGCAGCTGCATTTCGTCTACGACGAGTCGGTAGAGCGCGGCATGCACCTGACCAACCTGATCAATCAGGTGGCGCGCGAAGACGCCGAGAAGTTCGGCAGCGACGCGCCGGCGGCCGAGGGCGGCGAGGAAGACCGCGAATGAGCAAGCCGCGCAGCAACCGACGCCAGATTGACGGCGTGCTGCTGATCGACAAGCCCTACGATATTTCCAGCAACAACGCGCTGCAAAAGGCGCGCTGGCTGCTCAACGCCGCCAAGGCCGGCCATACCGGCGTGCTGGACCCGCTGGCCACCGGCTTGCTGCCGGCGTGCTTCGGCGACGCCACCAAGTTCTCGTCCTACCTGCTGGACGCCGACAAGGGCTACCGCGCCACGGTGAAATTCGGCGTGGTGACCACTACTGGCGATGTCGAAGGCGAGGTGGTGTCCGAGCGCGAGGTGGCTTTCGGCCTGGCCGAGCTGCAGGCGGCGATCGAACGCTTTCGCGGCGAGATCAGCCAGGTGCCGCCGATGTACTCGGCGCTCAAGCACCAGGGCAAGCCGCTGTACGAATACGCCCGCGCCGGCATCGAGATTCCGCGCGAGGCGCGTCAGGTCACCATCCACAAGCTGGAACTGCTGTCGTTTGACGGCGTGTCCGCCGAGATCGACGTGGTGTGCAGCAAGGGCACCTACATCCGCACCCTGGCTTGCGACATCGGCGAGGCGCTGGGTTGCGGCGCGCATCTGACCGCGC
The DNA here is from genome assembly GCA_002213445.1 of Xenophilus sp. AP218F. Taxonomy (GTDB): domain Bacteria; phylum Pseudomonadota; class Gammaproteobacteria; order Burkholderiales; family Chromobacteriaceae; genus Chromobacterium. The sequence continues at coordinate 42,805 of NJIE01000023.1, read as the reverse complement.
TGCGCCGCACCGCCACCGGCGGTTTTTCCCTGGACGAGGCGCATGCGCTGGCTGATGTGGAAGCGCTGGACATGGCCGGCCGCGAAGCCTTGCTATTGCCGATGGACGTGCTGGTGCGGCATTTTCCCGACACCGAGCTGGATGAAAACGCGGCAGGCAAATTCAATCACGGCCAGCCCGTGCTTTTTGCCGGGAAGTATGAGAAAATGCAGCGCTTCCGGGTCTACCATCAGGCGAACCGGAAGTTCCTGGGGCTGGGCGAGGCGCGCGACGATGGTCGCCTGCATCCGATCCGGCTCCTGGCCGTCAAGGCGGAAACGCCGTAAGCGGCACCTTACCGGAGTGCGGATGGGTTGGGTTTCCTGCTCGCTGCACTTGTCGGGTTTTCAAACCCCCTACTGAAACTGGAGTAATCCAAAATGGCAATGACCGCCGAACAAAAAGCAGACATCGTTAAAGGTTTTCAGCGCAAGGAAGGCGATACCGGTTCTTCCGAAGTGCAAATCGCACTGCTGACCGCCCGCATCAACGACCTGACTCCCCACTTCAAGGCCAACACCAAGGACCACCACAGCCGTCGTGGTCTGCTGAAGCTGGTTAGCCGTCGTCGTCGTCTGCTGGACTACCTGAAGCGCACTGACGCTGAAGGCTACCGCGCGCTGATCACCCGTCTGGGCCTGCGCAAGTAATCGGTATACGGTTCTGAAAAAGTCGCAGCTTGCTGCGACTTTTTCATACCGGAAGAGTCGCGGGTTATATTGTTGTAACAACGGGGGGAGCCTCTAGAAATTCCGATCTGACGCGCGTAGGTCTGAATTTTTAGGGGTTCCCGTTGTTTTTATCGGCCCGCGGATTTTGCAACACACAAGATAGGGAAACCCTGTGTTCAATAAAATTACCAAATCGTTCCAGTACGGCAATCAGACCGTCACCCTGGAAACCGGCGAAATCGCTCGCCAGGCTTCCGGCTCGGTGCTGGTGACCGTTGACGACACCGTAGTGCTGGTGACCGTGGTTGGCGGCAAGAGCGTCAAGCCGGGCCAGGACTTCTTCCCGCTGACCGTGGACTACCTGGAGCGCACCTACGCCGCGGGCAAGATCCCGGGCGGCTTCTTCAAGCGCGAAGGCAAGCAGTCCGAGAAGGAAGTGCTGACCAGCCGCCTGATCGACCGTCCGATCCGCCCGCTGTTCCCGGAAGGCTTCTACCACGACGTGCAGATCGTCGCCACCGTGGTATCGCTGAACCCGGAAGTCGACTCCGACATCCCGGCCATGATCGGCGCTTCCGCCGCGCTGGCGATCTCCGGCCTGCCGTTCGCCGGCCCGATCGGCGCCGCGCGCGTAGGCTACGCTGACGGCCAGTACATCCTGAACCCGACCAAGACCCAGCTGCACACTTCGCAGATGGACCTGGTGGTGGCCGGCACCGAGCGCGCCGTGCTGATGGTGGAATCGGAAGCCAAGGAACTGCCGGAAGCCGTGATGCTGGGCGCCGTGGTGTTCGGCCACGAGCAGATGCAAGCCGCGATCAAGGCCATCAACGAACTGGCCGACGAAGTGAACCCGGTGATGTTCGACTGGGCCGCTCCGGTCGCCAACGAAGAGCTGATCGCCCAGGTGCGCGCCGTAGCCGGCGCCAAGCTGGCCGAAGCCTTCCGCCTGCGCCAGAAGCAAGCCCGCACCGTGGCCATCAACGAAGCCTGGGACGCAGTCAAGGCCGCGCTGATCACGGAAGAAACCGACACGCTGAAGGCCAACGAGATCAAGGGCATCTTCAAGAGCCTGGAAGCTGAAATCGTACGCGGCCAGATCCTGGCCGGCGAGCCGCGCATCGACGGCCGCGACACCCGCACCGTGCGCCCGATCAGCATCCGCAGCAACGTGCTGCCGCGCACCCACGGTTCCGCGCTGTTCACCCGCGGCGAAACCCAGGGCCTGGTAGTGACCACCCTCGGCACCAAGCAGGACGAGCAGATCATCGACGCGCTGGCCGGCGAATACACCGAGCGTTTCATGCTGCACTACAACTTCCCGCCGTACTCCACCGGCGAAGCCGGCCGCATGGGCCCGCCGAAGCGTCGTGAAATCGGCCACGGCCGTCTGGCCAAGCGCGCGTTGGTCGCCGTGCTGCCGCCGGAAACCGAGTTCGGCTACTCGATGCGCGTGGTGTCGGAAATCACCGAATCCAACGGTTCGTCCTCCATGGCTTCGGTGTGCGGCGGCTGCCTGTCGCTGCTGTCCGCCGGCGTGCCGCTGAAGGCGCACGTGGCCGGCATCGCCATGGGCCTGATTCTGGAAGGCAACCGCTTCGCGGTGCTGACCGACATCCTGGGCGACGAAGATCACCTGGGCGACATGGACTTCAAGGTAGCCGGCACCGCCGAAGGCATCACCGCGCTGCAGATGGACATCAAGATCCAGGGCATCACCAAGGAAATCATGCAGGTCGCTCTGGACCAGGCCAAGGAAGGCCGCATGCACATCCTGAGCCTGATGAAGGAAGCCGTGGACGGCCCGCAAGAGCTGTCCGCCCACGCGCCGCGTCTGTACGTGATGAAGATCAACCCGGAGAAAATCCGCGAAGTGATCGGCAAGGGCGGCGAAACCATCCGTTCCATCACCAAGGACACCGGTTGCGAGATCAACATCGAGGAAGACGGCACCATCACCATCGCTTCGGTGAGCAACGAGGGCGCGGAAGCGGCCAAGAAGCGCATCGAAGAGATCACCGTTGAAGTCGAAGTGGGCAAGGTGTACGAAGGCACCGTGGTCAAGATCCTCGACAACAACGTCGGCGCCATCGTTTCCATCCTGCCGGGCAAGGATGGTCTGGTTCACATTTCGCAGATCGCCAACGAGCGCATCAAGAACGTGGCCGACTACCTGAAGGAAGGCCAGGTTGTGAAGGTCAAGGCCATCGAGATGGACGACCGCGGCCGCATCCGCCTGTCGATCAAGGCGCTGCTGGAAGAAGAGGCGAAAGCCGCTCACGCCACCGCCGAATCCTTCGGCCTGAAGGCGCAGTAAGTCCGATCCGCGCCGCAAGGCGCGGTTCTGGCCAGAACAAAACCCCCGCACTCGCGGGGGTTTTGTTCTGCGCGCGTCAGGATTCTGGCGGGGGAGGGCCAGGTTTCGCGCGGATTGGCCTGCTTTGCGCGAGGAATGGCTAAACGAAATTTACGTATTTCTGCTAGGTATTTCACGACAGCTAGCTAAGATGAAAAGCACGGCCATCGACTTGGAGCGGGTACATGTCCTCTTTTCAGCGCAACCTATTGCTTGCCATCGCAGGCTTGGCCTTGCTGGCCATCTTGTTCGTCTTGTTCGCCTATAACCGCGGACAGGAGGCCAAGGCCGCGGACACCCGCTACCAGTCTTATTTGCTGGCGACAGAGCTGCGCCAATCTTCCGACGACCTGACCCGTCTGGCCCGCACCTATGTGGTGACGCGCGACCCCGTCTACGAAAAGCAGTACATGGACATTCTGGCCATCCGCAACGGAGAGAAGCCCAGGCCGCAGGAATACAACCGGATTTACTGGGACTTCGTCGCGGCCACCGGGCAGGCGCCGCGGCCGGACTCGGATGTCAAGCGGCCGCTCTTGGACATGATGAAAGACCTGGGCTTTACCGATGAAGAGTTCGGCAAGCTGTCCGAAGCGAAGAAGAATTCGGATGGTCTGGTGAACACCGAGGTGGAGGCGATGAAACTGGTCAAGCAGACCGGGCCCGGCGCGGAAGAAGCTTACGCCAAGGCGCGCGCGATGATGCACGACAAGCAATACCATCTCAACAAGGCCAATATCATGAAGCCGATAGACGACTTCTACGTATTGTTCCAGAACCGCACCAAGCAGGCCGTGGACGATGCCGCCATCCGTTCGTACTGGATCGAGACCCTGTTCTCGATCGTGGGCGTCTACACCTTGTTCATGCTGTGGCGCACTTTCGTCGCCTTGCGCCAGACGATAGGCGGCTCGGTGGAGGACGCGCGCCGGCATATCGAGAGGATGGCCGGAGGCGACTTCAGCCAGCATATCGGCGCGGCCGGCGCCGACCGCGACAGTTTCCTTGCCCTGATGGCGGACATGCAGGACAAGCTGCGCGGCATCGTCGGCAAGGTGTCGCAGGCCGCCGGCGAGATCAGGCAAGGCTCGGCCGAGATCACCGCCGCGTCGGACGAGGCCGAAAGCATCGTGCGCAACCAGTCGTCGTCCATGGCCAGCATGAGCGCGGCGGTGGAGCAACTGGTGGTGAGCATAAGCGAGATTACCCAGTCGGCGCACAGCGCGCGCGAGATGACCCAAGCCTCCAACGCGGCGTTGAGCGAGGGCGACCAGGTGATTCGCGAGACGGTGGACAGCATCCGCACCATCGCCGGCACGGTGGAGGAAGCCTCCGGCAGCGTCTCCACGCTCAATGAGCACGCCAAGCAGATTTCCGACATCGTGCAGGTGATCCGGGACATCGCGGATCAAACCAATCTGCTGGCGCTCAACGCGGCGATCGAAGCGGCCCGCGCCGGCGAACAGGGCCGCGGTTTCGCGGTAGTGGCCGACGAGGTGCGCAAGCTGGCGGAGCGAACGGCCAGCTCCACCCAGGAAATCACAGAAAAGATCCACAAGATCCAGGACGGCACCGAGTTCACCTCCAGGCACATGGCCAATGGGGTTTCGCGAGTCGCCGAGGGCGTGGAACTGGCGAGCAAGGCGGGCAGCGCCATCGACAGCATCCGCAGCGAGGCGAGCGGCATGGTGTCGGTCATCGGCGAGATTACCGACGCGCTGAAGGAGCAGAGCGCGTCGGCGAATATGGTGGCCGGCAATATCCAGCAGGTGGCGGTACTGTCGGAATCCGGCAGCGCCGCGGTGGAGCGGGCGGCCCATAGCGCTCGCCGGCTGCGCGAGCTGTCTGCCACCCTGGCTGACGAGGTGTCGCACTTCAGACTGGTGTGAACGCTGCGCGCATGACGGCTGGCCGGGCGTTCGCGATGACGCCCGGCTTTGTTTTGGGCGCAAGGCCGGCGGCGTTTTGCTTTCTGGCGGGGGCGCATGCGTTAGACTGGCGGCGTGACGCCGCGCGCATGGGCGCCTGAAGAGAGCGAGACCGAGATGGAGACGACGACATTCCGCATCCGGATAGGCATGGGTTTGGCCCAGGGCCTGCTTCTGTACGCCTTGTACCGGGCGCTGGGCGAGCCAGGCTGGCTGGCTTCGAGGCCTTTGCTCGCCAGCCCCTTGCTGCTGGTTTGCGCCCTGATTCCCCCTCTGGCGCAAATCGGGCTGGGGGCGATGCCCCGGCGGCGTCTGGCGGCCTGGCTGTGCGCGCTCTCGGCCGCGGTGGCCTTGATGGCGGCGCATGACCGCTGGCGGCTGATCGGCGCGCCGCTCGAGCGGCCTTGGGGGAACTCCGCCTACCCGGGCGATCAGGCGGTGGCGGCCTGCATCGTCTTCCTGCTCATCGCCTGGCCGCTGGCGCAGACGCGGGAGAGCGAGCGGCGCTGGCTTGCGCCGTATCCCGCCTATTTCGACGCCGCCTGGAAGCTCGTTTTGCAACTGGCGTATTCCGGTCTGTTCGTCGGCGTGTTCTGGCTGGTGCTGTTCCTGGGCGCGGGGCTGTTCGAACTGATCGGCATCCGCGCCTTGCAGGACTGGATCCAGCGCAGCGCGTTCGCCATTCCGGCCTCGATGCTAGCCCTGTCGCTGGCCTTGCACGTCACCGATGCCCGGCCCGGCATTATCCGGGGGATGCGTAACCTGCTGCTGGCTTTGCTGGGCTGGCTGTCGCCCTTGCTGGTCGCGCTGTGCGCGGCCTTTCTGCTGGCCCTGCCCGTTGTCGGGCTGGAAGCGCTGTGGCAGACGCGGCACGCGTGCTCGCTGCTGCTGAGCGCGGCGGCCGCGCTGGTGATGCTGCTCAACGCCGTGTACCAGGACGGCGAGGCGCGCGATGTTTCTGCCGGCGCGCGCGTTTTCGCCCGCCTCGGCTGCGGCCTGCTGCCCTTGTTGCTGAGCCTGGCCGTTTACGCGCTGGGCCTGCGCGTTGTCCAGTACGGCTGGTCGCCCGACCGGGTCGCCGCCGCGGCGCTGGCGACGCTGGGCTGGGCGTACGCCCTTGGCTACGCCTGGGCCGCGCTGGACAGGAAGTCATGGCTCGGCGGGCTGGCCGCGACCAATGTCGCGGTCGCCTGGTTGAGCCTGGCCATGTTGCTGGCGTTGTTTTCTCCCTTGGCCGATCCGGCGAGGCTGTCGGCGGCGAGCCAGGCGGACCGGCTGCGGACCGGCAAGACGCCGGCCGAGCGTTTCGACTTCGATTTCCTGCGCTTTCAGGCCTTGCGCTACGGCCAGGCCGAGCTGACGGCTCTGTCGCAAGAGGCCGCCTTGCCGGCGCAGACGCGACGGCTGGCGAGCTTGGCCTTGGCCAAGCGCATGCCGGGAGAGCCCAGGCCGCCGCTGGCGGAACCGATCAAGACGGTCGGCGGCAAGGCCTTGCCGGCGGGCTTCGCGGAGCAGGACTGGAAAAGCGGGACGTCGTGGCGGCTGCCTTCCTGCCTGACGGACAAGACCCGCTCCTGCGAAGCTTTTGTCGGCAATTTCTCCGGCGGCAGCGAGGAAGTGCTGCTGCGCGAGGAGGGGCAGGCCGGCGTCTTCACGCTGTTTCAGCGCGGCGAGCGCGGCAGTTGGGCCCCGGCGGCGGTTTTTCGCGCCGACGCCTCTTGCTGGCAGGGCTTGAGCGGCGTGCGGCCGGATGGGATTCGCGCCTTGCCATCGCGGCTGCCAGACCTGGAGATCAATGGCGTGCGCCTGTTGCCCGAGTCCTTGCTGCCGGAACGAAAATGCGCGCCGACGCATTGACGCGGCCAGGCCCCGCCTTCGCCGGGAGGCGAAAGCGGGGCGGTCCGGGGATGGGCCCGCGTCTTTGCGGGCCGATGCGCATGACAGCCGCCCGCGTCGCGCGCAAGCGACATTTCCCGCCATCCCGACGCCCAATTGCTTGCGCTTGAGCAAGCTTTCTCCGCTTTGAACGGAATCCGTTTAATACCTGTTGAATACCACATCAATACCAATTAGCCTGATGCCTGCAGCATGAAACATGCCGTTTTACGTGATGAACATTGCGGAGGATAGGGTATGAAAGCAGCACTCTGGATGAGCGCCGGGGCGATGGCGGTTTGTTCGGCTTTCGGCTGGGCGGCGCAACCGGACGCGCAGGCGATAGGCAAGAGCCTGGCGATGTCGGTGGCGGTGGACAGCAACAAGGGCGCGGCGGCGGGCGCGCCGTGCGCCGATCTGGGCGCGGACTGGGCCTTGTGCCTGAAAGGCCGCGTGATCCTGGAAAACAAGGGCAGCCAGGCGGTGGCGGCCGAAGGGTGGAGCCTCTATCTGCACAGCATCCGCCGCATCCTCAAGCTGGACACGTCCCAATTCTCCATCCGCCACCTGACCGGCGATTTGTACGAACTCAAGCCGACCGCCGGCTTCAAGGGGCTGGCGCCCGGACAGAAGCTGGAATTGCCGCTGATCGCGGAGTACTGGATCTTGCAAAACAGCGACGTGCTGCCGCGCCCTTACGTGGTGGTCCACGGCCAGGCGCCGGCGCTGCTGGCGCATAACAGCAGCGACGACGCCAGCTATCTGCAGCCGCTCAAGGGCGACGACTGGAAACACCCTGGCGGCGAGGCGCGGCCCTTGATGACGGCCGAGCAGCGCTACGTCGCGCTCAGCCAGCGCGGCCCGGCGCCAAGCGCCGCCGCGGTGGCCAACCGCGTGATTCCCGCCCCGTTGCGCCAGCAGGCCGGCGCGGGGCAATTGGCGGTGAAGGGCGTCAGCCTCACGCTCGCCGGCGTCAGCCACGCCCAGCGCCAGGCGCTCGAGCAGCGCGCCAGCCAGCTGGGGCTGGCCGCCGCCGGCGTCGGGGTGGAGGGCAGGGTGGTCGGCGCGGCGCTGCCCGCGGACCTGGCCGTGCCCGGCGGTTACCGGCTGGATATCGGCGCGGCAGGCGTCAAGGTGGAGGGCTTTGACGCCGCCGGCGTGTTCTACGGCGTGCAGACCTTGTACGGCCTGCTGCCGCAAGGCGGCGGCGTCATCGCCCGGCAGCGGGTGGAGGACGCGCCGCGCTATCAGCACCGCGGCTTCATGGTCGATGTGGCGCGCAATTTCCGCCAGCCAGCCACGCTCAAGCGCCTGATCGACCAGATGGCGGCTTACAAACTCAACAAGCTGCACCTGCATCTGTCCGACGACGAAGGCTGGCGCATAGAGATTCCCGGCCTGCCGGAGCTGACCGAGGTGGGCGGCAAGCGCTGCCACGATCTTTCCGAAAGCCGCTGCCTGCTGCCGCAGCTGGCGTCCGGCCCGGCCAACCAGTCCGGCGGCGGCTATCTTGGCCGCGAGCAATACATAGAGCTGGTGCGTTACGCCCAGGCCCGCTCCATCGAGGTGATTCCGGAAATCGACATGCCGGCCCACGCCCGCGCCGCGGTGGTGGCGATGGAAGCGCGCTATCGCAAGCTGATGGCGGAAGGCAAGCCGCAGCAGGCGTCGGAATTCCGCCTGACCGATCCGCAAGACCAGTCCAACACGCTGTCGGTGCAGTTCTATGATCGCCGCACCTATCTCAACCCCTGCGTGCCGGGGACCAGCCGCTTTGTCGACAAGGTGATCTCGGAAGTGGCGGCCATGCACCGCGAGGCCGGCCAGCCGCTCGCCACCTGGCACTTCGGCGGCGACGAGGCCAAGAACATACTGCTGGGCGGCGGCTTCCAGGACGTCAGCGGCAAGGATCCGGGCAAGGGCAAGGTGAATATGGCCGAGCAGGACCAGCCCTGGGGCCGCTCGCCGGCGTGCAAGGCGCTGGTGGCCAGCGGCAAGGCGGCGAAGATTTCCGATCTGCCGCTCAACTTCTCGCGCGAAGTCAGCCGCATCGTCGCCCGGCAGGGCGCGGCCACCATGGCCGCCTGGCAGGACGGCATACACGGCGCCGGCGGCCCAGGCGATTTCGCCACCCGCAATCTGATGGTCACCGAATGGGACACGCTGTACTGGGGCGGGGCCAAGACCGCCAGCGAGCTGGCCGCCAAGGGCTTCCAGACCGTGCTGGCGATGCCGGACTATCTGTACTTCGACTTCCCCTATGAGCTGAACCCCAAGGAGCGCGGCTATTACTGGGCGTCGCGCGCCACCGACAGCTACAAGGTGTTCAGTTTCGCGCCCGACAATCTGCCGCAGAACGCGGAGGTGATGCCGGACCGTCAGGGCCAGCCTTTCGAAGCGGTAAGCGAGGCCGCGCCGGCGCGCTACGCCGGCATGCAGGGCCAGGCCTGGGGCGAGATCATGCGCACCGACGCGCAGTTCGAGCAGATGGTCTATCCGCGCCTGCTGGCGCTGGCCGAGCGGGCCTGGCACCGTGCGGGCTGGGAGCGGCCGTACCGGGTGGGCGAGCGTTACCAGTTGGGCGTCACCAATCTGGTGAACAAGGCGGCGCTGAATCAGGATTGGCAGCAGTTCGCCGCCGTCTTCGGCTACCGCGAAGCGGCCAAGCTGGAAAAGGCCGGCGTCGGCTATCGCGTCGCCTTGCCGGGCGTGCAGCCGGGAGGCCGGGCCATCGCCGAGTGGCCCGGCGCGCGGCTGCAGCATTCTCAGGATGGCAAGAGCTGGCAGGCCTACCGGCCGGGCGAAGAGTCTGACGCCCGCTACTGGCGCGGCGTGAGCCTGGACGGCAAGCGCGTCAGCCGCGTGGAGGTGTTGGGGCAGTAAGGCCGGTTTGAGCGCGGCAGGGCGTTTTCGCCGCCGGTTTCCCCTCGGAAACCGGCGGTTTTATTTCGCCCGCGGGCTTGGGCGAGGCGGCCCGGCGTGGCAAAATCGTCCGAATGGTATTTTGTAGGACGAAGTTCTGGTCAGAAGCGCGACCTTTCTGTACGCCCGTGTCGCATACAGGATATTGGCGGGATGGCGGCTTCCTTTAGAATCGATTCGGCATACATAAAAAACAGCCGGGCTGACACCGCGCGGCGATACGACAAACACGAAGACAATACAGGAAGGAAACCATCAAGATGAGCAACTCCGTTACCCGCGCCGATTTCGACCAGGTCATGGTCCCCAATTACGGTCCGGCCGGCTTCATTCCGGTCAAGGGCCTGGGTTCCCGCGTGTGGGATCAGGACGGCCGCGAGTTCGTCGATTTTTCCGGCGGCATCGCCGTCAACGCGCTGGGGCACTGTCATCCGGAGCTGGTGGCCGCTCTCGCCGAGCAGGCCGGCAAGCTGTGGCACCTGTCCAATGTGTTCACCAACGAGCCGGCGCTGAAGCTGGCGAGCCTGCTGGTGGAGAAAACCTTCGCCGAGCGCGTGTTCTTCTGCAACTCCGGCGGCGAAGCCAACGAGGCGGCGTTCAAGCTGGCGCGCAAATACGCCCACGACAACTTCGGCCCGGAAAAGAACGAGATCATTTCCTGCGTCAACTCCTTCCACGGCCGCACCTTGTTCACGGTCAGCGTCGGCGGCCAGCCCAAGTACACCGAAGGTTTCGGCCCGGTGCCGGGCGGCATCCGCCATATCGAGTTCAACAATATCGAATCGCTGAAGGCCGCGATGTCGGACAAGGCCTGCGCGGTGGTGATCGAACCCATCCAGGGCGAGAGCGGCATCCAGCCGGCCACGCCGGAGTTCCTCAAGGCGGCGCGCGAGCTGTGCGACGCCCACAACGCGCTGTTGGTTTTCGATGAAGTGCAAAGCGGCATGGGCCGCACCGGCGCGCTGTACGCCTACCAGCAATACGGCGTGACGCCGGATATCCTCACCTCCGCCAAGGGCATCGGCGGCGGTTTCCCCATCGGCGCGATGCTGACCACCGACAAGGTGGCCAAGAGCTTCGGCATCGGCACCCACGGCTCGACCTATGGCGGCAACCCGTTGGCCTGCGCCGTGGCGCACAAGGTGGTGTCGCTGATCAGCGATCCCAAGCTGCTGGCCGGCGTGGAGGCGCGTCGCCAGCGACTGGTGGCCGGCCTGGAAGCCATCAACGCCAAGTACCATGTATTCAAGGAAATCCGCGGCAAGGGCCTGCTGATCGGCTGCGCGCTGGTGGATGCGTACCAGGGCCGCGCCCGCGACTTCCTGCGCGCCGCCGAAAAACGCCAGCTGATGATTCTGGTGGCCGGCCTGAGCGTGCTGCGCCTGGCGCCGTCGCTGGTGATCGACGAGCAGGACATCGACGAGGGCCTGGCGCGTCTGGACGCCGCGGTGGCCGACCTGCTGGCCGCCGGCTAAGCGCCGCAGGATTTTCCAAAGACCAAAACAGGACGCCGCGCGCCTGCCCGGCAGGCGCGCGGCTGCGGCTGCGCGCCCGCGGGACGCGCAGCCTCCGCAACCGGGAGGATTTCCCATGTTCATCGTGCGTCCCGTCCGTACTTCGGACTTGCCGGCCATCGAGCGGCTGGCCTTGGCCAGCGGCATCGGCGTCACCAGCCTGCCGCATAATCGCGAAAAGCTGTACGAGCGCATCCAGCAATCGCAAACCGCTTTCGAGCACGAGGCCACCGGCGACGCCGGCCGCGAATACTATATGTTCGTGATGGAGCGCGAAGGCGAGGTGGTCGGCACCGCCTCGATCTGCGCCTCGGCCGGTTTCGACGAGCCGTTCTACAGCTATCGCAGCGAGATTTTCGTGCACGCCTCGCGCGCGCTGAAGGTCAACAACCGCATCCACGTGCTGAATATCTGCCACGACCTGACCGGCATGGCCCAGTTGTGCGGCTTCTACGTCGACGGCGGCCTGGACGCGCTGGCCAGCGAGCTGATGTCGCGCGCGCGCCTGCTGTTCATCGCCAGCAAGCGCGGCCGCTTCGGCCGCCGCATCATCGCCGAGATGCAGGGCGTCCACGACGACGCCGGCCAGTCCCCGTTCTGGAACGCCATCGGCCGCCGCTTCTTCAATATGGATTTCCTGCAGGTGGAGCAGGCCTTCGTCGGCCATAGCAAGACCTTCATCGCCGAGCTGATGCCCAGCTATCCGATCTACGTGCCCCTGCTGCCGGACGACGCCAAGCAGGCCATCAGCCAGATTCACCCCAACTTCGAACGCGTCTGCCAGCTCCTGAGCCAGGAAGGTTTCGAAGCCGACAACTATCTGGACATCTTCGACGGCGGCGCGGTGCTGACCGCCGAGATCGACCGCCTCAAAACGCTGGAGCAAAGCGCCGGCTATCCGGTGGAAATCCTAGCCAGCCTGCCGCCGCAGGCCACGCTGCAGCTGGTGAGCAACCAGCGTCTGAGCAGTTTCGCCGCCACGGCCGCCCGGGTGGCCGTGGTGGATGGCGTGGCGTTCATCAATCCCGACGCCGCCAAGGCGCTGGGCGTGGCGAGCGGCGATCCGGTCCGCGTTGTCGGGCTGCAAGGTTGAGGGGAGAGACTGTCATGATGTTTATTCGTCCCGTAGAACACAAGGACCTGGACGGTCTGATGCATCTGGCCCGCAGCGCCGGCGTCGGCCTGACTTCGCTGCCGGTCAACGAGGAGCGGCTGTCGCGGCGCATCGCGCGCTCGGTGCTTTCCTTCGCCGGCGAGCTGGACCGCGCCGATCACGGCTACGTTTTCGTGCTGGAAGACGGCGAAACCGGCGCGGTGGCCGGCATCTGCGCGCTGGAGGCCGCGGTGGGCCTGAAGGAGCCGTGGTACAACTATCGCGTCGGCACCATGGTGCACGCCTCCGAGGAGCTGGGCGTCTACTCGCGCCACGAAACGCTGTTCCTGTCCAACGACCATACCGGCTACTCCGAGCTGTGCACGCTGTTCCTGCACCCGGACTACCGGGTGAACCGCAACGGCGGCCTGCTCTCCAAGAGCCGCTTCCTGTTTCTGGCGCAATTCCCGCAGCTGTTCGGCAAGATGGTGGTGGCGGAAATGCGCGGCGTCTCCGATGAAAACGGCCGCTCGCCGTTCTGGGAGGCGCTGGGCCGCCACTTCTTCTCCATCGACTTCGCCCACGCCGACTATCTGACCGGCGTCGGCCAGAAGGCCTTCGTAGCCGAGCTGATGCCCAAGCATCCGGTGTACGTCGATTTCCTGCCGCCGGACGCGCAAGCGGTGATCGGCCAGACCCACGAAGGCACCCGCCCGGCGGTGGCCTTGCTGGAGTCGGAAGGCTTCCGCTACGAAGGCTACGTCGACATCTTCGACGCCGGTCCGACCGTGCAGGCCTATACCAGCGAGATCCGCGCCGTGCGCGAAAGCGCGAGGCTGCCGGCCAAGGTGTGCGACCCGCTGCCGCAGGGCGAGAAGGACTGGTATCTGGTATGCAACGACGCGCTGGCGGGCTTCCGCGTGCTGCTGGTGGAAACCGTCGTCCCGGAACACGCATTCTGCCTGACGCCGGAGCAGGCGCAGGCGCTGAACGTCGAAGACGGCGGCCACGTGCGCTGCGTGACCCTGTCGCCCAAGGAGGTGGTGTGATGGCTAGCTTGTTTATCAACGGCCAATGGCTGGCCGGCGCCGGCGAGGCGATGCTCAAGACCAATCCGGCCGACAATGCCGAGCTGTGGCGCGGCCGCGCCGCCGACGCGGCCCAGGTGGACGCCGCGGTGCGCGCCGCGCGCGCCGCCTTCCCGGCCTGGGCGCGCGCCGGCCTCGACGCCCGCGTCGCCATCGTGCGCCGCTTCGGCGAGTTGCTGACCGAACGCAAGGCCGAACTGGCCAAGGTCATCGCCCAAGAAACCGGCAAGCCGCTGTGGGAGGCGACCACCGAGGTCGCCACCATGGTCGGCAAGATCGATATTTCGCTGAAGGCCCTGGCCGAGCGCGCCGGCGAGCGCGCCGCCGCCATGGGCGACGCCCAGGCGGTGCTGCGCCACAAGCCGCACGGCGTGGTGGCGGTGTTCGGCCCCTACAACTTCCCCGGCCACCTGCCCAACGGCCACATCGTGCCGGCCTTGCTGGCCGGCAACGCAGTGATCTTCAAGCCGTCCGAGCTGACGCCGTGGACCGCCGAGCAGACCGTCAAGCTGTGGGCCGAGGCCGGTTTGCCGGCCGGTGTGATCGGCTTGCTGCAAGGCGCGAAGGATGCCGGCGTCGCCTTGGCCGGCCATGAGGGGCTGGACGGCCTGTTTTTCACCGGCAGCTCCGCCACCGGCGCGCTGCTGCACAAGCAGTTCTCCGGCCGCCCGGACAAGATTCTGGCGCTGGAAATGGGCGGCAACAATCCGCTGATCGTCGGCGAAGCGGCCGACATCGACGCGGCCATCCACCACGTGATCCAGTCCGCCTTCGTCTCCGCCGGCCAGCGCTGCACCTGCGCGCGCCGCCTGCTGGCGCCGCAGGGCGAGTGGGGCGATGCTTTCGTCGAGCGGCTGGTGGAAGTGGCGGGCAAGCTGCGGGTCGGCAAGTACGACGCGGAGCCTGCGCCGTTCATGGGCGCGGTGATCTCCAACGCCGCCGCCGAGGCGCTGCTGGCGGCGCAGGACGCGCTGCTGGCTGCCGGCGCCAAGCCGCTGCTGGCGATGCGCCGGCTGGAAGCGGGCGCGGCCATGCTGACGCCGGGCATCCTCGACACCACCGACGTCGCGCGGCCGGATGAGGAATACTTCGGCCCGCTGCTGCAGGTGATCCGCTACGCCGATTTCGATCAGGCCATCGCTATCGCCAACGACACCCGCTTCGGCCTGGCCGGCGGTGTGCTTTCCGACAGCCGCGAGCTGTACGACCGCTACTGGCTGGAGTCCCGCGCTGGCGTGGTCAACTGGAACAAGCCCTTGACCGGCGCTTCCAGCGCCGCGCCCTTCGGCGGCATCGGGGCGTCCGGCAATCACCGACCCAGCGCTTACTATGCGGCCGATTACTGCGCCTACCCGGTGGCCTCGCTGGAGTGCGACAGCCTGACGCTGCCGGCGCAGCTGTCGCCGGGCATCACGTTGTAAGGAGCGATCGCGATGAACGCTTATGAAGTGAATTTCGACGGCCTGGTCGGCCCGACGCACAATTACAGCGGGCTGTCCTTCGGCAACGTGGCCTCCACCAGCAACGTCAGCGCCGCTTCCAACCCCCGCCTGGCGGCGAGGCAAGGGCTGGCCAAGATGAAGGCGCTGCACGACGCTGGCTTCAAGCAGGGGGTGCTGGCGCCGCAGGAGCGGCCCGACGTGGCCAGCCTGCGCCGTATCGGCTTCGCCGGCAGCGACGCCGATGTGATCGCCCGCGCGGCGAGAGAAGCGCCGCACATCCTGGCCGCGGCCTCTTCCGCCTCCTGCATGTGGACGGCCAACGCCGCCACGGTCAGTCCGTCGGCCGATACGGCGGATGGCCGCGCGCACTTCACCCCGGCCAATCTCAACAACAAGTTCCATCGCTCGATCGAGCATCCGGTGACCGAGCGCATCCTGCGCGCGATGTTTGCCGACGAATCGCGCTTCGCGGTGCACGAGGCCTTGCCGGCGCAGATGCACTTCGGCGACGAAGGCGCGGCCAACCACACCCGCTTCTGCGCCGACTACGGCGCGCCGGGGGTGGAGTTCTTCGTGTTCGGCGCGGCGGCCTTCGACAGCCGCTACCCGAAGCCGGCGCGCTTCCCGGCGCGGCAGACGCTAGAGGCCAGCCAGGCGGTGGCCCGCCTGCACGGCCTCTCCGAGGCCGGCGTGGTTTACGCCCAGCAAGACCCTGACACCATCGACGCCGGCGTGTTCCACAACGACGTGATCTCGGTTGGCAACCGCAACGTGCTGTTTCATCACCAGCGCGCTTTCCTGAACCAGGCGGACGTGCTGGCCGAAATCGACCGCAAGCTCGCCGCGCGCGGCGGAAGCTTCGTCGCCATCGAGGTGCCGCAAGCCGAGGTGACGCTGGAGCAGGCGGTGCGGAGCTATCTGTTCAACAGCCAGCTTTTGTCCAAGGCCGACGGCAAGATGCTGATCGTGGTGCCGGAGGAGTGCCGGCATATCGAGCCGGTGTGGAATTACCTGCAGCGGCTGATCGCCAGCGGCGGCCCGGTGGATGAGGCGAGGGTGTTCGACCTGAAGCAAAGCATGCAGAACGGCGGCGGCCCGGCCTGCCTGCGCCTGCGCGTGGCGCTGACCGAGGCGGAGCTGGCGGCGGTGAATCCGAGCGTGATGATGAGCGACGCGCTGTTCGCCACGCTCAACGACTGGGTGGACCGCCATTACCGCGACCGCTTGACGACGGCGGATCTGGCCGACCCGCAGCTGCTGCTCGAGTGCCGCGCGGCGCTGGACGAGCTGACCGGGATTCTGGGACTGGGAGCGGTGTATCCCTTCCAGCGGCCCTGATCGCAGAGAGCGGCGGACGACAGCCAGGAGAGGTTCTCCTGGCTGTTTTTGTTTGCGCGGAGGCTTTCTTGGCGACAAGTTGTAAGGCGATGTAACGGTTTGGGACGCGCCGCGCGATCCGGCTGGATAAAAGCGCGAGGTCTGCAATACTGTAGATTGTATGCAAATGAATCTTTCTCATGGCGACTTGTTCGGATTGCAGTCGGCGTCACGGTATTGCTTGATCGAAAACGAATAAATTGAATGCCAAATATGACTGAAATGTAAAACCGGGGATGGGCGGGAAAGAGCGGACGGATAGGGTTGGAGATGTAAATTTGTAACGCGCGCATTTTTTGAAAAATCAAATAAAATCAATGACTTGAATTTATTTTAAATGATCTTCGGAGCATTGTTTTTCAGCGATCTTTGCGATTGACAGTCGATTGAATACACGGCAATAATCCGTACGCTTGTCAGACAGAGGCCACAAATAAAGGCTGGTCGCGATAAACAAAACAGGCGGTGCGACAAGAGGGAAAATCCCCGGCAAAGCCGCCGAAGCCGACAAAACAGAGGAGATCTCCCAAGTGGACATTTTTCTGCAACAAATCCTGAACGGCCTGGTGCTGGGCAGCATTTACGCCCTGATCGCGCTGGGCTACACCATGGTGTACGGCATCATGGGCCTGATCAACTTCGCTCATGGCGAGGTGGTGATGTTCGGCGCCATGGTCACCATCACCGTCATCAGTTCGCTCATGGGCGCCGGCGTATCCCTGCCCGCGCCGCTGCTGGTGCTGATCGGCCTCCTGGTGGCCATCCCCGCCTGCATGCTGCTGGGCTTCACCATCGAGCGCGTGGCCTATCGCCCCCTGCGCGGCAAGCAGCGCCTGGCGCCGCTGATCACCGCCATCGGCGTCTCCATCGTGCTGCAACAGCTGGCCATCCTGATCTGGGGCCGCAACTACATACCGTTCCCGCAAATCCTCGACCACGACGTGGTCACCATCTTCGGCGCCAGCATCACCAAGCTGCAGCTGCTGATCATCGTGCTCTGTCTGGCCATCATGGGCGGCCTGCTGCTGATGGTGGAAAAGACCAAGCTGGGCCGGGCGATGCGCGCCACCAGCCAGAACCCGGCAGTGGCCGGCCTGATGGGCGTCAACGTCAACACCATCATTTCCGTCACCTTCGTCATCGGCTCCGCCCTGGGCGCCATCGCCGGCGTGATGGTGGCCACCAACTACGAGCAGGCCCACTACTACATGGGCTTCATGATCGGCCTGAAGGCCTTCACCGCCGCGGTGCTGGGCGGCATCGGCAACCTGGGCGGGGCGGTGGCCGGCGGCCTGCTGCTGGGCATCATCGAGAGCCTGGGCGCGGGCTATATCGGCACGCTGACCGGCGGCTTCCTGGGTTCCAACTACCAGGACATCATCGCCTTCATGGTGCTGATCGCGGTGCTGATCTTCCGTCCGTCCGGCCTGCTGGGCGAAAAAATGGCCGACCGCGCCTGATCCGGGGGAGAGAGACATGAATCTGAATACTCTGGACACCAACAAGAAGATGGCCCTGTTCGCCCTCAGCGCCGTCGCGCTGCTGGCGCTGCCCTTTGTCGTGGGGGGCGCGCTGGGCAACTCCTGGGTGCGTATCGTCGATTTCGCCTTGCTCTACGTGATGCTGGCGCTGGGCCTCAACATCGTGGTCGGCTTCGCCGGCCTGCTGGACCTGGGCTTCATCGCCTTCTACGCGATCGGCGCGTATACCTACGCCTTGCTCAGCTCGCCGCACTTCGACATCCACTGGCTGTTCTTCCTCACCATCCCGCTGGGCGCGGCGCTCGCGTCGCTGGGCGGGGTGTTGCTGGGCACGCCGGTGCTGCGGCTGAAGGGCGACTATCTGGCCATCGTCACCCTGGGCTTCGGCGAGATCGTGCGCATCTTCATGAACAACCTGAACTCCCCGATCAACATCACCAACGGCCCGCAGGGCGTCAACCTGATCGATCCCATCCATATCGGCGGCGTGTCGCTGGGGCAGACGGTGGAACTGCTCGGCATCAGTTTCCACAGCGTCTATCTCTACTACTACCTGTTCCTGGCGCTGACCGTGGGCGTGGTGATCATGGCCTGGCGTTTGCAGCACTCGCGCATCGGCCGCGCCTGGGTGGCGCTGCGCGAGGACGACATCGCCGCCGCGGCGATGGGCATCAACATCCGCAACATCAAGCTGCTGGCCTTCGGCCTCGGCGCTTTGTCCGGCGGCGTGGCTGGCGGCCTGTTCGCCTCCTTCCAGGGCTTCGTGTCGCCGGAATCGTTCAGCTTGCTGGAGTCGATCATGATTCTGGCCATGATCGTGCTGGGCGGCATGGGTCATATTCCGGGGGTGATTCTGGGCGCGGTGGTGCTGACCATCGCCCCGGAAATCTTGCGCGACGTGATCGGCCCGCTGCAGATGAAAACCTTCGGCAAGATGCTGATCGACCCGGAAAACGCCCGCATGCTGCTGTTCGGCCTCGCCATGGTGGTGATGATGCTGGTCCGTCCGGAAGGGATGTGGCCGTCCAAGCGCCGCAAGGCTGAGTTCAAGCACGCCAAAGAAGAAGCCGCCGCGCAGAAAGGTTAATCATGGCTGAAGTTTTGCTGAAAATAGAAGGCATCCACAAACGCTTCGGCGGCCTGCACGCCCTGAGCGACGTGGCGCTGACCATCAACAAGGGCGAGATTTACGGCCTGATCGGCCCCAACGGCGCGGGCAAGACCACGCTGTTCAACGTGTTGACCGGCCTCTACGTGCCGGACGAGGGCAAGTTCGAGTTCGACGGCCACAACCTGTTCCAGCAGAAGCCGCATATCGTGGTGGCGGCGGGCATCGCCCGCACCTTCCAGAACATTCGCCTGTTCGCCGAAATGACGGCGCTGGAGAACGTGATGGTGGGCCGCCACATCCGCTCCAAGGCCGGGGCGCTGGGCGCGGTGCTGCGCGATCCGGGCACCATGGCCGAGGAGCGCGCCATCGAGGCCAAGGCCTGGGAGCTGCTGGAGTACGTCGGCATCTCCGACGTGGCCCACGAGCGCGCCCGCAACCTCTCCTACGGCCACCAGCGCCGGCTGGAGATTGCCCGCGCGCTGGCCACCGAGCCCAAGCTCCTGGCGCTGGACGAGCCGGCCGCCGGCATGAACCCGCGCGAAACCGAGGAGCTGAAAGCCTTGATGAGCAAGATCCGCGACGGCGGCGTCACGGTGTTGCTGATCGAGCACGACGTCAAGCTGATGATGGGTCTGTGCGACCGCATCGCGGTGCTGGATTACGGCAAGAAGATCGCCGAGGGCGTGCCTGACGAGGTGCGCCGCAATCCGAAAGTGATCGAAGCCTACCTGGGAGCGGCACACGCATGAGCATTCTGGAAGTCAAAAACCTGCAAGTGGCCTATGGCGGCATTCAGGCGGTCAAGGGGATCGATTTTCACATCAACCAGGGCGAGCTGGTCACGCTGATCGGCGCCAACGGCGCAGGCAAGACCACCACGCTGAAAACGCTGGTGGGCATGGTCAGGAAATCCGGCGGCAGCATCAGCTTCGACGGCAAGGACGCGGCGACCATTCCGTCGCACGACTTCGTCCGCCATGGCCTGGCCATGGTGCCGGAAGGCCGCGGCGTGTTCGCCAAGCTGACGGTGGAGGAAAACCTGCAGATGGGCGCGTATTACCGCGACGACAAGGCGGCCATCCAGAGCGAGATCGATCACGTCTACGAGTTGTTCCCGCGCCTGAAGGAGCGCCGCTTGCAGCTGGCCGGCACCCTGTCCGGCGGCGAGCAGCAGATGGTGGCCATGGGCCGGGCCATGCTCTCCAAGCCCAAGCTGCTGCTGCTGGACGAGCCGTCGATGGGCCTCGCGCCCATCATCGTCGAGAAGATCTTCGAGATCATCCAGATGGTGGCCAAACAGGGCGTGACCATGCTGCTGGTGGAGCAGAACGCCAAGCTGGCGCTGGAGGTGTCGCAGCGCGGCTACGTGATGGAAAGCGGCCGCATCACCATGAGCGGCGACGCCAAGGAACTGCTCAACGACGAGCGGGTGCGCAACGCCTATCTGGGCGAATGAAACCTAGGCAGCGCTTGCCAACCCCCGTCAGCCAGGCTTGACGGGGGTTTTGTATTTCCGATCGGTGCTTTTCTTCCATCAGCGCCAGCGCGCGGCCGTCCGGGTCCTGGAAAAAGGTCATCCACAGTTCGCGATCCGGCATTTTGGCGATCAGGTGCGGCTCGTCGCGAAAGGAGATCTCGCCGCGGTTCGGCCGTTCGGCGCGGCGGGCTGCGATATCCGTCACTTTGAAACAGTGGCAGGTGCCGACGCCGAGGCCGGCAGGCTGGGCCTGGCCCTCCAGCATCAGTCTCACGCCTGCGCAATCGAAGCAAGCCAGCTCGCCATGGCGGAACAAAAATGGCAGGCCCAGTTGCTGGCCGTAAAACCGTACGGGGCGATCGGCATGGCTGACGCGCAGTGCGATCTGGCCGAGATTGGAAAGCGCCATGTTTGATCCATTCTCCGGGTGGTGGATTGTCCAGGGCAATGCATTGGCATTTTGGCGTATGGGCTGGCTGGCGCATTCGGCCGTTTCGTGGCTAACTACCGTTTTGATTGCGGGAGTGGCGGATGCAAGGCGCAAGCATGATGGTATTCTGGCATCAGTTGTTGGGGGCGTTATTGCTGCCCCCCATGCTGAGCATGATGTTGGCCGCAGCGGGCTGGATGCTGCTGCGCAAGAAACCGCGGATGGGCGGGCTGGCCTTGTTGGGCGGATTGCTGTCGATGTATCTGCTGTCCATTCCGCAAACCGCCGTCTGGCTGGCCGGGCAGGTGGAGCGCTATCCGCCTCTCCCGCTCTCCGCGCTGGCCCGGGTTGACGCCATCGTGGTGCTGGGCGGGGGCAAGAAGCCTGCGCCGGAGTATGGCCGCAACGAGCCCAGCGCCGACACGCTCGGCCGTTTGCGTTACGCCGCTTTCCTGGCCAGGGCCAGCGGCAAGCCGGTGCTGGTGACCGGCGGCGCGCCGCTCGGCGGCGAGGCGGAGGGCCCGATCATGGCGCGCACGCTGCGCGAGGATTACGGCATCGCGCCGCGCTGGGTGGAGGCGCGCTCCAACACCACGCTGGAAAACGCGGCCTTGTCCGCGCCCTTGCTGCGCGAGGCCGGCGTCAAGCGCATCGCCCTGGTCAGCCAGAATTGGCACCTGAGCCGCGCCGCGCCGTTTTTCAGCCGGCAAGGCTTCGAGGTATTGCCGGCGCCGACCGGTTTCATCCGCTACGACGGCGGCGGCGCGTTCTGGTGGATACCCAGCGGGCGGGCGATGCAGGAGTGTCACAGCCTGCTGCGCGAGCGACTGGGCAGCTTGTTCTATCGCCTGAAGGGAGGCGGCGGAGACTGAGCTGAGCGCCAGACGCAAGGCGAAAAACAGGCCGCGTCCGTGAGGAGGCGGCCTGTCGCGTTTGCGGCGCGCGGATTTACTCGTGAATGGCTTCCACGGCGATGTCGATGGTGACATCGTCGCCGACATAGGGCGCGTACTTGCCGGCGTTGAACTCGCTGCGCTTCACCTTGACGCTGGCATTGGCGCCGATGGCGTCTTTTTTCAGCATCGGGTGCGGCATCTGCTGGAAGCTGCTCAGCGTCAGCGTCACCGGCTTGGTCACGCCCTTGATGGTGAGGTTGCCTTCCACCGCGCTCGGCTTGTCGCCGTCGAACAGCACCTTGGTGGACTTGAAGGTGGCGGTCGGGTACTTGGCGGTGTCGAAGAAATCCTCGCCCTGGATGTGGCCGTTGAATACCGGGAAACCGGTATTGACCGACTTCATGTCGATGACCACGTCCACCGAGCCGGTCTTGGCGGCCTTGTCCAGCACGATCGTGCCGCTGGTCTTGTCGAAGCGGCTCAGCTGGGTGGAAAAGCCGAAGTGGCTGTAGGAGAAGCGCGGGAAGGTATGCGTGCCGTCGATCACGTAGGTTTCCGGCGCGGCGAAGGCGGCGCTGCTGAGGCCGGCGATGGCGGCGGCCAGGGCGAAGCGGGCGATGCGGTTCATCGGGTGACTCCTTGCGGGTGGGGGTAGCTTATTTGGCGTTGGCCAACAGGTGGAACTTGATCTGGATTTCATTGGCGACGGTGCCGAAATCGGCCCAGTCGCCCTCGCCGATGGCGAAGTCGGCGCGCTTGATCTGGAACGCGCCGTCAAAGTAGGCGTTCTTGCCTTGCGGCGTCAGCGTGGCCACGGCGCTCACCGGCCGGACGCGGCCCTTGATCGTCAGCTGGCCGCTCACCAGATAGCGGTTGGGGCCCTGGGCCTTGACGCTGGTGGCGACGAAACGCGCCTGCGGAAAGCTTTTGGTGTTGAACCACGCCTTGGCGGCGACCTGCTGGTTGCCTTCGGCCGAGCCGGTGTCGATGCTGGCGAGGTCCACTTCCAGTTGCGCCTTGGCCGTCTCCGGCTTGGCGCTGTCGAAGTCGAGCTTGGCGCTGAACTTCTTGAACTGGCCTTGCATGCCCACGCCCATCTGCTTGTAGCCGAAGGCGATGCTGCTCTTGTCGGCCTGGATGCCGGCGTATTGCGCCGCTTGGGCGGCGAAGGGCAGGGCCAGCAGGCCGGCCAGCAGCCAGGAAGCTTGCGGTTTGATCATGAGGGTTTCTCCGTGAGATGGGGTCTTAAGACCGCCAGGGCAGCATGCGCTTGAGCACATCGTCCTTGTCGAATAAATGATGCTTGAGCGCGGCGGCGACGTGGCCGGCGACGACGGCGATCAGCAAAAAGTTGAGCGTCATGTGGACGAACTGCAGCCGCTCGCCCAGCCGCGGGTCCGGCGCGATGAGGTCGGGCAGCGGCAACACGCCGAAGTAAACCGTCGGCACGCCCTTGGCCGAACTCATCAGCCAGCCGGACAGCGGAATGACGATCATCAGCAGATAAAGCGCCGCGTGGCCAAGATGAGCCAGCGCGCGCGTCAGGGCGCCCATGGCGGCGGGCAGCGCCGGCGGCCGGTGGCCGGCGCGCCAGGCAAGGCGCAGCCACGCCAGCAAAAAGACGCTGACCCCTGCCCACTTGTGCCAGGAGTAGATCTTGAGCTTGAACGGCGAAAACGGCAGACCGTGCATGATGAAGCCGACCGCCAGCAAGCCGATCAGCATGGCGGCCATCAGCCAGTGCAGGGCGATGGCGACGCCGGTATAGCGCGGAGATTTCATTTTCATCCTCTTGGTTGCGCCCGGACGGGTTTGGCGCGACGGGTTGACTGTACGCGGTTTTGTTTGTGCCGAAAAAGTAGGCGAAACCAAATTAATTATTTCAAATCAGGAAATAATTGTCAGGAAACCATCCGGCGCGAGGTTTGTCTGCGGCGCGGCGGCGGATTCCGCTTGCGGACGATCGCCGCGGCGTGCTCAGGTTGCGCGGACGCGCGTGGCGAGGGCATGCCAGCGGCCTGTGTGGTGTCGCCCGCGCGAGGGCATGCCCAAACGCGGCGCGAGCGGCCGATTGTCGGTGAAATCTTCAAGACTGCCGCGCGGTGGGCGGCGTCAGCACTTCCACAGGTGGGCGAGGAAGGAGACGCGCACCTTGGCTTCGTTGGCGGAGCAGGGGCCTGTCACTTTGAGCCCCGGTTTGTGGGTTTCGCGCAGCAGCGGTTCGCCGTAGGGCGGGCCGTCGCCCTTGCGGATGGCGGCGACGAGCGGTTCGCTGGGCTTGGGGCCGGGGGCGATCACCACGCAGATTTCCGAGGTTTCCAGCCGGACGA
Source organism: Xenophilus sp. AP218F (assembly GCA_002213445.1). Lineage (GTDB taxonomy): Bacteria > Pseudomonadota > Gammaproteobacteria > Burkholderiales > Chromobacteriaceae > Chromobacterium. The sequence goes on along the minus strand of NJIE01000023.1, from coordinate 18,775 downwards.
AGCTGCCCGGCGGATAAATGCCCATTTCCTTCACCAGCATGGTGATGAAGGACTGGTCGAATTCGGTGTCCTTGCGCTGGAAAATCTGGCCGAGCGCCGTGGCCGGCAACTGCGCGGAGCGGTAGCGGCGCGGCAGCAGCTTGGCGCAGGTGATGTCGGCCAGGTGCAGCATGTGCGCCGGCGGCAGGATTTGCTCCTTGGGCAGGCCGAAAGGGTAGCCTGCGCCGTCCCAGGACTCGTGGTGGGTTTGCACCAGCGTGTGCCATAGCTGGTCTTCGATGCCGGCTTCGCGCAGGATGGCGGAGCTCATGATCGGGTGATCGATGATCGCTTGTTTTTGCGCGTCGTTGAGACCGCCCTGCTGGCTGAACAGCTCGTTTTGCAGTTCGACTTGGGCGACGTTCATGGTCAGCGCGGCGCAGATCAGGGTTTCGCGGTGGCGCGGCGGCAGCGCGATATGGCGGGTCAGAATGGCGAGCAGCGCGGCGGTGTGCAGCGAGTGCGCCACGCTGTATTCGCTGAACGGCACCAGGAAAATGGAGGCGATCAGCGCATTGGGGTATTTTTCCGCCAGCCGCAGCAGCGCCTGGACGATTTCGTTGACCTTGGCTTCCAGGTTGGGCGTGGCCAGCGCGTGGTAGAGTACGCTGCGGGTGCGCAGTTGCAGGAAGGCGATATCCTCGAACAGCGAGTGTTTCTTGCTGTCGTTGAGGTTGGGCTTGTCTACCGGTTTGACTTCCTGCTTGGCTTCGGCAAAACCCATGTTGATGAGTTTCTGCTTCAATTCCGGCGTCAGCACGTAATGTCCGCGCTTGAGCAGCAGGAAGCCGCTTTTGGAATACACGTCCACCGGCAGCTCTTTGCCGAGCTCTACCATCGAGGAGTAGATCTTTGCTGGTTTCTTGGTCGAGTCCACGGTCATGATATCTACGTTTGCGGCGTCAATTCTTAAGCAATCATAGTGTATTGGCATCGCGAACTGGTAATTTTCACATCACCTTGGCAGCTCGCCCCAGATTTTCAGCAATCGCTTGACGGAAACCGGGTAAGGCGTCTTCAGCTCCTGAGCAAACAGGCTGACGCGCAACTCCTCGATTTGCCAGCGGAAATCCAGCAAGGCCTGGCTGGCTTCCCCGTTGTCCTCCTGCTCGGCCACCCGGGTTTCCCACTTCTGCCACAAGTCGCGGATTTCCGCGGCGCGCTGTCCGTCGCGCTGCGGATTGGCCGGCTGCTTGTCCATGCGCAGGCTCATCGCGCGCAGGTAGCGCGGCAGGTGCGGCAGCTGCGGCCACGGCGTCGCGGCCAAAAAGCCCCGGCATACCAAACGTTCCAGTTGTTGTTTTAGCTCATATCCCAGCTTGTGTTTCTGCATTTTGTTGCAAAGCGGAACGTATTCGGCCGCGATCTGTTGCAAATACTGGGATACCGCCTGGATGACGGCCGGCAGGCGGGTGCGGGCGCGGGCTTTCTGGTCGTTGAAGGCCTTCTCGTTGCGCGGCAGCGCGTCCTCGCCGATGAAGGCGCGGTCGCAGATGCAGGCGATGGCGTCGGCCATCAGTTCGTCGACGTTGGCCACCGCGCGCAGCTGCAGGCCGATCTGGGTGATGCCGGGCAAGCCTTTGGACAGCTGCTTCATCTGCTCTTTCAGCTGCAGCTGCAGCAGGCGGATGACGCCCTGGCGGTGGTGGCGCTGGGCGGCCAGCTCGGTGTCGAACAGGCGGATGGCCACCTTGTCGTCTTCCAGGGTCAGCGCCGGGTAGCCGGTGAGCTGCTGGCGGCCGCGGGCGAACTGGATGCTTTCCGGCAATTCGCCGAAGTCCCAGGTCTTGACATCGTCGCGCTCGAATTCGGCGCTGGTGTCGCGGAACGTCAGCTGCGCCGCCTGGCCGAACTGCTTTTGCAGCGCGGCAAGGTCGCGCGACAGGCCGATTTCCTGCTTGCCGTCGTCGATGACGCGGAAGTTGAACAGCAGGTGCTCCGGCAGCGCCTGTTGCTCGAACTCCGCCGCGTCGACTTTCACGCCGCCGGTTTCGCGCAGGATGAAGCGCGCCAGCTGCGGCGCGATCGGCTGCTGCTGATCCGGGTTGGCGAGCAGGAAGCGGGTGACGAAATCCGGCACCGGCACGCAGCAGCGGCGGATCTGCTTGGGCAGGCCCTTGATCAGCTGCTGCAGCTTGTCGCGGATCATGCCCGGCACCAGCCACTCGAACGGCGCGGGCTGCAGGCGGTTGAGGATGGCCAGCGGCACGTCGATGGTGACGCCGTCCAGCGGGTGTTTGGGTTCGAAGCGATAGCGCAGCCTGAGTTTGCCGTCCTCCAGTTCCAGCCATTCCGGGAACTGGTTTTCGGTGACGTGCTGGGCGGCGTGGCGCATCAGCTCTTCGCGGGTCAGGTGCAGGAGCTTGGGTTCGGTTTTTTCCGCCTCCTTGCGCCAGGCTTCGAAGCTGGCGGCGTCCACCACTTCGGCCGGGATGCGTTCGCTGTAGAAGGCGTACAGCGCTTCCTCGTCCACCAGCACGTCCTGGCGGCGCGCCTTGTGTTCCAGCTGCTCCACTTCCCGGATCAGCTGCTGGTTGCGCTGGAAGAAGGGCGCGTTGCTGACGTAGTCCATATTCACCAGCGCGCCGCGGATGAACAGCTCGCGCGCTTCTTCCGGCGCGATGCGGCCGTAGCTGACGGCGCGCCGCGGAATCAGCGTCAGGCCGTACAGCGTGACGCGCTCGCTGGCGACGACTTCGCCGCGGCTCTTTTCCCAGTGCGGCTCGAAGTAATGGTACTTGACCAGATGCGGCGCCAGCTTTTCCACCCACTCCGGTTCGATCTTGGCCACGCAGCGGGCGTACAGCTTGGTGGTTTCCACCAGTTCGGCCGCCACCAGCCACTTGGGCTTGGCTTTTTTCAGGCCGGAACCGGGGAAGACGTGGAAGTTGACGCCGCGCGCGCCCTGGTAGTCGTCCCCTTCCTGGTTCTTCATGCCGATATTGCCGATCAGGCCGGTCACCAGCGCCTTGTGCAGGTTTTCGTAGGCCACGGCGTCCAGCTGCTGGCGCTTTTTCAGCGTCATCTGCGCGTCGGGCTGTTCGGCGTCGGCGTGCGCGGCCTCGCGCTTGATCAGGCCCAGCTCGCTGGCGATTTCGGCCAGCTGCGTGTGCAGTTCGCGCCATTCGCGCAAGCGCAGATAGGACAGGAAGTGCTCGTGGCAGGTATTCACCAGCAGGCGATTGGATTTCTTGTGCTTGAGCGCGTCGGCGAAGAAGTCCCACAGGTGCAGGAAGGACAGGAAGTCCGATTTCTCGTCGTTGAAGCGCGCCTGGGCTTTTTCCGCGGCGTCGCGGGCTTCGAACGGCCGCTCGCGCGGGTCCTGGATGCTCAGGGCGGCGGCGATGATCAGCACCTCGCGCACGCAGCCGAAGTCGCGGCCGGCCAGCAGCAGGCGGCCCACTTTCGGGTCCACCGGGATGCGCGCCAGCTCCTTGCCGACGGCGGTCAGTTCGCCCTTGTCGTCCACCGCGCCCAGCTCGGTCAGCACCTGGTAGCCGTCGGCGATCAGGCGGCTGCTCGGCGCTTCGATGAAGGGGAAGGCGTCCACCTTGCCGAGGCGCAGCGCGGCCATGCGCAGGATGACGGCCGCCAGGTTGGAGCGGACGATTTCCGGATCGGTGAAGGCGGGGCGGGCGTTGAAGTCGTCTTCGGCGTACAGGCGCACGCAGATGCCGGCCGCCACCCGGCCGCAACGGCCGGAGCGCTGGCGCGCGGCGGCCTGCGAAATCTTCTCGATCTGCAGCTGTTCCACCTTGGCGCGCGGGCTGTAGCGGTTGAGGCGGGCCAGGCCGGTGTCGATCACATACTTGATGCCGGGCACGGTCAGCGAGGTTTCCGCCACGTTGGTGGCCAGCACGATGCGGCGGCCGCCGGAGGGTTTGAAGATCTTCTGCTGATCCTCGTTGGACAGGCGGGCGAACAGCGGCAGGATTTCATAGCCGCGAATGCCGGATTTGCGCAGTTTCTCGGCGGTTTCGCGGATTTCGCGCTCGCCGGGCAGGAAGACCAGCATGTCGCCGGGCCCTTGGCGCGACAGTTCGTCCACCGCGGCGACGATGGCGTCCTCCATCTCCATCTCGCGCTCGTCCTCGTCGCGCTGCTTGAGCGGCCGATAGCGCACTTCCACCGGGTAGGTGCGGCCGGAGACTTCGATCACCGGCGCGCCGTCGAAATGGCGGGCGAAGCGATCAGCGTCGATGGTGGCCGAGGTGATGATCACCTTGAGATCCGGCCGGCGCGGCAGCAGTTGCTTGAGGTAGCCCAGCAGGAAGTCGATGTTCAGGCTGCGCTCGTGCGCCTCGTCGATGATGATGGTGTCGTAGGCTTCCAGGTAACGGTCGGTCTGCGTCTCCGCCAGCATGATGCCGTCGGTCATCAGCTTGATCACCGACTTTTCCGACAGTTTGTCGGTGAAGCGCACCTTGAAGCCGACGTGCTCGCCAAGCGTCGACCCCAGCTCCTGCGCGATGCGCGTGGCCACCGAGCGCGCCGCCAGCCGGCGCGGCTGGGTGTGGCCGATCAGGCCGAACACGCCGCGGCCCAGCTCCAGGCAGATCTTGGGAATCTGGGTGGTTTTGCCGGAGCCGGTCTCGCCGCAAATGATCACCACCTGGTGTTTGTCTATCGCGCCCTTGATGTCGGCCAGCTTCTGGTTGACCGGCAGCGCGTCGTCGAATTCGGGTTTGGGCAGATGCGCGCGGCGGGCGTCGGCGCGGCCGCGCGAGCGTTCGATCTGGCCTGCGATGTCGGCGAGCAGCTTGTCGGCGGGCTGGTTCTTCTTCAGCCGGTCGGCGGCGTCGGCGAGCTTGCGGCGCAGGACGTGGCGATCGCGGATCAGGCAGGCGGAGAGGGCGGTTTTCAGGTCGGCGAGGCGGGCGGCAGGTGTCATCGGCTTAAAGAGCGAGGGATTGCAGGAAAGCGCCGATTATAACAGAGCCCGCCGGCCCGCGAGGCCGGCGCGGGCGATCAGCGGCTGAGCGCGAGCTGGCCGGGACTGGCGGCGGCGCGGTCCTGCTGGCTTACCGCCTGCTGCAAAGAGGCCATCTGCTCGTCCAGGCGGCGGATCGCTTCGGCGATGTTCTGGGTTTCGCCTGACAGCGCGCGGGTGGATTCGCCCACCGCGGTGATGTCGCCGGCGAATTGGGCGAAGCCCTGGTTCTGGCTGGCGCCGGCCTGCGAGACCTGTTGCAGCAGGCTGCTGAGTTCGCCGCTTTCGCGGATGATGCGTTGCAGCCGCTCGTGGGCGCTGTCGGCGTGGTTGCTGCCGGTTTCCAGCTGGCCGTTGCCGTCGCGCATGGCGACGATGGCCTGGTTGGTGCCGTCGACGATCACCTTGATCTTGGTTTCGATGTCCTGGGTGGCGTTCTGGGTGCGCTCGGCCAGCTTGCGCACTTCGTCGGCCACCACGGCGAAGCCGCGCCCCAGTTCGCCGGCGCGCGCCGCTTCGATGGCGGCGTTGAGCGCCAGGAGGTTGGTCTGGTCGGCGATGTCGCGGATCAGCTGCACGATGCCGCTGACTTCGGCGCTGCGCTGTCCCAGATCCTCCAGCCGCGCGGCGGCGTGGGAAATGACGCCGCGGGCGCGCTCCAGCTGGCCGACCGCCTGCGCCATCGCCGCGCCGCCGTCCTGGGCAGCGCTGCCCGCGGCCAGCGCCAGCTGGTTGGCGCTGATCGATTGTTCGGCGTTCTGGCTGGCCACCACCGCCATTTGTTGCGCCACGACTACCATGTCCTCGGAGCGCTCGCGCTGTTCCGCCATGGTGCGGGCCATGGCCCCGGTGCTGTCGGCGATCTGGCGGCTGGCGCTGGACGCGTGGCGGATGGACTGGCCGATCTGTTCCATCATCTGCGACAGGGCGACGCTGGCGCGCTCGGCCTCGCTGCGGGCGTGTTCCAGTTTTTCGAAGCTCCGGGCCTTGGCCTTGTCGAAGGCCAGGGCCAGCGCCAGCACCACCAGCGACAGCCCGGCCAGCGATTTGGCCTGCAGCTTGGGGATTTCCGAATGGGGGATGGGCGTGGCCGGCAGCATGCCGGGCGCCACGGACAGCAGCCAGAAGCCGGCGATGGCGAAGAGGCACAAGGCCAGCCAGCTCATGCCGGAAGCGCGCGTGGCGATGAACACCGCGGTAAAGGGAATGGCGGCGAACCAGACCACGCTGGTGGAGAGGATGCCGCCGTTGACGTAGACCATCCAGCACACCATGGCGAACATGCAGCAGGTGATGAATTCGGCGGCGAAGCGCACCGCGCCGGTGAGCTTGAGCAGCAGCGTGCCCAGGAGAATGCCGAGGCCGCCCAGAGCGATGCCGGCGCCCATGGCGCGGTGGCCCAGCTGGAAATATTCGATGGAAAACAGCGGCGCGATCAGCCCCGCCAGCAGCCCGACGCCGACGACGGTGCGGGCGCGGATGGATTGCTCCGGCGAGTGGCGGACATCGTCCGGAATGAACCACTCGGTGATGGCTTGCAGTGACATGGGTCTCCTCCCGGGATGTTCCGATGGCAGCGCTCTGCATGCGGCCCGGCGGGACGGCGGCGCTTTGCCGGGCACTTTAAAACAAATGTTTGATTGTTCGCAATATGCCAAAGGGTTTTCTGTGGGCGGCCCGCCTGGCGGCCGGGCCGGCATCCGCGGCGCTGGCAGGGGGAGGGCTTAGTCGGCGATCAGCAGCGGCGCGCCGCCGGCTGCCAGGTGCGCCGCGCGCGCCGGGTCGGCGTCGTGTTCCAGAATCAGCAGGCCGAGCTCGGAGAGCGGAGCGACGGCGAAGGGCGAGGCGGTGTCCAGCTTTTCATTGGTGACCGCCAGGATCACCTGGCCGCATTGCTCCACCAACTGGCGCTTGAAGGCGGCTTCTTCGGCCTGCAGCGTGCCGATTCCCAGCTCGCAATCCACCGAGCAGGTGCCCAGAAAGCAGATGTCGGGCCGCATTGCCTGCAGCATGCGGGTGGCGACCGTGCCCAGGGTGTCGCCGCTCTGGTGATTGACGCTGCCGCCTATCACCAGCAGGTTGAGCTGCTTCTTGCCGAACAGCTCGGCGGCGATGGGGATGGCGTTGGTGGCCACAGTCAGCGGCAGATGATCGGGCAGCGCGCGGGCGATTTCCAGATTGCTGGTGCCGCCGTCCAGAAACACGAACTGGCCGGGGCGCAGCTGGCGCACCGCGGTGGCCGCCAGCCTGGCCTTGCGTTCGGCGTGCTGCTGGCGGCGTTGCTGGAAGCTGATGTCGTTGGAGGTGAGGGCGATGGCGCCGCCGTAGACGCGCTGGCAGACGCCGCTGGCGGCCAGTTCGCGCAGATCGCGGCGGATCGAGTCCTCGGACACGGCCAGGGTGGCGGCCAGTTCGCTGGCCAGCACCCGGCCGTGCAGGCGCAGTTGCTCGCGGATGTGCTGGTGGCGGTCTGCCGGCAGGCTGGCGACGACGGGACGTTCTTTGGTCATGGCGCGGATCGGGAGGATGGATGGGCGCAGTGTTGCACGTTTGTGCGCGTTTGGTCAAAGAGTCGGCAGGTTTTGCGCGCAATCATGCAGGTTTCTTTGCCTGATTTTGCGCGATCGTGCATCATGTCGGCACTGAGCACGGAGAAAGCCTTATGCGAATGATAGTTTCCGATCTGGACGGCACCCTGCTGGACGCCGATTCCCGGCTGTCGCCGGAAACCTGCGAGACCCTGGCCCGCGTGGCGCGGCAGGGCATTCCGCTGGCCATCGCCACCGGCCGTCACGAGATGCAGGTGAGAAAGATGTGGCCGGCGACGCTGCCGCCTGTGCCGGTAGTCAGCGCCAACGGCGCGCGCATCCATCTGGCCGACGGCAGCTTGTTGCGGCAGTTCAATCTGGCGCCGCGTCTGGTCAGCCGCCTGCTGCGGCCGGAACTGATCCGGGAGACCGAACTTGGCCTGTACCGCGACGAGCGCATCATGGCTTATCACAGCAGCCAGGAGTTGACCCACTATACCGGCCGCGCCACGCAGATCGAGGATCTGGCCGCTTTCCGCGCCGACGACGTCACCAAGGTGATCTATTGCGGCGCGCCCGAGCAGCTGGCCGAGGTGGAAGCGGACATCGCCCGCGATTTCGGCGACGAGGTGTCGATGACGTATTCGCAGGTCTGCTATCTGGAGGTGATGGCCCCCGGCGTGCACAAGGGCAGCTCGCTGGCCATCCTGCTGGCGCACCTGGGCGTGGACCCGGTCGATTGCGCCGCCTTCGGCGACAACCTCAACGACAAGGAAATGCTGGCGCTGGTCGGCCATCCCTTCATGATGGCTAACGCCCACCCGGAGCTGAGGCGCTTGCTGCCCGAGGTGCCGATGATCGGCGATCACGCCGAGAACGGCGTGGCGCGGCAGCTGGGCCAGATGCTGGAGGCGGGGGCGTTTGCCCGGTAAGCCTGCCGCGAGGCGGCAATGCGAAAACGGCTCCCGAGGGAGCCGTTTTTTTTGCCGAGCGCGGCGGGGTTAGCGAGCCGGGGTCTGTTCGGCTTGCAGCGCGGTCAGGGCGATGGTGTAGACGATGTCGTCCACCAGCGCGCCGCGCGACAGGTCGTTCACCGGCTTGCGCAGGCCTTGCAGCATCGGGCCTACCGATACCACGTTGGCCGAGCGCTGCACCGCCTTGTAGGTGGTGTTGCCGGTGTTCAGGTCCGGGAACACGAACACGGTGGCGCGGCCGGCTACCTGGCTGTCCGGGGCCTTTTGACGGCCGACGGATTCCACCGAGGCGGCGTCGTACTGCATCGGGCCGTCGATCAGCAGGTCAGGGCGCTTCTCGCGCGCGATGCGGGTGGCTTCGCGCACTTTTTCCACGTCGCTGCCGCTGCCGGACGAACCGGTGGAGTAGGAGATCATGGCCACGCGCGGCGACACGCCGAAGGCGGTGGCGGAATCCGCGGACTGGATGGCGATGTCGGCCAGCTGTTCGGCGGTCGGGTCCGGATTGACGGCGCAGTCGCCGTACACGTACACCTGTTCCGGCATCAGCATGAAGAAGACCGAAGACACGATGCTGGAACCCGGGGCGGTCTTGATCAGCTGCAGCGCCGGGCGGATGGTGTTGGCGGTGGTGTGCACGGCGCCGGATACCAGGCCGTCCACTTCGTCCATCGCCAGCATCATGGTGCCCAGCACCACGGTGTCTTCCAGCTGCTGTTCGGCCATCGGCGCGTTCAGGCCCTTGCCCTTGCGCAGCTCGACCATCGGCTCGATGTAGTTGCCGCGGATTTCGTTCGGATCCAGGATTTCAACCGAGGCCGGCAGGGTGACGCCCTGGGCTTCGGCCACTTGCAGGATTTCCTCGCGATTGCCCAGCAGCACGCAACGGGCGATGCCCTTCTCGTGGCAGATGGCTGCGGCCTGAATGGTGCGCGGCTCGTTGCCCTCCGGCAGCACGATGCGCTTGTTGGCCTTGCGGGCCTTTTCCATCAGCTGGAAGCGGAAGGCCGGCGGCGGCAGGCGGTTTTCGCGCGGTTCGCCTACGCGTTCCTTCAGGCAGGTCACGTCCAGGTGCTCGGCCACGAACTCGATGACGCGCTCCATGCGCTCCATGTCGTCGGACGGAACCTGCTGGCTCATGTTGGTCAGCGCGGTGCTGGTCTCCAGGGTGTTCAGTTCGGTGGCCATCACCGGCAGGCCGCTGGTGAACGCCTGGTGGCACAGCTGCTGGATGCGCGGATCGGGTTCCGAGTCGCAGGTCAGCAGCAGGCCGGCCAGCGGCACGCCGTTCATGGCGGCCATGGAGGTGGCCATCACCACGTCTTCGCGCTCGCCCGGGGCGATGATCAGCGCGCCCGGCTTGAGCAGCGGCACGATGTTCGGCGCGGTGCGGGCGGTCACCACCATGGAGCGCACGCGGCGGCTTTCCTGCTGGCCGGCGTGCAGCACGCGGGCGTTCAGCAGGCGGGACACGTCCAGCGCGCGCGGCGCCAGCAGATCTTGCTGCAGCGGGATGATGCCCAGCAGCGGCAGCGCGGCGCTCTTCTTCTGGCTGATGAAGGCCTGCAGTTCGGCGGCCAGCTGCTGGCTGTCCTGCTCCGGGCTGACGCGGTTGAGGATGAAGCCGGCGATCTGGCCGGCGTTGCCGCCAAAGGCCTGGATGCTCATTTCCAGCTGTTCGGCCACTTCCTTGCCGTCCATGCTGGCGGCGGAACACACCAGGATGGTCTGCGCTTGCAGGTTGCGGGCGATCTTGGTGTTGAGGAAGGTGGAGAACACCTGTTTCTGGTCCGGAACCAGGCCTTCGACGATCACCACGTCCACGTTCTGGGCGGCTTGCTGGTACAGGCTGACCACTTCTTCCATCAACTGGTCGACCTGGCCTTGCGACAGCAGGTGCTCGACGCGCTCCATGCTGATCGGTTCCGGCGGGTTCAGACGGCAGATGGAACGGGCGAAGTGGGTGGAGCGCTCCGGCTCTTTCTGGTCGGCGCCCTGGGCGATGGGCTTGACGAAGCCCACGCGCAGGCCGGCTTGTTCCAGCGAGCGGATGGCGCCCAGCGATACCGAGGTCAGGCCGGCGTTAAAGCCGGTCGGTGCCAGGAAAAAAGTTTGCATGACGGTGATTCCTTGTCCGGCTTAGCGGTTCAGGCCCGCCAGCACGGCGGTGTCCATCGCGATCATCAGTTCTTCGTTGGTGTTGATCACCAGGGCCGGCACGGAGTCGGCGGTGGTGATGCGGCCGGCGTTGCCGCGAGTGCAGGCTTCGTTGGCGGCGGCGTCGAGCGTCAGGCCCAGGAAGCCCAGCTGCTTGATGACTTCGCCGCGCAGGAAGGACGAGTTCTCGCCGATGCCGCCGGTGAACACCACGGCGTCCAGACGGCCCGCGCCCACGGTCATCGAGGCGACGTACTTGGCCAGGCGGTAGGCGAACACTTCCAGCGCGCGCTTGGCGCCTTCGTGGCCCTTGGCGGCGGCTTCTTCCAGTTCGCGGCAGTCGTTGGACAGCTCGGACAGGCCCAGGAGGCCCGATTCCTTGTTCAGCATGTTGGTGACGGCCGGGATGTCCATGTCGCGCTCGGCGGCCAGGTAGCTGAACACGCTCGGGTCGATGTCGCCGGAGCGGGTGCCCATCACCAGGCCTTCCAGCGGGGTCAGGCCCATGGAGGTGTCGGCGCACTGGCCGTTGCGGATGGCGGAGATGGACGCGCCGTTGCCCAGGTGGGCGATGACCAGGCAGCTTTCTTCCAGCGGCTTGTTCAGCATCTTGGCGGCTTCTTCGGCCACGAAGCGGTAGCTGGTGCCGTGCATGCCGTAGCGGCGCAGGCTGTTTTCGCGGTACAGCTTCATCGGAACGGCGTACAGGTAAGCCTTTTCCGGCATGGTTTGATGGAAGGAGGTGTCGAACACGGCCACTTGCGGCAGGCTCGGGAATTCCTTGATCGCGGTGCGCATGCCCAGGATGTGCGCCGGGTTGTGCAGCGGGGCGAGCTTGATGCAGCGTTCGATCTCGCTGATCGCGGCTTCGTCCAGCAAGGCGGATTGCTTGAAGTGTTCGCCGCCGTGAACCACGCGGTGGCCGATGGCCTTGACGCTGTCCAGCAGGGACACTTGCTGCAGCTTCTCGATGATGGCGTGCATGGCGGCGGCGTGGTCCGGCGCGGACAGCTGCGCGGTGGCCTTTTCGCCGTTGTGCTTGAAGGTGATGCAGGCGTCGGCCAGGCCAAGCTTCTCGGCCAGACCGGTCATGATCGCGTCGTGGCTGACGCTGTCGATCAGGGCGAATTTCAGGGAGGAGCTACCGCAGTTGATGACGAGGATGCTGGAATTCATGGCTTTGAACACGTAAATTTAAAAAAATGGATGAAATCGGCAAATAAAAACCAAAGCGACGCATAATTGGCATTTTTGTGCCTAAGGGCGTCGCCGGAAGTGGTTGTGCGTCGACGCCGGACCGCACTCCCTTGGTAGCGCATCGGCGCGCATTCGCCAAGCGGCGATTTCAAGGCCGGGCGAGGCGCGCGCAGCGGGTAGGGAACCTGGCGATCTCGTCGGATCAATGGCTTAGCTCCGGCTTGGCCGGGCTTGCCGGATCAGGCCCGCCGGAGGCAGGCTGGCGTCAGGTTCCGACCGTCGCGGCGTCAACAGTCGATGCGGCAGTATATCACGTTAAGTTAACGTTTTCTAATGTTGCGCCGCAACCAAAGTGACAAGTATTTGATTTTAATTAACTGTGTCGCAGATGACTTGGCCGGCGTGCCGGCATCGCCCTGTCGGCGCGCCTCCGGGGCGCTGGCGCAGGTTTGATGCCGGGAATTAGCGCTTGCCCGGGGGGGGAGGGGCGGGGCATAATTCGGCCCTCGGATAACAGGCTTTTGCCTTGTTTTTGTTCATTGTTTTACTGAATAGTCCCGCAAACTCGTTTCAAGCGAGATTCGGCTGGTCTTATATCTTCTTCCACGGAGGTGTGGGAATAATGTCTGATCTGGCTTCCGCGCAGCTGCTTCAAGCATCTGCAGCCCAGCTACCCGTTTATACCTATTTCGATCCCGCGTTCTACGCCCAAGAGCAGGCGCTGCTGTTCGCCGACGCGCCCAAGTACTACGGCCACGAGCTGATGGTGCCCAACGCCGGCGACTACCATACGCTGGAGTGGATGGGCCACGGCCGGATGCTCAAGAACGTGGACGGCGAGATCAAGCTGATCTCCAACGTGTGCCGCCACCGCCAGGCCATCATCTACAAGGGCCGCGGCAACGGCAATCACATCGTCTGCAACCTGCACGGCTGGACCTACGACGGCGACGGCAAGCTGGTGGGCGCGCCCCATTTTCCGGAAACCCCCTGTCTGAACCTGGGCCAGACCGAGCTTGCGCGCTGGAACGGCCTGCTGTTCGACGCGCGCCGCGATGTGGCGCGCGATCTGGCCAGACTGGGCGTGGCCAAGCACATGACCTTCGACGGTTACGCCTTCCACTCCACGCATAGCACCGAGTACGACTTCAACTGGAAGACCTTCATAGAAGTGTATTCGGAGGACTATCACGTCGATCCCTTCCACCCGGGGCTGGGCAATTTCGTCGACTGCGGCGACCTCAGGTGGGAGTGGGGCGAGAGCTACCACGTGCAGACCGTGGGGGTGAAGAACCGCCTGGCCCGCGCCGGCTCCAGGGTGTACGGAAAATGGCACGAAGAGGTGCGCCGCCGTTACGCCGAGCAGCAGCCCGAGTTCGGCGCCATCTGGCTGACCTATTACCCCAACATCATGGTGGAGTGGTACCCGCACGTGCTGGTGGTGAGCGTGGCCATTCCCAAGGGGCCGGAGAAGTGCACGGTGATCACCGAGTTCTACTATCCGGAAGACGTGATCTGGTTCGAGCCGGAATTCATAGAAGCCGAGCAGGCCGCCTACTTCGAAACCGCCAGGGAAGACGACGAGATCTGCTATCGCATGCACGAGGGCCGCAAGGCGCTGTGGCTGCGCGGCGAGAGCGAAATCGGGCCGTATCAGTCGCCGACCGAGGAGGGCATGCAGCACTTCCATGAATATTACCGGCGGCTGATGGGGCCTGCCCTGGCTGGCTGAAACGGTCATTTGAATGCCATAATGCGAGGGCGCGGGGTTCCGCGCCTTTTTTTATCCGCCTTTGCGACCGAGAGATGTCCGCGATTTCCCGATTATTCCTGCTGTTGTCCCTGCTGCTGGCCAGCCCCGGCTTGCTGGCGGCAAGCTATGCCGACCCGGTGAGCAAAGTGCGTTTCACTCTGCCGCCGGGCTGGAAGGTGCGGCCGGTGGTAGTGGACCGCGTGCGCGTGTTGCGCGTGGTGCCGCCCAAGGCCGACCAGCGCGAGCGCGCCGCCATCGAGGTGCAGATATCGCTGCGCAAGGCCGGCCGCAACGACACCCTGCCGCGGCTGGCGGCCAAGTTCCGGCAGGAGGACGGCGATCGGGAGGCCGCCAACTTCGTGCGCAGCAACGCCAGAACCGGCCGGCTGGTTACCGAGTACCGCGACGGGCGCTTCGTCTCCAATCGCCTGTGGATCGTGCGCCATAACCTGCAGGTGATTCAGTTGCTGGATAAGAAGCGCGTGCTCGAAGCGCGTTGCACGGCCAACGCTTCCGAATTCCGGACCTATCGCCGGCAGATGGAGGCGATCTGCCTGTCGGTGACGGCGCCCAAAAAATCATGAAGCCGGCCCCCGCGCAGGGGGCTTCCGTTTTTCAAGACCCGCTCCGGTTTCGGCATCGCGCCGGCCGGGGCGGGCGTTATCGCTGGAGGCAAAGCAAGACAGTGCAAGCGCAAGGCAACAAGCAGGGTTTCAGTCTGGGTTCCGGCTGGATGGTGGTGGCGGCGGCGTTCTTCGGCTTGATGGGCCTGTTCGTCAAGCTGGGAGCGCAGTATTTCTCTTCTACCGAGTTGGTGTTTTGGCGCACGCTGATCGGCGTGCTGGCGCTGGGCGGCGCGGCCTTGTGGCGGCGCGAGCGCTTCGCCACGCCGCTGCTGCGCTACCACGTGCAGCGTGGGTTGATCGGTTACGTCTCGTTATTGCTCTATTTTTACGCCATCGCCCACCTGCCGCTGGCCACGGCGGTGACGCTCAACTACACCTCGCCGATGTTCCTGGCGCTGCTGTCCGTCATCCTGCTGCGCGAAAAACTGCCGCCGCGCGCGGTGGCCGGGCTGGCGCTGGGTTTTGGCGGCGTGGTGCTGCTGTTGCAGCCCACGCTCAGCGGCGAGGCCTGGCTGGCGGGGCTGACCGGCGTCGGCTCCGGCCTGACCGCCGGCTGGTCCTATCTGCACGTGCGCGAGCTGGGGCGGCAGGGAGAGCCGGAGTGGAAAGTGGTGTTCTATTTCGCCCTGATCTCCACGTTGGGCGGCTTGCTGCTGATGTCGTTCGAAACCTGGCATCCGGTGACGCTGGACAATGTCGGCCTGCTGCTGGGGCTGGGCGTCACCGCCACGCTGGCGCAGCTGGCGATGACGCGCGCCTACAAGGTGGGCCGCAAGCTGGTGGCGGCCAATCTGTCGTATTTGACGGTGGTGTTCTCCAGCCTGATCGGGGTGCTGGTGTGGGGCGATCGCCTGGGGACGTCGGCGCTGGCGGCGATGGGCTTGATCATCGTCAGCGGCATGCTGGCCAGCCGGCGCTAGAGTAGGAGCGGGAACCTCCACAGGGAAACGACATGGCCGTGCCGCAAAGCAAGGACGAGTTGCTGGCAGCGATGCGCGCCTCGTACGCGTCGCTGGGCAAGGCGCTGGCGCGCGTGCCGCGCGAACGCTTTTTCGAGGCGACGCTGGATGGGCATGCGAAGCACGGCAAAATGAGCGTGGCCAATCTGCTGGCCTACCTGATAGGCTGGAATGGCCTGGTGCTCAAATGGCACCGGCGCGAAGCGGCCGGGCTGGCGGTGGATTTTCCGGAAACCGGCTACCGCTGGAACCAGCTGGGTTCGCTGGCGCAGAAGTTTTACCGCGATTGCGAGCCGATCCGCGATCCCGACGCCTTGCTGGCGTTGCTGGATGAGCGCTACCAGGCCCTGACGCGCCTGGTGGAGGGTTTTTCGGACGCCCAGCTGTATGGCTCGGGCTGGCATGGCGAATGGACGCGGGGCAGAATGATACAGTTCAACAGCGCATCGCCGTACCGCAACGCGCGCGGCCGCATCGCAAGCTGGCTGCGACAGATAGAAGGCCAGTCGCCGGATGGCGAATCGGTCCATCATCAATCAAGAGGAGAAAACGCATGATCTCGATTCGCGAGCAGGATTATGGTCTGGACGTGGCTTTGTTCAACGAATTTTCCCTGGCCGACTTCAAGCTGCTGGAGCAGGCCTTGCTCAAGCGGCTGGACGAGCGCAGCAAACCGGATTTGCTGCTGGACCTGTCCGAGCTGAAGGACTTCACGCTCGACATGGCGCTGGAAGAGGTGAAGTTCATGCGCGCCCATGAAGAAAAGCTCGGGCGGGTGGCCATCGTGGTGGGCGACGTGTGGATCAAGCTGGCCACGCATATCGCCGGGCTGTTGTCCCATACCCACGTGCAGTATTTCGAACTGGTGGAAGAGGCGCAGGCTTGGCTCGCGCGGCCGGTCGCGGCTTGATTTTGCAGGCAATGGCGGTACAGTAGCGGTTTTTGTTCAACTCGAAAGAATAAAAACCGATGTTGAAAAGCGTTTCCAGCCGTCTGGCTGCAGAGCTGTCCGTCCGCGAAGCCCAGGTGGCGGCCACCATCGAACTGATCGATGGCGGCGCCACCGTTCCTTTCATCGCCCGTTACCGCAAGGAAGTCACCGGCGGCCTGGACGATACCCAATTGCGCACGCTGGCCGAGCGCCTGGTGTACCTGCGCGAGCTGGACGACAGGCGCGATGCCATCCTCAAGAGCATTGCCGAGCAAGGCAAGCTCACCCCCGAACTGGAAGCCGCGCTTTACGCCAGCGACAACAAGACCACGCTGGAAGACCTCTACCTCCCCTACAAGCCCAAGCGCCGAACCAAGGCGCAGATCGCGCGCGAAGCCGGGCTGGAGCCGCTGGCCGACACCCTGCTGGCCGATCCGAGCCAGGATCCCGCCGCCCTGGCCGAAAGTCATCTCAATGCCGAAGCCGGCTTCGCCGACGCCAAATCCGTGCTCGACGGCGCGCGCGCCATCCTGATCGAGCGCTTCGCCGAGGATGCCGAGCTGCTCGGCCAATTGCGCGAGAAGCTGTGGAACGAGGGCGAGCTGGCCGCCACCGTGGTGGCCGGCAAGGAAGCCGAGGGCGCCAAGTTCTCCGATTACTTCGCGCACCGCGAGCCGATCAAGTCCACGCCGTCGCACCGCGCGCTGGCGCTTTTGCGCGGCCGCAACGAGGGCGTGTTGAACGTCGCTCTGAAGTATCAGCCGGACGAAACGCCGATCACCGAGCGTTCCGCCTACGAACAACTGATCGCCGCGCGCTTCGATATTCGCGATGCCGGCCGCGCCGCCGACAAATGGCTGCTGGACGGCGTGCGGCTGTGCTGGCGCGCCAAGATATTCCTGTCGCTGGAGCTGGAGCTGGTGTCGCGCCTGAAGGAGGCCGCCGACGCCGAGGCGATCAAGGTGTTCGCCGCCAACCTGCACGACCTGCTGCTGGCCGCGCCGGCGGGGCGTCGCGCCACGCTGGGCCTGGACCCGGGCTTGCGCACCGGCTGCAAGGTGGCGGTGGTGGACGATACCGGCAAGGTGCTGGAAACCGCCACCATCTATCCGCACGAGCCGCGCCGCGAGTGGGACAAATCCATCGCCATCCTCGGCGCGCTGTGCGCCCGCCACAAGGTGGACCTGATCTCCATCGGCAACGGCACCGCCAGCCGCGAGACCGACAAGCTGGCGCAGGAACTGATCAAGGCCTTCCCGCAACTCGCCATGACCAAGATCGTGGTGTCCGAAGCCGGGGCGTCGGTTTACTCCGCCTCCGAGCTGGCGGCCAAGGAATTCCCGGACATGGATGTCAGTCTGCGCGGCGCGGTATCCATCGCCCGTCGCCTGCAGGACCCGCTGGCCGAATTGGTGAAGATCGACCCCAAGTCCATCGGCGTCGGCCAGTATCAGCACGACGTGAACCAGAGCCAGCTGGCGCGCGCGCTGGATGGCGTGGTGGAGGATTGCGTCAATGCCGTCGGCGTGGACGTGAATACCGCCTCGGTTCCGCTGCTGACCCGCATTTCCGGGCTCAATGCCACCCTGGCGTCCAATATCGTCGCTTACCGCGATCAGAACGGCGCCTTCAAGAATCGCAAGCAATTGCTGAAGGTGCCGCGTCTGGGCGACAAGACCTTCGAGCAGGCGGCGGGCTTTCTGCGCATCGCCGGCGGCGACAATCCGCTGGACGCCTCGTCGGTGCACCCGGAGGCGTATCCGGTGGTGGAGCAGATCGTGCTCAAGAC
The DNA here is from genome assembly GCA_002213445.1 of Xenophilus sp. AP218F. GTDB lineage: Bacteria > Pseudomonadota > Gammaproteobacteria > Burkholderiales > Chromobacteriaceae > Chromobacterium. The sequence goes on along the minus strand of NJIE01000023.1, from coordinate 892 downwards.
TGGCCGCGAGATGAAATCGCTGATCGGCGATTCCGCCTTCCTCAAGTCCATTCGCGCCGCCGACTATACCGACGAGCGTTTCGGTTTGCCGACGGTGATGGATATCCTGAAAGAGCTGGACAAGCCGGGCCGCGATCCGCGCCCGGAGTTCAAGACTGCCACCTTCCAGGACGGCGTCGAGGACATCAAGCATCTGCAACCGGGCATGGTGCTGGAGGGCGTGGTCACCAACGTCGCCAACTTCGGCGCTTTTGTCGACATCGGCGTCCACCAGGACGGCCTGGTGCATATCTCGGCGCTGTCCAGCAAGTTCATCGATGACCCGCGCAAGGTGGTCAAGGCCGGCGACGTGGTCAAGGTCAAGGTGTTGGAGGTCGACGTGGCGCGCAAGCGCATCGCGCTGACCATGCGTCTGGACGATGACATTGGCGCCGGCAGCGCGCGCGGTCCCCGCGGCGATGCCCGCCCGGCAGGCGGTCAGCGCCAGCGCAGTCAGCAAAGCGCGCCGCTGGGCGATACCGCGATGGCGGCGGCGTTCGCCAAATTGCGCAAGAACTAGCGAGGGTTTCATAACGCTATATATGGAACCGGAAACGGGCCGACGCCAGTCGGCCCGTTTTTCATGGTTTCGCCGCCTGAAATCGGCGGTTTCGCCAGGCGGCAAGCGAGGGGCGGCGGCGGAATGGTCGGGGTTGACGGGCCTGCGGTTAAAAAGTTCCGGCTATCGCTTCGTTTCGGATCAATGACTTGCGTGTTTCGGCTCGTTTTTTTGCGATTTTCCGACGCAAAGGTGTTGACGGGTCTGGGTCCGGGGCGTATAGTTCGCCTCCTCAGCTGACGCAGCGAACGAAACGAAGCGATCAGCACCGCTCTTTAACAGAACGAATAACCG
>NJIE01000042.1 GCA_002213445.1 Xenophilus sp. AP218F | reverse complement strand
GCGGCTCCGACACCATTACCGTCAAGGTCGGCATCGATCCGGTCAACGACGCGCCGGTAGGCGAGGACGTCAGCGTCCGCACCCCGGAAGACACCCCCGTCTCGGGCAAGCTGGCCGCCACCGATGTCGACGGCGACACCCTCTCCTTTGTTAAGGGTGACGAACCCAAGCACGGCACGGTGGAGGTGAAGGCCGACGGCAGCTGGACCTACGTGCCAGCCAAGGATTACAACGGCAGCGACCAGTTCACCGTCACCGTCTCCGACGGCAAGGGCGGCTCCGACACCCTCACCGTCAAGGTCGGCATTGATCCGGTCAACGA
>NJIE01000041.1 GCA_002213445.1 Xenophilus sp. AP218F | reverse complement strand
CGCCGTGGTTCACCGCCATGGCACGGCCGGCGCCGGCGGCGCTGGCCAACAGATCTACGAGGCGCCCGCCGCGGTCATTCCGACGGCTAGCTGCTGGCGGGCGGGCGCCGGCCACGACGAGGTGGGCCAGGCCGGCCTGGCGGCTAGCCGCCGTGGTTCACCGCCTTGGCGCGGCCGGCGCCAAGGCGCTGGCCAGCAGATCCAGGACGCGCCCGCCGCGGTCACTCCGACGGCCAGCTGCTGGCGAGCGGGCATCGGCCACGACGAACTGGTCCAGGCCGGCCTGGCGGCTAGCCGCCGTGGTTCACCACCTTGGCGCGGTCAGCGCCGGCGGCGACAGTCAGCAGATCCACTCGGTGCCCCCCGCGGC
>NJIE01000040.1 GCA_002213445.1 Xenophilus sp. AP218F | reverse complement strand
TCGCGCCCGCCGGCGACGTCGGCCAGAGCCTCGCCGCCGCCAACACCAAGGCCGATCAGGCCCTGGCCGGGCTGGACAGCAAGGCCTCCGCCAGCAGCGTGCAGCAGTTGCAGGCCGCCATTCGCAAACAGAACCGCAATCTGCTGGAACTCGATGGCTGGCGCGCAGCCGCGGCCATGCCATTCGGCAAGTTCTTTCTGAATGAGAGCGTACCCGGCGAGAACGCGATCATCGAGGCTGCCGGTCCCTACGGCGACACCATCCCGGTCTGGCAGTGCCTGTCGAAAGGACGTGTTCAGGATGGGGGCTGGAACTACAGCCCGCTAGCGCTGGATAGTCGCAAGGCCTACCGCTTCAGCGTGTGGGTTCGTACTGTCAGCGGAACGGCGGCAACTTACTTTGGCCCGCGTCTGGTTTCGTCCATCGGCGGCGGCGGGCCGCACAACAATCCCTATTTTGTAGACCACATAGGCCGCGACAAACTCACCTTGGGCAAGTGGTTCTTGATGGTGGGGTTTCTGTTCCCGGAGGACTATTCCGGGAGCCAACAACGCTTATCCGGTGTCTATGACGCCCAAACCGGCATGAAGGTGTTGGACGGGACGGATTTCCAATTCACGCCGAAGATCGGGAGCATCGCATTTCGCGCGTACCAGTATTACAGCCTTGAGGACGGTGCCGAGCAATGGTTTGCGCTACCGCGTGCCGATCTGCTGGACGGCAATGAGCCATCACTGGAAAACCTGCTGACTGGAGTGGTCAATGATGGGATCAGCGCCACCTTGACCCGCCTGTCCACCGTGGAAACCGACCTGAAGGGCAAGGCCGGCGCGCAGGAATTGACCACGCTGCAATCCACCGTCGGCGCGAACCAGAGCGCCGTCGAGAAGCAGCTGAAAACCCTGAGCGAAGAAGGCCGCGCCATCGGCC
>NJIE01000039.1 GCA_002213445.1 Xenophilus sp. AP218F | reverse complement strand
CGCGGGACAGCTACACGCAGAAGCTGCTGGGTTCGATCCCGCAGGGCTGGAGCGCGGCGGCGATGCCGGCTTGAGCCGCGAGACGACGATGAAAAGCCCGGGCATGGCCCGGGTTTTTTATTGCCGCCGCGGTTGCGATTGAGCGAGAACCAATAACGACGTGGGGATGAATGGGCAAGCCAATCGCAAGCCGGGAGGCCTAAGGGATGCGGCGCGGCGCATGGAAGCATGAGCAAAGCGCATTGTTGGCCAGGGCGATCTGCTAGCATGCTTTTGTAAAAACGCAACATGAATCTTGCGCTGGTTTTGTGCTGCAGAATAATTTAGCAAGCATTTTGAATTTTGTATCCAATATTTAATCATGAGATAAATTGCAATTGATTGTTTTTTATTGATTTTTAATTGGTTGCAAGTGATTTCTTTTTTAAATTGATTATTTGAGAAAACGCAGTTTATTTATGAAGAAACAAACTATTTGACGTTTTGCAATGAATCTTCACAAACTCGAAACATGCCTTTTGAATTTTTCAAGGGCGTGTCTGGCAGTGCCAGCTCTCCGCAGACGAGGGCGGCATTACAAAAGAGAGATTGGGAGAATCATGAAAAATCAAAAGAAGCAGCTGGCCATCGCGCTGGCGCTGATCGGCTTCGGCAGCCATGCGCCTATCGTCTTCGCGGATGGCGCATCCAGCGTCAATCAACTGGATCGGGTAGAAGTAACCGGTTCCAACATCAAGCGCAGCATCAAGCAGGAAAAAGCGCTGCCGGTCACCGTGGTGAAAACCGAAGAACTGACCAAGCAGGGGCTGAGCACCGTTGAAGAGGTGGTGAACAGTTTGGCGGCCAACCAATCCAGTTTGGGTGCGAATGCGGCCGTGGGCGCATCTACCGGTGGCGCGGCGTACGCCAGCCTGCGCGGGCTGGGTAGCCAGTACACGCTGGTCCTGCTGGATGGCAAGCGCATGGCCAATCAAGCGATTGGCGGCTACGCGGTGGATTTGAACGCCATCCCTTTGGCCGTGATCGATCGGGTGGAAGTGCTGCGTGACGGCGCCTCTGCCATTTACGGCACCGACGCCATTGGCGGCGTCATCAACTTCATCACCAAGAAAACGCTGAAGGGCTTGCAGGTTGGCGGCGAATTGATGTCTCCGCAGCATGCTGGCGGCAAGAGCGCCAATGTCAACATCGCTTATGGTTATGGCGATTTGGCCAAGGATGGATTCAACGTTTACGGCGCGATCGACTACAAGAAAAACGATGCTGTAGGCGCAATGGATAGGAATTTCGCTTCAACGATTACGAAAGATACCAAGACTAGCGCCTCGTCTTATCCGGGCAGCTACTATGACCCGAGCGCGAATGGCGGCGAGGGGGGGCTGATTACGCCTAACCCTGCCGCCTGCAAAGCGCCATATGCGATATATAAGGGCGGATATTGTCAGCAATATTACTCGTTGTTCCCGAATATCATTCCTGAGGTTGAGCAAAGCTCCGGTTTCTTCAAGGCCAGCAAGCGCTTGGGCGACGATCATGAGTTGTCCCTGCAATACGCGGTGACTCAAACCAAGACGACTTCGGTTGTCGCGCCAGCTCCGATTGGCGGCGATGATATTCAATTGCCAGGCGGAACATATGGCGGCGTGACTTTGCCGGCGGGGACATATTTTTATGTTCGCGGCATTCCGATGGGCAATCGTATCAGCGAAAGCACTGCCACCACGCAAAGATTGATGCTGAACCTGGAAGGCCTGATCGGGGGATGGGACTATAGGGCTGGCCTGGGGCGCTCCCAAAACAATATCACGCAAGATCTGGTAAGCGGGTATCCAAGCTTCTCCCGGGTGTCGGCAGGCTTGAGCAACGGCACATTTGATCCTCTCGACTCTAGCGGAAAGTATGACAGCGTATGGCGTTCGCTTTCGCTGACCGGCGAGGTGCAAAAAGCGAAATCCACCATCGACATGATTGATGGAAAAATCAGCAAGGAAGTGTATCAACTGCCGGCGGGGATGCTGGCGGTAGCGTTTGGCGCGGAGTACCGCAAGGAAAGCATCAGCCAGGATTTCAATTATCCGATAAGCCGGGATGCCTTGAGTTTGGGCATGCTTAAATCCGAATCGGCATCGGGTTCGCGCTCTGCCTATGCCGTTTACGGCGAGGCGGATGTGCCTGTGCTGAAAGATCTGGACGCGCAATTGGCGGTTCGTTATGACCGCTATAGCGATTTCGGCAGTTCGGTTAATCCGAAGGCGGCCTTGAAGTACCAGCCCATTCCGCAAGTGTTGTTCCGAACCTCGGCCAGCACCGGCTTCCGCGCGCCGACTTTGTATGACATCAATAATCCGGTTCAGCAACAACTGACGGAAGATAACTACCAAGATCCGGTATATTGCCCGAATGGGGTTGCCCAACCTGGCGCAGGGCCGACTGCATGCACCAAGGTGCAGCGCTATTTGCGAACTGGCGGCAACAAGAATCTGCAGCCGGAGAAGTCAACCTCGCTGACTTTTGGCGTGGTGTTGGAACCGATTCCGTCGATTACCACCAGCGCGGATCTCTGGTGGACCATGGTCAAAAACCAAATCGGCGTTTTGCCGGAGAGCAAACTGTTTGGCGATCCGGCGAAATACTCCAAACTGTATAATCGCGACCCCTCCAATAACAACTTGCTGTCGGTGGATGGCACCACCCAAAACCTTGGCAACTTGAGCGCGGCTGGTATCGACCTCAACTTCAACTGGCGCCTGCCTCGCACCAGCGTAGGCAATTTCACGTTGAATTTGGATGGCACGTATATTTCCAAATATTCCTACCAGTTGGAAGAGGGAGGCGATTACTTCAGCAACCTGGGTTCTTATCGCGACACCGGCGTAACTTTCCGTTGGCAGCATAATCTGAGTCTGAACTGGAATTACGACAAGTGGAGCGCCATTTTGGCTCAAGACTACAAGTCCGGTTACACCGATCAGAACAAGGGAAAGCAAGGCAATTCGGTTCGCCCATACTCCACCTGGAATCTGTCGGCCAGCTATGCACTGAACAAGCAAGCTTCCGTGACCGCAGGGGTTCGCAATCTGTTCGATCAGCTGCCGCCGTATAGCAATCAAGGTGCGACGACGCAGCAAGGCTATGATCCGCGCTACACCGACCCGTTGGGCCGCGCCTACTTCATCAAGGCTTCGTACAAGATGTAACTTGCTTGAGTTGAAAATCGCTCATGACCAGAGCATTCTGGTCGTGAGCGGAATACCGCTTTCAACGAGAGGAAGGAGGGGGCAACCCCTTCGCAGCAGAAGCCATAGCCGCCATCGACCGCGCCCGGCCCACAAGGCCGGCGCGCGGCGGCCGGCGGCATCAAGAAGAACAGGTAGGCCATATGACCAGCATCACAGCAACAAAAGGGGTGGGAGGCCCTCCGCCGCGGCGACGTTTCGCCGGCTTGGCGGGGGTTGTCATCTTCCATGCGTTATTGATTTACGGTTTGGTCTCCGGTCTCGCCCAGGGAGTGGTGAAGGTGATCCAGCAGAAGGTGGAAGTGTCGGTGATCAGCGAACCGCCGCCGCCCCCGCCGCCGCCTCCGCCGCCCAAGATCGAGAAGGTGGTCCCCGCCGCCGCGCCGCCGGCCCCCAAGGCCTACGTGCCGCC
>NJIE01000038.1 GCA_002213445.1 Xenophilus sp. AP218F | reverse complement strand
AAGATCAGCAGGTTCCACCACCATGCAAACCTAGGACTTCTCTCCTGATTGCTGGTATGGCTGGCGGGGGCAGATCAGTCTGTCAAAGCTAGCAATAGCAAGGGTTTCAGCACGGCCAGCATAGTCGTTGCGTGATGTGCGCCCATACGCACCCGTATATGGCTAGTATCACTCTCGAAGGTAGATGGAACCTGACTACACCCAAAGGTTTCTGCTCATCAAGGACCTCCCTGACTCCTCCCACTGAACTCGTGCAAATTTTGCATGAGTCGAGTTGAGATGCTCAAACAAGATCGCATGAAGCCAAGGCTGGGCCTTTACACTTCACTAATCTTTTTGATCCTCATCCCAGTACCAGATCGTCGCTCCGTAACGAGAATCCGCAAAGTCGGGCATCACCTCCCCTTGGGAGAAGCGGCGGCGGCTATCCTCCCGCGCCAGGGTCCACCAATAGCCTGTGCGTGGGCAAGGGTGCTTGGCCTCTATGCGGCCACGCTGTATTGGTTTGCTCATGGGATCAGTTACCAGTACCAATGGATGCCAGATTGCCTCCTCTAGAGTACTAATGGCTTCTTGTGGTGTCAGGCGTTCAATTTCATCAGGAGTAAGATCCATGCCTATTTCGGTAAATGAATCGATCAACTCTTGATTAGCAACTCGCTCCAGATGGAACCGAAACAGGGGATGCATTAGCCGCCCTTGCTGGACAAACTCAATATGTAAATGCTCCAGTCCTTCGTCCAGCACTTGCTGGGGTACCCACACGCCATTGCGGGGACAGATCTCGCCTGTTTTGCAACTGAGTGAGTAGTCCACCTCATACTTTGGATACTGCTCTGGAATGGGGATCAAGCCGCGAACCTGCCAGAAGTCCAGCGCATCGGTGGCGCCTTTGGAGAAACCTTCATTCCGGCCGACGCAGTTGGTTTGATCATCTCCCCACAACTTGCCACGCCAATACACGTTGCCCAGTGCTTGCGCGCCCACACTACAGAGGCGGGACATCTGATCAAGTGCCATATTCCATGCCCGGTCTTCCGCAGGAGTGCGCCAACCATATATATTCTGCTCGGCCAAGCCTCTGAAGTCGCTATTAGTATCTGACAGCTGACCATACATCGGCATGTAGTCGCCATAGCGCACAAACTCGATGCGACGTCGGATTTCCTCAGCATGATTCAGATAGCGGGATACCCAGCCATCCAGATTGCCAATGCCGTGGCCGTCGTGTTTGGTCAACAGGCGGTTGAAAAGGTCTGCAAAGTCTTCAGTGGCCTGAGCGCAAGCTTCGTAGTAGGGAATGGAGGTGACGTAGTTCAGAAACCACGCTTCTCGGTTGATGTCTCTCATTGCTTATCCAAATGCTTAGGAATCTCGATGACGATGCGCGCGGCTTCTTCCGCAGTCCAGTCGCTGAAGCCCCAGTTGGTAGCGTATGGCCCCTTAATGTGAGGGTCGTTGATTGTGTCGCGCAGCCCGACCCTGACCTCCTCGCCCAGCACGTCCTTGAAATTGACGCGGGTATCGACACGCCCCCCTGCGCTTATAGCTTCGCCTGTAGTCGGGTCGATGTTCGGCAAGGTCTTCTTGAAAGTATCGCCTTGGGGGTAGAACAGGATTTGTTCGCCTCCACCGGGCAAGTGATACGGGCAGCCATCGATTTGTTGCGATGCGGCAGGCCCTTTCCAAGCGTACACCGTTTCGCCTGGCTTCAGCTCGTACACTACGTATTGGCCGTTCTGGTTCCAATGAGGCCAAACCGCCAGTTTTTCACGCCACTCGGCTCGGGTCTTGAGCTGATTGAAGGTCTCTTCGCTGACCCAGAACGTGCCACCACCACCGCTAGTAGGATCGACGACTCGGTATAACTTTGCAGGTCCTTTGATTGCCGCAGCCCTGATCTTCCCCTTTTCAAATGTTTGAACTTGACCGGGAGAAAGTTCAGGAAGCACATTGCCCTTAGCTGCAGAAATCTTCTTTAATTCCTCAGCCATCGCGCCGGCTTCATTAAGCGTAGGGGCCGGGTGGGGTACAATTCCATCCACTGTCTTACGCACCCATTTCGGCGGATCCTTTTCAATCAACATCACCGAGCTTTTCTGGGACATCGGCGCAAGCCAACCGCGGTTCACTGTACGGCTATCCACAATCAGCGCATGATCCTCCAATCGTTTGCCTGCCGTCTTCAGCACCGTCTTCAGGGGCTGTACTGCCGACTGCATGCCATCCAGTACGGGCTTGCGAACCTTATCCAGAATGGCCAGAAACTCATCGATCTGATCCGCAGCACGAGCGGGAACAATGCCATGGATACGCTTCAACAAAGTCTGAAGTTGTTCCGTGGCAGCGGCGAATGCTTTCCTCAACTGCGCCGCATCGATTTTATCCGCCAGCTTGGTTAGTTCGGTGCCAGCGAAACGAATCAGATTGGGCACTTTGCTGTCTGTGGCCCAGCGAACCAAACGCGAGTCCTGTAGAAACTCGATGATCTTCGGTAAGGCTGCATCCACCGCCTTCGTAGTCGCCTGCGCCAACTTGGTGGCATTCGACAACTCCGCAGCGTCCTTGACGAAACGGCGCAGGTACACAAAGAGGATGCGCACAACACCCTTGACCACGGTACCGGCCTCAGGGATCAGGCCGATTAGCGCCAGTGCAATAAACAGCAGGATCAGCTTGTCTTTGGGATTTTTGTAGAGCTTGATCAGGTTGGCCACCAGATCTCGCAGAGTGGTCGCCACGCCTACACCCGGGATCAGCGAGATGACCATGTCCGTGCCCACTTGGCCAATACTGCGATCCTCCTCGAAATCCCCTTTCAGCGTTCCCCATATCCACATACCAATTCCGGTATCTTCAGGTTTCTGGCTCCCCCGGACCACGCCCCACGCATCTTGAGCCGACATCAAACAATCCCCGTCTTATTCTGTGCCGCATACTGGGCAGCTTCTTTTTCGATCTCGCCGTGACTATCCGCCATCAATGCGTCCAAGCCGCTTTCATGCAGCGGATCTTTGGCAGCGGGATCGTTGTGATACACCACCCGGCCACTACCCAGCGGAATTTTTTCTTCGCGAGCATGGCCATCTCCATCTAGCTTGCCTTGCCGTTGAGTGCCGTCCTGCAAGTGCAATGTATAGGCCACGCCAGCCATCGCCTTGCCTTTGTAGCCATCCAGGTCCAATTCGAGCCAGTTCTTCGAATCTCGCTGGGGCAGACTCGGTAGTGGTGGAGTCATACTGGTTGGACCGCTCAGCTCATGACTGGCCCCTTTGACGCTAACGGTGCCGGGGCAATGCACCTCGATATTGCCGCCGGCAATGCGGATATAGCCACTACCAGCCGTAAGCAGGATTTCCTGCTTGGCGTTAACGATGATCCGATCCTTGCACGAGGTAATCGTCACATCCTTGTCAGCCGTCCACTCCATCGCGTCGCTCTGCGCCTGGATTTGTACCTTGCCCTTGGCTGCGATCAGCTTAATCGCCACCTTGTCTTTGACCCCCGCCACGAACAGGCTGATGTGTTTGCCGATGTTGTGAATCCAGCGCCGGCCGGTGGTGTGGTTGGCGTCGCGCTGGGCAACGAGGTTCAGGTTGGTACCGGCGGTTAGAGTTTGGCTTTGCTCGGTAACGCTGGCAATACCGGCCGGGCCGGACAGCACCAGTTGCGGCTGTTGGCCGGCTTGCTCCTTGGCGGTTTTGCCGTCCTTGTCGGTATTGCTGCCGGCTTCCCAGGCGGCCAGCGCGTCGAGCTGGTGCTGGATATGGCCGGTGTCCTTCTTCCCGCTCTTGGCATTGTCGTCGCCAATCTCATCCGGCCCGGTCTCCATGGTGTCAGCGAGCTGGCCGGTGGCGGTCTCGGCCAGCGCCTGGCTCAGCGCGACGGCGGACTGCAGCTGGCTTTGCGCGTGCTCGCGCGCCAGCTGTTTGCCGCCGGCGCCGTTTTGCGCTTCGGTGGACAGCAGCAGGCCGTGGGCGGCGCGGATGGCGCCGTGCTGGTCGGTGCGCAGCTCGAAGCCTTCGCCGCGCGGCTGGGCTTTGCCGTTGCTGCGCGGGTGGGTCAGGTAGCCCTGATTCAGCTGGGTCTTGCCAGATTCGCTGGACAGTTTGGCGCGGACTTCGCCCGGGGTGTCGTCGAACAGCAGCTCGTTGTAGCCGCCGCCCTGGTGTTCCTTGGATTTGATGCCGGACAGCGTCTTGTTGGCGGGCAGGCTGCCGGCGCCGCTGAAGTCCGGCGTCGGGTGGCTGCCGTTGTAGAACACACCGGTGACCAGCGGGCGGTCGATGTCTCCTTCGATGAAGCTGACCAGCACCTCCTGGCCGATGCGCGGGATGAACTGGTGGCCGAAACCGGCACCGGCACTGGGCATGGCCACGCGCAGCCAGCATGAAGATTTATCGTCGAGATTGGCGCCGAACTGGGCGTGTTCCTCTGGCCGTTGCCAGTGGAATTGCACCTTGATGCGGCCTTGGCCGTCGGTGTAGATCTCGTCGGCGGCCTGGTCTGTCGGCTCGGCCGGGCCGACCACGGTGGCGGTCTGCACGCCGCGCGATTTGGGTTTGGCCAGCGCGGTGCCGGCATAGGCCGGCGTCAGCGGAATGCCGCGGCGCTGGGTCTGCAGCGTGGTGGTGAACGGCGCGGCGTCGCTGGGGGCGCCGACGTGCTGGGCCAGATCCTGGGGCAGGTTGTTGCGCACCAGGAAGCTTTGGCCGGTGACCACGAATTCGCGGTGTTGCGGGCTGTCGGTTTCGTGCGCCGGATGGTCGTCCAGACGGAACCATTCGCCCGGCTGCAAGCCGCGCACGGTGCCGCTGGCGCGGAAGGACTTGGCCTGCTGATCATGCGCCTGCTGGCGCAGTTGGGCGTAGCGGCCCAGCTGTTCATCGTCGCCGGCGTAGTACAGGCCCGGCGCGTCGTAGTGGGTCAGGCTGCTCTGCAGCGACTGGCCGGCCTGGCCTTGCTCGATGCGGCTGCCGTCTTCGCTGTGCTGGGTGGAGACGGGTTTGTAGTCGTAGCTGGCCAGCGCCACGCTGCTGGGCACGATCTGGCGGGTGGCCTGCCATTCGGTCAGGCCATCTTCGTCTTCGGTGGCGTCACTGCGGTGGAAGCGTACGCGGCTCAAAGGGGCGGCCGGCAGGCTGTGCGGGTCGTCAAACACCGCCAGCTGCACCTGCGGGCCGTCATCGTCTTGATGCAGGAAACGCCAGGCGTAGCCTTCTTCGTGCAGCAGCCGGACGATGAATTCGTAATCGCTCTCGCGGTATTGCAGGCAGTAGCTGCGCGGCTGGGCCGGCTGCACCTGGATGGACAGGGTCTGCACGTGGGCGAAGGCCGGGTTGGCCTGCTGATGTTCGGACAGGATCTGCTGGATGATGTCCGGCACCGTTAGGCCCTGGAACACGCGCGAAGTGCGGCGGTGGCGCAGCAGCGCGAACGGCGGCTCGATGGTCAGCTCGTACTTGGCGAAGCCGCCATCGGCGCCGGCCAGCCTGGCCTGGCTCACCACGCCGCAGCGGATGGACTCGCCGCCGGAGGCATCCTCGATGCCGATGCGCGCTGGCTGGCCCAGCAGCGACTTCAGTTCGATATGGGTGTCCGGCGACAGGCAGGTCAGCGTGTAGCGGTAAGGTTGGGACAGACCTTCTTCGGCCTGCAGGCTCAGCGGCAGCAACTGCTCGGCGGCGATCTGCCCGGTGCCCAGCCTCAAAGTCAATACTCGTCGATCTTGGCCAAAGGCGGAGGCGAAACTGGCCAGCAGTGCGTTCAAATCCATCCGAGTCCCAAATAAAAATACCCTCATGGCGAGGGTATGTCATTGAACTAAAAGAGGATAAGAATTTTATGCTGCTATGTAAGCGTCAACAAGCCAGCCCCATCATATATCTGAGAAACCTAGACTAAAGTACAGGTCTAACGATGACTGTGGCTCGGCATCATGGGGCAGTAGAGCACCTTGCCAGCGATCCTCGGCTTGGCAAATACGCCCATTTATATCATAACCAGGGCGCCTCGTCCGGTGGCCATGGCCTACAGCCGAGTGGTTTACCGCATACGATTGGAGTCCATTATGATCGATGATCCGAATTCTGAAACTTGGCTAACGCTGCTCGTGAGTCGTCAACTCCAGCAGCGGCTCGCCAACATGGCCGCCGCCCAACAACAGTCGGTGGATGAGCTGGCAGCAAGCCTGCTGGATGCTGCGATTTCAGATTGGGAAAACCTGCCCCAAACCAGCTGGACGGTTCCGCTACTGGATACAGGAGATGGCAGTGGCGATGCGCTACGGCGCTGTTGCATAAATCCTGAACAGGGCGAGTTTCCCCTTTCCCCAAGCGGACTTATACCACCGCCACCGTGCATGGACGGCCCAGCATGCTGAAGCGGTTCAAGATGGCAGCACGCACTTGCAGCTCTGCCACTTGACCCTCGAAGCGACGGGCCGTCACCCTTTCACCCAGCCGTTTGAAGCAATGCATCTTGGTTTCCACCAGGCTGCGGCGATGGTAGCCGCTCCAGCGT
>NJIE01000037.1 GCA_002213445.1 Xenophilus sp. AP218F | reverse complement strand
GGCGAAGCTGGCGAGGAGCGTGCTGAGGTCCATGGGGGGTTAGCCTTGTACCTTGTAGATATTGGATGACAGCTGCAGCGTGGCGTCGAAGGTGACCGGCGGGCGGTGCGGATGCACTTTCAGCACCGCGTCGACGCGGAAGCGCAGGTGCCGCTCCATTTCGCGCGGGGCGTCCAGGTTGACGCGCACGCGCGACAGGCGCGGTTCGTGCACTTCGATGGCGCGGCGCAGCTGGTCGCGCAGCAGCTCGCGGTCGTCCGGGTTGAGCAGGCTGATGCCGGACAGATCGGGAATCCCGAAGCGCAGCATGCTGTCGCTGGCGGCCGGGCAGGCGTCGAACAGCTCGGTCGGCGGCGTCAGCCGGGTGTTGAGCAGCGCCTCCATGTCGCGCGCCAGCGAGCGCTTGAACTGGGCAAGCTCGTACAGCGTCCCGTCCGGGCTGTGCGGGTTGTCCGGTTCGTCATCCAGCAATCGATCCAGCACCGAGGGCTGGATCAGCGCGTCGCGGCTCAGGCCCCGCATCTCAACCTCCCAGCAGCGCGGCGGCCTGCTGCGACAGGATCCAGCGGAAGGCTCCGAAGATGCCGGCGCCGACGACGGCCAGCAACGCGAAGTACAGCCACAGCGGCAGCTCGTGGCGCATATAGACCTGGAAGCGTTGCGGCAGCTGCCAGTTGGGCGCGAACTCGGCCTTGCCGCCGCGCGCCTGCTGGATTTCCTGGCTTAGCTTGTGCATCAGGTAGCCCAGCTTTTCGTCGCCTTCCAGCAGGTACTTGCCTTTGAAGCCCAGCAGCAGGCAGGTGTAGAACACTTCCAGTTCTTCCTGGTGTTCGACGGGCGAGAGGCGCAGTTGCTCCAGGCGGTTGAAAAAGCCTTCCCCGGCCAGGTGTTCGCCGAACAGGCGCAGCTGCAAGGGCATGCGTTCCCATTCGTCGCGCAGCGGGAAGTCGGACGACAGGATGATTTCGTCCATCAGCGCGCAAAACGCGTAACGGGCCTGGCCGATGGCGGCTGGATCCTTGCCGAAGTTGCGCGCGTTGCGGTCGAACTGGGCCAGGAAGTTGTCCACCCGGCGGTTGAACTCCACGGCGCTGCCCGGCGCGTTGCCTTCTTTCAGCAAAAACAGCAGGTAAATGCCGTCTTCGAGCATTTCCCGCAGCGCCGGGGCGGCGGGGGCGCTGACGACCAGCGGGCGTTCTTCGGTAAGCGTGGCGGTTTGATTCATGACAGTCTCAGCGGAAAACCGCGATCAATTCGAGGGAAATATTGGCCAGGGTCTGCGGCACGTAGATGCAGACGCTGCGCGATTGCAGCATGCGGGCGTAGATGTCGCCGTGCGGCTCCAGCGCGAAATACAGGTTGCCCACCCGCACCGGCACCGCCGACGGCGTTTGCTGGGCGTGGTTGAGCGCCACGCCGCGCATGGCGCTGTTGAGGATTTTTTCCACGTCGTCGGGCGCGCCGATCTTGAGCTTGTGCGGCAGGTTGTCCAGCAGCTGCGCGGCCGGGATGTCGCTTTGCACCGACAGGTAGAAGTCGGCGTTGTCGAGGAAACGGTCGCTCTCCAGCCGGCCGATGAAGAAGGACGGCTTGGGCGATTGCAGCGGGATCAGCGCGTAGCGGGCGGAAATCACTGTGTCCAGCAGCTCGCGCACCTGCTTGTCCAGGGCTGGCAGCACGTCGCGCAGCTGGTCGTGGCGGTAAGGCGGAATGTCGGATAGCGAATAGATGCTGGAAAATGTCTGCAATTCGCCGCAGAACTCGGCCAGCGCGAGGTATAGCTCTTCCGGATGCAGCGGGCTGCACTGGGAGAGATGGCGCAATTTGGCGAAGTTGCGGTTGACCGTGTGCAGCAGCCAGAAAGAACCGATATCGGACGAGCCGAACTCCATCACGCTTTTGGCGCGCTCGCGCTGGCTGCTGCCCAGAGCCTGGCTTTTCACCAGCAGGATATCCAGCAGGCGACGCAGCATCAGCGTCAGCGGGCGCGAGGCTTCGACGCTGACCAGCGGGGGGATGAAGGACTCGGCGACGACCCACTGGCCGGTGGCGTCCTTTTCCAGCTGGCACAAGGGAATGGAGTCGTAGCCGTCGCGGTTTTCCTCTTCCAGCATCAGCCGCACGTCCAGCTGCAAGGCGGAGAGGTCGGCTTCCAGCGCCTGGGTGTAGAGATCGGCTACCTCGACGCGCTCGCTGCGAAAACGGGTGGGGCGGGCGCTGTCGTCGCCGACGCGGGTGTTGCCGCCGTAGGGCTGCAGTTGGGCGAGGCAGGCGTAGAGCGTGGTCTGGATTCCGATTTGCGGCAGCGTGTTCAAGTCCCGCGCCAGCGGCAGCGGCGCGCGCGCCGGCGCCTGGCATAGCGTGCCGTCCCGGAACAGCAGGTGGAGCGCGTCCACGCGCGCCATGCCGGCCTTGAGCGCGGTCTCGTCCAGCGCGAATTGCTGCACGCCCCAGGCGTGACGCCGGGTCAGGCGCAGGATTTCGGCGTCGTTCTGTTCCAGATATGCGGCTTGCTGCTGAAAATGCTGAGGGCGGAGGAACATGCCTTCGCCCCATAAAACGCGTTGCGCGTGAGACATCCTGTAAGGTCCTGATTGCTCGTTGCGAATGGGCCGCCTCAACGGCCTGGCTTGCAGTCGATCTTGGCTGTCGCCGGCGGCTGGCCGGGAATGGCCAGCGCCTCGGGTTTGACGGCTTTCAGATAGCACTCCGCCGCCATGAACTTCAGATCCTTGCTGCGCACGCGATCGGCATCATAGAGCAGCCGCCAGTAATGCCTGTCGGGTTGCCGGAAATTGCCGACGACGCCGACGTAGCGCGCCTCTTCCTTGATGGTTTCTTCCAGCTCCTGCTTGGCTCCCGGCACCAGAATCATTTCCTTGCTGGCCACCACGGTATCCCCCAGCAACTCGGCCACGGGCTTGCCGCTGTTGATCGATTCGACTGTCAGACGATTGAACAAATCCGGCGATTTCAGCTGGTAGATATTGACAACCACAGATAGTGGTTTTCCTGTTCCCGCCTGGTTCAACTGGGCGCTGGCCTGGCTATTGATCTCGATGGTTTTCGGCCCGGCGCAGGCTGTCAGCAGCGTTGCCGCAAACAATATGCTTAAAACATAATATTTGCAAAAAAATGAATTTTTAAGCATTTTTGTCACATGACGATATCAATCAGATGGCGCTAATTCTGCATTTTCTGTGTAGCATTGCAAAGCGCATATGCGGAGTGACGCATTTTTGCCACGGCATTTAATGGAAAATGCTTATAAATATTAGTTAATTTACCTAGCAATTTTAAATCAGTTGCTAAAAATACGATGATGTCAATTTACATACCTGTAACAGTCGCCATTGTTATCGCCTTGCTGCTGTGGTTGGGCTGCCGATTTTTCATAGGCGGGGCTAAGTTGCTTTCTACGCAAGGATTTTGCGGTTCCGAACGCGTCGCGCCACGCAATGACAACAGGATTGCAGCGGGATTTCGCGCTTTTCTGGCGCGCCGGAAGGGACGGACAAGCGATGTAAAAAAGACACAGATCAGCCGCCATCGCTGGTGGTGGCCTGTCCTTTCAGCCAGTACAGCGATTGGCGTTGTTGCAATTACGCTACATTCCGCAAATTTGCACGAGGCCGAGATACGCACTCAGCATAAAACGCCGCCGCAAGAGAGAATTCGGCTCACATTGCAGGAGGAAAAGCTGGTGCCGCCTCCGCCTTTGCCGCCGGAGGCCTTCGTCGACGCGATCACCCAGGCGCCCAGCCTGCGGCTGGACAAGGCGGATCGCGATTGGAGCAAGCTGAACCCCGCCTTCGCGCAGGAGGTGTTGCGTCTAGTCGCCAAGCTCAAGCAACGCGGTTTCCCGATGACCTTGCTGGAGGGTTATCGCAGCGTCGAACGACAGAATCTGCTGGCCGGGAAGGGCAGCCACGTCACCCAGGCCAAGGGCGGAGAGAGCAAGCACCAGTACGGCCTGGCGGTGGATCTGGCGCCGGTGCGCGACGGCAAGGTGGTGATCTCGGAAAAAGACGCCTGGGCGATGCAGGCCTACCAGGCGCTGGGCGAAGAGGCCGCCGCGGCGGGACTCACCTGGGGCGGCAAATGGAGCTTCAAGGATTATGGCCATGTCGAGCGCGCCGGCTCGTTGCGGCAACTGGTTAAAAAATAGCGTTGTTTAGGGAAGGTGAGTGGTTTTGAAACATGCTTGGATGCGCCACGCGAAGGTGGCATCGGCGATCGGATTCCTGATTCTGATCGCCCTGATCTGGTTTCTGGGCCCCTGGCTTGGCCTTCAGACGATGGAAAGCCGCCTGGTCTGGATTCTGGGGGTCATGCTGCTCTGGGTGTTCGCCTTGCTGGCGGGGCAGGCGCTGGCTCGCCGCGCCGGCGGCCTGCTGGAGAACATGCTGCGCCGTCAGGCGGACGAAGCGGTGATGGGCGCCAGCGCGGACAAGCGCGCGGAGGTGACCTTATTGCGCCAGCGTCTGCTCAGCGCCATCGACACGCTGAAAAAGTCCAAGCTGGGCGCGGCCAGCGGCAGCGCCGCCCTGTACGAGCTGCCCTGGTACATGATCATCGGCCATCCGGCCGCCGGCAAAAGCACCGCCGTGCTGCAATCCGGCCTAACCTTCCCATTCAGCGACAAGAACGGCGTGCAAGGCGTGGGCGGAACGCGAAACTGCGACTGGTTCTTCTCGACCGAGGGCGTGATCCTGGATACCGCCGGCCGCTACGCGACGCAAAGCGAAGATAGGGTGGAGTGGCTGGAGTTTCTCAAACTCTTGAAAAAGCACCGCGCCAAAGCGCCGGTCAACGGCATCCTGCTCGCCATCAGTTTGCCGGAACTGGCGCAGCACAATAGCGAAGGCTTCACCGTTTACGCCCGCCAGGTGCGCGAGCGCATCCACGAGGTATGCAACACCTTCGGCCTGTCGGTGCCGATTTACCTGATTTTCACCAAGCTGGACCTCTTGGGCGGCTTCGCGCCCTTCTTCCAGGACGCCAGCGAAGAAGAGCGGGCCCGGGTCTGGGGCGCCACCTTGTCGGCGGACCAGGGCGCGGGGTTCGACGCGGCCAACGTGGTGGCGCAACAGTTCGAGCTCTTGTACCGCGGCCTGGTCCAGGCTGGCGAGGACAAACTCGCGCGCCAGCGCGGCGATCAGGCGCATTCGGCCCACTTCGCCTTCCCCATCGAATTCCACGGCCTGAAGGACGCGGTGGTGAAGTTCGTGCGCCTGTTGCAGGAGGACGATCCCTACCATGCGCGGCCTCTGCTGCGCGGCTTCTACTTCACCAGCGCGCTGCAAGAGGGCACGCCGCGCATCGTCACCGCCAATCGCATCAAGGGGCAGTTCGATCTGGCCGCCGTCGCGGAACCCGCGCATCAGGCGCCGGCATCGTACAGCTACTTCCTGCGCGGGCTGTTCCAGAACGTGCTGTTCGAAGACCAGCATCTGATTTTCCAGCAGACGCGCCCGGGCAGCAGCCGCTGGCGTCTGGCCGGCATGCTGGCCGGCCTGTGCACCCTGGCGGTCGCCGCGGGCTTCTGGACCTGGTCCTTCGTCGGCAACCAGAAGCTGGTGGAGAGCGTCGCCGCCGAACGCGTCCAGGCGCAGAAACTGGCCGGTTCCGCCCAGCTTTACGACAAGTTGCGCGGCTTGCTGATCCTGCAGCAGCGGCTGGAGCAATTCCAGGCCTATCGCAAGGAAGGCGCGCCGTGGCAGCTGGGCATGGGCCTGTATCAGGGCGAGGCGCTGGAGCAGGCCTTGCGCAAGGAATACTTCGCTGGCCTGAAAACCGTCATGCTGCAACCCATCCAGCGCAATCTGGAAACCACGCTGGTCGCCTTGCAGCCGGCGGCGCCCGCGCCGGCTCCGGTAGTCAGCGAACCGCCCAAGCCCGCGCCCGCGCCGGTCAAACCCAAACCGAAAGCCAAGCCGCGCACCGGGCTGCCCAATATCAAGCTGAGCCTGCTGGATTTGCCGCAACGCGCCACCAGCGGCAAGTCGGACGCCGCCGCGCCGACGGAAAACGCGCCCAGGCTGGACGCGGCTTACAACGCGCTGAAGACCTACCTGATGCTGCACGAGCAGAAGCGCATGGACGAAGCGCACCTGAGCGATCAGCTGCCGCGCTACTGGCGGCCATGGCTGGAAAGCCAGAAGGGCCAGTACCAGGCCAGCGACATCATGCCGGCGGCGGAAAAGCTGATGGCCTTCTATATCAGCCAGATCAAGGCGCCGGACCTGCCCCTGATCGAAAACAACCCCAAGGTGGTGGCCGAGGCGCGGGAAACCCTGCGCGGCTCGTTCAAGCGCCTGTCCGCGCAGGAGCGGGTGTTCAACGAAATCAAGGCTCGCGCCAACACCCGCTTCGCGCCGCTGACCGTCGCCCGGATTCTGGACAATAAAGACACCGATATTCTGGCCGGCAGCCAGATGGTGGAAGGCGCGTTCACCCGCGAGGCCTGGAACGCCTACGTGCGCAACGCCATCGACGAGGCCAGCCGCGGCGAGATCCGCAGCGATGACTGGGTCTTGGCCTCCTCCACCCAGGACAATCTCGGCAAGGACGGCGACGTTGAGAAAAACCGCGCGGCGCTGGAAGCGCTGTACCGGGCCCAGTACAGCGCCGCCTGGAAGAAATTCCTGATGGGCGTGGCGGTGCGCGATTTCGCCACGCCGGCGCAATCGGCCTCCGGCATGACGCGCCTGGCCGACAAGCAGAATTCGCCGATCAAGGTGTTGCTGACGCGCGCCGCCGCCGAAACTTCGTGGGACAACCCGTCCGAGATCAATCGGTCGCTGGAAACCGCCAAGCGCTCGGTGCTGGAAAAAACCGCCGAACTGTTCAAGGGCGACTCCGCGCAGAACGGCGCGAAACAGGACAAGCTGTATGGCGAAGTCGGCCAGCAGTTCGCCGGCATCGCCACCCTGGTCAAGGGTGAAAACCCGCCGATCAACGCGTATCTGGATCAACTGGCCAAGCTCAAGGCCAAGCTGGCGGTGATCGCCACTACCGACGCCCCGGGCGGCCAGGCGCGCGCCGCGCTGCAGTCCACCCTGAACGGCTCCGGCTCCGAGCTCGCCGACAGCCTGGCCTTCGTCGACAACACCCTGCTCTCCCAGGTGTCGCCGGAAACCGGCGAGATGGTCCGCCCGCTGCTGGTGCGGCCGCTGTCGCAAACCTATTCGGCGCTGCTGGGTCCGGTCGCCGCCGACATCAACCAGGCCTGGGCCGACGAAGTGCTGCCCGCCTGGAAACAGCTGGCCGGAAAATATCCGTTCAGCGATTCGGCCAACAGCGCCTCGATGGCCGACATCAACCGTTTCGTCAAAGCCAACGATGGCACGCTGGACAAGTTCATCAACACCTATCTGACCGGCCTGGTGCAGCGCAAGGGCGACCAGCTGGTGCCGCGCGCCTGGGGCAACCAGGGGGTCAGCTTCAACCCCGCCTTCCTTAGCAGCGTCAGCAGCCTGCTGGCCCTGGCCACCACCCAGGCGCAAGAGGGCGACGTCACCCGCTTCGAGTTGCAACCGCAACCCACCTCCGGCCTGTCCGAAATCGTGCTCAGCATCGATGGCCAGGAACTGCGCTACCGCAACGGCCCCCAGATCTGGCAAGCCTTTACCTGGCCGGGCAACGGCCAGGCCGACGGCGCCCGCATCCAGGTGATCAGCTACGCCGGGGCCACCAGCACGGTCGGCAACCAGCCGGGCAGGATGGGGCTGATGCGCCTCCTGGCCACGGCCAAGGTGACGCCGGGCGAAGATGGCTCGGCGCAATTGGCCTGGACCATCCCGCGCGGCGCGGCCGGCGTGGAAGGACAAGTGGTCCGTTTCAACTTCCGCATGGTCGGCGGCGTCAACCCCTTGCAACTGACCCGTTTGCACAAGCTCGCGCTGCCCGACCGCGTGACGCTGTAAGAGAAAAGAAAGACCGTCATGGCATTCAATTTCAAGCGCCCGCCGGACACGCCGCCGCAATACTGCATCTTCGGCAAGCTGCCCAGACGCGGCGACTTCGTCCGCGTCAACGCCACCCATCCGGCCGCCATGCATCTGGACCAGTTGCTGGCCGGCAGCCTGCAGATCGCCGCCGGCGACGCCGAAGCCGCGGCGCGTTACCGCGAAACGCCGCCCACCTCTTTCGTGCTGCGCAGCAAGGACGCGCGCTGGTTGTCCATCGGCATCGTCCAGCCCAGCCACGACGAAGGCGGCCGCAATTATCCGCTGGTGGCGGCCTCGCTCGCGCCCGCCGAGTCCACGGTGCCTTCGCTGGCGATCCTGCTGCTGGCCAACGAGCTGTTCTTCAGCGGCCTGCGCGAACAGCTGCGCAGCGCCATGGACAATTCGGTGGAGATGGTGGCTTGCCGGCAGTATCTGGAAGAGCAACTGGCCTTTGGAACGTCGTCGAGCGCCGACATCGAGCTGGCGCAGCAATTGCTTGAGCGCCATCTGGCGGCCACGCCGGCCAGATTGTTAGACGAGAGCCTGGCGGCGGCCGGCATGGGCAGCCTGGAGGCCGTGCTGCTCGCCTTCCTGTTCCACCACCGCTTGCTGCGCAAATTCGGCGACGCGGTGCCCGCCCAGACCTATTTGCTGCCTCTGCCCTGCCGCGAAGGCGAGGATGTGCTGACCGCGGTGACCTGGCTGGCGCTGTATCAGGCGGCGACGGCGGGCAGCGGTTCCGAGTGCGAGCAATTCATGATTTTGCGCCGCAAGGAAGGCTATTTCCTGTCTTTATTGCCGGGGGCGCTGACTGAGCAAATTGCAACACAATGCTGGGGCGCGACATTAGACCCCAAATTCATTGTGGATATCTGGGATGAACGCGCCCCGTGGCGCAGCCATCAATCGCATGCCGAGGCCGCCTACATCCTTGGCCGGCAGATGAACGACCCCGCTTTATCAATCGCTCAATTGCGCGGCGTGATGGAAAGCCTGTCGCGCAGCGTGGCGTAGCGTTTTGTTTTCCTTTCAAACGAACTGTCAGAGAAAGCCATGGCTAACGAAAGCACTCAGAAAAAATTGTCCCGGGTACGGCCGCCCCGCGTCCAGATCACCTACGACGTGGAAATCGGCGACGCCATCGAAACCAAGGAGTTGCCCTTCGTCATGGGCGTGCTGGGCGATTACTCCGGCCATAGCAAGGAGCCGCTGCCCAAGATGAAGGAACGCAAGTTCGTTCAGATCGACCGGGACAACTTCGACGAGGTCCTCAAGGGCATGGCGCCGCGCCTGGCGATGAAGGTGGACAACCAGTTGCAAAAAGACGGCAGCCAGCTGTCGGTGGAGCTGAACTTCAACGAACTGGGCGATTTCGAGCCGCAAAACGTGGTCAAGCAGATCGAGCCGCTGAACAAGCTGCTGGAAGCCCGTTCCCGCCTGGCCGACCTGCGCAACAAGATGGCCGGCAACGACAAGCTGGAAGAGCTGCTGGACGAGGTGGTGCGCGACACCGAAAAACTGCGCGAGATCGGTCAACAAACGCAGAAGCCGGCTGAGGAGTGAGCATGAGCGAACAAGTGATGGAGCAACAATCCGCGGCGGCCGCGGCGGAAAGCGTCAGCCTGCTGGACAGCATCATCGAGCAAAGCCGCGTGGCGGCCAGCGACAGCGAAAAAAGCCATACCCGCGACCTGATCGGCTCGCTGGTGGAGCAGGTGCTGGAGGGCAGCGTCACCGTATCGCGCGACCTGTCGACGAGCATCGACGCCCGCATCGCCGAACTGGACGCCCTGATCAGCGATCAGCTCAACGCGGTGATGCATCACCAGGAATTCCAGAAACTGGAAGCGTCCTGGCGCGGGCTGAAGTATCTGGTGATGCAGTCGGAAACCAGCACCATGCTCAAGATCAAGGTGCTCAACGCGTCCAAGAAGGATCTGGTCAAGGACTTCAAGGCCGCGGCCGAGTTCGATCAGACCGCGCTGTTCAAGAAAATCTACGAAGAAGAGTACGGCACCTTCGGCGGCGCGCCTTACGCCGCGCTGGTGGGCGACTACGAATTCACCCGCCACCCGGAAGACTTCTATCTGCTGGAAGAACTGTCGCACGTGGCCGCCGCCGCGCACGCGCCGCTGATCTCCTCGGCAGATCCGGGCCTGTTCGGCCTGGAAAGCTTCACCGACATCGGCAAGCCGCGCGATCTGGCCAAGATTTTCGACACCGTCGAATACGCCAAGTGGAAGTCGTTCCGCGAATCGGAAGACTCGCGTTACGTCGGCCTGGTGCTGCCGCATGTTCTGGGCCGCCTGCCCTACGGGCGCGACAACGTGCCGGTCGAGGAATTCGACTTTGAAGAAAACGTCGACGGCAGCAACCACGGCAAATACCTGTGGACCAACGCCGCCTATGCCTACGCCGCGCGGCTGACCTCCGCCTTCTCCCAGTTCGGCTGGCTGGCGGCCATCCGCGGCGTGGAAGGCGGCGGCCTGGTGGAAGGCCTGCCGGCGCACACCTTCAAGACCGACGACGGCGAAGTTGCGCTCAAGTGCCCGACCGAAGTGGCCATCACCGACCGCACCGAAAAGCTGTTGTCCGATCTGGGCTTCATCTCGCTGGTGCACTGCAAGAACACCGATTACGCGGCGTTCTTCGGCGGCCAGTCGGCCCAGAAAGCCAAAACCTACAACACCGATTCGGCCAACGCCAACGCGCGCCTGTCCACTCAGCTGCCGTACATCTTCGCGGTTTCGCGCATCGCGCATTACATGAAATCCATCATGCGCGACAAGATCGGCAGCTTCGCCTCGCGCCAGAACGTGCAGGATTACCTGAACACCTGGCTGGCCCAATACGTGTTGCTGGACGATTCCGCCAGCCAGGAAGCCAAGGCCAAGTACCCGCTGCGCGAAGCGCGCGTGGACGTGGTGGAAGTGCCGGGCAAACCGGGCGTCTACCGCGCGGCGGCCTTTCTGCGCCCGCACTTCCAGCTGGACGAATTGACGATTTCACTGCGCCTGGTGGCCGAGCTGCCGCAGCCGGCCGGCTAAGCGCTTTGTTAAGCGGGAAAACTCCCCTCTTTTTGACCCTTCGTAAGGAGAAGTAAATGGCTTTTGATGCATTTTTGAAGATTGACGGCATTCCGGGCGAAAGCGGCGACGAAAAACACCAGGATTGGATCGAAATCCAGTCGTTCAAACACAAGCTGGAGCAGCCGGCCCAGGCTACCGCCAGCTCCGCCGGCGGCGCCACCGCCGAGCGCGTGAACCACGACATGTTCGAAATCACCCACTTCCTGGACAAGGCCAGCCCGAAGATCTACGAAGCGTGCTGCACCGGCAAGCACATCAAGGAGATCACCATCGAGCTGTGCCGTTCGGGCGGCGACAAGGTGAAGTACATGGACATCAAGATGGAACAAGTCCTGATTTCCAAGGTTGAGCCGCAAGGTTCCGCCAACGACGCCGGCTTCCCGTCGGAAAAGGTGAGCTTCAGCTACGGCAAGATCAAGTGGACCTACACCCAGCAGAAGCGCGCCGACGGCGCCGGCGGCGGCAACGTCAGCTCGGGTTGGGACCTGACGGCCAACAAGACCATCGCCTAATTCCGGCAACGGAATCCGAACCCGCCCGGCCCGCCGGGCGGGTTAAATACTTTAGTCAAATTGGAAAGCTTTGTTATGAAACGTTTGCTGAGTGTCGCTTTGATTTCGCTGCTGGCCGCAGGTTGCGCGCAGACTTCCAAAACCGCCCAGGCCGACAAGCCGGCCGTGCTGGACAAGGCCGCGGCGGAAAAGGCAGCCATCGCCAAAGCGGCAGCGGCCAATGTGGCGGCAGACCCCACCCTGATTCCCTTCGAAAAAATGAGCGCCAAGCTCACCCCGGTAACCGAAGCCCAGTTGCTTGCCATCCTGCCCACCGTCAAGGCCGGAAAAACCGTGCTGGTGCGCGGCCACTGTTACCGCAAAGACATCGGCAACGCCAAGGCCGCCGCGCAAGCGCGCGCCGTCGCCGTGAAGAACTTCCTGGTCGAATCCGGCGTCCCGGCGCACAAGATCGCCATGCGCTACGACACCGAACGTTCGCTGCACGCCGTCCGCATCGAAGTGAACGGCTAACTCGTCCGCCCTCCCCCGGTGGCGCGGATGGAACATCCCGCCATCCCGGGCCGGGGCGATCCGCCATCATCGTTTGCCAGACACAGTCGATCTCCCCATGGACCTCAGTACGCTCCTCGCCAGCTTCGCT
>NJIE01000036.1 GCA_002213445.1 Xenophilus sp. AP218F | reverse complement strand
TGCGGGTGGAAGTCAACGGCGAATACATCCAGGCGACGCTGGCCTATCTCTAGCCATCCGCCCATTTCTTGAGGAGAGACGCATGAAAACCGCCTTCCGCGCCGCCTGCGCCGCGCTGCTGCTGGCTTCCGGCCTGGCGCTGGCTTACTCGTCCAGCGACAAGGACAAACTGGAGAGCAGCGGCCAGTGCCCGGGCTGCAATCTTTACGACGTGGCCTACGGCGAGCGCGATTTCAGCAACGCCAATCTGCAGGGGGCCAACCTGGCCAGCTCGGCCTTTTACCGCACCAACTTCAAGAAGGCCAATCTGCGCGGCGCCGACCTGAGCGGCAGCGTGTTCATGCTGGCCGACTTCACCGGCGCGGACATGACCGGCGCGCGCACCGAGAACACCCTGTTCTTCCTGTGCAGCGGCCGCTAGGCCCCGCCTGGCCGGAGCTGCGGCTGCGCCGCTTCGCCGCCGGCGCGGAGCGGGCGGCCTGCCGGGCGTGGATGACGCGCCAGCTGGCCGCCTGGCTGCGGGTGGACGCCGCCGGGCTGCGCCTGGCGCGCGGCCCGGGCGGCAAACCCCATCTGCCGGACCATCCCGATCTGCAATTCAATCTCAGCCACAGCGGCGGCTGGGCGGCGCTGGCCATCGGCCGCGGCGCGCCGGTGGGCGTGGACCTGGAAACCCGGTTGTTGCCGCCCGAGCGCGCGCTGGCGCTGGCGCGGCGCTATTTCAGCGCCGCGGAGCAAGCCTGGCTCGCGGCCGCGCCCGACTCGCAACGCGCCTGGCGCTTTCGCTGCCTGTGGAGCCGGCGCGAGGCCTGGGGCAAGGCGCTGGGCGAAGGGCTGAGCGCCGCCATGGCGCGGCCGGCGCCGCCGGCGCATTGCCTGGCCAGCTGGCAGAACGCCTCCTTTTCCCTCAGCGTCTGCCGGCTGGACATCGCTGGCTAGCGTCATTTTGGCATGGCGCTAGCAATGCGAAATGAGTGAAAATGCCGAGGGATGCGCCGGTCAACCGACCGGCGCGGCACGCGATCGGGCGGAGAGATGACAAACTGGAAGCGATGCGGGCAGGCGCTGCGCAGACTGGGCGAGACCGCGGGCGATCTGGCGCTGGCGGCCCTCGCCCTGCTGCTGCTGTTGCAAGGGGCGCTGCCCTGGTGGCTGGGCGGGGGGCTGACGCTGGCGGCGCTGGCCTGGCTGCATTTCAGGCGCTTGGCGCAGCAGCGCCGCCGCTATCAGCACAGCCTGCGCACGCTCAACAACATGCTGGAAGCGCTGCTGGGCGGCGATTACGGCTTTCGCGCGCGCAGCGCCGTGGACGACCCGGCCCTGCAGCAACTGGTGGCGCAGGTCAACGCGCTGGCCGCGCAGCTGGCGCAAGGCCGGCTGAGCGGCAAGGAGCAGCAACTGCTGATGGGCAAGCTGTGCCATCACCTGTCGGTGGCGGTGATCGGCGTCAGCGCCCACGGCACCTTGTCGCTGGTCAACGCCGCGGCGGCGCGGCTTCTGGGCGAAGCGCCGCACGCGCTGGAGGGCCGGCCGGCCGGGCCTTTCGGCCTGGGCCCCTTGCTGGACGAGGAAGGGCCGGCGGTGCGGGAGTGGGAATTCCCGGCGCGGCGCGGCCGTTTCCAGATCTGGCGCGACCGTTTCATCGACGGCGGCGAGCGCTGCGAGCTGCTGTTCATCAGCGACGTGCTGGGCCTGTTGCGCCACGAGCGGCAGCAAGCCTGGCAAGACCTGCTGCGCGTGGTCAGCCACGAAATCAACAACTCCCTGACGCCCATCGCCAGCCTCAGCCAGACGCTGGCCGCCGGCCTGCGCGACCCGGGCGCCTTGCCGCCGGACACGGTGCAGGAAGGCCTGGCGCTGATCCAGGAGCGCGCGCTCAAGCTGCGCGAATTCGTCCACCGCTACCGGCAGCTGGGCCAGCTGCCGCCGCCGCAGGCGCAAGCCATGCCGCTGACGCCGGCGCTGCAAACCGTCGCCAGCCTGTTTCCGCGCCGCCGCGTGGCGCTGGCCGGGCCTGACGGCGCGCGGATCCTGGCCGACCCGGTGCTGTTCGAGCAATTGCTGATCAACCTGCTGAAAAACGCCGACGAGGCGATGCGCGCCGCGCCGGACGCGGCGGCGGAGATCAGCTGGCGCGTCCAGGGCCGCTACCTGCAGCTGGCCTTGCGCGACGGCGGCGGTGGCCTGGCCAATCCGGCCAATCTGTTCGTGCCGTTCTACAGCACCAAGCCCAGCGGCTCCGGCATCGGGCTGGCCTTGTGCCGGCAGATCGTGGAGAGCCACGGCGGCTACATCAGCCTGCATAACCGGGAGGACGGGCCGGGCTGCGTGGTCAAGCTGCAATGGCCGCTGGCGCCGGCCGTGGGCGACGTCCCGCCGCCGGACGCCGATGCGACGGCATCCGTCCCGATTCCGGGATAAACGGGCGGCGGGCTGGGCCGGCGAGGCAATATTTTGCATGGCATGCTAATTGCTGTTCTCAATGTCATCGTACTTATCCGCGAGTCGGCGTCGGCGCCGGCCGCGCCAAACCATGAGAGCATCCTATGCCTGATATCGTGACCTTGCAGGGCGTCTGCAAAACCTTTCATTCGGCCGATCTGGAAACCCTGGCGCTGGCCGACATCGACCTGGCGGTGCGCCAGGGCGAATACCTGGCCATCTCCGGCCCCTCCGGCTGCGGCAAGTCCACGCTGCTGTCCTTGCTGGGCTTGCTGGACAGCCCCAGCAGCGGCAGCTACCGCTTCCAGGGGCGGGAGGTGTCTTCGCTCGGCCGCAACGAACAGGCCCGGCTGCGCAACCAGCACATCGGCTTCATCTTCCAGTCCTTCAACCTGATCGGCAGCCTCAACGTGGAGGACAACGTGGCGTTGCCGCTGACCTACCGCGACGGCATGGACAAGGCCGAGATCCGCTCGCGGGTGCGCGAGGCGCTGGAGAGCGTGGGCATGACGCACCGCCGCCAGCACTTTCCCTCGCAGCTCTCCGGCGGGCAGCAACAGCGGGTGGCGGTGGCGCGCGCCATCGTCGGCCGGCCGTCCTTGCTGCTGGCGGACGAACCCACCGGCAATCTGGACTCGCGCAGCGCCGAATCGGTGATGCTGCTGCTGCGCGACCTGCACGCGGCCGGCGCCACCATCTGTCTGGTGACGCACGACCCGCGCGCCTGCGAATGGGCGGCGCGCACGGTGCAGATGTTCGACGGCCACATCGTGGCCGACGACCCCAGCGCCGCGCCGCGGCACTGGCTGCAAGGCGCGGAGGTGACGGCGTGACGGCGCGCGGCTGGGTGGAGGCGAAGGAAGCCTGGCGCTTGTTGCGGCAAAGCCCGCTGCACGCGCTGATGAGCGTGCTGGTGATGGCCTGCGGGCTGGCCGGCTGCCTGTTCATGGGCAGCGTGCTGGGCGACATGGTGTTCCGGCCGCTGCCGTTCGCCGACGGCGAGCGCATGATGATGGTCAGCCCGGTGCGCGGCGGCGTCGCCAGCAGCGACGACCCGATGCATTACCAGGACTACCAGGCGCTGCGCCGCGAGGCGACCGCCTTGCAAGAATGGCGCTACCTGACCGTGGGGCTGGTGAACCTGGGCGACGGCCAGCGGCTGTCGCGGCTGTCGGCGGCGCGCGGCGAGGCGCGGCTGTTGGAGTATACCGGCGTGGCCCCGGCGCTGGGGCGCACCCTGAGCGGCGCGCCGGGCGAAGCTGTGCTGGGCTACGACGTCTGGCGGCAGCAGTTCGGCGGCGACGAGCGCGTCATCGGCCGCGCGGTGAGCGTGGACGGCCAGCCTTACCGCGTGGTGGGCGTGATGCCGCCGCGCTTCGGCTTCCCGTTCAACCAGCAGCTGTGGCTGCCGGGCGAGGCGGCCGAGCGCATGCCCGGCCGCCAGCAAGGGGCCAATCTCACCGTCATCGCCAAGCTTGCCCCCGGCAAGACGCTGGCCGACGCCAACGCCGAGCTGGCCGGCCTGATGGCTAGGCTGGAAGCCCAATATCCGGACAGCAACCGCGGCCTGTCGGCGCGCGCGCTGGGCATCAAGGAAAGCTATATGGGCCAGGACGACGACAGCCTGTTCGTCGCCATGCTGGCCACGGTGGGCGTGGTACTGCTGCTGTCCTGCTGCAATCTGGCCAACCTGCTGCTGGCCCGCGCCAACGCCCGCAGCCGCGACACGGCGGTGCGGGTGGCGCTGGGCGCGCCCTGGCGGCGGCTGCTGGCGCAGTCCAGCTGGGAGAGCGCCATCATCTGCCTCGCCGCCGGCGCGCTGGCCTGGCTGCTGGCCTGGCTGGGGGTGGCCCTGCTCAACCACTTCCTGCCCACCTTCGTGCCGGATCGCCCGCCGTTCTGGTGGTACGTCACCCTGGGACCGCAAAGCCTGTTGTGGCTGATGAGCCTGCTGGCGCTCACCGTGCTGGCCAGCAGCGTGCTGCCGGCGGTGATGATCCTGTTCGGCCGCTTCAACCTGGTGCTGCGCGACGGCGTGGGCTTGTTGCCCGGCCGCCTGTTCGCCCGTTTCAGCCAATGGCTGGTGGTGGGCGAGCTGACCCTGTCCACCGCGGTGCTGGCGGTGGGCGGCGTGCTGACGCTGGCGGTGTTCCACGCCAGCCGCATCGAATACGGCATCCAGGCCGACAAGCTGTGGGTGGCCGAGGTCAAGCTGCCGGCCAGGAGCGGCGCGCCGCAGGCGCTGTACCGCCAGCTGGTGGCGGGGCTGGCCCCCGCCGGGCAGGGCGTGGGCATGATCTCCAGCCTGCCCGGCCACTTCGCCATCGGCGGCAAGGCGACGGTGGAGGGCGGGGCGGCTCGCCCCGGCGGCGCGCCATCCTACGCCGGCCAGTTCGCCGACGCCGACCTGGTCAGTCCGATCGCGGTCTACCCCGGCACGCTGGCGCTGATGGGCGTCCAGCCGCTGGCCGGCCGCGCCATCGACGCGCGCGACACCGAAACCGCCGAAAAGGCGGCGGTGGTGACTGACTCCTTCGTCCGCCGCTACTGGCCGGGCGCGTCGCCGGCGCAGGCGCTGGGCAAATGGGTGCAGCTGGACGGCGGCGCGCGCTACCGCGTGGCGGGCGTGGTGCCGCATGTGATGCAGGGCCGGCCGTTCGGCGTGTTCCGCGAACGCCCTTCGGTCTACCTGTCGCTGCTGCAAGCGCCCAGCGAAACCTTCAGCCTGGTGCAAAAGGGCGACGACGCCAACGCGCTGGGGCTGGCGATGCGCGCGCAGATGGCGCGGCTGGCGCCGGGCGTGGCGCTGCACAAGCCTGGCTGGCTGGCCGATCGGCTGGCCCGCAACGGCGCCGGCTTGCGCTTTTTTACCAGTTTATTCGCCCTGTTCTCCTTGGTAGCCTTGCTGATCGCCGCCAGCGGCGTGTACGCGGTGGTGGCCAACAGCGTCAGCCAGCGCACCCGCGAACTGGGCCTGCGCAGCGCCCTGGGCGCCAGCGACGCCCAGCTGACGCGGATGATACTGCGCGAAACCGCGCGCCGCTTCGGCCTGGGCGTCGGTCTCGGCGTCCTCCTGGCGGTGCTGCCGGTGTTCAAGCTGGGCGCGGGCTTCGGCCTGGGCAACGCCGCCTTGCTGGCCCTGCTCGCCGCCATCGCGCTGTTCATCCTGCTCTTGGCGCTGGCCGCGGCCCGCTTGCCGTTGCGGCCGCTGCTGCGGCTGTCGCCGGCGCAGGCCCTGCTGTATCAGGCGCAATGAGGCCCATCCGACCATTTGCCAAGGAAATCCGCAAACTATGAGCAAGAAGCACCGAATCATGGTGTTGGACGACGACCACGGCGTGCTCACCGCGCTGAAGCTGACGCTGCAACTGGCGCAATACGAGGTGGCGGCCTTCAGCCGGCCGCTGGACGCGCTCGCCGAGCTGGAGGCCGTCGCCCCGGACGCCATCCTCATCGACCTCAATTACAGCCGCGACACCACCTCCGGCCAGGAAGGGCTGGCCCTGCTCACCGAGCTGCGCGAGCGCTGTCCCGGCGTGCCGGTGCTGGTGATGACGGCCTGGGGCTCGGTCAACCTGGCGGTGGAGGCGATGAAGCAGGGCGCGGCCGACTTCATCCAGAAGCCCTGGGACAACACCATCCTGCTCAACAGCCTGGGCAACCAGCTGCGGCTGCGCGAGAGCCTGCGCCAGCAAAGCCGGCTCAGCGCCGAGAACCAGCTGCTGCGCCGCCACCTGCACGCCCAGCCCGAGCTGGAGCTGGCCAGCCAAGCCCCCGGCATGCGCCGCCTGCTCAACGCCATCGAACAGGTGGCCTCCAGCGACGCCAACATCCTGCTCACCGGCGAGAACGGCACCGGCAAGACCATGCTGGCGCAGTACGTCCACCGCCGCTCCACCCGCGCCGAGCGCCCCTTCGTTTCCGTGGACATGGGCAGCATCGCCGAGAACCTGTTCGAGAGCGAGCTGTTCGGCCACGTCAAGGGCGCCTTCACCGACGCGCGCCAGGACCGGGTAGGGCGCTTCGAGCTGGCGCACGAAGGCACCCTGTTCCTGGACGAAGTGGGCAATACCCCGCTGGCCAAGCAAAGCAAGCTGCTCAGGGTGCTGGAAGAGCGGGTGTTCGAACGGGTCGGGGTCAGCCGCAGCCAGCAATGCGACGTGCGCGTCATCGCCGCCACCAACGCCGACCTCGGCCAGCTGGTGGAACGCGGCGAATTCCGCCAGGACCTGCTCTACCGGCTCAACACCATCACCCTGCGCGTGCCGCCGCTGCGCGAACGGCTGGAAGACCTGCCGCAGCTGATCAACCACTACCTGGCCCACTACACCCGCAAATACCAGAAACCCGCGCCGCAGCTCACCCCGGCCATCCGCGCCGCGCTGGCCAGCTACCACTGGCCGGGCAATATCCGCGAGCTCAAACACCTGCTGGAACGCGCGGTGCTGCTGGGCCAGGGCGACGCGCTGGACCTGGAGCTGCTGGGCATTCCGTCGCCTTCCGCGCCGCTGTGCGCCCCCTCGTCCTCGCCGCAGCTGGATTTCACCCAGAAGCCGCTGGCCAGCATGGACGAGCTGGAGCGCGACATCATCCTCCACCGCCTGGCCCTGCACGACAACCAGGCCACCCGCGCCGCCGAGTCGCTGGGCATGAGCCGCAGCGCCTTTTACCGCCGCCTGGAGAAATACCGGCTGTAAGCGGGCGGCTGTATGTAGCAACTTGCCACACTTCGCGGGGCCGACGCCGACCCGGGGGAATCCCCGGATCGGCGTTTTGACGATCACACGAAAAAGGCCGTACTAGGCAACCGGAGAAGCGTCCAGGCGAAGGGGCCGGCTGCGAGAGTCGCAGGATGCGATGCCGGTCTTGGTCGAATCTGGGATGGGAGAGCAAGGGCAGGGCATCGCGCGGATCTGACAGGATTTTCGCGCGATGCTGGAGGAAAAAAGCCTCGGCCGGCCACGGGTCTAGCCCAGGCTGGATCGCGCAAGCGCTCCAAGCCCGGGCTTCAGGGCTGTTTCACGTCCAGCAGTTCTTGCAGCTGGTTGAGCGTGCCGCTGTCCTTGACCACGTGTTGCAGCCATTCTTCCAGCGTCATGTCCGCCCAGCGCGCGGCGCGCTCGGCCAGCAGCGCCACCGGGCTGTGCGGTTCGTTGTGCCGGAAGTAGCGCGCCACTTCGCTGAGCATGTAGACCGCCTCTTCCCGGCTGCGGATCTGGCCGTTGAAGTCGGCGGGCGCGCGGGGGGCCGGCGCGGGGGCGGGGGCGGGGGCGGAGCGGAACACGGGCGGGTTCTCCTCGATGCGGGCTGGCGCGGCGGCGGCCGCGGCGGGCTGGTTGACGGCCAGTTGCTGGCGGTAGCGCAGCGCCAGGTCCTGGCAGGCGTAGATGGCGTTGCGGGTGTCGGCGAAGCTGGGGGCGGCGTCGCCGAAGCGGGCGTCCATTCTGGCGTCCAGCTCTTCGTAGGCGGTCAGCGCCGTCACCAGCGTTTCGGCCAGGTGCTGGAACCAGGCGTGGCCGGATTGCGCCGCGTTCTTTTCGAACACGTCGCCGGCCAGCTTGCCCTCGGCCAGCGCCGCCTCCTTGGCCGCGGGGTCCTTGAGCCCCAGGTTTTCCACTTCGCGCGATTGCTGCCAGTCGTTCCAGCTATGCGCGCCGAATTCCGGCCGGGTCAGCGGGACATTGCGCAGCGCGTCGGACAGCTGGCGGTTCATCCATTCCAGCTTGGCGACGCGCTCGTCCAGATCGCGCGGGTCCAGCTCGGGAAAGCCGTTCTCCCAATAGACGTCCAGCCAGCGGCTGACCAGTCCCAGTCCCAGCGCCAGGCCTTCGACGCCGTTGACCTGGGTTTGCGCCTCGCCGTACCAGGCGAGAAGCTGCAAGTCCTTGCTGTTGCGCGCGAGCGCTTCTTCGCACAGGCGGATCACCTGCGGCCATTCCGACGATTTCAGGGTTTGTTCCCAGTCGCCTTGCGCCAACGAGGGATCGTCGCTGCGCCGCGCTTCGCGGATCTGGTCGAACAGCAGGGAGTAGGCGAGGTCTTCGCCCGCGGGCGCCGCGTCCGATATCGGCGCCATCAGTTCTTGGATTTTGTCTTGCATGGCATTCACTTGTGAGTTGCGCGTCAGCCCTTGCTGACCTGGGGCAAGGTGGAAATCAGCGTCGCGCCGCAGCTGACCTTGTGGCCGTCCAGCGCCACCGGTTTGCCGCCCACCAGCCAGCTGCCGTCGCCTTCGACGATGGTGCAGTTGACGTGGCCGTTTTGCGGGCAGGTCACGGCGTCGCCGACGCAGGCGACCTGCTTGCCGAACAGCGTGGTGCTGGCGGCGGCGCTGACCACCTTGCCGCCGTGGTCGGTGGGGTCGCCCAAACGGATGGCGGGTTTCATGCGGTTTCCTCCTCGGGGATGAAGGGCCGCGCGATCGCCACGGCCACGTGATCTTGGCTGAACTGGGTGATGACCGCCGGCGCTTGCAGCCGGGCGCAATGCGCGACGGCGACGGCGGCTTGCAGCGCGGCGAAGGCCGCGCCCACGTCGCCCCACTCGCGCACCAGATTGCTGGCTTCGTCTATCGGGTGCAGGTCCACCTGGTGGCGCGACAGCGAGCCGGCCAGCGCCGCCAGCCGCACGCCGCCGACGTCGATTTCGCCGCTGTTGTGCACCAGCCAGGCCGTTGCGGCGGCCTGGTCGTTTTCCGGTTTGGCGTCTTCCGGGCTGAACGGGTAATCCAGCAGGCGGGCGTTGACCAGGGCGTTGTCCATCACCGGCTGCAGGCCGCGCGCCAGCTGCAGCGCCTTGTCCTGCGGGGTTTCGGTCTGGCAGGCCTGGGCGAGCGCGGCCAGATGCGGCAAGGCGGCCAGCTGCGGCTGCCAGCGGGCGGGCACGCCGCCCCAGTCGCCCGCGCCGCGGCTGAAGTCTTTTTCCCAATACGGCTGGTACGGATCGGCGGCGTCTTCCTCGGCGGAGGCCGACGCGGGCGGCGGCAGATCGTCGCGCAGGAAGAGCAGGGCGACGCAGGCCATGCCCGGCTGGCCCAGCCACTTGCGGCGCAGCGTTTCGGCGGCGTCCGGCGGGTTCCAGTCGTCGTCTTCTTCGGCCTGCGCCCACGGCGCGTCCGCCGCCAGCACCGCGACGCCGGGCAGCTCCGGCGCTTGCTGCAGCGCCAGACGCGCGCGGTCGGCGATCAGGCCGCTGCCGGGCAGGAAGCGGCAATCCAGCGTCGGCGCGTCGTCTCCCAGCGCGGTTTGCGCGGCCTCCAGCTGCCATTGCTTGAACGCGGTCAGCTGCTCGACGCCGGAGAGGGTAGGGATGGGTTCCACCAGCAGGGGCAGCCAGGTCGCGCCGCCGGCGTCCAGATACAGATCGGACAGCAGCTCCACGACGTGGGGCCGCAAGACCGCCAGCGTGTCGTCGCGCTCCAGCGTCTCCCGGTCCATCTCGCTCCAGGCGCAGCCGGCGGCCAGCTCGGCCGTCCACTCCGGCGCGTCCTTGACCGGCAGCGCGCGCGCCCACAGCCAGCGGCAGGACGCGGCCTGCTGCCGTTCGCGCAGCGCGGCGTAGTGCCGTTCGCGCGCCGCGTCGCGGCTGGCTTGCCGTTCGTCCTCTTCCGCTGCGGCCTGTTGCTGTTCGGCCAGCTTGGCGCGGGCCTCTTTCAGATGGCTCCAGACGCGGATGGCGGCGCTGAGCATGGCCGGCGGCGCCAGGTGCGCCAGCAGGATGGCGGTGGGGCTGACGCTTTGCCAGTTCAGCCACCCCAGGCGCGGCAAGACCAGCCACAACAAGCCCCACCACCCCATGGTGAGGCCGCCCAGCAAGCCCAAGCTTTTCCACATGTCTCGCTTCTCCTAGCTCAGGCGCACTTTCACCTGCTCGCCCTTGAGCGAGACGGCGATTTTCTTCACCGGCTTGCCCGCGGCCATGCGCGACAAGAGATCGTTGGAAATCTGCGAGAGCAGCGTGCGGGTGAGGATGGCGTCGGCGTTGCGCGCGCCGCTGTCCACGTCCATGCAGCGCGCGGCCATCTTCTCGCCCAGCTCCGCCGGGAATTCGACGCGCGCGCCGTGGTTGTCGGCGATGCGCTGGCGTATTCTTTCCAGCTTGAGGTCGACGATGGCGCACAGCACTTCGTCGCTGATCGGGAAGTAAGGCACGATGGTCAGGCGGCCGAGGAAGGCGGGCTTGAAGGTTTTCTGCAGGCTGCCGCGCAGGATTTCCACCAGATCGTCCGGCGTCGGGTCGCGGGTTTCGTCCTCCACCGTCACGCCGTGCTCGCAGGCGCGCATCACCAGATCGCTGCCGGCGTTGGAGGTCAAGAGGATGATGGTGTTCTTGAAGTCCACCTCGCGGCCTTCGCTGTCTTCCAGCACGCCCTTGTCGAACACCTGGAAGAACAGCTCCAGCACGTCCGGGTGCGCCTTTTCCACTTCGTCCAGCAGCACGACGGAGTAAGGCTTGCGGCGCACAGCCTCGGTCAGCACGCCGCCCTCGCCATAGCCCACATAGCCCGGAGGCGAGCCCTTCAGGCCGGAGACGCTGTGGGCTTCCTGGTATTCCGACATATTGATGGTGATCAGATTGCGCTCGCCGCCGTACAGGGCCTCTGCCAGCGCCAGCGCGGTTTCGGTCTTGCCGACGCCGGAGGGGCCCACCAGCAGGAACACGCCCTTGGGCTTGCCCGGATCTTCCAGGCCGGCCTTGGCGATCTGCACCCGCTCGGCGATCTGCTCCAGCGCGTGGTCCTGGCCGATGACGCGCTCGGCCAGGAGCTTGGCCAGCTTCTGCACCTGTTCCAGCTCGTTGCTGACCATGCGCCCCAGCGGGATGCCGGTCCAGCCGGCGATGACGTCGGCGATCACGCTCTCGTCCACGCACTCGAAGGCCAGCGGCTGCGTTTTCTGCAGCTCGCGCAACGCCTGGCGTTTGGCCTGCAGCGGGCTGATCTTCTTGCCTTTGGCCGGCTTGGCCTCGTCCTTTTGCGCCTTGAGCGCGTCGATCTCCTCCACCAGCTTTTGCTGCGCCGCCCAGGCTTCGTGCAGGGCGGCCAGATCCCGCTCCAGCTCGGCGCGCCGGGCTTCCAGTTCGGCGATGCGCTCGGCGTGGCCTTCCTCGCGCTGGAGCGCGGCGATTTCGCGGTCGATGTTTTCAATCAACACCGTCACGTCCTCGATCGGCCCGGGCTTGCCGGCGCGCGACAGCGCCACGCGGGCGCAGGCGGTGTCGAGCACGCTGATGGCCTTGTCCGGCAGCTGGCGGCCGGCGATGTAGCGGCTGGACAGATGCACGGCGGAGGCGACCGCCTCGTTGAGGATGTCCACTTGGTGGTGGCGGGCCATCGCTTCGGTCAGGCCGCGCACCATCTGCACGGCGATTTCCGGCGCCGGCTCTTCCACCTTCACCACCTGGAAGCGGCGCGCCAGCGCGGCGTCCTTCTCGAAGTACTTCTTGTATTCGGCCCAGGTGGTGGCGGCGATGGTGCGCAGCTCGCCGCGCGCCAGCGCCGGCTTCAGCAGGTTGGCGGCGTCGTTCTGGCCGGCCGCGCCGCCCGCGCCGATCAGGGTATGCGCCTCGTCGATGAACAGGATGATGGGCACCGGGCTGGCCTTGACCTCGTCGATGACCTGGCGCAGGCGGTTTTCGAACTCGCCCTTGACGCTGGCGCCGGCTTGCAACAGGCCCAGGTCCAGCGTGCGCAGGGTGACGCCGGAGAGCGCCGGCGGCACTTCGCCCAGCGCGATCTTGCGCGCCAGGCCTTCCGCCACCGCGGTCTTGCCCACGCCCGGCTCGCCGGTGAGGATGGGGTTGTTCTGCCGGCGGCGCATCAGGATGTCTATCATCTGGCGGATCTCGCCGTCGCGGCCTAGGATGGGGTCGATCTTGCCGGCGCGGGCCTGGGCGGTGAGATCGATGGTGTATTTGTCCAGCGCCGCGCCGCGCGGGCGGGCCGCCGTCGCCGGAGCGGGCGCGTCGTCGCCGTCGGCTTGCGGCTCGGCCGTCGGGCCGGCGGAGGTTTCGCCGCCGTGCTGGCGCAGCGCGGCGTAAGCGCCGGAGAGGCGGGCCGCGTCTTGTTTCGCCAGCGTCGGCGCGCCGGATTGCAGTGCGCCGCGCAGGGCGTCGTCGCTCAACAGCGCCAGCAGCAGGTCCAGCGTGGAGACGTCGTTTTCGCCATGCTCGGCGCTGGCCAGCAGCCAGGCTTTTTCCAGCCACTTGGGCAACCAGCCGGACAGCACCGGGTTGCGCGTGTTGCCGCTGCGGAAGGCTTCCAGCGCGGCGTCCAGTTCGCGTTCGATGCGAGGCAGGTCTGCGCCCAGCGCGCGCAGCGCCGCCAGCAAGGCGTTGTTGTCCTGGTCCAGCATCGCCAGCAGCGCATGTTCGATTTCAATCTCGAAATGCGTGCGCGACAGCGCGCGGCTGGCCGCCTGTTCGATGGATTGGCGGGCGGTCGGGGTCAAGCGGTCGATAAGGGATTTCAGGGAGACAGACATGTTTTTCCAATGCTCGTGCGATTAATGGGTGGACGCCGCCGGCGCGTCGCGGCGCAGGCAATCGTCCAGAATGCGGCGGCCGGCGTCGTCCAGATCGTCGCGCAGCGCCCGATGCCAGGCGGCCAGCTCGGCGCTGGCCAGTTGCGGGGCCAGCAGGCGGCGGCTGAGTTGCAGGAAGACCGTCAGCGGCGGCAGGCCGTGGCTGCCAAGGCGCGCCTCGTCCGCGCTGCCGACGTGGCGGTAGAGTTCGCGCAGCCATTCCAGATACGGCCGGCTCTCCGCGGCCAGCCCGGCATCCTCCAGGGCCGCGAGGTAGCGCAGGTAGGCGACGGCGGGCGGCGCGGCGCGCTCGTCGCGGTTCAGTTCGTCAAAACGCATCATCCAGGCGCGGCCGTGGGCGGCGAGGCCGGTTCTGGCCGAAGCTTCCGCCAGCAGCAGCGCGGTTTCCGCGCTGGGCGACAGTTCGAACAGCCGCTGGCCGCAGGCCAGAACCAGCGGCCAGCGCGCCAGCTGCCGGCTGCTTGCCACGCACAGCTGGTAGGCCTCGCGCCGCAGCTGCCGGCACGCCGCCTCCAGGAACGGCTGCGCCAGCCGCAAGGCGTCTTCGTGATGGCCGGCGCGGCTGGCGGCCCAGGCCAATTGCAGGCCGCCCTGGGCGCGCGGGTTCTGCGCGTGTCCTGATCGGCGCAACCAGCGCCTCAACACATTCATCGCGACTCTCCTTGGCTCAACTCAACAGGGTGAAGCGCATATCGTCCGGGTCTTGCGTCGGCCGCCCCAGCCAGCCGTTGCCGCCCAGGCGCAAATCCATGCCGCCCAGCCTGGCCGGGTCGGCGGCGTCGCGTCGCAGCACCAGGCAGACCTCCACCGCCAGGCTGTGGCCCAGCGCGTAGCGCAGCAAGGCCTTGAGCGCCCGCGCGCCCGGGCCGTCGGGCTGCAGGGCGTCGAACTTGGCGCGCGGCAGCGGCCCCAGGCGCAGCTTGATCTTGGTTTGCCTATCCCAGACCCGCTCGCCGGCGAAGGCGGATTCGCTCAGGCGGCATTCGGCGACGCCCAACTGGCTTTGCTCGCGGCGGGGCACCGCCAGCCATTGGCCGACAAACTGCTCCAGGCTGGCCTCGACCCCGAAGAAGCCCTCGATCACCGTGACCAGCGCCTGGCCGGACATCGGCTTCTGGCTGAGCAGACCGGCGAAGTAGAGGAACATGCCCTCGTCCAGCTCGGCGTCCGGGCCTAGCTGTTGGCGCAGCTTGCCCAGGCCCAGGCCGCCCAGGTCCAGCAGGTTGCGGCTGAAGCCGTCGCGCTCGCCGGCTTCCACCCGCGCCCAGTAGCGGTATTTGCACCAGGCGTCGAAGAACAGCGCGGTGGCGCGGTGGCTGAAGACGTCGAAAAAGGCGTGCATCGAGCCGTCGCGGTAACGCTGCTTGCGCTCCAGCAGCAGCTCGGTATACGCGGTGGGCAGCGCGCCGCTGGGGCCGGTGAGGCCGATGAAGCTTACCGTCATCTCGTCGCGCGCCTCCGGCGGCGCGTCTGCGCCGGCCGGGCGGTAGGCGGTCAGCTCGCTGGGCGGAAACGACAGCGAGGCCAGCGAGCGAAAGCGCAGCCTGGCCGGCAGCCGGCCGCGCCGCGGCGCGCCACCGCGCCTGGCGCTTAGCATCAACAGGCGCGCGGCCTGAAAGAAGCTGAACTGGCTGGCGTCGGCGGCCAGTTCGGCGGTCAGGTCGCGAGGCGGACGCGTCATGGGGGCTTTCCCGTCAAGCATCCGCCTTCTCCTTGGCGCGCGTCTTGCGCAGCGCCCGGCTCAGGCAGGCCAACACCGTGCCGTTTGCCAGGCAAATCCCGCCGATCATGGCCAAGCTCAGGGCGAGATACATGCCGGACAGGTCCTCGTCGCTGAAAAGGCTTGCGTACAGGCAGGCTGACAAGGCAGAGAGCAGGAAAAATGCCGGCAGCCCGAAATAGACATGGCGACTCATCCTGGACAGCGCGGGCTTATTCAGGACGAGGGTCAGGAAGAAATAGACCAGTTGCGGCAAGAAGCTCCAATAGATGTTAAATGCCATGGCCCAGCTTCCTCATATCACCAACGCTTCGCCGGCTCGGGCGGGCCATGTCAGCGTCTCCTCGTTGTTTTGGGTGGTTTCCACGCGCAGCCGGGTGAAGCTGTTGGGCGCGCAATACAGCGCGAAGAAGCGTTCCAGCACCGAGGCGAACAGATAGACGCTGCCGCCCACGTAGTAGTCGGCGTCCAGCCGCAGCCGGATGTCGCTGCCGCGCACGAAGCCGGCGAAGTCGCGACCGGTCACCCGGCTTACCGCCGCCTCGCTGGCGATGGCGACGATGCCCTGGATCTGGCGCGCGTTCACCGCCGAATCGGCCAGGTTGTACAGCGTCAGCATTTCCTGCAGTGCGGCCACGCCGGAGTCGACGATGGACATGTAGTTGAGCGACAGGTGCGAAATCAGCCGCCACTGCACCGCGCGGCCCAGCGGGCTGCGCTGCGCGGCCGAAGGCTTGCGCAACAGCCGCACCCGCTTGACCACCGCGTGGCCGGGCAGCGTGAAGTCGGTGCGCTGGGTGGCCTGGCTGCCGCCGAAGGGAATCTGCTCCGGCAGATCGCGGTTGCTGCACAGCAGGTCCAGGCTCAGCACCTCGGCGGCCGGGCGCACCGGGTTGAAGGCCAGATCGGCCAGATGCAGCTCCACATCGGTGCCCTTGTCGTTCTGGCGCGGCGAGGGCTGGCGCGAGGCGTGCCAGTAAAAGCGCGGCGGCTGGCTTTCGCTGCCGTGGCGCGTGGCGTAGAAGGGCGGCACGTCCTCGCTGCTTTCGCCGTCGCCGGATTTTTCCACCCGCACCACCTGGCGAATCTGGATCACTTCGTAGGCCTGCTGCTTGCGGCCGTCGGCCAGCACCGCGTAGCTGGATTTCTGATGAGTGACGCGGATGGGCTCGCCGGGTTGGCGGAACAGGTTGATCACCGGCGCGCAGCCCAGCTTCAGATGCTGCGCGCCCAACTGGGTCAACAGCTTGTTGTGGCGCTCGCTGTCCGGAAACTTGTCCAGCAGCAGCCGGATCACCAGCTTGCCGCCTTCCAGCCGAGACGCGACCTTGTCCAGCTGGGTGAAGTCGACGAACAGGAATTTTTCCGGATAGCAGAAATACTCGGTCAGCAGCCGGTAGCCCATGAAGGAGCGCTCGTCGTATTCCAGCATGCCCTCGTCGGCGGCGAAGCCCACCGCCTGGATGGAAGAGGGCGGCAAGTTGCGCGTGCGCGCCGGGTCCTCGCTGCCGTCGCCCGCCCGCACCCGCAGCGTGTTGGCCAGCAGCAGCTCGTAGAGGAGGTGCATCTGCGGCGGTTCGCCGTCCAGGAAAAAGCGCAGCCGCTCCAGGCCGATGCCGGCGATGGGCAGGCCGTTGAGCGTTTCCAGCTCCAGGGTCAGCACCGCAGCCGCGTCCGGGGCCAGCTGGCGCAAATAGGCCGAGCCGCTGGTCAGCTCCAGCCGGGCGGTTTTCAAGGACAGAGGGTAGAGGTCCACCGGGTAGGCCGTACGGAATTTGCAGGCCACGCCGGCGATGGCCGGCGCCAGCACCTGCTGGCCGCGCTCCACCCGGTAGCGCTTGGCGATTTCCGGCCGCACCGGGTCGCATTCGAACTGGACGATGGTGGCCGACGGCGCCGGCTGCAGGTAATGCGGATACAGCACGTCGAGGAAGCTCTCCGCCACCTCCGGATAATCGTCGTCCAGCTTCTTGTGGATGCGCGCGGCCAGGAAGGCGAACGATTCGATCAGCCTTTCGGTATGCGGATCGGCGCACTGGTCGCCTTCCATCTGCAGCCGGCCGGCTATCTTCGGGTAGCGCAGCGCGAATTCGCCGGACAGCTCGCGCAGGTGGCCGAGTTCGCGTTCGTAGTAGGGGAGCAGGGATTCGAGCATTAACGTTTACTTCGCATGTCGTTGCCGGCGTTATTCATATCTGGGTAGACAAAGGCATTCAAGACGCTCCAGTCTCCTTCCGTATGACTCGTAGGGCCTCGTATGTACTCGGCCTAGAATAAGTGCACGCCGAAAATCTAGTAGGCCGCGCCAGCCAGGAAAGCCGCCATCAACAGCAGCACGGCCATGAATTCGCCCGTCGTCTCTGGCGTGGCGTCCTGATTCGCGTCCTTCCGCGCCGGTTCCGCTGAACGAGCTGACGAAAGGCGACGGCTCATCGCGCGGCCTCTTTTTTCTCTTCCGGGTAGGCGGGGCGGTAGTCCTTGTGTTCAGGGAAAATATCGCTCAGCTTCACCATTACCTGGTCGCCCGGCAGGAAGTGGATGTCGAAGTGTTGCCTTTGTTTGGCGGTGTATTCCGGAATCGGCACGGTGCGGAATTTCCACGGCACCGGCACGTACACCTTCTTGCCATCGCGCAGCACCGGCTCGCCGTTCTTGTCGCGCAGCCAGTCGCCATCGTTTTCCCAGCCTATTTTCACCGTCAGCCCCGGCCGCCAGGTTCTGGGCACGACGACGCAGCAGACGTCTTTCCCCCCCCCTCCCATGGCATCCACGTTCAGAATGCCGCCCCGGTCATT
The DNA here is from genome assembly GCA_002213445.1 of Xenophilus sp. AP218F. Classification (GTDB taxonomy): domain Bacteria; phylum Pseudomonadota; class Gammaproteobacteria; order Burkholderiales; family Chromobacteriaceae; genus Chromobacterium. The sequence continues at coordinate 3,903 of NJIE01000036.1, read as the reverse complement.
GATGGTGATGGAGACAATGGATTGCGCGGTGTGATTGACGGCCAGGTAGCTGACGGCGGTGTTTTCATCGCCGCATGCCGCCAGAAGTAGTGGCAAGGCAAGCAAAAGCCGGTAAGGGCGCAAGCGCGCTTTTATCCAGTTCCTCATAATGCTTATTCCTCGCCCTTGAATACGGTGCGGAATTTCAGCAGGCCGGAGTTGAGGTATGCCTCCGCTCCCCCCATAAACCCCGCCATCGAGTCATGAATATAGTTTTCCAGAAAATGTTCTATGGCAGGCGTCAAACGGCGCAGGTCTAATTGTGCCGCGACTATGCTTGGCGTGGTTTCTCTCGTGCCGCCTTCGGCAGGCAACAGCACACTGCCATAGTTTTTATCTTTTTTGGCGGCAGCGCGTTGCGGATCAAAATCAGCAGTCATTGGGTTGCCAGCATATAAGCGCCCTAAACTCTTAAGCAGCGAATCCTGGGTGGCTTTCAGTCCAGCCTTATCTTTGGCGTTGGCCGTGCGGTAAGGTTGATGCTGAGAGAAAGTGCGGCGGTATTTGAAGCGGTGGCTCAGATATAGCGCCATATGCTGTTCGTGCATTTTCTCCACCGGGCCGGGGGCCACCTTGGCATCGCGCAGGTAAGCGTTGAAATCCTTGATCGCCAGCGGCGACGGGGTCAGCAAATCCTGTATTTTTTTGTCCAACTGGCCCATCGCTTTCATGGGCACGCCAGCCTGCCGCGCCGCGTCGTACATGCGCCGGCATGGAATCACGCACATCTGGCTATCCTGCGCCAGGGACACGCCCAGTTCGCCGGCGGCGTAGCCGCCGCCGACGTCCGAGTGCGAGCCGGGATACATCACTTCCAGCGCGTTGCCAGGGTAGGTATTGCCGTCACGCACCGAATCGAGCGGGAAGCAGGCGCGCACCTCATGGCCGGCGACATAGTGAACGCATTGCTCCACCGCCGGGTGGATGGCCAGGTTGCCGTCCGCCCAGGCCATATGGCCGGTGAATGGCAGGCGGCCAGGAAGGGCTTGCGCATTGCCTACGGACGCCACGGTATCGAAGATGCCCAGAAACTGGGTGCGCAGCGGGATGCCGGCGAATTTCCGGTCGCCGTTTTCCTCTTTGCATAACTGATACAGCCAGTTGACAAAGGCTCGCGCCTCGGTCGCGCCGCGGGAGAAGCCGAACACGGACAGATTGATCTGCGTCACCTCCGGTTTGCGGCCTTTCAGCGCCGCTTGCAGCCTTCCCTGCCAGTTGCGCATGATCAGCTTGCGCACCACCCCGCCAGGCCCTCCGCTTGCGGTGTCGCACACATTCTTGGCCATGCCGTCATCCAGCAGTAGCGCACCCCCGGTGGCGTAACGGTGTGGGGCATTGAGTAGGCGGGTCAATGCCCACAGGATGCGCGCCTCGCCCCCCTGGCCGCCTGCCAGTCCGGCAAGACCGCCGGTATCACCTATCTCCGGGAAAGGCGTGCCGACGCCAGGCATATAAGAAGCGAAATAACCATCTCGCGGCTTGTCTCGCGCCGCCAGAAACAGACGAGCGATATTGCTGGGCTTCTGCTGGCCCGCCGGGGCCTGATAGTAATCCAGGTCGATGTTGTTGCCGGTGCCGTCGAAGAACAGCGCCAGGTGGACTTGGCCCTGGCATTTGGCCTGCTGCGCGCCGTTGACGCAAGACAGCGCCTGCGCCCGCTGCAGCTGCTCTCGGCGACTCAGCGCGCGTCGTCCCGTCGGGTAAGGGGCCGGAGTCTTCGTGCTCATCGCGCTGCTTCCTTTTTCTCTTCCGGGTAGGCCGGTCGGTAGTCCTTGTGTTCAGGGAAAATATCGCTCAGCTTCACCATCACCTGATCGCCTGGCAGGAAGTGGATGTCGAAGTGTTGCCTTTGTTTGGCGGTGTATTCCGGAATCGGCACAGTGCGGAACTTCCAGCGGCCATCGATAAACACCTTGTCGCCATTGCGCATGACGAAATTGCCGTCGGCATTGCGCAGGAAGTGCCCGCCTTGCTCCCAGCCTATCTTCGCCGTCAGTCCAGGCCGCCAAGTTCGGGGGACGGTGACGCAACAAACGTCTTTTCCCCCGCCGCCCATCGCATCCACGTTAAGAATGCCGCCCCGGTCGTTGATGGTGATCGAGTCTATGGGCTTGTCGGTGTGATTGACGGCCAGATAGCTGACGGCGACGTTTTCTTCCTCGCAGCCGGACAGCAATAAAGCGGCAATCAGGCCGATGAGAGGAAGCAGTCTTTTAAGCGACGATAATAATCCGATTGATATTTTCATGTTTATCTGTGAGTATCTTTGAACCATAAGAATAAGAAATAGGCCACGCTATAAATCACAGACACGGAGACAACTTTGGCAGCAGCCCATTTTCTTTGTTCAAGCAATGTATACGTAATGAAAATAGAAATGATGATCAATAATGGCGAGCTAAATATCATGTAAAAAATATGATTTAATAATGACCAGTCCCCTTCAGCGTCATCTGTCGATATGTGCAGGTATTCGTAATACCATAAGCCGACGTGGAAAACCCAATACGAAAAGGCAGCCAATATGCCAAGGCAGATAAATAATTCCTCCAAAAACCCACGGGGCTGTTTCCGCGGTTCCTGATTTTCTTCTGCCTTAGTCTCGAGCATATTCATCTTCTTCCAGCAATTCCGCTAAGCCATCGCTCAGCGCGATATTCTGCGCCGCGCACTTCGCCAGCAGCGGCGGCAGGCGGGCATCTTCCAGCAGCCGGCCCTGGCTGAGGCAAACCGCCACGGCCAGCGTCAGCTGGTCGGGAGCATTTTCAACGCCTTGCTCTGCCAGGCGCAGGCCGGCGCGTTGCAGCCAGCCATGCAATTGGGCGCCGGATGGTGGCAACAGGTCAGGAAAGTGGTCATGCAGTTGGTCCGCCAGCGTATCGGGCAGGCTTTCTTGCAACAGCGCGGCCATTTCCTCGTTGCTTAGCACCCAGGTATCTTCTTCGTTGGCGAGCGCCTGCTCCTGCGGTAGCGCCAGGGGTTGCATGTTGCCGACGCGGTCCACGATCAGCCACTGCCGTAGCGGCGCGCACAGGCGTTGCCAGGAGGCAGGATGCAAGGCCTGAGGCAGGACGGCTGCAATGCGGGTGTCCGCAAAGCGCAGCAGGTAGCCTTGCCCGTCTTCGGTTTCTACTTGCAAACAACGCTGCCAGGCATCGCACAGCGCTTGCGCGTCCAACGAGCTGGCCACGAAAGCAAGCATCGGCCTGCCCTGGCAATGACGCAGCAGCTTGGACAAAGCATGGGGTTCCTCCCACGGAACCTCTACCAACAATGGCGAAGCGTCGCGCAGTTCGCCCCACTCCGGCTGACAGTACAGCGGCCAAGTTGTGCCCGGGAGCCTGGGCTGGCTGCGGCCGTAATCAAAACCCGCGTCCAGCAGCGCATACCAGTTCATCACTTCCGGCTCGGCTTCTATCCTGGAGCGAACTTGCGCTTCCAGCAGCTGCGCGTCGCCCTTGTCCATGGCGAAAAATTGAGCCATTTCACTATCCCTGCCCGGCTGTGGCGGTGCCGGATTTGATCGCATTCAACAAACATTGCAGGCAGAACTGTTTACCGGGAAAGACCGGGGCAGCCAGATTCATGCTCGCCGGCCCGCTCCAGTTATGGCTCGCGCCCTTGAAACTGACGGTGCCCGGCGCGTGCAGCTCGATCTTGCCGCCCTTGATGCGCACATAAGCGCCGCCGCTGGTCAACAGGATTTCCTGCTTGCCGTTGAACTGGACTTTCTGTTTGACCGAGGTAATGGTCACATCCTTGTCGGCGGTCATCTCCATCTCGCCGTTCTGCGCCTGCACCTGCACCTTGCCTTTGGCGGCGATCAGCTTCAGCGCGATCTTGTCCTTCACCCCGGCCACGAAC
>NJIE01000035.1 GCA_002213445.1 Xenophilus sp. AP218F | reverse complement strand
GGACAGAGAGCCGCGTTGGATCAGGGCTTGGTTGTAGGCGTTCCAGTTGGTCGTTCGATAGCGTTTTGGAGCGGGCTCGGTCATGCCACTATCTTACCAAGCCGCGGGACGGGCGGATTTGTGCAACAACGCCGATCGCCGGCACTTGCAGGACTTCAGGCGGGGTGCTGACGTTGATGTTGATGGTTGTAGAGCCTTGCAAGAGGCTGTCGATAACCGAGTCACACCAGACAGCGAACTTGACGTCCAGCCAGCGGGCGAAGAACACAGCCAGCTTCGGATGCGCCCATGTGCCGCCATAGTGGCCTTCATGTTTCTCCACCAAATTCAACTCCCCGATTTTCAGGGAGTTGGAAAGTGCCGCTAGATAAGGCTTCGTAGACTTCAGCGCCCAGAAGTTATCCATGTGCTTCCCGTAAGCCTTCGCCGCCTTGGTCATGTTGAAGTAACCATCTTCGCGGAACTCAAAGGCCATGCCGTTGAAGGACTTGGCGAGGACTTGCGGGGTCTGCTGCGCCCCACCTTGAGCGGGGATTTCGAAATACTTGGCGAGCATTTCAGTCGTGATTCGCTGGTGCTCTGCGCCTTGGAAGGTATTCGCTATCAGCATGTAGCCTTCAGCGGTCAGGAAGCAGGCTGCGCGCGCGCCGCGTTTCACGGTTATCGGGCCTTCGAACTTCACGCAAGGCGCTGCCCCCCCCCCACCTACTTACTCACAAAAACACCGTTTAGTAACTTCTCATTTATATCGTCGGCCGTCGACTCAATCGTAGGGCTTAACATAGTAAAGCTGTCACTATGCGCTGCAATTGTTTTTCCAGTCCTGACATCTTTAAGACGTGCATTGTACGACCCCACCCACCATAAGAACCAATAACGCTCAGCCGCATAATTTACCTCAAGCTTATACGGCAATTCATCCTCTATTACTTTATTTCTAGATGTCTTTGTAGTTCCATCCATTGCAGTTTTTGATATTGTGGCCACCTCCACTTCATCAGAGAATACAACCTCGTATCCTTTCTGCTCCATTGCCATTCTAAAACGCTCATTCCATCCATGGGTATCATCCGCCATGGCAACCAGAAGCCGCTTCGGTTTTGGAAGGCCTGATTGTTTAACGTACCCAGAGGAAGAGGCACAACCAGCCAGCAGGATAGCACCAAACAGGCCAACAAGGACTACACGCACAATAAATCTCCAAGCTAATACTTAAGAAAGGTCAGCATTGCACACAACCCACCTTCAAGCAATCAATTTTAGATCACTCTCTACTCTCAGGTCTTTTACATGCCACACCAACTCCATTCTCACTTCTGACAACCTCACCCGAACACAGCCATCAGTAACGCCACCAACACAGCCTATGACTCCTCCCGAAGAACGCCACACACCGAGCCGTAACCTTGGCCGCAACCCATCGAGACTTTAATACTTCCTTGATTCATGGTACGGGTTGGCACTCGAAGCCCCACACACAAAGACCCTGCGATGGCTCTCGCACTCCCTCAACGACAAACCTCTTGCCATAACATCTTGTAGCGATGTCGCCTGCCTCATTCCCAATGAATTCATTCACCATTGCTTCACTTGCTTCAAGCTGCTTACAAAGGCTTATAAAAGCGTGGTGCAGGCCATGGAAGCTCTTCGCACTGCTGATGGCCTTCAATAATTCTTTATTAACATACTCGCCAGCTGCATTAGCAGAAGACAGCTTCGATGGCCTGTAAGGCAGCACAGAGAATACCCCTTGCTGGATATGCATTTCTGCAATGAACTCTCTTACGCAATTTAAGGCAGAAAGCCAAGCGGCATGCCCCACCTAGCATTCTTGATCTTTAAATGCTGATCTTGATATGTCGTCTGGAACATGACATGGGGGGATTATTTACGCTATCAATCCTCTAGCAGCCCATCCCATATCCCGGCCGCCTTCAATTCCTTGTAGACCGCTTCCGGCGTGTAGTCGCTCGTATACGCCCCAAGCGTAACGTCATCGCCTTGCGAGTGGCCTACTACGCGCTTGATAAGCTTCAAGGGCATTTTCGATTTCTCGCAGCGGTCCACGAAGGCATGGCGGAATGAATGGTTAGCTTGGCCTCTGCGGGCGTCCGGAACTGTGGCCGTCAGAATCTTTTTAGTTTGATGGGCCGCCGCGTCTGTATAGCCCTTGATCGGGTTACGCTTCAGCTTCGGGAAGATATGGCCGTCTACGCCCTCAAGCCACGCCGTGAACTCTTCGACATATCGCTGAGGCATTCCAAGTATCACAGTCCGAACGGCTGCGCCTGTCTTGAGCTTCTTTGTTCCGTCTTCATCAACTGCGATTGTCAGCGAATAGAAGGCTTCCCCTTCCTCCGTCACCATGCGAGTGCAGTCCGCCTTATGCAGCTGGGCGGCTTCATCAATCCGAAGGCCCGTGTACGCCATGATACGAATCAGCCATCCACCTGTATCGCTCTTAGTGGCCGGTAGAATCGTTGCGAGCTGCGCATCCGTCCAACGCCTTGAAGAATCACCAGACGTTGAGGCCTTTGCAGCCTTACCCGCCTTGGGCTTCAAGGACACGGCAGGATTGATATAGCCTCGTATGTTCTGAGTGTCTGCAATCCACTTGAAGAAAGACTGCACCTCTACATAACGATTGCTCTTCGTGCCATCTGCAAGGCCGTCTAGCGTCTCATTGAGCCATTCGACTAGCTGGGCGCGTGTGACGTCTAGAATGCTCGTAGAGGCCGCGTAAAGGGGCTTACCGGCCACCTGTAGTCCACCGGTTTCACTATCAAATATCTGCTTCTTGTTCCTTAGCGTCCCGCCTGCCAGCGAAGAGGCTTCAAGCTCTGCCAGATACCTCTTGCCCAGCTCGCCTACCGTGGGCGCTTGAAGGACTTCAGCGGCTTGCAGAGCGTTAGAGACCGCCAAGGGCGCTCCCATGACCTGTTGATGCTGCAAGGCCATTAGTGTCTCTAGCGTCCTTTGCTGCGCGTAGGCCTCGAAGTGCATTGAAGGACTTACACCGGATGAATACTGAAGAACCCTAATCATTTCTTCATCAATCCACTTCCTAACTGTGGACATGTGGTCTAAGCCCTCTGCGGGCGTCCCACGTACTCGAAGCGCTGTGATTTTCAGGTAGGCATTCAAGCGATCTACGAAGCCTTGATGCTCCAAGACTGGAAGGCGCGCAATGCCTAGGCAGCAGCGTTTGCCACCTAGGACACGCGGTAAGGACACCTCAAGCGCGGGCGTCTTTGTGGCCGCGTTCTTGGCGCTTTGGCGGTATGTAATAGATGCTGACATGGTGCTAAGTCCTTGGCGATTGGAGCAGCCGCTAAGGCGCTTTTAGGGTCGTTACCGATAGGTAGGGACGTATGTAGATGTCATCGAAGAACCTCGAATTCCTCGAATTTCCCTCATAAGTCTACCATACATTTACCAGAACCACCACAAATGCCATTAGCGTAACTTCAATATCTACAAGGCTTTCGTGGGATACTCCCTAAGTTTAGCGTCCATGTCTTATCTTCAAGCGGGCTAGTATCCAGTCGCACAGATCAGGCACCAGCGAGGCCTGAACCGGCAAAACCCATAGTTTAGCACGCAGCGCTTCATCCTGAAGCACGCGGGCCAGTTTCACCGCGTCCTTGGCGGTGACGATCACCGCGTCGGCGTCCGCCGGAATATCGGCGGCGGCAAAGGCGTGGTGATCGGGAAAACTCAGGCAGCGTCGGGGGGTCAGCCCCTGCTCGGCCAGGGTGGCGAAGAAGCGCTCCGGATGGCCGATGCCGGCCAGCGCCGTCACCCGTTCGCCGGCGAAATCCCGCGCCGGGCGGGTCTGGCCGGGATCGTCAAGACGATAGCAATCGCCGGCCGCCAGCCGCATCTCGAAACGCGGCGTCTGCGCCGGCAGCGTCAGCGCGGCGGGCAGCGGCCCGCCGTTGACCACCAGCGCGTCCACCTTCGCCAGACGGCTGACCGGCTCTCGCAGCGGCCCCGCCGGCAGCAGATGGCCGTTGCCTACGCCGCGGCGGCCGTCCAGCACCGCCAGTTCCAGGTCGCGCGCCAGACGGTAATGCTGCAGGCCGTCGTCGGCCAGGATCAGCTGCACTTCCGGATGCAGTCGCAGCAGCAGCCGGCCGGCGGCGACGCGGTCGCATCCCACCACCACCGGCGCGCCGGAGGCGGCCAGCAGCAAGGGCTCGTCGCCCACCTCGGCCGCAGCGCTGTCGGCGCGCACCAGCGTCGGCGCCCGCGCGCTGCCGCCGTAGCCGCGGCTGATCACTCCTACCGGCACCCCGCGCTCTCGCAGGCCGGCCAGCAAGGCCAGCGTCAAAGGCGTCTTGCCGACGCCGCCGACGTTGATGTTGCCGATCACCGCCACCGGCGCGGGCAGACGCTCGGACGCCAGCCAGCCGCGGCGAAACGCCAGCCGACGCAAGCCGGAGGCCAGAGCAAACAGCCCTTCCAGCGGGGCCAGAAGGGCTGTCAGCGCCGGCCGCGGCCGGTACCACTGTCGTTCCAGCCAGTTCATTGCAGATTCTGGGTGGCGAAGGTCAGCTGGGTGAGGCCAGCCTCGCGCGCGGCCTCCATCACCGTGATCACCGACTGGTGGGTGGCCTTGGCGTCGGCGTTGACGATCACCACCACATCCTGCTTGCCGGCGGCGATGGCCTTGAGCTTTTGCAACAGGCCGGCCTTGTCGCCGCTCGCCAGCTTGGCGTCGCCCACGGCCATCTCGCCGCTCGGCGCCACGGCCACGTTGATTTCGGTGGCCTTGGTCTTGGCCTGCTCGCCCTGCGCGGCCGGCAGGTTGATCTTCAGCTCGGAGAAGCGGGAATACGTGGTGGTCACCATCAGGAAGATCAGGATCACCAGCAGCACGTCGATCAGCGGAATGAAGTTGATCTCCGGTTCTTCGCGGCTGCGGCCTCGACGAAAGTTCATGCTTAGCTCCCGTTCTTGCGTTCGCCGTGCAGCACTTCCACCAGCTTCACCGCCTGGGCTTCCATTTCCACCAGCAAGCCATCCACCTTGGAGCGGAAGAAACGGTAGAACATCATGCTGGGAATCGCCACGATCAGGCCGAAGGCGGTGTTGTAGAGCGCGACGGAAATGCCGTGCGCTAGTTGCTGCGGATTGGCGCCGCTGGCGTCTTGCGCGCCGAAGATCTCGATCATGCCGATGACGGTGCCGAGCAGGCCCAGCAGCGGGGCCATGGCGGCGATGGTGCCAAGCGTGGTCAAGAAACGCTCCAGCTGGTAAGCCACCACGCGCCCCTCGTCCTCGATGGCCTCCTTCATCACCTCCCGGCTATCGCCGACGTGGCGCACCCCGGCGCAGAACAGGCGGCCCAGCGGGGAGTGGTTCAGCAGTTGCTGCTGCAAGTCCTGGCCGCCGCCGGCGCGGCGATATTCCTGCAAGGTTTGCGCCAGCAGGCCGTCCGGCGCCACGCTTTGCCGACGCAGGCTGTACAGGCGCTCGAGAATGATGGCCAGCGACACGACCGAGGCGGCGATGATAGTCCAGATCGGCCAGCCGGCCGCTTCAATGATTGCCCACACGAAGCCTGTCTCCAGAGAAAAAGCGTACAAACGCCAGACTTTATCCCCTTCGCGCGGGTTTCGGCAACCGCCGCTCCGCCACAGGCTGCTTGCCCGCGCTGCCGCTTTTTTACACAGAACCGAACCGCCCTTTGATATTTCAGGGAATTTTACTGGTTATCCACAGGGTTATGCGGCGGTTGCTGTGGATAATCAAATCCGCCGGGAACTCTTGCCTTCAGGCGCCATCTATGGCTTTCCGATTGACTTATCTCAAACTATTGTCGAGGATGAGTTGATTGAAACAACCGTTTGATTAGCTCATGAAACTTCCGATCTGGCTGGCGAAGCTGCTATTCAATCTCTGGCCGCCCTTTCTTGGCGCGGGCATCCGCGTGCGGCGCCTGTCGCCGGACTTCCGCGAGGCCGAGGTCAGCATGAAGCTGGGCCTGGGCAACCGCAACTACGTCGGCACCCACTTCGGCGGCAGCCTGTACGCGATGACAGACCCGTTCTACATGCTGATGCTGCTGCGTCAGCTGGGCCGCGATTACTACGTGTGGGACAAGAGCGGCAGCATAGACTACGTCAAGCCCGGACGCGGCGTGGTCAGCGCCCGCTTCGCCATCGACCAGGCGCTGGTGGACGAAGTGCGCAAGGCCACCGCCAACGGCGACAGATACCTGCCGGAACTGAGCGTGGACGTGGTGGATCAGCAAGGCGAACTGGTGGCCAGGGTGCGCAAGACCCTGTATGTGCGGCGCAAGAAGAGCGCCGGGAACCGCTGACACTCATGTAAAAAGAGCCGCTTGCGCGGCTCTTTTTACATGAATTCCGGGCTTATTCGCCAAAACCGCAAAAAACCTCGCGCATCATCTTCAAAACTTCCAGCGTGCGGATATCTCCCACTCGGTAGTAGACGCGGTTAGCATCCTTGCGCGTGCGCAATACGCCCTTATCTCGCATGATGGCAAGATGCTGCGATATATTGCTCTGCGAGGTGCCAACCTGCTCGACAATGTCCTGCACACTCACTTCCCGGTTCTCCAGCACCGAGATGATCTTGAGACGCAGCGGATGCGACATGGCCTTCATCGCCCGCGAAGTCTGCTCGATCTGGTCGTCGTTGAACAGCAAAGCTTCTCTCCTAGTAGAGTAATTATAATGATTTGACTGCGGTACAATACTATCCACAAAATCGGATACCATCAAGATTTTCTAATATTCTGAATGCGAATGCCATGAAATCAATCAGACCGGTGTTGTTATTAATTCTCGACGGCTTTGGCCACCGCACGGAAGGCGATGACAACGCCATTCTTCATGCCAACATGCCAGTCTGGAACCGCCTGCGCGAGCGTTACGCCTACGGCACCATCAACGCCTCGGAAGGCTTTGTCGGCCTGCCTTCGGGCCAGTTCGGCAACTCGGAAGTGGGTCACCTCAACATCGGCGCCGGCCGCATCGTCCAGCAGGACATCAGCCGCATCGATTGCGACCTGGAAAGCGGCGCTTTCGGCGCCAACCCGGTGCTGCGGCAAGCCATGCAAAAAGCGCAGGGCTCGGCCCTGCATGTCTTCGGCCTGCTCTCCGACGGCGGCGTGCACAGCCATGAGAATCACATCCACGGCCTGATCCGCGCCGCGCAGGCCGCTGGCGTGGCCAAAATCTACGTCCACGCCTTCCTCGACGGCCGCGACACCCCGCCGCGCAGCGCCGAAACCTACCTCAAGCGCCTGGACGCGGTGCTGACCGAGTGTCCGAACGCCCGCCTGGTTTCCGTAACCGGCCGCTATTGGGCGATGGATCGCGACAAGCGCTGGGAGCGCGTCGAACCCGCCTACCGCCTGCTGGTGGAAGGCGAAGGCCTGTTCCGCGCCGAAACCGGCCTGGAGGCGCTCAAGGCCGCCTACGCCCGCGACGAGAACGACGAATTCGCCAAAGCCACCGGCATCGGCGAACCGGTGAAGATGCAGGACGGCGACGTGGTGGTGTTCATGAACTTCCGCGCCGACCGCGCCCGCCAGCTCACCACCGCGCTGACCGACCCGGCTTTCGACGGCTTCCAGGCGCGCCAGCCCAAGTTCGGCTGCTTCGCCACCCTCACCTCCTACGGCGAAGCCTACGCTGCGCTGCCGGTGGCTTACGCGCCGCAGAAAATCAGCAACGGCATGGGCGAATACCTGTCCTCGCAAGGCCTCAAGCAGCTGCGCATCGCGGAGACCGAGAAATACCCGCACGTCACCTATTTCTTCAACGGCGGCGAAGAGCAGGTATACCCGGGCGAAGACCGCATCCTGGTGCCCTCGCCCAAGGTCGCCACTTATGACCTGCAACCGGAAATGAGCGCCGGCGAAGTCACCGACAAGATCGTCGCCGCCATCCAGTCCGGCCAGTACCAGGCCATCTTCTGCAACTACGCCAACGGCGACATGGTCGGCCACAGCGGCATCTTCGACGCCGCGGTCAAGGCCGTGGAAGCGCTGGACGGCTGCATCGAACGCTGCGTGGACGCCATGCTGGCCGCCGGCGGCGAGGTGCTGATCACGGCCGACCACGGCAACTGCGAGCAGATGTTCGACCAGGCCCACGGCCAGCCGCACACCCAGCACACCACCAACCAGGTGCCCTTCCTCTATATCGGCCGTCCGGCCAGCATTCGCGCCGGCGGCTCGCTGCGCGACATCTCGCCCTCGCTGCTGGCGATGATGGGTCTGCCCCAGCCCGAGGAAATGACCGGCCAGTCACTGATCGAATTCCAATAATCGGTCAACGCCCGGCACCAGCGGCCGCCCGGAAACGGGCGGCCGTTTTCGCATCCGCCCCTTCTCGCGGGGAACCCGCGCCATGACAAACCCATCCAAATGCGGCCGGCGGCGAAGCGAACGCCGCGGCAAGCCCGCGCCGCCGCCTCCGCGCGGCCATGACAGGCTGGCCAGACGGCGCGGTTTTGTGTGACCATTAGGCGTGTCCGGCCCCTGCGGCACGGGCAACCCACTCACCAGACAGATCGACCCAGATGAAACGCTATTTCCTGATGGCCCTGCTGGCCGGCGGCGTTCACGCCGCGCCGGCAGCCTCCTCTTCGGCTCTTTCCACCGCCCCGCACCAGCAAGACCTCAAAGAGGTGCGCAAGGAAATCGACAGCCTGAAGAAGGATCTGGCCCAAAAGCAGACCGTGCAGAAAGAAGCCCAGTCCGCCATCAAGGAATCGGAACAGGCGCTGAACCAGACCAAGCAGGCGCTGGCCACCCTGGAGCAAAAGCAGAGCAGTTCGGAACGGCAACTGGACGAATTACGCGCCCGGATCGCCCAGAGCCGCAACCGGCTGGCCGAAGTGCGCCAGCGCGTCAGCCAGATCATCGTGCGCCAGTACAAGAACGGCCAGCACGACGCGATGAAGCTGATGCTCAACGACGGCGACCCCAATCAAAACGCCCGCGACCTCACTTACTACCAGCACATCGCCCGCGCCGAACAGCAAATGGTCAAGCAGCTGATTACCCAGCAACACGAACTGGAAGCGTTGTCCTTCCAGCTGGAGCAGGAGTTGACCCGGCTGAACGCGCTATCCAGCCGCAAGGTCAGCGAAAAAACCGCGCTGGAGCAGGACAAAAACCAGCAGCAGCAGCAATTGAGCAAGGTGACCGGCGAGATCAAGCAAGGCCAGACCAAGCTGGTGCAGCTGCAGGAAGACCAGAAACGGCTGACCAACCTGATCGCCCAGATCAACCGCGAAATCCAGCGCCGCCGCGCCGAAGCGGCGCGCAAGGCCGCCGAAGAACGCAAGGCGCGCCAGGCAGCCGCGCGCGAAGCCGCCCGCAAGGAAAACGAGCGCCGCCGCAAGCTGGCCGAAAATGCCAAGAAACAGGGCAAACCGGTGCCGGAAGAGGCCAAGAAGCAGGTTGTCGTCAAGGAAGAACCGGTCGAGAAGGTCGACGATGTCGCCGACGGCAGCGCCTCCGGCCGCGCCTTCGCCAGCCTGCAAGGCAAGATGAAGATGCCGGTGTCGGGCCAGATCGCCGGCTCCTTCGGCAAGCAGCGCAAGGAAGGCACCACCTGGAAAGGCGTCTTCATCCGCACCGCCAGCGGCCAGCCGGTGCGCAGCGTGGCCGACGGCTCCGTGGTGTACGCCGACGAACTGCGCGGTTTCGGCAAAGCCGTCATCGTCGATCACGGCGGCAATTACATGACCGTTTACACCGGCCTGTCCGCCATCGCCAAATCCGCCGGCAGTTCGGTCAAGGCAGGCGACACACTCGGAAACACCGGAGCACTGGACAATGGCGAGTCCGGACTGTACTTTGAAATCCGGCACATGGGACGCCCCCTCAACCCCCAAGCCTGGACACGTTAAGATCCGGGAACGGAGACCTAGCACAGCATGAGCAGCCCAAGAATGAAAAAACTCGCCTGGCTTGTCGCCGGCGCCATGGCCGGCGGCGTACTGACCCTCAGCATGCAGGCGCTGGCCAACAAGGAAGCCTCCCCGCTGCCGCTCAACGAGCTGCGCACCTTCGCCGAAGTCTTCAGCCTGATCAAACAGAGCTATGTGGAGCCGGTGGAGGACAAGAAGCTGATCGACGAAGCGATCAAGGGCATGCTGACCGGCCTTGATCCGCACTCCGATTACATGGACGCAGAGGAATTCAAGGATCTGCGCGAAGGCACCCAGGGCGAGTTCGGCGGGCTCGGCATCGAGATAGGTGCCGAAGACGGCCTCGTCAAGGTGGTGTCGCCGATCGAGGACACCCCCGCGCAGCGCGCCGGCATCAAGAGCGGCGACCTGATCATCAAGATCGACGACACGCCGGTGCGCGGCCTGTCGCTGACCGATGCCGTGAAGAAGATGCGCGGCAAGCCGGGCAGCAAGGTGACGCTGACCATCGCCCGCAAGACCGAAACCAAGCCGCTGGTGTTCACGCTCAGCCGCGCCATCATCAAGACCAAGAGCGTCAAGTACAAGCTGCTGGAACCGGGCTACGGCTATGTGCGCGTCGCCCAGTTCCAGGAACACACCGCGGAAGACCTGGCCGCCGGCCTGCAAGCCCTGTACAAGGAAAACAAGCAGCCGCTCAAGGGCGTGATCCTGGACTTGCGCGACGACCCGGGCGGCCTGCTCAACGGCGCGGTCGGCGTTTCCGCCGCCTTCCTGCCCAAGGACAAGCTGGTGGTGTACACCGAAGGCCGCACGCCGGACGCCAAGATGCGCCTGACCGCCACCCTGCCCAACTACTCGCGCCCCAACGGCTCGGACCCGCTCTCCAAGCTGCCGCCGGAAGCGCGCAGCGTGCCGCTGGTGGTGCTGGTCAACGGCGGCTCGGCCTCGGCCTCGGAAATCGTGGCCGGCGCGCTGCAGGACCACAAGCGCGCGGTGCTGGTCGGCACCCAGACCTTCGGCAAGGGTTCGGTGCAGTCCATCCTGCCGCTGGGCACCGAAGGCGGCATCAAGCTGACCACCGCGCGCTACTTCACGCCTAGCGGGCGCTCCATCCAGGCCAAGGGCATCACGCCGGACGTGGTGGTGGAAGACGCCACGCTCACCGCCGCCGACCAGGCGCTGCGCGTGCGCGAGGCCGATCTGGAAAACCATCTGGCCAATCCCAACGGCGACGACAAACCGGCCAAAGCCGCCAAGCCGGCCGCGGCCAAACCCGCGGCTCCGGTTCCGACTCCGGCCGCGCCGGACAAGGACAAGCCCAAAACGCAGGAGCCCAGCCAGTTCGGCCCGCGCGAGCCCAACCCCAAGAACGACTACCAGTTGTCGCAAGCGCTCAACGTGCTCAAGGTGCAGCAAATCCTGCAGAAGCAGACGCCCTGAGCGCGGCAACCGCCAGCTCCGCGCCGCCCGGCCTCGCGCCCGGCGGCGTTTTTTCCTTCCCGCCCCTTATCCGGCGGCAGATGATGGCAAAGCGCGCCGCCGGCCTGCAACGGCGCGCGGAATCCTGCTAATCTGTGTCCCGCATCCCATTTGACCTGGCTGGAGCCCGCCGCATGCTGACCCGCGAATTCGTCCTTTCCTTCCGCGAAGCGGCGCCCTACATCCACGCTTACCGCGGCAAGACCTTCGTGCTGGCCGTCAGCGGCGAAACCCTGCAGGACGGCGGCTTCGCCAGCATGGCGCAGGATATCAACCTGCTGGTCAGCCTGGGCGTGCGGGTAGTGCTGGTGCACGGCATCCGGCCGCAGATCGAATCGCTGCTCAAGCGCCACGGCATCGCCCGCCTGTTCCACCGCGACCGCCGCGTCACCGACGCCGCCACCATGGACGTGGTCAAGCAGGCCATAGGCGTGGCGAGGCTGGACGTGGAGGCGCAGCTGTCGATGGGCATGCCCAATTCGCCGATGCACGGCTCGCAGCTGCGGGTGGCCGGCGGCAACTTCATCACCGCCCAGCCCCTGGGCGTGCTGGACGGCGTGGACATGCAATACACCGGCCAGGTGCGCCGCATCGACGCCGACGCCATCCGCCGCCGGCTGGACGCGGGGGAACTGGCGCTGGTCTCGCCGGTGGGCTACTCGCTGACCGGAGAAGCCTTCAACCTGACCATGGAAGAGTTGGCCACCCATGTCGCCATCTCGCTGAAGGCCGAAAAGCTGATCTTCGCGGTGGAAGGCCGCGGCGCGGTGGAGCAGGACGGCCAGCTGATCAGCACCCTCACCTCGCAACAGGCCGAGGCGCTGCTGGACGCCGGCAGCCTGCCCGAAGACGTGGCCGCCTACCTGCCCTACTGCATCCGCGCCACCCGAGAAGGCATTCCGCGGGCCCACCTGATCAGCCGCTACGAGGACGGCGCGCTGCTGGTGGAGCACTTCACCCGCGGCGGCAACGGCACCATGATCGCGCGCGACCCGCTGGTCAGGGTGCGCAACGCCAGCATCGAGGACATCGGCGACATCATCGCCCTGATCCGGCCGCTGGAGGACCAGGGCATTCTGGTCAAGCGCAGCCGCGAACATCTGGAAATGGACATCGGCCAGTACGCGGTGCTGGAGCACGACGGCAAGATCTACGGCTGCGTGGCCATGCACGCCTTCCCCGACGCCGATACCGCCGAACTGGCCTGTCTCGCCGTGGCCCCGACCAAGCGCGACGGCGGTTTTGGCGAGATGCTGCTGCAGCACGTGGAATACCAGGCCCGCACCCAGGGGCTGCATTCGCTGTTCGTGCTCACCACTCAGACCGCGCACTGGTTCGTCGAGCGCGGCTTCGCCGAGGCCGACAAGAGCCGACTGCCGCTGTCCCGCCAGCAGTTCTACAACTACCAGCGCCGCTCCAAGGTCTTCGTCAAATCGCTATGACGTCGCCCCCGCTCATCGCATGGTTGGAAGCGCAACCCCTCTGTGACACAATATCGCGTTTGAATCGGCGCGGCGGGCTTTTCGCCGCGCGACCACTAGGAATTCACTTGCAAGGAAACAAGCCATGAGCAGAACCGTCAATTGCGTCAAGCTGGGCCGCGAAGCCGAAGGCCTCGACTTCCCGCCGCTGCCGGGCGAACTGGGCAAACGCGTCTACGAAAGCGTCTCCAAGGAAGCCTGGCAAGGCTGGCTGCGCTACCAGACCATGCTGATCAACGAAAACCGCCTCAGCCTGGCCGACGCGCGCGCCCGCCAGTACCTGGCGGCGCAAATGGACGCCTACTTCTTCGGCCAGGGCGCCGACGCTCCGGCCGGCTACACTCCGCAACAGAACTAATTTTCTTGCCAAGCCCTCCAAGCGAGGGCTTTATTCTTCGCATCCCTCACCGAACTGGCTTGAAGACCCTATGTCACAACCGCAAGACTTAATGCTGAACCGCGAACTGGGCCTGATCGAATTCAACCGCCGCGTGCTGGCCCAGGCGGAAGACCCGGAACTTCCCCTGCTGGAGCGCCTCAAGTTTCTGTGCATTGTTTCATCCAACCTCGACGAGTTCTTCGAAGTGCGCGTCGCCTGGCTGCAAGAGGCCGGCCACATCACGCCGGACCGCATCCTGGCGGACGGCAGCACGCCGGAGCAGGCCTTGGTCAAGGTGGCGCGGGCCAGCCATCAGCTGGTGCGCGAGCAGTACGCGGTGATGAGCGAAGTGCTGTTCCCGGCCCTGCGCGAACAGGACATCATCTTCCTGCGCCGCAGCGAGTGGACGCAGGCGCAGAAGGACTGGGTGGAAGGCTTCTTCTTCCGCGAGCTGATGCCCATCCTGACGCCCATCGGGCTGGACCCGTCCCACCCCTTCCCCAAGGTGCTCAACAAGTCGCTGAACTTCGCCGTCGAGCTGGAAGGCCGCGACGCCTTCGGCCGCGCCTCGGGCACGGCCATCGTCCAGGCGCCGCGCGTGCTGCCGCGGGTGATCAAGCTGCCGGCCGACGTATGCGACGGCAAGACCCACTGCTTCGTGTTCCTGTCATCCATCCTGCACTCGCACGTGCATGAGCTGTTCCCCGGCATGACGGTCAAGGGCTGCTACCAGTTCCGCGTCACCCGCGACAGCGACCTGTCGGTGGAAGACGAAGACGTCAAGAACCTGCGCACCGCGCTGCAGGGCGAATTGCGCCAGCGCCAGTTCGGCGCCGCGGTGCGGCTGGAAATCGCCGACACCTGCCCGCAGCACATGGAGGAATTCCTGCTCAGGCAGTTCAATCTGCTGCCGCGCGATGTCTACCGCGTCAACGGCCCGGTGAACCTGGTGCGCCTGATGCAGGTGCCCGATCTGGTGGATCGCCCGGATCTGAAATTCCTGCCGTTCACCCCCTCGCTGCCCGAGCCGCTGCAGAAAAAAACGCCGCTGTTCGAAGCCATCCGCAAGGGCGATTTGCTGCTGCACCACCCCTACCAAAGCTTCCAGCCGGTCATCGACATGCTGACCCAGGCCGCCATCGACCCGCACGTGGTGGCCATCAAGATGACGGTGTACCGCACCGGCACCGACTCTGTGCTGATGGAGTCGCTGATCGCGGCCGCCCGCGCGGGCAAACAGGTGACCGTGGTGGTGGAGCTGATGGCGCGCTTCGACGAAGAAGCCAATATCAGCTGGGCCAGCCGGCTGGAAGACGCCGGCGCGCACGTGGTGTACGGCGTGATCGGCTACAAGGTGCACGCCAAGATGCTGATGGTGGTGCGCCGCGAGGAAGGCCTGCTGCGCCGCTACGTGCACCTGGGCACCGGCAACTATCACCCGCGCACCGCTCGCCTCTACACCGACTTCGGCCTGATGACCTGCAACGAAGAAGTGGCCAGCGACGTCAACGACATCTTCGTCCAGCTCACAGGCCTGGGCCGCGCCAGCAGCCTCAAGCACCTGTACCAAAGCCCGTTCACCCTGCACAGCATGATCATGCAGGCGATCGAGCGCGAAACCGAAAACGCCCGCGCCGGCAAGCCGGCCCAGATCATCGCCAAGATGAACTCCCTGCTGGAAAGCCAGGTGATTCACGCGCTGTACCGCGCCAGCCAGGCCGGCGTGAAGATCCAGCTGATCGTGCGCGGCGTGTGCGCGCTGCGCCCCGGCGTGGAAGGGCTGTCGGAAAACATCAGCGTGCGCTCCATCGTCGGCCGCTTCCTCGAGCATCCGCGAGTGTTCTACTTCTACAACGATCACAAGGAGGACCTGTTCATCGGCAGCGCCGACTGGATGGGCCGCAACTTCTTCCGCCGCATCGAAACCTGCGTGCCGATTCTGGACGGCAAGATCAAGCGCCGGGTGATCAAGGAAGGCCTGCGCCTGTACCTGGAAGACAACGTCAACAGCTGGGAAATGCAGCCGGACGGCAGCTACAAGCGCCGCGCCAGCCGCGGCAAGGCGCATTCGGCGCAAAAACAGATGCTGGAAGAGTACTGCCGTTAACCGGGAATCGGAAACCAAATGGAAATCGCTGTTTACATCCTGTCCGCCCTGCTGATCGCGGCGGGTCTCGCCGGCACCATCCTGCCCGCCCTGCCTGGCCTCCCGCTGCTGCTGGGCGGCGTGTTCCTCGCCGCCTGGCAGGACAACTTCCAGCATGTGGGCGCCGCCAGCCTCACCGTGATGGCCCTGATCGCCGCGCTGGGCATGGCGGTGGATTTTTTCGCCGGCCTCCTGGGCGCCAAGGCTAGCGGCGCCAGCCGCGAGGCGCTGTGGGGCGCGTTCATCGGCGGCATCGCCGGCATGTTCCTGGGCCTTGCCGGCGTCATGCTCGGCCCGCTTGTCGGCGCGGTGATCGGCGAATTCGTCGCCCGCAAGGACGCGTTCCAGGCCGGCAAGGTCGGGCTGGGCACCTTCATCGGCTTTCTGGTGGGCGCGGTGGCCAAGGTGGCCTGCGCCTTCGCCATGCTGGCCACGGCGGCGCTGGCGCTGATTTTCTGACCCGCCCCCCGGAGAAACCACCGCGGCCGGCCTTGCGTCGGCCGCTTTGCCGTCCGCCCGGGAAAAGCCGTCCATCGCCGAACCGGGCGCTTGCGTCCGCCGCCAACGACAACAGCCCCAGTCGCAGCCGTTTTGGTAGAATCAGCGCTTAATCCATACAAACAACGTGAACGTACCCATGGCCCAATACGTGATGTCCATGCTCCGCGTGAGCAAGATCGTCCCCCCCAAACGTCAGATCATCAAGGATATTTCGCTGTCCTTCTTCCCCGGCGCCAAGATCGGCCTGTTGGGCCTGAACGGCGCCGGCAAATCCACCGTGCTGAAGATCATGGCCGGCGTGGAGAAGGAGTACGACGGCGAGGTGCAGTGGCAGCCCAACCTCAACATCGGCTACCTGCCGCAGGAGCCGCAGCTGGACCCGGACAAGACGGTGCGCGAGGAAGTGGAAAGCGGCATGGGCGACGTGATGGGCGCGCAAAAACGCCTGGAAGAGGTGTACGCGGCTTACGCCGATCCGGACGCCGACTTCGACGCGCTGGCGGAAGAACAGGCCAAACTGGAAGCCATCATTTCCGCCGGCGCCGGCGACAACGTGGAACTGCAGCTGGAGCTGGCCGCCGACGCGCTGCGCCTGCCGCCGTGGGACGCCAAGATCGGCCCGCTCTCCGGCGGCGAGAAGCGCCGCGTGGCGCTGTGCAAGCTGCTCTTGTCCAAGCCCGACATGCTGCTTCTGGACGAGCCGACCAACCACCTGGACGCCGAATCCGTGGAATGGCTGGAACAATTCCTGGTGCGCTTCCCCGGCACCGTGGTGGCCGTCACCCACGACCGTTACTTCCTGGACAACGCCGCCGAATGGATTCTGGAACTGGACCGCGGCGAAGGCATCCCGTGGAAGGGCAACTACTCGTCCTGGCTGGAACAGAAGGAAGAGCGACTGGCGCAGGAAGCCAAGAGCGAAGGCGCGCGCATGAAGGCGATGAAGCAGGAACTGGAATGGGTGCGCCAGAATCCCAAGGGGCGCCAGGCCAAGTCCAAGGCGCGTATCGCCCGCTTCGAGGAGCTGTCCAGCTATGAAACCCAGAAGCGCAACGAAACCCAGGAAATCTTCATTCCGGTAGCCGAGCGTCTGGGCAATGAAGTGATCGAGTTCGAAAACGTTTCCAAAGGCTTCGGCGACCGCCTGCTGATCGACAATCTGTCGTTCAAGGCTCCGCCGGGCGCCATCGTCGGCATCATCGGCCCCAACGGCGCGGGCAAATCCACGCTGTTCAAGATGATAGCCGGCAAGGAACAGCCGGACGCCGGCACGGTCAAGATCGGCCAGACCGTGCAGATGGCCTTCGTCGAGCAAAGCCGCGAAGGCCTGGAAAACGACAAGACCGTATTCGAAGACGTGGCCGCCGGCGCCGACATCCTGACCGTGGGCAAGTTCGAGATGTCCAGCCGCGCCTATCTTGGCCGCTTCAACTTCAAGGGCGCGGATCAGCAGAAGAAGGTGGGCATGCTCTCCGGCGGCGAGCGCGGCCGTCTGCACCTGGCCAAGACGCTGCTGAAAGGCGGCAACGTGCTGCTGCTTGACGAGCCGTCCAACGACCTCGACGTGGAAACCCTGCGCGCGCTGGAAGACGCGCTCTTGGAATACGCCGGCACCGTGTTCGTGATCTCCCACGACCGCTGGTTCCTGGACCGTATCGCCACCCACATCCTGGCTGCGGAAGGCGAATCGCAGTGGACCTTCTTCGACGGCAACTATCAGGAATACGAAGCCGACAAGAAGAAGCGTCTGGGCGAAGAAGGCGCCAAGCCCAAGCGCATCCGCTACAAGCCGATCACCCGCTGATCGCCGCGAGAGAGGTTTTTCCGGCCTCTCCCCTTCCCGCGCCCGGGCGCTCGGGCGGCTGCGCCGCCCGCCCTGAACGCGGCCCCGCTCAGCCCTGACGCGGGGCCAGCATGATGATGGCCATGCCGCTTAAGGCCACCGCCGCGCCCACCACATCCCATATTCCGGGACGCACCCCGTCCACCTGCCACAGCCACAACAGGGCCACCGCCACGTAAACGCCGCCGTACGCCGCATACACCCGCCCAGAAGCCTCCGGATGCAAGCTCAGCAGCCAGACGAACAGCATCAGGGACAAGGCCGCCGGCGCCAGCAGCCACCACGGTCCCTCGCGCCGCAGCCATAGCCAGGGCAGATAGCAGCCGACGATTTCGGCCAGCGCCGTAGCGGCGAACAACAGCAACAACTTGGCGAACGAGCCCATTTCCCCACCCGGTTTCACGCAAAAGAAGCAGACAGTAGCCGTCTGGCGCGGCAACCGCAAGCGGGCATCAGATCAGGCCGGCGGCGATATTGATCATCAGCGCCAATACCGTGGCGTTGAAAAAGAAGGACAGCACGCAATGCACGCTGGCGGTGCGGCGCGCGCGGCTGCTGGTGAAGCTGACGTCGGCCGTCTGGCCCGAGGTGCCGATGATGAAGGCGCAGTACAGAAAATCGGCATGATCCGGCTCCTCCGTTTCCGGAAACGCCAGGCCGCCGTTCCGGCCCCGCGCCCGCTCGGCGTAGAAGCTGCGCGCGTAATGCAGGGCGAACATCGTGTGGGTGAAGCTCCAGGAAGACAAGATGGTGGCCACCGCCAGCGCGATGCGGCCGCCGCGGGCCCAGCCGTGCATGTCCTTGACCACCGCCAGTTCCAGCACGATGGCCGCCAGACTGATCACCGCCGCCACGATCACCAGCAACAACACCAGCCACTGGCCTTCGTCCTCCAGCTTGGCCCAGTGCCGGATGGACTGGGCGCGCGGACCGAACATCATCAGGCCCGCCAGCATCAGATACAGCCCCGCGCCGGCATTCCAGCCGATCAGATAACGCGTGACATCATGCATGGGCAGCCAGTACGGCAACAGCAGGATCAGCGCGCAACCGAACGCGGCCGAGCCGATCAGACGAGGGTGGGCCAGCGCCAGGCGGACCACGAGGAAGCGGCGGGCGATGCGGGAAATGGCGGACATAAGGCTCCTTGCGAACAGGCGGACGGCAGGGTTAGAGCGCGGCTTGCGCCGGGAAGTGCCCGCCATGCCGATCGCGCGCGGGCATCCCGTTCTCCCGCGCCGGCGCGCCGCAGGCTAGGCGGACGGCAATACTTGCGGCGGCCGCGGCAGGTAGCGCCGCAACAGGCGCTGCAGCTGCAGATAGTTGAACGGCTTCTCCAGCTGGCCCGCCAGCAGCGCCTGGCGCGCGTCGCCGAACTCCTGGCGAAACGCCGTCATGCCGATGATGGGGGTCTCGCGGTTGGAAACGGAGCGATTGGCCGCCTCGGCCACCTCGTAGCCGCTGGCGTCGCCCACCTGCAAATCCAGCAACAGCAGATCGTAAGCCTGGCCTTTCACCTTGGCGATGCCGTCGGGCACGTTGTCGATGGTCTCCACCTGGTAGCCGTTCACTTCCAGCAAGGCGCGGTACGATTCGCGGATGTGGTCGTCGTCGTCCAGCAGCAGGATGCGCCCGACCGGCAGCGCGTAAGGCTCGCCCTCGTCGGGCTCGTTGCGCTCCTGCACCGGCAGCTGCACCTGGAAACAGCTGCCGACGCCCTCGCGGCTTTCCACCTGTATGGCGCCGCCGAACAGGCTGACCAGCTCGTGCACGATGGCCAGGCCCAGCCCGCTGCTGCCCGGCCGGCGGCTCTTGCCGCGCGCGAAAGGCCGGAACAGCTGCGGCTTCATGTCATCGGGAATGCCCACCCCGCTATCCTGCACGCTGATGGTCAGCAAGCGCGGCTGGTAAGCCACCCGCAAACTGACGCCGCCGTGATCGGTATAGCGGATGGCGTTGGACACCAGATTCCAGATCACTTGCCGCAAGCGATGGCCATCCAGCCACAGCTGCGGCATCGTCGCGCACGCCACGTCCAGCCGCAGGCTCTTGGCCTCGGCAAGGCCGGCGTGCGCCTGCGCCACCGCGTCGACCAGAGCGGGAATGTCGGTGGCGCACGGCTCCAGCGTCAGCTGGTAATTCTTCAGCGCGGCCACGTCCATGATGTCCCGCACCTGCACCAGCAGGTGTTCGCAGCTGTGTTTCAGCCTTTGCAGGTAATCGTGGCCGGGCCGCCCCGGCGGCAGGCTGAATTCCAGCAATTCGACGCAGGTCTGGATGCTTTGCAAGGGGGAGCGGATCTCGTGGCTGATGGTGGCGAGAAAGGTATCGCGCGCCAGCTCGCTTTGCACCAGCGCGGCGCGCGCCGCCTGCTCGCGCTCCAGCACCTGCCTCTGCTGCATGGCGTGGGCGCGGATCACCCCTACGCGGTGCAGCACGAACCAGAACACCACCAGAAAGCCCATCCAGCCGCATAAAATCAGCACATAACGCTGGTGCTGCTCATTGATGGTGTTCAGCCGTTGCACCGCCTCGCTGTTTTCCTGGTAGCGCGCCTGGGTGCCGAAATCGGCCAGCAGCTGACGCAAAGCGGCGATATCCGTCGTCACCTGCCGCGCCTCCGCCAGCGTCCATTGCCGCGGCGGCTTGGAGAAGAAGGCTTCCAGCCCCTCCTTCACCTGATCGAAGCTCTCCACCCGGCGCAAGGTGCTGTTGGCCAGCGAAGGCGAGGAATACATCCGGTATTTGCTGATGGCGATGGCGTAACTGCGCTCCAGCGCCTCTCGCGAGATCTGCCCGGATTGGTAACGCCAGACATCGGTATCCACCTTGTTGAGCGCCAGCTGCATCTGCACCACCATCCAGTACAGATCGGGCGAGCGCGGGCCGTCCTCGCGCTTGAAGCTGGCGCCGTACAGCGACCAAGCCATGACCAGGGTGGCGATGACGGACAAGGCCAGCAGCGCCCGCTCCAGCCGACCGATGCTGGCGAAGAAATTGCGCAGTTGTCCCGTCATTTGACCTCGATGCGGTTGACTTGCCAGATGAGCTTGGACAGGAACACGCCGCTCTTCTCGGCCGCGGGCATGGTTTCGATCGGATACATCACCCACAGGGGGCCGTAGTTTTCCAGCGTCATCGGCTTGCCGTTCCAGTAGTAGGCCAGGATCACGTCGTACTTGCCGAAGTCGGCCAGGGGAATGGTGACGTTGTAGTCATCCTCGCCGTAAAACTTGGCCTTGCTGCCTTGCGCGCCGACCTTGGCCAGCAAATCGCGCAGCAAGGGGCCGCGAAACGCGCCGCGCGGGGTCCAGTCCGTGGCGGTGACGATGCTGTGGGTAGACAGCCGCGCCATCTCGGAAGCGGTAATGGTGAAGGTTTTGCCGGAGCCGCGGTTGAACTTGCTGATATTGCCGTCGATGGTCAGCAGCACCGGGTCGGATTTGGGGGCGTTGGCGGCCTGCGCGCCGCCAGCCAGGGCCAGCAGCAGGAGCAGACGCAACGCCGACAGAATGATATTCATGCAAATCGGCTCGCAAAGGGATGAACGCATCATACCAAGCCAGCCATGGGCGATAAACTGTCCGCAAGGCCGCGCGCGGGAAGCCGCCGCGCGCGGCCGGCGGCTCAACGCAGCGCCAGCAGCGCGAAACCGGTGGCGATGGACGCCACGGTGCTCGCCAGCCCGGGCAGGATGAAACTGTGATTGAACACCCACTTGCCGATGCGGGTGGTGCCGGTGTAATCCATCTCCACCGCGGCGATCAGGCTGGGATAGCTGGGCAGCACGTATACGCCCACCACCGCCGGGTACATGGCGATCAGCGCCGGACTGGAAACCCCCAGCGAAACGCCCAGCGGCATCATCACCTTGGTGGTGGCCCCCTGGCTGAACAGCAGGATGGCCATGGTGAACACCGCGAAGGCGAACAGCCACGGCGCGGTTTCGATGATGCTGACGATATTGTGCTTGAACAGCGGCAGATTGCCCTGGATGAAGGTATCGCTCATCCAGGCCGCGCCCAGTATGGTCACCGCCGCCACGGCCCCGGAGCGGAACATCGCGCCGGACACCATTTTCTGCAGATCGGCCCGGAAGCAGCACACCGCCAGGGTGGCGTAGCTCAGCATGAACATCTGGATCACTTCCACCATCGACAGCTTGACCACGCCCTGCTCGCCCGGCCAGGACGGACGCCACTCGGGAAAGGCCGCCAGCAGCACGATGGCGGCGATGGTCAGCAAGAATCCGTACACCGACCAGGCCGCGCTTCCGGGCAGCGCTTCGACGCTGCCGGCTTGCGGGCGGGCGATCTCGCCGGCGGCCAGACGCTGCTGGTATACCGGATCGTCGCTCAGCTCCTTGCCGTAGCGCAGCATCACCAGCCCGCCCGCCAGCGCGCCCACCAGCGTGGCCGGGATGCTGATCATGATGATGTCGGTCAGCTCGACCCCATGCGGCGCGAGGATCGCCGCCAGCGCCACGGTGGCGGCGGAAACCGGACAGGCGACGATGGCGTTCTGCGAGGCCACGGTCAGGCCGGCCAGCGGCCGCTCCGGCCGGATGCCGGTTTTCTCGGCCACTTCCACCACGATGGGCATCAGCGCCAGGGCGATGAAGCCGGTGCCGGCCAGAAAGGTGAACAGCCAGCCCACCAGCGGGGCCAGCAGCACGATGTGGCGCGGGTTGCGCCGCAAGATGCGCGCCGCCGCCTCCACCATGTAATCCAGCCCCCTGGCCGACTGCAAGGCCGCGGTGGCGGTGATGACGGTAATGATGATCAGGATGACGTCCACCGGCGGATGACCCGGCCGCAAGCCGAAGCCGAAGGTGAGGATCAGCAGCCCCGCCCCGCCGGTGATGCCGAGGCCGATGCCCCCCATGCGCACGCCCCATACGATGGCGCCCAGGACAACGAGAAGTTGAAGGTAGACCATAGCCAGCTCGTTTCGTGATGACAGATTGTATGCTGCATTCTAGCAAGCGCCCTCTGCCCGCCGATTGCTCCGGGTCAATACCGGCCTCCTCTGCGCCAGGCGACAAAAAACCGCCCGAAGGCGGTTGTCGCGGCGGAAGCGAGGGATCAGGCGCGCGATCTCAGCAGCGCGTACAGCTCGTCCTTCAGCCGCAGTTTTTCCTTTTTCAGCTGCTCGATTTCGAATTCGGACGCCGCAATCAGGCGCGATTCCATATTCTTGATCTGCTGATCCAGATCATTGTGCTGATCGAACAGCTTGCTGAAGTGCAAGTCTTCGGTTTTCAGTTTGGAAATCAGTTCGCGATACTCTGGAAACATGGGCTTCTCCTGCTGTGGTGGGTTGACCGACAACTTCATCCTACGCTCGCCATTGTCATGACTGTTTGATCTGACTCAGTTGCCGCCGCATTGTTTCCCGCGTCGGGCGATGCGCGTAGAAAACCGGCGCGGATCATCGCGCAAGCGCCGGAAAATCCTTGCCGCAAGTCAATTCCGGCACTTTCCTTGTCATCCGGATGCTTGCCGCGTGCGTTGGGCAGGGTATCTGTCGCCACGCCGAAGCGAGCCTAGCCATGCCGCCACAACCGCAACCGCAGACTCTCCCCTCCGCCGGACGCGGCTGGCGCGCCTTGCGCCAGCATGTCGACTACACGCTGCGGCTGCTGGGCATGCCGGGCAAGGGCGGCGTCCTGCTGGCCGGCCTGATCGCCGTCGGCTGGCTGGCCTCCGGCATTTACCGGGTGCAGCCGGACGAACAAGGCGTGGTAGTGCGCCTGGGCGCCTGGGTGGATACCACCGCGCCCGGCCTGCACTATCACTGGCCCTGGCCGGTGGAAAGCGTGCAGCTGCCCAAGGTCACCCAGATCAATCAGCTGAAGCTGGCCAATCTCTACAACGGCTCCCCTGCCGACGGCAGCGATCCGCGCGAGAAACAGATGCTGACCGGCGACGAGAACATCGTCGAGGCCGATTGCGCGGTGTTCTGGCGCATCAAGGCCCCCGGCCAGTTCCTGTTTCGCACCAACAAGCCCGAAGAAGCGCTGCGCATCACCGCCGAGGGCGCGCTGCGCGAAGTGCTGTCGCGCACGCCCATCCAGGCGGCGATGTCCAACCGCCGCCAGCAGGTGGCGGAGGAGACGCTCGGCCTGCTGCAACAGCGGCTGGACGCAGAACAGGCCGGCATCCTGATCACCCAGGTGCAACTGCAGCGCGTCGACCCGCCGGCGGCGGTGATCGACGCCTTCAACGACGTGCAGCGCGCCCGCGCCGACCAGGAGCGCGCCCGCAACGAAGCCCAGGCCTACAGCAACGACATCCTGCCCAAGGCCCGCGGCGAGGCCGAACGCATCCGCCAGGAGGCCGAGGCCTACCAGAGCCAGGTGGTGAACCTGGCCGAGGGCGAAGCCAAGCGCTTCGACTCGGTCTACAAGAGCTACGCCCAGGCCAAGGACGTCACCGCCTGGCGGCTGTATCTGGAAAGCATGGACGAAGTGCTGAAAAAGGCCGGCAAGGTGGTGATAGACGGTTCGGGCAAGAACGGCGCAGGCGTGCTGCCCCTGCTGCAGCTGCAGGACGCGGCCAAGAAAAACGCCAAGGGGGCCCGCTGATGAAAAAACAGACTCGCGGCATCGTCATCCTGCTGGCGCTGGCCGCCCTGTGGCTGGCTTTGTCGGCCCAGTACACCCTGAACGAGGGCCAGAAAGCGCTGGTGATCCGCCTGGGCGCGCCGGTAGACGTGGACGATCAGCCCGGCCTCAAGTTCAAGCTGCCGCTGCTGGACAGCGTCCAGTACTACGACACCCGCCTGCAGATGCTGGCGCCGCCGCCGGAGCAGATCATCCTAGGCGACGAGAAACGGCTGGAAGTGGAAACCTATACCCGCTACCGCATCGCCGACACCTTGCGCTTCTACCAATCGCTGCGCAGCGAGGAGCAGGCGCGCGCGCAACTGACCCAGCTGGTCAGCACCTCGCTGCGCCGCGAACTGGGCAAGGCGCCGCTCACCGACCTACTGTCCGCGCGCCGCGCGTCCATCGTCCAGCGCATCCGGCAGGAAGTGGCCGCCCGCGCCCGGCCGCTGGGGCTGGAAGTCACCGAAGTGCAGCTGCACCGCGCCGATCTGCCGCTGGAAACCAGCCAGGCGATCTACGACCGGATGAAATCCGCTCGCCAGCAGGAGGCCAAGGAGCTGCGCGCCCAGGGCGTGGAATGGGCGCAGCAGATCCAGGCCAAAGCCGACCGCGATCGCACCGTGATCCTGTCCGAAGCCCAGCGCCAGAGCGCCATCGCCCGCGGCGAAGCCGACGCCAGGGCCAACCAGATCCTGGCGCAGGCTTTCGGCAAGGACCCCAAGTTCTACAAGTTCTACCGCTCGCTGCAAACCTATCGCCAGTCGCTGTCCGATTCCGCGCCGACCCTGGTGCTGTCGCCGGACTCGGCGCTGCTGCGCGACTTCAAGAACGGCCCCGCCGGGGCCAAGCCATGAGCGGACGCGAAATGAGCCTGACGCCCGACGCCGGCCGGCGGCTGCGCCATCTGCTGGCCGCCATCGGCCCCGGCCTGGTGGTGATGCTGGCCGACACCGAAACCGGCAGCGTGATCGCCGCGGCGCAGAGCGGCGCGCACTGGGGCTACCGGATGCTGCCCCTGTTGTTGATCCTGATTCCGGTGCTGTATCTGGTGCAGGAGCTGACGATACGGCTGGCGCTGGGCGCCGGCCAAAGCTACGGCGAGCTGGTGCGGCGACGCTTCGGCCGCGCGGCGGGGGCGCTGTCCACCGCCCTGCTGCTGATCAGCTGCGTCGGCGCGCTGATCACCCAGCTCAGCGGTCTTGCCGGTGTCGGCCAGATGTTCGGCGTGCCGGTGTGGCAAACCATCAGCCTGCTGTGCGCGCTGATCCTGGCCATGGTCTGCACCGGCAGCTATCGCTCGGTGGAACGCATCGCCATCGGCCTGGGCGTCTTCGAGCTCGCCTTCCTGGCGGAGGCCTGGATGGCGCGCCCCGACCTAGGCCAGATGGCGGCCCAACTCACCCAGTTGCCGCTTGGCGACCACGACTTCCTGCTGCTGGCCGCCGCCAATATCGGCACCTGCGTGATGCCGTGGACGGTGTGCTATCAACAGTCGGCGATGCTGGACAAGGGCCTGACGATGGCCGATCTCAAAGCCGCCCGCCTCGATACGCTGTTCGGCGCCATCCTCTGCCAGGTGATCACCGCCGGGATCCTGATCGTCGCGGCGGTCGCCTTCGGCGATGGCCATGGCGGCGAATCGCTGGACGCCATCCCGCAGCTGGCCAGCGGCTTCGGCCATCTGCTCGGCCCCACCGGCGGCAAGCTGCTGTTCGCGCTGGCGCTGTCCGGCGGCGCGCTGGTGGCCACCATCGTGGTTTGCCTGTGCTGCGCCTGGGCGCTGGGCGAAATCAGCGGCAAACGCCAATCGCTGGAGCGCAAACCGCTGGAAGCGCCGTGGTTCTACGCCAGCTTCGGCCTGATCCTGACCGGTTGCGGCGCGCTGGTCGCCTCCGGCGTCAGCCTGGTGCAGCTATCCATCGTCGCTTCGGCGGCGAACGCCCTGCTGCTGCCGGCCATCCTGCTGGCTCTGTACCGGCTGTCGCTCGATCTGCCGGGGAGCCTGCGCATCCGCGGCGGCTACCGATGGATGCTGGCCGCGCTCTTCACGCTGCTGGCCGGCTTCAGCCTCTACGCCGGCATCGCCGGCCTCATCGGATGACAAGGAGAAACGATGGAAGCCGATAGCCTGGCTCACGCCCTCGGCCTGACCTTCCAGGTCTCGTTTCTGGACCTGATCCTCAGCGGCGACAACGCGCTGGTCATCGCCCTGGCCTGCCGCGCCCTGCCGGCCCCGCTGCGCGCCCGAGCGGTGCTGCTGGGCACCGGCTTCGCCATCGCCTTGCGCCTCCTGCTCACCGCCCTGACCGGCGTGCTGTTGCTGGTGCCTTGCCTCAAGCTGATCGGCGCGCTGCTGCTGATCGTCATCGCCATCAAGCTGCTGCTGGGCGAAGATGGCCAGGACGAGGCCGCGCGACTGGCGCAGAAGGCCGGCGGCAGCCGGCAACTGTGGAGCGCAGTCTCGCTGATCGTCAGCGCCGACCTGGCGCTGAGCCTGGACAATGTGCTGGCGCTGGCCGCCGCCGCCCAGGGCAGCGTGCTGTTCCTGCTGCTGGGGCTGTTGCTGTCGGTGCCGCTGCTGATGTACGGCAGCCTGCTGCTTGGCCGGCTGATGGACGACTACCCGCTGCTGATTCCCGCCGGCGCGGCCATTCTCGGCTGGCTGGCCGGCACGCTGGCGGTAAGCGATCCGCTATGGAACGACTGGGTCGCCAGCCAGACCCCGGCGCTGCAAGTCGTCGCCCCTTTGCTGTGCGCCATCTTCGTGCTGGGCGAAAGCCGCGTCATCCGCCAGCAGCGCGCCGCTCTGCCCGAGCCGCCGCCGCTGGCGCTGTTCGAATCGCTGACCGGACGGCTGACCCGTCTGGGCGAGGCCGCCTTGCAAACCACGCCGACCAATCTCGCGTCGACGCCGCAGGCCGACTCGCCGGCAGGCCTCCCAGAGCCGCCCGCCCACCCGCAGCCCTCGGCGCGGGCGCAGGCCGGCCCCTCCGCGCCGGCGGACGATCTGGACGCGCAAACCGAAAACCTGCTGCTCAAGGCCCTGATCGTGCTGGCCGTCATCGTCGGCGTCTGCGCCATCGGCTGGCTGCTGTTCCACCTGCTAAGCCAGGGCCTGCTGCCCGCGCCGTCGCATCACATCACCGAGCACCACTGATGATTCGCCCGCCCGGCGGCGGGCTAACCATCCACTCCCATACCAGTTGTCTCGCGCCGCGCCTCTCCTGGCCCGTCGCCGGGCTTGCGACTGACCGATAGAACAGGAAACAAAACCGCAAAACCATCCTTAAAGACAGGTTTCTCGCCGCGTGGAAAGGCTACAGTCCGCTGACAATACCAATTAGATACAAGTCAGAGTCCCACCCGCCACACAAGGAGAAACCCGTGAGCAAGACCCTGCTACTCATCAAAAGCGGCCTGGCGGCCGGCGCCGTAACCGGCGCCGCGCTGCTGGCGGCCGGCAACGCTTCCTCTCCCACCCCGCCGTCCAGCGCGGCCAGAAGCGACGCTTTGATCAAGACCGCAGCGGACAGCTGCGCCGACCCGGCCTGGAGCGCCACAGCCGTCTACAACGGCGGCCAGCGCGTCAGCTATCAGCAGCAAACCTGGCAGGCGAAATGGTGG
Source organism: Xenophilus sp. AP218F (assembly GCA_002213445.1). Lineage (GTDB taxonomy): Bacteria > Pseudomonadota > Gammaproteobacteria > Burkholderiales > Chromobacteriaceae > Chromobacterium. The sequence continues at coordinate 8,793 of NJIE01000035.1, read as the reverse complement.
ACGCAGGGCAACGCGCCGGCCTCCGGCGACGCCAGCCCCTGGCTATTGATCGGCGCCTGCGGCGGAGGCGGCGGCAACCCGGCGCCGGATCCGCCGCTGGTGCAGGTGCCGCCACCCAGCGGCAACGCGCTGTGCCAGCCGGAAGGCCTGGCCGCCACGCCGGGCGTGGACGTACCATATTGCGCCGCCTATCGCCAGGGCGGGGCCGAGCAGCTGGCCAACAACAGCCGCCGCCGCATCATCGGCTATTTCACCAGTTGGCGCACCGGCAAGGACGGCAGCCCGGCCTACCTCGCCAGCGACATCCCCTGGGGCAAGCTCACCCACATCAACTACGCCTTCGCCCACGTCGACGGCAGCAACAAGCTGTCGGTTGGGGAAAACAACCCCGGCAACCCGGCCACCGACATGACCTGGCCCGGCGTCGCCGGCGCCCAGATGGACCCTGCCCTGCCGTACAAGGGCCACTTCAACCTGCTTACCCAGTACAAACGCAAGTTTCCGGGCGTGAAAACGCTGATCTCGGTGGGCGGCTGGGCGGAAACCGGCGGCTACTTCGACGCCAACGGCAAGCGCGTCAACAGCGGCGGCTTCTACACCATGACCGTCAATGCCGACGGCAGCATCAACCAGGCCGGCATCAACGCCTTCTCGGACTCCGCCGTCGCCTTCCTGCGCAAATACGGCTTTGACGGCGTGGACATCGACTTCGAATACCCCACCTCGATGAGCAACGCCGGCAACCCGCTGGACTGGAGCGTCTCCAACCCGCGGCTGGGCTCGCTGGCCAAGGGCTACGCCGCCTTGCTGCAAACGCTGCGCGACCGGCTGGACCGCGCCGCCGCCCAGGATGGCCGCTACTACCAGATCACCGCCGCGGTGCCGGCGTCCGGTTACCTGCTGCGCGGCATGGAAACCTTCGGCGCGCTCAAGTATCTGGACTTCGCCAACGTGATGTCCTACGACCTGCACGGCGCCTGGAACCGCTTCGTCGGCCCCAACGCCGCGCTGTTCGACGACGGCAAGGACGCCGAGCTCGCCTTCTGGAACGTCTACAACACCCCGCAGTACGGCAATATCGGCTACCTGAACACCGACTGGTCCTACCATTACTACCGCGGCGGCCTGCCGGCATCGCGCATCAATATCGGCGTGCCTTACTACACCCGCGGCTGGAAGAACGTCAGCGGCGGCAGCAACGGCCTGTGGGGCAGCTCGGTCGGCAGCAACTGCCCGACCGGCCTGACCGAGTGCGGCGACGGCGCGGTGGGCATAGACAACGTCTGGCACGACCTCGACGACAAGGGCCAGGAAATTCCGGGAGGCTCCAGTCCGATGTGGCACGCCAAGAACCTGGAGAAAGGCATCGCCGGCAGCTATCTGGCGGCCTACGGCCTGGACCCGTCCCTGCCCGCCAACCAGCTGACCGGCAGCTATCAGCGCAACTACAGCACGGCGCTGGCGGCCCCCTGGCTGTGGAACGCCAGCAAGAAGGTATTCCTGTCCACCGAGGATGAGGAGTCCATCGCCCGGAAAGCGGCCTGGATCGAAGCCAACAACGTCGGCGGCGTGATGTTCTGGGAGCTGGCCGGCGACTACGACTGGAACCCGCAGCGCAACGGCGGCAAGGGCGAGTACTTCATGGGCGCCACGCTGACCAGCCAGCTGTACAGCGCTTTCAGCCAGCCGGCCAAGACCGCCGCTCGCCGCGTGGTCGCCGCGCCGCAAGCCAGCGCCGCCATCGACGTCGGCTTCAGCCTGTCCGGTTTCGCCCTGGGCGACAAGAACTACCCGATCAACCCCAAACTCACCATCGTCAACCGCTCAGGCTCGACGCTGCCCGGCGGCACCGAGTTCCAGTTCGACGTGCCGACCTCCGCGCCGGCCAATATCGCCGACCAGTCCGGCTTCGGGCTCAAGGTGATCAGCGTCGGCCACAGCGGCAGCAATGTCGGCGGCCTGAAGGGCGACTACCATCGGGTTTCGGTCAAGCTGCCAAGCTGGCAGAACCTGGCGCCGGGCCAAAGCGTCAGCCTGGATATCGTCTACTATCTGCCGATTTCCGGCCCCCGCAACTACAGCGTCTCGCTCAACGGCAAAACCTACGCCATCCGCGACGAGCAGCCCTACCTGCCCTACCTGCGCTGAAATGACGCCGGCCCGCCATCGCGGCGGGCCGGCGGCCTCCTTCGCTTCCTCTATTCGGCCGGTCTCCCGGCCGTTTTTTCATGGCTGCCGTCCCGCGCGGCCGCTTGCAGACAGGCCGGACACAAACAATCCCCCGTCGCGCCCACCACAGGCAGCAGCGGCGGCAAGTCAGCGCACCAGCAAGCGCCGCCCGCGCCGCCCTCGCCGCAGACGAATGCCGCGCCGCAAGACGGACAGGTCTTGTCCTGCACCGGCAAGGGCAGGTTCAACAGCCGGTCCCACACCGCCCGCTTTTCCTCCGCGCTGAAACCCGACCAGCCGGCGATTTCATCCAGCGTGCGCCGGCAACCCAGGCAAGTCTGCCCGCTGGCGTCCAGTCGGCACTGGCCTATGCAGGGCGACGCCGCCGCCTCTTCCGATCGATTCACTTCCCGCTCCGTTTGGCTTGATTGCCGCGCATGGTAACGCGCGGGCGCCTTCAAGCCAATTGCCGCCGGCGCTGTTCGCCCCGCGGCATGAAACAGGCCCTCAGCCCGACAGATCAGGACGCGCCGGAACGCGAAAGCGCCTACCGCCACGGCCCAATGAAAAACGGCGCGAATTCTCGCGCCGTTTTTTTCCTCCTGGCCGAACGCTTACTTGGCGGCGGAGGCGTCCTTGCCCGCCGCGCCGCCGCCCACGGTTTCCAGCACCTTCCACTGGCCGTTTTCCACCTTGTAGACGGTGATGCCGCCGTCTTTCAGATCGCCCTTGTCGTCGTAAGTCCAGTTGCTGGAGGTCACGCCCTGATGGGTGATCTTGGCCAGCTTGGGCAGGTAGACCTTGGGATCGGCGGAATCCGCCTCCTTGATCGCCTGGATCAGCGCTCGGGCGGCGTCGTAGCCGTACGGCGAGTAGGTGGCGACATCGGCCTTGAAGCGCGCCTTGTAACGGGTTTCATAATCCTTGCCGCCCGGCATCTGCTCCAGCGGCAGGCCCGCCAGCGAGGCGATGCTGCCATCCGCCTCCTTGCCGGCCAATTGCAGGAAAGTCGGCGTCTTGGTCATTTCACCGGAAACCAGCGGCGCCTTGATGCCCAGGCGCTTCATCTGCTTGACCATGGGCGCGGATTGCGCGTCGGCGCCGCCGTAGAACACCACGTCCGGATTCGCGCCCTTGATCGAGGTCAGGATGGCGGTGAAGTCGGTGGCCTTGTCGTTGGTGAACTCGCGCTTGACGATTTCGCCGCCGGCCGCCTTGGCCGATTTTTCGAACTCATCGGCCAGGCCCTGGCCGTAAGCGGTGCGGTCATCGACGATGACGATCTTCTTGGCCTTCAGGTTTTCCACCACGAAACGCCCCATCACCCCGCCTTGCTGGGTGTCGGAAGTCATCGAGCGGAAGGTGTTCTTGAAGCCCTGGGCGGTAAATGCCGGCGAGGTGGCCATGGCGATCATCGGGATGCCGGCGTCGGAATAAATCTTGGAAGCCGGAATCGCGGTGCCGGAGTTGAAGTGGCCGATGATGCCCGCTACCTTGCCGTCAACGAACTTCTGCGCCAGCTGGGTGGCGGTCTTGGGATCGGCCTGATCGTCCTGCGGATCCAGCTCGAAGCTTACCGGCTTGCCGGCGATGGTCGGCTTCTCGGCATTGGCGTCTTCAATCGCCAGGGTGACGCCGTTCTTGTACTCCTCGCCGTAGTGGGCTTGCGGGCCGGTCAGGGGCGCGGCGAAGCCGATCTTGATCACGCTGCCCGCGGCAGCGGCGGCGGGCGCGGAGGCATTGCCTGCCGGAGCGGCGTCGTCCTTCTTGCCGCAGGCGGCCAGGGCCAGCGCGGCGGCTACCGCCAGCGTCACGGGGGTCAGCTTGGTTTTTTGCATCATGGGTTCCTCTAGTTCTCTGGTTTTTCCGCCTGACGGCGGCATCGCGCTGCAAAAACACTTTCCGGAAGCCGGACGAGCCAGCCGGCGCCTCTGGAATAAAAGCTCAGGCGGCATTATTTCAATGCATCGGAGCGCTGGCAAGCCGTTCGTCATCAACGTCTCGAAGCTGCCCGGCGCGCGTCGCGAAAACGCAGTCAGCCGCCCCCCAAAAAAACGGGGCAGCCCGTGGCCGCCCCGTCGTTTACTCGCCCATGCTCATCAGGCTGGCGTTGCCGCCCGCCGCTGTGGTGTTGACGCTGAGCGCGCGCTCCACCACCAAACGATGCAGGTTGTAGCCATCCTCGCCGGCAGTCAGCAACGGCACCAGCGCGCCGTCCCGCGCCGCCAGCTCCCGGTGCAGCCGCGCGGCCTCTGCCGGCTCGCCGGCGAACAACACCGCGCCGATGTCGCCCGCCAGCGGCTGGGAAGACAGCTCGACATAGCCCGGCAGCTGCGCCGCCAGATCGCGGCCCGCGGCGGCGTCGGCCAACACCGCCCGGTTGCCGGTGGCTAGCGCCGCCACCACCTGTCGCAACAATGCCGGCGCGGAATCCGCCAGGCACGCCACCTTGCCGCGCGGGGCGAACTGCAGGCTGTTGTTCTCGCCGGTCGGCCCCGGCAGCGACGCCCGCTTGCCCAGCATGGTGTCCTTGCGCGCCGCCGCGATCCATTGCTGCAAGTCGCTGCCCTGCAGCGCGCCGGCCCGGGCCAGCGCGTCCAGACCGTCCAGCGACGCCGCGCAAGGCTCGCAGGCCAGCTTCGGCTGCCAGGCGGCGCGGGTCAGGCGATACAGATAGTACGGACCGCCGGCCTTGGGGCCGGTGCCGGACTTGCCTTCGCCGCCAAAAGGCTGCACGCCCACCACCGCGCCGACGATGTTGCGGTTGACGTAGACATTGCCCGCCTTGATGCCGGCGACGATGCCGTCGATGGTTTCGTCGATGCGGCTATGAATGCCGTGAGTCAGGCCATAGCCGGTGGCGTTGATTTCGGCCACCACCTTGCCGATGTCGGCGGCGTCGAAACGCAGCACGTGCAACACCGGGCCGAACACTTCGCGCGTGAGCGCCGACAGGTTGTCGATCTCGAACAGCGTCGGCGGCACGAAGGTGCCGTTCTCGCAGCCCGCCGACAGCGGAGTCTGATGGCAGGCTCGCGCGCTCTGTTTCGTGCGGGCGATGTGCGCCAGCAAGACGTCCTGCGCCTCGGCGTCGATCACCGGACCGACGTCGGTATCCAGCTTGGCCGGATTGCCCACCGTCAGCTCGTTCATCGCGCCCTTGATCATGGCGATCACCTTGTCGGCGATGTCGCTTTGCAAGTAGAGCACACGCAAGGCGGAGCAGCGCTGGCCGGCGGAGTCGAAGGCCGAGCTGAGCACATCGGCCACCACCTGCTCCGGCAAGGCCGAGCTGTCGACGATCATCGCGTTCATGCCGCCGGTTTCGGCCACCAGCACCGGGTCGTCGCTGCGCGCGGCCAGCGTGCGGTTGATGATTTGCGCCACTTCGGTGGAGCCGGTGAAAATCACGCCCTGGATGCGCGCGTCGCCGGTCAGCGCCGCGCCCACCACCTCGCCCTTGCCGGGCAGAAGCTGCAAGGCGTCGCGCGGCACGCCGGCCTGGTGCAAGAGGCGCACGGCGTAGGCGGCGATCAGGTTGGTCTGCTCGGCCGGCTTGGCCAGCACCGGGTTGCCGGCGGCGAGCGAAGCGGAAACTTCGCCGATGAAAATCGCCAGCGGGAAATTCCACGGACTGATGCACACTACCGGCCCCAGCGGCGGGTGGCTGGCGTTGTCGAACTCGGTCTCGATCTGGGCGGCGTAATAGCGGCAGAAATCCACCGCCTCGCGCACCTCGGCGATGGCGTTGCTCAGCGTCTTGCCCGCCTCGCGCACAGCCAGCGCCATCAGCGGCGCCATGTGCTCTTCCATCAGGTCCGCCATGCGCTTGAGGCAGGCGGCGCGCTCGGCCACCGGCGTGGCCGCCCAGCGCGGCGCGGCGGCAACCGCCAGCTCCAGCGCGCGCAGCGCGTCGGGCAAGGTGGCCTCGATCACTCGGCCTACCTTGTCGCTGTGGTCGGCCGGATTGATGACGTCCAGCGCCACGCCGTCGGTCACATCGCCGTCGCCCAGCATCGGGAAAGCCGCCCAGTTCTGGCTTTCGCTGTGCTGCAGCTGCGCCTGCAAGGCGCCCAGCACATGCTCGCTGGACAGATCCAGCCCCTTGGAATTGGCGCGCGCGCCGTACACCGCGACCGGCAGGGGGATTTTCTTGTGCGGCGCGCCGGCGTGGCGAGCCGCTTCGGCCACCTGGTCGCCCACCAGCTCGTCGATGGAGACGCTCTCGTCGACGATGCGGTTGACGAAGGAAGAATTGGCGCCGTTCTCCAGCAGACGGCGCACCAGATAGGCCAGCAAGGTTTCATGCGAGCCTACCGGCGCGTAGATGCGGCACGCCTTGCCCAGCTTGTCCGCGCCGACCACCTGGTCGTACAGGGTCTCGCCCATGCCGTGCAGGCACTGGAATTCGTAATCCTTGCCCGAGGCCAGGCTGTAGATCGCCGCCAGGCTGTAGGCGTTGTGGGTGGCGAATTGCGGGTAGATCGCATCCTGCGCCGCCAGCAGTTTCTTGGCGCATGCGAGATAGGAGACGTCGGTATACACCTTGCGGGTATACACCGGGTAGCCCGGCAAGCCGTCCACCTGGGCGCGCTTGATCTCCGCGTCCCAGTAAGCGCCCTTCACCAGCCGCACCATGAAGCGGTGGCCGGTGCGGCGCGCCAGGTCGATCAGGAAGTCGATGACGAAGGGGCAACGCTTCTGATAGGCCTGCACCACGATGCCGATGCCTTCGAAGCCTTTCAGCTCCGGATCGTTGGCCAGCGCCTCGACCAGGTCCAGCGAAATCTCCAGCCGGTCGGTCTCTTCGGCGTCGATATTGAGGCCGATATCGTATTGCTTGGCCAACAGGAACAGGCCCTTCAGTCGCGGCAGCAGCTCGTCCATCATGCGCCGATGCTTCATGCGGCTGTAGCGCGGGTGGATGGCGGACAGCTTGACCGAGATTCCGGGGCCGTCATAGATGCCGCGGCCGTTGGATGCCTTGCCGATGGCGTGAATGGCGGTCACGTAATCGTTGAGGTAACGCTGGGCATCGGCCTCGGTCATCGCCGCCTCGCCCAGCATGTCGTAGCTGAAACGATAGCCGCGCGCTTCGCGCTCGCGGCCGTTCTCCAGCGCCTGCTCTATGGTTTCGCCGGTGACGAACTGCTTGCCCAGCATGCGCATCGCCATGTCCACGCCCTTGCGGATCAAGGGTTCGCCGCCCTTGGCGATCAAGCGGGTCAAGGAAGCGGACAGGCCCTGCTCGCTGTGCGAAGAAACCAGCTTGCCGGTCACAAGCAAACCCCATGCCGCCGCGTTGACGAACAGCGAGGCGCTATTGCCCAGGTGCGCCTTCCAGTCGCCGCGCGAAATCTTGTCGCGAATCAGCTTGTCAGCGGTTTCCCGGTCGGGAATGCGCAGCAACGCTTCGGCCAGACACATCAGCGCGATGCCCTCGCCGCTGTCCAGCGAGAATTCGTGCATCAGCGCGTCCACACCGCTGGCGCGCGTGCGCTCGCGACGCACCTCCGTCACCAGTCGACGCGCCAGATCCTGCACCGACTTCACCTGGTCGGCGCTCATCGCGGCTTGCGACAGCAAGGCCTGCACGCACTCCCGCTCGTCGCGGCGATAAGCGGAAGTGATGGCATCCCGCAAAGCGGACTGCTGGTGCGCAAAGGCTTCAAATTGCATGGGGGTTTCTCCGTTATTGTTTGCAGCGCCCGGTATCGCATCCGGGTAAAATTCATATTGTATACAAGTAGTATTTTCAACTGTTGGACAATATAAAATATTCTTTAGCTTGCGAGCGCTCGCATCGCGCCAAGGCCTTGGCCATCCAAGACTTCGCTCATGGACATCGCCACCCGCCTGTTGCATGCTAACAACTTTGATCCCGGCTTGAGCCACACAGGACCCTACGCATGCAAAACATCCTGATCACCGTCAATTCCAGCCCTTACGGCAGCGAACGCACGCTGTCGGCGCTACGCCTGGCGCTTACCCTCAGCAGCCGCCCGGAGCAGTGCAAGGTCAAACTGTTCCTGCTCTCCGACGCCACCGTCACCGCCATGAAGCAGCAACAAACCGGCGCGGTATCGTCATTGGGAGAAATGTTGCGAGAGGTGCTGGTCAACGGCGGCATCGCCAAGGTATGCCGCACCTGCGCCGACGCCCGCGGCATCAACGAACAGCATCTGCTGGAGGGCGTCGGCATCGGCACCATGCCGGAGCTGGCCGACTGGACGCTGGAAGCGGACAAGGTGGTCAGCTTCTAAAACATCGGCGGGGCCAATGCAAAAAGCCCGAACCAAATGGTTCGGGCTTTTGTTATGGGAATCTGGCGATGTCCTACTTTCACATGGCGAATGCCACACTATCATCGGCGCTAAGATGTTTCACGGTCCTGTTCGGGATGGGAAGGCGTGGGACCATCTCGCTATGGTCGCCAGAAAAAACGTGAACGCTGTCGCGTAATTCTGGATAGTCTTTTTTGAAACTGAAACCCCAGCGCGTAGGGCTGGGGTTTCGGCTCGCGTGCGAATCTTTGATTCGCCCGGCAATGGGGCGTCTGGCGGTGTCCTACTTTCACATGGCGAATGCCACACTATCATCGGCGCTAAGGCGTTTCACGGTCCT
>NJIE01000034.1 GCA_002213445.1 Xenophilus sp. AP218F | reverse complement strand
AACAGGACCGTGAAACGCCTTAGCGCCGATGATAGTGTGGCATTCGCCATGTGAAAGTAGGACACCGCCAGACGCCCTTTAACGAAGCCCAGCTCAAACGAGCTGGGCTTTGTGCGTTTCGGCGACACAAACGACCGCATGCCGCCGGGCTTTGTTCGTTTAGGCTTGCGAATCGGCTTGGCTGTCGTCTTCGGCTTGCGCCGGTTCTTCGCTCTTCTTCTCCATGTGTTCGGTCAGCGCTTCCACGCCCTTGTAACCGGCAATGGCGGCAATGCCTTCGGTCAGCAAGGAGGCATCCGGATCCAGTTCCTTTGTCGCTATCACGGCGGCGGCGGCGCCTGCCAAATCTCCAATCAAGCTCATGACTTTCTCCTGTAGAAAATCTGGCTGGAGACTGTTCCAGCCAGGTGCAATGGCACGACTGATTATGGCATGGGGACTATGACAGGCTGCGCATCGGGCCTGGCAGCTTGTGTCTGACTATGAAGTCGTCTCAATTTTACAACATATGTTTTTTTAGAAGTAACAATAAATTAAAATTCAGCGACTCTTGCTCGATCAGAAGCAGAGGTTGAAGTGGTTTTGCAAGCAGGCCTGCCGCGATGCCGGGCCTGCGGGTATGATGGCAGCTCAGCAGTATTCATTTCCAATCAGGGAGAGGCCATGATCTGGTCAAAGGCTTGTTTGTGCGCGGTGCTGGCGGGCGGAGTGTCCAGCGTTGTCGGTTTTGCGCATGCCGAAGAACCGGCGCAGGTGGTCGCCGCCGACGTGGCGGTGCAGCAGCGCGAAGCGCGCGGGGTGGTGGAGGCGATCGACAGCCAGGCGCGGGTGGTGACGCTGAAGGGCGATCAGGGGTGGTCGCTGGACATTCCGGCGGGACCGGAGGTGCGCAATTTCGATCAGTTGAAGGTGGGCGATCGGGTGGCGATCGTATATCGCAGCGCGCTGGCGCTGGCCTTGAAGAAGGGCGGCGACAGCGTGCGCAAGGATGTGGAGAAAACCATCCAGGCCGCGCCGGGCGCCGGCGGCAAGCCGGGGGTTTTGGAAACCCGCATCCGCACGGTGGTCAGCAATGTGGTGGCGCTGGATCGCGCCAAGGGCGTGGCGACGCTGGAAGGGCCGCATGGGCGGGTGCTGGATGTGGCGGCGCGCGATCCCAGGCTGCTGGCCGATGTGGAAGTTGGCAACCAGGTGGTGGCGGTGATTACCGAGTCCGCCGCGGTGGAGATTCGCCCCGCGCCGTGAATGCCGCAAGGCATGAAAAAAGGCCGTCCCGAAGAGGACGGCCTTTTGTTTGCCTGTGCAACCTTACGGCTTGGCCGGCGCGTGCCAGCCGCCGCCCAGCGCCTTGTAGACGCTGACGGTGGTGTTGAGACGATCCAGCTTGGCGTTGACCAGATTCAGTTCCGACTGGAAGCTGTTGCGTTGCGCGTCCAGCACGTCCAGATAGCTGGAGTAGCCGTTGTCGTAACGCAAGCCGGCCAGGCGCAGGGTGCGGTTGAGCGCGGCGAGCTGAGTGGTTTGCGCTTGCAGGATGTCGCGGGCGGCGGCGTTGGCCGACAGCGCGTCCAGCGCGTCCTTGAACGCATTCTGGATGGTCTGCTGGTATTGCGCCAGCGCCTGCTTCTGGCCGGCGCTGGCGGCGTCCACGCCGTAGCCGGTGGCGCCGAAGTTGAAGATCGGCGCGGCCAGATTGGCGGCGAAGCCCCAGGTGCGGGTCGGGCCGGTGAACAGGCTGTCCAGCGACAGGCTTTGCGAGCCGAGCGAGCCGGTCAGGTTGATGCTGGGGAAGTAGGCGGCCTTGGCCACGCCGATGCGGGCGTTGGCGGCGATCAGCTGCTGCTCGCTGGCGGCGATGTCGGGACGACGCTCCAGCAGGCTGGACGGCAGATCGGCCGGCACGTCGGGCGGCGTGGCCAGGCTGTTGATGTCCTTGCCGCGCAGCAGCTTGTTTTCCACCAGCTGCCTGGGCGAGTGGCCGAGCAGCACGCCGAGCGCGCTTTCGGTCTGCTCCAGCGAACGGGCGATCTGCGGGACGGCCGCGCGGGCGGAGGCGGCTTCCGCCTCCGCCTGACGCTGATCCAGCTCGGAAATCATGCCGCCGGTGAAGCGCTTGGTTTGCAGGCGCAGCGATTCCTCGCGGCTTTGCAGCGTGCGCTTGGCGATGTCGAGCTGGGCGTCCAGCGCCCGCAGCTGGAAGTAGGTTTGCGCCACCTGCGCCGTCAGCGCCAGTTCGGTCGCGTCGCGGGCGAAGCGGCTGGCTTCGAACTCGGCGCGGGCCGCCTCGTTGCCGCGGCGCAGCTTGCCCCACAGGTCCAGCTCCCAGGCGGCGGTCAGGTTGGCGTTGCGCACGTCGGAAACCAGCGGCGCGCCGGGCGTGGCGGTTTCGGTCGAGGCGCGGCCGCGCTGGAAGCCGGCGCCGGCCCCCAGCGAAGGCAGCAGCGCCGCGCGGGCGATGCCGGCCTGGGCCGCCGCCTGCTCGACGCGGGCGGCGGTGGCGGCCAGGTTCTGGTTGTTTTGCAACGCTTCGGCGATCAGTTGATCGAGCACCGGGTCGCCGAACTGTTTCCACCAGTCCTGACTGATATCGGGCGTCGCCGCCGCGGCGCTGGCGCCGGGCAGCTCCACCTTGGGGCGGCTGTAGTCGGGGCCGACCGCGCAGGCGGTCAGCGCTACGGCCAGCACGCTGGGAAGCAATGCGCGCTTAAGCATGTGTCTCTCCTTCCGCTTCCGTCTTGGGCGGCTGCGGTTTGGTTTTCGACAGCTTCATGATCAGCATGAAGAACAGCGGGATGAAGAAGGTGGCGATGAAGGTCGCCGCCAGCATGCCGCCGATCACGCCGGTGCCGATGGAGTGGCGGCTGGCGGAGCCGGCGCCGCTGGAAATGGCCAGCGGCACGCAACCCAGCACGAAGGCCAGCGAAGTCATCACGATGGGGCGGAAGCGCAGCTTGGCGGCCTGGATGGCCGAGTCCATCAGCGACAATCCTTCCTCCATTTTCAGCACCGCGAACTCCACGATCAGGATCGCGTTCTTGGCCGCGAGGCCGATCAGCGTCACCAGCGCCACCTGGAAGTAGACGTCGTTGGCCAGGCCGCGCAGCCAGTTGGCCATCAGCGCGCCGAACACCGCGAACGGCACCGCCATCAGCACCGAAATCGGCAGGCTCCAGCGTTCGTATTGCGCCGCCAGGATCAGGAAGACCATGATCATGCCGAAGCCGAACACCATCGCCGACGAACCGCTGGTGGATTTCTCCTGGAAGGCGGAGCCGGTCCACGCCAGGGTGTAGCCTTCCGGCAGCGTTTCCTTGGCCACCTGTTCGATGGCGTTGAGCGCTTCGCCGGAGCTGTAGCCCGGAGCGGGGCCGCCCACCACCTTGGCCGCCGGGAACACGTTGAAGCGTTCCAGCGTTTCCGGACCGGTGGTTTGCTGGATGTTGACCAGCGCGGTCAGCGGGATCATGTTGCCGTCTTGGGAACGCACGTAGACGTTGCGCAAGTCGTCCACTTTGGTGCGGAACGCAGATTCCGACTGCAGCTGCACCCGGAAGGTTCGGCCGAACTTGTTAAAGTCATTGACGTACAGCGCGCCGAAGGTGCTCTGCATGGTGTCGAAGACGCTGTTGATCGGCACGCCCAGGGCCTTGGCCTTGGCGCGGTCAAGCTGCACGAAGATCTGCGGCACGTTGGCGGAGAAGGTGGTTTGCACGCCCTTCAGTTCCGGGCGCTTGGCCGCCGCGGCCACCAGTTTCTTGGTGACTTCGCCCAGCGCCACCGAGTCGGCGCCGGCGCGGTTCTGCACGTAGGCCTCGAAACCGCCGGTGTTGGACATGCCCGAGATCGGCGGCGGGTTGAACGCCAGCACGATGCCGTCGGTGATGCCCATCATGCCCTTGCCGAACACGTCCTTCACCACCGCCATCGACGACAGCTCAGGCGATTTGCGCTCGTCCCAGGGCTTGAGGGTGATGAACGATACGCCGGCGTTGCTCTTGTTGGCGCCCGACAGGATGTCGAAGCCGGCGAAGCTCATCCGGTCCTTCACCGCCTGGTTGCCAGCCATCATGGCGTCCAGCTTGTCCATGGTGGCGGCGGTGCGCTGCAGCGAGGAGCCGTCCGGCAGGAAGGCCGCGGCCAGCACGTAACCCTGGTCTTCATCCGGGGCCAGACTGGACGGGATGCTGCGGAACAGGCCCACCGACACCACGATCAGGCCGGCGAAGATGATCAGCGCCAGCGCGGCGCGCTTGATCAGGAAGGACACGCCGTTGGCGTAGCCGTGGGTCAGCTTGTCGAACCAGTCGTTGAAGATCTGGAAGAAGCGGGCCGGATGCTGATGGCCTTCCTTCAGGATCAGCGCGCACAGCGCCGGGGTCAGCGTCAGGGCCACCAGGCCGGAAATCGCCACCGATACCGCGATGGTGATGGCGAACTGCTTGTACATCTGGCCGGCGATGCCGCCGAGGAAGGCGACCGGAATGAACACCGAGCACAGCACCAGCACGATGGCGACCACCGGGCCGGCCACTTCTTCCATGGCCTTGAAGCTAGCCTGGCGCGGCGACAGCTTCTCCTGCGTCATCAGGCGTTCGACGTTTTCCAGCACCACGATGGCGTCGTCCACCACGATGCCGATGGCCAGCACCAGGCCGAACAGCGTCAGCGTGTTGATGGTGAAGCCGAAGGCGTACATCCCGGCGAAGGTGCCGATGATGGAAACGGGCACCGCGAGGCAGGGAATCAGCGTGGCGCGCCAGTTCTGCAGGAACAGGAACACCACCAGGAAGACCAGCACCATGGCTTCGCCGAGGGTGTGGTACACCTCCTTGATCGACACTTCCACGAACTTGGTGGTGTCGTACGGAATGCCGAAGGACATGCCTTTCGGGAAGCTCAGCGACAGCTTCTGCATTTCCGCTTCCACCGCCTGGGCCGTGGCCAGCTGGTTGGCGCCCGGCGCGAGGAAGATGCCGATCGGGATGGTGGGCTTGCCGTTGTGCTTGCCGTGGAAGTCGTAGGACAGCGCGCCCAGTTCGACGCGAGCCACGTCCTTGAGCTTCACCGCCGAGCCGTCGGGATTGGCGCGCACGATGATGTTCTCGAACTCTTCCGGTTCGGCCAGACGACCCTTGGTGGTGACCGTGTAGGTGAAGTCCAGCTTCTGGGCATTGGGCTCGGCGCCCAGCTTGCCGGCGGCGAACTGCGAGTTCTGCTCGCGGATGGCGCCCGCCACGTCGCTAGGCGTCAGCTTGAGCTGGGCCAGGCGGTCGGGCTTCAGCCAGATGCGCATCGAGTAATCCTGGCCGGCGAAGTTGACCACGTCGCCCACGCCCGGGATGCGCTTGAGCTCGTCCACCACGTTCAAGAGCGCGTAGTTGCTGATGAACAGGGTGTCGTAGCTGTTGTCCGGCGAGAACAGCGAAATCACCTGCAGGATGGCAGTGGATTTCTTGCGCACGTTCACGCCCTGGCGGCGCACCTCTTCCGGCAACTGCGACAGCACGGACTGCACGCGGTTGTTGACGTTGATGGTGGCCTGGTCGGCGTTGGTGCCGATCTTGAACGACACGTTCAGGGTCAGCGTGCCGGTACTGGCGCTGCTGGACTGCACGTACAGCATGTCGTCCACGCCGTTGATGGCCTGCTCCAGCGGAGCGGCCACGGTGTTGGCGATGACTTCGGCGGAAGCCCCCGGGTAGCTGGCGGTCACGCTCACTACCGGCGGCACGATTTCAGGGTACTGCTCGATCGGCAGCGCCTTGATGGCGGCCAAACCCGCCAGCATGATCACGATGGAGATCACGCTGGCGAAGATGGGTCGCCTGATGAAGAAGGCTGAAAACATGGATTCAGATTCCCCTTGCGGTTACGGCTTGGCTGCGGCGGCGGGCGCGCTGGCGTCCGGCTTGAACGGATGCGGCTTGACTTCGGCCCCCGGGCGCAGCTTGATGATGTTGTCGACGATGATCTGATCGCCGGCCTTCAGTCCGCTTTCCACCAGCACGTTCATGCCTACCTCCTGCGAGGTGGAGATGGGGCGCGGCTGGGCCTTGTTGTCGGCCACGACCCACACCATCTTGCCTTGCTGGGTGGTCAGCACCGCGCGCTGGGGCACGGTGATGGCGTTGGCGCGCTTGGCGCCTTGCAGCAGCACGCGCACGAACTGGCCCGGCAGCACCTTGGCTTCAGGGTTGGCGAAGGTGGCGCGCGAGCGCACGGTGCCGGTGCTGCTGTCGATCAGGCTGTCGGTGAAGTTCAGATGGCCGGTCTTGTTGTAGCGGCTGCCGTCCGCCATCAGCAGCGCGACGCTGAACTGGCCGTGCGCCGGCAGCTTCAGCTTGCCGCTGTCCTGCAGCTTGCGCAGGTTGAGCATGTCGTTGTCGGACATGCTGAAGTTGACGTAGATCGGGTCCAGCTGCGACACCTTGGTCAGCAGGCTGCCGTCGGCGGTGGTGGTCACCAGGCTGCCCTCGGAGCGGGTTTCCTGGCTGGTGATGCCGGAAATCGGCGCGGTGACGCGGGCGTAGCCGAGGTTGATCTGCGCCTGCTGCACCTGGGCCTGGGCGGCGGCCACCGAAGCCTTGGCGGCTTCGTAAGCGGAGATGGCGTCGTCGCGGTCCTTCTGGCTGACGGCGTTTTCCTTGAACAGCGGCATGATGCGGTCGTAGTCCTGCTTGGTGCGGGCCAATTGGGCCTGTTGCACCTGCAAGCTGCCGCGAGCCTGGTCCAGCGCGGCCTTGAACGGTTCCGGGTCCAGCTGGAACAGCAGGTCGCCGGCCTTGACCGGTTTGCCCTCGGTGTAGGCGCGCTTGAGCAGGATGCCGCCTACGCGGGCGCGCACTTCCACCTCGCGGGAGCCGGCCGCCTGGCCGACGAACTCGTAGGAAACCGGCACATCGCCCGGCTGGACCTGGATGACGGAAACCGGCACCGGCGGCATCGCGCCGGCGTGTTGATCGGGTTTGGGGCCGCAGGCCATCAGGCCGGCGGCGAGGCCGCCAAGCAGCAGCCATTGCCCGCCGTGCTGCACGAGGGGCTTGCCTTGAATTTTCATTTAGGATGTCCTCAGGAACTGAACAGTAATGTTTGAACTAAAAATCTAGCGCAACACGGAGGTTGCCGGGCACGAATGTGAACGCGCCATTTTACATACATGCATGTACGTATGTAAAATAAACCTATATCGCCAGCGCGCGTTGAAACCGATTCCACCAGACCAGAATATTTCCGATACGTTCAACATGGCACGCAAGACTCGTGAAGAAGCCGAACAGACACGGCAATTGTTGCTGGACACCGCAGAGCAGCTGTTCAGCGAAAAGGGCGTATCCAAAACCACGCTGGCCGATATCGCCGGCGCGGCGGGACTGACCCGCGGAGCGGTGTACTGGCATTTCCAAAACAAGCTGGACTTGTACCGGGCCTTGCTGGCGCGCATCGCCGCGCAGTTCGAGGCGATCAGCGGCAAGCTGCCCGAGGAGGCCCGGGACGATCCGGCATTGGCGCTATGGCATCATAGCCTCCGGGTATTGAATACGGTGGATGAGAATCCGCAAGTTCATCGTATTTTACTTATCCTGTATATGCGAAGCGAGCATGTCGGCGAGTTGGCGCCGATTCAGGACGAGTGTGTGGCGCATATGCACGCGGCGCGGGGCGCGCTGGCGGCGGTGCTGAGCCTGGCGATCGCCGCCGGGCAGACGCTGCCGGACGTGGAGCCGGATTCCGCGGCGCAGGCCTTGCAGGCGCTGCATCGCGGCCTGCTCAGCCACTACCTCGCCGACGACCTCGGCGCCTTGCGAGATTGCCGGCCGATGCTGCTGTGCCTGTATCGCGGCATTTTCCGTCCGGAAATCGTGGAACAACTTTCCAACGCCGGCTAAGGCGACGTTATAATTGCGCTTTTTTCTCAAGCGGCTGGCGCGCTGCGGCATGTTGCCCGGCGGGCGGCTGTCATGGTGTCCATGTCCCAGGCTATTGAAATCCAGGCGGTCAGCAAGCGCTACGGCCAGCTGCAAGCGCTGGACCAGGTAAGTTTCACGGTCGCTCCCGGGGAGTTCTTCGCCTTGCTCGGCCCCAACGGCGCGGGCAAGACCACGTTGATCTCGGCCATGGCCGGCTTGGGCCGGCCCGATAGCGGCAGCATCCGCATCATGGGCCACGACGTGCAGCGCGACTTCCGCCAGGCGCGGATGGCGCTGGGCGTGGTGCCGCAGGAGCTGGTGTTCGACCCCTTCCTCAGCGTGCGCGAGACGCTGCGCTTCCAGTCCGGCTACTTCGGCCTGTCCGGCAACGACGCCTGGATCGACGAGCTGTTGTTCAAGCTTGGGCTGTCCGATAAGGCGCACAGCAATATGCGCGCGCTGTCCGGCGGCATGAAGCGGCGGGTGATGGTGGCGCAGGCGCTGGTGCACCGCCCGCCCGTCATCGTGCTGGACGAACCCACCGCCGGCGTCGACGTCGAGCTGCGGCAGAGCCTGTGGGCCTTCGTGCAGGAACTGAACCGCGCCGGCCACACCATCGTGCTCACCACCCACTATCTGGAAGAGGCCGAAGCCTTGTGTTCGCGCATCGCCATGATGAAGAAGGGCCGGCTGATCGCGCTGGAGAGCAAGGACAAGCTGCTGGCGCACAGCGCGCGCCGCGAAGTGGCCTTGAAACTGTCCGCCGCCTTGCCGGCGGCGCTGGCCGCCAGAGTGCTGCGCGAGGAAGAGCAGCGCGTGGTGCTGGAGCTGGCCGACCTGTCCGAGCTGGAAGGCGTGCTGGCCGCGCTGCGCGAGGCCGGCGTGGAGGTGCGCGAGTTGAACGTGGTGGAGGCCGACCTGGAAAGCGTGTTCGTGAAAATGATGAACGGGGGCGCGGCATGATAGGTTTTCTCACGTTGTTCAGGAAGGAACTGGTGCGTTTCTGGAAAGTGGCGTTCCAGACCGTGGCCGCGCCGGTGCTGACCGCGCTGATGTATCAGCTGATCTTCGCCCACGTCCTGTCGCGCCACGTCGAGGCCTATCCCGGCGTCGCCTATACCGCCTTCCTGATTCCGGGCCTCGCCATGATGTCTATGGCGCAAAACGCCTTCGCCAACAGCTCCAGCAGCCTGATCCAGTCCAAGATCACCGGCAACATCGTGTTCCTGCTGCTGCCGCCGCTGACCGCGCTGGAGTTCTTCGGCGCGTATCTTCTGGCCGCCATCGTGCGCGGCCTGGCCGTCGGCGCCGGCGTGCTGCTGGTGACCGGCTGGTTCGGCCTGCCGCTGCCGGCCCAGCCGCTGTGGGCGCTGACCTTCGCGCTGCTGGGCTGCGGCGTGCTGGGCGCGCTGGGGGTGATCGCCGGCATCTGGGCGGAAAAGTTCGACCAGCTGGCCGCTTTCCAGAATTTCCTGATCATGCCGCTGACCTTCCTGTCCGGCGTGTTCTATTCCATCAACAGCCTGCCGCCGTTCTGGTACGCCGTGTCGCACGCCAACCCGGTGTTCTTCATGATCGACGGCTTCCGCTACGGTTTCTTCGGCCAGGCCGACGTCAGCCCCTGGCTGTCCGCCGGCGTGGTCGGCTCCAGTTTCATTCTGCTGTCCGCGCTGGCCTTGTGGCTGATCAAATCGGGCTACAAGCTGCGCAGCTAGCATGCACCGCACAGGATTCAAGCAATGATTACCGCACAACAAGTCAAGCAATACCTCGAAGCGGGCCTGACCTGCTCCCACCTGGAAGTGGAGGGCGACGGCCACCACTTCTACGCCACCGTGGTGTCCCCGGCGTTTGAAGGCAAACGCCTGATCGACCGCCACCGCCTGGTGAAGGAAGTCATCGCCAGCCGCCTGGCCAGCAATGAAATCCACGCGCTGTCCATCGTCAAGGCCGCCACTCCCGAGGAGTGGGCCAAGCTGCAAGGCTGATTCTGCCGCCGGGGCTTCCCGATCCCGCGCCGCCGCGCGCCGGCCGAGGCAGGCAAATGCGCCTCCCCGTCCGGCGGAGCCGCGCTTGCCGTCCCGCCGCGCCGCGCGCGTTTCCGAATTGTTGCGTGAGTCCGCGCGACTCATGAGGTTTTACTGAAGATGGATAAACTCAAAATCGTAGGCAATGGCCCGCTCAAGGGCGAGATCCGCGTCTCCGGCGCCAAGAACGCCGCCTTGCCCATTCTCTGCGCCAGCCTGCTCACCGGCGACACCATGCGCTTCACCAACGTGCCGATGCTGCGCGACATCGCCACCACCCAGAAGCTGCTGCAAGGCATGGGCGTGCGGGTGATGACCGACAACGTGCACGAGATGGAAATCACCGCCGGCCAGCTGGACAGCCTGGTGGCGCCGTACGATCTGGTCAAGACCATGCGCGCCTCCATCCTGGTGCTGGGCCCGACGCTGGCGCGCTTCGGCGAAGCCACCGTCTCCCTGCCCGGCGGCTGCGCCATCGGCAGCCGTCCGGTGGACCAGCACATCAAGGGCCTGGTGGCGATGGGCGCGGAAGTGACCATCGAGCACGGCTACGTCAAGGCCCGCGCCCGCCGTCTGCGCGGCGCGCGCATCGTGATGGACATGGTCACCGTCGGCGGCACCGAGAACCTGCTGATGGCCGCCACGCTGGCCGAGGGCACCACCATTCTGGAAAACGCCGCGCGCGAGCCGGAAGTGACCGACCTGGCCAACTGCCTGGCGGCGATGGGCGCCAGGATCAGCGGCATCGGCACCGACCGGCTGGTGATCGAAGGCGTCGAGCGCCTGCACGGCGCGGACTACGCGGTGATGCCGGACCGCATCGAGGCCGGCACCTTCCTGGTGGCCGGCGCGATGACCCGCGGCCACGTGGTGCTGCGCAACGCCGCGCCCAAGAGCATGGAAGCGGTGCTGGACAAGCTGGCCGAAACCGGCGCGCTGATCGAGTGCGGCGACGACTGGATCTCGCTGGACATGAAGCGGCGGCCCAAGGCGGTCAATTTCCGCACCCTGCCGTACCCGGCCTTCCCCACCGATATGCAGGCGCAGCTGATGACGCTGAACGCCATCGCCGAAGGCGCGGGCGTGGTGACCGAGACCATTTTCGAGAACCGCTTCATGCATGTGCCGGAACTGAACCGCATGGGCGCCGACATCGAGGTGGAAGGCAACACCGCCATCGTCAAGGGCGTGGACAAGCTCTCCGGCGCCACGGTGATGGCCACCGACCTGCGCGCCTCCGCCAGCCTGGTGATCGCCGGCCTGGTGGCCGAGGGCGAAACCATCGTCGATCGCATCTACCATCTGGACCGCGGCTACGAGTACATCGAGAAGAAGCTGGGCGCGGTCGGCGCGTTGATCGAACGCATCGGCTGAGCCTTTTCGCCGGCGATGGCAAAACGCCGCGCGCCTTCGGGCCGCGGCGTTTTTTCGCATCCGGAAAATGCTTGTCCAGTTTTCGGTTGAGGGGCAAGAGCCTGGCAGATACCCTGCCTGCTGTCATCGAGAGGAGGCACGCCGTGGATTTTTGGGATCTGCATCGACAAGCGCAGCCCTTGCTGCTGTGCAATATCTGGGATGCCGCGAGCGCCCGACTGGCCGAAGCGCTCGGCTTTTCCGCCCTGGGCACTTCCAGCGCCGCCATGTCGTCGCTGCTGGGCCATCCGGATGGGGAGGGGATGCCATTCTCCAGCTTGCTCGAGCTGGCGCGATGCATTCGCGCCAGCACCCGGCTGCCTTTGTCGGTAGATATCGAGGCGGGCTACAGCCGCGATCCTGCCCAGGTCGCCGAGCACGTGACGCGGTTGCTTGAGCTGGGCGTTGTGGCTATCAATCTGGAAGACAGCCTGGTGG
Source organism: Xenophilus sp. AP218F (assembly GCA_002213445.1). GTDB lineage: Bacteria > Pseudomonadota > Gammaproteobacteria > Burkholderiales > Chromobacteriaceae > Chromobacterium. Next base: position 38,875 of record NJIE01000034.1, on the reverse strand, counting down.
TGAACGGCAAGCGCCGATTGCGGGACCCCGACGAGTTTGCCGCGATGATCGCCGAGGTCCGCGCCCATGTCTCGCAGCCCTGCTTTTTCAATATCCGCACCGATGCGTTTCTGTTGGGCATGGAGGGCGCCCTGGACGTCTGCCTGGGCAGGGCGGAACGTTATCGGCATGCCGGAGCGGATGGCCTGTTTGCCCCGGGCGTGGTCGACCCGGAGGCGATTGCCGCCTTGGCCGTAGGCGCTTCCCTGCCGCTCAATGTGATGTGCATGCCGGGCTTGCCGGATTTTTCCGTCTTGGCCGAACTGGGGGTCAAGCGCATCAGCATGGGCGATTTCCTGTTTGAAAAGACATTGCAACAGTTGGGGGCCAGTTGGCAGGCCATTTTGCGGCAGCAAAGCTTCGAGAGCGTCTATTCATGAGAGTCGCCGACCCCGCTGTAGAAGACCGTTATTACCAGGCGCTGCTGGCGCGCGCCGCCGACCACGTCGGCGTGTTTTACGTCGGCGTGCGCACCACCGGCGTGTTCTGCATCGCCACCTGCCGCGCGCGCAAGCCCAAGCGCGAAAACGTCGAGTTCTACACCACCTTCAAGGCGGCGCTGGACGCCGGCTTCCGCCCGTGCAAGGTGTGCCGGCCGACCGAGAACGCGGAGCTGGCGCCGCCGGAAGTGGCCGCGGCCATCGAACTGGCGCGAGAGCACCCGAAGGAAAAGATAGGCGACGCCAGGTTGCGCGCCGCCGGCATCGCGCCGGAACGGGTGCGGCGCTGGTTTTTGCGCCACTACGGCATGACGTTTCACGCCTTCCAGCGCATGGCGCGCGTCAACCAGGCGGTGCGCGAGTTGCAGAGCGGGCGCAAGGCGTCGGACTGCGCGATGGACGCGGGCTACGACTCATTGAGCGGCTTCGGTTACATCTACAAGAAATATCTGGGCGCGACGCCGCGCGGCAGCGAAGGCGTGCGGGCGATCTTGCTGGCGCGGTTGACCACGCCGCTGGGGCCGATGTTCGCCTGCGCCAGCGAGCAGGGCGTCTGTCTGCTCGAGTTCGTCGACCGGCGCATGCTGGAGAGCGAGTTCGAGGATCTGCAACGCCGTCTGCAAGCGCCGATCCTGGCCGGCGAAAACGAACATCTGCGGGCTTTGCGCCGCCAGCTGGACGAATACTTCGCCGGCAGCCGCCAGCGTTTCGAGCTGGCGCTGCACCTGCCGGGCACGCCTTTCCAGCAGCAGGCGTGGCAGGCGCTGCTGGCCATCCCCTGCGGTTCGACCGCCAGTTACCAGCAACAGGCGGAAGCGATCGGCAGGCCGCACGCCGCGCGAGCGGTGGCTGCGGCCAACGGCATGAACCGGGTGGCCATCGTGGTGCCCTGCCACCGGGTCGTCGGCAAGGATGGCAGCCTGACCGGCTACGGCGGCGGTCTGGAGCGCAAGCGCTGGCTGTTGGCGCACGAGCATGGCATGGGGATGGGCGACGCCGGCGGCGCGGATCGCGCGTGAGCAGCCAGCCGAGTGCCAAAAAAATCGCCGCCCCGATGGGCGGCGATGTCGTCTGGTCCGCGCGGCGAGCCTACATGGCGGCGGAGGCGTCGGCGGGCGTTGCCGCGGCCGGCGCGGAGCTGTCCTGTTTGCCTTCCGGGGCGGGCGTGTTCATCAGCTCGTCCAGGTTGAAGGTATCCACCGGCTGCACCGGGTTGGGCAGGCCCAGCTGCTTGCTGCGCAGCTGCATGTAGGCGTCGCGCATATAGCTGTAGCGATCCACCGCGGCGGTGTCGAACAGGCTGTCGGCGCTCAGGTATTTGGCGCGGGTGCTGACGCCGTACAGGCCGTAAAAGCCCACCGCTTCCCAGGTGTTGCTGTAGAACATCTTTTCCGGGCCGGGGCCGGCCAGCGAGGCGGTCAGGCCGGCGGCGTCGCGCACGGTGGACGGGCCGAAGAACGGCACCACGAAGTAGCTGCTGTCCTTCCAGCCCCAGGCCGCCATCACGTCGCCCAGCGAGGTCTTGTTGTTTTTCAGGCCGGCCTGGGTGGCGATGTCGATCAGGCCGAACAGGCCGAAGCCGGTGTTGATCGCCACGCGCATGAAGTCGTTGGCGGCTTTTTCCGGCTCGGCGCGCAGCACGTTGAACACCGTGCTGTACACGTCCTTCAGGTTGTCGAAGAAGTTGCCGACGCCGGTGCGCACCGGCGAGGGCACCACGGCCTGGTAGCCCTGCGCCACCGGGCGGATCAGGTAGGCGTCCGCGGTGTCGTTGACCTTGAACATGGCGCGGTTGTACGGCTCGTACGGGTCGTACGGCGCTTCCGGGTTGCTGGCGCAGCCGGCCAGAAGCAGCAGGCCGGCGGCCAGCAGCGGTTTGAGGCTAGGCATTCTCGTCTCCGGCGGGGAGCAGGTCGGTCATCGAGTACAAGGCTTGCAGGCTGCGCAGGCCGGCCGGCATGCCGCAGAGGCTGAGGCGATGGCCAGCGCGGTCGGCGGCGCGTTTCGCTTCCAGCAACAGCGCCAGCGCGGCGGAGTCGGCGGCGTCCACCGCCGCCAGGTCCAGACGCAGCGGGCCCTTGGCGGCCAGCTGCGCCAGCGGGCGGGCCAGCTCGGCGCAGCTGGCCATGTCGAGCGGGCCGCTCAGGGCGGCCTGGCCGGGGGCGATTTCGCGCAGCATGCGTTAACCCTTGACCTTGGCGCCTGCGGCCGGGGCCGATGCCACCGGGGCCGCGTTTTTGTCCTGCAGCAGCTTGATCAGGCCGTCCACGCCGGTCTTGCGGATTTCTTCGTTGAAGCTGTTGCGGTAGACGGTGACGAGGCTGGCGCCTTCGACGCTGACGTTGTAAATCTTCCAGCCCTTGTCGCCCTTGTTCAGGATGTAGTCGACGGCGACGGTGTTGTTGCTGTTGCTGCCCGGCAGGGTGACCACGGTCTTGACGGTGGCGTCGCGGCCGCCGTTGCCCATGACCGGATTGGGCTTGACGTCGACCTGGGCGCTCTTGAAGCGGGTCATGGTGGAGGAATAGGTGCGCACCAGCAGGGTCTGGAATTGCTGGGTCAGCACGGCGCGCTGCTCGGGCGTGGCCTGACGCCAGCCCAGGCCCACCGCCAGCGCGGTCATGCGCGGGAAGTCGAACAGCGGCACGGCGGCGGCTTCGGCCTGCTGGCGAATCTGGCGGGTGTTCTTGCCGTTGTCCTGCTTGAGGATGTCCAGCACCTGGCGGGACGCGTCCTTGATGGTGTCCACGGGCGAATCGCTGGCGGCCATGGCGAGCTGGGACAGGCCGAACAGCAGGCAGAACAGGGTAAGCAGTTTTTTCATTGCGTTAATCCAATTTCCATAGTCTTGTAAGAAACCGCCAGACGCGAGCGCCGGGCGGCCGCGGAGTTCCTCCCGCTTGCGACGCTATTTGCTTGCGTCTTTGTTGCCGGTGAATCCGGTCATGAATTTGCCGATCAATTCTTCCAGCACCATCGCCGAGGAGGTGATGGTGACGGCGCCGCCTTCGGCCAGCGTGGTTTCCGAGCCGCCCTGCTGCATGCCGATATATTGCTCGCCGAGCAGGCCGGAAGTCAGGATGGAGGCGCTGGCGTCATCGCTGAATTGGTAGGACTTGTCGATGCTCATGGTGACGCGGGCGCGATAGGTTTTCGGGTTGAGGCGGATATCGGCCACCCGGCCCACCACCACGCCGGCCTCCTTGATCGGCGCCTTGACCTTGAGGCCGCCGACGTTGTCGAAATCCGCGTACAGCACGTAGCTTTGCGCGGCGCTTTGCGGGGCGAGATTGGCCACCTTCAGCGACAAGAAGGCGACGGCGGCGATGCCCAGCGCCACAAAGATGCCGACCCATAGATCAATGGTAGAGCGTTTCATTCGGATTTCTTCCTAAAACATGAAGGCGGTGAGCACGAAGTCCAGCGCCAGGATAACGAGGGCCGAGGTGACCACGGTGCGGGTGGTGGCGGCCGATACGCCGGCGGCGGTGGGGGCGGCGTCGTAGCCTTCGAACACGGCGATCAGGGTGACGGCCACGCCGAACACCAGGCTCTTGATCAGGCCGTTGATCACGTCGTAATGCAGGTCCACATTGCCCTGCATTTGCGACCAGAAAGTGCCGACATCCAGGCCTATCATCACCACGCCCACCAGATAGCCGCCGAAGATGCCCGCCACGTTGAACAGCGCGGCCAGGATGGGCATGGAGATCACGCCGGCCCAGAAGCGCGGCGCGATGACGCGGGCGATCGGATCGACGGCCATCACGCTCATCGCGTCCAGCTGTTCGGTGGTTTTCATCAGGCCGATTTCGGCGGTCATCGCGCTGCCGGCGCGGCTGGCGAACAACAGCGCGGCCAGCACCGGGCCCAGCTCGCGCAGCAGCGCCAGCGCCACCATCGCGCCCAGCGCGTCGGCGGAGCCGAATTTGGCCAGCGTGGTGTAGCCCTGCAGGCCCAGCACCATGCCGACGAACAGGCCGGAGACCACGATGATGATCAGCGACATCACCCCGGCGAAGTAAACCTCGCGGATGGTGAGCTGCAGCCGCGTCAGCGCCTGGCCGCTGTTGAGCAGAATGGCGACGAGGAAGCGGCTGGCGAAGCCCAGCCGCCACACGGCGTTGATGGTGAGATGCCCCAGGCGGCGCAGCGGGGACGTCAGGAACTCAAGCATGACCGTCTCCTTGCAGGCCCAGGTCGGCGGCCAGCGAGCGGCCGGCCGGGTAGGTGAAATGCACGGGGCCGTCGGCTTCGCCGTTGATGAATTGCTGCACCCACGGAGCGTCGGAACGACGCACTTCGTCGGGCGAACCCTGCGCCACCACCTTGCCGGCGGCGAGGAACAGCACGTGATCGACGATCTCCAGCGATTTGTGCACGTCGTGCGTCACCATCACCGCGGTGGTGCCGAGCGCGTCGTTCAGTTTCTTGATCAGCAGCGCGATCACGCCCAGCGAAATCGGGTCGAGGCCGGTGAAGGGTTCGTCATAGAGCATCAGTTGCGGATCGAGGGCGATGGCGCGGGCCAGCGCCACGCGCCGGGCCATGCCGCCGGACAGCTCGGCCGGCATCAGCGGCTGCGTGCCGCGCAGGCCGACGGCTTCCAGCTTCATGGTGACGAGGTCGCGGATCATGCTGTCCGGCAGGCGGGTGTGTTCGCGCAGCGGGAAGGCGACGTTGTCCTCGACGTTGAGGTCGGTGAACAGCGCGCCGAACTGGAACAGCATGCCCATGCGGCGGCGATGGCGGTACAACTCGTCCCGGCTCATCCCGGCCACGTCGCGGCCGTCCACCCGCACCTGGCCGACGTTGGGGCGCAGTTGCCCCGAGATCAGCCGCAGCAAGGTGGTCTTGCCGCTGCCGCTGCCGCCCATGACGGCGACCAGCTTGCCGCGCGGCACGGCCAGATCGAGATTCTCCAGAATGGGGCGGCTGCCATAGGCGAAGCCCACGTTTCTGAATTCTATGAAGTTGTCTAAAGACACGAAAATTCCAGATTGCTTGCAAAATAGGTCAGGAGTAAGACCCCGGCGCGACGGTTAAATTCAGACCGTTGCGCCCGCGGCAGAGCGATGCCGCGTGTTGAATGGCGGGACGAGGTCGCCTGCTCTTGGAGAAAAGGCCGCCTGCGCGGCCGGGCAGCGTACCGCTTGATATTCCCGAACAGGTGGATTTTATAGTGTCGGCGGCATAACGCCAAATGCCGGCGAGATTGCGGGGGCAAATATGTTGCGCCGCGGCGGAAAAGCGCGCGCGCAGTTTTCGTTTGCGCGACAAGGGGTTGGATTGTCCGACACGCCGGCGGGCGTGCCGGACCGGGGCGCTTATACGCCGCGCAGCAGCTCGTTGATGCTGGTCTTGCTGCGGGTCTGGGCGTCCACCTTCTTGACGATCACCGCGCAGTACAGGCTGTGGCTGCCATCCTTGGACGGCAGGTTGCCGGACACCACCACCGAGCCCGGCGGGATGCGGCCGTAAGTCACTTCGCCGGTTTCGCGATCGTAGATCTTGGTGGACTGGCCGATGTAGACGCCCATCGAGATCACCGAGCCTTCGCCGACGATCACGCCTTCCACCACTTCCGAGCGCGCGCCGATGAAGCAGTTGTCTTCGATGATGGTGGGGTTGGCCTGCAGCGGCTCCAGCACGCCGCCGATGCCGACGCCGCCGGACAGGTGCACGTTCTTGCCGATCTGGGCGCAGCTGCCTACGGTGGCCCAGGTGTCCACCATGGTGCCTTCATCGACATAAGCGCCGATGTTGACGTAGGACGGCATCAGCACGGTGTTCTTGGCGATGAAGCTGCCCTTGCGCGCCACCGCGCCCGGCACCACGCGGAAGCCGGCTTCCTGGAAGCGGCTTTGGCTCCAGTCGGCGAACTTGGTGTCCACCTTGTCGAAGTAGCGGCTCACGCCGTCGTCCTGCACCACGTTGTCGCGGATGCGGAAGGACAGCAGCACCGCCTTCTTCACCCACTGGTTGACCACCCAGTCGCCGCCCTGTTTTTCGGCGACGCGCAGGTGGCCGTTGTCCAGCTCGGCGATCACCTGTTCGATGGCGGCCTTCAGTTCCGGGGAGACGGTGGCCGGAGTGATCTCGGCGCGGTTTTCAAAAGCTTGTTCGATCAGGCTCTGGATCGGATGCATCTGGTTGAGTCCTTTGGCGATGTGGATCGGAATGGTCATGTATCGGTTTCTGGTGGCGATGCCGTCACGCGGGGGCGGCGGCGTAGTGTTGGCAGAATTCTACAATTCTTCGCGCGGCGGCCACGCACTCGGCCAGCTGCGCCACCAGCGCGATGCGGATATAGCCGCGGCCGGGGTTGGCGCCGTGGGCGTCGCGCGCCAGGTAACTGCCGGGCAGCACGGTGACGTTCCGGCTGGCGAACAGCGCGCGGGCGAAGGCGACGTCGTCGCCGCCCGGCACTTTGGCCCACAGATAGAAGCTGGCGTCGGGGCGGTCGACGGTCAAGACCGTCCGCAGCAGCGGCAGCACGGCGTCGAACTTGGCGGCGTAAGCGGCCCGGTTGGACTCGACGTGCGCCTCGTCGTTCCAGGCGGCCTGGCTTGCGGCCTGCACCGTCAGGCTCATCGCGCAGCCGTGGTAGGTGCGGTACAGCAGGAATTTTTCCAGGATGGCCGCGTCGCCGGCGACGAAGCCGGAACGCATGCCCGGCACGTTGGAGCGCTTGGACAGGCTGGTGAGCATCACCAGCCTGTCCAGGCCGCGGCCCAGCAGGCGGACGGCTTCCAGCCCGCCCAGCGGCGGCGCGCCGAAATGGATTTCGGAATAGCACTCGTCGCTGGCGATGACGAAACCGTAGCGGTCGGACAGCGCGAACAGCTTTTCCCAGTCGGCCAGCGGCATCACCGCGCCGGTGGGGTTGCCCGGGCTGCAGACGATCGCCAGCTGGACGCGCCGCCATGCCGCGTCGGGCACGCTGTCCCAGTCCGGCAGAAAGCCGTTGCCGGCTTCGCAGTTGAGGTAGCAAGGTTCTGCGCCGGCGAGGAGTGCCGCGCCTTCGTAAATCTGGTAAAAAGGATTGGGAGAGATCACTACCGGTTTGTCGCCGGCGCTGGCGTCGATCAGACACTGCGTCAGCGCAAACAGCGCCTCGCGGCTGCCGTTCACCGGCAGCACCTCGCGCTCCGCGTCCAGCTTGACTCCATACCGTCGTTCCGCCCACGCCGCGCAAGCCTGGCGCAGCGCCGCCGTGCCTTGCGTCGCCGGATAGCCCGACAGGCCGTCCAGATTGGCGCATAGCGCGTCCTTCACCAGCTGCGGGGCCGGGTGCTTGGGTTCGCCCATCGCCAGGCTGATGTGCGGCAGTTCGGCCGGCGGCCGGGCGTCGGCCAGCAGCTTGCCGAGGCGCTGGAAGGGGTAGGGCTGCAGGTGGGCCAGTTGCGGATGCACGGTGTGTTCTCTCGGCGACGACTTATCAAACGAATCATCTTAAGAAAACGCGATGGCACTTGTAAAACAAAAGATTGTGGCCGCCAGCGGAATTCTCACCACCGCGCTGGTGTGGGGGCTGATGTGGTACCCGTTTCGCAGCCTGAACGAGCGCGGCGTGAGCGTGGCGATGACCTCGCTGGCGGTGTATTCCATCGCCACCTTGCTGGGCGTGACCCTGTTCTTCCAGCTGTACCGCAGGCAGTTCCGCTTTCAGCCGGTGTTGCTGGCCTTGCTGGCGGCCTTTGGCTGGTGCAATTTCAGTTATACCTGGGCGGTGGCGGAAGGCCCGGTGATGCGCGTGCTGCTGCTGTTTTACCTGTCGCCGCTGTGGGTGGCGCTGCTGTCCTGGCTGTTTCTCAAGGAGCGGCTGACCCGCAGCGGCTGGCTGGTGGTGGCGATGTCGCTGGCCGGCTGCTTCATCTTCATCTACAAGCCGGGCATGCTCAGCGGCGGCGAGCTGCTGTCCACCCGCTACGAGTGGCTGGCCCTGTCCGGCGGGATGGCCTTCGCCTGCGGCAACGTCATCAGCCGCGCCGCCAAGTCGCTGCCGGTGCCGGTGAAATCGGCCACCATCTGGCTGGGCGTGGCGCTGATGGGCGCGATCAGCCTGGGCAGCCAGGGCCAGTTGTCGCAGATGCTGGCGATTCCGGCCGACAGCTGGCTGCTGCTCGGCATCCTGGGCGTCACCCTGCTGTGCACCAGCGTGATTTCCCAGCACGGCGTGTCCATCCTGCCGGCGACGCAGGCGATGACCTTGATGCTGATGGAGCTGCTGTTCGCCGCCATCTCGGCTTACCTGCTGGCCGGCGAGGCGATGACGGCGCGCGAGTGGCTGGGCGGCGCGCTGATCGCCGGCGCCAGCCTGTTCTCCAACCGCATGACCCATCCGCCGGCGAAAAAAACGCTGGCGGAGGCGAAGGAGGCGTGATGGACATCCGACCGATGCGGGCTGAAGATTTCGCGGCGTTCTGGCCGACGTTCCGCGACATCGTCGCCGCGCGCGAAAGTTATGCGCTGGACCCGGCCATGGACGAGGACGCCGCGCGCCGCTGGTGGCTGGAGTCGCCGCTGGAAACCTGGCTGGCGGAAGACGGCGGCCAGCTGCTGGGCAGCTATTTCCTGAAGCCCAACGCCGCCGGCCCCGGCGGCCACGTCTGCAACTGCGGCTATATGGTCGCTTCCGCCGCCCGCGGCCGCGGCGTGGCGCGCGCCCTGTGCCTGCACTCGCAGCAGCGGGCGCGCGAACGCGGCTTTCTCGCCATGCAGTTCAACAGCGTGGTGGAGAGCAACGCCGCGGCGGCGGCGCTGTGGCGCAAGCTGGGTTTCGATGTCGTCGGCCGCCTGCCGCGCGCCTATCGCCATCCCGTCCACGGACTGGTGGATTGCCTGGTGATGTACAAGTGGCTGGAGGAGGCAAGGCCGGCGATGCCGGAGCCGGCCCGGCTGATAGGCCGCAAGAACATCGAGGCCATCGTTTCCCGCAGCCGCAAGCGCAAGCCGCAATGAAAAACGCCCCGCAAGGGGCGTTTTGATCGGGCGCGTCAGTAATGGGGCGGAATCTCGTCGCGCAGGGAGTGGCCGGGGGCGGAGCCGTCCGGCTGGGCGTTGCGGAATTGCTGGTACAGCAGGCGGATCTGCTGTTGCAGCAGATCCAGCTCTTTTTGCTGCCGCGCCACGGTGGCGTTCAGCGCGTCCAGCAGCTCGTCCTGGAAGGCGAGCCGCACTTCCAGCGCCTCCAGGCGATTGTCGGTATTGGTATCCATGCCCGCCATTCTACAACACCATGGCCGCAATCCAGCCCGCCGCCAAGAGCGGCAGGTTGTAGTGCAGGAAGGTGGGGATCACCGTGTCGCGGATATGGTCGTGCTGGCCGTCGATATTGAGGCCGGAGGTGGGCCCCAGGGTGGAATCCGAGGCCGGCGAGCCGGCGTCGCCCAGCGCGCCTGCGGTGCCGATCAGCGCCACGGTCGCCATCGGCGAGAAACCCAGGTGCAGGCACAGCGGCACGTAAATCGCGGTCAGGATGGGGACGGTGGAGAAGGACGAGCCGATGCCGAGCGTCACCACCAGGCCCACCACCAGCATGGCGAAGGCGGCCAGGCCGCGGTTGCCTTCGAACAGGCCGGCGCTGGCGGTCACCAGCGCGCCCACCTCGCCGGTGGCCTTCAGCACCTCGGCGAAGCCTTGGGCGGTGATCATGGTGAAACCTATCATCGCCATCATCTTCATGCCCTCGTTGAACAGGCCGTCGGCGTCCTTCCACTTCACCACGCCGGTGGCGAGGAACAGCAAAAAGCCCGCCAGCGCGCCCATGATCATCGAGTCGGTATACAGCTGCACGCCGAACGCCAGCGCGATGGCGGCGAAGGCGGTGGCCAGCGATCTGCGGCTGATGCGCGCATGGGTGCGCTCCGCGTTCTCGATCTTGCCCAAGGCGTAATGGCGCGGCTTGCGGTAGCTGATCAGCACCGCCCAGACGAGGCCCGCCACCATGCCCAGCGCCGGGATCGCCATGGCGCGCATCACGTCGATGCCCTCCACGCTCATGCCGGCCTTGGCGATGTTGCCCAGCAGGATCTGCTTCAGGAAGATGTCGCCGAAGCCTACCGGAAACACCATGTAAGGCGTCACCAGGCCGAAGGTGATCACGCAGGCGACCAGGCGGCGATCCAGATGCAGCCGCGCCATCGCGTACAGCAGCGGCGGAACCAGGAGCGGGATGAAGGCGATGTGGATGGGCACCAGGTTCTGGCTGGCCACGCTCACCGCGCCCAGTAGCAGAATCAAGGCCCATTTCAGCTTGGTCTGGCCGTTTTGCCGCTCCAGCCGCTTGACGGCCAGATCGGCCATGGCGTGCGGCAGGCCGGACTTGGCGATGGCCAGCGCGAAAGCGCCGAGCAGGGCGTAGGACAGCGCCACCGCCGCGCCGCCGGTGATGCCGCGATTGAAGGCGGCCAGCGTGTCGGCGATGGACAGATTGCCCGCCAGGCCGCCGACCAGGGCGCCCAGCAACAGGCTGATCACAACGTGGGTGCGCAATAGCGCCAGAGTGAGCATGACGCCCACGGCAAGGACAACGGCATTCATTGGTATAGACAAATCAGTGACTTAGCGCGCGCTGGCGCAGGCCGGGCAGGGTAACGTCATTTTTTGGGCTTGTCGAGCGGCTTGGCGCATGGCGGGGCTTTATATTCACTTTTGTGAATTATTTAACATTCAATATTATTTTGAGGCATTACGCTGCCCGGTTAGAGTGGCCTTGACGCGGCATTCATGACGATGGACAGGAGGGCGAGCGATGGACGCAGTGCTGATAGGCGCCGATACGCTGGGAAACATCCCGCAGGTGCTGCAACATTACAATATCCGCATCACCCGCCACATTTGCGGCCGCAACGCGGCGCATCAGCGCAAGGTTCCCTTGCCCGGCAAACCGGATCTGCTGATCCTGCTCACCGACTTTCTCGGCCACAACGTCATGCGCCATTACCGCGACAGCGCCGTGGCGCAAGGCATCCCGGTGCTGGCCTGCCGCCGCTCCGCCACTGCGGTGGAGAAGCGGCTGCAACATCACGGCTGGAGCAAGCGCGCATGATCTTTTCGGGAAGCCAACACTGGCTGGATTGGCTGCTGGGCCGCACGCCGGAACAAGCGCCGCCGACGGTGGCCTGGCGCACGGTCGCGCCGGCGCAGGCTGGCCGGCCGCGCGCGCTTCTGCCACACTTGCCGTTTTTCGGTCCGGGCCGCGCAGGCCGGGACGCAAACGCGAGAAGGTACGCCATGCCGGTTTTTTCCGTTGAATTCAAAGTGCGCGACTACGAGTGCGATATGCAGGGCATCGTCAACAACGGCGTGTATTTCAATTACTTGGAACATGCCAGACACGAATTCCTGCTGGCCAAGGGCATCGATTTCGCCCAGCTGGCGCGCGACAAGATCAATCTGGTGGTGGTGCGCTCGGAGATGGACTACAAGGCCTCGCTGAGCAGCGGAGACCGGTTTGTCGTCACCGTGGCTTACGAGGCCATCTCCAAGGTTCGTTTCGGCTTCCGCCAGCAGGTGATCCGCGAGTCCGACGGCAAGGTGGCGCTGGACGGGTTGGTGATCGGCACCGCCATCAACGAACGCGGGCGCCCAGCCATTCCGGAAGGCTTCGCCGAACGCCTGACCGCCTGAACCGCTTCATGCAGCCAGCGGGGGCGGCCGGATGCCCGGCTGCTCGCGCAACTAAGCGAGCCCGGCCGGCGTGATGCGCGGCGTCCGGCAGTCCTGCCGCCGCTTCGCCCAATCGCGCGCCAGAAACTTCCGGCTCCGCGTCGCCCACTCAGCCTGAGGCCAGCGCCTTGATCACGTACAGATCGAAGCGGGTGGACTTGCCGTCCAGCACGGCCGACGGCTTCACGCCGGCGATGGCCGCGCCCAGACGCGGCCGCTTCACCACCACGCGCACTTTGGCGGCGGCGACGGCGGCGGAGAGCAGCTCGGCGCTGTCCGTATCGTCGCCTATCACCTGCTGAAACGCCTGCATGTCCTTCTTGGCGGCGGCCGACTTCTTGTCGGTATCGGGGAACATCGGATCGACGAACACCACATCCGGCCGCAGCGCCTCGTCCAGAGCCAGCAGCCAGTCGCGCGAATTGGCGTGCACCAGCGTCATCCGTTCGGCGATGTCGCGAGTGGTTTCGTCGCGCAGCGCGCGCTCCAGCGCGTCGGCCAGCAGCGCCGCCGCCACCGGCGAGCGCTCCACCATAGTCACCCGGCAGCCCAACGTGGCCAGCACAAAGCTGTCGCGGCCCAGACCGGCGGTGGCGTCCACCACATAGGGCAGCTCTTTCGCCCCCTTCAAACCCACCGCCTTGGCCACCGGCTGGCCGCGGCCGCCGCCCTGTTCGCGGCGGTGCCTGGCCGCGCCTTCGACGAATTCCGCGTACACCGCGCCGTGCTTGCCGGTGGTGACCAGCTCAAGCCGCTCCGGCCCCAATTCCAGCCAATAGCCATCCTCCGGGCGCTGGCGCAGCAGCGGCAGCGCGAAGCGCTCGGAGAGGCGGCGGGCGTAATCAAGGCGGGCGGGTTCGGCGCAATACAGAGGCGTGGCGGACATGGCGGTTCCTGACAAGAGCAGCGCCGAACAATACGGGATGCGGAACTTGCCGGCAAGCGGGATGGCGTCCCGGCGCGGCGGCGGCGATCGCGGCATGTTTTTTCGAACGCGGTAAGTATTAGCACTTAGATTGCATTCCATGGGCAGCAACTATTTTACAGCTATGGCTTGTGCTTCCTCCCACCGGCGCGAGAGAGAGAACGGCTACTGCCGGCGATGAATATGATGTCCAGCTTTTGCCGGTATTTTCATTCCCCATTTGCACTTAAATGGATATGGCCTATTTTTGATATGTTTTTCGCATGATTTGTCGGTGCGTTTTATCCCGTCAAGCGCGCGAGCAGGGAGAGAAAGCATGGCATGGTGGAAGAAGGCGGGCCAAGATGTCCGCGGCGGCAAGGCGGCATCCAGGCCGCAATCCCGTTTGCTGCTGCAGGCCTTGGAGCCGCGGCTGATGTTCGACGGCGCCGTGGCGGCCTCGGTGGCCGAGGCCACGCATGCCATCGCCGAGCCGCACGACGTCGCGGCGGCGCAGCCGCGGCACGGCGAAGCCGCCCCGCCGGCCGTCCCGGCGATCCACGAGTCGGCCGCCAGCGCGGCCAGCGCGCGCGACAGCCGCGGCGGCCAGGCCGCCAATGCGCCGCAGGTTGTATTCGTCGAGTCCGATGTCGCCAATCTGCGCAGCCTGCTGGCGCAATTGCCGGCCGGCTATCAAGTGGTGATCCTGGACAGCAGCAAGGATGGCCTGGCGCAGATCGCGCAGTGGGCGAGCATGCACCATGGCTACGGCGCCATCCATATCATCTCTCATGGCCAGGAAAACGATTTGCAGCTTGGAGGGGTGGAGCTGACCACCGCCAATGTCGCCAGCCGTCAGGCAGACCTGGCGACAATAGGCCAGGCCTTGCGGCCCGGCGGCGACATTCTGCTGTATGGCTGCGATGTCGCCGAAGGCCACGATGGCGCGGCGCTGATCAACGCCATCGCCCGTGAAAGCGGGCGCACTACCGCCGGTTCGACCGACGCCACCGGCGCCGCCAGCCTGGGCGGCGACTGGACGCTGGAGTATTCGACCGACCGGCTGCATGTGGCGGCGCTGAACCTGGCCGACTATCACGGCTTGCTGACCCGCCCCACCTCCGGCACCACCACCTTCGATTCGCAGGATGGCTCCACCACCGTGGTGCCCACTGGGGTTTCCTCGCTGACGGTCAGCAATGTTCTTGGCTGGAATTTCACGATGCAGATGAATTCCAACAGCGACGGCCAGAACGAGATGATCATCATCGAGAAGGACGGCGCCAGTTCGGTGGAAACCGTGGATGCGCTGAGCGACGGCGTCAAGCAGATCAATTACTTCTCGGTGAAGCCCAACGACGGCAGCCTGTTCACGCTGAACTCCATCACGGTGGTGATCAACGGCTACGATTCCACCTTCAATGGCGGCACCATGCAGCTGGTGGGGTATCTGAACGGTTCCGCGGTGGCCGGCGCCACCTTGAGCCAGAGCGTCAGCGACATCGACAACGACGGCTCGCCGGTGACGTTCAATGTGTCCAGCAACAGCAATTTCCAGGGCATAGACTCGTTCCGCGTGCTGGCCGCCAACGGCCACAACATCACCGGCCTGCTCGGCATCGGCGCCATCAACGCCACCAACTTCCATTTCCCCGGGCCGACGCTGACCGCCAGCGGCGGCAGCAGCGCCTACAGCTCCGGCACCGGCAGCGCGGTGACGGTGGACAGCGGCATCACGTTGAGCGATACCGCCGCGTCGACGCAGACCAGCGCCACGGTGTCGATTACCGGCAACTTCCATAGCGGCGAGGACGTGCTGGCGTTCACCAACAACGGCAGCACCATGGGCAACATCAGCGGCAGCTACAACAGCGGCACTGGGGTGCTGACGCTGACCTCCAGCGGCTCCACCGCCACCAACGCCCAGTGGCAGGCGGCCTTGGAGGCGGTCACCTATCGGGACAGCTCGCTGACGCCCAATACCAGCAGCCGCACCATCAGCTTCGCCATCACCGACGCCAGCAGCAATACCAGCTCCACGGTGACCAAGACCGTCAGCGTGGCGGCGGACAGCGCGCCCGTCATCGGCAACTTGAACGGCGATAGCAGCATATATTACGCCGGCAACGGCGCCGTGCATCTTGATACCGGCGCGGCCGCCACCGTCAGCGATACGGACACCTCCAATTTCAATGGCGGCAACGTGACGGTCCACATCTCGGCCAACGGCCATGGCGCCGAGGACGCGCTGGGCATAGACACCGGCGGCGCCGTGGCCTTGTCCAGCGGCACCAGCGTCGGCAGCACCGTATCGGTGGGCGGCGTCGCCATCGGCACCATCGCCGCCAGCGGCGACGGTGTCAGCGGCCATGACCTGATCGTGAGCTTGAACAGCTACGCCACCGCCGGCCGGGTGACCACGCTGGTGGACGCGCTGACCTACAACAATACCGCCGCGGGCATCCCCAACACCTCCACCCGCACCATCCAGGTGACCGTTAACGACGGCCGCGGCGGCACCAGCAGCGCGGCCAGCGTGGCGATGGCGGTGAGCGCCGCGCCGGCACTCGCGGTTACCGGCGGCAGCGCGGCGTTCACCGCCGGCGACAATGCAGCTTCCACGCCGGTGGCGGTGGATGGCGGCATCACCGTCACCGACAACGCCAGCCCGACCCTGGCCAGCGGCACGGTTTCGATTACCGGCAACTTCCACAGCGGCGAAGATGTGCTGTCCTTTACCAACAACGGCAGCACCATGGGCAACATCGTCGCCAGCTACAACAGCGGCACCGGCGTGCTGACGCTGACCTCCAGCGGCGCGACGGCTACCTTGGCGCAGTGGCAGGCGGCCCTGCGCGCGGTTGCCTACACCGACAGCGCGGTGACGCCCAATACCGCCACGCGCACTATCAGCTTCCAGGTGGTGGATGGCAGCAGCAACAGCAGTGCGGCGACGACGCGTACCGTCACGGTAGCCGCCACCGATCAGACGCCTGTCGCCACCGCCAGCAGCGGCAGCGCGGCGTTTACGGCCGGCGACAATGTCAGCTCGACGCCAGTCGCAGTAGACAGCGGCCTGAACTTGTCCGACCTCGACAACACCACGCTGGCCAGCGCCACGGTATCGATCACCGGCAACTTCCATAGCGGCGAGGACGTGCTGAGCTTTACCAATACCAGCGCCATCACTTACGGCAACATCGTCGCCAGCTACAACAGCGGCACCGGCGTGCTGACGCTGACCTCCAGCGGCGCGACGGCCACCTTGGCGCAGTGGCAGGCGGCGCTGCGCGCAGTCAAATACACCGACAGCGCGGTGACGCCCAATACCGCAACACGCACCGTCAGCTTCGTGGTCAACGATGGGACCAAGAGCAGCGCGGCGACAACCCGCGCCGTTACGGTA
This sequence comes from Xenophilus sp. AP218F, assembly GCA_002213445.1. Taxonomy (GTDB): domain Bacteria; phylum Pseudomonadota; class Gammaproteobacteria; order Burkholderiales; family Chromobacteriaceae; genus Chromobacterium. The sequence goes on along the minus strand of NJIE01000034.1, from coordinate 22,413 downwards.
GCCGCTACCGATCAGACGCCTGTCGCCACCGCCAGCGGCGGCAGCGCCGCCTTCACCGCCGGCGATAACGCCGTCTCCACGCCAGTCGCGGTGGACAGCGGCCTGACCTTGTCCGATCTCGACAACGCTACGTTGGCCTCGGCGACGGTGGCGATCACCGGCAACTTCCATAGCGGCGAAGACGTGCTGTCCTTTACCAACAACGGCAGCACCATGGGCAACATCGTCGCCAGCTACAACAGCGGAACCGGCGTGCTGACGCTGACCTCCAGCGGCGCGACGGCTACCTTGGCGCAGTGGCAGGCGGCCTTGCGCGCGGTTGCCTATACCGACAGCGCCATTACGCCCAACACGACCACGCGCATGGTCAGCTTTATGGTCAACGACGGCAGCAAAGACAGCGCGGCGGCAACCCGCACAATCACAGTCGCCGCTACAGACCAGACGCCTATCGCCACCGTGTCCGGCGCCAGCGGTAGCTACACCATCAGCGGCGCGCCGACGCCAGTGGCGGTAGATGGCGGCATCGCGCTGTCGGATCTGGACAACGCCACCCTGGCCAGCGCGACGGTATCGATCACCGGCAACTTCCACAGCGGCGAAGACGTGCTGGCCTTTACAAATAGCAATGCCAGCGCTTTCGGCAACATCGTCGCCAGCTACAACAGCGGCACCGGCGTGTTGACGCTAAGCTCCAGCGGCGCGACAGCCACCCTGGCGCAATGGCAGGCCGCGTTGCGGGCGGTCACTTACAACGACACTGCCGTTTCGCCCAGCACTGCCACCCGAGTGATCAGCTTCGTCGTCAATGACGGCATCAAGAACAGCGCGGCGGCCACCCGCAATATGGCGATTCAGCTGCCTACCCCGACGGTCAGCGGTCTGACGGCGGGTACCGACACCGGCAGCAGCAACACCGATGGCAGGACCAGCGACCATACCCCGACGGTGACAGGTACAGCGGAGGCCGGCAGCACGGTCACCATCTACGTTGACGGCGTGGCGGTCGACTCCACCACGGCGAATGGCAGCGGCGCGTGGAGCTACAGTTTTGCGGTGCCGTTGAGCGATGGCGCGCACGCGATTACCGTCATGGCCAGCAGCGGGGGCGTCAACAGCAGCCTATCCGGCGCCTGCAACGTGGCGATCGACACCGCTGCGCCAAGCGCGCCGTCAAGCCTAGGCTTGAGCGCGGCGACCGATACCGGCAGCAGCCATGGCGACGGCGTCACCAACAACGCTCAGCCAACGCTGACCGGCAGCGCCGAAGCGAACAGCACGGTAACGGTTTATCTCGACGGCACGGCGGTGGGGACGGCGACTACGGACGGCAGCGGCGCGTGGAGCTACAGCCTGACCAGTCCGCTGGCGGACGGCAACCACAGCGTCCGCGCGACGTCGACTGACGCGGCGGGCAATGTCAGCGGCCAGTCTGCCGCCTACGTCGTCACGGTCGATACGGCCGCGCCCGACACGCCAACCGACACCAGTCTGACGGTGGCTACCGATAGCGGCTCCAGCGACCGTGACGGCATCACCAATGTCAATCGCCCGAGCCTGACCGGGCACGCCGAAGCGGGCAGCAAGGTGACGGTCTTCATCGATGGCGCGCAAGCGGGCGTCGCCACCGCCGATGGCAACGGCGTCTGGCTTTACAACCTGACCCAGCCCCTGGCCGATGGCCAGCACAGCGTCCGCGCCGCCGCCACTGATCTGGCCGGCAATGTCAGCGCGCAGTCGTCATCGTTCACTCTGACCGTGGATACCTCCGCGCCGGCATTGCAGACGTTTGCCCGACTGGATCCGGCTACCGGATCAGCCAGCAGCCTGCGTTACGACCTGGTCTTCAACAAGCCTATCGTCGGTTTGAGCGCCAGCGACTTGCGGCTGATCGCCAGCGGCGGGGCGAGCGGCAGCATCGGCAATATCGTCCGCCTCAGCGATAGCCATTACGTGGTGCAATTGACCGGGATCAGCGGAGCAGGTTCGGTGGCGTTGGCGCTCCGGTCCGGCGCGGCGGCTGACCTGGCCGGCAATGTGACGCAACGGCAAGTCGTGGGCCCGGCTTACCAGCTGGCCACGTCTGCCAATGTGGTCATCCCGGTGACGCCGCCAGTCGAAACCGCGCCCCAGTCTTCTCCTGCTCCAGTCATCAATGTCGGACCTATCACGCCCAATATCGTGCTGGCGGCGGTAAGCGACGCTGAGCATGGCGGCGCGCAAAGCATGCCGGCGATAGGGTTGTCAGGGCCGCTAACCGGCAACGCCATCCAGATCCCGTTTGGCCAGGACCCATTCCCGCCGGCGGCGTCGATTTCGCGTGCGCAGGGGAGCGTCGGCTTGCCTTTCGTTTCCAGTCTGGGCGGCCCCGCTGGCGCAGCGTTGCAGGTTTTGCCGGATCTGGGCGTGCGGCCGCTGACTGCGGGACAAAGCTTTAACTTCAGCCTGCCGGCCGGCACGGTGATTTCGCGCAACACCGACGCGGTATTGAACGTCCAGGTGCGCCAAAGCAACGGTCAACCCTTGCCAGCCTGGCTGAAGTTCGACCCCCAGACCGGGCGTTTCAGCGGCACGCCGCCGGCGGGATGGAGCAAATCGCTGTCGCTGGAGGTAACCGTCAGCGATCAGGACGGCCATCGCGGCGTGACGCATATGCAATTGAAGGCGGGAGCGGAACGCCAAGCGGCCGCCGCGGCGACGGAAAACGCGGAGCTTGCCGGCAAGCCGGCCTTGAGCGAGCAGTTCAGCCAGCATGGCAAACCGGCGTTCGACGAGCAGGTCGCCGCCTGGCTGCAGGCGGGCGATGTGGCCTGACCGTCGGGCAGCATCCCGACATCCATATAAATCAGCGAGCGGGGCAGGGGGCAATATGAAGAAGATTCAAGGGGGAGGCGCGGGGCGCGGAGGTCGTCGCGCGCTGGCGGCGTGGGTGGCGCTGGCCTTGTCCGGTTGCGCGGTCGCGCCCGCGCCGATGAGCCTGGGGGATCGCCAAGCCACGCTGGCGGCGGATCGCCAGGCGATGTTCGGCAGCCAGGAGCCGCTGGCCGGCCCGGTTAGCTTGCAAGAGGCGATGGCGCGCGCGCTGAAGTACAACCTGGACTACCGCGTCAAACTGATGGAAGAGGCGATGGCGCAGCGCCAGCTGGATCTGTCCAGCCTGGATATGTTGCCCAAGCTGGCTTTGGCGGCGGGCTACACCACCCGCAACAAAGACAACGCGTCTTCATCGCAGAACGTCGCCACCGGCGAACAGTCGCTGGTGCCCTCCATCTCCTCGGAGCGCCGCGGCCATACCGCGGATCTGAATCTGAGCTGGAATGTGCTGGATTTTGGCGTCAGCTACTACTCCGCTCAGCAGCAGTCCGATCGGTTGCTGATTTTGCAGCAGCGCAAACGCAAGGTGGCGCAACAACTGATGCAGCAAGTGCGCGAGGCCTGGTGGCAGGCTGTGGGCGCGCAGCAACTGGAAGGCCGCATCGATTCGTTGCTGGCAGAGACCAACCGCGCGCTGGAGGATGCGCGGCAGGTGGAGAAGCAAAAGTTGCGCGCGCCGCTGGAGGCGCTGAACTATCGCCGCCAATTGCTGGATGTGATTCGGCAGATGAGCGCCATCCGCAACGCGCTCTTCCAGGCCAAGCCCAGATTGGCCGCCATCATGAATGTGCCGCCGGGCACTCCATTCAAGGTAGCGGTTCCCGATGGGCTGCCGATTCCGACGCTGGGGCTCAAGCTGGAGGAGATGGAGGAGATGGCCTTGCTCAATCGGCCGGAGTTGAACGAGGCGCGTTACAACGAGCGCATCGGCGTGGCGGAAACGCGCAAGGCCATTGCCAGGCTGCTGCCCGGGTTGGAATTCAGCGTCGGCCAGAATTATGACAGCAACAAGTTCCTGGTCAACAACACATGGAGCGACGCGGGCCTGCGCATCAGCTGGAACCTGCTCAATCTGTTCAGCGCGGGGCCGATCACCAAGGCCGCCGACGCGCAGCTGCAAGTCGCTCAAGCCCAGCGCATGGCCTTGAACATGGCGGTGTTGACCCAGGTCCATGTGGCCTACCTGGATCTGAATGGCCGTTCGCGTCAGTTCTCCCTGGAGCAAGAGCTGAACGATGTGGAGCAGCGCATCTATGTGCAGAACCGCAATGCCACCGATAGCGGCGTGCAAGGCCGTCTGCCGGCGATTCTGGCGGACGCCAATGCGGTGTTCTCGACCTTGCGCTTGTATCAAAGTTACGGAGACCTGCAAAACGCTTATGGCCAGATGGGCTCCAGTCTGGGGTTGGACCCGCTGCCGGAAAGCGCCGCCAGCCATGACCTGTCAGCCTTGTCTGCGGCGTTTCAGGGCGCGGAAGTTCGCTGGCAAGGACAAATGACCGGGAGCGGACAATGAAGCGAACACAGGAGCTGGGTCTTGCGATCTTGTTGTCCGCAGGGATGGTCTGCGCGGCGACGCCGCCAGCCAAGCCGCTTGCGGCGCCGGTTGCCGGCGTCGGAGATGGCCGCATTCGCGTGCAGTTGATGGCGCGCAACGCGGTGACGCTTTCCGGCGAAGTGGCCGCCAAGATCGCGGCGCTGCCGGTGCCGGAGGGCGGCAGTTTCAGCAAGGGCCAGGCCTTGGTGCAGTTCGACTGCGGCAGCTACCGCGCCCAATTGCGCAAGTCGCAAGCCTCGCTGGAAGCCGCCAGCCAATTGCTCAAGGTCAACAATCAACTGGCCAAGCTTAACTCCGCCGGCGCGCTGGACGTGGCGCAGGCGCAAGGCAAGGCGAAGGAGGCGGCGGCCGACGCCAGCTATATGCAGACCATCGTCGGCAAGTGCGTCATCAATGCGCCATTCAATGGCCGCGTGGCGCGCCGCATCGCGGCGGTCCATCAATATGTCAACCCGGGCAATCCGGTGTTGGATATCGTCGATGCCGGCGCTCTGGAACTGCGCATGCTGGTGCCGTCCAGATGGCTGGGCAAGCTCAAGCCCGGCAGCAAGTTCAGCGTGGCGGTGGATGAGCTCGGCGCCAGCTTTCCCGCCAGGATTGAGCGCCTGGGCGCGCAGATCGATCCGGTCAGCCAGTCCATTCTCGCGGTAGGCGTCATTGACGGCGATAGCGCCAGCCTGTTGCCGGGGATGAGCGGCTGGGCCAGTTTCAAATAGGCCGCGCATGGGACACGCCGATAGAAGCCGCGAACTGGCGGGTCTGCTGCAGTTATTGCGCCGCGCGCGCGATGCGGCCAAGCCCGAGCAACTGGGTTTCATCATCGTCAACGAGAGCCAGCAGCTGCTGCCTTATCGACAGGCGGCAGTATGGCGGGAAGGCCTGCATCGCCATGTCGCGGCGCTGTCCGGCCTGTCGGAACTGGATCCTACCGCCCCTTATCTGCAATGGCTGTCCCGCGTATTTCGGCATCTGGCGGCGCAGCCTGAGCCGGAAGGCGCGGCTGCCAGCCGGTTGATCGACGCCGGCCAGTTGCCGGAAGCCTTGGCCGAGGAGTGGTCTTCCTGGTTGCCTGCGCATGCCTTGTGGTTGCGCTTGGGCGAGCAAGGCGCCTGGCTGCTGGCGCGCGAACACCCTTGGAGCGATTACGAGCGCAAATTGGCGGAGGAGTTGGCGCACGGCTATGGCCATGCGCTGTTGCGGTTCGCGCCGAAGCGCAATTGGCGAGAGGCGGCCCTGCAATGGCTGAGGCCAGGGCGTCGGCAGCGCTGGCTATTGCTTGGCGTGCTGTTGCTGGCATGTTTGCCGGTCCGTTTGAGCGTGTTGGCGCGAGGCGAAGTCGTGCCGCAAACGCCGATCTTGCTGCGCGCGCCGCTGAGCGGCGTCATCGACAGTATCCAGGTGCAGCCCAACCAGCGCGTCAAGGCCGGCGACTCCTTGTTCGATCTGGACGCGACGGCTCTGGCGGGCCAGTTCGCCATGGCGGCGCGTGAACGCGACGCCGCGCAGGAGAGCTTTCGCGCCAGCGCCCAGCTGGCGGTGACGGACGACAAAGGCAAACTTGCCATGGCGCAGGATCGCGCCAGATTCGAGGAGAAAAGCATCGCGGCTGAATATACCGGCCGGGAGCTGCAGCGCTTGCATGTGGTCGCGCCGGGCGCCGGAGTCGTGGTGTTTTCGGACCGCAATGATTGGCAAGGACGGGCGGTGACGGTAGGCGAAAAAGTCATGACGCTGGCCGATCCGGCTCATGTGGAGCTGGCGGCCTGGCTGCCGGCGGCGGAGGCGATCGACGTTCAGCCGGGCGGCCAGGTCACCTTGTATCCCAATGCCTCTCCGACCGAATCGTACGAGGCGGAGATTCTGCGCGTCGCCTACAAGGCGGAGGTAACCGACGGCGGGCTGCTGGCGTATCGGCTGCAGGCCCGCTTCATCGGCGGCGACAAGCCAAGACTGGGACAGATGGGCACGGCGCGAGTGTATGGCGACTGGGTGCCGCTGGTTTACTACGCTTTGCGCCGCCCCCTGACCGCGGCGCGCCAATGGCTGGGGTGGTAACGTGAGTGCGCCTGCGCTCCCCCCCTTGCGTCAGGAGCTGACGCTGCATGCCGGCCCGACCCTGGCGGATGGCTCTCCCAGCTGGACTTTGCATGATCCTTGCGCCAACCGGTATTACCAGATTGGCTGGGCCAGCTTTGAAATCCTGTCGCGTTGGCCGTTGGGGACCGTCGATGCGGTGGTGCGGGCGGTCAATGCCGACACCGCCTTGCATTTGGACGGCGACGACGTGGCGGCCGTGCTGCGGTTTCTATCCGGTCACCAGCTGTTGCAGGCCGGCAGCGTCGAGCAGAGCGAACGGCTGTGGCAGATGCATGTCGCCAGCCGCCCTGGCCGCGCCATGTGGCTGCTGAAGAATTACCTGTTTTTCCGGGTGCCCTTGCTGCGGCCGGAAGCGTTGCTCAACCGGCTGCTGCCTTGGACGCGTTGGGTATTTCATCCGCGTTTCTGGCTGGCGATGGGGGCGGTGTCGCTGTGGGCGCTGGCTTTGGCGTCGCGGCGCTGGGACGAGTTCACGCATACCTTTTCCGCCTACAGCGGCCTCGGCGCGGCCATCGGCATCGGCCTGTCGCTGAGCATCGCCAAAGTGCTGCACGAGATGGGGCATGCCTTGACCGCGCGCCATTTCGGCTGCCGGGTGCCGGCCATGGGGGTGGCTTTCCTGGTGATGATGCCGGTGTTGTATACGGACACCAACGATGCGTGGAAACTCGACTCCCGGCGACAGCGTTTGCTGATCGGCGCATCGGGAATGCTGGCGGAATTGATTCTGGCCGTCCTGGCTACGCTGGCCTGGAGTTTTTTGCCTGACGGACCATTGCGCGCCGGCGCGTTTTTGCTGGCGACTACGACCTGGCTGGCGACGCTGGCTATCAACGCCAGCCCGTTCATGCGCTTCGATGGCTATTTTCTGCTGGCTGATTACCTGGGTTTGCCCAATTTGCACCATCGCGCCTTTGCTTTGGCCCGCTGGCACTTGCGTCGGACATTGCTGGGTCTGGATGACCCGGTGCCTGAGCATTTCCCGCCGGCGCGACAGCGCGGATTGATTCTATTCGCCTGGGCGACCTGGCTGTATCGTCTGGCATTGTTTCTGTCCATCGCCCTCTTGGTTTATCACCTGTTTTTCAAGGCGCTTGGCATGCTGTTGCTGGCGGTCGAGCTTGGCTGGTTCATTGTCCGTCCGATCGTCGGCGAATGGATGACGTGGTGGATGCGCCGCGCCGATCTGCGCTGGGGCCGGGAGACGCGCCGCAGCGTCGCTGCGGCGCTGGTTTTGCTGCTGGCTCTGGTTTTGCCCTGGCAGCGCGAGGTGGCCAGTCCGGCGGTATTGGGCGCCTTGCAATCGCAAGGCGTTTACGCGCCCGCGACGGGCGAAGTGACGGAAGTTTTGGCGCGGGACGGGGAGCGGGTCAAAGCCGGACAGATTTTGGCGCGCATGCGTTCCCAGAGCATGGAAGCGCAGCTGGCGCTGGCCGAGGCGCGGGAACGGGATCTGGCCTGGCAAGCTACGCAGCAGCCGTTTGATCAGGCTTTGCAGCAGCAAGGCCCGGTTTTGCGCAAACAGTGGCAGGCCGCTCAGGAACAGGTGACGGCCTTGCGTCAGCAACAGGCCCGGTTAATCTTGATTGCGCCGTTCTCCGGCAGGGTGGCGGACGTCAACGACGCGCTTCGAACAGGCACAACCGTTCCGGAGGGCGAGCAGTTGTTGAGCGTTGTGGGTCTGGAAGGGGTGAAAGGAGAGGCTTTCGTCGACGAGGCCGGCCTGGCAGGCCTGCAAACCGGACAAATCGCCCGCTTTGTCGCCGATAGCGGCGAGCGCTGGGGCGTAACCTGTCGATTGGGCCAGATCGATAAGCTGAATCTGCCGATATTGGACCAGCCCTTGCTGGCTTCCAGCTATGGCGGTCCGATTCCGGTGGAGGTTCGCGATCATGGCTTGGTGCCGCTGGCTTCCACATTCAGGGTTCGGTTCGAGCATTGCGATCGTCTGGCCGCGCCGTTAAGAGAGCTGGCCGGCGTGGCGCAGCTGCGGGGCGAGCGTTACAGCTTGCTGGAAAAGGGATGGCGGCAGCTATTGGCCATCTTCAGAAAAGAGGCCGGTTGGTAAGCAGCCGGCGATCCGTTTACAGAGTGGGGGGATGGCGATGTCTGCATTCTTGAATACGGCCGCGTTGGCCCACAACGTGCGCTTGCGTCCGGCGCGTCAAAGCGACCAGCCTTTCATCGCCGAAATTTATCGCAGCGCTCGCCCGGATCTGCAATTGATAGACGGCGAAGACGAGTTGATTCGCACCGTGCAGGCGCAACAGTATCAAGTGCTGCAGCGGGGCGCGGGCGACAACTATCCCAATGCAATGCATTTCATCGTTGAAAAGTCCGATGCCAGCGTAGGCGTCGTCATGGTGGATTTCGGCCACAACGAAGTACGCGTCATTTTCCTGGCCATGGCCCCGGTGGCGCGCGGCCAAGGCTATGGCAAGGAGGTGCTGCAGGGTTTGCAGCAGGCTGCCTGGCAAGTTCGCGCGCCTTTGGCGGTGGTGGTGTGGAACAGCAATGCGCAGGCGCGCCAGCTTTATCAACAGCTGGGTTTTGTGCCGGAAGCAATCGGAGAGATGGCCAGCAAGCTGGTGTGGTATCCGGAGCGCCGCTCTTTGCGGGGCGAGACGCGGGTTGGCGTTTGATGCGCCAACTCCCGCGCAAGCCTGAAGCGCGTGGCGCGTAGAGCGTGGAAAGGCTGGTCGCTTTGACGCGCCGGACGCAAGTGCACGTGGGCCAATCGCCGCGCGTTTCGTCCTCTGGGCGCAATGCGCCAGACCCGTTTTTGTACCCGATTCACCTTCAAGAAAAGCGGTTCCGTTAATTGAACGGCAGCTGGAAGTAAGCCTGCGCCGGATCGCGGCCCGCGGGAATCACGCGTCCAATCCAGACCAAATCCAGCCGGACAGGATCGCCATCGTCAGCGGCCGGCAATTCCAGTTGCCCCACCGCATCGGCCATGCCGGTGTCGCCGGGGGCTGCCAACTCGACGACAAAGGGCGTGCGGCGTGCGGCCTGATGGGGCGATTGGGCTTGCGGCCGCAGTTTGACGGCCTGGATCTGCAGGGCGATATCGGCTTGTTGTGGACTACGGAAAATGCAGTGCCGGCCTAGCAGGCGCATGAAATCTTCGGCTTGGATGGCTGCGAGCATATCGATTTCCTTGCCAGGTTGACATGCCCGCCGCCTGGGGCGGCGGGCATGCGGGAGCGTGTGCCGGTGTGGTGTCAGGGGCGGACCGGATACAAGCCGTTGATGGCGATACAGAAATTCAACGCCAGGAACGGGTTTTGCACGCTGAACGGCGCGTTGCCGCCGGTGAGATCGGTATTGCCGGTGGCGGACAGGCCTTGCACCGATACCGGGTTGTTCAGCGCGGTGGACCAGATGCTGGCCAGTCCGGTTCCTCCGCCGGACGCGCCCAGATATGGGTTGCTGGCGCTGGGCGCGCTGGCCGGCGTAGTGGGTGACGGCGTGCCGGCGGCATGGAAGGTCACCGCCATGGACGTGGCGGTGTGCGAGTGGGCCGGCAGGTTGGCGACGCCGAGCGCCACGTTTTGCGCGCCGCCGAATTGGCCCGGATTGTAGGCCGGCAGATTATAGGCCGGCTGGGCGGGGCCGGTGCCTATCGGCATGCGGCCGGTCAGATTGGGCAGTTTGAAGTTTTGCGAAGCGGTGCCGCCGTAGAGCGTGCCCAGCAGGGAGTACAAGGCTTCGTATTGAGAAACCTGATAGGTCTGGCCCTGGCAGAGCGCCCAGTCTTGCGGCGCGTAATTGAAGCCGTAGACCGTGATGGTCCCCATGTATGCGTCCATGCTTTACCTCCTGCGAGTAGCCCGCCAGGCGGATGCCTGGCGGAGAATCGGGTGCGAAAGTCCGGCGGCCGGCATTCGCCGGCCTCGCAGCCCGCTGGCGAGATGGGAACAATCGGCGGGGACGTGGCGCATGCAGTCAACGCTTTCGCAAAGTGATTGCCATAGGTGTAGACCATGGCATGTTTAATTCAATAGGCATTTATGCTTGGCTCGCGTGGGCGAATTGTCTGCTAAGAGTTGACGGTGGCGGCGGGCGCGTCAGCGTTTTATCCCGCATTTTCTCTTGGCTTTAGTTTTGTCGCGTCAGGGTCCTGGCATGCCTATCTTGATCGCTTTGTTATGCGGCGTGGCAGTTTGCGCCGCTTTGCCGACATTGCCGGCCTTCGCTGCCTGCCTTGGCCTGGCGGCGGGGATGGCGCTTCCGGCTGCGCGCTTGCCGCGGCGCGCGCGCGGGTGGGCGATGCTGATTCCGGCTTTCTTGCTGGGCTTGGGTTATGCCTCGCTGCGGGCGCAGTGGCGGATGGGGCAGTCCTTGCCCGTCGAGTGGTGGCAAAAGCCGGTGGAGTTCGAGGCTACGGTGCGCGGACTGCCCGATCCGGGCGAATACGGCACCCGGCTGGTGCTGGAGGTAGAGCGGACGCTGAGCGCGGAATTGACGCTGCCGGACAAAGTGCAGGCGTTTGATTATCGGCAGCAAAGCTGGCCGCCGGGCAGCCGTTGGCGGCTGCAGGCGCGCTTCAAACCGCGCAGCGGCACCGCCAATCCGTTTGGCTTTGACGCCGAGCAGTGGTTGTGGTCGGAAGGGGTGCTGGCCAGCGGTTCCGTGGGCAAGCCGCGCCAAAGGCTGGCTGACGCGACGGGCTTGCTGCCGCAGGTGGACCGCTGGCGGGGCGCGCAGGTGGAGCGCATCGAGCGGGTATTGGGCGCGGGCCGGGAATCGGCGCTGATCGCCGCGTTGACGGTGGGCGCGCAGCAACGAGTGGCGCGCGAAGATTGGCAATTGTTCGCCGCTACCGGCTTGACGCATCTGGTTTCCATTTCCGGGCTGCACATCACCATGCTGGCCGGCCTGACCGCCTGGCTGGCGGCCCGAGCGCTGCGGCGTCTGCCGGCCGGGCCGTTCGCGCCGCGCGTGCTGATCGCCGGCGCGTCGTTTTTCGTTGCCGCCGTTTACGCTTTGCTGGCGGGCTTTACCGTTCCCACGCAACGCACCTTGTTCATGCTGGCGGTGTGCTTGCTGGCATTGTGCTGGCGGCGCAACTGGTCGGCGTTTCAGGCGTGGTGGCTGGCTTTGGCTGTGGTGTTGCTGATCGACCCCTTCAGCGTCCTGGCGCCGGGGCTGTGGTTGTCTTTCGGCTTGGTGGCGGCCCTGATGGCGTCCAGTTTGGGACGGCGACGGCCGACGGGCGGTTGGCGCGCCGCGTTGGCGGGGCAGTGGGCCGCCGGGGTGTGCGCGCTGGTTCCGCTGGCCGCGTGGTTCGGCGGCCTGCCTTTGCTGTCGCCCTTGGCCAATGCGCTGGCGATCCCGTTGGTGTCCGGCGTGTTGACGCCGCTATCGTTGCTGGCGGTGGCGGCGCCGTGGGACGGTTTGCTGCACGCCGCCGCTTGGTTGACGCGGGTGTTTTATCTGGGCGTGGAGTGGCTGGCCCGGCTGCCGTCGTGGCCGGTGCCCGGCCTGCCCTGGCCCTTGCTGGCGCTGGCCGGCTTGGGGGCGGCGTGGTTGATCGCGCCGCGCGGAGTGCCGGGCAAACCGTTGGCCGGCCTGTTGCTCCTGCCCATGGTCTTGTATCAGCCGCCCCGGCCGGCGGCGGGAAGTTTTCAGGCCACGGTGCTGGATGTCGGCCAGGGCTTGTCGGTGCTGGTGCAAACCGCGCGCCACGATTTGCTGTTCGACACTGGCGCGGGCGACGCCGGCCGCGTGTTGCTGCCGCAATTGCATGGGCTGGGGGTGCGCAAGCTCGACTGGCTGGTGCTGTCCCACCATGACAGCGATCACGACGCGGCTGCGCCCGGTTTGGCGCGGCGTTTTCCGATCGGCGGGATTCTGGCCGGCCAACCGGCGGCTCTGCCGGCGATGGGGCTGAGCGGCGGCGGTTGCGCGCAGGGGCAAAGCTGGGTCTGGGACGGGATCCGCTTCGATATGCTGGCGCCGCGCGCCGATATCCCCATGGCCGAGGATAACGCTCACAGCTGCGTTTTGCGGGTGGCGGGGCCGACGCAAGCCTTGCTGCTCAGCGGCGACGCGCCGGCTGCGGTGGAGGAGGCGCTGGCCGCCCAGCCGGGCGTCAGGCTGGGCAGCGCGGCGCTGGTGGCCGGCCACCACGGCAGCAGAACTTCCAGCAGCGAGGCCTGGCTGGACGCGGCGCGGCCGCTGGTGGCGGTGATCAGCGCTGGGCATCTCAACCGCTATCGCCATCCGCACCCGCTGGTGATGGAGCGTTTGCGCCAGCGCGGCATCGGAGTGTTGCGGACCGATCTTGACGGGGCGCTGCGCTTGAGCTTCGGCGAGACGCTGACGTGGTCGTGCCTGCGGACCGCGCAGCCGCGTTACTGGCGGCGGCGCGGCGAGTGCGGCGAGGGGGTTACGGAGTGACGGTGGCGATGACCAGATTGCCGCAGCCCTGATAGCGCACCTGGTCGAAGGACAGTTTGCGGGCGATCAGGATGCCGCGGCCGTGGCTGTTCATCAGCGAAGCGGGCTCCGCGTCCTGGTAGCCGGCCCAGTCGAAGCCCCGGCCCATATCCTGGATGGCGAAGTCCAGCTGATGCGGCTGGCGGGTGAACTCCACGGTGATTTCCCGTTCCGCGTATTGCGGCTGGCGCAGGCGCTTTTCCAGCTCCGCCTCCCAGTGGCCGCCGGCCATCAGCAGGCTCTTTTCTTCATAACTGATGTCCAGATTGCCGTGCTCGATGGCGTTGACCAGCAGTTCGAACAGGCCGGTGGCGACGCGTTCCGGCTGCGGGCAAGTTTTGGCCAGCAGCGCGGTGATGGATTGCGCCTCCTTGTGGTTGCGGCAGCGGAAGCGGGCGTGGTCGAGGTGGCGCAGCGCGTCCACGTGCATATTGGCCAGCTCGCGGAAGCTGGCGTAGCGGTCCCAGTGGCCGACCGCGGCGCCGACCACCGCCAGCAGCATGTCGCGGGAGAACGGCTTGGTCAGATAGTAAAACGCGCCGGCGGCCAGGCCTTCCTGCACGCTGGCCGCCGCGCCCATGGCGGTTTGCATCACCACCGGCAGGAATTCCAGCCGGGGCTCGCCCTTGATCAGGCGCAGCACGTCAAAGCCGCTCATGCCGGGCATCATTTTGTCCAGCAGCACGGTGGAAAACTGCTCCCCCTCGCGCTCCAGGATCTGCCAGGCCGCTTCGCCGCTTTCGGCCAGCACGGTTTGGAAGCCGGCGTCTTCCAGCAACTCCGACATCAATTCCAGATTGAACGGCTCGTCGTCAACGAGCAATAGTTTGTGAGGCATCGGAAGCTCCTTCTGCGCCCCGCCCATGGCGCTGCGGGATGGTGAACGTGAATGCGGCTCCGCCGTCCGGGAGGTTGGCCGCCGCGATGCGGCCGTGGTGCGCGAGGACGATCTCGCGGCAGATGGCAAGGCCAAGGCCGGTGCCGCCGGCGCCGGTCTTGGTGCTGCTGCTCTGGATGAATTTGTCGAAAATCGCTTCCAGCTCTTTTTCCGGGATGCCGGGACCGGAGTCTTCGACGCTGACCGCGATCTGGTCGCCTTCCGGTTGCGCGATCAGGCTGGCCACCACTCGGATGTCCGCGCCGGGCGGGCTGAACTTGATGGCGTTGGAGAGCAGATTGCGGATCACCTGGCCGAGGCGGAAGGCATCGATATCGGCGGTGAGCTGTTCCGGCGTGCTGTGCAGATAGATCCTGATCTGGTTCCGCGCCGCCAGCGGAGTCATCTCGTCGCAAGCCTCGCGCAGGCATTGGGTGAGGCTGCCGCGGCCGATGTTGTACTCCATGCGGCCCACTTCCATCTTGGCCATGTCCAGCAAGTCGTTGAGCAGGGTCAGCAGCCGGCTGCCGCTGTTGTTGATGCGGGTGAAGTATTGTTCCAGCTTGTCGTCGCCGAGGTTGCGCGAGCGCAGTTGGCCCATTTCGGCGAAGCCGAGGATGGCGTGCAGCGGCGTGCGCAGCTCGTGCGACATATTGGCCAGAAATTCGGTTTTGGCGTGGCTGGTTTCTTCGGCCAGTATCTTGGCCTGGCGCAGCGTTTCTTCCAGCGCGCGCTGGGCCGAGGTGTCCTGGTAGACCCAGATGGTGCCAAGCTTGGGCACCGAGGGGTTGACCGCCTTGCCGTGCAGCCGGCACCAGAACAGCTGGCCGCCGCCGGTGCGCAGTTTCACCTCGGTTTGCACCACCTTGCCGTCGTTGAGCAGGCTGTACAGGGCCTTGCCGGTGCGCTCCCAGCTTTCCGGGCTTTCGAAGTAGCCTATCGTGCACTCGCCTATGGCCTGCTCTTCCGTTTTCGAGAACAGCTCCAGAAAGGCCTTGTTCACCTGGCGCAGCTTGCGATCGACGATATAGGCCATCGCCAGCGGGCTGGCGTCCAGCAGCGCGGCCATTTGCCGGCTTTGCACTTCCACCTGCTCGGCCAGGCTGTTCTTCAGCTGGATCAGCGCTTCTTCCTGCTCCTTGCGCAGGCTGATGTCGCGGCACACCATCACGTACAGTTTGTCGTCCGGCAAGGTGACTTCGCTGAGCGACAGCTCCACCGGCAGCCGCTGGTCGTCGCTGCGCAGCAATTGCGCCTCGAACGGCTGGCCGGCGCGCGCTTTGGCGTGCTGTTCGAAATCATAGCGCGGGTCGGCGCTGTACAGCTCGGCCAGCAGCGCGCCCACCGGCAGATTGTCCAGCGACGCGGCCGGCTGGCCCACCAGTCGAGCCGCCGCCGGGTTGGCTTGCGCGATGCGTCCGTCCTGGCGGATCAGGATGATGGCGTCGGAGCTGGCGTGCAGGATGGCGCGTTGCCGCGCTTCGCTTTGCGCCAGCGCCTGCTCGGATTGCTCCCGCTCCCGCACCTGGCCGCGCAGCGTCTGGTTGTTTTGTTCCAATTGCTGGTGTTGCTGTTGCAGCCGGTTGCGCAAACGCAGATTGATGCGCTGCTGGCGCAGGTGTATGCCCAGCAACAGCAGCAGCAGGATGGTGGACAGCGCCAGCGCGCGTATCGAGGTGAGGCTGAGCAGCGGCGGCTCTTGCAGCGGATAGGAGCCGAACAGCAGGGCGCTTTCGCCTATGCGCTGGCTGCTGGTGAACAGCGGCGGTTCCGACGGCAGCGCCTGTCCCGGCTGCGAATCCAGCAGCGGCGCGTCCATTTGTTCCTTGCTCCATACCAGCAGGCGCATGTGCCGCAGCGGATTGCCGTCCGGCAGGCTGCCCGCCGGCTGCAGCAGTTTTTCCGGGCGCAGATTGACGAGCAGCAAGGCGTCGCCGCGATTGAGGCGGGTGACGATGTCCAGCCGTATCGGCCCATGGCGGTAGGGCTGATTCACCATCAATACCGCGGCGTCGCCGCGCAAGGCCTGTTCGATGCGGGGCTTGGCGTCGCCGATGCCGCCCATGTCCAGGCCCAGGGGCAGGGCATTGCCGTCGTTGGGCAGATAGCTGGCGACGGGGTAATACAGCGGCAAGGGCGGGCTGTTGGTCAGCCGGGAGCCTTGCAAGGCGTGGATGGGGGTAGTGATGTGGTTTTCGAAAGCGGCGCGGCGCGAGGCGTCGACGCGTTGCAACACGCCCACGCCGGCGATCAGGCCGTCATCGCGCGCCACGCCGCGCAGCGACGGCGGCAGGCTGGGAAAGGGGCCGCTGTCCGGCAGCGCGGACAGTTGTTCGGCCAGTAGCGTCGATTCGTCCAGCGCCGATTGCAAGCGGGAGAGCACCAGGCTTGCGCCTTGCACGCTCCATTGCTGCAGCCGGGCGTGCTGTTGCTTCTGGTCGTGGGCGTGCAGCTGCCAGTATTCGGCGAACAGCAGCGCGATGCCCAATAGCACGCTCAGCAGCAGCGAGGTGGCGCGGCTCAGCCTCGACATGGGGCGCTCGTCAGTTTCCGGCCAGCTCTTGGTAGAGGGCTTCGAATTCGCGCGACAGCTTGTGGCGCGGGTCGAAATACACCATCGGGCAGGCCGCCTCGTGCGATTCGCGGATCTTGACCGAGGCCGACAGCGGCGAGGCCAGCACCGGCAGCCCTTCGGACTTGAGTTCCTCCACCATCCGCGCCGGCAGGCTGGCGCGCGGCTGGAACTGGTTGACGACGATGCCTTCTATGTACAGCGCGGGGTTGTGATCGGCGCGAATCTCGTCGGCGCTGGTTTTCAGGTTGTACAGCGCGTGGCGGGAAAAAGCATCGCAATCGAAGGGAATCAGGCAGCGGTCGGCGGCGATCAGCGCCGAGCGGGTGTAGAAGTTGAGCGCCGGCGGCGTATCGATCCAGATTTCGTCGAAGCGGCCATCCAGCGCGTCGAGAGCCTCTTTCAGCTTGAACATCTTGTAGCGCGCTTCCAGCTTGACCATCAGTTCCGACAACTCCGGATGGGAGGCCAGCAGCGACAGGCCTTCGATGCGGGTATCGCGCACGAAGTCCTGCGGCTCCTTGGCGAACAGCGAGATGTTGAGCATCTGCTGGAACAGGTCGGCGACGGTCGGGCCGGCCGCCGCGTCTTCGCCTTGCAGGTAGTGGCTGGCGTTGCCTTGCGGGTCGAGGTCGATCAGGAGCACGCGCCGGCCGCGCTTGGCGGCCACGGCTGCCAGGTTGACGGCGATGGTGGACTTGCCCACGCCGCCCTTTTGATTGAATACCACACGTCGGATTGTCATGGCGAAGCCCTTGTGCTGGCCGCGCGCCGCGCGGCAGCTGACGATGTTCGGCCGGAGATCAGAACCCCGGTTCCCCCTTGCAAACCTGCAGCATTTGTTGATAGCTGGCGGAATTCTGCACCACCGGCATGGCTTTTATCTGGCTGTCATTATAGGAAAAGCTGGCGATCTGGCGGCCGTTTTCATCGAACAGCTGCATGTCCAGCAGACGGAAAGTGTGCGCCGCGCAGTCGATCTGCCAGCTGTTGAGCGAGGTCTTGTGCCGCGGGGTGGACAGGAAATTTTCTTTTTTCAGATTGAAGATGGTTTTGCGGTCGCGGAAGGTGACCAGCGAACCCTGCCGTTTGATCGACAGCCGGTCCAGCTCGTTGAGGATGTTGCCGTTGGGCGAAACGCCCAGATTTTGCCAGTCGGCGTTGGCCTGGCTGGCGGCGGCCGTGGATGCGGCGCTGCCGGCGGCGGGACGGGTGGATTGCGGCGCGCTGGCGCAGCCAGCCAGAATGAGAACGGCCGCCAGGGCGGCAAAACGATTACGCATGTAAACCTCCACAGAATCGGGGCAGTGTCGCATGGCGGCGCGCGGCGGGGAAATCCCGTTGCTGGCGGCGCTGCGCGAAATGCCAGTTGCAACCGGATTTTCTGTGCATTTTCCCAAAAAGGCCAGCCGGGCTGGAACTTTATGGCCGGCAGTCCGGTCTGTCATGGTGCGAGAGCATTTTTCCTCTTCGTTTCACATTGTCTCCATCCAAACTTGCGGGCCGCCCAACCAGGCGGCCTCTTTTTTTGCCGCCGCCCGCGGCATCCGCCGGCAAAGGGCGACGCGCCGGCGGGCATCCCGTACAATAGGCGCCTTTCCCGGATCGGCCCAGCATGCAGGACGCACTCACCACTCTCAACAATATCTTCGGCTACCCCGCGTTTCGCGGTCAGCAGCTGGAGATTGTCGAGCACGTCGCCTACGGCGGCCACGCGCTGGTGTTGATGCCCACCGGCGGCGGCAAGAGCCTGTGCTTCCAGATTCCGGCGCTGATGCGTCCCGGCGTCGCCATCGTGGTGTCCCCGCTGATCGCGCTGATGCAGGATCAGGTGGCCACCTTGCAGGAGCTGGGCGTGGCGGCGGCCTGCCTCAATTCGGCCACGCCGCCGGACGAGGCGCGCGACATCGCCCGCCAGGCCCGCGCCGGCACGCTGGACCTGCTGTACGTGGCGCCGGAGCGTTTGCTGACGCCGCGCTTCCTGGAGTTTATGACCCAGCTGGACATCAGCTTGTTCGCCATCGACGAGGCGCACTGCGTCAGCCACTGGGGGCATGATTTCCGTCCCGAGTACCAGCAACTGGGCATTCTGGCCGAGCGCTTCCCGCAGGTGCCGCGCATCGCGCTCACCGCCACCGCCGACGAGCAGACCCGGCTCGATATCCTGCATTATCTGAAGCTTTCCGGGGCGCGGGTGTTCCTGTCCAGCTTCGATCGCCCCAATCTGTTCTATCAGGTGGTGGAGAAGCACAACGCCAAGAAGCAGCTGCTGGACTTCATTCGCCACGAGCACGCCGGCGCGTCGGGCATTGTTTACTGCCTGTCGCGCAAGCGGGTGGAAGACACCGCCCAGTGGCTGCGCGACAACGGCATCCCCGCGCTGGCCTACCATGCCGGGATGGGCCATGCCGAGCGCGAGTCCAACCAGCGCGCTTTCCTGCGCGAAGAAGGCATCGTGATGGTGGCCACCGTCGCCTTCGGCATGGGCATCGACAAGCCGGACGTGCGCTTCGTCGCCCATATCGACATGCCCAAGAGCCCGGAAAACTTCTATCAGGAGTCCGGCCGCGCCGGCCGCGACGGCCTGCCGGCCACCAGCTGGCTGTGCTACGGGCTCAACGACATGGTGCAGCTGCGGCAGATGATAGAGGGCGGCGAGATGGCCGCGCTGCAAAAACAGGTGGAGCTCTCCAAACTGGACGCGATGCTGGCCTTTTGCGAAACGGCCAGCTGCCGCCGCCAGCACATCCTGGCGCACTTTGGCGAAAGCAGCGCGCCTTGCGGCCATTGCGACAACTGTCTGCATCCGCCCGTCACCTACGACGCCACCGTCGCCGTGCAAAAGCTGCTGTCCTGCATCTACAGAGTGGAGCAGCGCTTTCCCACCGGCCACGTCATCGACGTGCTGCTGGGCCGGCAAAACCAGAACATCAGCAGCTGGCGGCACGAGCAGCTGTCCACCTTCGGCATCGGCAAGGAGCTGAACCAGCGCGCCTGGCGCTCCATCGTGCGCCAGCTGGTGGCGCGCAAGATCCTGCAGGTGGACATCGCCCGCGGCCAGTCGCTGGTGTTGACCGACGCCTGCCGCCCCTTGCTCAAGGGGCAGGAGAGCATCCAGCTGCGGCCGCTGGCCGACGACAAGAAGAGCCGCAGCAGCGGCGCCAACGATCGCTGGCTGCGCACCGAGCGCGAAGAGCGGCTGTGGCAGGCGCTGCGCGGCTGGCGCCGGCAGGTGGCCGACGAGCACAATGTGCCGGCTTACGCGGTGTTTTCCGACCGCACCTTGCGCGATCTGGTCGAAAAAAAGCCGGACAGCTTGTCCGGCTTGCGACAGATCTACGGCCTGGGCGAACTCAAGCTCGCCCGTTACGGCGACGCGCTGCTAGGCTGCCTGCGCCGGGCGCAAGACGACTAGCGCAGCCGTTCCTAGTAACGCGCGTCCTCCGGTTTGCCGCCCTTGGGCCAGTCCAGATGCTTGGCCGCGAAGTCCGGTCTGGGCTGGTTGATGAAGTAGGCGGCGATATCGTAGGCCTCCTGATCGCTCAGGGTATTTTCCTGGCCTTGCGGCATATTGGCCTTGATGAAGGCCGCGGCGGTATTCAGCCGCGCCATGCCGGCCCCGATATTGAAGGATTTCGGCCCCCATAGCGCCGGAAAAATGGTCTTGCCGTCCGGGCCGCTCATGCCCTCGCCATTGGGCAGGTGACAAGCGGCGCACTTGGCGGCGTACAGCGTCTTGCCGCGCGCCGCGTCCACGGCTTGCGGTTTCTTCAAGCGGGCGAAGCCGCGGCCCTCCACGTTCTGTCCGGTGGGCACGTCCCTGGACAGCCACCACATATAAGCCAGCACGCCTTGCATTTCCTTGCTGTCCACCGGCAGGGGCTTGCCGTTGATCGAGCGCTGGAAGCAATCGTTGATTCTGTCCTGCAGCGCGTTCACCTGGGCGTTGCGCGGCCGGTATTCCGGAAACACGCCCCAGATGCCCACCCACGGCGCGGCGAAAGCGCGCTTGCCGCCGTCAAGATGGCAGCTGGTGCAATTGAGGCCGTTGCCGGAATAGGCTCTGGCCGCCTGCGGCGTCTGGGTGACGATGGCCTCGCCAAGGCGGATGGCTTCGCCCATCGGTCCGGCGGGGATGGTGGCCGGATTGGGAGTCGGCATGGGGTGGGCCGCCAACGCGGCGTGACAGGCGCTGGCTAGGATCAGGTTTGCCAGCATGGGTATCGGTTTCATCTTCCACCTCCTGGTCGGGTTGCGAAAGCCCGCAGAGCGGGCAGCTAACGCCGCCTTGGGCGACGGGTGGGATTTTCAATCAGTCATTCGCAATAATTATTGGCCGCTTTTTTATGCCATTTAATTATATTGAGGCTTGAGGGCTTTGGCCAGCCGCGGCGGGGCAAATCCTTTACAATCGAACCGCATAAGCTGGCTGAAAATCAGGAGAAGAGAGATGGCTGTCAATCTGGAGGCGCCGCAGGCGTCCGCGCTGCCCGCGGTCGCGGGCGTGGCGCTGTGGGTGGGGGAGGCCGGCATCAAGACGCCGAGTCGCAAGGATGTGCTGTTGATCAAGCTGGACAAGGGCAATACGGTGGCCGGCGTGTTTACCCGCAACCGCTTCTGCGCCGCGCCGGTGCAGTTGTGTCGCGAACATCTGGACGCCGGCGTCCAGATCCGCGCGCTGGTGGTGAACACCGGCAACGCCAACGCCGGCACCGGCGTCGACGGACGGGAGCGGGCGCGTCGCGTGTGCGATGCGGCGGCGCGTCTTGACGGGCTTGCGCCGGAGCAGGTGTTGCCCTTCTCCACCGGCGTGATTCTGGAGCCGCTGCCGGCCGACAAGATCATCGCTGCGTTGCCGACGCTGCGCCAGGCCGATTGGGCCGAGGCCGCCGAGGCGATCATGACCACCGATACCCTGCCCAAGGCCGCCAGCCGTTCGCTTTCCATAGCAGGGCACGGCGTGACGGTAACCGGCATCGCCAAGGGCTCGGGCATGATCCACCCCAATATGGCCACCATGCTCGGCTTCATCGCCACCGACGCCGCCATCACCCGCCCGTTGCTCAACCAGCTGGTCAGGGAAGTGGCCGACGTGTCGTTCAACTGCATCAGCGTCGACGGCGACACCTCCACCAACGACAGCTTCATCCTGATTTCCAGCGGCAAGAGCGCCGCGCCGCTGATCGACTCCTGCGAGCATCCCGGCTATCAGCCGTTGAAGCGCGCGTTGACCGAGGTGGCGACGGAGCTGGCCCAGGCCATCGTGCGCGACGGCGAGGGCGCCACCAAGTTCATCGCCGTCGTCGTCAACGGCGGACGCTCGACCGCCGAGTGCAAGGACGTGGCTTACGCCATCGCGCGTTCGCCGTTGGTTAAAACCGCTTTCTTCGCTTCCGACCCCAATCTGGGCCGTTTGCTGGCCGCCATCGGCTACGCCGGCGTAGCCGATCTGGATACGGACCGGTTGTCGCTGTATCTGGATGATGTGCTGGTAGCCTGCGATGGCGGCCGCAACCCCGCCTATAAGGAAGAAGACGGCCAGCGGGTGATGAACCAGAGCGAAATCACGGTTCGAGTGGAACTGAATCGCGGCGCGGCCTGCGCCAGCGTCTGGACTTGCGATTTCTCCTACGACTACGTCAGGATCAACGCCGACTACCGCAGTTGAACCCTGGGCTCGCGGCGGCGAAAACTGAAAAAACAGCAGAAATTGAAAAAACGTCCCAGAAATGGGGCGTTTTTTACGAAATCCGGTGGTGCCGCACCTGACGGAGAGGCTTTCTGGGTAAGGGGAGTTCCCGGATTTATAAAAATGAAATAAACATATCGCTTTTCAAATCAACGATCTGCGTTCTGCATTGTAAAAACATGAGCTTTTTCTCGAAAAAGATGTTGACGGGTCAGGGGTCGGGGCGTATAGTTCGCCTCCTCAGCTGACGCAGCGAACGAAACGAAGCGATCAGCACCGCTCTTTAACAGAACGAATAACCG
>NJIE01000033.1 GCA_002213445.1 Xenophilus sp. AP218F | reverse complement strand
CTTCATATCCGTCATTTTCCTTCAAGTGACGGACTTCTCTCTACTTTTGATTGGTAGGGGCTGAGGGGAGCAGATCAGGTGGCCTTGTCCTTGCCGCGTCTGGGCTTGTCGTCTTTTTTGCCCTTTTCTTCCTGGGTTTCCTTCGGCAGCGCCACTTGCGCTTCCGCCGCGGTTTCGCATAACAGCTGCTCCAGCAGCTTGCTGCGCGAGGCGATGTGGTGGTCGAAGCGCCAATCCTGCAGCAGGTCGATGGCGACGTCGAAGTAGCGCATGTCGATATCGTAAAGCTTGCTCAGGTCGAAAGAGCGGCCCATCTCCAGCGCGGCCGCCAAGTCTTTCAACACCTGCATTTGCGCGGGGTCGTGACCTTCTTCCAGAAACTTGCGAATTTTCTTGGCGGCGTTCATGCGGCGGTCCTTGTGCGAGTGGAATGGAGAGAGCATGCCATAAATGATTTGCGCGCGGCTAAATCAATGGCGCAAGCGGTTGCGCTCGGCCAAAAGAACTAGGCGGGCTAAGCCGTTTACCTCGCGTTTTGCCCACGTTAGGCGAATGGGAGAGAGGAGCCCGGCTGGGTATGGTTCAGTCAGGCTGCCGGTTGCCGCGCAAGATCGCGTCGGCCGGCGGCGTTCCTGAACATCGCGCCGCGCCAAGGCGCAGCAAGGATTTTGTCATGACTCATTTGATTACCCGCTGGGAGCCGGAAAACCCGGATTTCTGGCAGAGCGAGGGCCAGCGGATCGCCAAGCGCAATCTGTGGATTTCCATTCCCTGCCTGACGCTGGCCTTTGTGGTGTCGGTATTGTGGAGCGTGGTGACGCTCAACCTGCCTAGCGCCGGCTTCAATTTCAGCAAGGAGCAGCTGTTCCTGCTGACCGCCTTGCCGGCGCTGTCGGGGGCGACGCTGCGCATCTTTTACGCCTTCATGCCGTCCATCGTCGGCGGCCGCAAGTGGACCACGCTGTCTACCGCGTCCTTGCTGATCCCCGCCGTCTGGCTGGGCTTCGCGGTGCAGGATCCGACGACGAGCTATCCGGAGATGCTGGCCATCGCGTTGCTGTGCGGCCTGGGCAGCGGCAACTTCGCCAGCTCGATGGCCAATATCGCCTATTTTTTCCCGCGCGCGCAAAAGGGTGCGGCCAATGGCCTCAACGCCGGCTTCGGCAATCTGGGGGTGTCGATCGCGCAGTTCGTGATTCCGCTGGTGGTGACGGCGGGGATGTTCGGCGGTCTGGGCGGCGACGCGCAGCATTATTTCAAGGACGGCGTCGAGCATAGCCTGTGGCTGCAGAATGCCGGCTTCGTATGGGTGCCGTTCATCGTGCTGGCGACGCTGGCGGCCTGGTTCGGCATGAACGACCTGGCCGACGCCAAGGCCTCGTTCAGCGAGCAGGCGGTGATTTTCAAGCGCAAGCATAACTGGTTGATGTGCTGGCTCTATATCGGCACCTTCGGCAGCTTCATCGGCTTCGCCGGCGCTTTCGCCCTGCTGACCAAGACCCAGTTCCCGGACGTGCCGGTGGCCAAGTTCGCTTTCATCGGCCCCTTGCTTGGCGCGCTGGTGCGGCCGATAGGCGGCGCGATTTCCGACAGGCTGGGCGGCGCGCGGGTGACGCTGGCGGTGTTCGTCGGCATGGCGCTGGCGGTGACCGGGGTGTTGGCCTTTCTGCCGGGCACCGAGGCGGGCAGCGGCAACTTTGCCGGTTTCTTCGTCATGTTCCTGGCGCTGTTCACGTTGTCCGGCATCGGCAACGGCTCCACGTACCGGATGATTCCGGTGATCTTCGTCAAGAGCCGCCAGCGGGCGGCGGGGCCGGATGCTGCCGCGCAGAAGCAGGCGGAGACGGACGGCGTCAAGGAGTCGGCCGCGGCGGCGGGTTTCATCAGCGCGATCGGCGCTTACGGCGGTTACTTCATTCCGCAGAGCTTCGGCGTATCGATGCAGGCCAGCGGCCGGCCGGATCTGGCCTTGTATTGCTTCATCGTCTTCTACCTCAGCTGCATGCTGGTCAGCTGGTGGTTCTACGCCCGCAAGGGCGCGGAAATGCCGTGCTGACGGCAGGATGAAAAACAGGGCTCCCTCGGGAGCCCTGTTGTCATTCGCCCTGCGGCGCTCAGCCCATCAGCTTGGCGACGAAGAGGTCGATCTCCCTGCGGCTGCAGGCCGGGTTCATGAACACGGCTTTCTCGCCGGCAATGTAGGAGTACTTGCCGCCCGCGTCGTACTCGGAACGGGCGATGGCCTCCACCCAGTTGGTGTAGAGGCCCACCTTGCCGCGGCGCTTGAACGCGTCGCGGTGGAAGGCGGTGTTGCGCTGCAGGCGTTGGCGATAGGCTTCGTCCGGGCTGCGGGCCAGTTCGAAGGCGAACTCCTCCTCCGGGTCGGCCACCCACTCCGGGTTGTAGAGCTTGAAACCGACGCTCGGCCCCTGGTTTTCCTGCGCCACCAACTTGACGTTGGCGAGCTGGCCCAGGCGGAAGCGGAAGTAATTGGCGTTTTGCAGGCTGTGGGCCAGCGTGATCTGATAGCCCTCCACGCCCATGTAGTTGAGCGCCGCGTACGCGCCGAACAGGCCGCTGGCGCCGCGCGAGCATTCGATGGTGGATTGCAGGTGCGTCTGCCCCTGGATGTCGCGCTCGAAGTAGGAGAAGTTCTCCGGATCGTTCTCCATGGCGCGCAGGTCGTCGGCGTTCTTGATCATCACCAGGCTTGAGGTGTAGGGCACGTAGCCCCACTTCTGGAAATCCACGGTGAAGGAGTCGGCGTATCTGAGCTGGGCGAAGCGCTCGGTGTTGCGGCGGATGCCGGCCAATGTCGCCTCGTTGATGCCCAGCGGATTGCGCTCGAAGTCGTATTCCAGGAAGAAGATCATCGACCAGCCGATGGCGGCGTCGACGTGGATGTGCGGCTTGACCGGGATTTCGAAGCGCTCGCACAGGCGGTCGCGCAGCTCGCACACCGGCTTGACCCAGTCCACGCCGAAAGTGTCGGTGGTGCCCATGGTCAGCATGATGGTGGGCACCACGTGCTTGAGCGCGAAGCAGGCGGTCAGCGTGCGTTCCAGATCGGCCAGATCAATGTCGTTGTTGTCGCCAACCTTGATGCGGATGGTCTTGTTTTCGATGTCCACGCCCAGCAGCGACAGGTTGGTGATGTTGGAGTAGTGGCCGCCCTGGGAATTGACGAAGCGGTAATCCTGGTAGTGGCCAAGGCCCTTGTGCTTGGCTTCGGGCAGGCTTTTCCTCAGGCCGAGGAGGTAGCCGTAAAGGTTACAAAAGGTGCCGCCCTGGGTGAAGATGCCGGTGGCGCGCTGCGGGTCGTAGCCAGCCAGACGGGCGATCTGGCGCACCACCTTCTTTTCCAGGTCTTCGGCCACGCCGGCGTATTCGGAGTACACCAGATTGGGGTTGGCCAGCACGCCCATCTGCGCGCCGTAGATCGCAGGGTCGGCCGACATGGTGATCACGTTTTCCACGCAGGACGGGTTTTCCCAGTCCTTGGACAGCGCGGCGGCGAACAGCAGCTCCTCCAGCGGCTGCGCCGGGTCGCGCATTTCGGCCGGCACCGGCATGTTCTCCGTCAGATCGGCCATCCGCGCCGCGCCGTCCGGCCAGGCGGCGAGGCGGGCCTCCGGCGGCAGATGCAGCGAGCGGAAGGCGTTGAGCCTGGCGAAGCCGGGGTCCTGGAATACCGGCCACAGGCGAGGATCGCGCGAGAAGTAGCGCGCTTTGACGGTGGCGAAACGGCGGGCGAATTCGGGGGTGACGGCGTTGACCGCCTCATCCCTGGCGTAAAGGCATGGGTGCATTGCGGGCTTCCTGAAGCGAGGTGAATCGCGCCTCAACCGCGGCGGCGCACCGCGGACGGTAGGGGCGGCATGACAGGCCGGTATTCTTGGCCTATTGCCGGCGTTGGGTATTAATTCAGGTCAAACGCAAATTGTTTGTCTGGATACGGTACGCGCGCCGATAGGCTGGCGTAGACTGTAAGCGTATCTTTTTGCTGCGCTTTCCCATGCTTGCCGAGTTTTCACTGATTTTGTCGCTGTTGCAGCAGATGTGCGTGTATCTGGTGATCGCCTATCTGCTCTCCAAGACGCCGCTGTTCATCCCCCTCACCCAGATCACGCTGCAACTGCCGCACAAGCTGGTCTGCTATCTGGTGTTCTCGATGTTCTGCATCATGGGAACCTACTTCGGCCTGCACATCGAAGATTCCATCGCCAATACCCGCGCCATCGGCGCGGTGCTGGGCGGCATGCTGGGCGGGCCGGCGGTGGGGCTGGCCGTGGGCTTCACCGGCGGCTTGCATCGCTACTCGCTGGGCGGCATCACCGCCGGCGCCTGCATGGTGTCCACCATGGTGGAAGGTTTGCTGGGCGGGCTGGTGCATCTGTATCTGGTGCGCAAGGGCCTGCGCGCGCGGCTGTTCGACCCGTTGGTGGTGGCGCTGGTGGCCTTCATCGCCGAGGTGTGCCAGATGCTGATCCTGCTGGCGCTGGTGCGGCCGTATCACGCCGCCGAGCATCTGGTGGAGAGCATCGCGCTGCCGATGCTGATCGCCAACACCCTGGGCGCGGCGATGTTCATGCGCATCCTGCTGGACCGGCGGGTGCTGGCCGAAAAATATTCCACCACCTTCTCCAGCAAGGCACTGCAGATCGCCGCCCGCGCCGAAGGCGTGCTGCGCCAGGGCTTCAACCGCGAGAACAGCATGACGGTGGCGCGCATCCTGTACGAGGAACTGGGCGTGGGCGCGGTGGCGATCACCGACCGCGAACACCTGCTGGCCTTCATCGGCATCGGCGACGATCACCACCTGCCCGGCACGCCGATCACCTCGCCGCACACGCATCGCGCCATCGACACCAACCAGGTGGTGTACGCCGACGGCAACGAGGTCCCGTACCGCTGCTCGATCAGCCCGTCGTGCAAGCTGGCGTCTTCGCTGGTGATTCCGCTGCGCGGCGAGGACGAGCGGGTGATCGGCACCATCAAGCTCTACGAGCCGCGCAACAAGCTGTTCTCGCACATCAACCTGATGCTGGGCGAGGGCATCGCCAGGCTGCTGTCCAGCCAGATCCTGCAAGGCCGCTACGACCAGCAAAAACAGCTGCTGGCGCAAACCGAAATCAAGCTGCTGCACGCCCAGGTCAACCCGCACTTCCTGTTCAACGCGCTCAACACCCTGTCGGCGGTGATCCGCCGCGATCCCGGCCACGCCCGCCAGCTGGTGCAGTACCTGTCCACCTTCTTCCGCAAGAACCTGAAACGGCCGAGCGAGGTGGCGACGCTGGAGGACGAGATCGAACACGTCAGCGCCTATCTGCACATCGAGGAGGCGCGCTTCGCCGGGCGGCTGCGGGTGGACATCGATCTGCCGGAGGCCGCCCGCCAGGTGCAGCTGCCGGCGTTTTCACTGCAGCCCATCGTGGAAAACGCGATCAAGCACGGCACTTCGCAATTGCTGGAACCGGGACGGATCAGCATCGGCGCGGCGTGCATCGACGGCGCGCTGCACGTGACGGTGGAGGACAACGCCGGCCTGTACGCGCCGACGGGCCGCGGCGACGGCCTGGGCATGTCGCTGGTGGACAAGCGCATCCGCGCGCGCTACGGCGCGGATTACGGCGTCACGGTAGAATGCCGGCCCGACGAGCGCACCCGGGTGATTTTGCGTGTGCCTTGTTGCAAACACGGAGAGCAACCTTGCTGAAGACCTTGCTGGTAGACGACGAACCGCTGGCGCGCGACGAAATGCGCCAACTGCTGGCCGCCTATCCCGACTTCGACATCGTCGGCGAATGCGGCAACGCCATCGAGGCCATCGCCTTCATCCACCGCCAGCCGCCGGACGTGGTATTCCTCGACATCCAGATGCCGCGCGTCAGCGGCCTGGAAATGCTGGCGATGCTGGACCCGGAAAAGACGCCGCGCATCGTCTTCGTCACCGCCTTCGACGATTACGCGGTGCAGGCTTTCGAAGAACACGCCTTCGATTATCTGCTCAAGCCGGTGGACCCGGGCCGGCTGGCCAAGACCCTGGCGCGCCTCAAGCGCGAGGCGGAGCCGCCGCCGCTGGCCAGCCTGCAGGCCCTGTCGCCGCTGACGCTGGTGCCCTGCCACGGCGTCAACCGCATCGCGCTGCTCAAGCTGGAGGACGTGGAGTTCGTCTCCTCGCGCCTGAGCGGCGTCTTCGTGCAGGCCGCCGACGGCCGCGAGCACTTCACCGAGCTGACGCTGCGCACCTTCGAAGAGCGCAGCCGGCTGTTCCGCTGCCATCGCCAGCATCTGGTCAACCTGAGCGCGATCAGCGAGATTCGCCTGGGCGAAAACGGCGTGGCCGACATCGTCACCAACGGCGGCCACACCTTGCCGGTCAGCCGCCGCTATCTGAAGCCGCTGAAGGAAGCGTTGGGCATTCCCGGATAAGCCGGTAAAGCGCGCGGCAGTGTGCTAAACCGGACTATCTGGCGACGAAGGAGCAGAGCATGCAGGCATGCAGACTGGCAGTCGGATGCTGGGTCCTGGCCGGCGGCGCGCTGGCCTGCAACGGCACCGCGACGCCGGAGACATCGGCGCGGGTGGATAATCCCGATATTCATGGCATCGCCATCTTTCTGCCGCAGGTGCTGGAGAATAGCGAGTCGGGGCCGTTTCCCGAGCTGATCCGGACGGTGGCCCGCCATTACCCGCAGGGCAAGATCACGCTCAGCATCGAGCCGGTCAAGCGCGTCTACCTGGACACCGACGACCGCAACGCCGACTTCCGATTCCCGATCATGAAAATCCGCGACGGCGCGGACAACGCGACGCCTTACCAGTTTTCCCGCGAGATGCTGGGCAAGGTGACCTTCGTGCTGTACACCAACAAGGCCAAGCCGCTGCGCAAGCAGGACATTCTGAAAGTGGCCAACCTGGCCAAATATTCGGTGGAAACGCCGCCGGTGAACTGGGGCTTTCCCAGCAAGAGCGTGGTCAACTTGGAACTGTCGCTGAAAAAGCTGAATCTGGGGCGCACCGACGCGGTGCTGTGGGCGCAGGAGGAGGCCGACTACATCCTCCGCAAGGACGGGCTGACATCGATTCACCGCGAGCATTTCGACGATTATCCCGACGTGCTGTTTTTGTCGTGCAACCGGCGCGGCGACTTCGTCAATCAAGCCATCAGCGCGGCGATCCGCGCCGCGCGCGCCAGCGGCGAGCTGCAGAAGGCTTACGCCCGCGTGCATTTGCCGTATCAGGATTGGCAGCCGTAGAACCCATGCGCGATCCTTTTCTCCGCGACGCGGACCAAAGAGATCGCCAACCGGCTTTGGCCGCGCGCAAGTCCGGATCGGATGATCCGGCGAGGAGGGAGGGGTATGAGAGCTGCATGGGTATCGGCGGTCGGCTGCCTGGCGCTGGCTGGCGGCGCGTTGGCCTGCAACGGCGCGGTCGTTCCCGGGGACCCGGCGCAGGCGACGAATCCGGACATCCACGGCATCGGCATCTTCTTGCCGCATCTGATGGAAAACCCCGAATCCGGACCGTTTCCCGACCTGATCCAGGTGCTGGCGCGACATTATCCGCGCGGCAAGATCACGCTCAGCATCGAACCGGTGAGGCGGGCGGTGCTGGATTCTGACGATCGCAGCGCGGATTTCCGCTTTCCGGTGATGAAGATCCGCGAGGGCGCGGACAACGCGACGCCTTACCAGTACTCGCGCGAGATGCTGGGCAAGGTGACCTTCGTGCTGTACTCCAACAAGGCCAAGCTGCTGCGCAAGCAGGACATCCTGAAAGTGGCCAACCTCGCCAAGTACTCGGTGGAGGCTTCGCCGGTGAACTGGGGCTTCCCAACCAAGAGCATCGTCAATCTGGAGCTGTCGCTCAAGAGGCTGAACCTGGGCCGCACCGACGCGGTGCTGTGGGCGCAGGAGGAGGCCGATTACATCATCCGCAAGAATGGCCTGAAAGCCATCCATCGCGAGCATTTCGACGACTATCCGGATGTGTTCTTCTTGCCTTGCAACCGGCGCGGCGACTTCGTCAACCAGGCCCTCGGCGAGGCGATCCGCGCGGCGCGCGCCAGCGGCGAGCTGCAAAAAACCTACGCCAAGGTGCATCAGCCGTATTCCGACTGGCAGCCCTGAGCCTGGCCGGGCGGGCGGAAAAGCCGTTCGTGTCGAAACCGTTCAGCTCCGTTTTCCTGCCGCTCGCGGCTCTATGCTGCCGCTTGCCGACTCTCCGCTCGGCGAGCCTTTCCTTGAAGCGTAACGTTGGCTCCAGTATTTCACCGGAGTCACGATCATGGATCACGCTTTGACCTTTGTGATCGGCACCATTTGCATTCTTGCCATCTGCTACCGCCTGTACGGGGTGTTCTTCACGCGCAAGGTGCTGGGTGTCGACGATAGCGCGGTAACCCCGTCGCATGAATTGAAAGACGGCAAGGATTACGTGCCGACCAGCAAGTGGGTGGCCTTTGGCGGCCACTTCGCCGCCATCGCCGCCGCCGGCCCGCTGGTCGGCCCGGTGCTGGCTGCCCAGTACGGCTATCTGCCAAGCCTGGTATGGCTGCTGATCGGCTGCGTCATCGGCGGCGCGGTGCACGACACCGTGGTGCTGTTCGCCTCGATGAAGCACCACGGCAAGTCGTTGTCGGAAGTGGCCAAGGCCGAGCTTGGCCCGCTGGCCGGCTGGTGCACCGGCCTTGCCATGCTGTTCATCATCACCATCACCATGGCGGGCCTGTCGATGGTGGTGGTGCACGCGCTGGAGCGCAACCCCTGGGGCGCCTTCGCCGTGTTCATGACCATTCCGATCGCCATCGGCGTCGGCTTGTGGGAACGCGTCACCGGCAGCATGAAGAACGCCAGCTACGTCGGCATCGCCGCCATCATGGCCTGTGTGTTCGCCGGCCCCTACATCCAGGGCACCGCCCTGGGCGAGTGGCTGTCGCTGCGCGCTTCCACCGTGTCGCTGGTGCTGCCGATCTACGCCTTCTTCGCCACCGCCTTGCCGGTATGGATGCTGCTGACCCCGCGCGCCTGCCTGTCCAGCTTCATGAAGATCGGCGTGTTCGGCCTCTTGGTGGTGGGCGTGGTGTTCATCAACCCGCAGATCCAGTTCCCGGCGGTGACCCAGTTCATCCACGGCGGCGGCCCGGTGCTGTCCGGTCCGGTATGGCCGTTCATTTCCATCACCATCGCCTGCGGCGCGATTTCCGGCTTTCACGCCTTCATCGGCTCGGGCACCACGCCCAAGCAGATCGACAAGTGGAGCGACATCCTGCCGGTGGGCTTCGGCGCGATGCTGGCCGAATGCGTGGTGGGGGTGATGGCGCTGATCGCCGCCACCGCCTTGCACCCGGCCGATTACTTCGCCATCAACTCCGCTCCGGCCGTGTTCCACACCCTGGGCATGGACGTGGTGAACCTGCCCAAGTTGTCCGAGGAAATCGGCCTTGACCTGTACGGCCGCACCGGCGGCGCGGTGACCCTGGCCGTGGGCATGGCGGACATTTTCACCCGCATCCCGTGGTTCAGCAATCTGGCGTCCTATTTCTTCCAGTTCATGGTGATGTTCGAAGCGGTATTCATCCTCACCGCCATCGACTCCGGCACCCGCGTGGCCCGTTACCTGATCCAGGACTTCGTAGGCGACTTGTGGGCGCCGCTCAAGCGCACCGACTGGATGCCCGGCGCGATCGGCGCGTCCATCGTGGCCTGCGCGCTGTGGGGCTATCTGCTCAACTCCGGCGACATCAACTCGGTGTGGGCGCTGTTCGGCGTGTCCAACCAGCTGATGGCCTCCATCGGCCTGATCATCGGCGCCACCATCATCCTGCGCCTGTCGCACAAGCGCAGCTACATGCTGACCTGCCTGGTGCCGCTGGCCTACCTGTACGTCACCGTCAACTACGCCGGTTACTGGATGATCAAGCACGTCTACCTGAACGAGGCCGCCAAGGGCTACAACGTGTTCAACGCCGGCATCTCCATGGTGATGATGGCGCTGGGCCTGGCCATCCTGCTCTCCGCCCTCAAGCGCTGGCAGCAGCTGCTCTCCCGCCCGGCGCCGGAAAAAGCGCCCGAGCTGGCCGCGGCCGAAGCCTGACCGCCCGCTTGCCGCTCAAACAGCCAAGCCTGCCCTTGCGGCAGGCTTTTTTGCGTTCGCCTCCAGCGCGGCCGCTAGTCCGAAAGAACTAGGCGGCTAGTGCCAAAGCGGACGCGGTGGCCAACCTTTGGGCAATGTCGCGCAGCGGAAGGGCGGACTAGTCTTGTAGCCATGAAAAATGTCTGTCGCGCGCGCCCAGGCGGCGCGCGCGGCGGACGCTGACGCGGAGGCAAGATGAGCCACTTTCTGGATCGACTGAATTTCCTGGGCAAGGTCAAGAGCACCTTCGCCGACGGCCATGGCGCGGTGGTCAACGAGGACCGCGGCTGGGAGGACGCCTATCGCCAGCGCTGGCAGCACGACAAGGTGGTGCGCTCCACCCACGGCGTCAACTGCACCGGCTCCTGCAGCTGGAAGGTGTACGTCAAGAACGGCCTGATCACCTGGGAAACCCAGCAGACCGACTACCCGCGCACCCGTCCCGACCTGCCCAACCACGAGCCGCGCGGCTGTCCGCGCGGCGCGTCCTACAGCTGGTATGTGTATTCGGCGCAGCGCGTCAAATACCCGATGATCCGCGGCCGGCTCGCCAAGCTGTGGCGCGAGGCGCGCCAGAGCATGGGGCCGGTGGAGGCCTGGGAAAAGATCAGCCAGAACCCGGAAAGCGCCAGGCAGTACAAGAGCCGGCGCGGCCAGGGCGGCTTCGTGCGCGCCAGCTGGGACGAGGCCAACGAGATCATCGCCGCCGCCAACGCCTACACCATCAAGCGTTACGGGCCGGACCGCATCATCGGCTTCTCGCCGATCCCGGCGATGTCCATGGTGTCCTACGCCGCCGGCTCGCGTTACCTCAGCCTGATCGGCGGCGTGCCGCTGTCGTTCTACGACTGGTATTGCGACCTGCCGCCGGCCAGCCCGCAAACCTGGGGCGAGCAGACCGACGTGGCCGAATCGGCCGACTGGTACAATTCCAGCTACTTGATGGTGTGGGGCTCCAACGTGCCGATGACGCGCACGCCGGACGCTCACTTCTATACCGAGGTGCGCTACAAGGGCACCAAGACGGTGGCGGTCTCCAGCGACTTCGGCGAGATGGCCAAGTTCGGCGACATCTGGCTCGCCCCCAAGCAGGGCACCGACGCCGCGCTGGCGATGGCGATGGGCCACGTCATCTTCAAGGAATTCCACCTCGACCATCCGTCCGCATATTTCAGCGACTACATCCGCCGCTACACCGACATGCCGATGCTGGTGACGCTGAAGCGCGACGGCGAGCGCTGGCTGCCGGACTACTTCCTGCGCGCCTCGCACCTGGACGGCCAGCTGGGCGAAACCAACAACCCTGACTGGAAAACGCTGCTGATCGACGAGGCCAGCGGCGACATCGTCGCGCCCAACGGCTCCATCGGCTTTCGCTGGGGCCAGGCCGAGGGGACGACCGGCAAGTGGAATCTGGAACAGAAGGCGGCGGGTGGGCGCGAGGTGTCCGGCCGCCTGTCGCTGATCGACAGCCGCGACGAAGTGGTTGGCGTGGGCTTCCCCTATTTTGGCAGCGAGCACGACGAGCTGCTCACCCGCAACGTGCCGGTGAAGACGATCCGGCTGGCCGACGGCAGCGAAGCGCGGGTGGCGACGGTGTTCGACCTGATGGCCGCCAACTACGGCATCGACCGCGGCCTTGGCGGCGGCAACGTCGCCGCCGGCTACATGGACGATGCGCCGTACACGCCGGCCTGGCAGCAGAAGCACACCGGCGTCAAGCCGGAAATGGTGATCCAGGTGGCGCGCGAGTTCGCGCACAACGCCGACCAGACCCGCGGCAAATCCATGGTCATCGTCGGCGCGGCGCTGAACCACTGGTATCACATGGACATGACCTATCGCGGCATCATCAACATGCTGATGCTGTGCGGCTGCATCGGCCAGAGCGGCGGCGGCTGGTGTCACTATGTCGGCCAGGAAAAGCTGCGGCCGCAAACCGGCTGGGCGCCGCTGGCCTTTGCCGGCGACTGGAACCGCCCGGCGCGGCAGATGAACGGCACCAGCTTCTTCTACGCGCATACCAGCCAGTGGCGGCACGAAAAACTGGGCGTCGGCGAAATCCTGGCACCCACCGCCGACGGCCGCATGGCCGGCATGGCGCTGATCGACTACAACGCCAAGGCCGAGCGCATGGGCTGGCTGCCGTCCGCGCCGCAGCTGTCGCGCAACCCGCTGGACCTGACCCGCGACGCCATCGCCCAGGGCCAGGACCCGGCGGCGTTCGCGGTGCAGGGCCTGAAGGACGGCACGCTGGACATGGCCTGCAACGACCCGGACAACCCGCAGAACTTCCCGCGCAATATGTTCGTCTGGCGCTCCAACATCCTCGGCAGCTCCGGCAAGGGCCACGAATACTTCCTCAAGTACCTGCTCGGCACCCAGAACGCGGTGATGAATTCGGAAGACGACTGCATCAAGCCGACCGAGATCACCGTGCGCCCGGCGGCAGAAGGCAAACTCGACCTGTTGGTGGTGCTGGACTTCCGCATGTCCACCACCTGCCTGTACGGCGACATCGTGCTGCCCACCGCCACCTGGTACGAGAAGGACGACCTGAATACCTCGGACATGCACCCCTTCATTCACCCCTTGTCCGAGGCGGTGCAGCCCTTGTGGCAGGCCAGGACCGACTGGGAAATCTACAAGGGCTTCGCCAAGAAGATTTCCGAGATCGGCAAGGACTATCTGGGCGTGCAGAAGGACTTGATCCTGACGCCGCTGATGCACGACACGCCGCAGGAGCTGGGCCAGGCTTTCGATCCCAGGGACTGGAAGAAGGGCGAGTGCGAGCCGGTGCCGGGCAAGACCATGCCGGCGATGACGGTGGTGGAGCGCGATTACGGCGCGATCTACGACAAGTTCACCTCCGTCGGCCCCCTGCTGGAAAAGGCGGGCAACGGCGGCAAGGGCATCGCCTGGCAGACCGGGCATGAAGTGGAGACGCTGCGCGGCCTGAACCGCACCGTCGCCGCCGGCGCCGGCAAGGGCCAGCCGCAGCTGAACACCGCCATCGACGCCGCCGAGATGATCCTGACGCTGGCGCCGGAAACCAACGGCCACGTGGCGGTGAAGGCCTGGGAAGCGCTGTCGAGGATCACCGGCCGCGACCACACCCACCTGGCGCGTCCGCGAGAGCACGACAGCATCCGCTTCCGCGACGTGCAGGCGCAACCGCGCAAGATCATCTCCTCGCCCACCTGGTCCGGGCTGGAGAGCGAGGAAGTCAGCTACAACGCCGGCTATACCAACGTCCACGAGCTGATTCCGTGGCGCACGCTGACCGGCCGCCAGCAGTTCTATCAGGATCACTTGTGGATGCGCGCCTTCGGCGAAGGTCTGTGCGTCTACAAGCCGGCGGTCGACCTGAAAACCACGCAGGCGGTGCTGGGCAAGCACGGCAACGGCAACCGCGAACTGGTGCTCAACTTCCTCACCCCGCACCAGAAATGGGGCATCCACAGCACCTATTCCGACAACCTGCGCATGCTCACCTTGAGCCGCGGCGGCCCGCACGTCTGGCTGTCGGAAATTGACGCCCAAAAAGCCGGCATCGTCGACAACGACTGGATCGAGGTGTTCAACGTCAACGGCACGCTGACTGCGCGCGCCGTGGTGTCGCAGCGAGTGCCGGAGGGCATGACGCTGATGTACCACGCCCAGGAGAAGATCGTGAACGTGCCGGGCGCGGAAGTTTCCGGCAAGCGCGGCGGCATCCACAACTCGGTGACCCGCGCGGTGACCAAGCCGACGCACATGATAGGCGGCTACGCGCAGCTGTCCTGGGGCTTCAACTACTACGGCACCGTCGGGGCCAACCGCGACGAATTCGTGGTGGTGCGCAAGATGAACCAGGTGGACTGGATGGATCAGCCCGCAGGAGACAAACAATGAAAATCCGCGCTCAAATCGGCATGGTGCTGAATCTGGACAAGTGCATCGGCTGCCACACCTGTTCGGTCACCTGCAAGAACGTCTGGACCAGCCGCGACGGCATCGAGTACGCCTGGTTCAACAACGTGGAAACCAAGCCCGGCATCGGCTACCCCAAGGACTGGGAAAACCAGGATAAATGGCAGGGCGGCTGGGAACGCACGGCTGAGGGCAAGCTGCGCCCCCGCCAGGGCGGCAAGCTGAAAATCCTGGCCAATATCTTCGCCAACCCCAACCTGCCGGCGATAGACGACTATTACGAGCCGTTCACCTACGACTACGAACATCTGCAAAACGCGCCGGAAATGCAGACTCCGCCCACCGCGCGACCGGTGTCGGCGCTCACCGGCAAGAAGATGGACAAGATCGAATGGGGCCCGAACTGGGAGGACGACTTGGGCGGCGAGTTCGCCAAGCGCGGCAAGGATGCCTTGTTTGAAGGCATCCAGAAGGAGATGTACTCGGCCTTCGAGAACACCTTCATGATGTATCTGCCGCGGCTGTGCGAGCACTGCCTGAACCCGGCCTGCGTCGCCTCCTGTCCATCCGGCTCCATCTACAAGCGCGAGGACGACGGCATCGTGCTGATCGACCAGGACAAGTGCCGCGGCTGGCGCATGTGCGTCTCCGGCTGCCCGTACAAGAAGATCTATTACAACTGGACCTCCGGCAAGGCCGAGAAGTGCGTGTTCTGCTACCCGCGCATCGAAGCCGGCCAGCCGACGGTGTGCTCGGAAACCTGCGTCGGCCGCATCCGTTATCTGGGCGTGCTGTTGTACGACGCCGACAAGATCGAGCAGGCCGCGGCGGCGCAAGACCCGCAGGATTTGTACCAGGCGCAGCTGGACGTGTTCCTCGACCCAAACGACCCGCAGGTGCAAGCCGAGGCGCTGGCGCAAGGCATTCCGCAAAGCTGGCTGGACGCCGCGCAAAACTCGCCGGTGTACAAGATGGCGATGGAGTGGAAGGTGGCGTTCCCGCTGCACCCGGAATACCGCACGCTGCCCATGGTGTGGTACATCCCGCCGCTCTCGCCCATCCAGAGCGCGATGGAAAACGGCCTGATCGGCGAAAGAGGCATCATCCCCGAGGTGAAGGACCTGCGCATCCCGATCCGTTACCTGGCCAACCTGCTCACCGCCGGCAAGGAAGAACCGGTGCTCAAGGCGCTGGAAACCATGGTGGCGATGCGCCGCTACATGCGCAAGAAGAGCGTGGAAGGCGTGTCCGACGCGGCGACGCTGGCTGATACCCATCTCAGCCCGGCGGAGGTGGAAGAGATGTACCAGGTGATGGCCATCGCCAATTACGAAGACCGCTTCGTGATCCCCTCCAGCCACAAGGAGCTGGTGGAAAACACCTTCGAAGACAAGGCCTTGTGCGGTTTCACCTTCGGCAACGGCTGCTCGGGCGGGGTGTCGGAAGCCAGCCTGTTCGGCAAGAAGAAGGCCACGCCCATCGTGTTCCACGACATGCGCCGCGACCGCAAGCGCAACGCCGGCAACTGAGGAGGAGAACGATGCAAGCCAACCATACCAGGCAGTTCCGCATCCTGTCGGCGCTGCTGTGCTACCCGGAGGCGGAGCTGATCGCCGCGCTGGACGATATCCGCGCCGAGCTGGCGAACGCGCCGGAGCAGGCGCTGCGGCTGGAGCCGCTGCTGCTGTCGCTGGAAGGCGGGGAGCTGATCGCGCTGCAGGAGCGCTACGTGCACACCTTCGATCGCCATCCCGGCCATTCGCTGCACCTGTTCGAGCACATCCACGGCGAGGACCGCGCCCGCGGCCAGGCCATGGTGGACCTGATCGAAGAATACCGGACCCGGGGCTTCGAGCCGGCGGCCAACGAGCTGCCCGACTATCTGCCGCTGTTTCTGGAGTTTCTCTCGCTGTGCGAGGCGGACGAGGCCGGCCGCCTGCTGGGCGACGCCGCGCACGTCATCGGCCACGTCGCCGGCAAGCTTGGCGAGTCGGGCTCGGACTACGCCGGCGTGTTCGCCGCGCTGCTCGCGCTGTCGCCGGTAGCGCCGCAGCCGCTGACCGCGCCGCCCATCCGCGACATGGACGAGATGCTGGAAACCTTCGGCCCCGGCGCGGACGGCGTCGAGCCGCTGCTCAAGCCGGCCATGCCGCAGATCGCCCCGGTCAATTTTTATCCGCAACGGCCGCGCGCCTGACGCCGCAAGGAGACACTCATGGATTACCTGCATCAATTTCTGTTCGGGACCTACCCCTACATCGCGCTGGCGGTGTTCCTGCTGGGCAGCCTGATCCGCTTCGAGCGCGAGCAGTACGGCTGGAAGAGCGAATCGTCGCAGCTCTTGCGCGCCGGCCAGCTGCGGTTGGGCAACATCCTGTTCCACGTCGGCATTCTGGGCCTGTTCTTCGGCCATCTGGCCGGCCTGCTGACACCGGTCGCGGTCTGGGACGCGCTGGGCGTCAGCCACGGCATGAAGCAGCTGTTCGCGATGGCGGCCGGCGGCGCGATGGGGTTGGTGACGCTGGCCGGCATCCTGATCCTGCTGCACCGCCGCTTGACTTGCCAGCGCCTCGCCGCCAACACCACCTGGCGCGACAAGCTGGTGTTGCTGTGGATTCTGGCCACCCTGCTGCTGGGCCTGTCCACCATCGCGGTATCCGCGCGGCATCTGGACGGCGGCGAGATGGTGCTGCTTATGAGCTGGGCGCAGCACATCGTCACCCTGCGCGGCGACGCGGCGTCCTTCATCATCGATGCTTCGCCGCTGTTCAAGCTGCACCTGTTCATGGGCATGAGCCTGTTCGTGATCTTCCCGTTCACGCGGCTGGTGCACGTCTGGAGCGGCTTCGGCGCGGTTTCCTATCTGGGGCGGGCCTGGCAGCTGGTGCGACCGAGAGGTTGATGGGGGAAGGAGGGCGTGGAATTTAAGACAAATCGCAATGGCAGGTCTGGACGGCATTTGCTTAAATATTCGCAACAGGCAGGGTTTCGGTCTCCATCGTGCGCCTTGCCTGTGGTAAGCGAGGCATCGCTTGTCTGGTGTAGATTGTCGACGCCAGATGTCCTCACTTAGTAGTGTCTCTCACATTTCCTCCTTCAGACGCAGGTCTACCCCAAGCCGAGGCATCGGCTTGGGGATTTTTTTGCGTCTGACGCAAATCGGCTTGGAAATAAGACAATTCCCAATTATCAGCTTGCTGGGGTTGGTGTATTTTTGGAAATTTGCTTTAGATGAAGGGGTTTCCGGTGAGCGAAAACTTTGACTCAAGAATTTATGGCAGGGTGGTGTTGAAATTCTACAATTTTATTGTGCTGAATATTTCCAACAGGCTGGCTTGGGGATGTTCCACCAGATCCGTCTTGCTGCCGTTTTTCCAGGAAAATTTTTCCGATAATCATCTGGATGCCGGCGTTGGTTCAGGCTATTACCTGGAGCGCATGCCGTTCAAGATAAACCAGAGTTTGACTTTGCTGGATAAGAATGAAGTATGTCTCAGTGTGGCAAAGGGGAAGTTGAAGAAAAACAGGCCGGAAGTGATTTGCGAGGACTTGCTCTCTCCTGTCGGAAGGCTGGGTAATAAGAAGTTCAAATCCATTTCCCTGTTTTATGTTCTGCATTGTTTGCAAGGCGGGATGTCTGTCAAGTCAAGGGTTTTTGATTACTTGAAACGACATCTGGACGAGGGCGGGGTTCTCTATGGCGCCACGATATTGGGTTATGAGGCGATACATAATAAATTTGGCTATCAGCTGATGAGATTCTATAATAAGAAAAAAATATTTTGCAATGGCCTGGATAGCGCATATGATTTGACGGTTGAGTTGAATGCGCACTTCTCGGAAGTGGTTGTGAAAAGAGTGGGGCGTGTTGCGATTTTCTCTGTGAGGCATCCAAAAATATAAAGCGGGTGAGAGGAATAATGAAAAATAGCGTCAGTATTGTAGACGATCATGAAGTAGTCCGGGCGGGGTTGAGGTATATTCTTGAAGGAACGGGCCGGTTTGAAGTATGGGGAGAGTTTTCGAGTGCGGTAGGTCTGCTGGATTCCCTGAAAGCCAGATGTCCTGATATTCTGATCATGGACTATATGCTGGAGCAGGGAGCGCACGATGGGATCAGGTTGATAAAGAGAGTGAAAGAAGAACATCCGCAATTGTATTTGATCGTGGTTTCTTCGATCAAGATACCGGGTGCAACGGAAGAAATCATCCGCGCAGGCGCGGATAATTTTTTTCCCAAGGGAGGCGACCTGAACAAGCTGATTGAAATGATGGCGGAGAGAAAGGCGAGGGTGGGCAGCAAGGCAACAGAGGCCGAGGAAAGCATTTTCGAGACGCTGACGTCGCGCGAGAAGGAAGTCGTGCGTTGTTGCCTGGATGGAATGACAGTCACGCAGATCGCGCTCAAGTTCAGCAGGAGCGTGAAAACGATCAGTCTGCAAAAAAACGCGGCTTATCGCAAGCTTGGCATCTCCAATGACAGGGAATTGTTCATCCTTTTCGGCATCTTATGATTCTGGGAAAACGCTTGCGGCGGCTCGCGATTTTTTTCTTCTTGATGATGGCGTTGTTATGGCCATCCTCCGTGTGGGTAGAGAAGAACCCGAATTTCAAATCTGGGGAGAAATCAACTCCGGCGCTTTTTGTCTGGATTGACAATTACGCGGAAAAGAAGGATCTGAACCGGATATTCTTCGACTTCCTGATGAAGGGTGTGCCGGCCAGTTTTGAAATCATCAGCGGTGCGGAGGACTGGCGCAAATCGCCAGACGTGATGATAGGCGTCAATGCCGACTTTCTTCACGAGGAAGGTTTGGCCAGCCAATACAATCTGACCTATGCGTATTACACCGACAAAGTCGTAGCGATCGGAAGAGGGGGGCATCGCACAGTTCTCAATTCCAGACAGATCGATGTTCAGGACATGGCGATTCCCTCATCGGCGAATTTGATGCTGAAACCCATTGTTTCGTGGCTGCGTCTGGAAAGACCGGATGTGCGGCTCCACGAAACCGCCAGCCCCGAGGATGCCTTGCGCATGCTCAGAGAAAAGCAGGCAGATCTGGTGCTGATGCAGGATAGCGTGGCGAGGCCCCTGCTGGCGGAGGCGGATGAGGACATCGAGGTGGTAGGCGGTTTGCCGGGGTGGGTGATGCAGTTGGCCATCGCGGTTAGAAATGATCATCCCGATCTATTCAACACGCTGAACGAAAAAACGCATTCGATGAGGGTGTCCGAACAGAAAGAGCTGATTCTGGACTGGAAGCGCGAGATGGGCATGGTTTCGCTTTCCACCTTTACAGGCCTGTCCAGGCAGTTTGAAAGCCTGATGCTGGTCTTGCTATGCATTTTCCTGATTTCCATTTTCCTGATGAAGGGATTTTACCGGCTGTTCAGCCTGGCCAGAGAGAGCAAGAAGAAAAACGATAATCTGGCCGGCGCCGCGCACGATGTGAAGAACCTCATGCAGGTCATCATGGGCGGCGGAGAGATTCTTGCTTCTTCGGTGAAAGGGTATCGGGAAAGAAAAATCATAGACAGCATGCAGAAGTCTTCCAGA
Source organism: Xenophilus sp. AP218F (assembly GCA_002213445.1). Lineage (GTDB taxonomy): Bacteria > Pseudomonadota > Gammaproteobacteria > Burkholderiales > Chromobacteriaceae > Chromobacterium. The sequence continues at coordinate 51,137 of NJIE01000033.1, read as the reverse complement.
GCGATCGCTGAATTGATGTCAGATCTGCTGGACGATAACCGGATAGCTTCCGAGCGCCAAAAAGAGGTGGATATCAATCTGCTGGTCAGCGATGTCGTGGAAGCATTCGAGGCGGCGGCAGAGAACAAGGGCATAGCGCTCCGCTTCGAGTCAGAGATGGAAAACGGCTGTCTGGTCAGGATAGAGATACTTTCTTTCAGAAAAATCCTCTTCAATCTATTGGCCAATGCGATCAAATTCACCAGCGCGGGAGGCGTGACGGTATCGTTGCGGTTGATCGCAAGCGATGGCATTCAACTGGCGGTGGAAGATACCGGGCCAGGCATAAGCGAGCAGGATCTCAAGAGCATTTTCGCCAGAAACTGGAAAACGAACGAAGACAATGAAAACGGGCATGGCCTGGGCTTGTCTATCGTGAAAAGGCTATCGAATGAAAACGGCTGGGTATGCGAGTGCGAGAGCGAGCTTGGCAAAGGCAGTCGATTTTTCATTTCCATCCAGGCCGAGGTGAGCAAGTCGGCGAAGCGCGAAAGGCTTTCCGCCGGAGCGTTGCGCGGGATGAAGATATTGCTGGTCGAGGATGATGAGGCTGTGGCTCAGATCCTTTCGACGCAGCTGGCTTCATTGGGCGCCGTCGTCGTTTGCCAGAGCACGGGAGAGGGCGCGATCAGCGGCTACGACGAGAACGACGATCTGGATATGGTATTGCTGGACAACCAGCTGTCGGATATGAGCGGTAACGAAGTCTGCGAATGCATGCGCATGCTGGATGAACACAAGGAACGGAAGAGAACAGTCATCCTTTCCATTTCGGGCGACGCCCGAATGAAAAACCCGGAAACGCTGGAGCGGTACGGATTTGACGGCTATGTGGGCAAGCCGCTGGACGCCGAGGCCTTGCTGACGTTTTGCGGTAAGGCAGCGGGGAACGCGCCGTTGGTCGAAACCGCGCCGGACTGGATGGCGCTGGCGGTAGATAGCCTGGGTCGGGATTGGCCGGTTCTGAAAAGCGCCGTTGCGAGAGGAGATCGGGACGCTTCCCGCTTTCTTGCCCACAAGATGTCGGGCGTGGCGGCTATGTTGCAATCCAAGGAACTGAGCGCGCTATTGGAGCAGGTGGATGATGTCGACGCGGATGGCCGCTGGCTGACGGAGGTGGAGGCTGTGGTGGACAAGATGAGAAACAGCCGCTAGACAGGCCGCCTTGGAATGCTTGAGGGGAAATGAACGCCGCGCCGGGAGCGCGGCGTTTTTATTTAAGAGCTTTGCCAATATATTTTCATCGGAGGAGTGAATAACCTTTTCCAAGTATCTAGCCCCGAGCGGAAAAATGAGCAAGTACAGAGTGGATGCATCGCGTTACGCTTTGCAGATAGACAGGGTTTTGCGTCTGGCGAGAAAGCTTGATCAGCCCAGGATAGTTTATTGGGATATGGAGAACGATTCGGTGCGATCGTGCGAGTTAAACGCCATGAACGAGGCGAGCTTTTTTTATACGACGAAGGTGCGTGAAGTGTTGGGCGTTTTTGATCGTTCCGCTTCTGTTGATCTGTTGTTGCAATCGATGGAGGAGGTTGCTCTCAGCGTTGTTTGATGTTTTCTTGTGGATTGAAAATCAGGCCCGCTTGCGGGCTTTGTTTTTGGAATTTTATTGCGCGGCATGGTCGGTTTTTATGCGAATCGTGCCGTTTTAAAGTGGTTTAAAGTGTTTTATCTGAAGATTTCATCCATATAAGAAATTTCCCAATGGTGATGATTTCGCATGGCGCTTATGATGGCTGCAGCTGAGTTGCCGAAATGGCGCTTGGGCTCGTTTATATTTTTCCCGATATACAGGAGTGTGAAAATGAAAAAGAGTGTAATCGCAATTGCGGTATTGGCGGCAGCTTCTGGTGCGGTATTTGCTGCTGATCAAGTGGCGGACACCACTGCGACGGTAATGGTGGATGGCGTCAAAGCGCCTAAGGATTTTGGCATCTCTGCCAATGCTCTGGAGCGCGTGCAGGTTGTGTACAACCAAAGCACGAAACAGTTTGATGTTCAGAATGGCGGGAAAACCCCGATCCGGATCGATGTCCAGAATCCGACGAACTCCAGTGCGGGTGATCCATTTACTGCATTCAAGCTGGAGGTTGCCATGGCGAATGGCAAGGTGACTCAGTTTGGCCAGCCGGGCAAGGGCTTCAATATGGGCGCTAATATCGGCAACGCGACGGTTTTTGCAGGCTCTGGCTATCAAGTGGTGGATGTGAGCACTCTGGATGGCCTGGATGCTCTGGATGTTACGACTGACCAGGCTCAATCTTCCGGCGTGACCACTATTAGTCCGTTTGTTAAGACTGCTTTTGGCACTGCCGGCGGAGCTACGGATTATGCATCTTTGCCGGCCGGTAATTACACCGGCAAGATGGATTTTAACATCCGCGCAACCTGGACTGAATAATAAAAAAGATAGCGGGTGCGAAGCTTCTTTCGCACCTGTTTTTAAGCGGGGACGGTTGGGTCATTTTTTTAATATTTTTTAAAAAAAACAATTGTATTTTTGGGTGGGCTTTGGTGAGGCTATGAGTAAATATTTTTTCTTGATTTTTCTTTTTGCATCTAAAGCGTATGCAGTTAGTTTAGGTAGTTACTATCATTTATTAGAGTCGGATCAGGAGTCGATAACAATTGAAGTCGAAAATCCAGATCGAACTGCCGCGCATGTTGTGGCCTTGGAAGTGGTGCCGATTGACTCGCCGTATTCGATGAATGAGATCAAGGTTTCTCCTGAAGAAGAAGGGTATTTGTTGTTTACTCCGGTTCGTTCCATGCTGCCGGCAGGCGGCAAGGGGAAATACAAGTTTGTTTATAAAGGCCCAGCTGACGATAAGGAACGCTATTATGCCATCTTGTGGCGAGATTCCAGGTTGGACCGAGTGGGGCCGTCTAGCGATGACTTGGTAATAGGCAATGTTGCTACTACGGTGAGCATCAGGACCGCGCTGGTGGTAAATCCAAGGCAAGAGAGCCGATCTTATCGTTGGGATGGCAAGCGTTTGCTGAATAGCGGAAATTCCACATTCCGCTTTTACGCTTCCGGCAAGTGCGCCAACAGCCCGGAAAATAATTGCGAGATATACCGGCCTGTTATGCCGGGAAAAGATGTGCCGGTGCATGAGAAGCTGGATGTAACAGATTCCAATATGTCCATGGGTGCCTGGAGAAATAACTCCTTCCTGCCGTTTGGTCGAGAGGTCGTCTCTGACTGATTTCTGCCTTCTTCTTAATATTCAGGTTTTCCCATGAGTCGCATGCCTTTTTCTTTGAGCAGGGTTTCGCTCGCACTGGCACTGCTGGGGTGGCTGTGCCCGGTTTGCGCCGACACGGCAGGCTCGGCCGTTACGATGCCGGGCAGCTCGTCTGCTGAACGCGGCAAAAGCACGCTGCAAGCCTCCGAAGAAGCATTGCAATACCTCTCTTCCGGCTTTTCCGCTCCGGTCAGCCTGGTGAACGCAGATGCCGACGACGTTGGCGAGCCGCTTCCGGTCGCCAATGCCGACATTTCCTATCAGAACGGGGAATTCATATTCGGCGGCCTGGTTTTGCTGCCCGACAGCGACGTGGTGCTGTCCGCCGAGAGCCTGGCGCTGCTGGAAAGCCACAAGGGCCAGGCGCTGGATGCCAGCCACGAGCTGCGTCTGGGCGAACACATGATCCTCTCGCTGAACCAGGACACCATGCTCGCCAGCTTGCGGGTGGACGCTTCCGCGCTGGGCCTGCGCCGAAAAGAAGCCAGGGAATTGGGCGCGGCCTCGTCCGATGGCCTGAACAGCGTATTGAATTACCGTTTCAGCGGTTACGCCAGCCAGTATCAGGAACAGAGCAGCCAGTCCGGCACGCTGAGTTTCGAATCCATCACTTCGCTTGGCGAGAATCACCTGGAGGTGGAAGGGTATGTGTCCCAGGGTTCGGATAACGCCGGCAACGCCCTGGATATGCAGAAGGTGATGGTGGAGCGCGATTTCGGCGGCTACCGCTTTGCGGCCGGCATGCTGGACAGCTGGGGCATCCAGAGCCTGGGCAACGTCTCCACGGCGTATGGCGAACGGTTTTATGGCGCGTCCTTTGGCAACGCCGCGTCCTCCGCGGCCCGCAACGCCGGCCAGTCGCTGATTCCCATCGTGGTCTACCTGCCCTCCGCGGGCGAAGTGCGCATCAAGCGCGACGGCCGCCTGCTGGCGGTGATGCGGCTGGCTCTGGGCAACCATGAGCTGGACACCTCGCGCTTGCCTGTCGGCGTCTACGAGGTGGAGGTGGAGGTGGTGGTGGCAGGCCAGGTGGTCTCCACGCGCAGTTATCGCGTCAACAAACCCTACAACGGCGGCAAATACGGACCAGGTTTGAGCTGGCAATTGTGGGGGGGCGTGAGCGAGAGCGAAAACGGCTACGCGCTGACCGAGTTGGAGCGCAGCACGCGGCGCACCCCGCTGTTCGGCGTCTCGCTCGCTTCGCAATTATGGGACGCGGAGTGGAACGCTTCGTTGTATCGCAATGATCGCACCTCGGTGGCGGAAACCTATCTTTCATGGCAAGCGAGCGATTTTCTGCGGCTGGATTGGCAAGGCTTGTTCGCCGATGACGGCTCGCGCCGCCACGCCATGGGCGTGGCGCTGGATTTGCCGGCTGGCTTGGGCAACCTGTGGCTGAACAGCGAGCGCGGGCGGGATGGCGAAAGGTTGCAGTATGTGGGCAGCAATTACGATATGGCCGGCCTGAGCTTCAATTTGAGCCAGTGGCTGGAAAACGCCGGCACGCTGTCGGTTTCGTACCAGAAGAACAGGGACGATGACAGCCGGACGTTGCAGACCAGCTATTCGCACTCTTTCAACTTGCAGTCGGGCGGAGCGGTGACCCTGGAGCTGGGCGCCAACCAGAACAGCGGCGCCGGCGTGGCGACAGAGCGTCAGTACTACGGCATGCTGACTTTCAGCCTGTCTATGGACAGCTACTTCAGCGTGGGCCTGTCGCAGCAGAACGGCCAGCGCACACTGGATTTGTCCGCCAACCGGTCGTTTGACGATGGCGGCGTGCTTACCGGGCTGAATGCCAATGTTTCGCTGGCGCAGTCCGAATCCAGCAGCCAGGTGGACGTCGGCTATGGCCTGGAGGGCAGTTACGCGGGCCGCTACGGGAGCGGCGTGGCGGCGCTGAGCGGCGCGCGGGACAGCCGCAGCCTGTCGCTTTCCCACGCGGGGAGCCTGTCGCTGGCTGCCGGCGGCGTGTCTGCCGGCGGCGACACCGGCCAGTCGGGATTCGTGATCGAGCTGCCGGACGTGGGCGCAAGCGAGCTGGAGGCCAGGATAGACGGCCGCAGCTACCCCTTGGGCAGCGGGCGCAATTTCATCGCGCTGCCGGCATACAAGGATTACACGGTGCAGGTGCTGGCGCACGACGAGGCCGGCAGCGCGTACCAGATCGAGCACATCACCAAGCGTTTCACCCTGTACCCGGGCAACGTGATCGAACTCAAGCCCGGCATCAAGCGGATGGTCACGGTCTTCGGCCGCCTCAAGAACGCTGCCGGCGAGCCGCTCAAGGGCGCCCGGATCAAGAACCACATCGGCGAAACCGTCAGCGATGACAAGGGCAATTTCTCCATCGACGTGGATAGCCGTTATCCGGAAATGAAAGTGCAGTCCACCGACGCCGGCGCGTTTGAAATGGTGCTGGAGCTGCCGGACAGAAGCGGCACCGCCTGGCTCGGCGACGTGGTATGGCGCACCAATGGCGACGGCAAGTTGCTTGTTAAACCGAAAGAACTATAAAAACCGCACGGCAGCACCATGCCTGTCGGCAGGCCCTGCCCGAAGCTTCGGGCAGGGCTGCGGTGCGCGCCTCACGCGGCGCACATCAGGGAGTTCCCATGAAATACCAGAAAATCTCCATTCCTGCCTTGTTATTGATGGCGGTCGGCAGCGTCGGCTCGGCGGAGCCCGTGCCTGGCCAGTTGCGGCCATTGCAGCCGCCTCATGTCAAACCATTCAAGCCTTCGGATGGTTTGCGTCCGTTTCCCGTTCCGGTGAAGCAGAAGATCCAGTCCACCCAGGGCGTGTTGCTGGTAGAGGACAGGGTTAGCCAGAGCCAATACGTTACCACGCTGGATAGCGCGGGCGCGGCGCTGGCCGGCTCGCCTCCGCAAGCCATTTATGGCGGCAGCGGCGCGCGCGCGGGCCGCCCGGTGGCGTGGTACACGCACAAGGCCGATGGCAAGGTTGTCCGGGTGGACGAACTCAAACCGGCTGAGGCGTTTCGCGGCGTAGCGGCGGAGGCGGGCAATTCGATCGCGGTGCTGGGCGTGCCGGCAGACGATGATCGAGCCGTCAACCCGGTTTTCAGCGATCGCGCCTTGCAAGAGCTTGCGCGCATGCCGATGGGCGGGCAGCAGAAACTGGTGATGCATGAAACCCTTAAGGCGGGCGAGCGCGAATTCCACGCCACGGTGTTCAAGCGCGGGCAGTTGATTCTGGAAGCGGCCGGCGGCCGCGCTTGCCGCAACGAGACGCTGGATGGCGTGCCGGGCAAGCTCTGCGTTCTGCGGCGGGTCAGCGGTCAGCATCAGGCCATCAGCGCCGGCGACGTGCGTTTCAGCGTCCGCGGCAAAGGGGCGGTGCAGCACGGGCGATTTCGCGTGGGGCGAGACTGGAAGCCGATGGGCAGCGACGTCAGCGTGGCGGAATTCGCCGGGGCCAAGACGATTGAAGTCTTTTTCGCCGCGCCTGAAAACAAGATGGCTGGCGCGCCGCAACCCCTGGATGCGCTTCTGGAAGCCAAATTTTATTCGGCCAGCCGTCAGATTCGGGGCGACCGTTTCGCTTTGAGGCTGGGGGGCGTGTTGCGGCCCGAAGTGCAGCGCGCGCTGTCGCGTTTCGACCTGCAATTGATAGACGACCAACCCAGCGGCCGCCAGTACGTCACCACGCAAGCCAACGCCCAAGGGCAATCGCTGTATGGCGAATTGCGCGGCCGCGGCGGTTACCAGCCTATCTGGTACGTGAATCGCCAAAGCCGGCCGGACTATCACCCGGTTCAGCAGGTGGACAAGCTGCGGCCGGAAGGCTTTTTCAATGGACTGGCCAACGCGGATGGCCGCCTTGGCGCGGGCAAGGATGGCGGTTTCATCAACCCGGTATTCAGCGAACAGGGCTTCGCCGCCTTGGCCGCCATGCCGCTGGGCCAGCAACAGCAGTTGAGCATGGAAGGCACGCGCAGCAATGGCGACAAGGTGCAATACCGCGCGCATGTGGCCAAGGCCGGACAATTGCGCTTGATGGCGGGCGGCCAGTGTCGCGCGGAACAAGTGGACGGCGCGGCTGGCCAGGTGTGCGTGTTGCGCCGGGTGGCAGGCAAGCCGATGGCGGGCAGCGGGTTGCGTTTCCGCCTGAGCGCCAAATTGCCTTACCTCTTGCAGCAAAAGGCCCGTTACAAGGTGGGGCAGACCTGGCGCAGGCTGAACGAGCCGGTAGAGCTGGCCGAGTTTGGCCGCGGCCAGGCGCTGGAGCTGTTCGTGCCGCAGGATGAGCAGGCCAAAGCGCAGGTGTATGCCGTGCAGGGGGAGTTCTATTCGCCGATGCGGGTGGGCGATCGATTCAGCCTGGCTTTCAGCACCCGGCTGAGCCCAGCGGCAGAGACCCGACAGAAGCTGGACCTGATTTTTATCGAAGATAAAAGCGCGGGTACCGAGTATGTCACTACCTTGAATCCGGCAAGCGATGTGTTTCTGGAAGGAAGCCGCTCTTCAGGCGCGAGGATGGAGCCGGCCAGACTGTGGCTGAAGCCTGGTTTGCAAGTGAAAAGCATCAACAAGATCGAACCCGCAAATTGGTTTCCCCAAACGAAGGACCCTGCTCCCGCTCGGCAAGGCCTGGAGCTGGCTTCCACTGGTTTTGACGCACTGAAGGGTGGCCTGGGGAGATTGGGCGCTGAGTTGCGCCTGGATCTGACTTTGCGCCAAGGCGAGAGATTGATAAAGAAAGTGGCTTTGCAAAATGCAGGCGTTTTGTCGTTTCAGTCAAGAGCAGACGGAGAGTGTAAAGCCGCGCGCGTAGGGGATGAAAATGGCATGGTGTGCGGCATTGGCATAGTGAGCGGCAATGTTCTGAAAACCAGCAGCGTGGGGAGAGTCAGCGCTTGGATTCCCGAGGGGCAAAAACTGAGGGTGGGGCACAACGGGGAATGGCACAAAGCGAAAGAAACCATTCGTCTAGAGGCGCTGGCTACCGGCGGGGAAGTTGATATTTTTGTGCCAGATAGCCAAGCGGGAAAAAAAGCTTATGGGCCTGATGATTATCGCCTGGTTTTCCATTCTGGCCTGGGAGGCGATGCTGCGGTTTACTCCATAAGGATGGGGCGAGGCGAGAGCTCTCGGGAATTGAGATTTGGCTGCTCGGGAAGCACTAACTATGCGCCACATATTGCCGAGAATCAAGGCTATTATAAGCCTCCGGAAGTGCTGGATTTGACTGGGCTTGGCGTCGGGCAGGAGAAAGTGATCCATACATTTGCCGGTGGGCCTCATGGACTTGAGTTCTGGGACAGTAAAGATAGCCGTACTTATAGTTGTCAAAACGATCCCTATGCTATTGTGCAAACCAAGCCGTTTCCTGCAAGCGGAGATGGAACGATTCCTTCTGGAAACGCGGACTTTGTTTTCACTTTTTACTTTAAAAGCAATTTTCTCTCGGCAAATGGTGGAGTTTTTTTAAGGAAGCCATGGGAAACAGTGGTTTGGTATATGCCACCCTTTGAACTAAGGGTAAAGCGTATAGGTAGTACGGGGGATTCAAGCAAGTTGAAATATCCGCAAATCATACCGCAGGTTTCGCCCACGGATACCCCGGGGCGGAGCTGGTTGTTTGAAGGGCCTGATGCTGCCCAAGAGTTTGAAAGAGGCGGGTTTTACACTGATGTAGAAGGCGCGCCTCCTTTCCCGCAAATTCCTGCAAAGGTTTTGTCGGTAACGGCGCAGCCTGGCACTGTCACGGCAGGGGAAACGACGACGGTCACCGTTCAGCTGGATCGTCCTGCATTGCTGAATCAATCGATATACGTGAAATTTGACGGCAAGGGCAGCGCGGATATCAACGACCTGGACAACCCGGGAATGTTGAGTCTGAGTGGAGCCAGCAATCCGGTAAGCAATCTGGCGACTGGTGGCGTGGTTGCCATGCTGGAAAATGAAGATAGCTTTACCTTCGATATCGCGACCAAAGCGGATGATGAGCAGATCGTCGAAACATTTGATATCCGCGCCAAGGAGGGGACGAGTGATGATCTGGGCGCGCCTGCCGCAAAGGTGGAAATTCTGCCCAAGGTCGTGCCGCCGGTTGTAACCTCGATTACGGTTATCGATCCGGTTGGCGGCGAAGTGCTGGCTGGCAACAAGGCCCAGTTCAAGGTGCAACTGGATAAAGCCGCGCTGGCGGGGGGGCAGGATGTGTGGGTGAATTTCAAGCCTGATAGCGCCACCATCTATGACTTGACCGACCGCGCATTGCACGATCTTTCCAGCAGCGCCAGCGGCAGCATTGCGGATCTTACCGACCTTGGCAGTTACGTAACGGTCAAGGAGGGGTTCGATTCCTTCACCTTTACGGTGCAGACGGCACAAGATGCCGACACGAGCCGGGAGGAGTTCTTGATGCTGGCGAATGCCGGCAGGATGATCAATCCGCCAGCCATGAAGGAGGCGCGTGTGGCCATTCTTCCCAATGCGCCTGCGCAGGTGAGACAGATAACCGCGTCTCCCGACCCGGTTACCGCCGGGGCCGAGGTGAAGCTGGATGTCTATCTGGACAAGCCAGCCCTGAGCGGCGGGCAGGATGTTTATCTCAAGTTGTATGCGGGCACGGCAGGAGCGGGCAATTTGACCATCCCGAATGCTTACGATTTGCAAGGCGCGACAGGCACGGTAGATATCGTCGCAGGTGGAGTTGTGAGAGTGGCTTCTACGGATCATTTCTCTTTCAAACTGCTGACGAAGGATATCGGGGATGTGGAGCTGAAATACTTTGATATCCGCGCCAAGGCCGATTCGCCCACGGATGCGAGTTCGATATCCGGAAGGGTGAACATCGCCCCGGTGCTGCAACCGGAAATCAGCTTTAGCTATGAAGCGGGGAGGCAGAGTGGCGAGTTTGGCCAGGGCAAGCCGGACGTGGCGTTGAAGTACGGGGTGAAGCTTTCCAATTACGCGCCTGTAGCCAAGAAGGAGAGCGGGCAGTACCTGGCTAGCCGTTTGGTGCGCGCGGCGCAGGTCAAGGTCAAGGTCAGCGATATCGACAGCCATGTGGTAGACAGCCACACCTATTGCGCCTTTAAAACCGTGTCGAACAGCAGAAAGGTTGCCGTGCCGTTCAAGTTGCAGGAGCTTGGCGTTGGAACTCCTCAGGAGATCAACTGCGCCAGCCTGAGCGAGTTGTCCTTGAGCGATCCGGCAGGCTGGACGCCTGATGGGCCAAATGCGTATACGACGGATATCCAGGCAACGGTAGTGATGAGCGATCCGGTTTCAGAATACGCTAGCGGCCAGCCGTGGTCTGGGGATGCCAAGATGAATGGCAAGCTGACGCTGGATCTGCAACTGAAGTGATAGTAGCCGGCGGGGCGCTGCCCCGCCGGCTCGCCAAGGAGGTGGTATGTGGAATTATCTGGCGGCCGGCTTGCTGCTGGCGCCGTTGGCGCAAGCCACGGCGGTGACGCCCCTGCTGGATTTGCCGCCGCAGCGGCAGCAAGTCCAGCTGATGGTGAAAAATGATGGGGCGCAGCCGCAAACCTATGTTCTGTCGGTGGACGAAACCACATTTCCGGATGGGCGGGTGCGAGTCATTGCGCCTTCCAGTCCGGCGGTGAAGCTGGAGCCGGCCCGCTTTACGCTCGGCCCCGGTCAGCGGCGCGGAGTGGCCGTGAGCTATGCCGGCCCGAAACCGGAAAACGAGCGCTACTTTGTCATCCGGGTAGGGGAGCAGTCGCCCCGTCAGCAAATTTCCTATGCGCTGGAACTGACCAGCAGGCTGTTCGTCCGCCCGGCCAAACCCGCGCTGAAATATCATTTCGACGGCGCGGAACTGCGCAACGAGAGCAATGCTTTCGTGATGGTGATGATGGACGAGGACTGTGGCAAAACCGAGGGTCCCACTCGCCTGCTGGGGCCAGGGCAATCTTTTCGGCTGCCGACGCCGGGATCGGGCAGCCAGGTCAGCCTGGGCTTCATCGACAAGGTGACGACGCTGCTGGATCGTTGCGCGGACATGGACAAGCCGGCAACCAGGCCATGAGGAAGCGCGGGCGGGCGGGCCAAAACGCATGGCTCTGCGGCCAGGGCGGCCGCAAGCCGGGATGGGGAGCGATGCGCGGGTTTTCCCGTCTGGCTCGGCGCGGCCTTGCCGCGCCTGCGTTTGCCGTGGGGTGGGCGCTGTCGGTTTGGCTGGCGTGCGCGCCGCCCGTTTTCGCCGCGCGCGCGCCGGATTTGGCCAGCCGGATCGACCTGTTGCTGGTTGATGACCGCGCCTCGGGTTCCGCGTATGTGACGACGCTGGCAACCCTGCCGCGGAAGGACGGGGCCATGTCCGGCGAGTCCATCTTCGGTTTTTCCGGCGGCAAGGTAAGCAGCCCCTTCGTCTGGCGTCAGGGCGGCGACGCGCCCGCCGGCGCTATCTTGAAGGTCAGCCCGTCGGCCTGGTTCCAGGGCCTGGCAGGCAAATACAGCTGCCAGGGCGTGGCCAGGTTCGGCGATCTGGCGGATGCCGATAAGACCAACCCGGTGTTTGCGGATGATTTTCCGGAAAAACTGCGGCGCCTGCCCATCGGGCATCCGGTGGATTTTGCCATTGTCCGCTCGGCGCCCGGCGGCGAGCAGACCCGGCGCGCCAGGGTGTCCAAGGCCGCCGAGGTCCGGTTGTCTTCGCCTGCCGCGCCAGCGTGTCGCCCGGCGCGGCTCAATCAGCAGGATGGCCGCATCTGTCTGGTGAGAGCGGTGGCGGCCAGGCGCGCCGCGGTCAGCCTGGATGACGCGCGTTTTACGGTGCGGCCCAGAAGCGTGGGCGTCCGCGGCTGGTTCCGGGCGGGAGGCGAGTGGCGTCGACAAGGAGCGGAGGCGCCGCTGAAAGAGCTGATGGCCGCCCGCAGCGTGGAAGTATTCGTCGACGACGACGCAAGGCGCAGGGCGTCCCAAAACTATCGCCATGCGGGCAGGCAGTTTGATCTGGTTTTCTATTCGGCGTCGAGAAAGGAGCTGGGCGACCGGTTCCACGTGTCCCCGGAGGCTGGACCTTCCGGCGCGCGGCTGGCGAGAACCGACGATTTTGGCCTGATGCTGTTGAATGACCACGCGACCCGGCAGCGCTATGTCGCTACCGTCTCCTCCCCGGGGCGTGCCGAAGGACGCTGGCTTGGGGGCGCGGGGCGGCCGGTGTGGCGCTTGTTTCGGGATGGAGGGCCTTGCATCGCGGAGGTGGACCGAATCGTTTCCTTCCTGCCGCGCGCTTACTTCGACGGCGTGACCGATGGCCGCGGCAAGACGCGACAGTTGGATTTTCGCGGTTCCGGGTTCGTGAATCCGCTCCTTTCTCCGGCTTTCGTCGATGATCTGGCGCATGGCCGACCCGTTCCGGAGTTGAGCGTCAGCGCGCTGATGCACGATGGCCGGGTGACAACTTACCGCGCCCACGCCAGCTTGCAGGCGTCGTTATCCCTGTTTCCTTCAGCGGCGCGGCCGCAACCGATGACGGCAGGCGGCGTGGCGGGCAGCGTTTACCCGTTGAGGCATTACCTGTTGTCCGGAAGGCTGGCGGATCCTTCCGTCGTGAGGCTGCTGGTAGTGTTGCCGCCGGCTTGGCGGCGCGAGGCGCTGATTCGGGTGCGGGGAGGCCCGTGGAAGAGGCCTGAAGCAGGGCTGGACTATGCGGATCTGGCCGCGGGCAGCGTCATCGAGTTGTTCGTGCCGACGGTTTCGAACCCTGGCGGACGGGCGGCCGGGCGCGTGGTGGGCGAGTTTCATTTTCCAGACAAAGCGGAAAGGTTCGGCGTGGACATGACCCCCGATCTCGAGCGGCGATGAGACCCGCCGCGCTGGAAAACACCCCTCGGCCGCTAGCCAAGGGGTGTTTTTTTGCCTGACGCCGGCCTAGAACCAGCGCTTGAGGGCGGCGGCCAGATTGGCCACATCGGGCACGCCAAGGCCGGTGGCCTGGTCGTAGCCTGCGCGGCTGGCGTAGAACCAGTTGTTGCCTACCCGGATGTCGCGCAGCGGCGCGCCGATGCCTCCAAAGCCGGTGTAGGCGTAGCCGGTGCTGGCCATGCCGTAGAGCGCGAAATTCAACAAGCCGAGGCGGCTGCCTTGCGACTGGTTCAGCAGCGCGGCGATGCCGGCCAGCTGCGGCGCGACGAAGCTGGTGCCGCCCTCGCCGTCGAGCACCGAGAAGCCCGTCTTGTCCGAGGTGTAGTACACCACGTAGCCGGTTTGCGGATCGGCGTTCATCGAGATGTCGGGCACGTTGCGGCCAGGGTAGCTCGCCGGCAGGGCGGCAATCACTTGCGGCGGGGTCTGGCTGTTGTCCACCAGATGCTGGCCAGGCTGGGTGTTCTGCATGCCGGGCAGCCACGACTGGTAGAACGGACGCGGGATGAAGCCGCTGACGCCGCCGCCGCCGCCGTTAGGCCAGTTGCAAGACACGGGGTCCAGCCCCAGTTTCTTGCACAGGCCGGTCAGGTAGTCCTCGCCCCAGGCGCGCTCGGCGGGCACGGTGACCATGTACGGCTCGCCCTTGATCTTGAAGGTCAGCGAGGCGGCGAGGGTGGTGCCGCCGGCAGCGGTGATGAATTGCTGGCTGGCCGGGCTGTCCACCGACAACACCTTGCTGAACTTGGGCGGGTGGTAGCCGTCCTTGGGATCTTCGGTCTGAGCGTTCACGTCGTAAGCGCCTGCGTCGCCGGCGGCGGCGAACAGGCTCTGGCCTTGCATCGCGGCCTGCAGGAACAGGTCGTGATAGGTCTGCAGCACGTTGGCGCTGCCGCCGCTGACCGGGTCGTTGGCGGCGGTTTGCAGGTCACCCCATTCCCAGGAGCCCCAACTGGTCGAAACGGCATCGGCCGCGTTGTTCTCGATGGCCTGGGCGAAGGCGTCGACAAAGCCCTGGGTGGTGTTGGGGGCCTGGTAGACGATCATCTTGGCGCCGGGGGCCAGGCCGCCGGACTGCTCCACGTCCAGCGTGGTTTCCACGGATTGGCTGTCGTCGCTGGGCGCGCCGGGGCCGCCGTCGACGTTGACCACGGTCAGGCGGTCGGGATTGGTTTTCAGACCCAGCTGGTTCCAGTACCGGAAGGCGTCGGCGGGGGTGAAGGCGGCCAGGGTGACGATGCCGATGGTGGCGCCCTTGCCGTTGATGCCCTTGTCGTATAGCGGCGCGACATTGTAGTAGCGGGCAAGGTCGGTTACCGTCCACTTGCCGGGGGCGTTGCCGCCGCTCGCGCCGCTGGCCCTGACCAGGGCCCGGGCCAGCTGGGAGGGTTGTTTGCTGACATGCGGCCGGAAGCGCGGCCGGCTGTCCAGGCCGATCACCGCCTGCACGCCGCTGAGGTCTACCGCGGGCTGACTGGTTTTGGCCGGGGCCATGAAGCGGCTGACGCCGCCGCTCTGACTGTCGCGGGCCTGGAACAGGTGCAATTCCGCGCCGAATGCGCGCTGCACGCTGGCCGCCGGTCCGCTAACCTGAAGCAGGACGCTGCCGCGGCGGGCAACAACCAGCCCCGCGGCCGTCAGGCGGCCGCTGATTGCGGCCACGGCCGCTTCGTCCGGGCCAAAGCGGCCGCGAAACTCGGCGGGGGTGAGGAACTTGTGATAATGGGGGCTGCCGCTGGTGTGGAGCTCGGTCAGGTAGCGGGTGGCCGCGTTGCGGTCGCGCAAGGGCAGCGCGACGGTGACGGTCAGGGTTGGGGCCGGCGCCGCCTGGTCTATCTTGCCCAGGTCCAGCGCTGGCGACGCGGCCAGCGCGGTGGCGGAGACCGTGGCGGCGATGGCCGCCGTCGCTGCTTTCCTCTTGAATCGATTCGCCATTTCTTCCTCCCTTGCTGTGGTTGGGGCGAACGCGATGGCTACGCGGCCGGAACGAGCGCATAGCCCGTGACGGCCAGCCCGGCCTGCAAGGGGCTGGCTCGGCATCCAATCCGGATACGATTGGAGCGGCCAGTATGGGAGCGAGAATTGTGATTACTTTATATATTTTGTAATTTTATGTGTAAGTATTTGTGTTAAATGAATCAAGCGAACCGTCGCTATCAAAATACGCCACGGCGTGGTTGCGCGGCACACGCCCACCGCCCCTAGTCACTTTGGCCTAGGCGGCAACCTGCTTCAGGGCGGGGTGTCTGAATCGGTTTGGCGTCGTACAATCTGATTAGGGTGGATAATCCCGAGCCGGCCGTCAGATTGGGCGCGCCGATCCGACCAAGAACCATGCGGCCGAGGCCGGGCCGACGCCGCGGTTCGCAGGAGAATAGATGCTGACTGATCGTTTCGGGCGTTCGATCGAATATTTGCGGCTGTCGGTGACCGACCGCTGCGATCTGCGCTGCAATTACTGCATACCCAAGGGCTTCAAGGATTTCGAAGAGCCGGCCAACTGGCTGACTTTCGACGAGATCGAGCGCGTGGTGGCGGCGTTTGCCCGGCTGGGCACGCGCCGCCTGCGGCTGACCGGCGGCGAGCCGCTGCTGCGCCGCAATCTGCCCGAGCTGGCCGCGCGCCTGTCGGCTTTGCCCGGCCTTGACGATCTGTCCATCACCAGCAACGGCACGCAGCTGCGCAAGCACGCCGCGGCGCTGTACGCCGCGGGCGTCAAACGCCTCAACATCAGCCTGGACTCCCTGCGTCGCGACTGCGTGCACGACATCACCGGCAGCGACAGCCTGCCGCGCATCCTGGACGGGCTGATGGCGGCCAAGCAGGCCGGCTTTTCGCCGATCAAGATCAACATGGTGGCGATGAAGGGCGTCAACGAGGCCGATATCGGCCAGATGGCCGCGTTCTGCATCGAGCACGGCTTCGTGCTGCGGCTGATCGAGGCGATGCCGATGGGCGATACCGGCCGCGCCGCCAATTATCTGGACTTGCAACCGGTGCTGGAGCAGCTGCGCCGCCAGTTCGACCTGGCGGAGCAGACGACGGCGCTGGGCGGCGGCCCGGCCCGTTACTGGGCGACGCGGGACGGCCGTTTCTCGCTGGGGCTGATCACCCCGATCTCGCAGCATTTCTGCGCCACCTGCAACCGGGTGCGGCTGTCGGTGGACGGCACCCTGTACATGTGTCTGGGGCAGGAGCAGCGTTTCGAGCTGCGGCCGCTGCTGCGCGCCGGCATTTCCGACGCCGGCCTGGAAGCCGCCATCGCCGAAGCCATCGAACTCAAGCCCGAACGCCACGAGTTTTCCGAGAAGCCGCAAAAGCTGGTGCGCTTCATGTCGATGACCGGCGGCTGAGCGTCCGGCGGCCGCGATGCGTTCCTCCTCTCCCTTGCTGGCCGGCCCTTTGGGTTTGCGGCTCAGCGCCAAGATCGTCGGCGTGCTGCTGGCTTTCCTGCTGATCGCGCTGGGCTCCATCGGCTCCACGCTGTGGCTCTCCTGGCAGCAGGAAGGCGGCGCGGCGGCGATCAACGTGGCCGG
Source organism: Xenophilus sp. AP218F (assembly GCA_002213445.1). Lineage (GTDB taxonomy): Bacteria > Pseudomonadota > Gammaproteobacteria > Burkholderiales > Chromobacteriaceae > Chromobacterium. The sequence goes on along the minus strand of NJIE01000033.1, from coordinate 34,445 downwards.
CAGCCTGCGCATGCGCGTCACCCAGATGGCCCTGGACGCCCAGCGCTATCGATTGGGGCTGGCCAACGGCGACGATATCCGCCAGGACATGGCGGACTACCAAGCCACCCTGGCGCTGCTGCGCGCCGGCGATCCGCAACGCCCGTTGCTGGTGCCCCAGCAGCGGCGGATACGCGACGATCTGGATGGCGTGGGCCAAGCCTGGGATCGCCAGCTGCGGCCTTTGCTGGAGCAGGTGCTGGGCCAGCGCGGGGAGAACGCCGCCGCCGCGGCCGAGCGCTTCGCCCTCGCCGCGCACGCCCACGTGCGGCGCATCGACGGCTTCGTGCGCCACATGGAAATCTACAACGCCCGCAATACCGACTACCTGCGCCTGTTGCAGCTGTTGTTGGCGGCCATGGCGGTGGCCGGCACCGTCGCGCTGATCTATCTGATGACGCTGCTGGTGCTGCGGCCGCTGGACAAGCTGCATCAGGGCATGCGCACCCTGGCCGAGGGCGACTACGCGGCGCGGGTGCCGGTGGAAACCGACGACGAGTTCGGCCAGGTCAGCCAGGGCTTCAACCATATGGCCGAGCGGCTGGCCGAGGCCCACGCCACGCTGGAAGAGCGGGTGCGCGACAAGACCGCCAGCCTGAGGGAGAAAAACCAGGAGCTGGCGCTGCTGTACGAAATCAGCTCCTTCCTTAACCAGAGCCTGCCGCTGGAAACGCTGTGCCAGGGTTTCTTGCAACGGGTGCGGCGCGCCTTCGACGCCGACGGCGGCGCGGTGCGGTTCAACGATCAGGGGCAGGGCATGGTGTTCGTGGTGGCCGACGCCGGCCTGCCCGACGCGTTGCTCAAGGCCGAAAACTGCCTGCCGCTGGGCGAGTGCCTGTGCGGCGAGGTGGCGCAAAGCGGCGACGGACGCAGCGAGCTGCTGGCCGACGACGCCGGACGGCCGTGCCGGCAGGAAGGCTTTCGCGCGGTCAGCGCCTTCCCGGTGGCGACGCAGAACCGCACGCTGGGCTTGTTCAACCTGCACTTTCGCGAGGCGCGCGTGTTGTTGCCGCAGCAGTCGCGGCTGCTGGAGGCGCTGGGCCGGCACCTGGCCGTGGCGGTGGAGAATCAGCGGCTGGTGGCCAAGGCGCGCGAGCTGGCGGTGCTGGAAGAGCGCAATCTGGTGGCGCAGGGGCTGCACGACAGCATCGCCCAGGGGCTGTCCTTCCTCAACCTGCAAACCCAGATGATGCGAGACGCGCTGGAGGCGGGCGACCAGACGTTGGCGCAGGAGACGCTGGCGCGGTTTGAAGCCGGCGTGAAGGAAAGCTACGACGACGTGCGCGAGCTGCTCAACAATTTCCGCTCCCGCCTGGCCGAGGACCTGGGCCACGCGGTGGCGGCGGTGCTGGACAAGTTCCGCCGCCAGACCGGCATCCAGACCGAATTGCGCATCAAGGGTGCCAGCGCGCCCTTGATGGCGGAGCAGCAACTGCAAATGCTGTTCATCCTGCAAGAAGCGCTGTCCAACGTGCGCAAGCACGCCGCCGCCCGCCACGTGCTGGTGCAGTTGAGCGACGACGGCGAGGTGCTGACGCTCAGCGTGCTGGACAACGGCGTCGGCTTCGAACTGAGCGAAGTGGAAGCGCGCGGCGACAGCCATTACGGGCTGGCGATCATGCGCGAACGCGCCGCCCGCGCCGGTTTGCAACTGACGATAGAACCCACGCCGGGGCAGGGCACGCTGGTGGGCCTGCTGTTGCCGCGCGAGCGGCGCATGGCGGCTTGAGCATCATTTTCCGGGAAACGATATGGCTGAGCGCAGCATCCGCATCTTGTTGGTCGACGATCACACCCTGTTTCGCAGCGGCGTGCGCGCGCTGCTGGCGCGCCACCCCGGTTTCGAAATCGCCGGCGAGGCCGCCGACGGGGCGGAAGGCGTCAAGCTGGCGCAGCAGCTGCGGCCGGACGTGGTGTTGCTGGACCTCAATATGCCGGGCATCTCCGGCGTGGAGGCCCTGACGCTGATGTTGCAGCAGGAGCCGGCGCTGGCGGTGGTGATGCTGACGGTGTCGGAGGATGGCGACGACCTGGCCGCCGCGCTCAAGGCCGGCGCGCGCGGCTATCTGTTGAAGAACATCGACGCCGACTTTCTCAAGCAGGCGGTGCTGCGCGCCGCGGCGGGCGAGTCGGTGATGAGCGATTCGATGACCGCCAAACTGATGGCGCAGTTTCGCAGCGGCGGCGCGGCGGCGGAGCCGGAGGCGCGCGAGCTGGACAAATTGACCCCGCGGGAGCGGGAAATTCTGGGCTATCTGGCCGCCGGGCAGAGCAACAAGGAAATCGCCCGCGGTCTCGACTTGGCCGAGAGCACGGTCAAGATCCACGTGCAGAACATTCTGAAAAAACTGGGCTTGAGCAGCCGGGTGCAGGCCGCGGTCTACGCGGTGGAGCACGGCGTGGCGCGGCCGGACGCCGGTTAGCGCTCCTGGATGGCGCGGCGGTGGCGGCGGAACACCCACTTTTCCCACTGCAGCTGGGTGTCGTCGTCAAGCGCGCCGCGCACGTCGGCGCGGACGAGGAAGCGGCCGTCCTGAGCGGGCGCGGACGACAGGACGCGGGCCGGCAAAAACACGCCCAGCGCCGAATCCGGGTTGGGATAGAGCGTCAACAGCGCGGCGGCTCCGGCCGGCCAGTCGCGGGCGTCCAGCCACGCCACCGCCTCCAGTCCCAGCCGGCAGCGCGTCAGCGGCGGCCGTTCCGGATGGCGTTCCAGCAGCGATACTTCCAGCGCCAGGTCTATCTTGGCCTCCAGCCGGGTCAGAATCGGGCTGGCGTCGTCCGGGGTTTCGGTGGGCGCGGCCAGCACCTTCAGCGCCAGCCGGGTTTCGCGCGACAGCGGCGGCAGCGGCTCGTCGGCCAGCGGCTGAGCGCTGAACGGCAGCCGGGCATCGAAGCTGACGGTGTCCAGATCGGGCAAAGGACTCATGGCGTCGTCCTCACAGGAACAGTTTCAGCAGCGTGTCCAGCCCGCCGCGCTCGATGGCGATGTCGGCCCGGGCGCTGACCACCGGCTTGGCGTGGTAGGCGACGCCGACGCCGGCTTCGGCCAGCATCAGCAGGTCGTTGGCGCCGTCGCCGACGGCCAGCGTTTGTTCCGGCTTCAACTTCAGCGCGTCGCGGGTTTCGCGCAGCCGCCGGGCCTTGGCCGCCGCGTCGACGATGTCGCCCTGCACCCGGCCGGTGAGTTTGCCGTTATCGGTTTCCAGCTGGTTGGCGTAAGCGAAGTCCAGCCCGAGTTCGGCCTTGAGCCGTTCGGTGAAGAAGGTGAAGCCGCCTGAGACCAGCATGAACTTGATGCCGAGGCGTTTGCAGGCCGCCAGCAGCGCTTCCGCGCCGGGATTCAGCCGCAACCGTTCGCGGTACACCGTTTCCAGCGCGCTTTCCGGCAGGCCGGCGAGCAAAGCGACGCGCTCGCGCAGCGAGTCGGCGAAATCCAGCTCGCCGCGCATCGAACGCTCGGTGATCGCCGCCACCTTGGCCTTCAGTCCTTGCAGGTCGGCGATTTCGTCTATGCATTCGATGTTGATCAGCGTGGAGTCCATGTCCGACACCAGGAGGCGGAAGTCGGCCAGGTTGCGGCCGCTGTCTACGTAGGCGGCGTCGTAGCCGTATTCGCGGCAGGCGGCGAGGACGGCGGTTTTGCGCTCGGGATTGGCGCCGCGCATGCGCGCCACGTCCGGCAGCGGGTGGTCCAGATGCGGCGCTTCGGCTAGTTGGGCCAGATCCACAATCCGGCGGGGATCGAGTTGCGGCGCGATGACTACCAGGGTCTGTTGCGTGCTCATGATGGCTTGGGTGGCTGGTGGGTTTCGCCGATTATGCCACGGGGCCGGTCTTGGCCGGCAAGCCTTTGTTTGGTTAAAAAATGCTGCGCTCAGTCGCGCGGCGGTCGGCGGCAAAGGCGCGGCAGCCACTGGTCCAGCGACAGCCGGCCGGGGCCGAAGGCAAGAATGGCCAAGAGCAGCATGCCCCAGTAGTAATGGAACTGGCGCGTCGCCTCGGTCAGGCCGGGATAGCTGATCACCGCCACGGCGTTGAGGATGAACAGGCCGGCGGCGGCGAAACGCCCGCCCAGGCCCAGCGCCAGCAGCGTGGACAAACCCAGCTCGCCGCATGTGGCCAGCGTGGCGGCCACGGCGGGCGGCAGCAGCGGCACGTGGTATTCGTCGGCGAACAGCGCCAGGGTGATGTCCCAGTCGGCGATCTTGGTCAGGCCGGAACTGAAAAACACATTGGCCAGCCACAGCCGGAACAGCAACAGCAGGACAGGCTGCAGCAGCGTGCCGGCGCGGATTAGCAGCTGGTAGCCGCGGCAGGGAAGTTGGGCGAGGGGGTGCATGATGGGCCTCACAGGCAGATGTCCGCCAGCAGCGGGCGTTGAAAGAGTCCAAGCAGCGCGGCTTGCAGATCCAGTTCTGCATCCAGCGCCAGCGCCTGCTCGGCGGCGTTTTCCAGCGTCGCGCCGGCAAACAGCGCCGAGAGCAGGCGGCCTTCGGCCGGCGAACAGGGGCTGACCTGCGTCGCGCCGTCGGCGCGATAGACCAGCGCCGCCTCCGCCGGTCGCGCCAGCAGCCCGGCGGCCGGGGTTTGGCCCGGCTGGTGCGCGAGCCAGAGGCTGGCCAGCGGATAGGCGCTTTCGATCAGCGCCACGCCCGGCAGCGGCGCGACGCGCAGTTGATCCCAGCTCTGCTGCGGAATGGCGGCGAGCGAGTCTAGCGAGGCGGCGCTGGCGTCGGCGGCGTAATAGCAGCGGTGCGCCGCCCACTCCAGCCGCGCCGCGTCCGGCAGGTAGGGCAGCTCGCGGCAGGGTTCGAAGCCGGCGACGAAGTCGGCGAAGTTCGCGCCGTAGCGGTGCAGGTTGCCGGAGTCGGAGCCGTGGCGTTTGACGTATTCGCGCGCCAGCCCGGTGAAGAACGCCTCGCCGACGATCAGGCGCGTGACCGGGTAGACGAAGGCCAGGGTGTCGATCAGGCCGACGCGGTAGTTGTTGCGGTACACGGCGAGGCCGGCTGGCGCCAGGCCCAGCGCCGGGTCGGGGGCGGCCTGCGCCGGATCGGCGATGGCTTCCAGCAGCGCGGCTTCCCAGTCAGACCAGTTCATGCGCGGCCTCCAGAATGGCTTGCGCCGCGGCGGCTTCCGCCAGCAGCGTCTCCAGCGGCGGAATGTCCAGATCCCACTCGATCAGCGTCGGGCGCGGGCCGAAGCGGGCGATGGCTTCTCGATAGAAGTCCCACACCTCGGGGTGGACCGGCTGGCTGTGGGTGTCCACCAGCAGTCCGTCGCGGCGGGTGTAGCCGGCCAGATGGATTTCGCCGATGGCGTCGGCCGGCAGGGCATTCAGCACCGCGTCGGTGTCGACGCCCAGGTTGACGCGGTTGACGTAGAGGTTGTTGACGTCGAGCAGGATGCCGCAGCCGGTGATGCGCACCAGCTCGGCCAGAAACTCGCCTTCGTGCATCTCGTTGCCGGGGAATTCGACGTAGCTGGACAGGTTTTCCAGCAGGATGGGGCGGCGCAGCGCGTCCTGGGTTTCCGCCACGTGGCCGGCTATCGCGTCCAGCGCGGCGCGAGTGTAGGGAATCGGCAGCAGATCGTTGACGTAACGGCTGGCGGAATGGTTGAACGACAGGTGTTCCGACACCGACGCCGGGTTCAGCTCGTCGACCAGATGCTTGAGCGAGGCCAGGTGGCCGGCGTCGGGGCGCGGCGAGGAGCCCAAGCCCAGGCCGACGCCGTGCAGCGACAGGGGCCAGCGCTCGGCCACGCGGCGCAGCATGGCGAGCGGCGCGCCGCCGTCGAAGAAGTTTTCGCTATGCACCTCCACCCAGCCCAGGGGAGGACAGGTTTCCAGCGCTTGGCGGTAATGCGGGGCGCGCAGGCCGATTCCGCAGATTGTCGGCAGGGTAGGCATCGTGTGTTCCGGTGTCGGGCGGAAAAAGGCGCGCCGCCGGCGGGCGGCGCGCGCCTCGGTTTACTTCTTGGGCGTGGTGCTGCCGCCCATCTTTTCGCAGGTGCCCTTGGCGACGTATTTCCAGTCGCCCGGGTCCTTGTCCATCTTGGCCTGGCCGGCGCAGGAATGGGTGCCGGTGGCCGAGGCGCAGTCGTTCTTGCCGGCCTGGGCGATGCCGTAGCACTTTTCCTTGTCCGCGGCGGCGGCCGGCGCGCTGGCCAGCGCGCCCATGGCGATGACGGCGCCCAGCGCCGAAGCGATCAGAGCCTTGTTCTGTTTCATGTGCTTCTCCTTGGAATCATGGGATGGAATGCCCGGGGGCAGGTGTATGTTAGTCGATCGAAGAGGGGGCGCACCCGGTCACATCGGCTGGGTTTGACCGCCCATTTGCTGGCAAGTGCCGGAGGGAACCAGTTTGAAGTCGCCCGGATCGTTGTCCGTCTTGGCGTGGCCCTTGCAGTCGTGCGCGCCGGATTTGCAGTCGTTCTGGCCGGCCTTGGCGATGCCGTAACACGGTTCCTGATCGGCGGCGGCGGCCGGCGCGCTGGCCAGCGCGCCGATGGCGATGACGGCGCTCAAGGCGGAGGCAAGCAAGGCTTTTTGATGATTCATGGCATTTCTCCTGGTAGCGGGGCGGGCGGGGTGCCCGTGAGTCAGTCGGCGCGCTGCGTCCCCGCTTGCGCTTGGACGCGGGCTTTGCCGTGCTGCTTGCTGTTTGGTCGCAGCCCTGGCGCGCTTCTTACACCATAGGGAGAAATTTTTTGTTTGCTGATGAATTTCCGCGCCGGGCGTCCTTCGCCGGGAGGCGGCGAAGGGCGGCATCAGCGGATGTTGACTACCTTGTGGGTTTGCACCGACAACCGCCATTTGGGGTGGGCCAGGCAGTAGGCGATGGCGGCGCGGGTGTTGGCCGCAAGCTCGGGGCCGTCCATCGGTTGCAGGTAGAAGGTGGCGAAATCGAGATGGGCGACGCTCTCCGGCAGCTGCGCGGCCTGCGGATAGACCAGCTTCAATTCGTCGCCGGCCAGCAGTTTCAGCTCCGCGCCGGCCTTGGGGCTGACGCAGATCCAGTCCAGGCCTCTGGGGGCGGCCACGGTGCCGTTGGTTTCCACCGCCACTTCGAAGCCCTCGGCGTGCAGGGCGTCGATCAGCGCTTCGTCCAGTTGCAGCAGCGGCTCGCCGCCGGTGCAGACCACATAGCGCGCGCCGCCGGCGTCTTCCGGCCATTCGCCGGCGATGCGCGCCGCCAGTTCCGCGGCGCTGGCGAACTTGCCGCCGTCCGGGCCGACGCCGACGAAGTCGGTATCGCAGAACCGGCAAACCGCTTTGGCGCGGTCTTCCTCGCGGCCCGACCACAGATTGCAGCCGGCGAAGCGGCAGAACACCGCGGCGCGGCCGGCCTGGCGGCCCTCGCCTTGCAGCGTGTAGAAAATTTCCTTGACGGTGTAGGTGCTCACAGCGTTTTCTCGAAGTGAATGGCGCCCGGATCGCCGTCGCCCGCGGCGACGGTCCGGTAACCGTGACGTTGCAGCATGCGCAGCATGGCGGCGAAACGGGGATGGCTTTTGACCCGGATGCGCCGGTAACCCTGTCGTCTGACCCAGTCCTCTTGCGCCGCCAGAAGGGCGCGGGCGACGCCACCGCCGCGCGCGGCCGGCGCGACTCCGCCTATCCAGCTGTAGAAGCAGTCTGCGTCCAGGGCGTAGCCGGCCTTGAAGCCCAGCGTTTCTTCGCCGCGGCGCGCCGTCAGCACCAGATAGGGGCGGCCGCCTGCCCTGGCCTGGCAGCAGGCCGGATCATGGACGCGGTCGAATTCCGGCACCAGCTTTTCCAGCCAGGCGATGTCGGCCAGCTCGGCCGCGGCGATGATCGGCGCGTCGCTCACAGCAGCGGCCAGCGCATGTCGTGGCGGAACAGCAGCGAGACGCCGCTGTCGTCGTCTTCCATCAGGTCGATGCGCGAGAGTTCCGGCACCAGCGGCGAGAGCTGGGCGTGCACCCATTCGGCCACGGCGGCGCTGTCGTTGCGGTACAGGCCGGCCAGCTTGTCCAGCGGATTGTGGTCCAGCTGGCGGTAGATGGGCTTGAAGCGGTCCTTGACGTCGCCGAAGTCCAGCACCCAGCCCATGGTCCGGTCCAGCGAGCCGGTCAGCATCAGCCGCACCAGATAGCTGTGGCCGCTGTAGTTTCCGGCGGCGTCCAGAGGCATGGCGCTTTCAAAGCGCTGCTCCTTCCAGATGCGGAAGCGCTGGCCGTCGTATTGGCTGCCCGCGCTGTGGGTTTCGCGCACTTCCACCCAGGCGAGGCCGGGCAGCGCGCCGTCCAGCCGCTGATAGAGCCAGTGGGCCAGCACTTCGCTGGTGGGATTGGCCAGGCCCTCGATATCGTTCAGATAGCGATGGTGCAGGCGCTGACGCAGGGGCGCCCAGGCGGCTTCCAGTTCGGCGCGGCCGGCGCGACGGGCGTCGGCCACCAGCCGCACGCCGAAACCGTGGCCGTGCAGGCGGCCGCATTTGTGGCCGGGGGGCACATTGGGCAATTGGTGGGCGGCCTCGAACTGGACGTTGATCCAGCTCAGCTCCTGGCCGTTGTCCAGCAGCACGCCGCTGTGCGGCGCGGCGCGCAATGACAGCGCGGCGGGCGCGGGCAGGGCGGCGCGGAGGTGATGCGCCAGCGACAGATCGTCCGCATCGGCCAGCGCCTGGTTGATCTCGGCGTAGTCGAAAGCCGCCGCCGCCTGGCGCAGCGCGGCCTGCAAGGCGCTCTGGCTGCTGTTCTGGCTGTCGCAGCGCGCCAGCGCGCGGAAGCTGTGGCCGTGGAAGCGATCCTGGCCCGGCAGGCGGCGCGCCGCCTCGAAGCCGGCTCCGGCCAGCACGAAGGATGCGTGCATGTCAGTTCCCCTGTTGGCGGCAGCGTTCCACCAGCGGATCGGCGACGCCGGCTTCGGCGAAGCCCTTGGCGCGCAGTTCGCAAGCGGCGCAATGGCCGCAAGGCGGCACTTCGCCGTTGTAGCAGGTGTGACTAAAGGACAGGGCTTCCATCGCGCCGACCTGTTGCGCCAGCGTCACAGTCTGCGCCTTGCTCAGGTGCATCAGCGGCGCGTGCAGTTCGACGCGGCTGTCCATGCCCAGGCGCAGCGCCAGCTCCAGCGCCTTGAGGGTGTTCTCGCGGCAATCCGGATAGCCGGAGTAGTCGGTCTGGGCCACGCCGGTCACCAGGTGGCGCGCGCCGCGGGTATAGGCCAGCGCCGCGGCGAAGCTGAGGAAAATCAGGTTGCGGCCGGGGACGAAGGTATTGGGCAAGGCCTGGTCGCCATCGGCGCGCGCGCCGCTTTCCGGGGCGATGGCGTCGTCGGTGAGGGCGTTGCCGCCGATGGCGGCGAAGGTGTCGATGGGCAGCACCGTCTGGCGCACGCCGGCCAGCGCGGCGATCTTGCGGGCGCAGTCCAGCTCCACGCGGTGGCGCTGGCCGTAGTCGAAGGTGACGGCCTCGACGTGGTCTTGGCCGAAGCGTTGCAGGGCCCAGTACAGGCAGGTGGTCGAGTCCTGGCCGCCGGAAAGGACGACGAGGGCTTTTTCGGGTGTCGGATCAGTCATGGATTGTGCCGTCGAAAAACAGTCGAAGGTGGTAAGGCCTCCGCGCCGGGATCGGTCTCACCCGGGCGGTCAACTTGCCAGTTTAACCCACTATCGCCGGTCAATGGCTAATGAGCGCGCGCTAGCTTGTTTCAAAGTCGCAATATCATGATTTTGTTATTTGAAAAGCATAATTTTTTGATTGAAATCATGGTTTTTTCATGGCGTAAATATTTGGGCCGCATCCCGGCTGGCGCTTCCGCCGGGCGCGGCGCAAATCAACAACGACATGGAAATGACTTGGGAGAGAGAAATGCGCAAGAAGGTATCGCTGGCGCTGGCCTTGCTGGCCGCGGGCGTCGCTCAGGCGGCGGATCTGCAGGTAAGTCTTGGCAGCCAGCCGGCCGCGAACGGCAAGGATGTGGAAGTAACGGTCAATTACCGCAACACCGGCAAGGAAACCTTGCACGTTTACCGCTGGTATCTGCCCAGCGGCGAACTGCAGGAGCCGATCCTGCAAGTGAGCCGCGACGGCAAGGCGGTGACGTATCTGGGCGCGCGCTACAAGCGCGTGGCGCCGTCGCTGAAAGACACGGTGGCCTTGCCGCCGGACGCCAGCCTCAGCGCCAAGGTGAAGGTGTCGGAATTTTACGATCTGTCGCAGGCGGGCAAGCTGAGCGTCAGCTTCCAGGCTGACAGCGACCGCGTGCTCAATCGCGGCCTGCCTGTCGGCGTCAGCGCCAAATCGGCGTCGGCCGCCGCGCCGCTAAACGAGACATTGCGCTCCAATGTCCTGACGCTGGATAGCCCGGCCATCGGCAGCCCCCTGCTGCAAAAGGCCAAGCAGGCGCAAAGCGAGTGGAGCGTGCTCGCGCGCAGCGCGGCCAGCAGCGTCAGCTACGCCAATTGCTCGGTGAAGCAGCAGCAGGACGCGGCCGCCGGCATCGGCGCGGCCAGCGCCATGGCCAACGAATCCACCGCCTATCTTTCCGGCGCGCCAAGCGGCACGCCGCGCTACACCACATGGTTCGGCAAGTATTCGCAGGCCAACTGGAATACCGCCAAGGCGCACTTCCTCAACATCAAGGACGCGCTGGACGCCAAGCCGGTGAGCATTGATTGCGGTTGCTCCAAACCGGGTGTGTTTGCCTATGTCTACCCAGCGCAGCCGTACAAGGTTTACCTGTGCGACGCCTACTGGACCGCGCCGACCAAGGGCACCGATTCCAAGGGCGGCACGCTGGTGCACGAGCTGTCGCACTTTACCGTGGTGGCGGGTACCGACGACCATGTCTACGGCCAGAGCGGGGCCAAGAACCTGGCCAAGACCAATCCGGCGCAGGCCTTGAACAACGCCGACAACCACGAATACTTCGCGGAAAATACGCCAGGCCAGCCGTAAGGCGCGGCCAAAAAAGCCCCAGGCCTTGGCCTGGGGCTTTGCTTTTACTGCGCGGCGCTGGCCGGCGGCGTCATCATCGCGCGGCCCGGCATAGCGCCGTGATGACCGCTCATCTGGCCATTCATATGGCCATGGCCGCCCATCTTGCCCCGCATCATGCCCTGGCAATGGCTGGACATCGTCCGCATCCAGTCGTCGGCCAGCTGCTGGCGTTGCGCCTTGTCCGGCGCGTCGACGATCTGCTGCATGTTCTGTTGCATCTGCTGCATCATCGCGTTTTGCGGCGCGGCTTCCGGGGCGGCGGCCCAGGCGGCGAAAGCGAGCGAGGCCAGGGCGGCGAACATCAGGGTTTTTGTGGTTTTCATGATGAAACTCCTTGATTGATCAATCGGTAAGGGATCAGCGCTGGGCGTAAACCGAGGTTTGCCCGTTTTTCTGGAAAGCGATCACCTGGTAAGGCTGTTTGACGCCGGGCACGTCCATCCCCGGCGAGGAGGGCGGCATGCCCGGCGCGGCGATGCCGGCGATCCTGGGCTTGTCGGTCAGCAGCTTGCGCACCAGATCGGCCGGCACGTGGCCTTCCACCACGTAGCCGCCCACCAGCGCGGTGTGGCAGGAGCGCAGCCCGGCAGGGACGCCCATCATGTCCTTGACCGGCGCGAGATTGGCTTGCACCACGGTCTTGACGCTGAAACCGCTGGTGTCGAGGATGGCCGCCCATTTGTCGCAGCACTCGCAGGACGGGTTCTTGAGCATGGTGACGGCTTGGCCCGCGGCGGCGGCGGGCAGGCTGAGGGCGCTGGCCAGCAGCATCGCGGCGAGCGTGGGCGCGAAAGAAAATGTGCGCATGGATGATCCAGTCTGTTCAGGCTTCGGGCAGGCGCCTGCCTGCCGGAAGCGTCGGCATGGCGATGGCGCGCGGGCGCGCGCCGCTTGGCGAGGACGGGCTCAGTTTCGAGGCGGCGGGGCCTGAAGGGCGGGAATGAAGGAGGTAAAGCGCGCGGCAGGGTGAGGCAGGCGTTCGCCCGACGCGGCGGCGCGCCAGGCTGGCGTTGGGCTTGGCAGGGTCGGGCAATGCGCTTGGCAGCAATCGGCCGCGCTCTGGCAATGATCGGCGGCGTGGACATGTTGAACGCCGGGCGCGGCGGCGCGCGAAACCGCGTCATGTTGCGCGCAGCAGGCGGCCTCCGCCGGGAGGGCGGGCGCGGCGGCCAGGGTCAGCATCGGCAGCATGACCAGGGCCATCCAGAACGATAGGCAGCCGAGAAGTTTGCGCATGGTGTCTGGATGGTAAGTCGCGCGGCAAAATGCTGTCAAATACCCTTTGGGGGTATATTTGATCTGACCCCGCAGGCGGCGCCATCCGCTTCTGGAACATCTGAGGCCTGGCGCGTCGAGCGCGGCCAGCCGTTTGTAATACGAACCTGGCGGGCAAGGATTTGCCGCCATCGCCAAGGGGGGAAACCTGCCGCTAGCGGCAGGCTCCTTTGTGCCAGGGGCTGGCGCATGGAGGGGGCCGGGATGCCGCGCGCGCCATAGCATCCAGCCGGCCAGCAAGGCGGAAGCCAATTGAAACGGGATTCGCCGCTTGCCGCATTCCACTTCAGAACCGCCGCGCTGACGAATAGGAACGCTTAACGCGGATCAATGTATCTGCGAATTTCCCGCTTTCGTTTTTATGCGAACAACCTATAACGCCATCAATAACCTTATCGCCAGCATGGGGAGAGCGGAATGGGCGTTCAGCGATGGTTGGGATGGTTGAGCGGCGCGATCGCCGGCGCATTGCTGGCCTGGCCTGCCGGGTCCTGGGCCTTGCCCAGCTATGCCAGGCAGACTGGCGAGGCTTGCGTCGCCTGCCATGTCAGCTTTCCGGAACTGACGCCTTACGGCCGTTTGTTCAAGTTGTCCGGCTATACGCTGGGCACCGCCAAGCTGTTTCCCCTGGCGGGGATGGCGCAGGCATCGGTATCGCATATCGGCAACACCCAGGGCAATGACAGCGCTTATCCGCGGCAGAACGGCGGGGTGATCGAGGGCGGCAGCCTGTTCGTCGCCGGCAAGATCAGCGATCACGCGGGCATGTTCTCGCAATGGACGTTCAATGCCCTCAATCAGAACGACGGCAGTCAGGCCTTCTCCGGCCATACTTCGATCGACAACAACGACTGGCGGCTGACCGACCACATCGCCAAGCCGGATCTGGACTTGATCTACGGGCTCAGTCTCAACAACAACCCGACGGTGCAGGACGCCTGGAATTCGACGCCGGCCTTCGGCTATCCGTACCAGAGCTCGCACCTGCTGGGGGCCTGGGGCATCGCGCCGCCCAGCACGCTGATCGAAGGCGGCCTGGCGCAGCAGGTGGCAGGGGTCAGCGCCTATGGTTTCCTCAACAAGGCATGGTATTTCGAGTTGGGCGGCTATCGGGCAGCTAAGGGGGCGACGTCCTTCCTGCGAAGCGGCGTCGGCGTCGGTCAGCGGCTGGCCGGCACCAATCCTTACTGGCGTTTCGCCTACAGCCATGATTGGGGCGAGCACTCTCTGGAGGCGGGGACTTTCGGCCTGGACGCCCGCGTCAATATCGACCCCGCCGACGGCGGCTCGCCAACCGACCGTTACCGCGATCTGGGAGTCGACGCGCAATACCAGTTCCTGTCGGATCCGCATGTCTTCACCACCCAGGTGTCCTTCATTCATGAGCGCGCGGATTGGGACGCTTCCCATCTGGGCGTGGATGTGCAGAACCCCGGCAGCGATCTCAACTCATTCAGGATCAAGGGCAGCTACTGGTATCAACGCACCTACGGACTGACGCTGGCCTACTTTTCCGAGAGCGGCAGCCATGACAGCGTTGCCTATCCGACGACCGGCAGTCCCGATACGCGTGGCTATATCGCCGAGTTCGATTACATGATCAAACCCAACTGGCGGGTGGGACTGCAATACGCTGGTTTTCTGAAATACCTCGGCGCCGGCAGCAATTACGACGGCAACGGCCGCAACGCCCGCGACAACAATGTGACTTATCTCTACACCTGGGTCGCTTTCTGAGGAGGCGCGCGCCATGAACAGACTCTGGATTTGGGGATGGCTGGGCGCGATGCTGCTGGCGCAGCCGGCGCTGGCGGATCGAGACCCCGAAGCGTTGGCGCGACAATGGTGCGCCAATTGCCATGGCGCGGACGGCAACAGCGTTTCGCCTTTGTTTCCGCGCATCGCCGGGCAGCAGGCCGGGTATTTGCGGCAGCAATTGACGATGTTCCGGGATCAAACTCGCAGCGACGCGGCCGCGCATGATTACATGTGGGGCGTGGCCGGCGGCCTCAGCGATGCGGAAATCGCCGGGGTGGCCGCGTTCTTCGCCGGGCAGGCGCCGATGCCCAATCCGGCGATGTCTGACCCGGCGCGGATTGCCGCGGGTCAGGCCATCTATCAGAACGGCAAGGGCGACGCCGTGCCAGCCTGCCAGGCCTGTCATGGCCTCAAGGCGGAAGGCACCGAGCAAGCGCCGCGCCTTGCCGGTCAGCATGCCGCCTATCTGCTCAAGCAGCTGCATGTCTTCAACACCAGTCAGCGGCCGTCGGCGGTGGCGATGCAGGCCATCATCAAGAGCCTGGACGAAGAGGAGCTGCGGGCCCTGGCGGCGTATCTGCAAAGCCGGTAGTCGGCAGTCGATCCGTTCCTGAAAGATGGGTTGGCGGCGTATCATCTGCGCATTGCCAGACTCAGGAGACGGACTTGATGCAATCGGATCGCAGGTTTCGCAGGATGCGGCGCATGATCGCCGCGCGTTTCAGTTTACGTACCGACCAGGCGGGCGGCGACGTCATCGACGCCAATCTGCGCGCCGGTGTGGAGCTTAGCGGCACCTATCTGTGGACGCTGATCTGCGCCATCTTCATCGCTTCGGTCGGCCTGAACGTCAACTCCACCGCGGTCATCATCGGCGCGATGCTGATTTCGCCGCTGATGGGGCCGATCATGGGCATAGGCTACGGCGTCGGCATCTACGATTTCGAGCTGATCAAGAAGTCATTCAAGAACCTGGGCATCGCGGCTCTGGTCAGCCTGCTGACGTCTTCGCTGTATTTCTGGGTCAGCCCGCTGGCCGAGGCGCAGTCGGAGCTGCTGGCGCGCACCAGCCCGACGATCTGGGACGTGATGATCGCCATGTTCGGCGGCCTGGCCGGCATCATCGGCGCCACCCGCAAGGACAAGTCCAACGTGATACCGGGCGTGGCCATCGCCACCGCGCTGATGCCGCCGCTGTGCACCGCCGGCTACAGCCTGGCGCATGGCAACCTGCATTACTTTCTGGGCGCGATCTATCTGTTTTCCATCAACTGCGTGTTCATCGCGCTGTCCACCACGCTGATCACCTGGTTCGTGAAACCGGGCTACGCGCGGCAGGTGGATAGCGAAACGCAGGCCAAGGTGCGGCGCTACGTGCTGGCGGTGGCGGTCATCACCATCCTGCCCAGCCTGTTCCTGGCTTACCAGCTGGTGCAGGCGGAAATCTTCAACAGCAAGGCGCGCAGTTTCGTCAAGCGCGAGCTGGTGTTCGACAAGGCGGTGGTGGCCGATGCCGCCATCCTGCCCGATTCGCGCACCATCGCGGTGACCGTGGTGGGCGCGGTTCAGGGCAAGAGCGCGCTGGACGCGCTCAACCACAAGTTGTCCGATTATGGCCTGGCCGACGCCAAACTGCTGGTGCAGCAGGCGGGCAGCGAGCAGATAGACGTCAAATCGCTGAAAGAGGGCATCTTCAACGACCTGAAGCAGGCCAGCCAGAAAAACGCCGAGGCCAAGGACCGGCTGATCGCCTCGCTGCAGGAGCGGCTGCAAGAGGCGGAAGCGCCGCCGCAGGCGGCCGACCTGAACCAGGACATCGCCGCCGAACTGCACGCCCAGTATCCGCAGATCCACAAGACGGCGATGGGCGAAGCCAATGTGTGGCGCGAGGACGGCAGCAGCGGCAAGGTCACCTTGCTGGTGGTCAGCAGCGCTCATCCCTTGAGCCGCGGCGAGAGGCAGCGCATCGGCAACTGGCTGCGGGCGCGCCTTAAATCGGACGCGGTGGAGCTGGTCAGCCGGGTGGAACCCCGGCCGGCGGCGCATCCCACTTCGCAATAACCCGAGCTTGCTGGCACAATGCGGCCACGCCCATCCGCTTCGACTTGCCCGGGCGCAAGCGCCAGCCACACTTATTGCATGCATCCACGAAACCGACCAGGCTTTGAGTTCTGTTTTTTCAGCGTCGCCGCTCTGGGCAGCGGCGCGCTGGCGCTCGCCATCCTGTCGGGGTGGGACCTGGGCGTCGGTCCCGGCGTCACGTTGATGTCGGCGCTGGCCGTCAACCTCTCCACCGTCTGGCTGGCGCTGGACCTGGGCGCGACCCCGGTTGAACGTTTGGCGCAGCGCATCGTCTTGTTCGCGATGCCGGCGCTGACGCTGCTCGAAGCCTGGCTGTTGATGCGTCACGGCTATGGCGCCAATGCGTCGATCTGGGTCTAGCCTGGACGCGAGGATGCGACAGGGGGGCGCGATTCGGCTTGCAACTAGACGACTGGTCTAGTAGTATTGAGTCCATGTCCAGAGCCAGCCACACCGCAGACACCCGCGAACACCTGCTTGCCACCGGAGAAGCCATCATCCAGGGCAAGGGGTTTTCCGCCGTGGGCCTTGCCGAGATTCTCGGCAGCGCCGGCGTGCCCAAGGGGTCGTTCTACCATTACTTTTCCTCAAAGGAAGGGTTCGGCGTGGCTTTGCTGCAGCGCTATTTCGAGCGTTACGACGAGCGCCTGAACGGCCTGCTGGCGGCGCAAGCCGGCGACGCGCGCAGCTGTCTGCTCGCCTATTTCGACGGCTGGATCGACAACCACCGTTGCGATCAGCAGGCGCACACCTGCCTGGCGGTGAAGCTGGCGGCGGAAGTCTCCGACCTGTCCGAGCCGATGCGCGAGGCGCTGGCCGAAGGCATGGGCCGCGTAGTGCGCCGCCTGGCGGACGCGATTCGCCGCGGACAGGAAGAGGGCAGCCTGTGCGCGCAACTGGCCGCAGACGATCTGGCCAGCAGCCTGTACAGCCTGTGGGTGGGCAGCGCCCTGCTGTTCAAGGTGCAGCGCTCGCACGCGCCGTTCCTCAACGCGCGTCGGCTGACCGAGGCCATGCTCAAGCGGTCTGTCGATCAGGCCTGCAGCCACTGACTGATTGCAGAAGCCCGCTGTTCGCAGCGGGTTTTCTTGAAGCGAAAACTAGACGACTGGTCTACTTAAGAAAGGCGAAAGCGATGAACGAAACCTTGCAAGTGATGCAGCAACACCGCAGCGTGCGCAGCTATCAGGACAAGCCCATCCCGGCCGAGGTGCTGGATTCGGTGCTGGACGCCGCCTGGAAGGGGCCGACCTCGATCAACGGCCAGCAAGTCTCGCTGGTGGTGGTGACCGACCCGGCGCGCCGCAAGCGCATCGCCGAAATCGCCGGCGGCCAGCCGTGGATCGCCCAGGCGCCGGTGTTTGTCGCCGTGGTGATGGATTTCCACAAGACCGAGCTGGGCGCGCGCGAGGCTGGCGAGGAGCAGGTGATTCACAACAGCGTCGAAGCCTTCGCCGTCGGCGCGGTGGACGCCGGCATCGCGCTGGGCCGGCTGATGATCGCCGCGCAGGCCGCGGGCCTGGGCGTGGTGCCGATCGGCGGCATTCGCCGCGACCCGCAAGCGATGATCACGCTGCTGGAGTTGCCCAGCCTCACCTTCCCGCTGGTGGGCGTCGCCATCGGCTACACCGACCAGGACAGCGAGCTGAAGCCGCGCTTGCCGCGCGCCAGCTTCGTGCATCGCGAAACCTATCAGGCCGACGCGCTGCCGGCGCTGATCGCCGAATACGACCGCACGTTGACGCAGTACTGGCAGGCGATCGGCCGCGGCGACGGTTTGCCGTGGTCGGCCAATACCGCCAAGTTCTACCAGCAGGTGTATTTCCCCCAGGTGGCGCCGGCGGCGCGCGCCCAGGGCTTTGGCTTTGACCTTTAATCGTTGGCGAAACGGGAGCATTCCATGCAATTCGACAAACTGTTCACTCCGCTGCAAATGGGCGCGGTCACTCTGAAAAACCGCGTGGCGATGGCCCCGCTGACCCGCCTGCGCAATATCGAACCGGGCGACGTGCCCGGCCCGCTGGCCAAGGAATACTATGCCCAGCGCGCCAGCGCCGGCCTGATCGTGGCCGAAGGCACCCACATTTCGCCTACCGCCAAGGGCTACGCCGGCGCGCCCGGCATCTATAGCGAAGCGCAGGTGGCGGCCTGGAGCGAAGTGACCGACGCGGTGCACCAGGCCGGCGGCAAGATCGCGCTGCAGCTGTGGCACACCGGCCGCATCTCGCACCGCTCTTTGCAGCCGAACGGCGACGCGCCGGTGGGCCCGTCCGCCATCCAGGCCGATAGCCGCACCAATATCCGCGCCGCCGACGGCAGCCTCACGCGCGAACAGTGCGACACCCCGCGCGCGCTGGAAACCGAGGAAATCGCCGATATTCTGGAGGACTACCGCAGCGCCGCGGACAATGCCCGCCGCGCCGGCTTCGATCTGGTGGAAATCCACGGCGCGCATGGTTATCTGTTAGACCAGTTCCTGTCGCCGGCGGCCAACGCCCGCAGCGACCGGTACGGCGGCAGCGTGGAGAATCGCGCCCGCTTCCTGCTGGAAGCGGTGGACGCGGTAGTGGCCGAATGGGACGCCGACCACGTCGGCATCCGCATTTCGCCCCTGGGCATCTTCAATGGCGTCAGCAACACCGACCAGCTGGAGATGGCGCTGTATCTGGCCGAACAGCTGGCCCGCCGCAAGCTCGCCTTCCTGCATATCTCCGAACCGGACTGGGCCGGCGGCCCGGCGCTGGACGACACCTTCCGCGCCGAACTGCGCAAGCGCTACCCGGGCGTGATCATCGGCGCCGGCGCGTATACCGCGGAAAAGGCCGAAACGCTGATCGGCAAGGGGTATATCGACGCCGCCGCCTTCGGCCGCAGCTATATCGCCAACCCCGATCTGGCGGAGCGCCTGCGAACCGGCGCGGAATTGAATCCGCCGGACCCGGCCACTTTCTACGGCGGGGACGCCAAGGGCTATACCGACTACCCGACGCTGGCTGCCGCGCGCCAGGCCTGAACAAGCGCATCCACGCCCCGCGCCGCGGGGCGTTTTTGCGCGAGAAGGCCGCCGGCGCCGCGCCCGACCCCGCGCAGGGCGCTCTGAATCCGCGCGCGGCTCCGCCCATGGCGGGCGGCTTGCCCATCTACGCCGATTCGCGATTCTTGGGCATCGCGCGGCTGCGGCGATCATCCCCGCGACTTCCGGCCAGGCGCAGGTCTTTGCCTGCCGGCATGCCCTCCCGTTCCTGGCAGCCGTTACCGGTAGCCGGCTGTTCCTCTCCCCTGTCTCAAGCGCAACGCTCCTCCTTGCAGAGGCCTGTTCCGCAATGCATTCCAGCGCAACCGCGGCGAGCGAAGCCGCCGCCGCGGCCTTGACCTGCCATTCTCGGCCGATTGGCGGCAGCAGGCCTGGCGTGTTGCCCGCAGCAAACGACCGATCTGTCGTTTCGACATGGCGCGTCTGGGGGAATCCCGGTCGGAAGCGCGGCGTGGCTCGGGCTTGTTGTTGAATTTTCCTCATTTTTAAGATGACAAATAAATTTTTAGCTTGATGGCAGGCAGTTTTTGCATTTTTAACAAGCTTATTATTAAGTCATTTTAAACATAACATGTTGATTGCTAAGCTTGTGCTCCAAGCAAAAGAACATAATCTATTATCAATAAACAAAAGCAACATCCATTCATTTTTGAATGTCGCGGGGTTGGCAAAGACGCTGGAAAGAAATGAATTTTGGCGAGAAGTTGATGCGCCGATGCAAAGGGTGATTCGCCTTTTATTCCCTATCAAAAAGTATTCGCCCGGCGAGCAATTGCATGCAAGGCGCGCCGACGCAGGCAGTGCAAGCCGTACGACTCGTCGGCGCAACGCGGCATCAAGGATTTTGCCAGCCGCTCCAAGTCGAATGTGAACCAGCTTTACGGGTGAGGGCAGAGACATTCATGTTCGATTACGCCAAAAAACTGAGATTGCGCCTATGTCTGGGCGGCATGGCCTTGGCCATGATTTGGTCTGGATCTCGGGCTGTCGAAGCCGCCGTATCCGCGATGCCGGACGCCGCGCCGAATATGGCGTTTTACTATGACGGCGATCTGCCAGTCGACGAGCTGCAGGCGTTTGATGTGGTTGTGATCGATCCGCAGAAGTCGGCGATTCCGGCGCAGGATCTCGCTCCCCGTACCGCTTGGTTCGCCCGGCTTGATTTGCGCGGCTTGGCCACGGATCCATCTTTGCCGGATGCGCAATGGCTGCTGCAGCAATTGCAGCCTTTGTGGCAAAAAGGCTATCGCGGCTTTCTACTGGATGACGGCGCAGCGCTGTCCGCAGCCTCCGATGCCGCGGATGTCCGTCTGGAACAGCTGATCGACGCCATTCGCCAGAACTATCCGGCCGCCCGCCTGGTTCTGAAAAACCACCTTGCGCTGGCAGAGCGCCTGCCGGGCAAATTGCAGGCCCTTGTTGTCGATGGCTTGTATCGCCCTAGCGATGCGGGTTCGCAATCGTTGTCCGCGGCGGACCCAATGCGCGGCGATCTGCTCGCCCGCATCGATTCCCTGCAACGCCGCAGTGGCTTGCGCATGGTGGCCATTGATTATTGCCGGGCCGCCGACAAGGCCTGTCGCCGCGAGACGGCCGCGAGGATCAGGCGCGACGGGCTGATGCCCTACGTGACGGATCCGGCTTTTTCCGTCGTCGGGATAGGTCGCCTGGAGGTGATGCCGCGCAAGGTGCTGATCGTGCACAGTCCGGGAGAAGGGGAGCCGCTGGATAGGGTGGCGGCGGTGCGGGACGTATCGATGCCTTTGAACTACCTCGGGTACGACATCCAGTACGCCGACGTGAACCAACCCCTGCCTGTTCGCATCGGCTCGGATCGCTACGCCGGCATCGTGGTGAGGATAGACAATGTCGTCAAAAAACCGGACGCATGGCGGCGCTGGTTGCTGGCCCGGATGGCGGAAGGCATGCCGGTGGCCGTGTTGGGGCAGTTCGGTTTTGCGATTGATCATCGCAGCGCGCAAAAGCTGGGCCTGGCGCTGGTTGCCACGCCGCGTTCTCCGGATGTTCAGCCGCGCATTGTCGCCAAGGCCGCGATGTTGGGGTTTGAAATCATGCCGCCCGCGGACATACGCAATGTGCCGAATATCCGCGCGCTTGCCGAAGGCCAGTCGCTGCTGCGCCTGGCCGCGGGCGATTACACGGTGGATGCTGCCGCCATTCTGCCGTGGGGCGGATACACCCTCGATCCATATGGGCTGGCCAGCCTGCCTGATAATCAGCAAATGCGCTGGGTGATTCAGCCGATTGAATTCTTGACCCGGGCCTTGTCGCTGCCCGCGATGCCGGTGCCGGATGTCACCACGGAGAATGGCCGTCGCCTGATGTTTGTGCATGTGGATGGCGATGGTTTCGCCTCCCGAGCCGAATTTCCCGGCCCGGATTACGGCGCGCAGGCATTGTACGACCAGGTATTCAAGAAGTTCGCCGTTCCCACCACTCTGTCCGTCATCGAGGGCGAAGTCGGCAAGGCGGGCTTGTATCCCAACATATCTCCGCGTCTGGAGCAAATCGCCCGCCAGATGTTCGCCCTGCCCAATGTGGAAATCGGCACGCATACCTTTTCCCATCCTTTCATGATGGAAATGATCGATGAACGCGGAAAGCGCATCCGCGGCAAAGGGAAGGCCAGCGATGGCGATTTTTCATTGAATATTCCCGGCTACGAATTTGATCTGAACCGCGAGATTCAGGGCTCCATCGATTACATCAACGGCAATCTTGCCCCGAGCGGAAAACGCGTGGCGGTGGTTCAATGGCCGGGCAATGCGGCGGCGTCTCCTTTCGCCTTGCGCCTCGCCCATCAGGCTGGCGTGCTGAGCATCAACGGCGGCGATACCAACATCACTCGCAGCAATAAGAGCTGGTCCAATATCGCGCCGTATGGGGTGGCCAAGGGCAATGGCCCCGATGAGTTTCAGGTCTATGCCGCAACCATGGACGAAAATGTTTATACCAACGATTGGCGCGGCCCTTTCTATGGCTTCAATCGGGTGCTGGAAACCTTTTCGCTCACCGATAGCCCGTTGCGTTTCAAGGCCATCAATATTTACTACCACATGTATTCCGGCACCAAGCTGGCGTCGCTCAAGGCCTTGATCAATGTGTACGAAGGGGCGCTGAAGCAGGCGGTTTTCCCGATTTACACCACGGACTATATCCGGCGCGTGCTGGACTGGCGGCGAGTGGCTGTCGCCCGCGATGGCGACGGCTGGCTGGTGCGCTCCGGCTCAAACCTGCGCCAGCTGCGCTGGCCGGGAAAGGGCGTGCCCGATGTGCAGGCGGCATCCGGCGTCAGCGGTTATGCGCCAGGCCCGGGAGGGCTGTATGTGCACATGGCGAGCGATGAGGCCCGGTTTGTTCTGAACGGAGCCGGCAAGGCGCCCTACATCAGCGCCGCCGCAGGGTTTGTCAGGGGATTCCAGCGCGATGCCCATGGAATCCAGTTCGAGTTCGGGGGCTACTACAAACCGGATGTCGTGCTGGCCAACGCCTCGGGTTGCAGGGTGTCAGTGGATGGCCAGCCGGTCAGAGCCAGGCTGGACAAAAACGGACAGCTGCGATTTTCGGTGACGGCTTCGCCGGCGCGCTCGGTCGCTTATCATGCGATCAGGGTGGCGCATGAGTAACAAGCGAGAGCGGCTTTGCCCACCCTGGTTGTCGTTTTCCATCGGCGTGGGCGTGATCTTGGCGCTGGCTGCCGCGTACCCGCGCGGCGGCGTGCGAGCCTATGACCTGATGTCCCGTCCGCCCAGCGAGCTGTCGGTGGCTTACCTGGAAGCCTGGCTGCGGGTCAGGCCGGACGAGCCGTCCTATCTCGAGCTGCTGGCCTCGCAGCATTTGCGACTGGGACGCTGGGAGGCCGCCATGCGCGCGGCAAACAAGCTGGCCCGGGTTGGAAGCGGCGAAGAGCGCCAACGGGCGCTATTGCTGCAAGTGGATGCCGCGGAGCAAATGGCTTATGCCGTATCGCCGCAGGACAAGCGCCGCGAAACGTATATGGCGTCGTACCGCGAGCTATTGCAGCGCACCTTGGGATATCAATGGGATGCGCGGACGATGACGAGGCTTGCCGCTCAGGCGACTGCCGCCGGCTCCGCGGATGTGATGCTGGCCTATTACCATCGCCTGGCGGCGCGGGATCCTGGCCATGCGATGCTGTGGCAGGAAAAAATAGGCAAGCTGGCCTTGTCGCAACGCGCGTATGAGCAGTCCGCCCAGGCGTTTTTTTCCGCATTTGAACATGCGGCGACGCTGGAGGATAAGCGCCGCAATTTCATCGCCGCGCTGACAGCGCTGGCGTCGGCCGGGAACATCGCCCAGGCGTGCGCGGAAGGCGACCGTCGCGGCGCAGCCATGATGAACGATGCCGCCAGCTTGCGCGTGTTGCTGGATCAGGCCCGCCAATGCGGTCGCCCGGACTTGTCCACGCGTTACGCCAAGGCCTTGACGCAATGGGCGCTGAGCAGCGGCGGCGCGGCGACGTCCCGACGCGAGACCGAGCCTGCCCAGCGCGCGCAAAGCGCCCATAAGCAGGAGACGGCCAAGAAACTGCCCCCTGGCCAATCGACCGACAGGCTTGAAAGCGACCTTGAACTGGCATACCAGGCATTGCTTGAAAGCGGCCAGCTCAACGATGCCCAAAGCATCGCTCAGCAAGCCCTGGCGCGCCATTTCAACCCGGAAGTGTGGACCAGGCGCCTGGCGCAGGTCGCTCAGTGGAACAATCATCCCGATCTGGCTTTGCGCGCCTGGCTGCAGGTTGCGCGCGACACCGGCAATGACGCCGCCTGGCGGAATGTGTTGACCCTGGCCCCGCAATTGCATGACGACCAGGCTTATCTGGCGGCGCAGATGCACGCGGCGAGCGCCAAATCGGCGGACTTGTCGCAGAAGATGGCCGTGGTGGACACGCTGGAGCGCTTGGGCAGGCCTGACGAAGCCTTGGCCTATCTGCAACAGAACGCCGCCGGCGCCATGCGCAGACCCATGCTGGAGAAGCTGGCCGAAGTGGCCGATCGGGTCGGACAGGATGGCAAGGCGCTGGCGACCTACCAGACGCTGCAATCCGAGTTCGGTCCGACCCCGGGCTACGCCATGCATATCGCCAATCTGGAATACCGGCACGGCGATTTCCCGGCAGCGCTGGATGCGCTGATCGCGGCGCGGGATATCAAGCAGGAGAAGGCGGATGCGGCCGCTTTCTGGCGCACCTACGCGCAATTGGCCCAATTGACGCAGCGCAGGCAGGATGTCGATTTGGGCAATGAGCGGCTGATCGCCACCGGGCTGGCCACGGATGCCGACCTGCACGGGATGATCTATTCCTATCAAGATTATCCCCTGGATG
This sequence comes from Xenophilus sp. AP218F, assembly GCA_002213445.1. Classification (GTDB taxonomy): domain Bacteria; phylum Pseudomonadota; class Gammaproteobacteria; order Burkholderiales; family Chromobacteriaceae; genus Chromobacterium. Next base: position 9,918 of record NJIE01000033.1, on the reverse strand, counting down.
CCGGACGTATCGCCGAGTTGGAGTTCCGGCAGAATGGCTCGGAAGCGGCTTTGCTTCTGGCGTTGACAAACTATACGGCGGCCGCGGCGTGGCCGCGCATCGGAAATCTGTTGCGCAAGCTGACGCCGGAGCAGGCGTCCATGCTGCGCCGCTCAAGCGCCTTGCTCGCGGCGCGGGCGGAATATTACCGCCAGCGTCAATACTGGACAGGCGCGCTGGCGGATTTGCGCAGAGCGGTGCGGCAAACGGACGTCACCGATGAAATCCGGGTGCAATACCTGTGGATGCTGGTGGATTTTGGCGGCGACGATGAATTGGCTGCGGCATTGCATCGTTGGCGGGCGCGGGCCCGGGAAGACTCCACCTACTGGGGCGCGTACGGCGCCGGCGAATTGCGGCTTGGCCATGCGGCCCGCGCGCTGAGTTTCTTGCGCCGGCAGTCGACGCTGGCGGGGGACGACCCTTTGTGGACGCTGTCCTTGGCTGAGGCCGAGGACGCCGCGGGCCATTCCATGGCGGCATGGACGCTCCGGCGCAAAGTCTGGCGCCAGCTGCAGGCCAAAAGCCGCGACGGCGTCGCCGGCGGCGCGCCAGGCATCGCTTCACAGGGCCGTGCCGGCGAGCATGGCAACATCTCGCCAAAGCCGGCGGCGCAGCTGGAGACGCAGGCCGCCCGGGTGCGGCTGTCGCAGAGCTTCGCTGGAGGGGACTATTCCCGGAACCTGCTGGCGAGCTTGCTGAAGCTGGATGGCGGGCAGCCCGCTCAATTGGCTGAAACCCTGCTGGACAGTACGCTGAGACAGGCTTTGGGGCCGGAGGAGAGCGCGCCTGCCGATGCCGGATCGGTTGGCACCGCGCCGCGACAGCCTGCCCTGAGCGCGGTCGCCAGGGAGACGATGCTGGCGTGGGCGGCAAGCGGGGAATACAACGAACTTGCCCGCGCCTGGCTCGCGCGGCGATACGCCCGCTGGTTGCTGCGGCCGGCGGATGCCAGGGCGACGCTGGCTATGGCGGACAATGATCGGGACACGCTGTCGCGCATTCTGGATGGCGGCGGTGGATCCATTCCAGCGGGAAGCGCCATCGAGGCGCTGGATCGGATCGGCCGCGTTCCGCAGGCGCAAACGCAGGCCTTCGACGCCCATGAAGGCGCTCCGGATAACGATGCCGCGCATCAGTCCATGTCGGATCTGCTGCTGAGGAACCCCCCGTCCTTCGGCGCGGACATCATCGCCACCCGGCATAGTCCGGTGAACTCGCTGGATTACGTCCTGATCGGCAGCGTGCCGCTTACTTCACGCTACGGGCTGGGCCTCAAGGCCACGGACAGCGCGCAACATCTCAGCAGCGCGACCACGCTGGCCTGGATTCCTTCTCACGACCGGATGTTCGATCTGACCATCAGCGACGCGACGTCTGAACGCAACCTCGCCCTCACGCTCGGCGCAAGACAAGCGTTGAATTCGTTTGGCACAGCCAGTTTTTACGGCGAGTTCAACCGCGATGGCGCATTGGGCGTCACGCTCAACGCCGGCATCAGGCAATACGCCAACAATTCGGCTGAACTGGACGCGGCAGGCGTCAAGGACATGCTGCTGCTGAGCCTGGATATGAGCAAGGACGCCAGATGGTTCTGGAACGGCAGTTACGAGCTGGACCGCTTCCATGCCCAGGACGGCAGCTTCCTGGGCAAGGGATGGACCCTGTCCGGCAATGTCGGTTATCGGATCAGAAGCGCTTATCCGGATTGGAGCGTCCGTCTGGTTGGCGAACGCAGCGCATACGCCTCCAGCGACAGCCAGATTCCTTCGCTGTCCGTATTGCTGCCCCCGGACATCGCGCCGCAGGCTTCGTATTTCATGCCTTCCAATGCCACGCAGCTCGGCTTGATGGTGGGCCTGGGGCTGGATCAGCTCATGACGGCCCGCAGCCCGAGGGACGAGTCTCACCCTTATTGGCGCAGCTGGCGGCCCTTCATGGATGCCGGCATCGTGCATCAGAGCGCGGTGGGCTGGCGGCCCGAGGTCAGCATCGGCGCGGCTGGCTCCGTGGCGGGCAATGATCAGGCAAGGCTGTACTTTTCCCATGAGCCGGCGGTGGGAGGCAATGCGGCATCGACGCAGGTGGGCGTGTCGTACCGGATGTTTTATTAAGCGCGGCGCGGCGAGATCGCAGTCGCCGTTTTCAGGTGTATTCGAACATCGACGAGCGAACGAAGGGCAAGGCTATGAAAATTGCATTCATGCGGAAGTGGACGCTAGCGTTGGCGGTACTGGCGCTGGCGGGATGTTCCACGATCAACGCCAGTCAAGTTCCAACGTTTGCCAAAGGGCAGTCGTGGGTCTTGCTGCCCATGGCGAATTTTACGGAAACGCCCGATGCCGGCGCCCGGGCGAGCAGCATCGCGCAGAGCATCATGATCCAGCAGGGATTCGCGGATTTGAGAAGCTATGAGGCGGAGGCGGACGCCGCGGATTTGGAATCCGATGTCGAGCGCCGTCAGGCCCGGGCTCAGTCGCTGGACTGGGCGCGCAAGAGCGGGGCTCGCTACGCCCTTGGCGGCTCGGTGCAAGAGTGGCGCTACAAGGTGGGCGTGGACGGCGAGCCGGTTGCCGGCGTGACCTTTGATGTGGTTGACCTGAACAGCGGCAAGGTGGTCTGGAGCGCGACGGGCAGTCGCAGCGGCTGGAGCCGCTCCAGTCTGGCCGGGGTAGGACAGACGCTTATCCAGCAACTCTTGGCGCCGCTCGCGCAGAAATAGGGATGGCGAACGTGCCAACAGAAGCCAAGTCGCAGGACAGGTCGCCGGGGCAGGCGAGCCTCTCGGATAGCAAGGCGCCCTCAGGCGCTGGCGCGGCGGGCAAGCGGAATGCCAGGCAATCCGATCCGCTGGGGATATCCCGTTTGTTTGGCCGGCTGCTGATTCCTCTTGCCGGGCGGCCTGCCCTGCTGCTTGAAGTCGTCTTGATCATGCTGCTGGCCATCGGCCTGTTTTATGTTCTGCAGCCGGGCGATCCCTTGCTGCTGGATAACCCGTTTCCGTGGATATGGTTGTTGCCGACCATCGTGGCGTTGCGTTACGGGGCCTTGTTGGGCGTGGTATCGGGCATATGCCTTTTTGCGGCCTGGGAGTTTTTCTACCGACAGCACGCGGGAGGCGCTTTCCCGACCATGCTCTTTGTGGGCGGATTCACGCAAGTGGTGGTGGCGGGGCACTTTTGCGATTTGTGGGCAAGCCGCGCGGTCAGCGAAAAAAGCATAAACGCCTATCTGAGGGACAGGCTGGTTTCCATTACCAATAATCACTACTTGCTCCGGATTTCCCATGCCAAGCTGGAGAATGATTTTTTGTCCCGGCCGACCACCTTCCGCGATGCCATCGAGCACCTGCGGTCGCTGGCCGAGCCAGTCAATGACGCGGAGCAACAGCTGCTGCCTAATGCGCAGAGCATGCTTGAGTTTGTCGCCTTGACTTGTCAAATCGAAGTCGCCGCGATCTATCCCGTGCGAGACGGCATGGTCGCGGCTCAGCCTGTCGCGTATGTCGGCCATGATTTTGAGCTGGATTCGCATTCGCCAGTATTGCGTCATTGCCTGGTCTATCAGGAGTTATCGCATCTCAAAGATATGGAAGATGAAGAAGCGCAGGATCAATACCTGGCTTGCGCCCCCATCGTCGATGCTTCTGAACGGATGCTGGGCGTGCTGGTCATCTCCAGAATGCCTTTTCTTGCGCTTAATTTCGATAACTTGCAATTATTATTGGCCCTGCTGAACTACTACGCTTTTGGCGTTAGCCACAAAGCGACGGTAGACGTGGTGCGCAATTTATTGCCTGACTGCCCTTATTCGTTTTCGCTGGAATTGGGGCGTCTGAGTCGTTTGAAAAGCCTGTATGGAATACAAAGCGCGATGCTGGGGCTGGCATTTCCGCCCGGCGATGAAGGCGAGCTATTGTTCAACCAGGCCATGCGTTTACGGCGCGCGCTTGATTCAATCTGGACTCCCGATGTCGAAGGTCGCCACGTCATGATCGTGCTGATGCCGTTAACGTCGGCAGAGGGCGTGGAAGGGTATCTGGAGCGTTTTCGGGATGTCTTGAAAGAGCAGTTTGCCGTTGATCTGGATAGCGCGTTGACGATTCGCAGCAAAATGGTGGATGGCGACGATCCCGGGCATGGCCTGCAGAAACTTCTCCAGCATTGCCAGCATCATGGTTAAGTTTGTTTTCGCTCTCTTGTTCGGGTCGCTGGCCATGTTTGCGCAGTGGCACGTCATCGTGCTGGCTATGAGCGCGCCAGATATGCAGGATGGCATTTTGGCGATTCTGGCATGGCAGGCACTGGCAGCATCGCTTTCTGCGGGCGGCATGGTTTTTGCGATGCCCGTTGATTTTCCTGGGCACAGGATGCAGCAATTCTTGCATATTTTTTCCCTGTGCTTGTTCATGCCCGTAGTGGGTGTCTTGCTGTTTGTTTCTGCCTATTTCCTGGTGCCTGCGCTATTCAGGCATTTTTCGCATTCTGTCCGCATGAGCCAGGTGGAGCCCGCCGAATATATCAGTCACCTGGCCTCCAGCGTCAATCATGGCTCCGGCAGTCACCTGAGATCTCGTCTGACGAATACGAATGTTTCGGATGAGGACCGCCTGTCCGCCCTGGTTTCAATGCAGTTCATGCCGCCTTATATTATTGGCGATTTGCAGCATGATTTGTTGTCGGACCCTGTGGAAGAAGTGCGCTTGCTTGCTTACGGCGTGGTCGATAGCGCGGAGAAAAGCATCACGCGGAAAATAGTGGCTGCCCGGGAACAACTGGATCTGGCCGACGAAGATGGTTTGAGAGCCGATATCTATACCCGACTGGCTGAGCTTTATTGGGAGCTGATTTATCAGAATTTAGTGAGGGGGGAAGTGGGCAGCTTTACGCTGGAATGCGTGGAGAGATATGCCCGTTTGGCTTTGCGGCATAACCAGGAAATGGCGGCCATGTGGTACTTGCTGGGACGTTGCGCGTTGCTGCGCATCAATATAGAAGAAAGCGAAGCTTGTTTTGCTCGGGCGCTTGAAAATAACTTCCCGGAAAGCCGCTTGTTGCCGTGGCAGGCGGAAGTCGCCTATTTGAAACGGGATTATGCCAAGCTGAGAAAACTGTTGAAGACGATGGATGAAGGCATCAACATGACTTCCATTCAGCATGTGTCGCGGTACTGGCTGACATGAGCGCAAATATGCAACCAACAGCCAAGTCCGCCGATATCGCCCTGCTGCTCGAAGGCACATTCCCCTACGTCAGGGGCGGCGTATCGGCGTGGGTAAATCAGATCATTCGAGCTTATCCGGAATTTACCTTCGCCATTGTTTTTATTGGCAGCCAGCGTAGCGATTACGGCCAGCAGCATTACAAGCTGCCAGATAATGTTGTTCACTTCGAGGAACACTACCTCTACGACTATGTTCAGCCTGCGCTGTTGCATGGCACGAGGGAGGAAGCCCTGGATAATGCCCAGCTTTCTAGAATGCATGATGCATTCAGGAATAATCATAATTTGGCTTATATCGGGAAAATGGTGCGCCAGATTATTCCAATGCTCTCCGAGAGCGGGGCGCTGAGCGAGCAACAATTTCTGCGTGGCCGCCATTCTTGGGAATATATTTCGGCTAGCTATGAAAAATACTGCCGTGATCCATCCTTTACGGATTATTTCTGGACTGTGCGCATTATGCATAAGCCGATATGGCAGCTGGCTCGCATATGTGAAAGTTTAATACCTGCGCGTATGTATCATACGGTCTCGACCGGATACGCCGGTTTCTTGGGCGCATTGTTGCACCATCGTTCGCATCGTCCATTATTGGTGTCTGAGCATGGAATTTACACTAAAGAGCGAAAAATTGACTTGCTGCAAAGCGAATGGATTCGGGATAATCGCGGCGTATTCGAAAAAGACATCTCCCAAGTCGGTTATTTTCAGGATTTGTGGATTCAATTCTTTCATGCCTTGGGGCGAGTGTGTTATGACGCGGCTTCTGAAATTACGGCGCTATACGAGGGAAACAGATTGCGCCAGCTGGCGGATGGCGCTCCGGAATACAAGACCCGAAATATTCCGAATGGGATACTTGTTGAGCGATTTTCTCCTTTACGCGATTTGCGGCCCTCAAGCGTGCCTTTTGTGGTGGCGCTCATCGGTAGGGTAGTGCCCATCAAGGATATCAAGACCTTCATTCGCGCGGTTTTTATTGCAAGCCGCCAGCTTCCGCAATTGCAAGGGTGGATTGTCGGACCGGAAAGCGAAGACCCAGAATACGCTCAGGAGTGTCGCGATTTGGTGAGCAGTCTTGGCATGGAGAAAAATCTGGAATTTATGGGATTTCGCAATGTGGACGAACTGCTGCCGAAGATAGGGTTGGTCGCGCTTAGTTCGATCAGCGAAGCTCTGCCATTGGTTATTTTGGAAGCCTATGCCGCGGGCGTGCCGGTGATCAGCACGGATGTCGGATCTTGCCGACAGCTGATTGAAGGGCTATCCGCAGAGGACCGCGCGCTTGGTCGGGCCGGTCGCGTAGTTCAGATCGCGAATCCCGAGCAGCTTGCTCACGCCATGCTGGAATTATTGACTCAGCCGCAGGAGTGGAAAAGCGCTCAACAAGCAGGCATTGCCCGAACGGAGCGCTATTACACCAGTGCTTTGATGGAGGAAAGTTATCGCCAGCTTTATAATCGATTACTCGCTCTTCCGGATGCGGCTGATGAATCAGGAGATCAAGCATGGCCGGGATAGGTTTTGAGCTGCGGAAAATATTGCGCCGCGATCGCTTGAGCAGCACTTTCGCCGCCTATGCTTATGCAGGCGCTATCAGCGCAGGGCCGCTGATCCTCTCAACGATAGGCATGCTGCTGATCGGGATATTCAGCCTGAGCATGGCTCGATCGCATGCGCAGATTGTGCAGTTCCAGATGTCGGTCACTTATCTGATAGCATTTAGCTTGATCATTACCGGGGCGTTGCAGTTATCCTTTACCCGCTTTGTATCTGATCGCTTGTTCGAAAGGCAATTCAATGCTGTCTTGCCGAACTTCAATGCCGTGACATTTTTGACAACGATAGCGACTGGTTTAATAGGTCTGGCATTAGCGCTCACGCTATTTCGCGGCGAATCTGTTTTGTATAGGCTGCTGATGCTGATTGGCTTTGTCATTATCAGCAATCTCTGGATTAGCGTCATTTTCCTGACTAGCGTCAAGCAATACAAGGCGATTCTGGCGATTTTTTTCATTGGCTACGCTGTTGTCGTTTTGCTGGCCTTGCGGCTAAGCGCTTTTGGCCTGGAGGGTTTGCTGGCAGGCTTTGTCGCTGGCCATGCGGTATTGCTTGTCGGCATGGTCAGCCTGATTCATCGAAATTACACAGCAACGGACTATCTTTCTTGGCAAGTATTTGACCGCCAGCTCTCCTATCCTAGCCTGATGTTCGTCGGCGTCTTGTTCAATCTTGGCATCTGGTTGGATAAAATCATGTTCTGGTATGCGCCGGCAACTGGGCAAAGAGTGATCGGCCCTTTGTATGAATCGGTGATATATGATATGCCGGTATTCATTTCCTACTTGTGCGTTATTCCGGGTATGGCGGTTTTTCTGCTCAGGATCGAAACGGATTTCGTTGAACATTATGATGATTTTTATAACTCAGTGCGCAATGGCGGCACGCTCAAACGCATCCATGAATGCCGAGACATGATGGTGAACAGCGTGCGTACTGGCTTGTACGAAATCCTGAAGATACAGGCGCTGGTGGCGCTGCTGGTATTTTCATTTGGCGATAAATTGCTGCAATTTCTTGGTATTTCTGTTTTGTATGTGCCGCTTATGCGCATTGACGTGATATCTGCCAGCTTGCAAGTGCTTTTTCTCGGAGTCCTGAATATCTTTTTTTATCTGGACAAGCGCTTGGTGGTGCTTGTATTGGTTGCGTCATTCGTATTAATGAACGGGTTATTTACATGGCTGACTTTGCTGATTGGCCCCAATGCTTATGGCTATGGTTTTGCAGCCGCTTTGCTCGTGGTGGTGCTGGCGTCTGTGCATCTATTGGATCGCTGCTTTGATGCATTGGAGTATGAAACTTACATGCTGCAGCAGCATATTTGATACGACATGCCTTTTCCTATCTGATGAAAAATAATCTATTTATGCGTTGCTTGTCCGGCGTTGTTGGCATGGTGTGCGCTGCGCTATGCCAAGCCGCCGAGTCTGACGCGTCGCTATGGAGCATCGCCTTTTACTATGGCAAAGCTCCTCAAACCGCATTGCTGTCTCGTTTTGATATGGCGGTTATTGAGCCAGATAATGGTTTTGATCCCAGAAGCCATGCTGGTAAAACGCGGTGGCTGGCTTATGTCAGCGTGGGGGAGGTGATGCATTCGCGGCCTTACTTTCGGGATATTCCCAAAAGCTGGATTGTGGGGCGCAATCGGGAGTGGCAGTCGGAAGTCATCGATAGCAGCGCCGCAGGGTGGCCGGAGTTCATTGTCAGCCGCATCATCGCGCCTTTGTGGCGAGCGGGCTATCAGGGCTTTTTTCTGGACACGCTGGACTCCTATCAACTGGTTTCTAGAAATGATGAAGATAGGCAGCGCTATCAGCAGGGTTTGGTCGCGATCATACAGTCGATTCATCGCAACTACCCGCAAGCCAGGCTGATTTTGAATCGTGGTTTTGAGCTGCTGCCCACGGTGCATGAGCAAGTCTACGCCGTTGCTTTCGAGTCCTTGTTCAAAGGCTGGAGCGAAGCAAAGCAGAGCTATGTCGATGTGCCGACTGAGGGCCGGGAATGGTTATTGGCGCAGGTCAAGATGGTGAAAAGCTACGGAGTGCCGGTGATTGCGATTGATTATTGCCCGCCTGAGGATGCGTCTTGCGCCAAGACGCTCATGCGTCAGATACGCGAGCAGGGCCTGGTTCCCTATGTGACGGATGGCGGGCTTGGGGCGATAAATCCCGCGTCGTTGCCCTAGTTTGGCTTTCCAGGAACATGCCGCCAAGGGACCTTGCTCTCCCTGTTGGCGCTTTGCCGCTCGCGGCACAAGGGCTGCGTTGAAACGGCTCGGGATGGCCGCGCGTTCTTGCAGTTCTGCCGCTTGGGCTCGGATGTTGCGAGAAGTGTTGAGTCGAGGAGGGGAGACAGAAAAACAAAAAAGCCCTTGATTGCTCAAGGGCTTGTTTGTTGGGTCTGGCGGAGAGGGAGGGACATTACGCCACGATGCACATATGTCGTTGAAGTCATTGAATAAAGGGTTTTTCTGATGGTCGGCGTGTGGTAAAAACGTGTGGTAAATCATGTTTTACCAGCACCAACTATGTCTTACCTTGAACGTCGTCGAAACCTCTGGTACGCCGCGTTGACCATCCCTGTGGATACACGGGAAGTACTTGGAAAAATGCGCTTTGTTGAATCGCTCGGCACCTCCGACAAGAGAGAAGCGCAACGTAGAGTCTTACCGCTTATCGCAAAATGGAAAGCCATGATTGCCGAAGCCCGTGGGGAGAGAGATGCCCTCGCTGAAGAGGCAAAGCGATGGCAGCGCCATCTTTCTTTGCAAGAAACTGCTGCTAAGTCAGGAAATACTCACTCTGTAACTGGCCTCGAAGTTCTTCTCGATGAGCTACGTGAACGGGCTATCACGCTTGAGAACGAGAATGGTGAACAAGCCGCTCAGCGTTTCTATGGCATTGCCACAGGTAAAGCCCGACTCAGTTCTGAGTACTTCCCAGAGTGGCAAGCCCAGCTCCAACTTATAGCCAAATCCAAAGATCAAGCCATCAAAGACGTGCAACTGCTCTGATCTGCTCCCCTCAGCCCCTACCAATCAAAAGTAGAGAGAAGTCCGTCACTTGAAGGAAAATGACGGATATGAAG
>NJIE01000032.1 GCA_002213445.1 Xenophilus sp. AP218F | reverse complement strand
GCGCCCTGGCCTATCGCCAGCGAATCGATCCCGCTGGCGGCCGCGCTGCTGCCAAACGCCATCGCCCGGGTATTGGTGGCCTTGGCCAAGCGCCCCAGCGCCAGGGCGTCCGCATGGCTGGCCGCGGCATCCACGCCCAAGACCACCGCGTCCACACCGGCGGCACTAGCTTTGTACCCCAAGGCGACTGCCCGATCGCCCCCGGCGCTAGCTTGGTCCCCCAAGGCGACCGCCCGAATGCCCTCGGCGCGGGTGGAGCTGCCCAGCGCCAAGGCGGAGGAGCCGCCAGCCGTCGAACCATAACCAAGGGAAACTGCATAGCTACCCGAGGCTCCCGAGTTATAACCCAGGGACACCGCATAGTTGGCCGTCGCCTTGCCCCAGCCCAGCGATACCGCGCCCTGGCCGCTGGCAAGCGCGCCCTGGCCTATCGCCAGCGAATCGATCCCGCTGGCGGCCGCGCTGCTGCCAAACGCCATCGCCCGGGTATTGGTAGCCTTGGCCTCTCGTCCCAGCGCCAGGGCATCCGCATGGCTGGCCTCGGCCTGGCGACCCAAAGCCACCGCGTCCACGCCGGCGGCGCTGGCCCGGTCGCCCAGCGCAGTCGCCTGCAGACCCGCCGCGCTGGCTCCGTTGCCCAACGCCGTGGCATTGATGCCGCCGGCCGTCGAGTTATAACCCAGGGACATCGCATAGTCGGCCGTCGCCTTGCCCCAGCCCAGCGATACCGCACCCTGGCCGCTGGCAAGCGCGCTCTGGCCTATCGCCAGCGAATCGATCCCGCTGGCGGCCGCGTTTTTGCCAAACGCCATCGCCCGGGTATTGGTGGCCTTGGCGTCCCAGCCGAAAGCCTAAGCGCCTTCATGGGTGGCATGGGAGCCCGTGCCCAACGCGGTGGCGTTCATCGCCTCGGCCGTTGCCGCATACCCCAGCGCGACCGCGCGAGCCCCGGTTGCCTGGCTAGACCGCCCCAACGCAATCGCATCCTCCTGGCTCGCTAAAGCGCCCTCGCCGATCGCGGTCGAAGCAAATCCTGCTGCCGAACTCCGATAGCCTATTGACAAAGCAGACCTATTAGCAGCTTTGGCTTCCACCCCAAACGCATTTGCGTTCACGCCAGAGGCAATCGCATCCAAGCCTATCGCGCCGGAGCCAACCGCTTGCGCCTTTGCTCTCGACCCCACCGCAGTCGCATTGGTAGAGGCTTCCGTGGATGAGCCAATCGCGATTGCACCTTGCACCGGGGCAGAGGCGGGGCTGCCTCCCGTCACGCCACCAATCTTGATCCACACATCATCCAAAGGCGCCGCCGTAGCCGCCTGCATGCACAACGATGCCCCGATCAGGCAGACCGCCAGCAGCGATCGGGGCTGGCTCGACTTGCCCTTGCCCGCAGCCTTGCTCGTTTCGGATACCGCTATGCGCAAGCCGGTTTTTCGATTACGAATGATGCGGTAAATCTTGTTCATCAACGAAGCACTCCTTGCGAAACACGTTAGCAGCCTCTTGCCGCGCCGCCCGCGCCCGACAAGGACCCACAAGGCCTTTCGCATATGAAAATTAAAAAACACTAATGCTGTTTTTATTTTCAACGCAGAAAGGAAAGCTCGAACACCGGAAAGCTCCCAAATTCACACGGATGACATCCTTAATTTCCGTGAGAAATTTCCGTATCAAACTGATTAGATTGAAAATGGCGCGCCGATTGAATGGCTGCCGCTGAATGCTTCCCGGCAGCCTCACGCCCTAAAGCCGCCCCGGCCTATTGCCGCAAGGCATCGATCATGGCGTCTTTCCGCCATGTGCCGTCACGACGCCCAGAACCAGGCAGGCATCGCGGCCTACGCATCCGGGGATGCAAGAACGCAATTGCGGGGAGAGCCCGATAAAGCCCCCGCCAGAACGGCGGGGGAAACAGGGAAGGTTGCGGCGCGCCAGCCCCGGCAGGGAGCGGGAACGGAATATGCGAAAAACATCAAAGCCGTTTTTCACATCCGAACTTTTCGACCAAGCAATGCTTTTTGAATGCCAAGCGCGACCCGCCCCCGGCGCATCACCCAACTTTGAACCAGCCCCGCCGTGTTTCGCGATGCGCCGGCCTGCGACAGAGGCGCGGCCTGCCCGGCAAAACGCCAGGCATCGTCGCCTCGGCGCATGTCGAGGCGCCGGGTCCGGCGCGAACGCAGCCTCACGCCCAGGCGCTGCCGCCGTTCAGATGCAGCACTTCGCCGTTGACGTTCGGATTGCTCATCAGGAACAGCGCCGCGTCGGCGAAATCCTCCGGCGCGCCCAAGCGCCGCAAGGGCAGGCTTTGGGCCAGCGCGTCCAGACGCTGGACGTCGTTGTCCAGCATGCCGGCGAGCAGCGGCGTGCGCATCGGACCGGGATTGATCACATTGATGCGCCGCGGGGCGATTTCCGCCACCAGGCTCTGCGCCAGCGTTTCCACCGCGCCGGCGGCGACGGCGGCCAGCGTCTTTCCGGGCTGCGGGCGCTGGGTCACCATGCCGGAAGTCAGCGTGATGGAGCCGTCAGCGGCCAGACGCGGCGCGGCGGCGCGCAGGCTGTGCACGCTGCCCCAGAAGCGGCTGTCGAGATTGGCCTGCAAGTCCTCAAGCGGCGCGTCGAGCAGGCGCCCCGGGCGGATGACGGCGGCGGTGATCAGCAAATGGTCCAGCGCCGGGATGGCGGCGAAAAAATCCTGGATCGAGGCCGGGTTCAGCATGTCCAGCGTGCGGCCCGTCGCGGCCGGCCCCAGCGCGGCCAGCGCGCCGCGCAGCTTGTCGTCCTCGGATCCGCCGATGACGACGCGGGCGCCGGCGGCGATCGCCGCCTGCGCGCTGGCGAACCCCAGGCCGGAGCTGCCGCCGATGATGACTACGGTTTGATCCTGCAAAGCGGTGCGGGCCATGACTTCATCTCCTGATGGAAGTGGAAAATGTCATGTTAGCGCCGGCATTGCGGCCAAATAAGCGATGTATTTTCAATTGCTGGGGATTTAATTTCCCCAATCCAAAATACTCAGACCGCCCTCTCCCAAGGCGGGCGAGGCAGAAAGCTGGCCGCCAGGTGATCGATGACCAGCCGCAGCCGAGCCGGCAGGTAAGGCTTCAGCGGCCAGAGCAGATGGATGGGGCGGCCAGGCGGCGCGGCCGACTCCAGCAACGCGCGCAACCGACCCTGCCCGATGGCCTCCGCCGCCAGCCAGCTCGGCAGGCGCGCCACCCCCAGGCCCTGCAGCGCGGCCTCCAGCATCGCCTGGGCGTCGTCCAGCGCCAGCGCCTCTCCCAATTCGAAATCCTCCAGCTCGTCGCGCTCGTTGCGCAGCGTCCAGTGCAGGCCCGGGCGGGCGACGATGCAGCGCGTCTGCGCCAGCTGGCGCGGCGAAACGATGGGCCCAGACGCCGCCAGAAAGGCGGGCGCGGCGCATAAGCGCACGGTTTGCTCCCCCAGCTGCCTCGCGACCAGTTGCGCCGAGTCCGGCAACGCACCGATGCGCACCGCCAGGTCTATTCCGTTTTCGCGCAGTTGCCGCACCTCATTGGAAAACTGCAGTTCCAGCCGCAGGCCGGGGTGCCGGTCGCAAAGCGCCAGCAGCGGCGGCAGAATCCAGCGTTGCCCAAACAGCGACGGCAACGCGATGCGCAGCGGGCCGGCCAGGCCCTGGCGCTGGTCGAGCAACTCGGCCTCCGCCATTTCCAGCTGGGTCAAGGCCTTGAGGCTGCCCTGGAAAAAGCGCTCGCCCTCGGGCGTAAGCTTCACCGAGCGGGTGGTGCGCTCCAGCAGCTGCACCCCCAGGCGCTCTTCCAGCCGGCTGACCGCCTTGCCCACCGCCGAGCGGGTCAGCGCCAGGCGCTCGGCGGCGACGGTGAAGCTGCCGCATTGCGCCACCTCGATGAAGGCGCGGATGCCTTGCAGGCGCTCGGAAGACAAGTTCATCGGTCACTTTCCTGTCGCGATTGATGGCGGACATTCTACCCAAGCGGGCCGGCGTCGACAGCGGCGCGGGTCTCGTCGCCCGTCGCCTGCGGACCCGCGCTCGGCTCGCTCCACTGCAGCAGCTCGTCCAGGCTGCGCAGCGCCTGATCCGGCGTCACGCCCAGCCAGGCGCGCTGCCGGCGCAGGTATTCGCTATAAAACTGCTGCATATCGGATGATTTCATGCTGGACTCCCTGTTGACTTGGCGTTATTGTCCCGCCAATAAGGGGCAATAAAAATTGCTGACATTCCAACCAGAAATATCCTCTTTATGCCTAGCCCGCGCCTGACCCAGCAATACCACCGCCTGCTGCGACACTACGGCGGCCAAAACTGCGAAACCTCCTTGCAGCAGCTGGCCGACGTGCTGGTCTGCACCCGCCGCCACATGCGCGCCCTGCTCGCGCAGATGCAAGCCGCCGGCTGGATCGCCTGGCAGGCGCAGCCCGGCCGCGGCATGCGCTCGCGCCTGGCTTTCCTCAAGCGAGAGGACGATTTGCGCGCGGAACAGGCCGAGGCGCTGCTGACGGCGGGCCGGCTGGAGCAGGTGCTGGGGCTGCTGGCCGACGACCGCCAGGCGCTTACCCGGCTGTTGCGCAGCCGCCTGGGGCAACACGCCGACCGCGAGCGCCAGATCCTGGGCGTGCCCTATTACCGGGCCTTCCCCAACCTGGACCCATCCAAGCCGCTGCGGCGTTCCGAGCAGCATCTGGCGCGCCAGATCTTCAACGGCCTTACCGTCATAAACGAGGAAAAAGGGGAAGTCGTCGGCGACCTGGCCCACCACTGGCGTCAGATCAGCCCCTGCGAATGGCACTTCCACCTGCGCCCAGCGGTGCGCTGGCACGACGGCCGGCCGCTGGGCGTCGCCGACATCTGCGCCACGCTCGCGCGGCTGCGCGCCCAGCCGCTGTTTGCCCATCTGCGCGCCGCGCGTCCCTTGAGCAGCCGCAGCCTGGCCATCGAACTGGCCGAGCCGGACTGCTGGCTGCCCTGGCTGCTGGCCGACGTGGCCGCGCTGATCTTGCCCGCCGACCACGCCGAACGCGCCGACTTCGCCTCGCAGCCCATCGGCAGCGGCCCGTATCTTGTGGCCGCCAACAACGCCTACCGGCTCAGCCTGCACGCCTTTGACGATTACTTCGGCTTTCGCGCGCTGCTCGACGAGGTGAATATCTGGATGATGCCGGAGTGGGACCCGGCGGCGCTGCAGGAGGACAGCCAGCCCTGCGTCATGCGCGTGCAGCTGGCCAGCCAGCCGGACGCCCCGCCAGGCGCGCCGCCCAGCGACATGGTGGTGGAGCAAGGCGGCTTTTTCGCGCTGTGCGACAGCCGCTCGCCGCGCATGCGCGACCCGGCGTTGCGCGCCTGGCTGGCCAGGATCGCCGCGCCGCTGGCGCTGGCCGGCCAGATGCCGGCGGAAGTGTGCCGCTACTGGATTCCCGCCAACGGCCTGCTGCCGGGCTGGCATCATCGACCCGTCGATGACGACGCGCCGCCGTTCGCGCCGCCGCCCGCGCTCCGGCTGGCGTATTACCGGCAACAACCGGTTTACGCCCAGCTGGCGCAGGCGATGGCGACTTGCCTCGCCCGCCACGGCGTCGCCCTGCGCTGCGAGGCGATTTCCCACGCCGAGTGGGCGCAAGGCCAGGGCGAATTCGACCTGTGGCTGGGGTCGATCAATTTCTCCACCCGCGCCGAATACGCCGTGCCGGCCTGGCTGCTGGGCACGCCGCTGCTGCGCGCCACCCTGCCGGACGCCGCCGAACCGTCGCTGGCCGACTGGCGCGCGCGCTGGCGGCGAGGCGAAGCCGTCGCCGCGCCGCTCTCCTCCCTGCTGACCCGCCAGCGCTGGCTATTGCCGCTGTTTCACGGCTGGCTGCAATTGCAAGGCCCCGGCCGGATGCAAGGCCTGCATCTGAATCAGCTGGGCTGGTTCGACTTCAAATCCGCCTGGCTGGAACCGGGCGAAACCACATAAGCCATCGCCATGACCACGCCCGCTCGCCCCCGCTGCAACCAGTGCCGCCACTATTTCATCACCCATGAAATCGCCTTTCCTTACGGCTGTCAGGCGCTCGATTTCAAGAGCAAGCGCCAGCCGGCGCAAGACGTGCAAGAAGCCTCCGGCCAGCCTTGCCACTACTTCCAGCCCAAGCCCGCCCGGCCAGCCTGAAGGCCGGCAGCCGTCATCCAATGCGAATGCGAACTCGACAAATCGAGTAAAAATTCCATTGCATGATGTTGTTTTTATTGGTTTTTTGCATCGCAATATCGGCCTCGCAAATTCTCGGCATCAAAAAATTCGATTAGATTCCGCCCCCCGTCCTCTCTTATGTTTTGGTGAGCGCCGCAACCACGCGCTTACCCACAAAGGAGGATGCAATGAACGAGGAGACACTCAAGAAAGTTCAGTCCAATCCCAAGTATCTTGAACTGGTTCACAAGAAAACCAGTCTGGGCTGGACCTTGGCCATCGTCATGCTGGTCATCTACTACGGCTTCATTCTGGTGCTGGCCTTCGCCCCCTCGGCGCTGGGCCAGCCGCTGTCCGCCGGCTCCACCATGACGGTCGGCATCCCCATCGGCGTATTCATCATCGTGTCCGCTTTCGCCCTCACCGGCATTTACGTGCACAAGGCGAATACCGAATTCGACCCGCTCAACCAGCAGATCGTCGAGGAGTCCAAGTAATGCAGCTGCGACCATCCAGATTGACCGCCCTGGCGCTGGCTACCTTGCCGACGCTTGCCCTGGCGGCGGGCGCCATTGAAGGCGATGTCAAACAGCAGGCCACCAACTGGCACGCCATCATCATGTTCTTCGCCTTCGTGGCCTTCACCCTGGGCGTAACCTACTGGGCCGCCCGCCGCACCAAATCCGCCAGCGACTTCTACGCCGCCGGCGGCGGCATCACCGGCTTCCAGAACGGCCTCGCCATCGCCGGCGACTACATGTCGGCAGCCTCCTTCCTCGGCATTTCCGCCATGGTGTTCGAAAAAGGCTACGACGGCCTGATCTACTCGATGGGCTTCCTGGTGGGCTGGCCCATCATCCTGTTCCTGGTAGCCGAACGCCTGCGCAACCTCGGCAAATACACCTTCGCCGACGTGGCCTCCTACCGCCTGAAGCAAACCCCGGTGCGCAGCTTCGCCGCCTCCTCCACCCTGGTGGTGGTGGCGATCTACCTGATCGCGCAGATGGTAGGCGCGGGCAAGCTGATCCAGCTTCTGTTCGGCATGAGCTACACCTCCGCCGTGCTGCTGGTCGGCGTGCTGATGGTATGTTACGTGCTGTTCGGCGGCATGCTGGCCACCACCTGGGTGCAGATCATCAAGGCCGTGCTGCTGCTCTCCGGCGCCACCTTCATGGCCATCATGGTGCTGGCCACCGTCGGCTTCAGCCCGGAAATGATGTTCGAGAAAGCCGTCGCCGCGCACAGCAAGGGCGCGGCCATCATGGCGCCGGGCAAGGCCGATCCGATCGACTCGATCTCGCTGGGCATCGCGCTGATGTTCGGCACCGCCGGCCTGCCGCACATCCTGATGCGCTTCTTCACGGTGGCGGACGCCAAGGAAGCCCGCAAATCGGTGTTCTACGCCACCGGCTTCATCGGCTACTTCTACATCCTCACCTTCATCATCGGCTTCGGCGCCATCATGCTGGTGCTCAACCAGCCGGGCATGATGGAAACCGTGACCAAGGGCGGCAAAACCGTTCACCAGCTGATCGGCGGCAACAATATGGCGGCCATCCACCTGGCCGACGCGGTGGGCGGCGACATCTTCCTCGGCTTCATCTCGGCCGTGGCCTTCGCCACCATCCTGGCGGTGGTGGCCGGCCTCGCCCTCTCCGGCGCGTCGGCGGTGTCGCATGACCTGTACGCCAGCGTGTTCAAGCACGGCAAGGCCAACGAAGCCGACGAGATTCGCGTCTCCAAGATCACCACCGTGGTGCTGGGCGTGGTCGCCATCGTGCTGGGCCTGGTATTCGAGAAGCAGAACATCGCCTTCATGGTGGGCCTCGCCTTCTCCATCGCCGCCTCGGCAAACTTCCCGGTGTTGTTCCTGTCCATGTTCTGGAAAGGGCTGACCACCCGCGGCGCGGTGATCGGCGGCTTCATCGGCCTGCTGACCGCCATCGTGCTGATCGTCCTCGGTCCCACCGTATGGGTGGAGGTGATGAAGCACGAACACGCGATCTTCCCGTACAAGAACCCGGCCATCTTCTCCATGACCCTGGCCTTCATCGCCACCTGGCTGTTCTCCATCACCGACAGCTCGGCGCAGGCGGAAAACGAAAAAGCCAAGTTTGAAGCGCAGTTCGTGCGCTCCATGACCGGCATCGGCGCCAGCGGCGCAAGCAAGCACTGACCGCAGAACCTGCCGCGCCGTCAGGCGCGGCAGCCCATAAGAACCAGGAGATGTTCATGTCCACGCTAGAATCGATTCTCAAGGAAACCCGCAGCTTCCCCCCCAGCGACGACTTCCGCCACAAGGCCACCGTCAGCGGCATGGAGGCTTACAACGCCCTGTGCGAACAGGCCAACAGCCAGTATCTGTCGTTCTGGGAAAAGCTGGCGCGCGAACAGATCAGCTGGAAGCAGCCGTTCACCCGCGTGCTGGACGACAGCCAGGCTCCGTTCTTCAAGTGGTTCGACGACGGCGTGCTCAACGTCTCCTACAACTGCCTGGACCGCCACCTGGCGACCCAGAGCGACAAAACCGCCATCATCTTCGAAGCCGACGACGGAGAAGTCTCGCGCGTGAGCTACGCCGAGCTGCATCGCCGCGTCTGCCGGTTCGCCAACGGCCTCAAGAGCCTGGGCGTGAAAAAGGGCGACCGCGTCGTCGTCTACATGCCGATGGGCGTGGAGGCGGTGGTCACCATGCAGGCTTGCGCCCGCATCGGCGCCATCCACTCGGTGGTATTCGGCGGCTTCTCCGCCGGCGCGGTGCGCGACCGCGTGCAGGACGCCGGCGCCACGGTGGTGGTGACATCCAACGAGGGCATGCGCGGCGGCAAGAGCGTGCCGCTCAAGGCCACCGTCGACGAGGCCCTGGCGCTGGAAGGCGCGGAATCGGTGCAAAAAGTGGTGGTCCACCAGCGCACCAGCGGCCAGGTGGCCTGGGACGCCAGCCGCGACATCTGGTGGCACGAACTGATCGCCTCGCAGCCGGAGAGCTGCGAACCGGAATGGATGAACGCGGAAGACCCGCTCTTCATCCTCTACACCTCCGGCTCCACCGGCAAACCCAAGGGCATCCAGCACAGCAGCGCCGGCTATCTGCTGGGCGCGATCAACAGCTTCCGCTGGGTGTTCGACTTCAAGCCCGACGACGTCTACTGGTGCACCGCCGACGTGGGCTGGATCACCGGCCACAGCTACGTCTGCTACGGCCCGCTGGGCAACGGCGCCACCCAGGTGATCTTCGAAGGCGTGCCCACCTACCCGGACGCCAGCCGCTTCTGGCGCATGATCGAACAACACAAGGTCAGCATCTTCTACACCGCGCCCACCGCCATCCGGTCGCTGATCAAGCTGGGCGCCGACCTGCCCAAGCAGTTCGACCTGTCGTCCTTGCGCGTGCTGGGCACGGTGGGCGAACCGATCAACCCCGAAGCCTGGATCTGGTACTACGAAACCGTGGGCGGCGGCCGCTGCCCCATCGTGGACACCTGGTGGCAAACCGAAACCGGCTCGGCGATGATCGCCCCGCTGCCGGGCGCGGTGCCGACCAAACCCGGCTCGTGCACATTGCCGCTGCCGGGCATCATGGCCGACATCGTCGACGAATCCGGCGCGCAGGTGGAGCCGGGCCGCGGCGGCTTCCTGGTGATCAAGAAGCCCTTCCCCTCGCTGGTGCGCACCATCTGGAACGATCCGGAGCGCTTCAAGAAAACCTACTTCCCGGAAGAATTCAACGGCCAGTACTACCTGGCGGGCGACTCGGCCAACCGCGACGAAAACGGCTATTTCTGGATCATGGGCCGCATCGACGACGTGCTGAACGTGTCCGGCCACCGCCTGGGCACGATGGAGATCGAATCGGCGCTGGTGGCCAACCCGCTGGTGGCAGAAGCCGCCGTGGTGGGCAAGCCGCACGACGTCAAGGGCGAGGCGGTGGTGGCCTTCGTGGTGCTCAAGGGCGCGCGTCCGGTCGGCGAGGAGGCCAAGAAGGTGGCGGCCGAGCTGAAGAACTGGGTGGCGCACGAAATCGGCAAGATCGCGCAGCCCGACGACATCCGCTTCGGCGAGAACCTGCCCAAGACCCGCTCCGGCAAGATCATGCGCCGCCTGTTGCGCTCCATCGCCAAAGGCGAGGAAATCACCCAGGACACGTCCACGCTGGAAAACCCGCAGATCCTGGCGCAACTGCAGCAGCCGCTGTAAGACGCCGTCATCGACGAAACAGGATCATCCCGCACCCCAACGCCGCAAGCGCGCCTTGCGGCGTTTTTCTTGCGCCATCCGCCTTCCTCCCCCGGGAGGCGACGCGTTCGCCGCGGAACTGGAACGGCAGGCCGAAAGCGCCGGTCGAGCGCCGTTCGCGGCCAGTCAGGCTCGGCCAGGCTTCCGGTTCGGCGGCGCGCTCAGCCGCGCCCGCCTGCCATCCTCCCGGCCTGAAACGCGCCGGCGTTCACTGGCCGCCGCCGTAGGCGCGCTCGACGCGGGCCACGCGCACGGCGAATTGCCGATACCACTGCCGCTGCCCCGTTTCGCGCGCGATGCGGTGCTCCGCGTCCTCGCGCCAGGCGGCGATGGCCGCCTCGCTTTCCCAATACGATACCGTGATGCCGAAACCATCCGCGCCGCGCGCGCTCTCCACGCCCAGAAAGCCCGGCTGCCGGGCCGCCAGCTGCAACATGCGCTCCGCCATCGCGGCGTAGCCCGCGTCGCCGGCGGCGCGCTGCGAGGAAAAGATCACCGCGTAGAACGGCGGCTCGGGCAAAGCGGCAAGACAGGGTAAGGACATGGCGGCTCCCGCAAGCCATTCGAAGACGTCAAACATACCATCCGCATGACACGGCTTCCGCCTCGCCCCGTGGAAATCGCGGCGCCGCTTGCCGCCCGGGTTGAGTCGTCGCATGGCTTAAAATAAAGATAGTTTTTGCACGCTTTTATTTTTACGCCAGCCATGCACTGTGGCGGAGAAGTCACAGCGGCAACCGCCTCCGTTTCGCCATATGGTCGCTACAGCTCTTTGTAATCATTGATGATTGATTGGCCGCAGCCGCGGCCTGCCGGCGATGCCGCGTCCGCAGGCCCTTCAAGGCAAGTTGTCTTTTTATTAAGTAGAAAGTAATCTCTACCAAATAACAGATAACCACCCTGCCAAAAACAAACCTCACAGGAAAATATCTCCCATGAACAAGACCATCCTCGCACTGGCGCTGGCCGCCCTGCCCGCCGCCGCCATGGCCGACACCACCCTCTACGGCACCTTGAAAATGGGCGTGGAAAACGTAGAAAACGGTCAGCGCAACCAGACCAATGTCGACGATCTGGGCTCGCTGATCGGCCTCAAGGGCAGCGAAAGCCTGGGCGACGGCCTCAAGGCCATCTGGCAGGTGGAAGCCACCGTCGGCATGGACGGCACCAACAAGAAGGATGGTCCGGACTCCGGCACGCTGGGCAGCCGCAACACCTTCGTCGGCTTGCAAACCCAGTACGGCATGGCGCGCATCGGCCACATCTCCACCTACGGCGACTCCAATATGGAGCAGGTGAATCCGTGGAACAACAACAGCGCCGCGCTGGGCCTCGCCGCCTTCACCCGCGACGATGTCCGCGTCAAGAACGCCATCCGCTTCGATACCGCCAACTTCGGCGGCTTCAGCGCCGCCTTCCTGTACGGCACCAAGGAAGACTTCTCCGCCACCGGCTACGCCCCGGCCAGCGGCAATACCAACCGCGAGCTGTACAACCTGGGTCTGTCCTACGAAAACAGCGGTTTCTTCGGCAAGTACAACTACATCCACCAGACCCCGCTGGCGATCGCAAGCGGCGTCAGCAGCAAGGCCATCGACAGCCACCGCATCGAAGCCGGCTACAACGCCAACAATCTGCTCCTGGCCGTCGGCTACCGCAACGACAAGGGCGACGCCAGCGCGACGCCGATCTACGCGCTGGCCACCGGCAACAACGGCGCCGATGCGCTGCCGGCCTTCGGCCTGGACAACCGCGAGTACAAGTCGCAGGAATACGCGCTGACCGCCGCCTACCAGCTGGGCGCGTTCAAGCCCAAGTTCACCTACGCCCAAAGCCAGGACGTGAAAATCGACGGCGCAAGCCAGGACGGCACCGGCTACAAGCAGTTTATCGTCGGCGTGGATTACACCCTGTCCAAGCGCACCGTCGTGGGCATGCAGTACGGCGAAGTGAAAACCGACAAGGCCGGCCTGTTCGGCGCGGCGGGCGAAGACAAGCTCAAGGGCTTCGGCGTCAATATGGTTCACTCCTTCTGATCGCCGCGCCGTCGTTTCGATGGCCGCAAAACAAAACCGCCTGCCGGAATCGGCAGGCGGTTTTGTTCGATGGCGGCCGGCGCGGCGCTCAACGCAGCGACAACAACGCGATCACCTGATAGCGGCTGACGCCGAGCAAGGCCGGCAGGATTTCCTGCAATTGCTGGTAACTGGCGCGCTGGTTGAGCCTGGCGTTGAATTCGGTGACGAAGTCGCCCGCCCAGCTGGTTTCATCCTGACGCGACAGCTTCTCGATGGCGCGGCGGGCGTCCTCGATGGCGCTGGCGATGGCCTGGCGGCTTTGCTGCAGCTGAGCGATGGTGCGCACCACGCCTTGCAAGGCCTGCCGCACCTGGGCGTGGTCCTCCACCTGCCAGCGCTCGGCGTCCAGCGCCGGCGGCTCGGCCTCCGGACGGGCGGGCTGGGGCACGCCGCTGGGAAAGCGGATGCCGTCGCCGCGAATGGCCAGGTTGCCCTGCAACGCCGCCCAGTCGCGCTCGGCCACGCTGAAGCCCAGCTGGCCGTAACGATCCAGCTCGCAGCGCACGCCGGAAGGCGCCAGCGCCCGGTTCAGGCGGCGCAAGATCTCTTCCTCTCCCGCGCCGTCGCCCACCAGCACCGCGCTGGGCGCGCTGCCCCGGTCGCCGGTTTGCAGCACCAGCGTCTCCGCCGGCTCGCGGGTCAGGGATTCCAGGTCCAGCCCGCGAACGCCGAAACGCTGGCGCGCGTCGGCGGCAAGGTGGAAACGCAACTGGGCGTCCAGGCTGCCGCCGCTGGCGCGCTCGCGCTTCTGCCAGGCCTGCTGCAACTGGCCGCGCTGCGCGCGCAGGCCGTCCTTGTCGATCTGGCGCTGGATAAGCTGGCGGCTGAGGTTGTCCTTGAAGCCTTCCAGCTGCTGCAGCATGTCGTCGACGAAACCCTGGGCGCGCTGCGCCGAGGTGAGCTGGTCGTTGAGCTGCACGCTGTAGCGCCAGCCGGACGCGGCCTCGCCGCGCAAGGGGGCGGCGGCGGCAGGCTGGCGGGCCAGCGTTTGCGGGCTGCCGCCAGCCGGGGCGACGACGCCGCCGTCCTTGCCCCAGCGCTGGCCGCCGGCGGGTACGTGCAGGGATGAGATGGCCGAGTTCATGCGTTCAGATCACGTCGAACATGGTCAATTGGCTGACGCGGCCGTAGGCCTTCATGCTGGCCTGCACCGCCATCGACAGCCCGTTCAGCTCCAGATAGGCGGTGGCGTAATCCAGCCCGCCCAGGTCGCGGATGCTCTGCTGGTTGGCCAGGCTGATGTTGTCGTGGCTGGCGGACAGCGAACGCAGCACGTTTTGCGAGCCGCCCAGCTCGGAAATGCGGCTGCTGACGTTGTCCAGCGCAGCGCTGACCGCGGCCATGGCATCGCGCACTTGCTGCCCCACCGCGGGGTCGGTGTGGTCCAGCGTCGGCGACTTCAGCGTGGCGATCGTCGCGTCCAGCTGGTTGAGCAAGGGGGCCATCGACTCCAGCGTCACGTTGGCGGTTTCGGTGACGCCGTCGCCCACCACCACCTTCTGCTTGTCGGTATTGCCGCCGAAGCTGTAGCGGCTGCCCGCCGGCTGGCTGTCGTCCTGCTTGATGGTTTCGCTCTTCACCGCGCTGCCGGAAAACAGGTAGCGGCCTTCGCTGTTCTTGGTGTTGGCGGCGTAGAGGATGGTATCGCGCAGGGACTCCAGCGGCGTGGCCATAGCCTTGAGATCGTCCCTGGGCGGCATGTTGGCGGCGGCGGTGAGGATGTCGCTGACGTCGCGCAGCCGCTGGCTGATGCCGTCCAGCAGCGATTCGTTCTGGGTCAGTTGCTGACGCAAAGCGCCGATATTGTCGCGGTACTGGTCCAGCGACGACTCCTCGCGCTGCAGCCGCAGCAGGCGGACGCTGGCGATCGGATCTTCCGACGGGGCCAGCAGCCGCTGGCCGCTGGACATCTTCTGCAGCGTTTCCGCCATCTGGCTGCCGCTGTTCTGCATCGACAGCTGCAACGAGGATTGGTACTGGTTGCTGGAAATGCGCATGCTGCTTCCTTACAGGATGGCCAGGGTGCTGTCGAACAGCTGGTTGGCCACCGAGATCACTTTCATATTGGCCTGGTACATTTTCTGGAATTCGATCAGGTTGATCGCCTCCTCGTCGCGGTTGACGCCGCTCGTGCCCTGCCAGTTCTTTTCCGCCTCGGCGCGGATCACCTTGGCGGTATCCAGCCCGCCCTTGTTCTGCTGGCTGGCCACCGCCAGCTGGCCCAGCATCTGCGAATAGGCGTCGCCCAGCGTCACCTGCCCCACGCCCGCCAGATCGAAGGTCTGGCTCTTGACCTCGATCAGCGTGCGCAGATTGTCGTTGTTGCCCGGCTTGTCCTTGTCGCCGGAAAAGCCCAGCTCCGCCGATTTCAGGCCGCTGGTGCGCAGCACGCCGCTGGCCGCGCCGGGATCGAACACGAACAGCGGCTTGCCCGGCTGGCCGTTCATGTCGAAGCCTTTGGCCAGCTGCTCGTTGACGCGCGTCGCCAGCTCGCCGGCCAGAACCCGCACCTTGGCCACCATCGGGCGGGCCACGTCCTTTTCAAACTGGTTGAGGCCGCCCAGCTGGCCGCCCAGCTCGCCGCCGGGCATCGCGTACTTGTCCTGGGCGAAAGCGAGCTTCAGCGTCTGGCTGCCGTCGGCGTGGCTCTCGTTGCTCAGGCGCGCGGCCTCGCCGGCCGCCACCAGCGGCAAACCGTTGCTCAGGCTGATCGTCTTGCTGCCGTCGCTGACTTCCAGCACCTTGACCTCCACCAGCGCCGACAGGGCGTCGATCTGGCGATCGCGCTCGTCCTCCAGCCCGGAAACATTGATGCCCTGGGCGCGGCCGGCGGCCAGCTTGAGATTGAGTTCGGCCAGATTCCCGGTCAGGCTGTTGATCTGGGTGACGGTGGCGTTGCGCTGTTCGCGAATCGCGTCCAGCTGCGAGGCGAGCACGCCGTCCAGATTGTTGAAGCGCTGCGCCAGGGCATCGGCCTCGCGCAGCACCTGCTCGCGCATCACGCCGGAATCCAGGCTGGCGGCGTTGAGCGCGGCGAAGAATTTGTCGAAGCCGCCGGACAGGCTGGTGCCGGCGGTGCCCAGCACCTGCTCCAGCTGGGCATAATACGGCTGGGCGGCGGACAAGGCGCCCAGGTTGGAGCCGGCCTGCCACTGCATCAGGTTCTTGTAATCGTCGCTGAAGCGGCGCACCGCGCTGACTTCCACGCCGTAGCCGGGGCTGAGCGGGTCGCCGCCGCCGGGCTGGCGGGTGGTCAGCACCACGCCCTGGCGCGAATAGCCCGGGGTCATCACGTTGGCGATGTTCTGGCTGGCGGCGTTGAGCGCGACTTGCGCCGCGTTGGCGCCGGTCAGCGCGTTGTTGATCATGCGCATGCTGGACTCTTATCGCTGTTTGAGGTTGAGCGTCGGTTCGGCGAAGGCGGCCAGCGTCGGCCGCGCCCCCGTCTCTTCACTGGCGACGCCGGCCGCGGCCGACTTAAGGTGAATATTCCCGCCCGGCGGCAACAGCTGGGCGAGGATGGCGTTGGCCACCCCGAACACCCGCTGCCGGGCCAGCTGGTCGGCCACCGCCATGTCGGCGTAGTCCAGCATGTCGCTGTTGACGCTGCTGGCGAACACGCTGTCCTCGCTGGCCATCTCGCGGGTGGCCTTGCGCATTTCCTTGATCATCTGGCGCAGGAATTGCGCCTCGAACTGCTCCGCCGCCTTTTCAACCTTGCCGCGGTATTCGGGAGAAGCCGCCGCCACCGGCGCGTCGGCCTGCGCCGCCGGCGCGGAAGTTTGCACATCGTTGTTCAGCAACATCAGATCACCACCAGTTCGCCGTCTATCGCGCCGGCCTGATCCAGCGCCTGCAAAATCGCCATCACGTCGTCCGGCGTCGCGCCGGTGCTGTTCACCGCGTTGACGATGGCCTGCAGGCTGCTGCCCGCCGGCCACTTGAACATCTGGCCCGAGCCCTGATCCACCTTCACCGAGGAGTTGGGCACCACTTCGGTGCGACCGTTGCTGAAGGCTCCCGGCTGGCTTACTTGCGGGGTTTCCGAAATCACCACCCGCAGGCTGCCGTGCGACACCGCCGCCGGGCGCACGGTGACGCCCTCGCTGATCACCACCGTGCCGGTGCGCGAATTGAACACCACCCGCGGCAGTTCCTTGCCGACGTTGACGTTGAGCTTTTCCAGGCCGGCGACGAAGGCGACGCGCTCGGTGGGGTCTTGCGGCGCGCGCACTTCGATGGTGGTGGCGTTGCGGGTGCTGGCTATCCTGCCGTAGCTGCGGTTGATGGCGCGCACGATATTGGTGGCGGTTTCAAAGCTGGGCCGGCGCAGGCTGAGCCGCACGCTGTCGCCCTGCTCGAAGTCGCTGGGGATTTCGCGTTCGATCGACGCGCCGTTGGGAATGCGGCCGGCGGTGGGGGTGTTGACGGTGACGCTGGAGCCGCTCTTGCCCTGCGCTGACAGGCCGCCGATCACCACGCTGCCCTGCGCCAACGCGTACACCTCGCCGTTGGCGGCCTTGAGCTGGGTGAGCAGCAGCGTGCCGCCGCGCAGGCTCTTGGCGTCGCCCAGCGAAGAGACGGTCACATCCACCGTCTGGCCGCGGCTGTAGCCCGGCGGCAAGCTGGCGCTCACCATCACCGCGGCCACGTTCTTGACCTTGGTGTCGCTCTTCTCCGGCATTTTCAGGCCGAACTGCTTGAGCATATTGGCCACCGACTGGCCGGCGAACTTCACTTGCGAGTTGTCGCCGGTGCCGTCGAGACCCACCACGATGCCGTAGCCTATCAGCTGGTTGTCGCGGATGCCCTCCACGTTGACCAGCTGGCGCAGGGGCTGCGCCAGCGCGCCCAGCGCG
Source organism: Xenophilus sp. AP218F (assembly GCA_002213445.1). Classification (GTDB taxonomy): domain Bacteria; phylum Pseudomonadota; class Gammaproteobacteria; order Burkholderiales; family Chromobacteriaceae; genus Chromobacterium. The sequence continues at coordinate 54,114 of NJIE01000032.1, read as the reverse complement.
GCCAAGCCGAGCGCCAGCCCGGCCAGAAAACGCGAAATCATAATTCTCCTCGTGCGAATGCGCCGAAAGGACAGCGGCTGCGGCGAGCCTGGCTGTCCTGACGGCGAAAATGGGCCGATCCGCTCACCGTTTCATCGGTCAGAACGGCATCAGCGGGCTGGTGAAGAAGCGCATCAGCCAGCCGGGGGCGTTGGCGTCGGCCAGCGTGCCGCTGCCCGAATAACCGATGCGGGCATTCGCCACCCGCAGCGAGGACACCCGGTTGTCGGTGTCGATGTCCTCCACCCGCACATAACCGGCGATGCGCAGCATTTCTTCGCCCTGGTTCAGGCTCAACTGCTTCTCGCCCCGGATCTGCAACAGGCCGTTGGGCAGCACCTTGCGCACCACCACGGTCAGCGCGCCGGCCAGCATGTTCTGCTGGGTGGCGCTGGACGAGCCGTTGAAATCGCGATTGGCGTCGATTCCCAGCTGGGCGTTGAAGGTGGTGTTGCCGATCAGAGAAGGCTTGACGTTGGCGCCGGACTTCTTGCCGAAGCTGGTTCCCGCCTTCTTGCTGGCCTGCGTCGTCTCCTCCAGCACCACGGTCAGGATGTCGCCGGGGCGGAAGGCGCGGCTGTCCGAGGTGAGCGCCAGCGCGCCGGACGGCGTGAACACCCCGCCGCCGCGGCCGGTTTCGGCGCGTTGCTGCAGGATGTCGGCCAGATCGTCCTCCGGCGGAGGCGGCGGCTGCAACTGGGCGCAGGCCGCCAGCCAGAGCGGCAGCAAGCAGGCGAACAGGCGCTTCATCGCACCGCCTGGCCCAGATGCTGCAGCATGTTGTCGGCGGCGGACAGGACCTTGGTGTTCATCTCGTAGGTGCGCTGGGCGGCGATCATGTCCACCATTTCCTCCACCACCTGCACGTTGGAGCCTTCCAGGCTGCCCTGCTTGAGCTTGCCCAGCGCCTCGCTGCCCGGATTGGCCGTCGTCGGCGCGCCGCTGGCGGCGGTTTCCTGGAACAGGTTGTCGCCCAGCGCCAGCAGGCCGGTGGGGTTGATGAAGTTGGCCAGCGTCACCTGCCCGATTTCAGTCGGCATCGCGCTGTCGCCTTCCATCACCGACACCACGCCGGTTTCGCTGATCATGATCTTGGAGGCGTTGGCCGGCACGGTGATTTCCGGCTCCAGCGGCAGGCCGTTGGCGTTGACCAGCTGGCCGTTGGCATTGAGTTGCAGGTGGCCGTCGCGGGTGTAGCCGGTTTCGCCGTTGGCCATCTTCACCTGCAGAAAGCCCTGGCCGACGATGGCCACGTCCAGGTTCTGGCCAGTGGCGGCCAGCGGACCGGTGGTGAACACCTTCTGGCTGCCCACCAGCCGGGTGCCGTTGCCCAGCTGCACGCCGGAGGGCGACAGGTTGTTGTCGTCCACCTTGCTGCCCGGTTGCTTGTCCACCTGGTAGAACAGGTCTTCGAACACCATGCGGTCGCGCTTGAAGCCGGTGGTGTTGGCGTTGGCCAGGTTGTTGGCGATGGCGGTGAGGCGCGCGTCCTGCGCCTGCAGGCCGGTCTTGCTGATCCACAATGCTGGATTCATGTGATTCCCCGATCAATGTCGGCGGGCTTGGGCCCGCTCGGTGTCTTGTTGCCGGCCGGCGTTTAGCCGCGCACCAGCCGGTTGCCCGCTTCGTTCATGTCGCTGGCGGCGGCGAACAGCTTCATCTGCATCTCGAAATTGCGATTCAGCGTCATCGTCGCCACCATCTCCTCCACCGCCGAGACGTTGCTGCGCTCCAGGTGGCGGCTTTGCACGGTGACGGTTTCGTCGGCCGGCAGCTCGCCGCCCTGGCGGCTGATCAGCAGGCCCTGCTCGTTCTTGGCTAGGTCCTGCGGCTGCGGGCGCACCAGCTTGAGCTTGTCCACCGGCTGCATTTCCGTATCGCCCGGCATCTGCACCGACACCGTGCCGTCGGCGGCGATGGCGATGTTGACGTAGCCTTCCGGCAAGGCGATGGCGCCGCCGTCGCCGCGCACCGGGTGGCCGTTCACCGCCAGCACGCCGTCGGCGCCCACCGCCAGCGCGCCAGCGCGGGTGTAGGCCTCGTTGCCGTCGGCGGCTTGCACCGCCAGCAGGCCGTCGCCGTTGATGGCCACGTCCAGGTCGCGGCCGGTTTCGGCGACCGGGCCGCTGCGGACGTCCACCGCCGTGGGCAGGTTCTGGCTCAGCAGCCGGGCGTTGTAGCCGTAGCCGGGCACCGCCTGGCTGGCGGCCACGTCGATATCGGCGCGAAAGCCGCCGGTTTCGGCGTTGGCCAGGTTGTTGGCGCGGATCTGCTGCGAGCGCAGCATGCGGTCCGCGCCGCTCATCGCGGTGTAGATCAGCGCGTCCATGGTCTTACACCGCCTGCATCAGCGACTGGATCACCTGGTTTTCCGCGGCGATCACCTTGGTGTTGGCCTGGTAGTTGCGCTGCGCGGTCATCAGGTCCACCAGTTCGGAAGTCATGTCGACGTTGGATTTTTCCAGCGCGCCGGCGGCCAGCTTGCCGGCCATGCCGCTGCCCGGGGTGGACAGCAGCGGCGCGCCGGATTCGTTGCTGGCTTCCCAGCTGGAATCGGATACCGCCTGCAGGCCTTGCTCGTTGGGGAAGTTTGCCACGGCGATGGCGGCCACCACCTGCTTCTTGCCGTTGCTGTAGCTGACCACCACGTCGCCGTTGCTGCCCAGGCTGACGCCGGTGCGGGTGCCGGCGGCGTAGCCGTCGTTGTCGTTGCGCACGGTGCTGGCCTGGCCGGCGAACTGGGTGGTGCCGCTGTAGTCCACCGCCAGCTTCAGGGGTTCGGCCCCGGCCGGGGTGCCAAGATCCAGATCCTGCGGCGTGGCCGGCGAGGTCAGCTTGCCGGCGGTGTCGAAGGTCAGCTTGAGCGGGGCGCCGACGCTGTTGCCGTCCAGCGTGTAGTTGACGGTTACTTCGCCGGCGGCGGTCTTGCTGAAGTACTGGGTCAGGTTGTGCGGATTGCCCAGCGAGTCGAACACCGTGGAGACGCTGGAGTGATTGAAATTGTCCTTGCCGGCGGTACCGGTCACCGGCGTCCAGCCGGCCGACATATTGCCGGCGAACTGCAGCTTGCCGCTGGCCTGGGCCGGCACGCCGCCCGCGGGAATGGTGATGTCGCCCAAAGCGCCGGTGGCGCCGGCCGCGTTCTTGGAGAAGCCCTGCACCCGACGGCCGAAGCTGTCCACCAGGAAGCCCTGGTCGTCGGCGTTGAAAATCCCCAGCCGGGTGTAGGACGTGCCGACGGCGGCGTCGCGCACCACGAAGAAGCCGTTGCCGTCCAGCGCCGCGTCCAGATTGCGGCCGGTCGGCTGCAGGCCGCCGCTGCGGCCCATGTTCTGGCTGTTGGGGCGCGCTTCCACGCCCATGGCCTGCGAGCCGGCGAAGGCCGAAGAGAAGGTGGTGCGGCCGGCCTTGTAGCCGTGCGTGCCGGTGTTGGCGATGTTGTTGCTGATGCTGCCCAACTGGCTGTTGACGGCATTGATGCCGGACAGGGCGATTTCAAAACTCATGGAGGTTCTCCGCGACGAACGTTACGAGGAAAGCGCGCCGGGCTTGCCCAAGAGCGCGGATAGGGAAGAAGCCGGGAATTCGCCGAGGCCGGCCAGCGACAGCACCGGCTCGCCGCCGTTGACCGGCAGCCGCACGCCGCTGACCGCGGCCTGCATTTCCAGCAGGCCGGACGTCTTGCCGGCGGTGCTCAGCGCGATCTGGCAAGGGCCGGGCATCAGGCCGTAATCGGCGGGGCGGAAGGAGAATTCGGAGACGCCGGCCGGGCGCTCGCCCAGTTTGACGACGGCGCTGCGGCCGGCGGCGTCGGTCAGCGTGATGTGCACGTCCTTGTCCTCGCCGGCCAGCGTGACGCGGCCCTTGATTTCGCCCGCGCCGTCCAGGCGCACGCGGTCGGTTTGCACCAGCACCTGCTGCCCCACTTGCGCGCCCAGCGCCACGCCCTGCAACTCGCGCAGCATCGCGCCCTGGCTTTGCAGCTGGGCGAGCATGGTTTCGCTGGTTTTCATCTGGCTCATCTGCACCAGTTGCGAGGCGAACTGGGCCGGATCGGCCGGGTCGAGCGGGCTTTGGTTCTTGATCTGCGCCAGCAGCAGGGTCATGAACATGTTCTCGTTGGCCGACTGGCCGGCGGCGGGCGCGACGCCCGGTTCCGCGCCGGCCTGGGACGGGTTTTGCGCCAGCTGGCGCGACTGGGCGGCGTCCACGCTCATGCGCCCTCTCCCAGCTTCAGCAAGTCCTGCTGCATGGTTTTCACGCGCGCCAGCACTTCGACGTTGGTCTGGAAGGCGCGCGAGGCCGACATCATGTCGGTCATCTCCTCCACCGCGTTGACGTTGGAGTAATAGACATTGCCTTCGGCGTCGGCCAGCGGGTTGCCCGGTTCGTGCGCCTTGCGTACCGGCTCCTGGTTCTGCACCACGTCCAGCACCCGCACCCCCACGCCGCCGCCGGCGTCCACCATGCTGGCGAATACCGGTTTGCGGCCGCGATAGGCCGCCGCCTCGCTGCCGGCCGCGCTGTCGGCGTTGGCCATATTGCTGGCCACGGTATTGAGGCGCACGGTTTGCGCCGTCATCGCCGAGCCGGCGATGCGTGAAATCTCTCGTAGCGACATCGTCTATTGCCCCGCGATGACTTTGGCCAGGCCGCGCAGCTTCATGTTGATGAAGGCGAGGCTGGTCTGGAATTCGGAAACGTTCTGGGCGAACTCGGCCTGCTCCACGCCCAGTTCAACCGTGTTGCCATCGCGGGAAGGATGGTTGGGCAGCCGGTAAAGCAAGTCGCCGCCATCGGCCGTATCCAGCGAAAACGGCGAATCGGCACGGGCCGAAGCCAGTGCCGACTTGAAATCGATATCACGCGCCTGATAACCCGGAGTGTTTTCGTTGGCGATGTTGGACGCCAATATCCGGGTCCGCTCCGCCCGCAGCCGCAAGGCCTCCGGATGGACGCTCAGGGCCTTGTCCAGATGCATGCCCATTGCCTTGACCCAATCTGTTCAATACCATATTTAAGTCATTAACAATTAATGACCGGCTTATTGGAAAGCGATACTAATAAGCAAAGCCAAAGCCGTATATGCAACAATTACCAAACCCAATGTCATGGCAAAATTCACGCCCGCTGTAAAAATGCAACACCGCTTGCCATTAATAGGGTTGCTTGCCCTCTGCGCGCCGGCCGTCGGCGCGACCGCTTACGCGCCGCAGGAAAAAGCCGCGCGCCAGTTCATCCAGCAAAAGCTGCAGCAGGCCGGGCTGGAGCAAACGCAACTGGACGTCCGCCTGACGCCGCCGCGCGACTTCCAGCCGCGCGCCTGCCCGCAGCCCTTGCAGGCGCGCAGCGACAACGACCGGGTCAACAGCCGCATGCGCCTGGAGATCGGCTGCCCAAGCCAGGGCTGGAGCGATAGCTTCATCGTCCGCGCCGACATCCGCGCCCGCGCGGCGGTGGCCGCCAGACGGCTGCCGGCCGGCAGCGAGCTGGGGCCGGACGACATCGTCTGGGCGCAGCGTCAGATCAACGATCCCGACGACGTGGTGGGCAGCCTGTTCGACCTCAGCGGCCTGAGCAATCGCAACGCGCTGAACGAAGGCCAGCTGCTGCGCCGCAAGTCCCTGCAGGCGCTGCAACTGGTCAAGCGCGGCGCGGAAGTGCGCATCGTGGCGCGCAGCGCCGGCATAGAAGTGAGCGCCGCGGGCGAGGCGCTGGCCAGCGGCCGCAAGGGCGAAGTGATCCGCGTGCGCAACGTCAGCACCGGCAAGATCATCCGCGCCACCGTCAGTCAGCTGGGCGAAGTCGTTCCGCTGCCCTGAGCCGTCGGGCCGGCCCGCCAAGCGGAGCGGCCGGGGCCGCGTCGGGCTAGCGCATCGAAAACGCTTCCTGATGCAGGCGCGGAGCCAAAGCGCCCCGCGCCGCCAAGCCGCGCCGCAAGGCCGCGCCCAAGCCCTGCGGGCCGCAAAACCAGACATCCTCCACTTGCGGCAGCATGCTGGCCTCCAGCTGCGCGCCGGTATCGCCGGCGATCAGGTGCAAGCGGATGCCGTGACGCTGGCAAGCCTGCCGGACTTCGTCCAGCCGCGCCGCCTCGCCGGCGCTGCGCACGCAATAGTAGAAATCGATATCGTAACCCTCCTCCGGCTCCCGGCTTTGCAGCCAGGCGAGGAACGGCGTCACGCCGATGCCGCCCGCCACCCAGGCCTGGCGCTGGCCGCCGCGGCGCAAGTCGAAGCAGCCGTAAGGCCCCTCCACCGTCACCGCCTGCCCCGGCCGCAAGCTGTCGGCCAGCGTCGCCGTGTAATCGCCCAGCGACTTGATGATGAAGCGCAGCTCGCCGTCGCCCTGATCCGCGCTGGCGATGGTGAAAGGATGCGCCCCCTCCGCCTCGTCGAAACACACCAGCGCGAACTGGCCTGCGGCATGCCCCGGCCAGCGCCGGCCCATGCGGCAAATCACCTCCAGCTGGCGGCCGGGCAAGGGCGTCGCCCGCGCCACCTCGCCGGCGAAACGGCGCGGCCTGCCGATCCTGCCCAGCATCGAATACACGGCGCAGCCCACGCCCGCCGCCATCAGCGGCGCCAACAACCAGCCTGCCGGCTGCAGCCACATGTCGCCCGGCGCCAGCACCACGGTATGAAACGCCCCCATCAGGTAGAACGGCGCAAACAGCTTGTGCGTCTTGCGCCAGAAGCGGTACGGCACCATCCGCAGCAAGGCCAGCGCCACCAGCGCCAGCACCGCCCAGGCCGCCCACTCGCCCATATCCTTGGCCAGAGAGGCCAGCGCATCCCTGCCGCCGCCGTGGCGAGCGCGCCGCTCCGCCAAGCCCAAGGCCAGCACCAGCTTGGGCGAGAGCTTCACCAGCCAGTGAATCGCCAGCAACGCCGCCGCCGCGATGCCCAGCCGCTTGTGCAAGCCATACAGCTTGTCCAGCCCTCGCAAACGCTGCTCCAGCCACACCGGCCGCGCCGCCAGCACAACCGCCGCGCTCATCGCCGCCATCAGCAGCACGCCGCTGCCCATCATCCACTCGTAACGCCACCCCCAATAACTGTCGGGCACGCCGGAATGCCACACGCTGGCGGCGGCGTACAACACCGCGAATACCAGCAACAAGCTGGTTACAGGACGTCGCAACATGACCTTGCCTCCTCGATCGTCAATCTCAATGGAGGCATTACAACGCGGCAAGCTTAAGGCCAACTTAACCGCCCGGGAGGCTATGAAGAGCGAAGGAAGGCCACAGCTGCCGAAAACTCTCTGCGCGGTTCATCCCCGCGGGCGCGGGGAACAGATGAATGCCTTGCGATAGTCGATCATCCGAAGCGGTTCATCCCCGCGGGCGCGGGGAACAGATGGGTGCAGTGTAGTCCTGCCAGCATTCCGGCGGTTCATCCCCGCGGGCGCGGGGAACAGCTTGGACACCATTTGCTCCAGCGCGACCAGCGCGGTTCATCCCCGCGGGCGCGGGGAACAGGCAGGATGCTGTTTTAGTTTCCCTGCCACTGGCGGTTCATCCCCGCGGGCGCGGGGAACAGCCGAGGTTCCTCCACTGGTCTGGGACGAGGTTCGGTTCATCCCCGCGGGCGCGGGGAACAGGTGCAGGGCATCAGCCAGGATATCTGGTGGGACGGTTCATCCCCGCGGGCGCGGGGAACAGGCGCTGGAGACCATGGCATGAGAGCCAAATCGCGGTTCATCCCCGCGGGCGCGGGGAACAGTGGCCAAGTTTGTCTCGATGGCCGTTTTTATTCGGTTCATCCCCGCGGGCGCGGGGAACAGAATGGCCGGAATGTGGCGATCCGAAGTCGAGGCGGTTCATCCCCGCGGGCGCGGGGAACAGTGTCTACTCGCATCGTTCATCCCGTGGCCGCCGCGGTTCATCCCCGCGGGCGCGGGGAACAGCGCGTCCAGTCCGCATCCGACATCAAATGCACCGGTTCATCCCCGCGGGCGCGGGGAACAGTGCGGCTGGTAGGTGCTGACCAGAACATTGCGCGGTTCATCCCCGCGGGCGCGGGGAACAGTCGAACACGCTGTAGTCGTTGCGCTCGCCAGTCGGTTCATCCCCGCGGGCGCGGGGAACAGCGTCAACGTACGACTTGCAACACGGCATCAATCGGTTCATCCCCGCGGGCGCGGGGAACAGGGGGGTTCACGCTATGCGAGCGCGGAGACGCGCGGTTCATCCCCGCGGGCGCGGGGAACAGCCAGAGCCGCCGCTAGAGCCACCGCCAGTGGGCGGTTCATCCCCGCGGGCGCGGGGAACAGGTCGTGGCTGATATCCAGGCGGATATGCTCAGCGGTTCATCCCCGCGGGCGCGGGGAACAGGTCATGTCTACCGTAGCCAATGTGATGGCATCCGGTTCATCCCCGCGGGCGCGGGGAACAGCTGAAATGCTGCGCGCCCGGCCCTGACAGCAACGGTTCATCCCCGCGGGCGCGGGGAACAGTGCTGCTGGGCCTCACGCGTACCGATTTCGGGCGGTTCATCCCCGCGGGCGCGGGGAACAGTATCGCTACACGCTGACCATCGGCCTACTCGACGGTTCATCCCCGCGGGCGCGGGGAACAGCCTACGATTCCCAACCAGCAGCGCGCCCGCCACGGTTCATCCCCGCGGGCGCGGGGAACAGGCCAGACGCCCTCGAAACACACTGAGCTAACGCGGTTCATCCCCGCGGGCGCGGGGAACAGTACACCCCGGTCCCGCCGCTGGAAAACCTCAACGGTTCATCCCCGCGGGCGCGGGGAACAGCTGCAGGGCGTCGATCAGGCGTTTCGCTTCCTCGGTTCATCCCCGCGGGCGCGGGGAACAGCCCACGAAACCAAAGCCGCCCGTATCCGCCAGCGGTTCATCCCCGCGGGCGCGGGGAACAGTTTCGTAGCTTCAATTACACGCGCCCTGATTTCGGTTCATCCCCGCGGGCGCGGGGAACAGAAGACTGCAAGCCCTGCGAATACACCGGCATGCGGTTCATCCCCGCGGGCGCGGGGAACAGCGAGGCGCAAACGGCGGCTGCCGTTGAAACTGCGGTTCATCCCCGCGGGCGCGGGGAACAGACTCCACAAATGTGCAGCTGGCGAGCCAGTAGCGGTTCATCCCCGCGGGCGCGGGGAACAGGCTTTGCTTCGCCAGTTGCGCTGCCTGGGTGGCGGTTCATCCCCGCGGGCGCGGGGAACAGGGGGGTATCAAATACCATATCAGTCAATTTAACGGTTCATCCCCGCGGGCGCGGGGAACAGGGCATGAAAGCGCTGCTGTCCGCGCAGACCCGCGGTTCATCCCCGCGGGCGCGGGGAACAGACTAAAAACAAGCCATTGTTTTCAATCAGCATTTCAGCCTCTCGAAAATCTACCGATTTTTACGCGATGTCCAGCCTGATTTTCAACTTGTTAAAGAACGGTGTTGTCAGTTCTTTTCCAAGCTGTCCGGCGGGTGGAATGATACCAGCCGGGCATCGTCAAACTCCACCGGCATGCGGCGGTTTTTGCCCAGGGTGACAAACTCGAATCCGGCTTCGGTGCTGGCTTGCCAGGCCATGACCGCGTTGCCGTCTTCCAGCCCCGCCTCCACTTGCGCCCACAAGTATTCGCGCACTTTGCGGCTGTATGTGCCCACATAAACCCCGGCGCGGATTTCCAGGAGCCAGATGGCCATGCGGCCGCGCAGCCGCGGTGGGGCGTTTTCAAGCACGATGACCAGCATCGCCCAGCCCCTTTTCTTCCAGTATGGCGGCTTCCACCACGCCTTCCACCTTGGGCACCGCCAGCCCGCCTGCGGACAAAATGTCTTCGATGTCGGGGATGATGCGCTCCAAGAGTCTGGTCTTGCGGAACATGTCCCGACAGTGTTGCCGCACCGTGCGTTCGTCGTTGTTGCCCGTGGATTTGGACGCCACGGCAAAGGCGACGGGAACGACGGTTTCAAACTTGTAGATATCGGCGATATCGTAGACAAAAGACAAGGGCTTGCCGCTGTGGATGAAGCCGATGGCTGGGGCATATCCGGCTGCCAGCACGGCGGCTTCCACCACACCGTACAGACAATGGTTGGCCGCAGACAGGCAACGGTTGACCACATCGGCGCTGTCCCAATCGTTGCGGTCGTAGTTTCTGCCGTGCCATTTCACGCCATATTGCTCGGCCAGATGCTTGTACAGCGCCCTAACCCGCGCGCCCTCGATGCCACGAAGCTGGTTTACGCTGCGTCGCTGCGGCGGCTCTTCGCCAAAGCGGCGGCGGTACATATCGCGCACCACCTTGAGCCGGGCATCGTCGTCCAGCGCCAGCTTGGCCTGATACAAGAGGCGATCAGCCCGCGCCCCGCCGGGCTGACCGGCAGAGTACAGCCGCACCCCAGCCTCGCCCACCCACACCAGCAGCGTGCCGACCTCTGCGGCCAACTTGCAGGCGGCGTGGGAGACGCGCACACCCGGCTCCAGCATCAGGCAGGCAACACCACCCACGGGAATGTGGGTGCGGATGCCGGTGACATCCACCGCCACAAACGCGCCGTCTAGCACGTCCAGCTGGCAACGCTCGACAAACAGTACAGACAGGCGTTCTTTGATGGGCAAGGGTTTGAGTTTGGGGAGGGGTTCAGTCATAGCTTACACCGGCGCTACAGACAGCATACCCAGACCCAACGACTTGGCATGCCCGACTCCTTGACGAATGGCGGTTTGCAAAAGCGTAACCTGATCGACTGCCAATACGCCTTCAAACCCTACCGCCTGCACGGTAATGACGTGACCTTTCTTGCGGACTGTCCAGCGTTCGGAACGGGTGCGCATCACACTTTGCGCCACGCAACCGGCTTTCTGCAGCTGCCGTTGCAGCCAGGCCAATTGTTCTTCCTCATCGGTCAGACCATAGCGCTTGCCCTCCCGCGTGACGGTCGGGTTAGCCAGCAGGCGGAAACGGTAACGTCGGTCGTCATGCAGCAGCGTTTGCCAATCCACAGTCTTGCTGGCGATGTCCAGCAGATAGCCATCGGGCAGTCTTCCCCAACGCCCCTCCTCTTCGGACTGCACTAGCAAGATAGCCACGCCCTGCGTCGCGTCGATGCTTTCCAGCCGCCACAAGAAACGCGATGGCTGGCTATCATCGTTTTCGGCAAAGGCGCGGCTCAGCGTACGGTGCAATTCGTAAGCACTGGCCAGGTCGCGCCGGGCGGCTGCGCCCCGGCTATCAAGCTTGAGTCTGGTCAGGTACATGAATCACCTCCGGTTTGATAAATCGGGGGCCGAAGCGGCGCTCGGCAAACGGGCCGGCAGGCTGATCCAGCCTGACTGCCCCTTCTGACGGGTGCTCCAGCATCAGGCGCAAAGGTTGGCCGCGCTGTTCAACCCGGCTTGCGGCCAACCTTGGCCAGTTGTGCAGCACTGATAGCAGATCTGCATCCTGCACACCTTCTGGCAACCATACCGGCAGCGAGGGCGGCATGGCCTTGCGCCCGAGAGCCAGTGGCCATACCGGCTTTTTCAGGGCCGACTGAATGGTGTCAAGCAATGCCCGCCCACCTTCCAGCCCCACCAGAAACACCGCGTCAGACAGGTAAAAGCGCGGGCTGACTACGGTGCGCTTGTGGTCAGGCTTGCCCGTTGCCAGCAGCACGCCGGTTGCCGTCTGGTAGTCGCGCATCAGCAAGCCTTCGCGGTCTACCCGCACCGCCATGCGCAGCGCAGCCAGATCGTCTACCGGCAGGCTGCGATCGCGCCCCAGCGCGGCACTGATCAGGCCGATGACACCAGATTTGGATGGCTCCATCCCGCTATCCCGTTCATCAAAGCGGCTGGTGGTACCCCACGCCTGCATGGGGCCTGCCAGCCGAAGCAGCAAGGTGGCCATCTTATTGCTCCAGCGCAGCGTCAAGCTGGGCAACTACCCAGTCGGCCAAGGCATTCAGGCTGGTTTGACGCTCGCCCTTGTCTTGCGGCCACGCGGTGGACAAATCGAGATAGGCCCAGCGGTCGCGGCTATCGCCATAAATGGCGGAGAGCTGGCTGTCGTAAGCGGCCAGTGCGGCGACAGACGGGTTGGTCAGTGCCTCGCCACCTCGGGCATACACCGGTTTTTCAAAAGCATTGGCCAGATTGAGCGGGCTGGCATGACGGATGACGATGCCGATAAAGCTGGGCGGATTGTGCGCGGCAAAGGTGTTTTGCTTGCCGGTGGGGATAGCTCGGGCCACGGCCTGTACCAGTGCACGCAGGCCGGACTGTGCCAGTTCGCGGTCGCCTTGCAAGTTGGATACCAGCTTGGCCGGGTCTACCACCGCGTAGCGATAGAAGGTGGCGGAGTTGAACTCTACTTGCCCGATCATGCCCGCGCCGGTTTCATCCGCCCCGCCCTTGTCGTCTACGGCGGTGAAGTAATCGAATTCACGTTCCACGCGGTGGGTACTGATAGCGTGGGCTACCTGGCAGGCGGCATCCTGATTGACTTCCGGCAGGTCGGCCAGCATACGCCCGAACAGGGCGACATCAATAGCCTTGCCACCATTCATGATGGCCTTGGCTTGTTTCACCACTTCTGCCGGGGCGCTGGCCTTGGCGTCTTTCTTGCTCTTTTTTTCACTGGAAACTGGCGCGGCGAGAACATCCCAATGCTCATTGACCAGCGCGGCAAAGCCATCAATTTCTTGCTGTCCCAGAAACAGCAGATATTCGGTTTTACCGTCATCCTTGAGCTTCAATCCCGCAGCAGACAAGGCGCTTTCAATACGACTATCGAGGCCTTCTTCATCACGGCCATACTGCTCTTGCAATTGAACGCGTAGCAATTCCAGCAGTTTCTTGGTACGAATGCCCTGATTCTGCACCGGAAAATCGGCATTCAGACGAATTGCCCGCTTGAAGCACTGGCTGCTGACGCGGGCACGTCGGTAGCCGCCAAACACCGCGTCTTTGGGCGCGCCGGTATCGTCACGGTTGAGGTTGGACGGGGCAAAGTTCTGGATCAGGTGAAATTCGACAAACAGGCTCATGGCAATCTCTCTCAAAAAGACAATCTCAATTCAGTGGATGCGGCTATTTTTCTGGCTAAGCAAGCTGGCGATAAAAATCCCGCGCCCAGCGCTGGCGCACTTTGTCGCGGGCTTCAAACTGGAATGGATGGAGATAGCGCGCCAGGTCTTGCAGCAGGCAGGCGTAATCCACGCCGTAGCCATCTGCGGCCAATAGCGACACGATCTGGCGCAGATAGTTGGGCAGGTCTTCGGCATCGGCAGCCAGGAGCGCGACAAAGCGCTGCTCGATGCCGCCGCTGTCACGCGCTTGCATCAGCTTGCCCAGTGCAGCCGCCAGACTTTGTCCTTCGGCGTGCTGCGGATGGCGGGCAAACAACGCCGCCGTAACGTAAAGTGCCTGGCGATAACTGTCTTCGGTGTGGCTGTCCGCCGGGACAAAACGCTCAACATGCGGGAAGGCTGGAGGATACGCCCCCGGCGCAAAACCGGTGCTGCGGCGCAAGGCCGCCAGCGCGCCACGGTTGTTTTGCGCCAGGCTTTGCAAATGCAGGACAAACGCCTGTGGCTGGTCAGACATGGGATGGCTCCTCTGGCTGGGATTCGGTATCAGGACGCAAGGGCTTGAGCAGCCCCAGATAGAACGGTTCAGACTGGGCGCGGGCGCGCAAGGCTCGGGCGCTGTCGCCCAGTTGGCGGCACACGGTGGCCCAAGCCAGCTCCGCTGCGGCCAACCTTGCCGCCCGCCAGTGGGTGTCGGCGGCATCCAACTGCTTATCGGCAATCAGGTCTAGTAGTTGCGGCAAGCGGCTTTCCAGCGTGGAAAAATAGGCGGCTGCGGTGGGGCCGTTATCGAGCACCGTTCTGGCGCGGCCGCGGGTGTCTTTGTGGTCGGGGTCTGGCATGGCCTTGGCCAGCATAATGCTGGCCGTCTTTCTGAAATTGCCGTACAGCTCCTCGCCTTCCCGCAAATACTCTCGCAGTTCTTCGGCAACCACTTCTTGTGCCAGCAAACGTTGCGGCAAGGCAAAACGCTCTACACGCCAACGCAAGAGTTTGGCCTGATCGCTGGCTAGCCCTAGCACCATCACCGAAAGCCAGCCGGAATCCTCTCCCAGACTACGCAACACTTGATAGGCATAGCCGAGCACCGCTGCTGGCAAGGCGTGCTTGCCGCTGGCATCCGGCAGGAAGGTTGGCAAATCACGCCACACCGCGCGGCCTTCGGTAAAGCCCAGCCGCACCATGCCCACACTGCCGGCACGATAGCTGGCCATGCTGTCTGGCGTGTGTTCGTCATCTGCCAGTGCCAAACCCGCAGCAAAGCGCAATTGGCTGACCGCTTCGCCATTCTCATCATCCGGTAACAGCAATACCGCACGGCTCAGGCGCGTATAGCGGTCATTCGGCCCGGTCACCAATGTCGGCTCGCTACGCAATGTTGCAATATTTGGCTGTGGCTTTTCCCAAGCAGGCAAGTCGGCATCGCTATCCGGCTTGGCCGGATGCAATGCAAGGCACAGGCTCTGTGCCAGCGTTTCACCCACCGGCAGAGCGGCTGCCGTATTGGCCAGCGCCCCTGCTTTGTCCGAATCCCGTATCGTTTTCACCAAACCGCCAGGCGTGTACTGCAAGAAACCCAGCAACTGGCACATGAGCTGCGCCACCGGAAGTCTGGTCGCCTGCGTATCCACAGCATGATCAAACAGTACCGGCGCATTGCCATTGCTGCTGGCCAGTGCAATCTGGGTCCAGGATTTGCTCTTGGCTCGGGTCTCTTCCGCCTCTGCCAACGCCGCCACCTGCATGAACGGCCATTCTGGATGAAATACGTAGAAGCGCTCGCGCCAGTGCTCCAGGTATTCATGGATCACATCGACCGGCAGCCCTTCACGGTAGCAGCGAGCCATATCCCGTGCCGTCCAGGTGCCAAACTTGCGAGTAAAAGCGCGGTGCACAATGGCCAGCAGCAGGCGATATAGGGCAATGAGGCTGGGTGGCGCGGTTTCCGCCAGCGCGCTGATCTGGTCCGCGTTGGCAAACAACTGCAGCAAACCAACTTCTTTGACCTGGCCATCGGCATAACGTACCGGCAGCCAGGGTTCGTCCAACAGGTTGTATGACTTCATGACATTTCCTGCGGGGTTTCGGTGGAATAAATCAGACCCAGCTTCGGGTCCAGTCGTACAAAAAGCTTGCCGATCTGGCATGCACCATCTTGCAATAGCAACGGTTGGAAGTGAGCAAGCAAGGGGTGTTCGGCCAGTGCCGGATACAATGTTTGGGCTTTGAGATACTGCATGACTGCCTGGCGTGATACTTTGATCTGTCTCGCATAAAGCTGCCTTGCCAGATCATCACCAAGAGGCTGTTGCGGATCAAATGGCACGCCATTTACCAGCACGCGCCACCGGCCATCGGCACCCACCCACACCGGAATGACGGTGATGCTTTCAGCCCCCAGACGGGTTTGATTGCGCAGCGCCAACGTATCGTCCTCATCCGCACCATGCGGCTTATCGTCGTAGGCGTATTCGGGCTGCTCACGCGGGTCGATGGCGATGTGGCGCGCCAATTGCGCCTGAAAATCGGTAAGCGCCTTGTATTCGATACGACTAACGTCTTCGATTTTTTGAACAATCTCGGGGCTTAGTTCGGGTAATGCTGGCCACGGCGCATACACTGCCTGCACCAGCCGGTCGATGTCGTCGGGCAATCGCCAAACTGGCTCGCGCAGCAATATCGCCCACGTCACCAGGCACAGGTAATCGCCATATATACGGCCCCAACTAGTGGTTTCCAGATCCGGCAGCTGCTCCGTCAAGAGTCCAGCCACCTGCAAACGTGGCTGGTCATGCGCTGCGGGACGATGATCACGCTGGTGGCGGTGCAGGCGTCCCGCACGTTGCAGCAGCAAGTCCACAGGGGCCAGATCGGAAATCAGGAAGTCGAAGTCGATGTCCAGACTTTGCTCTGCCACCTGAGTGGCGATGAGCAGCGCCCGGCATGGCCGCTCTCCTCTTACGCCAAAGGTTTGCAGTACGGTCTGTTCGATAGCCTGCCGCTCGTCAGCCGGGAAGCGGGCATGGAACAATTGCAGCACCGTATCGTCAGGTAGAAGGTCTGCCATTTTGAGATACAACTGCTGAGCGCGATCCACGGTGTTGACAATGACCGCGCCACAGCCACCGTCTTGCAAGGCTGTGAGGACTTGTGCAGCAATACTGTCGAGTGATTCATCCAGTCCGCTCACACGGATTGGCGCTTGCTGGCGTGCGCTAAAGGCATTGCCGCGCACGCCCTTGCCATCTGCCAGCAACACGCGGGGGTAAGGACAATCCGGAATATCGCCTGTGACATCCCAAGCCCGCAGCAGGGCCTCACGCTTTTTGTCCGGCAAGGTGGCGCTCATCAGGATGACCGAACAGCCCAACGCTTTCAGCCAGCGCAGCAGCGTTTCAATCAGGCCACCGGTGTAGGCGTCATAAGCATGCACCTCATCCAGCACTACCACTTTGTTGGCTAGCCCCCATAGCCGCACAAAGTGGTGTTTGACGTTCATTACGCCAAACAGGCCCTGATCCACTGTTCCAACGCCATAGGGAGACAGCAGGCCGCGCCGCTTTTGCGCAAACCAGGCCGAGGAGCGCACCGCGTCGTCACGCGACTCGCCCCAGATGTTGCGCAGGCGGGCCACCGTTTCATTCATCGCCGCACCGCCGTGCGCCAGCTGGATATCCAATATCGAGCCGCCGGCAAACGTTCGCAAAAACTTCAGCGTGCGCTCAAACATGGCGTTGCCGGTAGCTTGGGTTGGCAAAGCCAGGTAGATGCCGCGATGCTTCTCTCGTGCCTGTAGCCGCAGGCTGGCCAGAAATGCCAGTTCGGTTTTGCCCTCACCCATTGGCGCTTCCACCACCAGCAAGCCGGGACCTTGCCCCTCCGCCAGCAAAGCATCTGCCACCTGTTGCAAGGGACGAGCCGTGACGGCTTGATCCGTGCCCAGAATCTGCGCAATCAACTCGTTACTGCTGGCAGCGGGCCGTTGCAGCAAGGCGACCTGTGGCGGCCAGCTGAGCTTGCCCGGATCGGCCAGCACCTTGAATGCCAACGCTCGAGCCTTGGCAAAATGCCCGGCCAAGGTGGCGTCGCGCTCACCCGGAGGAAACCATTCGCTGTTGGAGCCTATCCAGTCGCACACGCTGGTTAACCCGGCCAGCCATTGCACGGCGGTCAGGGATAACGATTGATCACTCGGAACAGAAACCGGAGAAAGCGTTTGCCAATAGGCGTCGAAGATTTGCTGACGGGTTTGTTTCCAGACATCTGGTTCACGTAGCGGGCCTTTGACCTGGCCAGCCAGAAAGTTGAAACCGTGGTGCGCGCTCACTGCTTGCACCACGCCGGCAGCCCAGTCGCAGGGCACGCCTATGCTCATCAAGCATTTGGGCAGCAGTGCGGCGGTGGCGGCATCGTGCCTATCCGTTCTGAGGCATATTTCTGGAGAGAAAACCAGGCCAGCCTGTTGGTCCAGCAACATGCCCTGCTCCCACTTGGCCTGAAAGCCGGGAATTGCCTTGCCAAAATCGTGCAAGCCGACCAACGTGGCCAACCAAAGTCGGACAGTTTCAAACGGCAGACCAAACCACTCGCTCAATTTCTCTTCATCGCAGGGACAGTGCTCCAGCAAGGCCGAAGCCACCGCAGCCACGTCCAGCATGTGACTCAGCAGGCTGTGTCCTTGCGGATCGCCACTCTTGGCCCACACACAACGCGCCAAAGGCGAGAGTCGCTCAAAAACAGGCACCGCAGCCTCCCCACCGCCGTCTACACTCGGCACCAACTGTCCAACTGTCCATCCGCCCCGTCCCCACGTCGCCAATCTGCTTCCATACGTACCCCAGCCGCCTTTAAATTCATAAAGAATGAAATGCTAGCGCCAAGCAACACCAATGTCATTGTTAAAAATTAAGGATCCCCCACTCTTCAGGCAATAAACACAGCCAGGAAATGACAACAGCGGTAACGCAGGGGAAAACTCCAGTCCGCAGATAAGACAGCGCATCAGGTGCCAGGCACAGACAAATACGATAGCATGCTAACCCTACTGCTTAGACTGAATTCATCATGCAACACCGCATCGTCGCCGGCGTCATCGTGGAACAGCAAGACCGGATTCTGATGGTTTGCTACCGCAAGCCCGGCGTTTATGATTTCAGGGGCGCGCTGGGAGGCGGCGCCAAGGAGGGTGAGGATTTGCTGGCGCCCGCCCAACGCGAGGCGCTGGAAGAAACCGGCTTGCAAGTGGAGCCACGGCAAATCGCCTACATTGGAAGAATTCGCCAATCCGCATGCCCGCGAATGCAAGGTCTGGTTCATCGGCAGGCTGATTGGCGGCGAGAATCGACGCCAGCGCCCGCGAGGCCGCGCGCGAGCGCATTGTGGAATGCCGCCAGACTCGGCCGCGAAGATTTTGCCGGCAAAACCATCCCCCGGCATGTTTATGGAATATTACTGACTGGGTCTGGCACGGGGTTTTGCCCTGCCGCGCTATGCCGGATTGCGTCAGATGGCGTTCTGGCGATCCACAGCCCATCCCGTATCCAATGAAGATTAAGCATCAATGGCGGCCCGTCCGTCCTAGCCCGAGTGGAGTATTTCATGCCTCAAGATCAAGCTCAGGTTTATATCGTTCACGGCTATACCGCTTCGCCGCAGGATCACTGGTTTCCCTGGCTGAAAGCCAAGATGGAGGCCGAAGGCGTGGCGGTTTCGGTGCTGGCGATGCCGGATTCGGCCGCGCCGCGCTTTGACGCCTGGCAGGCGCACCTGGACAAACATATCGACCGCCACGACCCCCACTGTTTCTACATCGGCCACAGTCTGGGCTGCATCAGCCTGTTGCAGCATCTGCAGCGGCAAGACGACGCCTGCCGCGTGGGCGGCCTGATCCTGGTAGCCGGCTTTGACGAGCCGGTGGCCGATCTGGAGATGCTGAACGCCTTCCTCGCCCCGGCCTACAGCCCGGACAAGATCAAGCGCATCGCGCCGCAGCGCGCCAGCATCGCTTCCCGCGACGACGGCATCGTGCCCCACGCTTTCAGCGAGCGGCTGGCTCGCAAGCTGGACACTACGCTTGACAGCATCGATCGCGGCGGCCACTTCCTGGGCCGGGAGGGCTTCACCGAGCTGCCGCCGCTATACGATCGCCTCAAGGCGATGCTGGGCTGAAAGCCCGCCGGAGTGAATTTTGCGCTGGCGGCGGCGATGGGATTGACAGCCCCCTGCCAGCGGCATATTCTGCTGTTCATGCGCCGATTTGACACAGCTTGCGGGCGCGATACAAATGCCAGCTAAAGCGTCAACGGTAAACCCGCTCGCGCTTGTAGTTGCCAGCGGGTTTTTCCATTGCTGGCGGTTAGCGTCGGCATGCGTACCCTCTCCCGCAATCCGGTTCGAAGCGACGCAGGCATGCCTGCCGCGCGCAGGCGAAAACACGGCGCCGAGTTAATGACAACTTGCAGGGCGCCCAAAAATCCTGCTAAAGCGTCGCCCGGCCTCGTCAAGCCAGGCACGCGCCCAGCGACCGACTTGATGGAGAGCCAAAATGTACGACTGCCTGCAAGACAGCTACACCGATTTCTCTTTTGCGATTTTTGATGCCGTGGGAAGACCTCGTCCGCTTTGTGGCAGCCTCAGCGCCACCCCCCTCTCGCCAGCCGGCCACGCCGCGCTGGCCGACCTTGCCGCCTTCGCCCAGGATCAGGGCTATGTCACCCAGCGCTGCGAACAGCAGCTCACCGTGCAGGACATCAGCTTGGTTGACGCGCTGGCGATCAACACCCGCTTTGGCGACAGCCTGATCATCAGTTGTGATCTGCGCCGCGATCCGCCGGTAAAGTTTTGAAAGAAAGCGCCTGCGAAGCCGGGCCGGCACAGACAGCGCCGGCCCGCGGCCGTTATAATGAGCGGTTTCCCGCTCCGACTCTCCGCAGGTTTTCATGCTGTTCGAACTGAATCAGGCTTCGCGCGCCGATATTCTGCGCGAGGCGAGGCAAATTTCCCGACTGGCGCTGCCGATGATGGTGGCCCAGATCGCCCAGGTGGCCACCGGCTTCGTCGATACCGTGATGTCCAGCCGCGTCAGCACCGACGATCTGGCCGCGGTGTCGCTGGGCGCCAGTGTCTTCATCACCGTTTACGTCACGCTGATGGGGGTGGTCACCGCGCTCAATCCCATTTTGTCGCATCACCTGGGGGCGGGAGACAAGCGCGCTTTCTGCCGCGACTCGGCGCAGGGCATGTGGTTCGGCCTGCTGCTGGGCATCCTGGGCGGCGCGCTGATGATCCTGAGCGAGCCGGTGCTGCACCGCCTGATCAACCTGCCCACGCCGGTGATCGACAAGATGGTGCTGTTCATCACCGGCGCGGCGCTGGGCATGCCGGCGGCGATGATGCATCGCGCGCTGCACGCTTACGCTTCCAGCCTGGGCCACCCCAAGGCCATCATGGTGGTCAGCCTGCTGGCGCTGGCGCTCAACATCCCGCTCAACTACATCCTGATCCACGGCCTGTTCGGCATGCCCCAGATGGGCGGCGCGGGCTGCGGCTGGGCCACCGGCGCGGTGTTCTGGTTCAACTGCCTGGCCCTCTTCGCCTACGTCAGCTGGCAGCGCAAGTTCCGCGACGTGCGCATCCTGCCGCATCTCTCCCGCCCGGACTGGACGCGTTTTCGCGCTTTCCTGAAGCTGGGCGTGCCCATCGGCTTGTCCTTTTTCGTGGAAGTCAGCCTGTTTTCCTTCATCGCGCTGCTGATCGCTGAGCTGGGCACCGTGGTGGTGGCCACCCACCAGTCGGTGCTCAACTTCTCCAGCATCATCTACATGCTGCCGCAAAGCGTGGCCACCGCCATGTCGGTGCGCGTGGGCCATCACGTCGGGGCCGGCGATTACAAAGCGGCCCGCTTCATTTCCGGCGTCGGCCTGCTGGTGGGGCTGGCCATGGCCTTCTTCGCCATGATCATGGTGCTGCTGCTGCGCGAACCCATCATGCGCATGTATTCGCCCGACCCGCGCGTCATCGCGATGGGGTCCACCCTGCTGCTGTTCGCCGCCGTCTATCAGCTCACCGACGCGGCGCAAACCATCGCCTCCGGCGCGCTGCGCGGCTACAAGCTCACCACCATTCCCATGGTGATCCACATCGCGTCCTTCTGGGTGCTGGGATTGGGTCTGGGCATCGTGCTGGGGCTGACCGACTGGATCGCGCCGCGCATGGGCGTATTCGGCTTCTGGACCGCGCTGGTCCTCAGCCTGTCGGTGGCGGCCCTGTTTCTCACTTACTACCTGGCCCGCGCCAGCCGCAGCCGGCTCCGCCGGCAATCGGCGCTAGGAAAACTGTCATGACCCTGCGATTCACCCGGCGGCAGCCGCTCAAACCGTTCAACACTTTCGGCATGGACGTCGCCGCCGAGCACTATTGCGAGCTGGACGATCTTGCCGACCTGCCCGCGCTGCTGGCCAGCGACGTTTACCGCCAGAACCCGACGCTGTGGCTGGGCGGCGGCAGCAATGTGCTGTTCACCGCCGACTATCCGGGGCTGGTGGCGCGGCTGACGCTCAAGGGCGCGCGCCTGCTGGAAACGGACGGCGACGACGCGATCGTGGAAGCCGCGGCCGGCGAAAACTGGCACGCGTTCGTCCAGCATACGCTGTCGCAGGGCTGGTACGGGCTGGAAAACCTGAGCCTGATCCCCGGCACCGTCGGCGCCTGCCCGGTGCAGAACATCGGCGCTTACGGCGTGGAGGTGAAAGACCGCATCGAGTCGGTCGTCTGCGCCCAGCTGGAGCGCGGCGGCGAGCCGCTGCTCCTGTCCAACGCCGATTGCCGCTTCGGCTACCGCGACAGCGTGTTCAAGCATGAGGCGGCCGGCAAGCTGTTGGTCACCGCGGTGCGCTTTCGCCTGTCGCGCCAGCCCGCGCCGCGCACCGGCTACGGCGACATCCAGCAGCAACTGGCCGCCGCCGGCATCGCCGCGCCCACGCCGCAGGACGTCAGCGAAGCGGTGATCCGCATCCGCTCCAGCAAGTTGCCCAACCCGGCCGAGCTTGGCAATGCCGGCAGCTTCTTCAAGAACCCGGTGGTGCCGCAGGCCCAGGCCGAGGCGCTGCTGGCCGAGCATCCCGCGCTGCCGCACTACCCGGCGGGCGACGGCCGGGTCAAGCTCGCAGCCGGCTGGCTGATCGACCAGTGCGGGCTGAAGGGCTACCGCGACGGCGATGCCGGGGTCCACGCCCGCCAGGCGCTGGTGCTGGTGAATTACGGCAAGGCCAGCGGCGGCGACATCCGCGCGCTGGCGCAAAAGGTGCAAGCCGCGGTGCGGCAACGCTTCGGCGTGGCGCTGGAAGCCGAACCCATCATCCTGTAACGGAACCGGGCGGCCGCGAAGCGGCCCAACGGTTTTCCCCCTCACCCCGTTCCGGGCGCGGCCCGGACCCGCAATGGAGCGCAGCGCGAATGAGCAAGCAGCCAAAGGTATTGGTGTTCGACCTGGGAGGCGTACTGGTGGACTGGAACGGCATCGACCCGCTGATGCGGCTGTCCGGCGGCAAGCTGAGCCGCGAGCAGGCCCGCCGCTTCTGGATCGACAACCCGCTGACCGCCAAGCTGGATACCGGCGATTGCTCGCCGCTGGACTTTTCCGCCGCGATGGCCGACACGCTGCAATTGCAGATCGCGCCGCAGGCGATGCAGCGGCAGCTGGAAGACTGGCTGGCCGGCGTCTACCCCGGCGCGGACGAGCTGCTGGACGCGCTGGCGCGCCGCTTTCCCCTGGCCGCGCTGAGCAACAACAACGCCTTGCACTGGGGCAAGATCGAGCGCGAATTCAAGCTCTTGCCGCGCTTTGGCCATTGCTACGCCTCCCACCTGCTGCGGTTGCGCAAACCCGACGCCGCCATTTATCGCCACGTGGAGCGCGACCTCGGCCTGAACGGCGAACAACTGGCCTTCTTCGACGACAACATCGAATGCGTGGAAGCCGCCCGCGCCCTGGGCTGGCAAGCCTTCCACACCGTGGGCCTCGCCCAGCTGCGCGAGACGCTGACGGAACAGGGCTGGCTGTAAATCCGGCCCCGGCATGAAAAATCCCGTTGCGCGCAACGGGATTTTTTCATCGCACAAGCGGCAAGCGGCCGCTAGCCCAGCACGCCGCCGGCGCGCAAAAACAGGTATAAAACCGCCAGCATGCCGGTCAGCCAGGCCACCGAGCGCAAGCTGGCCTTATCCGCCAGATACAGCAGGCCATGCGCGATCCGCGCCAGGATGAATACCGTCGCCGCGGCGTTCATTTCCGCGACCGGCGCCTGCATCAGCCAGGCCGCCATCACCGCCACCCCGTAGGTCGGCAGCGCCTCCCAGGCGTTTTGCTGCGCCCAGTTGGCCCGCTGCCGATAGCCCGCCGCCCGCGCCAGGGTCTCGCGCGGCTGATGATTGTCGTAAGGCGCGCCGGCCTTGGCCACCCCAGCCCACAGCAACGGCAGCGTCGCCGCCAGCAACAGGCTCCATAATACGAACGGCATTGCTCTCTCCTTGTTCAGCGCCTGCCGGACCGAACGCCCAGATAACGCGCATCGTCAAAAGTCGCCACCCATTGCGGCTTGTATACCACCAGTATCGCCAGCAACAAGCCGGTGGTGAAGGCTTCCGACCACGCCAGCAGAAAATAGAACAGCAAGCTGTCTTCCAGCAAGGCCTCCCAGGGATACGCCCCGGCCGCCCCCAGCAGCAGGGTACCGCAGCCGGCCGCGACGAACAGGCTGACGCCGCCGGCCAGAAAGCCGTTGACGAATACGTACACAAACAGATGCGGCGGCAAAAAGCGCCTGGCCAGGCGCAGACCCGCGGCCGCCACCGCCACCGCCGGGCACACCGTCGCCAGCCAGTTCAAGCCCAGCCCATGCCAGTCGGCCTGCCCGGCCGCCGCCAGCGCCGCCTGCACCAGCGCCAGCGCCAGCAAAGCCAGCCGCGGCCCCATCAACAGCGTGAACAAGGCCGCGCCCAAGAGATGAAAAGACAAGCCCGGCTGCAGGCCGGCGCGCAGCAACCACATCGCCAGGTCCAGCACGCACGCGCCCATCCAGGCGTTGAGCGCCGTCGGCGACAGGCTGCGCCACGGCACCGACCACGCGATCGCCGCCAGCAGCGGCAAGGCCAGGCCATTGGCCGCAAGGGTCAACCAGGAGGGAAACAGCGCCGCGGGAAAATCCATTGTCTTGCTGCCGAATCGTGTCAGTATTGCCGCGAGCATAGCAGATGCGACGCTCTTCACGATATCGCCATGTTGGCGCGCCGGTCGCGCTTACCGCCGCGGCCGGCGGCGGCTACAATAGCGTTTTGCAAGGAGAAGATCGCATGAGCGCACGCCCCGCCCCCCATCTCATCGCCCAGCAAGTGGGCCTGGCCCTGGCCGAAGACATCGGCCGCTGCGACTGGACCGCGCAGCTGATCGCCGCCGACGCCCGCGGCGAGGCGCGGGTGGTGGCGCGCGAGGCGGCGGTGATCTGCGGGCAAGCCTGGTTCGAAGAGTGTTTCCGTCAGGTGGACCCGAGCTGCCGGATCGACTGGCTGGTGGAAGAAGGCCGGAGCGTGGACGCCGGGGCCAGCCTGTGCCGGATCAGCGGCCCCGCGCGCGCCCTGCTCACCGCGGAACGCTCGGCGCTCAACTTCCTGCAAACGCTGTCGGCGGTGGCCAGCGAAACCCGACGCTACGTAGACGTCGTCGCCGGCACCCGCGCCCGCATCCTGGACACCCGCAAGACGCTGCCCGGCATGCGCCTGGCGCAAAAATACGCCGTCACCGTCGGCGGCGGCCACAACCAGCGCGTGGGCCTCCACGACGGCATCCTGATCAAGGAAAACCACATCATGGCCGCCGGCGGCATCGCCGCGGCGCTGGCCGAAGCCCAGCGCATCGCGCCGCCCGACGTCACCTTGCAGGTGGAAGTGGAAAATCTGGCGGAACTGGACGAGGCGCTGCGCCACGGGGCCAAGCTGGTGCTGCTGGACAATATGTCGCTGGACGACATGCGCCGGGCGGTAGCCATGGCCGGCGGCCAGGCGGAGCTGGAAGCCTCCGGCGGCGTGGACATGAGCACCGTGCGCGCCATCGCCGAAACCGGCGTCGACCGCATCTCCATCGGCAAGCTGACCAAGGACATCAAGGCGGTCGACCTGTCCATGCGCTTTGAGCTTGGCGCTTGAACACCCTGTCATATCCGGCAACCAGCGCCTATAAGTAGAACACAGCGACCTCATACGCCAACATGGACATTCATCCCCCCGACCGCAGCCAACGCTCGGCCCTGTACGCCAAGTGGGGAGCCGCGCTGTTTTTGCTGGCCTCGCTGAGCCTGGTGCTGCTGGACCTCGCCGTCAGCTATCGCCAGCAGGAGCAGGAGGCCCGCCGGCAAGCCAGCGGCCTGAGCCAGCTGCTGGCCGAGCGGCTGGCTTCCGGCATGCACGAAGCGGGCCTGATCCTGCAAGGCAGCAACCAGATTCCCCAAGTGCAGCAACTGCTGCACGACGGATCGCTGTCGCCGGAAAAACAGCAAAGCCTGTACCAGGCCCTGCAACAACGCCAGCAGCTGGCTCCGTATCTGCAGCGAATAGAAATCGTCGACACCGCCTGCCAGACCATTTTCAGCAGCCGGCGCGTCGCCCTGCTGCGCCTTCGCCACAGCGAGTTCTGCCGCTGGCTGCACCGCGGCGAACTGCAGGACGAAAACTACACCACCGCCCAGTACAGCGCGCTGGCGGGCGGCATCATGCTGGCCGACAAGCTCCACAACAGCAAGGGCGAGCTGGTGGGCATGGCCACCGGCCTGATCAACAGCAACTTCTTCCAGGACGAAGTCAGCCGCCTCACCGTCGGCGAACGCGGCGAAATCATGGTGCTGGACCTCAACGGCCAAGTGGTGTCGCGCTGGCCCAGCCGGCCGCGCGGCCAAAGCTTCCAGGCGCTGCAGCCGCGCCAGGTATTCAACCGGGAAAGCAACCAGCTGCTGTTCAGCGCCCCCTCCAGCGTGGACGGCATGGAGCGGCTGTACAGCATGCGCGCCACCGGCAATTACCCCTTCCAGGTCGCCGTCGGCATCGCGCACGACGACATCGCGCTGAACGTGAAGGACAAGGCGATGCTGGCGCTGCCCTGCTGGCTGTTCGTGGCCGCGCTGACCCTGCTGGCGCTGCGCAAGCACCTGGCCCACTTGCAGCAAAACCAGCTGCTGATGCACAGCAATACCCGCATCAAGGAAAGCGAGGAACAGGCGCGGCTGATTCTGGATACCGTGCCGATGGCCCTGATGCTGGTCAACCCGCGCACCGCCCGCATCCAGCGCGCCAACAGCCAGGCGCGCTCGCTGCTGCGCCTGCCCTCCTCGGAAGAGGACCGCTCGGTCATCAACCTGCCCCTGCAACTGGAGCCGGTGCGCCAATGGCTGAGCGAGGGGCTGGACATGCGCGAGCGGGAGGCGGAGCTGGAGCTGGAGGACAAGAGCAGGCTGTGGACCATCGTCTCGCTGCAAACCGTGCAGCTGTCGCACGAGCCGAGCGTGCTGGTGGCACTGTACGACATCTCGATGCGCAAGCAGCTGGAACAGCAGCTGCAGGACAGCAACCGCCAACTGGAAGAGATGGCGATCACCGACCCGCTGACCCACCTCTACAACCGCCGCCACGCCGACCTGGTGCTGCGCGACGAAATCAGCCGTTGCGAGCGCTACAGCCAGGCGATGGCCATCGCGGTGTTCGACATCGACCACTTCAAGCAATTCAACGATCACTACGGGCATCAAACCGGCGACAACGTGCTGGTGGCGGTGGCCAACGCCCTGCGCGACAGCACCCGCAGCACCGATCTGTGCGCCCGCATCGGCGGCGAAGAATTCCTGGTGATTTTCCCCTTCACCCGCCTGAGCGACGCGCAAAAGGTGATGCAGCGCATGCAAAAGGCGCTGGAACACGCCACCGTGCCGCTATTCGGCCAGACCATCACCTTCAGCGGCGGCCTCACCGACTGGCGGCCGGGCGACACCCCGGCGCAAATGCAGTCGCGCGCCGACAAGCTGCTCTACCAGGCCAAGCTGGCCGGCCGCAACCTGATCCTGATCGATCAGGATTCGCCCTGATGCCACACCCAGGGCTTGAGAGCGTCGGCCAGCAGCCAGAGCATGGCCGCCGTCGCCCCCCAGATGGTGTAATGCCGCCAATCCAGAGCCAGATACTGGCCGCGCATGCCGTCGCGCTCATAGTCATGCCGCTGGTAGGCGCTGGTATCCAGCAGTAGCGGCAACGGCACTTCGAATACTTCGGCCACCTCGGCCGGCTCGGGAGACAAGGCCAGCGGCGGCGTCACCAGCCCCACCACCGGCGTCACCAGATATCCGGTGATCGTCGCGTAATCGGGCAGTGTGCCCAGCACGCTCACCCGCGCCGCATCCAGCCCGGTTTCCTCGCGCGCCTCGCGCAAGGCGGCCATGATCGCCGATTCGTCGTCGCCGTCCACCTTGCCGCCCGGAAAGCTGACCTGGCCCGGATGGGTGGACAGATTGTCGTTGCGCCGGGTGAGCAGCACGGTAGGCCCCTCCTCGCGCCACACCAGCGGCATCAGCACCGCCGCTCGCCGCAAATCCGGGGTGGGCATCCGCAAGGGGATGTCTCCGCTGCGCCCGGTAAAATCGTAAGCGGCCAGCCGATCCGCAATCAGCCCGGCCGCGATTTTCGCCTCCATCGCCCGCATCGTGTGTTGTCCCTGTTATTTGCCGCCGTCTTGCGGCGCGCCGATTTTCGGCAAGGCCAGTTCGCGCCAGTGCGCCAGCAGCCGCACCGCCAGGCCGCTCCAGAACAAGGCCTGCAAGGTCAGCAAGCCTACATGGCCGAAACGATCGGCGAGATACAATCCGGCCGCCACCAGAATGGCGACCGTGCCGTAAAAATCCTTGTGCAGGATGAATGGAACATCGTTGACCATCATGTCGCGCACCACGCCGCCGCCCACGGCGGTGGTAAAGCCCAGCGTCACCACGCCGAAGGCATTGAGGCCGAACAGCAAGCCCACTTGCGCGCCGGCCAGGCTGAAGGCCACCAGTCCCAGCGAGTCCGCCACGATGAACAGCCGCGACAGGGTGCGGCTTTCGCGGCGATGCAGGCCAGCCAGCCAAGACAACAGCAGGGTGGCGAGGATGATGATCAGGTTGCTGTAATCGTAGAACACCAGCGGCACGCGGTTGACCAGCAAGTCGCGGATGATGCCGCCGCCGATGGCGGTGAGCAGCGCGACAATGCACACCCCAAGCAGATCCAGCTGCTTGCGGATGCCTATCAGATAACCGGAAAAGGTGAAGGCGGCGGTGCCGATGCCGGAAATGAGTTCCATCTGGAACAAACGAGCGGTCAAGTCCATGCCAGACTGTAGCAAATGTCATCCCGCTTGCCCATTCCTCGGGGCAAGACGCAAAAAAGCCAGACCGGAGTCTGGCTTTCTGTGGAGGCGCGGGCCTCTTAGCGGCGCATCGAGTCGAAGAACTGCTGGTTCGACTTGGTGGCCTTGATCTTGTCCTGCAGGAATTCCATCGCTTCCAGATCGTCCATCGGGTACAGCAGCTTGCGCAGCACCCAGATGCGCTGCAGCTGGTCCTGCGGAATCAGCAGCTCTTCGCGGCGGGTGCCGGAACGGTTGATGTTCAGCGCCGGGAAGATGCGCTTCTCGGCCATCTTGCGGTCCAGATGGATTTCGCAGTTGCCGGTACCCTTGAATTCTTCGTAGATCACATCGTCCATGCGGCTGCCGGTATCGATCAGCGCGGTGGCGATGATGGTCAGGCTGCCGCCCTCTTCTACATTGCGCGCGGCGCCGAAGAAGCGCTTCGGACGCTGCAGGGCGTTGGCGTCCACGCCGCCGGTCAGCACCTTGCCGGACGCCGGCACCACGGTGTTGTAGGCGCGGGCCAGACGGGTGATGGAGTCCAGCAGGATGACCACGTCCTTCTTGTGCTCGACCAGGCGCTTGGCCTTCTCGATGACCATTTCCGCCACTTGCACGTGGCGGGTGGCCGGCTCGTCGAAGGTGGAGGAAACCACTTCGCCCTTCACCGAGCGTTGCATTTCGGTCACTTCTTCCGGGCGTTCGTCGATCAGCAGCACGATCAGCACCGCGTCCGGGTGATTGGCGGTGATGGCGTGCGCGATGTGCTGCAGCATCACGGTCTTGCCGGACTTCGGCGGCGCCACCAGCAGCGCGCGCTGGCCGCGGCCGATCGGGGCGATCAGATCGATGATGCGGCCGGTGATGTTTTCTTCGGCGCGAATGTCGCGCTCCAGCTTGAATTGCTCGGTGGGGAACAGCGGGGTGAGGTTTTCAAACAGGATCTTGTGCTTGGAATTCTCGGGCGCTTCGCCGTTTACCTTGTCCACCTTGACCAGCGCGAAATAGCGTTCGCCATCCTTGGGCGTGCGGATCTCGCCTTCGATCGAGTCGCCGGTATGCAGATTGAAGCGGCGGATCTGCGAAGGGCTGACGTAGATGTCGTCCGGCCCGGCCAGATACGAGGTATCCGGACTGCGCAGGAAGCCGAAACCGTCCGGCAACACCTCCAGCGTGCCTTCGCCAAAAATGCTTTCGCCTTTCTTGGCCTGGTTTTTCAAAAGCGCGAAGATCAGATCCTGCTTGCGCAGCCGACTGGCTCCGTCAATCTCGTTGGCAATCGCCATTTCAACGAGTTCGGAGACGTGAAGATGTTTGAGATCAGATAGGTGCATAGCGGTCGTGAGATCGACTCGGTAAAGAATAGGCGGAACGCAAATTCAAAAGGATGAGGAAGCGGAAACGGAACGGGCGGCATCAGGAATCGCCACCCGCTTTTTTGAAGATTCGCGTGGAGAATAGACGCTTTAGATGTGACTGTCAATGAAGGCGGTCAGCTGGCTCTTGGCGAGCGCGCCGACCTTGGTGGCCACCACTTGGCCATCCTTGAACACCATCAGCGTCGGAATGCCGCGAATGCCGAACTTGGGCGGAGTCTGCTCGTTCTGGTCGATGTTGAGCTTGGCGACTTTCAGGCGGCCGGCATATTCCTTGGCCACTTCGTCCAGGATCGGGGCGATCATCTTGCAGGGACCGCACCATTCAGCCCAGTAATCAACCAGTACCGGACAGTCGGCCTTCAGTACGTCCTGCTCGAAAGAATCGTCGGTGACGTGGTGGATCAGATCGCTCATGGTTTCCTCGCTTGATATTAAATACGGTGCGTGTTGATGCGTGATGGTAGCAAGCGCCGGCCGCAGCGGCAACCCGTCAGCCCAAGCGGTTATGGCTGTCGCCAGCATCGGCGCTGCTGAAAAACCGCGGCTTTCGGTATAATGCCCCACTGTTTATATGTGAAGGACGCCAAATGGGCTTTCTGCAGGGCAAAAAAATTCTGATCACGGGCATGATCTCCAACCGCTCCATCGCCTACGGCATCGCCCAAGCCTGTCATCGCGAAGGCGCAGAACTTGCGTTCACCTACGTGGTGGACAAGCTGGAAGACCGCGTGCGCGACATGGCCGCCGACTTCGGCTCCAAACTGGTATTCCGCTGCGACGTGCAGAACGACCAAGAAATCCAGCAATTGTTCGCAGACCTCGGCAAAGAATGGGACGGCCTGGATGGCCTGGTGCACGCCATCGCCTTCGCCCCGCGCGAATCGCTGGAAGGCGACTTTCTGGATTCGCTCAGCCGCGAAGCGTTCCAGACCGCGCATGACGTTTCCGCCTACAGCTTCCCGGCGCTGGCCAAGGCCGCGCGCCCGATGATGCAGGGCCGCAAGGCGGCGCTGCTGACGCTGTCCTACCTCGGCGCCGTTCGCGCCATCCCGAACTACAACGTGATGGGCCTGGCCAAAGCCAGCCTGGAGGCTTCGGTGCGCTTCATGGCCGCCAGCCTCGGCAAGGAAGGCATTCGCGTCAACGGCATCTCCGCCGGCCCGATCAAGACGCTGGCCGCCGCCGGCATTTCCGGCTTCTCCAAGCTGCTGAACATGGCCTCCAGCCAGGCCTGTCTGCGTCGCAACGTCACCACCGAAGAAGTCGGCAACGCCGCCGCCTTCCTGCTGTCCGACCTGTCCTCGGGCATCACCGGCGAAATCACCTACGTCGACGCCGGCTACAGCGTCAACGCGCTGAACGTGCCGGAGTAAGATCCGCTAACAAAGCCTGCAGGGGCGCATGGAAACTGAAGTCTCTGTGCATAGATAATGAAATCGCACCACCTTGGCGCAATTTCAAGCCCTAGCCAAACAGGCACAGCGCATTGAAAGCAAAGGACACTTTCAAGTCAAAAGCCTAAGCGCTGAGGGGCATCAATTCATCCGCAACTGGTGCCCTTCAGCAGCTTCTTGTTCCCAATTCATATTTCCCCAGCTTTGACTCAGCTTCCAGTCGCCACCTGGAAGTGAACCGGCATATAAATTTAGAGCCGCCAACAAATCACCTCCTCCCCGCAAGCCTGGCAACCCCGCGCGCCCGCTCCGGACAGGTTCGTGGCGCCAACGCCCGCCGCGAAGCTTGGCTCGGCCATGCCACCCTTAAAGCCCCCCGGCCGCCAGCGACCACGCTTCGCATTGCCAATCAATCACTTAGCCACCAACTCGCGCGCCAACTGGCGCAAAACCATCGTTCCGGCATTCTTGCGCCGCCGCGAAACCTTGCCAACCCCGCGGAAACCGGCTAAATTCGGGTGCTCTTAGCGAAGCGCGCGGGTGTAGCTCAATGGTAGAGCAGAAGCTTCCCAAGCTTACGACGAGGGTTCGATTCCCTTCACCCGCTCCAGCGCCTTCCTCACTCCGCCGCCCCAACACATTGCATGCATGGCCTCTCCGAGCGATTACTCATGAAATTGAACTCCGGCCGGCTGTGGCTCCGAATTGCGACTTACGGCCTCCTGGCCGCAGTCGGTCTCTTGGTATTGGCCAGAGCGCTGATCTACTGGCAATTTGACGAATCCGCCGTACGCAACAATCTTTCCCGCGCGCTGCAGGACAGCGGCCGCGTCATCAAGATCGAAGGGCGCATCAGCCCGGTGCTTTTCCCCTCCCCCGGACTGGACATTCAGCGCGTCAGCATCAGCGAGCCGCACAGCAACGCGGTCTTCGCTCGCGTCGAAGAACTGCGCGCCTCGCTTGCCTGGATGCCGCTGCTGTTCGGCAACCGGGAAGTGAAAAACGTAGCGCTGTACGGCGTCAGCGCCTCGATCAGCCGCGATCTGGAAGGCCGGCTCAACATCGCCGACCTGTTCCAGCGCCACAGCCAGAACAACTTCGCCATCAAGCTGGAAAACCTGCTGATCCGCGAAGGCACGCTGCAGCTCTCCGACCTGCCTACCAAGACCGAGCGCCGCCTCTCCAGCATCAGCCTGGACGCGGAAAATCTGCGCGACAACGCCAACCTGGCCATCGGCGCGATTCTGGACGACGACAAGCAGCCGGTGCGGCTGGCGCTCAACACGCCGCTACTGATCCAGGACGACCAGGTCAGCCTGTCGGAACTGGACGCGGTGGCGATTTCCAACGTCGCGGGCCTGGGCGAAACCAAACTCAGCCTCGCCGGCCAGTACAAGCTCAACTTCGCCGCGCTGCAAGCCACCGGCAGCGACGTGACGCTGGCGTTCAGCAGCGACCGTCCCAGCAGCGAGGTCAAGCTCACCCTGCCGCAGATCAACGCCAGCCTGAACGAACTGACCATGCCTTCGGGCACGCTCAGCGCCAGACTCAACTACGCCCGCAGCCAGTACCACCTGCAGGCGGCGCTGGACAACCTCAAGCTGACCGACGCCGGCCTCTACGCCGACCAGCTCAACGGCGATTTCAACTGGCAAGCCGGCACCACCAAGATCAACGTCAAGCTCAACTCGCCGCTCTCGCTGGCCGGAATGAGCGCCTTGCGCATGCAGCCGCTGCTGCTGACCACCACCATCGCCACCCCGGCGCTTCCCCGCGGCCAGCTGCTGGCCAGCATGGACGGCGAACTGGACGGCGATCTGGACGAGCCGCGCTTCAACCTGCGCGTCGGCGGCAAGCTGGATGGCTCGCCGCTGGCGGTGTCCGTCAGCCAGTACGGCCTGATCAAGCCGCGCCACGAGGCGACAGTGTCGCTGGCCAAACTCGATCTGAACCGCTACCTGCCGGAAAACCAGGGCGACCCGGTAGCCATCTTCCAGAACACCAAGGACATTCCGCTGGACTGGCTGGACTTCTTCGACCTGAACGGCAAGGTGTCGATAGGCGAGCTGGCCATGGGCCGCTTCCGCATCAACAACATCAACAGCAATGTGCGCATCAATCCGCGCGAGCTGGAGCTGGACCAGATGTCAGCCGACATCTACGAAGGCCGGCTGCAAGGCGACGCCACCCTCACCCGCAACGAGGTGCCGCACCTGCAAGTCAAGCAGACGCTGCAGGGCATGAGCATCCGCCCGTTGCTGGTCGACCTGCTCAACTTCAGCCGGCTGGACGGCAAGGGCAGCGGCAAGATCGACATCAGCGCCGACGGCAAATCCTTCGCCCAATTGCGCGACACCCTGAGCGGCGAGGCGCAGATGAGCCTGAACCACGGCGCGCTGACCGGCATCGACCTGGTGGCGGCGCTGAAAAACCTGCCGGCCGAACTGAAAGAGTGGAACACCACCAGCCAGAACGACCAGAAAACCACCTTCT
Source organism: Xenophilus sp. AP218F (assembly GCA_002213445.1). Lineage (GTDB taxonomy): Bacteria > Pseudomonadota > Gammaproteobacteria > Burkholderiales > Chromobacteriaceae > Chromobacterium. The sequence continues at coordinate 20,350 of NJIE01000032.1, read as the reverse complement.
CCAGCCTGGCGTCCAGCTTCAGGCTGGACAAGGGCATCGCCCGCAACCAGGACCTGAAGCTGGCTTCCGACCTGATCAACGTCAGCGGCAACGGCAAGATCGACCTCAAGCAAAGCATCGTCGACTACACCATGGACGTGCAGGCCAACCCGCAGGCCTTCGCCCGCCTCAAGGGCGTCAACGTGCCGCTGAAGATCACCGGCCCGCTCAACGCTCCGGTGTACGCGCTGGACTTCAACGCCATGGTGAAGGGCAAGAAGACCGAGGGCGAGAAGCAGCAGGCACTGAAGCAGCAGCTGAAAAAACAGATCACCACCATCCTGCCCTGACAAGCGCAGCAAGGAAAAAAGCCCGACCGCTCACGCGGCCGGGCTTTTGCTTTTGGCGCGACAGGCTCAGTCCTCGCCTTGCAGAATCATGGCTTCGGCGTGGGCCAGCTGTTCGGGCGTGCCCAGCAGCACCAGCACGTCGTCGGCCTGAATCTGGAAATCGCCGTCGAAGTCGGTGCGCCGTACCCGCTGGCGGCGAATCGCCTTGAGCTCCACCCCGGCTTCCTCCAGCCGCAACTGGCCAAGCGTAAGCCCGACCGCGGCCGCGCCGCCGCAGGCCTGCACGCTGAACAGGCGCGGCACCAGCGTCTCGTCCAGACTTTCGCCATCGTCGCTCGCGCCGCGGAAAAAGCCGCGGAACATATCGTAGCGCTCCTCGCGCACCGCGCGGATGCGTCGCAGCACGCGGCTGGGCGGCACGCCGGCTTCCATCAGCGCCTGCGAGGCCAGCATCAGGCTGCCCTCCATCACCTCGGCCACCACTTCGTCGGCGCCCGCCTGGCGCAGCGCGTCCATTTCGCTGTCGTCGATGGTGCGCACGATCACCGGCAGCTCGGGCCGGGCCTCGCGCACCGCGTTCAGAATCCGCAAGGCCGCGTGGGTATCGGCGAACGTCACCACCACCACCTTGGCCCGCATCAGGCCGGCGGCGATCAGCACCTCTTTCTTGCCAGCATCCCCGAACACCACCGGGTCGCCGGCTTCGCCGGCTTCGCGCACCCTCTCCGGGTCCATGTCCAGCGCGAACATATTGATGTTTTCCGCTTCCAGCAGCCGCGCCAGCGCCTGGCCGCTGCGGCCGTAGCCGCAAATCAGCACGTGCTCGCTCTTGCTCATGCCGGCCACCAGCATCTGGTGCAGATCCAGCGACTGCAGCATCCAGTCCTGGCGAACCAGGCGGCGGGTGATCTTGTCGCCGTGCATGATCAGGAACGGCGCCAGCAGCATGGACAGCAAAATGGCGGCGATGGCGGCCTGGGCGGTGGCCACCGGAATCAGCCCCAGCGACAAGGACAGCGCCAGCAGCACGAAACCGAACTCGCCGCCCTGCGCCAGCGCCAGCGCGGCGCGCATCGCGTCATTGGACTTGTGGCCGAAGGCGCGCCCCAGGCCAAACACGATCAGCAGCTTGAGCGGCAGCAGCAAGCCCAGCATCAGCAGCACCTCGCCCCAGCGCTCGTACAGCACCGACAGCTCCAGCTTCATGCCGATGGTGATGAAGAAGAAGCCCAGCAGGATGTCGCGGAAAGGCTTGATGTCCTCCTCCACCTGATAGCGGTATTCGGTCTCCGAGAGCAGCATGCCGGCGACGAAAGCGCCCAGCGCCAGACTCAGGCCGGAGAGCTGGGTCAGCCAGGAGACGCCCAGCGTCACCAGCAGCACATTGATCATGAACAGCTCGCCGGAACGCTGCCGCGCCACCAGATGGAACCACGGCCGCACCAGGCGCTGGCCGAAAAACAACAACAGCGCCAGCACCACCACCACCTTGACCCCGGCCAGCCCCAGATCCAGCCACAACGTCTCGCTGCCGCCGGCGAAAGCCGGCAACAGGATCAGCAAAGGCACCACGGCGATGTCCTGGAACAGCAGAACGCCGATGGCCAGCTGGCCGTGCGGCAGGTTCAGCTCCAGGCGCTCGGTCAACAGCTTGCTGACGATGGCGGTGGACGACATCGCCAGCGCGCCGCCGATGGCGAAGCCGGTCAGGGCGCTGCCGGACAGATAGCCGATGGCCGCCACCACCGCCAGCATGGACAGGGCCACCTGCGAGAAGCCCACGCCGAACACTAGCTGGCGCATCGCCTTGAGCTTGGGCAGGGAGAACTCCAGGCCGATGGAAAACATCATGAACACGATGCCGATTTCGCCCAGAAACGCGGTTTCCTCCCCCTCGGGAATCAAGCTCATCACCCCCGGCCCCGCCAGGAAACCCACCACCAGATAGCCGAGCATGGGGGGCACTTTCAGGCTGCGACACAGGGTCACCGACAACACGGCAGCCAGCAAAACCAGAACAATGGGGGCCAATGAATGCATTAACTACGAGTTCTCCAACAGGGGGTTGCGGGAAAATGCGGGGAAAATGTAACGCCCAAGCAAAAGATGCACCAGCTTTAGGCGTCAATCGATTATAACCTTTGATATACTTTTGCCTTATGGAAAAAACAGCCTCCTCCCATCGCCTCGCGCTGGCGCGCGAAGTCTTGCAGACCGAAGCCTCCGCCCTGCACAACCTGTCCAACCGGCTCAACGGCGAATTCCTCGCCGCGGTAGACGCTATGCTGGCTTGCCGCGGGCGCACCATCGTCAGCGGCATGGGCAAGTCCGGCCACGTCGGCCGCAAGATCGCCGCCACGCTGGCCAGCACCGGCACTCCGGCGTTTTTCGTCCACCCGGCGGAGGCGGCCCACGGCGACCTGGGCATGATCACCAGCGACGACGTGGTCATCGCCATTTCCAATTCCGGCGAATCCGGCGAAGTGCTGGCCTTGCTGCCGGCGCTCAAGCTCAAGGGCGTCAAGCTGATCGCCATGACCGGACGCGAGGGCTCCACCCTGGCGCGCGAAGCCGACATCCTGCTCGACTCCAGCGTGGAAAAGGAAGCCTGCCCGCTGGGCCTCGCCCCCACCACCAGCACCACGGTGCAAATGGCGCTGGGCGACGCGCTGGCGGTGACGCTGATGGAAGCGCGCGGTTTCGGCCAGGGCGATTTCGCCCTCTCCCACCCCGGCGGCAGCCTGGGCCGGCGCTTGCTGGTGCACGTGCGCGACGTGATGCACAGCGGCGCAGACCTGCCGGTGGTGCCCCCCGGCACGGCGCTCAAGGACGCGCTGCTGCAGATGTCGCAAAAGCGTCTGGGCATCGTCATCGTCAGCGACCACGACGGCAGCCTGCGCGGCATCTATACCGACGGCGACTTGCGCCGCACGCTGGAGCGCAGCGAAAACTTCTATGATCTGACCATCGATCAGGTGATGAGCCCGTCGCCGCGCACCATCCCGGAGCACAAGCTGGCGGCGGAGGCCGGCTACCTGATGAAACAGAACCAGATCACCAGCTTGCTGGTGGTCGACGCCGAGGGCAAGCTTTGCGGCGCCCTGCACATGCACGACCTGCTGCGCGCGGGCGTGATCTGACGCCACGGCGGCATTCAAGGATAACTATGCGTACGATTTCCGAGCAGGCCCGCGCGGTCAAGCTGCTGATCATGGACGTGGACGGCGTATTGACCGACGGCCGTCTCTACTACAACGCCCAGGGCGAAGAAAGCAAGTCGTTCTACGTCCAGGACGGCCTCGGCCTGCGCCTGCTGCAATCCACCGGCGTCAAGCTGGCCATCATCTCCGGCCGCGCCGACGCCTGTGTCGAGCATCGCGCCCGCGCGCTGAGGATCGACTACTACTACGGCGGCGTCAGCAACAAGCAGGAGGCGCTGGCCGACCTGCTGGCCAAGGCCGGCGTCACCGCTGCCGAATGCGCCTTCATCGGCGACGACCTGATCGACCTGCCGGTGCTTACCCGCGTCGGCCTGGCGGTAGCCGTGCCGGCCGCCCCGCCGCAGGTGCGCCAACACTGCCACTACGTCACCGGCAATTCCGGCGGCCAGGGCGCGGTGCGCGAACTGGTGGAACTGATCATGCAGGCGCAAGGCACCTTTGACGCCGTGGTGGCCAGGTACCTGGCATGATCCGCATTCTCCGCTCGCATCGCCTGTTTCCGGTCTTGCTCGTCGGGCTCACCGCGCTGCTTACCCTGTGGCTCGATCAGATTTCGCGCTGGGACACCCACAAGCGCGACCTCGACCCGGACAAGCCCGAATACGTGGCCGAGCACCTCACCGCCACCCGCTTCGACGCGCAAGGCAAACTGCTGGACCGGCTGATCGCCACCCGCATGTGGCAATACCCGGGCAAACCCGACGCCTATTTCGAGAAGCCCGACCTGTACCAGTACCAGGCCGGCGTCTTGCAATACCGGGTGATCGGCGATTCCGGGCGCTACAACAACAAGACCCAGCAAGCTTTCTACGACAAGAAAGTCCTGCTGATCAAACCCGCCGACAGCGCCCAGCCCGAAACGCGGCTGTACACCAGCGCCATGCACGTCGACGCCGCCAAGAACATCGCCAGTTCGAAAGCGCCGTCCGTCATCTATCATGGCAACTCGGTAGCCAACTCCATCGGTTTCATTTACCAGCAACAGTTGGGGCTGCTCAACCTGCTGTCCACTTCCAAGATCGTCTATGCAAAATAAACTCTCCGCACTCGCCGGCGTCTTGCTGCTGGCCGCGGCCGGCCTCGTCCACGCCGAAGCCGCCGACCGCAACAAGCCGATTGAAATCACCAGCGACAACGGCTGCACCATGGATCAGATCAAAGGCGTCTCCACCTGCGAAGGCAACGTCGTGGTCATCCAGGGCACGCTGCGCCTCAACGCCGACAAGGTGGTCGCCACCCAGGACAAACAGGGCAACCAGACCATGGTCGCCACCGGCCGCATCGTCACCTTCCGCCAGAAAATGGACGGCAAGAACGAGTGGGTGGAAGGCCAGTCCAGCCGCCTGGATTACGACAGCGCCAAACATCTGGCGGTGCTGACCGGCAACGCCCGCGTCAAGCGCAACGGCGACCTCGTCATCGGCAACGTCATCACCTACAACACCGAGAACGAGACCTACCAGGTGACCGGCGGCGGGGCCAACACTCCCAACCGCGGCCGCACCACGGTGATCCTGCAGCCCAAGAACAACGCCTCGCAGCCCGCAGCCAAGCCCGCCAGCGGAGCCGCCAAGCCATGACCGCCGTCAGCACCCTCAAGGTCGAGCGCCTGAAAAAGCGCTTCAAGAAACGCACCGTGGTCAAGGACGTATCGCTGTCCATCCAGAGCGGCGAGGTGGTCGGCCTGCTCGGCCCCAACGGCGCCGGCAAGACCACCAGCTTCTACATGATCGTCGGCCTGATCGGCGCGGACGACGGCGAAATCACGCTGGACGGCGACGCCATCACCCATTACCCCATCCACCAGCGCGCGCGCCTGGGCCTCGGCTACTTGCCGCAGGAGGCGTCCATCTTCCGCCGCATGACGGTGGAAGAGAACATCACCGCCATCCTGGAAATCTCCGGCGTCAAGGGCAAGGCGCTGGAAACCGAGCTCGACCTGCTGCTGGACGATCTGAACATCGCCCACCTGCGCGAAAGCAACGCCTTGTCGCTGTCCGGCGGCGAGCGCCGCCGGGTGGAAATCGCCCGGGTGCTGGCCACCCGCCCCCGCTTCATCCTGCTGGACGAGCCGTTCGCCGGCGTCGACCCGATCGCGGTGATCGACATCCAGAAGATCATCTCCTTCCTCAAGGAGCGCGGCATCGGCGTCCTGATCACCGACCACAACGTGCGCGAGACGCTGCGCATCTGCGATCGCGCCTACATCATCAGCGACGGCTCGGTGCTGGCGTCCGGCCAGCCGGAAGAACTGGTCAACAACGAAAAAGTGCGCGAGGTCTACCTCGGCGAGCACTTCCACCTGTAACGATGAAGCAAAGCCTCCAGCTCAAGGTTTCCCAGCAGCTGACGCTGACGCCGCAGCTGCAGCAATCGATCAAGCTGCTGCAACTGTCCACGCTGGACCTGCAGGCGGAAGTGGAGCGTTTCCTGCTGGACAACCCGCTGCTGGAGCGCGGCGACGACGAGCGGCCGGGCGAAGACGCGCCCGACGCCGCCCCGGAAGCCGCCAGCCCCGGCGAGAGCCGGGACGGCGACGAGCGCGACGGCCCCGACAGCGGCGAACTGCTCGACTGGGGCAGCGGCAGCCGCCGCCACGACGGCGACGACGACTTCGACCCCGCGCTCAACGTGCCCTGCCCGGTCAGCCTGCGCGAGCACCTGCTGTCCCAACTGGGCGAAATCGCCCTGCCCGCGCGCGACCAGGCCGTGGTGCGGCTGCTGATCGAGGAACTGGACGAGGACGGCTATCTGCCCACCGGCCTGGACGAGCTGGCCAGCCACCTGCCGCTGGAACTGCAGCTGGACAGCGACGAGCTGGCCTTCGGCCTGCGCCTGCTGCAGCAATTCGACCCGCCGGGCGTCGGCGCGCGCTCGCTGGCCGAGTCGCTGACCTTGCAGCTGCGCCGCCTGCCGGCCGCGGAGCCGGGCCACGCGCTGGCGCTGGCCATCGCCGCCGAACACCTGGCGCTGCTGGGCAGCCGCGACTACACCCGCCTCAAACGCCAGCTGGACTGCGACGACGGCGAACTGCGCCAGGCGCAGGCGCTGATCGCCCGCCTCAACCCGCACCCGGCCGCGGGCTTCGGCGAGGGCGAAGTCCACTACATCATCCCCGACATCAGCGTGCGCAAGCGCAAGGGCCGCTGGGTGGCCGAACTCAACCGCTCGGCCATGCCGCGGCTGCGCGTCAACCAGCTCTACGAGCGGATGCTGGCCGAAAACCGCGGCCAGGGCGGAGAAATGCCGGCCCGCCTGCAGGAAGCGCGCTGGCTGGTCAAGAACATCCAGCAGCGATTTGACACTATCCTGAAAGTGGCGGAATCTATCGTTGAACGGCAGCAAATGTTCTTTGAACAGGGAGAAGTGGCCATGCGACCGCTGATCCTGCGCGACATCGCGGAGGAGCTGGGTCTGCACGAATCCACCGTATCGCGCTCCACCAGCCAGAAATACCTGCAATGCCCGCGCGGCTTGTTCGAACTCAAGTATTTCTTCGGCAGCTCGCTGGAAACCGATAGCGGCGCGGAATGTTCGGCCACGGCCATCAAGGCGCGCATCCGCAGCCTGATCGAGGCGGAAAACCCCGCCAAGCCCCTGTCGGACAGCGCTTTGGCCGAAGCGCTTGGCAATTTGGGCATACAGGTTGCCAGACGCACGGTAGCCAAGTATCGTGAAGCCATGCAGATTCCCGCAGTGAGTTTGCGCAAGACGCTTTGAAGCCTGTACAGAATCAAGCCGCCTGGCCTACCCGACCGGGCAGCCATCACCAGAAGGAGCTAGGGTATGAACCTCAAAGTTACTGGTCTGCACCTCGAAGTCACCCCGTCGCTGCGCGAGTACGTTGAAAGCAAACTGGAGCGCATTACCCGCCATGTCGATCACGTGATCGACATCTCCGTGACCTTGTCGGTAGACAAGCTGGTTCAGAAAGCCGAAGTGAACGTTCACCTGTCCGGCAAGGACATCCACGTCGAAGCGACCGAATCCGACATGTACGCCGCCATCGACCTGATGATGGACAAGCTGGATCGCCAGGTGCTCAAGCACAAGGAAAAGCTGTCCGAGCACCGCGCGGTCAGCTCGGGCGAAATCTCCCAGGCATCGCTGTAATCGCCTGACGAGAAAGACGGGAGCCGACAGGTTCCCGTTTTTCTTTGCGCGGCACGGTTTTCAGTACTATCAAGGCAACGTAGAATTGCTTGGTTTATCTAAGCGGCACACCGATATCCAAAATATGAACCTCATCGGCAAAATCCTGACGCCGGACCACGTACTGCTGGATCTGGACGTTTCCAGCAAGAAGCGGGTCTTCGAGCAGGTAGGTCTCCTGGTGGAAAACACCCGCGGCATCGCCCGCAGCGAAATCTTCGACAGCCTGTTCAGCCGGGAGAAACTCGGCTCCACCGGGCTGGGACAAGGGGTCGCCATTCCCCACGGCCGCGCCCGCGGGCTGAAGGAAGCCACCGGCGTCTTCATCCGCCTCAAAGCGCCGATTCCCTTTGACGCGCCGGACGGCAAGCCGGTGCAATGCCTGTTCGTGCTCCTGGTGCCGGAACACGCCACCGATCTGCATCTGCAGGTGCTCTCGGAACTGGCGCAGCTGTTCTCCAGCCGCCAGATCCGCGAACAGATGCTGGCCATCGGCCAGCGCGACCAGCTTTATCAGCTGCTATGCGAGTGGACACCCAATGCCTAGCATTACCGTACGCCGGCTGTATCAGGAAAACCAGCAGAAGCTGAACCTCTCCTGGGTGGCCGGCACCGGCGGCGCCGACAACGTGATCGGCAACGACGAGCAGCGCCCGACGCTGGCCCTGGTCGGCCACCTCAACTTCATCCACCCCAACCGGGTGCAGGTGCTGGGCCTGGCCGAAGTCGAATACCTGAACAAGCTGGAGCAGTCGGCCGCCAAGACCGCGCTGGACCAGCTGTTCCACAAGACCATGTCGGTGGTGATGGTGGCCAACGGCCAGCCGGTGCCGCGCCTGCTGCGCGACTACTGCCACAGCCACAACGTCCCGCTGATGAGCAGCACGCTGGAAAGCCCCTACCTGATGGACGTGCTGCGCATTTACCTCGCGCGCGCGCTGGCGGTGTCCACCGTGCTGCACGGGGTGTTTCTGGACGTGTTCGAGATCGGCGTGCTGATCATGGGCGACTCGGCCATGGGCAAGAGCGAGCTGGCGCTGGAATTGATCTCGCGCGGCCACGGCATGGTGGCCGACGACGCGGTGGAGCTGTACCGCATCGGCCCGGACACGCTGGAAGGCCGCTGCCCGCCGCTGCTGCGCGACTTCCTGGAAGTGCGCGGCCTCGGCATCCTCAACATCCGCACCATCTTCGGCGAAACCGCGGTGCGGCCGAAAAAGGTGCTCAAGCTGATCATCCATCTGGTCAAGGCCAACGATCAGGCGATGCAGGCGCTGGACCGGCTCAATATCCAGTCGGAAACCCAGGACATCATCGGCGTCACCGTGCGCAAGGTGGTGCTGCCGGTCGCCGCCGGCCGCAACCTGGCCGTGCTGGTGGAAGCCGCGGTCCGCAATTACATCCTGCAACTGCGCGGCATCGACAGCACCCGCGAATTCATCGAACGCCACACCAACTTCCTCAGGGACCAGGAAAATGCGCCTGATATTGATTAGCGGCCTGTCCGGTTCGGGCAAGTCGGTTGCCCTGCGGGCACTGGAAGACGCCGGTTTTTACTGCGTCGACAACCTCCCCGCCACCATGTTGCCCGAGGCGATGTCGCTGTACGCCGACTTCGGCTACGAGGACATCGCCATCAGCGTGGACACCCGCTCCGCGCCGTCGCTGGGCGCGCTGCCCAAAGAGCTGGAAAAGCTGCAGCAACGCAGCGTGGACGTGCGTCTGCTGTTCCTTGAGGCGCGCAACGAGACGCTGGTCAAGCGCTTCTCGGAAACCCGCCGCCGCCACCCGCTGTCCGGCTCCGGCGTCACCGTCGAAGAAGGCATCCGCCTAGAACAGGAGATGCTGGCCGACATCCAGGAACTGGGCATCCGGCTCGACACCAGCGAATTGTCGGCCAACTCGCTGCGCAGCTGGGTGCGCGAACTGGTGGACGCCGACAGCAGCCGCCTGACGCTGATTTTCGAATCTTTCGGCTTCAAGCACGGCGTGCCGCAAAACGCCGACTTCATGTTCGACGTGCGCTGCCTGCCCAACCCTTACTACGACCACGCGCTGCGCCCGTTCACCGGCCGCGACCAGCCCATCATCGACTTCTTCCAGGACAAGCCGGCCGTCGCCGCGATGACCGCCGACATCCAGGCGATGATCACCAAGTGGCTGCCCTGTTTCAGCAAGGAAAACCGCAGTTATCTGACCGTGGCGGTGGGCTGCACCGGCGGCCAGCATCGCTCGGTCTACATCACCGAGCGGCTGGCGCGCGCCTTCCCCGAGTGGCAAGTGCTGGTGCGCCATCGCCAGCTGTATCGCCAGTAGCCATGCCGGCCGGACTGCGCCGTCCGGTTGCGGGCATGCGCGCCTGGATGCGCCCCGGCGACTGGTTGTCGCTGCTCGCCAGCCTGCTGGCCTGCGGCTGGCTGGCCGGCCATTTCTGGACGCAAGACGGCGCGCAAACCGTCAAGATCCGCAGCAACGGCAAACTGTTCCTCGAAGCCAGCCTGAGGCACGATCAGCTGATCGCCGTGCCCGGCCCGCTTGGCGTCACCGAGGTGGAAGTTCGCGCCGGCCAGGCGCGCATCCGCCGCGACCCGAGCCCGCGTCAATACTGCGTGCGGCAGGGCTGGCTGTCCCAGGCCGGCCAGGTGGCGATCTGCCTGCCCAATCTGATCAGCATCGAACTGTCCGGCCGCCGGCAAGACTATGACAGCCTCAGCTTCTGACCGCCTGCTGCTGCGCGCCGACGCCGACGACCAGCGCATCGCCCGCCTGGCGGCGCTGGCCATCGTGCTGGCCCTGCTGGACGCCAGCCTGCCCTCGCCGCTGCCCGGCATCAAGCCTGGCCTCGCCAACATCGTCACCCTGATCGCGCTCAACACCCTGGGCTGGCGCGCCGTCGCCTGGGTCAGCGCCTTGCGGGTGCTGGGCGCGGGCCTGCTGCTGGGCAGCCTGCTGACGCCGGGCTTCTTTCTCAGCCTGGCCGGCGCCGCCGCCAGCCTGATCGGCCTGGCCTTCGCCCGCCTGCTGCCGGCGCGCGGCTTCGGCCCGGTCAGCCAGAGCCTGATCGCCGCCGCCTGCCATATCGCCGGCCAGCTGCTGCTGGCGCGGCTGTGGTTGATCCCATCCGACAATATTCTGTACTTCGCGCCGGCCTTCGCCCTGGCCGCCGTCGCCACCGGCACGGTCAACGGCCTGATCGCCGCCCGCCTACTGGAGAACACCGATGTCCCGCGTTAACACCGTCACCGTCGCCCTGACCGGCGCGTCCGGCCTGCCCTACGGCTTGCGGCTGATCGAAGCGCTGCTGCAAGCTGGCGTCCGGGTCTGGGTGCTGTACTCGCAAGCGGCGCAAATCGTCGCCAAACAGGAGATGAACCTGACGCTGCCCTCCCGGCCGGCGGAAACCCGCGACTGGCTGCTGCGGCGCTTTAATGCCGACCCGGACCTGCTGCAGGTCTACGGCCGCGAGGAATGGTTCGCGCCGCCCGCCTCCGGCTCCAATCCGCCCGACGCCATGGTGGTGTGCCCGTGTTCGATGGGCACGCTGGCCGCCATCGCCCACGGCATGAGCGACAACCTGATCGAACGCGCCGCCGACGTCTGCATCAAGGAACAGCGCAAGCTGGTGCTGGTGCCGCGCGAAACGCCGCTGTCGGCCATCCATCTGGAAAACATGCTGAAGCTGGCGCGGCTGGGCGTCTCGATCCTGCCCCCCTCGCCGGGCTTCTATACTCATCCCGAGACCGTGGACGACATGGTGGACTTCGTCGTCGCCCGCATTCTGGATCAACTGGGCGTGGACAACGCGCTGATGCCGCGTTGGGGCGCCTCGCAGGAGGAATAGATGAGCGAGAACCGCATTCTCAGCCTGGAATCGCTGCGCGTGCTGGAGCAGCGCGCGCAGGCCGCCGGCTACAACCTGATGCAGCGCGCCGCCATGGCCACGGCCGACTGGGTCAGCCATCATCTGCCGCCCGGGTCCCGGCTGCTGGTTTGCGCCGGCCCCGGCAACAATGGCGGCGACGCGCTGTACGCCGCGCAGGAGCTGCTGCAGCGACGCTTCGCGGTGGACATCCTGGTGCCGACGCAACCCACCAGCCCGGCTACGGCTGCGGCCCTGCAACAGCTGGAGAGCGACGGCTGCGTCGCCCTGTTCGACCTGCCCCGCGATTATGCCGCGCCGGCGCTGGTGATCGACGGCCTGTTCGGCGTCGGCCTGAACCGGGAGATCGATAGCGAGTGGGCCTCGCTGATCGAGCGCATCAATCTGCTGCACTGCCCGATTCTGGCGCTGGACTGCCCAAGCGGCGTGGACGCCTACTCCGGCTCGGCCGGCGAGACCGCCATCTGCGCCAGCCACACCCTTACCTTTCTGTGCCACAAGCCCGGCCTGTTTTGCGGCCGGGGCGCGGATCTCTCCGGCAAGGTGGAGCTGGCCGCGCTGGACTGCCCGCCCGCCCTGGTGCCGCCCGCCGAGGGCGAACTGAGCGAGCCGGATGTCGGCCCGCTGGCCAGGCCGCTGGACAGCCACAAGGGCAGCTTCGGCACGGTATCCGTCATCGGCGGCGCGCCCGGCATGCTGGGCGCTGCCTTGCTGGCCGGCCGCAGCGCGCTGGCCAACGGCGCGGGCAAGGTTTACGTCTGCCCGCTGGACGACAGGCTGCCGGTAGACCCGGTGGCGCCGGAGCTGATGATCCGGGCGCTGGACGCCATCACCCAGCTGCCGCCCGCGGACGTCGTCGCCCTCGGACCCGGCCTTGGCCAGCAGGAGCTGGCCGCCCGGCTGGTGGAAGAGCTGGCCGCGCAAGCGCAACCGCTGGTGCTGGACGCCGACGCCCTCAATCTGCTGGCCGTCTCCCCGGCGGCCAAGGCCGCGCTGGCGCGGCGCGAACATCCCGCCATCCTCACGCCTCATCCGGCCGAGGCGGCCAGGCTGCTGGGCATCGGCGTCGCCGAGGTGCAGCGCAACCGTCTGCTGCACGCCCGCAGGCTGGCGGTGCAATACCACAGCGTGGTGGTGCTCAAGGGCGCGGGCAGCCTGACGGTGCGCCCCGACGGCTATTACCGGCTGAACACCACCGGCGGCCCGGAGCTGGCCAGCGCGGGCCAGGGCGACGTGCTCACCGGCCTGATCGCCGCCTTGCTGGCGCAGGGTCTGGACGCTTTCGACGCCAGCAGCCTGGCCGTATATCTGCACGGAATGGCCGGCGACGAATACCAGCTGGAAACCGGCGGCCCGATCGGTCTGGCCGCCTCGGACACCGCCTGGCGCAGCAGCCTGGTGCTGAATCGTTTATTGCGGGAACAGCAACTACGGCCGGCGGATTGAAGCGCCGGCCGCCGGCGACGGCGATGCGATGGTCATGACGGGGCTTTGCGGTTAACATCAATCGACCCCACCGCAAGGAATCCGTCGTGACCCAGCAGCAGCAAGCCTACGCCTACGGTCTTCTGGCCGTCCTCGCCTGGTCCACCGTCGCCAGCGCGTTCAAGCTCAGCCTGGCGCATTTGTCGCCGTCCCAACTGGTGCTCTACGCCAGCCTAGCCTCGCTGCTCAGCCTGCTGTCCATCCTGGCCTGGCAAGGCCGCCTAGGCGAGCTCTTGCCCACGTTGCGCCGCCACTGGCTGTCTTCCCTGCTGTTCGGCGCGATCAACCCTTTCGCCTATTATCTGGTGTTGTTCAAGGCTTACGCCCTGCTGCCGGCGCAGGAGGCGCAAGCCATCAACTACACCTGGGCGCTGACCATGACGCTGCTGGCGGTGCCGCTGCTCAAGCAGAAGCTCAGGCCCCGTGACGCCCTCGCCGCGCTGATCTGCTATCTGGGGGTGCTGGTGATCGGCACCCGCGGCGAGCTGCTGGCCCTGCATTTCTCCAACCAGCAAGGCGTGCTCCTGGCCCTGTCGTCCACCCTGCTCTGGGCGGCTTACTGGATACTCAATACCCGCGACAGCCGCGACGCGGTGATCGGCCTCACCCTCAACTTCACGCTGTCGCTGCCGCTGATCTTCGCCTGGTGCCTGTGGCAGGGCGAACTGGGCGCGGTGTCCTGGCAAGGCCTGGCCGGCGCGGCTTACGTCGGCGCTTTCGAGATGGGCTTCACCTTCGTGCTGTGGCTGTCGGCCATGAAACGCACCCGCAGCACCGCCAGCATCGCCAACCTGATCTTTCTCTCCCCGCTGCTTTCGCTGCTGCTGATCCACTTTCTGGTGGGCGAAGCGATCCTGCCGTCCACCCTGCTGGGCCTGGGGCTGATTCTGGGCGGCCTGCTGCTGCAAAAAATCCCGCTGAAAAAAACGGCGGCCAGCCGCGATCAAACCGCCTGTCCGCGCTCCGGCTGAGCGATTCCAGTTTGGAAAAGCCGTCCGGACTGCCTAGGATGAACTTTGGGGGCACGATTAAACAGGCGCCATGAAAAGTATCAAAACCAGGTTAATGCTCTGGCTGATGGCGTGGATCACCGTCATCCTGGGGAGTACCGGTCTGTACTCCTACCTGCATGACCACAAACTCTCGCAGGCCGACTACCTGACGCAGCGCGCGGCGGTGCAGGCCCGTCTGTCCATGTCGCTGCCCCACGGCATCTGGCAGCTGGACGACGAGAACGTCCGTCTGGCGCTGGACAGCGAACTGAGCTGGCCTTCCATCATCGCCATCAACGTCAAGGGCGAATCCGGGCTCAACTTGGGCCGCACCCGCGGCAGCAACGGCGAAATGCGCGACATGCTGCCGAGCGAGCATCCCAAAACCGACGATACCCTGAACATCCCCATCATCTATCAGGGCAAGGAACATCTGGGCACCGCCACGGTTTTCCTGTCCCGCGACGCGCTGATGCAGCGGGAGCAAGAACATCTGATCGGCATCATCGCGCAGATTCTGCTGCTGGACGGCCTGATTTTCGTGATCATGTCCTTCAACCTCAGCCGCTTCCTGTTCCTGCCGCTGGCCAAGCTGCAGCAGGCGCTGAATACCGCCATCCGCGCGCCGGACGCCAGCGGCGCGCAGATCACCCACCTGTCCGACGACGAGATCGGCGGCATCGTCAACGGTTTCAACCGCATCGTGGCCCGCACCGCGGCCGACCTGGCCAAGCGCACCGCGGCCGAAGCGGTCGCCCGCGAAGAAAAAGAAAAAGCCCAGCAGGCTTACCTGCAACTGATGGCCACGCAGGAAACCTTGGTGGAAGCCGAAAAAATGGCCTCGCTCGGCAGCCTGGTCGCCGGCGTGGCCCACGAGATCAACACCCCCGTCGGCGTGACCCTGACCGCGGCCTCCCACCTTGGCACCGCCACCTCCCACATCACCGGCAAGCTGGAGGAAGGCAACATCAAGAAAAGCGACTTCCAGAGCTATCTGGAAACCGCCAAGGAGTGTTGCGACCTGATTCTGGCCAACTCGGAGCGCGCCGCCAATCTCATCCACAGCTTCAAGCAGGTGGCGGTGGACCAGACCAGCGAGGCGCGGCGCAGCTTCCATCTGCACGACTATCTGAACGAGGTCATCACCAGCCTCAAGCCGCGCTTCAAGCACACCAACGTCACCATCGACATCCAGTGCGAGGAAGACATCCTGCTGGACAGCTACCCCGGCGCCTTCGCCCAGGTGCTGACCAATCTGGTGGTCAATGCCCTGGTGCACGGCTTTGACGGCGGCAGCGCAAGCGGCGCCATCACCATCCAGGCCGAACGGGACAGCCGCCAGCACGTGCAGCTTGTGGTCTCCGACACCGGCCATGGCATCGCCCCGGAAAACCTCGGCCGCATCTTCGACCCCTTCTTCACCACCAAGCGCGGCAGCGGCGGCAGCGGCCTGGGCCTCAATATCGCGTACAACATCGTCAAGCAACGACTGGGCGGCAACATTGAAGTGCACAGCCAGCTGGGCGCCGGCACCAGCTTCACGCTGACCCTGCCCTGCACCGCCCCGATCCCCCTGCATAAGGAGAATGTGGAATGAGCAACGCCCCCCAGTCCCCGGACGACGACAACTGGCTGCTCGACGACGACGTTCCGCAAACCACGGGCCGCCCCTCCGATTTCCGCAAACCCTGGAAAATACTGATCGTCGACGATGAAAAAGACGTGCACACCGCAACCCGCATCGCGCTGCGCGACATCAGCTACAAGGAAAGGCCGCTGGAGCTGATCAGCGCCTACAACGGGGCCGAAGCCTGCCAAATGATGCAGGCGCACCCCGACGTGGCGCTGATCATGCTCGACGTGGTGATGGAAAGCGAGGACGCCGGATTGCAAGTGGTCAAGCGCATTCGCGACGATATGCAGAACCAGATCGTGCGCATCGTGCTGCGCACCGGACAGCCGGGCCAGGCGCCGGAGCAGGAGGTCATCCTCAACTACGACATCAACGACTACAAGACCAAAACCGAACTCACCACCCAAAAGCTGTTCACCACCACGATCTCCTCGCTGCGCGCCTACGAGAACATGGTGTCGCTGGAAAAGAATCGCCAGGGTCTGGCCAAGATCCTGGAGAGCGCCTCCGACCTCTACCAGCTGCATTCGCTGCGCGAATTCGCCTCCGGCGTGCTGCGCCAGATCAGCGCCCTGCTAGACATCGGCACAGACGGGATCCTGTGCGTGCGCAACGATCACAATAACGGCAGCCGGCCCGAGCTGGAAATCCTGGCGGTTTCCGGCGCTTACGAATATCTGGCGCAAAAAGGCGATCTGAGCGATCAACCGGAATTGCTGGCCGCCATCAACCGGGTATTTGCCGAAAAACGCAGCATTTACCAGCACCCCTACGATGTGCTGTACATCTCATCGCGCAACCATCGCGAATTCGCCGTCCACTTCATGCCGC
This sequence comes from Xenophilus sp. AP218F, assembly GCA_002213445.1. Lineage (GTDB taxonomy): Bacteria > Pseudomonadota > Gammaproteobacteria > Burkholderiales > Chromobacteriaceae > Chromobacterium. The sequence continues at coordinate 3,827 of NJIE01000032.1, read as the reverse complement.
AATGGCCGCTGGAATCGGTGGAGTGCGACCTGCTGGACGTATTCTGCCAGCGCATTTCGGCTGCCTACGACAACCTCTATCTCTATCACCAGCTGCGCAGCGCGCAGGAAGCTACGGTCATGGCGCTGGCGGATCTGGCCGAATTCCGCGATACCGACACCGGCGAGCATGTGCTGCGGGTACAACGTCTGACCGACGCCATCGCCCAGGAAATGCAGGAAGCGGACCACTACCCGCATCTGATGACCCGAGAATTCATGGACATGGTGGGCATGGCCAGCATCCTGCACGACATCGGCAAGGTGGCGACGCCGGACAGCATCCTGCTCAAGCCCGGCAAGCTGGATCCGGAAGAACGCGCCATCATGGAGCAGCACGCCGCCATCGGCTCGCAAATCCTGGACAAGGCCGCGCACATGGTGGAAGGCACCAGCTACCTGTCGCTGGGTTCGGAAATCGCCGGAGGCCATCACGAGCACTTCGACGGCAACGGCTATCCGGCCAAGCTCAAAGGCCAAGATATTCCGCTCTCGGCGCGCATCGTGGCGGTGGTGGACGTGTTCGATGCCCTGCTCAACAAGCGGCCATACAAGGAACCATGGAGCATGGAGGACACGATGAATTACATTCGCGGCCGCTCCGGCACCCAGTTCGACCCGCTGGTGGTGGCGGCGCTCAGCAAGCTGGTGGACGAGCAACGCCTGCCGCGCTAATCCGTCCGCCCAAAAACAAACCGCGCCTTCCCAGGCGCGGTTTGTTTTTCAAAGCGGTGGTCGCTCAGGTCAGGCGACGTAGAACAGCACGCACAGATACTGGCAAATGCTGCCGCCCAGCACGAACAAATGCCAGATGCCGTGTCCATGGCGAATCTTGTCGTCGTTGAGAAACCAGTAAATGCCGACGCTGTACAACAGGCCGCCGAGCGTCAGCCAGAACAGGCCGCCGCTTGGCAACGCTTCGATCAGGGGTTCGATGGCGATCACCACCAGCCAGCCCATCACCACATACAGAATCATCGACAGCAAACGGGTGCGGCGGCCCAGCGTCAATTCCTGGATGATGCCGAAAATCGCCAGGCCCCAGCTCAGGCCGAACAACGTCCAGCCCCAGGCCCCGCGCAAAGTGACCAGCGCGAACGGCGTGTAACTGCCGGCGATCAGCAAATAAATGGCGGAATGATCGCACTTCTGCAAAATGGCCTTGGCCCGGCCCTTGAAGCTGTGATACAGCGTGGAAACCAGATACAGACCTACCAGCGTGCCGCCGTACAGGCTGAAGCTGACGATCTTCCAGGGATCTCCCTGCATGGCGGCTTCCACCACCAACACCACCAATCCGGCTATCGCCAGCACGGTGCCGGCAAGATGGGAATAGCCGTTGAAACGTTCCCCGTGATACATGTTCTATTCCTTGGCCGGGCGCGCGCCCGGCTTGTCATGGCAGACGGATTGGAGCCGCTCCGGCCCCCAACGGTTCCATTTTCCTCCGCTCGCCGCGCCGCCGCCACTTTTTTTCCGCCCGCCAAGAAAAAAGGCGAGCCACCCGGCTCGCCTTTTCCTGCGTTACGGCCTTTCGCTCAGGCGCCCAAGGCCTTGAGCACGTCGTCGCGGACGGTTTCCACCGCGCGGGTGCCGTCGATCTTGACGTATTTCGGCGCCTTGGCGCTGCCGCTCTCGGCCAGCTTGCCGTAGAAGCCCACCAGCACGGCGGTTTGCTCGTGGTAAACCGACAGGCGCTTCTTCACGGTTTCTTCCTGGTCGTCGTCGCGCTGGATCAGGTCTTCGCCGGTCACGTCGTCCTTGCCGGCCGTCTTCGGCGGATTGAAGGTGACATGGTAAGTGCGGCCCGAGGCCAAGTGCACGCGGCGACCGGCCATGCGCTCGACGATGGCGGCGTCCGGCACGTCGATTTCCACCACGTAGTCGATGTCCACGCCGGCGGCGATCATCGCTTCGGCTTGCGGGATGGTCCGCGGGAAACCGTCAAACAGGAAACCGTTGGCGCAGTCGGCTTGCGCGATGCGCTCCTTGACCAGGCCGATGATGATGTCGTCGCGCACCAGACCGCCGGCGTCCATGATGGACTTGGCTTCCAGGCCCAGCGGGGTACCGGCCTTGACCGCGGCGCGCAGCATGTCGCCGGTGGAGATTTGCGGAATGCCGAACTTCTCGCGGATGTAATTGGCTTGGGTGCCTTTGCCGGCGCCCGGGGCGCCCAACAGGATCAATCGCATAGGTATGACTCCATCAGTTTGATGTTATGAATTCTTGTGTGATCTCAGCCCTGAAACTGCCGCCTGACGCGCTCCAGATCCTCGGGGGTATCCACCCCGGCCGCCGGCGCGTCGTCCGCCAGCGCTACCATGATGGCATAACCGTGCCACAGCACGCGCAATTGTTCCAGCGCTTCGAACTGCTCCAGCGGCGCGGGCGACAACTGGTTGTAACTTTGCAGGAAGCCGGCGCGGTAGCCGTACATGCCGATGTGGCGGTACACCGGCAGGCCCGCCGGCAATTGGGAGCGATCAGCGGCGTAGCCGTCCCGGGCGTAAGGAATGGGCGCGCGGCTGAAGTACAGCGCGCGGCCGTTCTTGTCCAGCGCCACTTTCACCACATTGGGGTTGAAGTGGTCGTCGGCGCGATGGATGGCGTGCGCCAGCGTGGCCATGGGCGCGTCGCTGGCGGCCATCAACTCGGCCAGGCTGTCGATCAGCGCCGGCGCGATCAGCGGCTCGTCGCCCTGGACGTTGATCACGATGGCGTCGTCGGCCAGCGCCAGCGTTGCCGCCACTTCCGCCAGCCGGTCGGTGCCGCTGGCGTGATCCTCGCGCGTCATCACCGCCTCCACGCCGTGAGCGGCGCAAGCGGCCAGAATGTCGGCGTGGTCGCAGGCGACGATCACCCGCTCGGCGCGGCTCTTGGCCGCCTGCTCGGCGACACGGACCACCATGGGCTTGCCGCCGATGTCGGCTAGCGGCTTGCCCGGCAGGCGGCTGGATGCCATCCGCGCCGGAATCACCACGCAGAACGGCTTCATCGCACTTCTTCTTCCGGCGGCAGCTCGCGCGCTTCGGCTTCCAGCATCATCGGGATGCCGTCCTTGATCGGGTAAGCCAGGCGGTCGCCCTTGCAGATCAGTTCGTCCTTGCTCTTGTCGAACACCAGCGGACCCTTGCACAGCGGGCACACCAGGATTTCCAGAAATTTAGCGTCCATGTCGGATATAACCTTGAAAGCCTTGAATTCATTGGGTTACGTAGAATGTTACAGGGCTTTTTACCATACGTCCACCATACAAAAGCCTTACATTCGACGCTTCGGACGTTTGACGCGTCCTCCGTTTTCTGTCACATTATACCTTCCTTGGATGCCTTCCGGGCGTCCCAGACTGCCGCGCTTCCTTTCATGCAAGCGCAAGGCCTCCCACGGCCCTTCAATGGCCCCCACGGGGGACACTCCGACTTCGAGATATCTCAGATACCCATTTAAATTTTTATGGCATTTTTAGGCCACTTCGCGCGCCAATAAACCGTTGGGCATATTTTTATGCCAATGATTATGATAAATTCAGCTTTCGATTAACAACACGAAAGGGCGCTGTTGCATAAATCCTGAACAGGGCGAGTTTCCCCTTTCCCCAAGCGGACTTATACCACCGCCACCGTGCATGGACGGCCCAGCATGCTGAAGCGGTTCAAGATGGCAGCACGCACTTGCAGCTCTGCCACTTGACCCTCGAAGCGACGGGCCGTCACCCTTTCACCCAGCCGTTTGAAGCAATGCATCTTGGTTTCCACCAGGCTGCGGCGATGGTAGCCGCTCCAGCGT
>NJIE01000031.1 GCA_002213445.1 Xenophilus sp. AP218F | reverse complement strand
CGGTTATTCGTTCTGTTAAAGAGCGGTGCTGATCGCTTCGTTTCGTTCGCTGCGTCAGCTGAGGAGGCGAACTATACGCCCCGACCCCTGACCCGTCAACACCTTTTTCGAGAAAAATTCGTGCTCTTGGCGGAAAAATACAAAAACGCTCGGCAACCGCATGAATATTCAGCAGAAAATAACGCGACACTTCAAAAATCTTTTTCAGAACCACCCATGCGCGCGGCTGCCGGCGCTTGCCGCGGACGTCGCGCCGGCTACGCAGCCACCTTCGCATCTGCTAGTCTGGCTGTCGTTTGGCACCCCGCGTGCCGGTAGTGGAACCACATCATGCTCAAGTTCGATGTTCTGATAGTTGGAAGCGGTTTGGCCGGCATGACGCTGGCCCTGCATTTGGCGGAAAAGCGCAAAGTCGGCCTGATCACCAAGCGCGATTTGCTGGAGGGCAACTCCACTTACGCCCAGGGCGGCATCGCCGCCGTGCTGGATAACGACGATTCGGTGGAGGATCACATCCGCGATACCCTGATCGCCGGCGCCGGGCTATGCGACGAGGAGGCCACCCGCTTCATCGTCGAGCACTCCAAGGAGGCGATAGACTGGCTGATCGACCTGGGCGTGCCCTTCACCCGCGACGACAGCCACCAGACCGGCTACCACCTGACCCGCGAGGGCGGCCACAGCCATCGCCGCATCATCCACGCCGCCGACGCCACCGGCGCGGCGGTGATCTCCACCCTTGGCCAGAAGATCAAGGCGCACCCCAACATCGCCGAACTAGAAGACTACATCGCCATCGATCTGATCACCGCGCACAAGTTGGGCCTGCCCGGCAATCGCGCCTTCGGGGCCTACGCGCTGGACAAGAATCGGGACGAGGTGGTGACCATAGCCGCCCAGCACACCATTCTGGCGTCCGGCGGGGCTGGCAAGGTCTATCTGTATACCACCAACCCGGATACCGCCACCGGCGACGGCATCGCGATGGGCTGGCGCGCCGGTTGCCGGGTGGGCAATATGGAATTCATCCAGTTCCACCCCACCTGCCTGTATCACCCGCACGCCAAGTCTTTCCTGATTTCGGAAGCCGTGCGCGGCGAAGGCGGCATCCTCAAGCTGCCGGACGGCACCCGCTTCATGCCGCAGCACGATCCGCGCGGCGAACTGGCCCCGCGCGACGTGGTCGCCCGCGCCATCGACTTTGAAATGAAGAAGCACGGCCTAGATTGCGTGTATCTGGATATCTCCTACAAGCCGGCCAGCTTCATCCAGGAACATTTCCCCAATATCTACGCCCATTGCCTGGAGCTGGGCATCGACATCACCCAGCAACCGATCCCGGTGGTGCCGGCGGTGCACTTCACTTGCGGCGGCATCGTCACCGACCTCAAGGGCCAGACCGACGTGGAGGGCTTGTACGCGGTGGGCGAGGTGGCCTGCACCGGCCTGCACGGAGCCAACCGGCTGGCCAGCAACTCCCTGCTGGAATGTCTGGTGATCGGCAAGGCCGCGGCGGCCGACATTCTGGCCGGCAAGCCCATCAAATTGCCGACCATCCCCGACTGGGACGACAGCCGCGTCACCGATCCGGATGAAGAGGTGGTGATCTCTCACAACTGGGACGAGCTGCGCCGCGCGATGTGGGACTACGTCGGCATCGTGCGCACCAGCAAGCGACTGGAGCGCGCCTTGCATCGCATCGATCTCTTGAAGGCGGAAATCGACGAGTACTACAGCCACTTCCACGTCAGCAACGATCTGATCGAGCTGCGCAACCTGGTGCAGGCGGCGGAACTGATCGTGCGTTCGGCCATGCTGCGCAAGGAAAGCCGCGGCTTGCACTTCAGCCTGGATTATCCGGACCCCTTGCCGCAAACCGGCGATACCATCTTGCAGCCGGGAGCGCCCGCCCAGGCCTGAACCCGGCCGCCAGGCGGCCATCGGAAAAAACAAACCCTCTGCCTGGCAGAGGGTTTGTCGCGCAAGGCCGGCTCCACATCCGTTTCCGGCCGGTCTCGGGGTCTGGCGGTGCGCCGCCTACTCGTCCTGCGGCTCGCGGAACTGCAGGCTGTGCAGCCTGGCGTACATGCCGTCCCGCGCCAGCAGCTCCTGATGCCGGCCGGCTTCCACGATGCGCCCCTGATGCATCACCACGATGCGGTCGGCGCTCTCGATGGTGGACAGCCGGTGGGCGATGACGATGGTGGTGCGGTTCTGCATCAGGTTTTCCAGCGCGGTTTGCACCAGACGCTCCGACTGCGTGTCCAGCGCCGAGGTCGCTTCGTCCAGGATCAGCAAGGGCGCGTTTTTCAGCAGCGCGCGCGCGATCGCCAGGCGCTGGCGCTGGCCGCCGGAGAGTTTGACGCCGTTTTCGCCGATCTGGGTATCCAAGCCTTCCGGCATCGCCTCGATGAATTCCAGGGCATTGGCCGCGCGCGCCGCTTCCACGATCTGCTCGCGGCTGACCTGCTCCAGCACGCCATAGGCGATGTTGGCGGCGATGCTGTCGTTGAACAGCACCACGTCCTGGCTGACCATGGCGATATGCCGGCGCAAATTGGCCAGGGGGATGTCCTGCAAGCGCACGCCGTCCAGCAGGATCTCGCCGCCTTCCGGGTCGTAAAACCGCGGAATCAGGCTCACCAGGGTGGTTTTGCCGCTGCCGGACGAACCCACCAGCGCCACGGTCTCGCCAGGCGCCACCTGCAGATTGATGCCTTGCAGCACCGCGCGCTCGGTATTCGGATAACGGAACGACACGTCCCGGATCTGCAGCTGCCCGCGGGTATGCGGCAGCATGTGGCGGCCCTGGTCGGGTTCTTCCGGCAAATCGAGAAACTCGAACACCGACTCCGCCGCCGCCAGCCCGCGCTGCAAAGCCTGGGCGATGCCGGTAATGCGCTTGACCGGCGCGAACAGCAGCATCATGGCGGTGAGGAAGGACATGAAGTCGCCGGCGGTAAACGCGCCGTTCTGCGCGCGCAAGGTGGCGAAATACAAGATGGCCGCCAGGGCGCAGGCGATCATCAGCTGGGTGATGCCGGTATTGGCCGAACTGGCGGCGCTTTGCTTGACCGCGTTGCGGCGGATGGCCAGCGCCGCCCGGCGGAAACGCCCGGCTTCGCGCGCTTCGCCGCCGTACACCTTCACGACGCGCTGGCAATCGATGCCCTCGCTCAGCACCTGGGTCAGCATCGCCATGTTTTGCTGGTTTTCCCGGGACAGGTTGCGCAAACGCTTGCCGACCACCCGCATGCAGGCCGACACCACCGGCAGCACCAGCAGGCAGATCAGGGTGAGCTGCCAGTCGATATACAACAGCCAGGCCAGCAGGCTGATGGCGGTCACTCCGTCCTTGACCGTGACCGTGATCACGCTGAAGCCCGCCTCGGTCACCTGGTTCACGTCGTAGGAAATCCGCGAAACCAGACGACCGGACTGATTGTCGGCGTAGTACTGCACCGGCAGGCGCAGCATCTTGTCGAACATCTGCTCGCGCAGCGTTTGCACCAGATGGCCGGTCAGCCAGCTGGAGGTGTATTCATTGATGAAGCTGGTGACGCCGCGCACCGCGAACACGCCGATGATGGCCAGCGGCACCCAGACGATCACCTGCGGGTCGCGATTGACGAAGCCGCCGTCGATCAGCGGCTTCATCAGGCGGGCGAAGGCCGGCTCGGTCAGCGCCGCCACCGTCATCGACGCCAGCGACACCAGGAAAACTTTCCAGTACGGCTTCAAATAAGCCAGCAGCCGGCGATAAATCGACCAGCTGCTATTGAACGAAGTGCTCATGCGTATCCATCATCCTTGCCGGCCGGCGCAAGCCCGGCCAGTTGCAACACTTGAGAAAGATTGCGGGCCGGAGAAAAGCGCGCCCTGACCTCCCGCCGCCCCTCCTCGGCCATGCGGCGCATGGCGGGGTAATCGTCCAGCGCCGAGGCGATGGCCTCGGCCCAGGCGGCGGCGTCGCCCGGCGGCACCAGCAGGCCGGTCTGGCCATGGCTGATCGTCTCCGGGATGCCGCCGGTATCGCTGGCGATCACCGGGACGCCCAGCCCCAGCGCCTCCAGCTGCGACATGCCCAGCGGCTCGTAGCCGGACGGCATCACCACCAGATCGGCGCGCGCCAGCAGCGGCGCCACCGGCGACACGACGCCGGCCAGCCAGACGCGGTCCTGCAGGCCCAGCTCGACGATCCGGGCGCGGATCGTCGCTTCTTCCGGCCCTTCGCCGGCGATCAGATAGCGCGCCGCCACCCCGCGCTCGCGCAGCAGATGCAAGGCCTGCAGCAGGGTTGGGTGGCCTTTTTCCCCGCGCAGCATCGCCGCGTGAACCAGCACCGGCCCTTCGCCCGCCGCCAGCCAGGCCTCGACGCCGGCCGGCAGCGGCTGGCCGGCCGCGGCCTCGATGCCCGCAAAGTCGATGCCGGGGTAGACCACCCGCACGCGCTCCTGGCGAATCGCCGGATTGGCCAGCAGACAGTCGCGCAAATAACGGCTGGGCACCATCGTCGCGTCCGCCAGATGATTGTACGACCAGGCCGCGGGCTTGCCCGGCTGATAGGTGCGGGAGCGCAGGATGAAGGGCCGCGCGCCGCCGGCCAGACGCGCCGCGATCGCCAGCACGTTGCTGTCATGGCCGCTATGGCAGATCGCCAGCCGCGGCCGATGCGCGCGTATCCAGCGCCGCAAGCTCAGCACCGAAGGCGGGTGCAGGCTGTTGCGGAACGCCACCGGCAGGCAACGCAAACCGCGCGCCAGCGCCACCTGCTCCACCCGGCTGCCGGGGCGGCAGGCCAGCATGGCCTGAAACCCGGCCGCCTCGAACGCCGCCATCTGCTGCATGCACTGCAGCTCCTGGCCGCCGACATTGGCCGAGGACTCGGTAAACAGCGCCCACTCAGTCATGCCGCCAACTCGCGTCGTCTGGCAAATATGATTGCCGCAAACACCACCACCCATACTCCGTAAAAAGCCGTTTGCGAAACGATCCAGAAGTAGGTGTCAAGCAAGCTGGCAACGAATTGCCCAACCACCACCACCGAGCCACTGATTGCAGAGAAACGTATCAAAGAGTCCCTTGCCCGAATCCGCGGCAAGAATAGCCCGGCGGGAACCAAAAACAACATCAATCCCAAAGCCACGCCAGGAATACCCATTTCTACTCCAAAATTGAGCAGCTCATTATGAGGATGCGGCGCGGCCATGATGATAACAGGGGCCTGGCCCTTCTTGACTCTAGCATTCACCTCATCGTAATAGCCTTGTTTGCCAACCCCTGCGAATGGATGCTCTACGATAATCTGGCTTGCCGTTCGCCACATCTCCCAACGAAGCCCCATGGAAGTATTTTGGTTATGCTGAAAAACCTGAATATCCGTCAAACCCTCGCTTACCCGATCATGCAACTTGTTTTGGGTTCCCATGATTAGAAACAAAGCGAGCACTCCGGCGGAGAGCAAAGAGATAAGAATGCGGCGAGCATCCCACGCGGTCGCACCCAGAATAATGATCAAAACTAATGGCGGCACGATCAGAAACGGGGTTCGGGAACCCGAAAAATAACCAGCAACAAGCCCTGCTATCACACCTCCAACGCCGATGCACCACTGCATTTTTTTTGACCATCCCGACCAACCTGCGATAGGCAAACCAAGCGCTAAAAAACCCAAGATAACCGAATACACTCCAAATGGAATCGGATTGCTAAACTGATTCCATCCTCGACTGGCATCGACACCCCAAGAGTATTCTGGGACATGTATGCTTATGTACCCCCAAGCCATCACGCCAAATGCTCCCAGCCATGTTCCCCAGCAAGCCATAGCCAATCTACGAGCCGACAATTGCTGCAAGGCAAACAAGCATAGACCGGCCAGGAAAAAACGCGATGGTGCATCGAGCGCTTTATGGCTTACATATTGCATGCCTACCGACAATTGCAACACGGTTACTAGGAACGGCGCTGACAATACTGCAAAAATGGACAAAGACCAGCGATCTGAGCGTGAATTTATCAATAGCGGTAAAGACAACAAAACCGCCAAAAATAAAAATATATTCGCACAACCCTTTACCGTCATACAGGTTACGCCAAACAAGAAAATACACAACGGCAGCAACCACTTCAACCCATCGCGCCAAGCGCATGATTCAATTATTTTATTTCGCACGCGATCAAATTCCATTCATGATTCAATCAAATTCATCAACGCTTGGCACACTATGCCTGGCATGATCGCCACCATGCATTGAGCGTTAGAACACTCATCTGTAGAGCCACCCGCCTTGCGAAAACAACGCAGCGCCCAATCCACCGGGCGGTAATGCACGCTGCGCTGATTGCGGCAGGGGAACCAGGCCGGGCCGGCCGCCAGGCAGCGCTGCGCCGCGAAGAAGCGGCTGGCGCCGAACAGCGCGGGGTCGCCCGGGCCAAACAACATGATCAACGGACACAGCGCGGTTTTGGCCAAGTGGGCGATGCCGGTATCCGGACACACGCACGCCTTCGCTCCCGCCAGCGCGGTTCGCAATTGCGGCAAACTTAGCGAGCCGGCCCAGACCAGGTCGCCGGCTTGCGGCTGTATCGTATCCAGCAGGGCCTGCTCGCCAGGCCCGCACGACCAGGCCACCACGCAGCCGCCGCGCCGCGCGGCCGCGGCGACTTCGCGCCAGCTCTGCGCCGGCCAGAACCGGGTGGCGGAGCTGGCGCCGACGTGCAGCACCACGTAGCGCTCGGGCAGATTCGGCAGGGCGGCTGCGGTCAAGGGCCAGTCGTCCAGCCGAAACGGCGCGGGATCGGGCCCGTCCACCAGCGTCGCCGCGGTGTCGGTCCACGACTCCGGCTGCGGGGAGTATGGCACTTGCTCGTCCAGCAGCCAGTTTTTATACGCCGGCGTTTCGGCTGCGAAGCCGACGATCCAGCGCGCGCCGATGGCGCGGGCCAGGAAGCTCAAGCGATTTTCGCCCATCAGATAAACCATATCGAAACGCGGCTCGGCGAACAGCCTGCGTATCGAGGCGAAGTCCCGCGGCTGCCAGGGCAATGCTCGGACGCCGTAGGGGCGACTGGCATACAAAGCCGCCTGCCCCGGCGGGCAGGCCAGCGCGATGTCCGCCTGCGGAAAACGCTCGCGCGCCTTGGCCAGCAGGCTGGTGGCCATCAGCGCGTCGCCCAGCAGGAACTGGTGCAGGATCAACACGCGCTTGACGCTCCGCGCCGCGGGCTTGCGGCGCAGCCATTGGCCTGGCAAGCGCCAGAGCAGCGCCGCGAAGATCAGCAAGCGGCCGGGGAAGCGACCGGGCCTCATGCGCCGGCCTCCGCGCCCGGCTCGCGTTCAAGCAGCCGTCGATACAGCGCCATCATCCGCGCCGCCATATCGGCCTCGGTCAGATTCGCCACGCTGGCGCGAGCCTGCTCCGCCATCTGCGGCCAGCGCGGCCGGGCGGCCAGCCAGTCGCCTACGTTGCGCCGCCAGCGCGCGTCGTCGCCGGCCGGCGCCAGCCAGCCGGTCTCGCCTTCGCGGATCAGCTCCGCCCCGCCGCAACGCGTGCTGGTCAGCACCGGCAGGCCGCAGGCCAGCGCCTCGCCCACCACCGAGCCGAACGGCTCGTAGATCGTCGGCAAAATGAAACCGTCGGCGATGCCGTAAAAGCCCAGCACATCGCGCTGCGGGCCCATGAAGTGCGCCCGCTCGGCGATGCCGAGGCGCTGCGCCAGCTGCCGATAACGCGCCAGCTTCTTGTCGCCGCCGACGATCACCAGATGGGTTTGCGCATGCGGGACGATGGCGCGCAAAGCCTGGGCCACGCCCTTGCGCTCGAAACCGGAACCAACGTAAACCAGCGTCGGCGCGTCCGGCGGAACGCCTATGCCCTGGCGCAGGCTGGCGCGCGTCGATCGCGCGCGGTCGGGATGGAAGCGCTGGCTGTCCACGCCGTTGTGGATCACCACGCAGCGCTCGGCCGGCACGCCGAAATGGCGGATCACGTCGTCGCGAACCAGCCGGGAATTGCAGATGACCGCGCGCAGGTCCGGATGACGGAACATCGCCCGCTCCGCGCGCAGCATGTAATGATGATACGGATTGCAAAACGTCGCCAGCCGCGCCCACCCGCCGCGGCCTTCCAGCCGCGCCGCGAGCCAGGCCGCGTGCACGCCGTCGCCGGCGCGAAACACATGGCAGCCGGGAATGCGTTCGTGCGACTGCGCGAGATCCACCCCGGCCGCTCGCCACGCGGCGCGCGCCGCGCGGGCGAAGCTCCAGTCGCGCCAGACGCTGCCCAGGTAGAAGGGATCGACGCGCAGGGCCTCGACATCGTCCACCGTTTCCCAATTGCGGGTGATCAACACCGGCCGCAAGGCCTCTTCGCCGCGCAGCTGGCGCAAGATGGCGCTGACGATGCGCTCCGCGCCGCCGGACGGGTTGTATTTCTGCCTGACGATGGCCAATCGCTTCATTCGGTTTCCTTCATCACCGCGTCCACCGCGGCCAGCACCCGCGCCGTTTCGATCCGCTGCAGGCACTCGCTGCGCCAGCCGCCGCCGCAGCCGGCGTTGCCGCACGGACGACAGGGCATGGCCTCGCTCACCACGCGGTGCGGCACGCGCCACGGCCCCCACTCGATATCGCCAGAAGGTCCGAACAGCGCCACGCACGGCGTGCCCATCGCCGAGGCGATATGCATCGGCACCGAATCCACGCCGATGTAAAGCCGCGCCCGGTCAATCGCCGCGGCCAGTTCCTTGAGGGACAGCCGGCCGGCCAGACTCGCCACCGGCCGCGTCAGCCGCGCCTCGATATCGGCCACCATCGCCAGCTCTTCCGGGCTGGGCGCGGCCGACAACACCACGCTCTCGCCGCGCTCGCTCAGGGCGTCGATCAGTTCGGCCATCCTGGCCGCATCCCAGCTTTTGAACGACCAGCGCGAAGTGGGGTGCACCAGAATGTAGCGCCCGGCGCTCAGGCCCATATCCGCCAGCTTGGCGGACAGCGACGCCTCGGCCTCCGCCCCCGGCCGCAAGACCAGGGCGCCTTCCTGCTCGTCCGGATGCAGGCCGATGCGGCGCAAGGCGTCCAGGTGAATCTCTATGGTATGGCGGCGGTTGCCGGGCACTTGCAGATAGCGGTGGCTGAAGCTCTTCCTGAAGAATCGGCCGTACGGCCCTTGCGGCCCCACCGACCAGCGCGGCTTGAGCAGGCGGGCCAGCCAGGCGCCGCGGTTGTGCTCGGTCAGGGTGATCACCAGATCGTAGCCGCGGGCCTGCAATTGCCGGAACAGCGCCGACTCCGCGCGCAGCTGGCCGAGCATGCCCAGCTTCTTCCAGTTGCGGTCTATGGTGAACAGCTGGTCGATGTCCGGATGCAGGCTCAGCATCTCGCGGGTGTCGTGGTACACCAGCGCGTCAATCTGCGCCTGCGGCGCGCGCCGCTTGAGCGCGCCGAACACCGGCGAAGTCAGCAGCACATCGCCGTGATGGCGCAACTTGATCACCAGCACGCGGCGCAAGGCGGCAAGATCGATAGGATCGGTAAGCATGGATTAAAAAAGCCGGGCTAGTCACCCGGCTCTGCATTCAGCAGTTGTAACAAGTCGGCGATTTTATCAGGGTCTTCGGTTCTGAGCATGCGCGACGTGATCGGCGCGATTTCGTCGAGATGGCTGTTGAGCACCTGCTGCTTGACCGCCAGCAGGTTGGCCGGATGCATCGAGAACTTGCGCAGCCCCATGCCCAGCAGCAAGCGAGTCAGCTTGGCGTCGCCCGCCATCTCGCCGCACACCGACACCGGCACGTTGGTCTTGTAACCGGTCTTGATGGTGTGCAGGATCAGTTTCAGCACCGCCGGATGGATCGGGTCGTACAGATGGCTGACCGTGTCGTCGTTGCGGTCGATGGCCAGCGTGTACTGGATCAGGTCGTTGGTGCCGATGGACAGGAAATCCACCTGCTTGGCGATGCTGCCGGCCACCAGCGCGGCCGACGGGATTTCAATCATCGCGCCGACTTCGATGTCTTCGGCGTAAGCGACGCCTTCGTCGCGCAGCTCTTCCTTGGCGTATTCGAACTGCGCCAGCGCCTGCCTCAGCTCCGGCAGCGAATTGAGCATCGGAAACAGCACCCTGATCTTGCCGTGCACCGAGGCGCGCAGCAGCGCGCGCAGCTGGGCGCGGAACATCAGCGGCTCGGCCAGGCACAGCCGGATGCCGGTCAGGCCCAGCGCCGGATTGTCGGCCTGGCAGTGGCCCAGCCACTTCGGGCTCTTGTCGGCGCCCAGGTCCATGGTGCGGATGGTGACCGGCATGCCCTTCATCGCCTGCGCCACGTGGCGATAGGATTCGAACTGTTCGTCCTCGGTGGGCAGCGTGTCGCGCCCCAGGAACAGGAACTCGCTGCGGAACAGCCCGACGCCGACCGCGCCGGACTCGCGCACCTCGTCCACGTCCTGCGGCCGCTCGATATTGGCGAACAGTTCGATGACCGCGCCGTCGCGGGTGACGGCGCTGGACTTGCGGATGGAGGACAGCTTGCGCCGCGCGCCGCGCCAGGCGCGCAGCCGGCGGCGGTATTCGGTGAGCACCAGCTCGTCGGGATGGATGATCACCACCCCTTGCTGGCCGTCGACGATGATCAATTCGTCCTCGCGGATCAGCTCGCGGGCGTGGTGCAGCGCGATCACCGACGGCAAATCCAGGCTGCGGCCCAGGATGGCGGTATGCGAAGTGGCGCCGCCCACATCGGTGATGAAGGCGGCGAAATTGGAATCCTTGAAGTAGACCATGTCGGCCGGCGACAGATCGTGCGCCACCAGGATATGGTCTTCCACCAGGTCCTGCTGCGCCGGCAATTGCGGCGCGCGGCCGTCCAGATTGGTGAAGATGCGCTCCACCACCTGCAGCACGTCGTTCTTGCGCTCGCGCAGGTAGTCTTCCTCGATGGCGTCGAACTGCTCCACCAGCAAATCGCTTTGCAGCTTGAGCGCCCATTCGGCGTTGCAGCGCTGCTTCTCGATGATCTCCCGCGGCTCGCGCGAGATGGTGACATCCCCCAGCAGCATGATGTGCAGCGACAGAAAAGCCCCGAGCTCGGCCGGGGCGTTTTCCGGGATGCTGCCCCACAGCATCTCCAGTTCCTTGCGCGTGGCGCGCACCGCTTCGTCGAAGCGCGCCTTTTCCGCCGGAATCTCCTCGTCCTCCAGCAGATAGTGCGCCACGTCATCCATGCTGCGAGAGATGAGATGGGCGCGGCCGATGGCGATGCCGCCGCCGATAGCCACCCCGTGCAGGATGATGCTCATCGTCCTCTCCCTCGCCAGGCCGAACTTATTCGGCTTCGTCAAAGCGGTTGTTGATCAGCGCGATCAGCGCGTCCAGCGCCTGTTGCTCGTCCTCGCCGTTGACTTCCAGCTCCACCTTGGAGCCTTTGGCGGCCGCCAGCATCATGACGCCCATGATGCTCTTGCCGTTGACGCGGCGGCTGTTGCGCGCGATGAAAATCTCGCTCTTGTAGCGGCTGGCCAGCTGGGTGAACTTGCTGGACGCCCGCGCGTGCAGCCCCAGCTTGTTGATGATTTCGACTTCAGATCTCAGCATTCGCTTCCCCCGGAATAATGTAGAGCACGCCTTCCAGCCCGCCGGTAATGGCCTTGCTGACCACGATCTCCAGCGGCTGGCTGCTATAGCACAGCGCGCGCACCAGCATCGGCAGGCTGGCGCCGGCCACCGCTTCGACGCGGCCCGGACGGATCAGCCTGCTGGCGATGTTGGACGGCGTGCCGCCGTACATGTCGGTCAGCACCACCACGCCTTCGCCCCTGTCCAGCCCGTCCACCAGGCGCTGGGCTTCGGCGAGCTTGCTTTCCGGGTCCTCGGTCTTGTCGACCGCCATTACCGCCAGATTCTCCGGCTCCCGCCCCAGAATGTGGCGGGCGCAATCCGCCAGACTGCAGCCAAGATCTCCATGTGCAATGATCAATACACCTACCATGCCTGATTCTTCGAGTTGGTGCGGCCAGGGCCGCATTGGAGCAAAGCGCGAAAGCCCGCGCGATGCCGCCGCGCGAGCGCCTGTCGTTCAACCACCCTGAATTGTAACAGCTGAATTCTCTATGCGGCGGTACCAGGCCAGCTTATCGGCCAATTCTACTACTTCGCCGACGATGATCAGCGCCGGCGACGCTACCCGATACTCCTCGATCAGGCCGGGCAAAGTCGCCAGCGTGCCGGTCAGCGTGCGCTGGCGCGCGGTGGTGGCCCACTCCACCACCGCGGCCGGCGTCGAAGCGGGCTTGCCGTGGCCGATGAAGGCCTGGCACAGCTCTGCGGCGGTGGACACTCCCATGTACACCACCACGGTTTGCGCCGGCCGGGTCAGGGCCGGCCAGTCCAGCTGGATGCTACCGTCCTGGCGGTGGCCGGTGACGAAGGTAACCGATTGCGCGTAATCGCGGTGCGTCAGCGGAATCCCGGCGTAGGCCGCCGCGCCGCTGGCCGAGGTGATGCCCGGCACCACCTCGAAAGCGATGCCGTGCGCCGCCAGCGTATCGATTTCCTCGCCGCCGCGGCCGAAGGTGAACGGATCGCCGCCCTTGAGCCGCAACACCCGCTTGCCTTCTTGCGCCAGCCGCACCATCAGCAAGTTGATGTCCTGTTGCGGCAAGGCGTGGTTGGCGCGCGCCTTGCCGACGTAAACGCGCTCGGCGTCGCGCCGCGCCAGCTCCAGCAGCTCGGGCGCGACCAGCTTGTCGTACAGCACCACGTCGGCCTGCTGCATCAGCCGCAAGGCGCGGAAGGTGAGCAGATCGGGATTGCCCGGCCCGGCTCCCACCAGATACACCGCGCCGGCCGGGGCGGCGTCGCCGGCGGCCAGCCGCCGTTCCATTTCCCGCGTCGCGCCGGCGTCGTCTCCGTTCATCACCGCCTCGGCCAGCGGCCCTTCCAGCACCGCTTCCCAGAACGCCCGGCGCTGGTTCACGTCGGCGAAACGGGCCTTGACCCGCTCGCGAAAGCCGCTGGCGAAGCGCGCCAGCTGGCCGAAACCAGCCGGAATCATGCTCTCCAGCCGGGCGCGCAGCAGCCGCGCCAGCACCGGCACGCCGCCGCCCGAGGACACCGCGATCACCAGCGGAGAGCGATCGACAATCGCCGGCGTGATGTAGCTGGACAGCTCGGGGTCGTCCACCACATTGACCGGAATGCCCAGAGCCTGCGCCGCCTCCGATACCTGGCGGTTGATTTCGCGCCGGTCGGTGGCGGCTATCGCCAGCCGCTGTCCGGCCAGCTGCTCGGCGGCGAACTCGCCCGCCAGATGCGCCAGGCGTCCCTGCGCGCTCAATTCGGCCAGCTCCGGCGCCAGCTCCGGCGCGACGACCCGCACGCGCGCGCCGGCCGCCAACAACAGCCGCGCCTTGCGCAGCGCCACTTCGCCGCCGCCGACGATCAAACAGGGCTGATCCTGCAACTTCAGAAAAATCGGAAAATAGTCCATCCCGCACCTCATGCCAATGCCTGAAGCATACTTGATTTGTTGCATAAATACGACGCAGCCCCCGCCGCCGGGTCGCGGAAGCGGCGGCAAATGTTATTGCAATGTCATGATATCGGTTTACGCGTTTGCAGCATCCGCTGTCGGAGCCCGCTTGAGTCCACTGTGCAGCAGCCATTCCATCTTTGTTCGCCTCGCCGTCGGGCTGGGCAGCTGGCCGCTGTCGGCGCGCGCCGCCGGCCACGCGCCCGGCGAGGCTGACCTCATCCTGCTGTGGTGCCTGCCGCTGCTGGCCATCGCCGGCGCGGTCTACGGCATCTGCCAGCGCCGGCAGGCCCAGGCCAGCCTGCGCGCCGCCGGCCTCGCCCTCTTGGTATTCGATCTGAAAAAACAAAAGCTGCGCAGCGCGCCGCGCGCCTTGCAGCAGTTGCTCGGACTGCCCGCCAACGGACGCGAGCTGGACTTCGCCCGCTGGCTGTCGCTATTGCATCCGGAAGACCGCCCCGCCTTCGCCGCCTTGCTGCAAGCCCCGGAAAACCAGGACGAGCCATGCCGCGAACTGCGCGCCCGCCACGCGCAAGGCCACTGGGAATGGCTGGAGCTGCGGCTTCGGCTGCGGCGCGGCTGGCTGCGTCCGCCGCGGCTGACCGCGCTGTGCCGGACGATCACCGGCCATAAGCAAAGCGAGGCGGCCATGCTGCGCCGCGAGCAGGAATTCCGCACCCTGGCGGAAAACTCGGAAGACATGATCGCGCGCTACGATCTGCAACTGCGCTGCCTGTTCATCAACCGCAGCGCCAGCCGCTATTTCGACCTGCCGCGCGAACGGCACATCGGCCGCACTCCGCGCGAAAAAGGCTGGCCGCACGAAGCCTGCCTGCGCTTCGAGCACGAATGCGGCCAGCTGATCCACAGCTGGGAGGCGCGCAGCTTCGAGCTGGAGTTCGATTTCGGCCCCCGCCGCCACATCTTCGAAATCCGTCTGTTCCCGGAATTCGACAGCGCCGGCACCTTGCAAAGCATCCTGTCGGTGGACAGGGAAGTCACCGCCAGCCGCCAGGGCGAGCGCCTGCTCAGCGAGGAAAACGCGGTGCTGGAATCCATCGCCGGCAACAACCCGCTGGCGCGCACGCTGGAGCAGGTCTGCCTGATGATGGAGTCGCAGCAGCCGCGGGCGATGAGCTCCATCATGCTGCTGGACGAGGGCGGCGCCACCCTGAGCCTGGCCGCAGGCCCCAGCCTGCCGCCGGGCTACCGCGCGCTGGTGAAGCAAGTGGCCATCGGCCCCAATGTCGGCTCCTGCGGCACCGCCGCGCACTGGAAGCGCACCATCGTCGTCGACGACATCCAGAACAGCCCGCTATGGCAGCGGCTGGCGGCGGAAACCGCCGCCCACGGCCTGCGCGCCTGCTGGTCCACGCCGATTTTTTCCAGCGACCGCCGCCTGCTCGGCACCTTCGCCACCTATTACCGCGAGCCGGCCACCCCGCCGCCGGAAGCGCTAAGCCTGGCGCAACGCTGCACCCACATCATCGCCATCGCCCTGCAGCGCCACGGCCACGAAAAGCAGCTCTACCAGCTGGCCACCCAGGACGGCCTCACCCAGCTGCACAACCGCCGCCATTTCCTGGAGCTGGCGCAACGCGAACGCGAGCGCTGCCGCCGTTACCAGACGCCGCTGGCGATGCTGATGATGGACCTCGATCACTTCAAGGCCATCAACGACCGTTACGGCCACGCCGTCGGCGACGAGGTGATCCGCCACTTCGCCGCGCTGTGCCGCGACGTGCTGCGCGCCAGCGACGTGTGCGGCCGGCTGGGCGGCGAGGAGTTCGCCGCGGCGCTGCCCAACACCGGCCGCGACGACGCGCTGCGGGTGGCGGAGCGGCTGCGCCAGGCGGCGGCCGGCGCCGTCTTGCGCTGCGACGGCCACACGCTGGCTTACACCGTCAGCATCGGCGTGGCCTGCGCCGATGCCGGCCAGCACAGCGTCAGCGCGCTGCTGGGGCTGGCCGACCAGCTGCTGTACCAGGCCAAGCGCGACGGCCGCAACCGCGTGCAAAGCATGCCGCCGCAAGACGCCGACGCCGCCTTGCTGTAACGCCCGCATCGGCCCGGGCGCGGCGCTTTGCTAGAATGGGGCTTTTCCCGGCACCGCACCGCATCGTGAGCACCTGGCAAACCGCATACCTGTCCCACCCCCTGTACCGCAGCGTCCGCCCCTGGGCCGGCGCGTTGCCGCTGGCCGACTGGCCGACGCAAGCCGACTACGATCGCCTGCTGGAAACCGCGCGCGGCGAGCAGGCCGCGCTGCCCCCCGCCTTGCGCTTCGTGTGCGATCTGGAACCGGACGCCTATTACGAGATGCACATCGGCCAGAGCGGCGAAGTGCCCACCCGTTCGCGCAACTGGCACGACTGGTTCAACGCCCTGGCCTGGCTGGCCTGGCCAGCCGGCAAGGACGCGCTCAACCGCCGCCACGTGCGCGCCATCGAGCGCGGCGAGGTCAGGCGCGGCCCGCTGCGCGACGCCGCCACCTTGCTGGACGAATGCGGCGTGATCGTCGCCTGCTCGCGGCCGGAACTGGGGCAGGCGCTGGACGACATGCGCTGGCGCGCGCTGTTCATCGAGGAGCGCGCCGCCTGGGGAGAGGAAATCGCCGCCTTCACGCTGGGCCACGCGGTGATGGAAACCGGATTGACGCCGCACCTGGGCTGGTGCGGCAAGGCGCTGATTCTGGACGTGGCGCCCGCTTTCTTCGGACTGGAATACGCCGCGCAGTTGCGGGCGCTGGACGCGCGGCTGGCGGCGCTGCTGGACGACGACGCCTTCCTGCCCGCGCCGCGCGCGATGTGCCCGCTGCCGCTGTTGGGCATACCGGGCTGGTGGCCAGACAATCGGGATCCGGCCTTCTACGACAATACCGACTACTTCCGGCCGACCCGGCGGGCGAAGTCGGCCAGCGTTTCCTGTCGCAGACAGGACGCCAGCGGCGAGAGCAGCCCGTCCAGCCCCTGCGACACCTCGTCCCCCGCGCCGGCCTCGCCGCGATAGACGAACAGAGCGAACAGATCGGCCAGCACGATGGCCTCGGCCTTGCGCATCAGCACCCAGGCGTCGCGCTGGCCCTTCTGCACATAGCCGTGATGGGCCAGACGGTCGAGCACGCTGCCCAGCTCGTCGTAGCCCACCTTCACCGCCGCGCGCAAGGCGGTGGGCGTCAACGCCTCGCCGCGCCGCTGGGCCTCGTCCAGCAGCAGCAGCACTTCCAGCGCGTCCAGCAGCCGGCGGCGCGGCTCGCTGCGCCGCCGCCAGGCGCCGCCCTCCCAGTAGGACAAGGCGGAAGTAAACACCGCCCCGCCCAGCACCACCAGCCACAGGCAGTAGATCCAGAGCAGGAAAATGGGGATGCTGGCGAACGCGCCGTACACCAGCTGGTAATTGGCCACCTGGCCGATATAGAAGCCGAAGCCGGCCTTGGTGGCCTCCAGCAACACCGCCGTCGCCAGCGCGCCCCAGATCGCGTGCCACAAGGGCACGAAGCGGTTGGGGACGATGCGATACAACAGCGACAACACCAGCGCGGTCAGCACGATGCTGCCGCCCACCTCCACCACGCTGGCGAGCACCGGCAGGTTCTTCTCGAAACGGGTCAGCTTGAACAGCCAGCGCCAGGACATCAGACTGCCGCCCAAGACCAGCGGCCCCAGCGTCAGCACCGTCCAGTACACCATGCTCTGCTGCAGCCACGGCCGGCCGCGGCGCACGCCCCAGATGGCGTTGAAGGTGCGCTCGATGGTGGACATCAGCATCAGCGCGGTGACGCCCAGCATCAGGATGCCGGCCGCGGTGAGCTTTTCCGCGTTGTCGGCGAACTGCCGCATGTAAACGGTGATCACCTTGCCGGCGAACTCCGGCACCAGCGTGGACAGCAGCATGATCTTGAAACGGGTGCTGTAGTCGGAAAACACCGGGAAAGCCGAAATCACCGTCAGCGCGATGGTGAACAGCGGCACCAGCGCCAGCAGCGTGGTGAAGGTCAGGCTGCCGGACACCTGCAGCACGCGCAGACAGCCCATGCGCCTGACCAGGAAGCGGCCAAAGCCAAGATAAGGTTCAAGTCGGGTCGATAGCATGCCGGCAAGGTAAAGCCAAAGCGGCAGCGAGGCAAGCCGCGGCGCGTTACCAGATTTTACCGGCCTGGCTTTCCGGCTATCATGCCGCCATTTGCCACGCCATCCCGCAAGGAATCCGCATGCTAGACATTCTGGTGCTGTATTACAGCCAGCACGGCGCCACCCGCGAACTCGCCCGCCTGATCGCCCGCGGCGTCGACAGCGTCCCCGGCTGCCAGGCCCGCCTGCGCACCGTGCCCAAGGTCTCCGCCGTGTGCGAGGCCACCGAAGCCGCCGTTCCCGACGCCGGCGCGCCCTACGTGGAAAAGCAGGATCTGCTGGACTGCGCCGGCCTGGCGCTGGGCAGCCCCACCCGCTTCGGCAACATGGCCTCGGCGATGAAATACTTTCTGGACGGCACCAGCGGCGAATGGATGCAGGGCGCGCTGGCCGGCAAGCCGGCCTGCGTGTTCACCAGCTCGGCTTCGCTGCACGGCGGCCAGGAATCGACGCTGCTGACCATGATGATTCCGCTGCTGCACCACGGCATGGTGATCTGCGGCTTGCCCTACTCCGAAGCCGCGCTGCTTGCCACCCAGACCGGCGGCACGCCCTACGGCGTCAGCCACGTCGCCGGCGCGCAGAACAACCGCCCCATCAGCGAGGACGAACGCGCGCTGGCCCTGGCCCAAGGCAAGCGGCTGGCGGAGCTGGCGGTGAAACTGGCCAGGTAGGGAGGAAGCCTCAGCGGGGCGTTCCGCCCCCCTTCTCCCCGCCCCATAGACCAAGCCGCCAGCGGCGGAACGCCTCTGCGAGGCTTCCGTCCCGCATTACGGCACGCTGAAAAAACTGCTCGGCGGCACGCCCAGCTCGCGCTTGAACATGGTGGCGAAGGCGCTGGGGCTGGCGTAGCCGAGATCCAGCGCCACCTGCAGCACGCTCCGGCCGCAAGCCAGCCGCTCCAGCGCCGCCATCAGCCGGGCCTGGCGCCGCCACTGGCCGAAGCTGAGGCCGGTTTCGCGGCGGAAGCGCCGTTGCAGGGTTCGCGGGTCCAGCGCCAGTTCGCGCGCCCACTCCGTCGCGCCGCGCGCGTCGTCCGGCGCGCGCAGCCACGCGTCGCACAGCCGGCGCAGGGCCGGGCTGGCCGGGTGCGGCAAGGACAGCGGCAACACCCTGGCGCGGCGGATTTCATCCAGCGCCAGCATCATCACCCGCTCGTCGCGCGATCCCGGTTCGCAGGGCAACGCCACATCCACCGCCGCCAGCACCAGTTCGCGCAGCAGCGGCGTCACTTCCAGCACGCAGCACTCGTCCGGCAGGCCGGCCAGCATGTCCTGGCGCACGAAGATATTGCGCATCCGCACCGGACTGACCATTTTCACCTGGTGCCAGGTGCCGATGGGCAGCCAGATCGCCCGCGTCGGCGGCACAATCCACTGTCCGCGCTCGGTTCCCACCCACATCAATCCCTCCACCGAGTACAACAGCTGCGCCGTGGGATGCCGATGGCGCGGGGATTCCAACCCTGCGGGGTAGTTGCGCAGCTTGCCCACCACGGGCAGCACGCCGCGGTCGTAGAGTTCCAGATCGTCGAAGCGGTCCATATCGCCTCTTTTAAAAAGATGGATGCCTCATTTTCGCAGGACCGGCTCCAAATTGCTGGCTTAATATGCAATGACCACCTGTACCGAGAATCTTTACCATGACCTCCAGTACCTCCATCGCCGCGCCGGCCCAGGACACGCGCTATCGCGTGCTGGGCGCGATCAGCTTTTCCCACTTTCTCAACGACATGCTGCAATCGCTGCTGGTGGCGCTCTACCCGCTGCTGAAGGGCAACTATCACCTGAGCTTCGCCGAAATCGGCCTGCTGACCCTTACCTACCAGTGCACCGCCTCGCTGTTGCAGCCGCTGGTCGGCATCTACACCGACAAGAAGCCTCAGCCTTACTCGCTGGTATTCGGCATGGGCTCGACGCTGTGCGGCCTGCTGCTGCTCTCCCATGCCGGCAGCTTCCCGCTGTTGCTGCTGGCCGCGGCGCTGATCGGCACCGGCTCGTCCATCTTCCATCCGGAATCCTCGCGCGTGGCGCGCATGGCTTCCGGCGGCCGCCCCGGCCTCGCCCAATCGATATTCCAGGTGGGCGGCAACGCCGGCAGCGCCGCCGGCCCCTTGCTGGCCGCACTGATCGTGCTGCCGCTGGGCCAGGGCAGCGTGGCCTGGTTCGGCCTGGCCGCGCTGCTGGCGATGTGGGTGTTGTTCCGCGTAGGGAACTGGTACGCGCATCAGCAGCGCCAGGCTAGGCAATCCGCGCCGCCGGCCGCGCCGACGCTGACGGCCGCCCGGGTCAAGCTGACCTTGCTGCTGCTGTTGCTGCTGGTGTTCTCCAAACACTTTTATCTCGCCAGCCTCACCAGCTATTACACCTTCTACCTGATCCATCGCTTCCAGGTCAGCGTGCAATCGGCGCAGCTGCATCTGTTCCTGTTCCTGCTCGCCGTCGCCGCCGGCACCGTGCTGGGCGGCCCCATCGGCGACGCCATCGGCCGCAAGCGGGTGATCTGGTTCTCCATCCTCGGCGTCGCGCCGCTGACCTTGCTGTTGCCGCACGTCGATCTGTGGTGGACCACGCTGCTGTCGCTGCCCATCGGCTTCATCCTGGCCTCGGCCTTTCCCGCCATCCTGGTCTACGCCCAGGAGCTGCTGCCGGGCAAGGTGGGCATGGTTTCCGGCATGTTCTTCGGCTTCGCCTTCGGCATCGGCGGCATCGGCGCGGCGGTGCTGGGGCAGCTGGCCGACCTCAGGGGCATCGAGTTCGTCTACCTGCTGTGCTCCTTCCTACCGCTGATCGGCATCGTCGCCATGGGGTTGCCCGATCTGCATCGCAAGGCGCGCGTTTGACACCGGCCGCCGCCGCGCCGGATACTGCGCGGCATCTGAAACACTCCAGCAACGCGCCCAGGTTCGCCACGGCGCGTTGTGCATTGAAAGCGACACCATGTGTGGAATTGCCGGCTTTTTCTCGCTGCGGCCCGTTGACCCCGCCATCCCCGCGGCCATGCTGGCCGAGCTGGGCCGTCGCGGCCCGGACGCCTCCAACCAGCTGCTGCTGGACCCGGCGCTGACGCCCCTTGCCGCCGGCCCGGCGCACAACGCGCTGCTGCACGCGCGGCTGTCCATCATCGACCCGCGTCCGACCGCCAATCAGCCGATGAGCGACGCCGCCGGCCAGGTGTGGATCTGCTACAACGGCGAGGTGTACGACTGGGAGGCCGACAAGGCGGAGCTGGAAGCGGCCGGGGCGACCTTCCGCACCCATTCCGACACCGAATTCATTCTCAACGGCTACCTGGCCTGGGGCATCGACGGCCTGCTGGCGCGGCTGCGCGGCATGTTCGCCTTCGCCATCCTCGACACCCGCAGCGGCAAGGCGCATCTGGCGCGCGACCGCATGGGCGAGAAGCCGCTGGTCTATTCGCTGCTGGACGGCAACTTCGCCTTCGGCTCGCTGGTGCGCGCGGTGCTGCCCTTCCTGCCGCGCGACCAGCGCGGCTTCAGCCCGGAGGGCGTGGACGCCTTCCTCGCCCACCGCTACATCCCGTCGCCGGGCACCATCTTCCAACGCATGAACCGGCTGGAAAACGGCTATTGCCTGGAGTTCGACCTGCATACCCGCCAGCTGAAAAAACGCCGCTACTGGCAGCCGGAGGCCGAAAGCGGCGACTGGCTGCAGGAGCTGGACCGCGCCGTGGCGATGCGCACCGTGGCCGACCGGCCGCTGGGCGTGCTGCTCTCCGGCGGCATTGACTCCACCGCCATCGCAAGCCGGCTCGCCAGCCAGAACCTCACCCGCTTCTCCAGCTTCACCGCGGCCTTTCCCGGCTCCAGCCTGGACGAATCGGACGACGCCGCCGACTCCGCGCGCCGCATGGGGCTGGACAACATCAAGATCGCCATGCCGGACAATCTGGCGGCGGATTTCGACCGCATCGTCGCCGATCTGGACCAGCCTTTCGCCGACCCTTCCAGCTTCCCCACCTGGTATCTGGCGCGCGAAGTCACCCGCCACGTCAAGGTGGTGCTGGTGGGCGACGGCGGCGACGAGCTGCTGGCCGGCTACAAGCGCGTCGGCAAGCATCTGCGCACCCGCTGGCGCCGCCGCCTGCAGCTGCCGCTGGCCATCAAGCCGGCGCTGGACGGCAAGCAGGGCAAGCTCTGCGCCGAATTGTCGATGTCCTGGCTGGACGCCTACTCGCTTCGCTTCTCCGGCCTGACGCCCGGTCAGCGGCTGTTCTTGCAGGGCGGCAAGCCGCTGCGCAGGATCTGCTACTGGCGCGCGCCGGACGACATCGGCCCGGACGCCGCCAACGGCAAGCCGGGCCTGCGCGACTTGCAGGCGGTGGATTTCGCCAACTACCTGCCGGATTACATCCTGCAAAAATCCGACCTGTGCACGATGGCCCACGGCCTGGAAGGCCGCGCGCCGCTGCTGGATCACCGCTTCTACCAGCGCCTGCTGGCGCTGGACGGCAAGGAGCGCTACACCCAGCCGGCCAAGCTGATGTTCCGCCGCGCGATGCACCCGGCTCTGCCGGCCGACTTCTTCCAGCGCAAGAAACGCGGCTTCAATCCGCCGCTCAAGGGCTGGCTGCGCGCCAGCCTCGCGCCGCGCTTCGACGGCCTGGGCCAGCGCCTGGCGGCGCTCACCGCCGGCCAGCTGGACGCGGGCGCGGTCGACGCCTTCGCCCGGGCCTACCGCGACGGCGCGGAGCATCTGGCGGAGCAGATGCTGCAGTTGCTGATCCTCGATCAAAGCCTGGGCCAGCTGCAGCGCCTGGCCGCCGCCTAAGGGCCGCCCGATCGCCATCCGCCCTGCCGCTTGCGCGGCGGGGCCTTTTATTTTCCGTTTTCAGGGCATTGAAAAATTTCACCCGATTGGCATCGCGCTTTTAACAGATGTTAACAGTTGATCGCCGGCCAGATCGTTTGCAAACGATAATTACTAGCATTATCATTCCGTTCCATCAGCTTGCCCGCCAAGCTCGTTCATAAGGAAAACATAATGCGTCGCTTTGTCTGCCAGCTGGCTGTCGCCAGCATCGCCCTGTCCGCCTCCTTCGCCGCCATGGCCAAGGAATACCCCATCGGCAAACCGGTTTTGAAGAACGGCATGGAAATCGGCGCGGTTTACCTGCAGCCCACCAAGATGGAGCCGGAAGGCATGATGCTGAAGGCGGAAGCCTCCGACGTGCACCTGGAAGCCGACATCCACGCCACCAAGAACAACCCCAACGGCTTTGAAGAAGGCGCCTGGATGCCCTACCTGGTGGTGAAGTACGAACTGACCAAGGTGGGCGGCAAGACCCAGAAGGGCGAACTGATGCCGATGGTGGCCAACGACGGCCCGCACTACGGCGACAACATCAAGCTGCAAGGCCCGGGCAAGTACAAGCTGAAGTACACCATCCTGCCGCCGTCGGCCAACGAGCACGCCCATTTCGGCCGCCACATCGACAAGGAAACCGGCGTCGCGCCGTGGTTCAAGCCGTTTGACGTGAACTACGAATTCACCTACGCCGGCATCGGCAAGAAGGGCGGCTACTAAGCCTGCGCCGATGAGAATGCGAATGTAAACGCATTGCATTCTCATGCGTTAAACTGAAACAGCGCGCGCGTTCAGCCTGCGCTGTTTCACTTTCCGGGGACTCATACCATGAAAACGCTGCGCCCAATGCTGGCCGCCCTCTGCCTGAGCGCGCTGCCGCTCGCCGCCGTCGCCGACGACATGCCGGTGTTCAAGCTGGAAATGAAGGACGGCGCGCTCAACCCAGCCCGGCTGATCGTGCCGGCCGGCAAGAAATTCAAGATCGAAGTGAAGAACGTGGGCAAGACGCCCGCCGAATTCGAAAGCACGCCGCTGCGCAAGGAAAAGGTGCTCGGCCCCGGAGCCGAATCCTTCCTGGTGTTCCAGCCGCTCGCCCCGGGCGAGTACAAGTTTTTCGACGAATTCCACATGAAAACCGGCCAGGGCGTGATCGTCGCCAAGTAAACCGCGGAGCAGAATATGGGACAGGTACTTTTCATCGTCTGGCGCGAAAGCGTCGAAGCGCTGCTGGTGGTCGGCATCCTCAACGCCTGGATGAACCAGAATCCGGCCGGCCGCGCCGGCAAACCCTGGCTATGGGCCGGCGTGGCGCTGGGCCTGGTCATGGCCGCCGGCCTCGCCTTCGCCCTGTTCGCCGCCGGCAGCATGATGGCCGGCGCGCAGGACTACTTCCAGACCGCCATGGTATTCATCGCCGCCGCGCTGATCGTGCAGATGGTGCTGTGGATGCGCGAGCACGGCCGCACGCTGAAGAAAGAGCTGGAAAGCGGGCTGTCGGAAAAGGCGGCCAGCGACAACTGGTGGGGCGTAACCCTTCTGGCGGCCATCGCCATCGCCCGCGAGGGCAGCGAAACCGTGGTCTTCCTCTACGGCATGCTGGCCGAAGCCAGCGGCGCGGAGCTGACCCAGATGAGCCTGGCCGGGCTTGCCGGCCTGGCGCTGGCCTTCGCCACCTTCTACCTGTTGCAATTGGGCGGCAAGGTGCTGTCGTGGCGGCTGTTCTTCCGCGTCACCGAAATCATGCTGCTGCTCCTCGGCGCGTCGCTGTTCCTGTCCGGCGTCGAAAAGCTGATCTCGATGGACGTGCTGCCGGCGCTGATCGACCCGCTGTGGGACAGCTCGGCGCTGCTGGACGACATGAGCCCCTTCGGCGGCGTCGTCGCCTCGCTCACCGGCTACCGCGCCCATCCCGCGCTCACCAGCCTGATCGCCTACGCCGGCTTCTGGTTGGCCATCTACGCGCTGTTCCAATGGCGCAACCTCCGTCAAGCGGCGGCGGCATGACGCCGGATACCGCCCGTCGCCGCCCGCAACGGGTCATCCCCATCGCCGCCCAGCCGCTGGGCGGCTGTAGCGCCGGCCGCCAGCCCGCGGGCAAGCTGGCGGCCGCCGGCGCCTGGCTGCGCGATCACGGCGGCCTGCTGCGCGCGCTGCAGTGGGCGGTGGTGCTGGTTTACGCCTTCCTGCTGATCGTTCCGGCCTGCATCGACCTGCCCGACGACAGCGCGCGGATGTGGAACCACCTGACCATCTTCGCCCAGTTCGTGTTCTGGGGCATCTGGTGGCCCTTCGTGCTGCTGTCGATGATCCTGTTCGGCCGGCTGTGGTGCGGCGTGCTGTGCCCGGAAGGCGCGTTGTCCGAATGGGCGGCCAAGCGCGGCCTGGGCCGGCCGATTCCGCGCTGGATGCGCTGGGGCGGCTGGCCCTTCGTCGCCTTCGTGCTGACCACCGTCTACGGCCAGCTGGTCAGCGTCTACCAGTATCCGAAAGCGGTGCTGCTGGTGCTGGGCGGCTCCACCGTCGCCGCCGTCGCCGTCGGCCTGGTGTACACCCGCGGCAAGCGCGCCTGGTGCCGGCATCTGTGCCCGGTCAACGGCGTGTTCGGCCTGCTCTCCAAACTCGCGCCGCTGCACTACAAGGTGGACGAGGCCGCCTGGAAGGCCTCGCAAGCCCGCCAGGACAAGGCGGCGAGCGTAGATTGCGCGCCCTTGCAACCGCTGCGCCACATGCAGGGCGGCAGCGGCTGCCATATGTGCGGCCGTTGCAGCGACCACCGCGGCGCGATCGCCCTCAGCCTGCGCTCTCCCAGCGACGAGGTGGTGCGCGTGGCGGAGAAGGAAGCCGACGGCTGGCAGACCGCGCTGATCGTCTACGGCCTTCTGGGCGTGGCGATGGGCGCGTTCCACTGGACCGCCAGCCCCTGGTTCATCGCCCTCAAGCAAGGCGCGGCCGAATGGCTGGTGGACCGCGACATCCTGTGGCCGCTGGATACCGAAGCGCCGTGGTGGCTGCTTACCCACTACCCGCAGCATAACGACGTGTTCTCCTGGCTGGACGGCGCGGCCCTGATCGCCTATGTCGCCGCCACCGCGCTGGCGCTGGGCAGCGGCATCCTGCTGCAGCTGGCCATCGCCGTGCGGCTGGCCGGCCGCTGGCGGACGCAACGGCTGCACCATCTGGCGCAGGCGCTGATTCCCGTCGCCGGCTGCGGCGTGTTCCTGGGCCTGTCGGCGCTGACCGTCACCTTGCTCAAGGCTGAAGGCTACCCGATGCATTGGGTCAACGACGCCCGCCTGACGCTGCTCGCCGGCGCCAATCTGTGGGCGCTGTGGCTGGCGCGCGCCATTCTCGCCCGCTGGGGCGGGCCGGCGCGGCGCTATCTGGCTCTGCTGCCGCTGCTGGGCGCGCTGGCGCTGGTGGACGCCGCCTGGGGCTTCATGTTCTGGTGGTGGTAACAGGAGTTTGGTTCGCCGCGGCGGCTGTGCGATAAAGAACTATCCGCCCACCCGGGACCACGCCATGCGGGGCATTGTCTTTTCGATCTGTTTGCTGTTGGCGCTGGCCGGCGGCGGCGTCCGCGCCGCCCCGCCCGTCGTGGAGCTGGCTACCGGCGACTGGCCGCCCTACGTCTCGCGCGTCATGACCGCCGACGGCGCGTTCGCCGACATGACCCGCCAGGTTTTCCGCCGCGCCGGTTATCAGGTGCATTTCAATTATCTGAGCTGGCCGATGGCCGAAGAGATGGTCCGCTCCGGCAAGGCGCTGGCCGCCTTGCCTTATCGGCCGACGCCGGAGCGCGCCAGGGAGTTCGACTTCTCCGACCCCATCATGCGCACCGGCAGCTATTTCTTCTACTACAAACCCAAACTCAAGCATCCGCCCTTGGGCTACCAGTCGCTGGACGAACTGCGCGGCTACCGCATCGGCGTGCAGCGCGGCTTCTGGTATCTGCCGCTGTTCCAGCAGCACCAGCTCAACACCCTGTACACCGACGACGAGGTCAGCGTCCTGAAGCTGCTGCGGCTGGGCCTGCTGGATCTCGCGCCGTTGTCGCGGGAGCGGGCGCAGTTTCTGGCGCACGCCGTCATGCCGGAACAGGAAAACCAGTTCGGTTACCTGCCCGCCAGCCTGGACGACACGCCGCTGGCGCTGATGTTTTCGCGGCGTTACCCCGAGGCCGGCAGATTGAAACAGGACTTCGCCAGAGCGCTGGCCGCCATGCGCGAAGATGGCAGCCTGCAGGCCATCTACCAGCGCAACTTCCCCGAACTTACGCCGCAGCGTTGACCAGGACGGGGCTCAGAACCCGGATCACGTCCTGAGGATTCACGCCCACCAGGAAGCCGCGCTTGCCGCCGTTGATGTAGATCACCGGCAGCTCGGCGATGCTCGCCTCCATGTAAACCGGCATCGGATGGCGGGTGCCGAAGGGGCTGGTGCCGCCCACCTGGTAACCGCTGTGCTTGTCGGCGGTTTTGGGATCGCAGGGGTGCACCTTCTTGACGCCTATCTGCTTGGCCAGCATGCCGGTGCCCACCTCGCGGTCGCCGTGCATCAGCACGATCAGCGGACGCTTGTTCTCGTCCTCCATGATCAGCGTCTTCACCACCGCGTGCTCGTCCACGCCCAGCTCGCGCGCCGACACCGTGGTGCCGCCCTTGTCCTCGTATTTGTACAGGTGCTCGCTGTAATCGACTTTGTGCTCGCGCAGCGCGCGAATGGCCTGGGTGACCGGAGCTTTATCCTTGGACATGATTCACTACCACGACAAAAAACGTCCGACTTTAAAACGCCGGCCGCCGGCTGCCAAGCCCGAAAATCAACTCTTGCGCGCGCGCCACCACAGCCGCGCGCCGAGCAGCAACGCCAGCGCCGCCGCGTAGAGCAGCGGCTGGGTCAGGTCCTTTTTCACCAGCCACCAGTAGTGGGCCACCGCCAGCATCGCCACCGGATACACCAGCCGGTGCAGCTTGCCCCAGTTGCGCTTGAGCCGGCGCATCCAGCCCTGCGTGGAGGTGAGCGCCAGCGGCGTCATCAGGGCGATGGCGGCGAAGCCGACGGTAATGAACGGCCGCTTGGCGATGTCCTTGACGATGTGCTGCCAGTCGAAGAACTGGTCCAGCCAGACATAAGTGGTGAAATGCAGGCTGGCGTAGAAGAAGGCGAACAGGCCCAGCATGCGCCGGCACTTCAAGGGCCAGCCCTGCCCCGACAAGCGGCGCAGCGGCGTCATCGCCAGCGTGGCCAGCAGCCAGACCAGCGTCCAGGTGCCGGTGGAACGAGTGATGAATTCCACCGGGTTCACCGCCTCGCCCGACAACACGATCCACGCTGCGCGCGCCAGCGGCAGCAGGCAGGCGATGAACAGCAGCGCCTTGCCGACGGCGAGGCGGCGGTCTGCGACGGAAACGGGGAATTTCATGCCCAGCGTCGTCATCAGTAGTTCTTTCTCAGGTCCATGCCGCGGTACAGCCCGGCCACCTGCTCGCCGTAGCCGTTGAACGGCAGCGTCTTGCGCTTGAAGAATTCGCCGATGCGCCGCTCGGACGCTTGGCTCCAGCGCGGGTGGTCGACGTCCGGGTTCACATTGGAGTAGAAGCCGTATTCGCGGGCGTTGGCCATATTCCAGCTGGTGGCCGGCAGGGTTTCCTGCAGCCGGATGCGGACGATGGACTTGATGCTCTTGAAGCCGTACTTCCACGGCACCACCAGCCGGATCGGCGCGCCGCTCTGATTGGGCAGCGCGTTGCCGTACAGTCCGACGGCGAGGATGGTCAGCGGATGCATCGCTTCGTCGATGCGCAGCCCCTCGCGGTACGGCCAATCCAGCACGCCGCTGCGCTGGCCGGGCATTTCGCCGGGCCGCTGCAGGGTTTCGAACGCCACGTACTTGGCGCGCGAGGTGGGGTTCAGCTGCTTGATGAGGCTGGCGAGCGGGAAGCCGACCCACGGAATCACCATGCTCCAGCCCTCGACGCAGCGCAGCCGGTAGATACGCTCCTCCAGCGGCAACTTCAGCAGATCCTCGATGGCGAAGCGTCGCGGCTTGGCCACCTCGCCGTCCACCAGCACGCTCCAGGGGCGGGTTCGCAGGCTGCCGGCGTTGTCGGCCGGGTCGGACTTGTCGGTGCCGAACTCGTAGAAGTTGTTATAGCTGGTGATCTCTTTCAGGCTATTGGGCTTGTCGTTCGGCGCCAGCGTCGACAAGGGGCTTTTCCTGGCATTGAGGCCGGCCAGCGTTTCGGCCGACAGCAGCAGGCCGGCGGCGCCCAGCATGAAATGGCGGCGATTGAAGTACGCCGACTCGCTGGTGATTTCCGACGGCGCGACGTCGGCGGGCTTTTTGATCAGCATGGCAATCTCCTGTCGTTTCCGCTTGGTCGGGAAACGTTCCGGAATCTGACAGTAGCCCAGTGAAAATGTTTTCGCTGTGTGACTCGCGCCGTTCAATCCGCCGGCGGCCAGGCTTGTCCCAGCGCGCTGCCCTGGCCGCCGGCGCGCGCCAGGCGCGCGCCTATCGCCTGCAAGGCGGTCCAGCGCGGGCCGCACCAGTCGGGCGCGATCAGCGTCGGCGCCTGGGCGGTGGCGGACACGCGGTGAAACACCACGTCCGCCGGCGTGTGGCGGATCAGGCTGGCGGCGAGATCGGCGTAATCGTCCAGCGACTGCGGCTGCACTTCGCCGCGCCGGTACTGCGCCGCCATGCGGCTGCCGCGCACGATCATCAGCGGGTGCAGCTTCAGACCCGCCACGCCGATATCCAGCACCGTCGCCAGCGTCTGGTGCGCCTGTTCCCAGCCCTCTCCCGGCAAGCCGACGATCAGGTGGGCGCACACTTTCAACCCGCGCGCCCGCGCCCGCTCCGCCGCGTCGCGATAATCGGCCAGCGTGTGGCCGCGCCGGATCAGGGCCTGGGTGGCGTCGTTGGCGGTTTGCAGGCCCAATTCCAGCCACACCTCGCGGCCGGCGTCCCGATAGCCGGCCAGCAGGTCCAGCGCCGCGTCGGGCACGCAGTCGGGCCGGGTGCCGACGCACAGGCCGACCACGTCGGCCGCGCCGGCGGCCTCGTCGTACAGCGCCTTGAGCACCTCCACCTCGGCATAGGTGCTGGTATAAGCCTGGAAATACGCCAGGTACTTGCCGGCGCGGTCGGTCTTGGCCTTCTCCCGCTCCAGCTGCTGGCTGATCGTCAGCTCGGCGGCGTCGCGGCCGAAGCTGCGCACATTGCAAAAGGTGCAGCCGCCGCGGCCCAGGGTGCCGTCGCGATTGGGGCAGGTGAAATCGCCGGAGAGCGACAGCTTGTGCACGGGCTCGCCGAAGCGTCGCTTGAGGTAGTAGCCGAAGGTATGCAGGTGTCGGGTCAGATCCATCGCCAGGCCAGGCAAAAAGGCGGCAGTCTAGCGGCTTTGCCCGGCGGGCAAACTGCGCGGGATCAAGGACTTGCCGATTTACAGCCTATGCCAGCCCAGCCAGTACAGCGCGGAAAACAGCGCGGCGCTGACCAGCAGGGCGAAGGCCAGCGTCGAAAACAATTCGCGCAGCGTGCGGCGCTGCCGCGGCCCCAGCAGCCAGCGCGCCAGCGCGATCAGCACCAGGCACAGCACGAAAAACTTGAACAGGCGTCCGAACATGGCGGCTTCCGGGGAAAAGTGCCGCCGATTATCCGGGCGCAGCCGCTTCCCGCGCAAGCGCGGCTTATGGATATAATCGTCGGGTAGCCGCAGGAGAGCCGGCAGGACCCGTCCAGCAGAGACCGGCCGCCGGAATAAATAGAAGAGGCGAACCCTATCATGACCGACCCGCATTCGGTTGGCGTCGTCGCGGCCCAGGATGCCGCGTTCGACAGCCCCCTGCTGCTGGCCAGCGGCGCGACCCTGCCCGGCTACCAGCTGCGTTTTGAAACCTACGGCGAACTCAACGCCGACAAGAGCAACGCCATCCTGATCTGCCACGCCCTGTCCGGCCACCACCACGTCGCCGGCCGCTACCATGCCGACGACAAGACGCCGGGCTGGTGGGACAATATGATCGGCCCGGGCAAACCCATCGACACCGCGCGTTTCTTCGTGGTCGGCGTCAACAATCCGGGCGGCTGTCACGGCTCCACCGGCCCATCCAGCGTCAACCCGGCCACCGGCCAGCCCTGGGGCTCGGCTTTTCCGGTCGTCACCGTGCCCGACTGGGTCGCCGCGCAGGCGCGGCTGGCCGACCGGCTGGGGATCGAACGCTGGGCGGCGGTGATAGGCGGCTCGCTCGGCGGCATGCAGGCGCTGCAATGGAGCATCGCTTACCCGGAGCGCGTCGCCCACGCGCTGGTCATCGCCTCCGCGCCCAAGCTGTCGGCGCAGAACATCGCCTTCAACGACGTCGCCCGCCAGGCCATCCTCTCCGACCCGGACTTCTGCGGCGGCGATTTCTACCAGCAAGGCACGGTGCCGCGCCGCGGCCTGCGGCTGGCCCGCATGCTCGGCCACATCACCTATTTGTCCGACGACGGCATGGGCGAGAAATTCGGCCGCATGCTGCGCTCCGGCGAATACCGCTTCGGCTACGATGTGGAATTCGAAATCGAAAGCTATCTGCGCTACCAGGGCGACAAGTTCTCCGATTATTTCGACGCCAACACCTATCTGCTGATGACCAAGGCGCTCGATTACTTCGATCCGGCCAAGGACCACGACGGCGATCTGGCCGCCGCGCTGGGCAAGGCCAGCGCCAGCTTCCTGGTGGCCAGCTTCACCAGCGACTGGCGTTTCTCGCCGGAGCGCTCGCGCGAGACGGTGAAGGCGCTGATCGCCGCCGGCAAGCGCGTCAGCTACGCCGAGATCGAATCCGCCCACGGCCACGACGCCTTCCTGATGACCGACCCGCCCTACGTGGCGCTGATGCGCGCCTACCTCGACCGCGTCGCCAAGGAGGTGAACGCATGAACGCCCTGACCTCTCTGCGCCCCGACCTCAGGCTGATCGCCGACTGGATCGCTCCGCACAGCCGGGTGCTGGACCTGGGCTGCGGCCAGGGCGAGCTCCTGGCCGCGCTGCAAGACGCCAAGCAGGTGCAAGGCTACGGCGTCGACTTCGACGTCGCCAACGTGGTGCGCTGCGTCGCCGCCGGCGTCAACGCCATCCAGGGCGACCTGGAAGCCGGCCTCGCCGAATTCGAGGACCAGCGCTTCGACCACGTGGTGCTGTCGCAAACCATCCAGGCGATGCGCCACACCGAAGCCATCCTCAACGAGATGCTGCGCGTCGGCCGCGAAGCCATCGTCACCTTCCCCAACTTCGGCTACTGGCAAAACCGCTGGCAGATCCTGCAAGGCCACATGCCGGTTTCGGACACCATTCCCTACCAGTGGTACGACACGCCCAACATCCACTGGTGCATGCTGGGAGACTTCGAAGCGCTGTGCGCCAAGAACGGCATCCGCGTGCTGGAACGGGTGGTCATGGACAAGGGCAAACGGGTATCCTTGTTGCCCAATCTGCGCGGCAGCCTCGCCTTCTACCGGGTGGGCCGCCGCGCGACACCGACCTAGGAGCCCCGCATGCGTTTGTTGCTGGCCATTTTCCTGCCCTGGCTGCAGTTCTTCACCATCGGCCGGCCTTTCGCCGGCCTCATCTGCCTGATCCTGCAGCTGACCGTGATCGGCTGGATTCCGGCGGCGCTGTGGTCGGTATACGCGCTTGGCCAATACCAGACCGACCGGAAAATCGACAAGGCGCTGCGGCGCTGACCTCGACGGGCGGCTTCGCCGCCGCCCGCGTCCCGCATCCATGACAAAAACCACCCTTCGCTCATGACAAAAACATCCATCGACTGGCGACGCGACGTGTTCTCGCGCACCATGCTCACCTGCCTGTTCACCGGCTTCGCCTCCGGCCTGCCGCTGTACACGCTGATCAACCTCTTGCCCGCCTGGCTGCGCAGCGAAGGCGTCGATCTCAAGTCCATCGGCCTGTTCGCGCTGATCGGCCTGCCCTACACCTGGAAGTTCCTGTGGTCGCCGCTGATGGACCGCTTCACCCTGCCGATGCTGGGACGCCGTCGCGGCTGGATGCTGCTGACCCAGCTGGCGCTGCTGCTGGCCATGGGTCTGTTCGGCCTGTTCAACCCGCAACAGGATTTGTGGACCATCGCCGCCCTGGCGCTGGCGGTGGCCTTCTTCTCCGCCAGCCTGGACATCGTGCTGGACGCCTTCCGTCGCGAAATCCTGAAAGACAGCGAACTGGGCCTCGGCAACACGCTGCACATCAACACCTACCGCCTGGCCGGGCTGGTGCCCGGCTCGCTGGCGCTGATCCTGGCCGACCACCTGCCCTGGGGCAGCGTGTTCCTGATCACCGCGCTGTTCATGCTGCCCGGCGTGGCCATGACCCTGCTGGTGAGCGAACCCGCGCTGCGCGCCGCCGCGCCCAAGACGCTGCGCGAAGCGGTGATCGAACCCTTCCACGAATTCATCACCCGCCAGGGCTGGCGCGGCGCGTTGTGGATACTGGGCTTCATCTTTCTGTACAAGCTGGGCGACAGCATGGCCACCTCGCTGGCGACGCCCTTCTACCTGGACATGGGCTTCGCCAAATCGCAGATCGGCATCGTCGCCAAGCACGCCGCGCTGTGGCCGGCGGTGATAGGCGGCCTGCTCGGCGGCGTGTGGATGCTCAAACTCGGCATCAACCGGGCGCTGTGGGCCTTCGGCGTGGTGCAAGTGCTGTCCATCCTCGGCTTCGCCTGGCTGGCGAGCTACGGCCGCTTCGACACGGTAGGCAGCACCGAACTGGCGCAGCTGGCGCTGGTGATCGGCTTCGAAGCGCTGGGCGTCGGCCTCGGCACCGCCGCCTTCGTCGCCTTCATCGCCCGCTGCACCCACCCGGCCTACACCGCCACCCAGTTCGCGCTGTTCACCAGCCTGGCCGCCGTGCCGCGCACTCTGGTCAACAGCGCCACCGGCTTCATCGTCGATCAGGTCGGCTGGATGTCGTTCTTCTTCCTGTGCACCGCGCTGGCGCTGCCGGGCATGATGCTGCTGGTGAAAGTGGCCCCGTGGGGCAAGGAGGAATGATGCGCGCGACGCTGCCCTTGCTGCTGGCCTTGCTGGCCGGCCCGGCCCTGGCCGGAGATGCCTCGGCGCCCGCCGCCGACTCCCGCCCCACCCTCAGCCGCGTCGATTACCAATGCGCCGCGGGAATCCGCCTGAGCGTGGCCTACCCGCCGCCGGAACTGGCCGACGCGGTGCCGATCCGGGTGATCTGGCAGGGCAAGCGTTACCGGCTGGTGCCGGCGGCGAGCGCCAGCGGCGCGCGCTACGCCAGCCGCCAGCTGGAATGGTGCAGCCGCGGCGACGAGGGCATGTTGTCGCGCTATCGCGGCAAGGCGCTGGCGCGCGACTGCCGGCCGCTGGCGGACGGTTCGCGCTGACGCGGACGGTTTCGGACAGCTACCCCTCGCAATGCTCGCCGCCATCGACCAGGCGGCAATGGCGGATGTTGCCGTCCTGATCCAGCCGCAGCAGCTGCCCTTGAAAATGGCTGCCGGCCCTGGGTCTGGCTTCGATCAGAAAGCTGGCCTGCTCGACATTGTCCGACGAAGGCGCGGCGGTGCTGAACGCGATGTCGAAATCCTGGGTGGACGTCACCGGCAAGGGCGGCCAGGCCCAGGGCTGCTCCTGGTGGTAGACGCCGCGCTCCGCGTACCAGCGCTGCATGTAGTGATTGTTTTCCAACAGCGCCGCCCGCGCCTCGGCCAGACGGCCGCGCGCCATGAACTGCTGATAAGCCGGCGCGGCCAGCGCCAGCAGCAAGGCGGCGATGGCCATCACGCACAACAGTTCCAGCAAGGTCACGCCCTCAGAACGCCTCATCTTCCACCTCCCGCCAGGCGATGCGGCGGCCGGCCGCGCCGCCGTTCGCCATCGCCGTCACCAGAAACCAGCTTTGCACCGTCACCGCCGCGCGGCGGGCCCGACCCTGCGCGGTGATATGAAACAGGCTGGCGCGCTCTCCGTTTGCCTGACGAAAATCCTTATCCAGCAACACGATCCCGGAGGAGTCGACCGCCGCGCCCTCGTTCCCGAGCCTGGCGGCTTGCAGGCAGGCCCGCTCGGCGTCGCGCAGCGCGGCGTCCGCCGCCAGCCAGGCGCGCGGCCGGTCGGATTGCAGGCCGGCGATGCGCTGCATGGAAGCGGACTCGCGCGACGCGGCGCTCGCCAGATACAGCAGCAGGCAGGACAGGGCCAGCGTCAGGCACAAGGCCGAACCGCGCTGGCGAGCTAGAGGCTGGCCGACAGGCATGGCTGCACCGGATTGAGCGCCACCGACAGGCTTTGCGTCCACGGCTGGCCGCCCTCGCGGATCTGCAAGGTCAGCTCCAGCCGGGCGCTGCGCAGATGTTTCCAGTCGTCGCCCTGCAAGGCCGCCGCCGGCAACTCGACCAACTCGCTGGCGGCGGTGCCGCAGCCGCGCCACACGCCATAACGGATGCTGAACGCGCGCACGCCCTCCAGCAGCAAGGCCGGCGGCTCGGCCTCCGCGCCGGCCAGTTGCCGGCTGCGCCACAACTGCCTGCCATCGCCCGCGCCGGACAGAAAATAGCGGTGCGCCGCCGGCAGCCAGACGCCCAGGGACGGCAGGTGCTGCCCGGGCTGGGCTGCGTCGATGGCCACAGGCGGCGCTTGCGGCGCGGCCAGTTGCAAACGCAGCCCTTCCGGATGATGCTGCAAACTGGCACCCGGCGCGCTCAGGCGCAGCTCGTGCCGCTGCAGGCAACTGGCCAGCACCAGCTCCCGCCAGTCGCGCCATTCCGCCTCGGTCGGCGCGCGCAAACGCAGCTCCGACAAATGGCCGGCATGGTCGACCGCCAACCGGGTAATCGCCAGCGCCTGCCGGCCAAAGCGCAGCTGCAGCAGTTGCGCGCCCTGCGGCGCGCCTTCCTCCGCCGACAACGGCACGCTGGCGCAGCCGAAACGGCCGGCCATGCGCAAATCGCGGCCCATCTGCTGCAAGGCGTAATGCGCGTCCTGCTCGCGCTCCAGCTGTTGCTGCGATTGCGCCAGCCGCTCGTGGAAATAGTGGACGCCGCCGATGGACAGGGCGATCGCCAGCAGCCCCAGCGTCATGGCCAGCATCATTTCCAGCAACATGCCTCCCGACTGTCTTGGCATTTCACTCCTCTCCCAGCGGCCACAGCAGCCCCTGCTCCCGCCAGCCGCCCGGCGCTTGCCACTGGCGGCTGCGCCAGGCGATCCGGATCGCCCATGCGCCTTGCGCCGCGCAACCCAGTTGATCCCGGCGCGGCGCGGCGGACGCGGCCCCGCGGCATACCCGCGCTTGCACATCCTGCGCCGGCCTCGCCGCCGCTTGCAACTCGGCGGCGAAGCGCGCCCAATGGCGGGCCGCTTCCGGCGACGTCCCGCCGCCGCCCGCCAGCCGCAAGGCTTCGTAGCGCCGCCACGGCTCGCTCCCGGTCTGCATCGCCAAGTGCAAATCCGCGGCCGCCCGTTCCATGCGCGCGCGCAGCCAGGCCTCTCGTCCGTCCAGCAAGGCGCGGCCATGCAGCGAAGACACCGCCGCCAGCGTGGCCAGCCACAGCGCGAGCGCCAGCATGGTTTCCAGCAGGCTGAAGCCCGCCGCCCGGCTAGGCGCAGCCATCGCGCACCGCCTCCAGCCACGGCCGCCCGCCCGCGCCCACCCGCAGCTCCTGGCACAGCCCGGACGGCGGGTGGCGAAACAGGAAATGGGCGGGAGCCGCAGGCAGCAAGCGGCCGTCGGCGGTAAAAACCAGTTGCGGCCGGCTGCCGCTGACCGCGAGCGGTTGCCGGAAAATGGCCAGGCCCAGCCGCTCGCCGCTGTCGTAAGCCGCCTTGCCCGCCGCGCCGATATCCGCGTACGCCAGCGCGCCCTCGC
Organism: Xenophilus sp. AP218F; assembly: GCA_002213445.1. Lineage (GTDB taxonomy): Bacteria > Pseudomonadota > Gammaproteobacteria > Burkholderiales > Chromobacteriaceae > Chromobacterium. Next base: position 44,008 of record NJIE01000031.1, on the reverse strand, counting down.
TCCAGTTCCCGGCCCTGGCCGCCGGCTGGCAGCCCTGCAGCTGCAGATTGATCTTGAGGTTGGCCGGACACAGGTAGACCGGCTGCTGGCGGCGCAGGGCTTCCTCGCGCGCCAGCCGCACCGTCTGGTAAAGCGCCTGCGTCTGCTGCCGCAGCTGCTGGGCATGCAGCAGGCGGCTCAGCGCCGGCACGCCCAAACTCAACGTCATGCCGGCGATGGCGAGCGCCACCAGCCATTCCAGCAGATTCCAGCCGCCCTGCCCCCTTCGCGCCATCGCTCCTCCGTCTATTGTCGCCGCGCCGAAACGCTTTGATTTTTCATGGCGCGCCGCGCGCTTCCAAGGCCGGCCTGTCCCAAAGCAGGAAGCAATCCGCGCCCTCGCGGCGCGGACGGCAAAACGCCCCGCCAGGCCGCGGGGCGTGGCGGGGCGTTCGGATCGATCGCCGGAAATCGAACGAGAGCGGCCTAGTGCGCAGCCTCCCAGCTGGCGCCGGCGCCCACCTCGGCCAACAGCGGCACCTTGAGCCTGGCGACGCCGGCCATGATCTCGGGCAGCTTCTGCTTGACCAGCGCCAGCTCCGCGTCCGGGGTTTCCAGCACCAGTTCGTCGTGCACCTGCATGATCAGCTTGCTCTGCAAGCCGTCGCGCTCCAGCCAGTCCTGCACGGCCAGCATCGCCAGCTTGATCAGGTCGGCCGCCGTGCCCTGCATCGGCGCGTTGATCGCGGCGCGCTCAGCCCCGGCCCTGCGCGCCGGGTTGGACAGCTTGATGTCCGGCAGATACAGGCGGCGGCCGAACACGGTTTCCACGTAGCCCTGCTCGCGCGCTTTCTCGCGCGTGGTCTGCATGTACTCGGCCACGCCCGGATAGCGCATGAAGTAACGGTCGATGTACTGCTGGGCGGCGCTGCGCTCGATGTCCAGCTGGGCGGCGAGGCCAAAGGCGCTCATGCCGTAGATCAGGCCGAAGTTGATCGCCTTGGCGGCGCGGCGCTGGTCTGAGGTGACGGCGGACAGCTCGACGCCGAACACTTCCGCCGCGGTGGCCTTGTGAATGTCCTCGCCGCTGGCGAAGGCGCTCAGCATGCCCTGGTCGTCGGACAGGTGGGCCATGATGCGCAGCTCGATCTGCGAATAGTCAGCCGACACGATCCGCCAGCCCGGCGGCGCGATGAAAGCCTCGCGCACGCGGCGGCCTTCGGCGGTGCGCACCGGGATGTTCTGCAGATTGGGATCGGAGCTCGCCAGCCGGCCGGTAATCGCCACCGCCTGTGAATAAGTGGTATGGACGCGGCCGGTCTGTGGATGAATCAGCGTCGGCAGCTTGTCGGTGTAAGTGGACTTGAGCTTGGCGAGGCCGCGGTACTCCAGGATGCGCTTGGGCAACGGGTGGTCCAGCGCCAGCTGCTCCAGCACCGACTCGTCGGTGGAGTAGCCGCCCGACGGCGTCTTCTTCACGCCCTTGGTGGGAATGGCCAGCTTGCCGAACAGGATCTCCTGCAGCTGCTTGGGCGAGTTGAGATTGAAGGGCTGGCCGGCCAGCTCGTAAGCCTGCTGCTCCAGCTCCAGCATCTGGCCGCCCAGCTGATGGCTTTGCGCCGCCAGCATGTCGCGGTCGATCAGCACGCCGTGGCGCTCCATCTTGAACAGCACCTCGGCCACCGGCAGCTCGATGTCGCGGTAGACCTTTTCCAGATCGCCGGATAGCGCGCCGGCGAAATGCCGGTTCAAGCGCAGCGTGATGTCGGCGTCTTCCGCCGCGTAATGGGCGGCGGTATCGATGTCCACTTCGGCGAAGCCGATCTGCTTGGCGCCCTTGCCGCAAATCTCCTCGTAGCTGACGGTGTTCTCGCCCAGGTGGCGGCGCGCCAGGTCGTCCATATTGTGGCGCTGGTGGCTTTCCAGCACGTAGGAGGCCAGCATCGAATCGTCGGCCACGCCGGCGAGCGCGATGCCGTGATTGGCCAGCACGTGGCGGTCGTACTTCAGGTTCTGGCCGCATTTCTTCTTGCCGGCGTCTTCCAGCCAGGGTTTGAGGCGGGCCAGCGTCGCGTCCAGCGGCAACTGCTCCGGCGCGCCGGCGTACTGGTGCGCCAGCGGCAGGTAGGCGGCTTCGCCCGCCTTGACCGAGAAGCTGAGACCGACGATGCGCGCGGCCATCGGGTCCAGGCTGGTGGTTTCGGTATCCAGCGACACCTCGTCGGCCGCCGCCAGGCGCGCCAGCCAGGCGTCCAGCTGGGCAGTGGTGAGAATGGTTTCGTAATGGCGCGCCAGCGCGCCTTCGCCCGGGGCGGCTTGGGCCGCCGCCTCGACAGCCGGCTCGGCGAACATGTCGCCCTGGGCGTCGCCTAGCGGCGCGACGGGCGCGTCCTCTCCGCGCTGGGCGACGGCCGGCATTTCGCCGCCTTCGGTCACTTCGCGGTAGAAGGTGCGAAAGCCCAGCTCCAGAAACAGCTCCGCCAGCCGCGGCTTGTCCTTCTGGCCGTGCTGCAGGCCAGGCAGGCCGTGCGGCAGATCGGCGCTCAAATCAACCCGGCAATCGATGGTGATCAGGCGCTTGCCCATCGGCAGCCAGTCCAGCGCGGCGCGCAGGTTTTCGCCCACCTTGCCGCCCACGCTGTCCGCCTGGGCGACGATGGCGTCCAGGCTGCCGTACTGCTCCAGCCACTTCACCGCGGTCTTGGGGCCGCACTTGTCGACGCCGGGCACGTTGTCCACCTTGTCGCCGATCAGGGTCAGGTAATCGATGATCCGGTTCGGCGGCACGCCGAACTTCTCTTTCACGCCCGCCTCGTCCAGCCATTCGTTGGTCATGGTGTTGACCAGCGTCACCTCCGGCGTCACCAGCTGCGCCATGTCCTTGTCGCCGGTGGAGACGATCACCTTCATGCCGGCGGCCGCGCCGACGCGCGCCAGCGTGCCGATCACGTCGTCCGCTTCCACGCCCGGCACCGCCAGCATCGGCCAGCCGGAAGCTTGCACCACGTCGTGTACCGCCGTAATCTGGGAAGCCAGCTCTTCGGGCATGGACGGACGATTGGCCTTGTACTCGGGGTAGAGGTCGTCGCGGAAAGTCTTGCCCTTCGCGTCGAAGACGCAGGCGCTATAATCGAACTCAACCTCTTTCTCCAGCCGCCTGAGCATGTTGACCATGCCGTAGACAGCCCCCACCGGCCGGCCATCCGGAGAACGCAAATCGGGCATCGCGTGAAAGGCGCGGTACAAATAAGAAGAGCCGTCGATCAATAACAATGTTTTCATAAAAGAGGCAGAAGTATGAGCTTGTCCGATAAATTACCGCAGACCAGTGATCGCTACGAGATGATGCAGCGTTTCCGCTCGCGCGAAGCGTGGCATGTGATGAAGATATTGTCGGAGTTTGTCGAGTCGGCCGAGGAACTGCAAGGCATCATGCCGGCGGTCAGCATTTTTGGCAGCGCCCGCACTCCGCGCGACCACAAGTACTACAAGTTGACCGAAGAAGTGGCCCGGCTGCTGTCGGACTCCGGCTTCTCGGTGATTTCAGGGGGCGGCCCCGGCATCATGGAGGCCGCCAACAAGGGCGCATTTTACGGCAGAAGCCCGTCGGTGGCGCTGAATATCGTGCTGCCGCACGAACAGAAGCCCAACGACTACCAGGACCTGTCGGTCAAGTTCAACCACTTCTTCAGCCGCAAGGTGATGTTCGTCAAGCACGCCATCGCCTACGTGGTGATGCCCGGCGGCTTCGGCACCCTGGACGAAATGTTCGAGGCGCTGACGCTGATTCAAACCGGCAAGAGCCGCAAGATACCCATCATCCTGTGCTGCCGCGAATTCTGGGCCGGCCTACTCGACTGGGTGAAGGACAGGCTGGTGAGCGAGGGCATGATCAATCCCGACGACCTCAACCTGATCCAGCTGATCGACGACCCGAAGCAAATCGTGGAAACCATCTTCAAGCATTACGAAACCCGCGGCTTCGAGGCATTGCCGGCCGAGCGCGAGCAATTGCTGAACCTGTAAGCGCGTCCGGCCCGCCCTGCGGCCGGCCGGAGCGCCGCCACCGAACCCCCTTATCACTTTTGCAAGGAAACACCATGCGTCGCCTGCTAGCCGCCGTGCTGCTGCTCCCCCTCTCCCACGCCTGGGCCGCCGATGCCTCGGCCCCGGCCAAGGCTGTCGTGCCGCCGCCGCCCGTCATCAGCGAGCACAACTCCGCCGAGCCGGAACCGGAGGTGCGCCTGATCCAGAAGGGCGACGACAAGATCGAGGAGTACCGCCTCAACGGCCAGCTGTACATGATCAAGGTCACCCCGGCCCACGGCGTGCCTTATTACCTGATAGACGACAACGGCTCCGGCACCATGCGCCAGGTCGATCCGGCCACGCGCATCATCATGCCGCGCTGGGTTCTGAAGCGGTTCTGACGGAGGCGGCATGTCGGTTTACACCACGGTCAGCCGCGCCAGTCTGGCGCAATGGCTGCAACGCTACGCGCTGGGCGAGCTGCTGGAGCTGCAAGGCATCGCGGCGGGCATCACCAACACCAACTACTTCGTCACCACCACGCACGGCCGGTACGTGCTGACGCTGTTCGAAACCCTGCAGCTGGAAGAGCTGCCCTACTACCTGACGCTGATGAGCCATCTGGCGCGCCACGGCGTGGCCTGCCCGGCGCCGGTGGCCGACCACACCGACGGCTTCGCCTCGCTGCTGGCCGGCAAGCCGGCCTGCCTGGTCAGCTGCCTGCGCGGCGGCGACGTGGCCGCCCCCAACGCGGCGCAATGCCGCGCCGTGGGCGAGATGCTGGCCCAGATGCACCTGGCCGGCGCCACGTTCCCGCTGAAGATGAAAAATCCGCGCGGCCCGCGCTGGTGGAGCCGCACCGCCCAGGCGCTGTACCCGCAGCTGGACGCGGCCGTCGCCGCCAGCTTGCGCGCCGAGGTGCAGTTCCAGGACAGCCACCGCTTCGATCACCTGCCCTCCGGCGTGATCCACGCCGACCTGTTCCGCGACAACGTGCTGATGGACGGCGACGCCATCGCCGGCTTCATCGACTTCTACTACGCCTGCAACGACGTGCTGCTCTACGACGTGGCCATCGCGGTCAACGACTGGGCGCGCGGCGAAACGGGCGAAATCGATCCGCAACTGGCGCGCGCCTTCCTCGCCGGCTATCAGGCCGCGCGCAAGCTGAGCGAGGAAGAGATCGCCGCCTGGCCGGTGATGCTGCGCGCCGCCGCGCTGCGCTTCTGGACCTCGCGCCTGCACGACCTGTATCAGCCGATGGACGGCGAACTGACCTACACCAAGGACCCTCGCGTCTTCCAGAAGCTGCTGGAAGCGCACCGCCAGCGGCAGGATTTCTGGCTGTAGCTTCGGCCCGGCCTTGCGCGAAAAAGCCGGCGATCGCCGGCTTTTTTCATGGTTCGCGCGAGGGGGACGGCAAGCGGTCCACCCGCCGCCGATACGCCATCCGGAAACCGAACCCCGCCAGCAGCATCCCGGTCATCGCCAGCGCCAGACTCAGCGGCGAGCCCCAGACCAGGGGCGCGATCAGGCCGGCCACCAGACTGGACATCATGGTCTGGAAAAAGCCCTGCAACGAGGAAGTGGTGCCGCGCAAGGACGGGAACTGGTCCATCAGCGTCAGCGTGATCGACGGCGCCACCAGCGACATGCCGGTGGTGTACAAGGCCAGCGGCAACACCGCCCACGGCATGCTGGCCTGGCTGGCAAGCAGGTTGTAGGCCAGATTGCCTGCCGCGGCGATGAACATCAGCGCGTAGCCGCGGCTGACGATGTCTTTCTGGCTGACGAAACCCGCCATCCTGCCCGACAGATAGGCACCGAACATGATGCCCGCCACCGCCGGGCCGAACATCCACAAAAACTGGGTTGGCTTCAAGTGCAAGTGCTGCAGCAGGAACACCGGCGCGGACGGGATGTACAGGAAGAAGCCGGCGAAGTTGAACGACACCGCCGCGGTCAGGAGCTGGAATTCGCGCTTTCTGCCCACCTGCAGGTAATTGGCCAGCAGATAGCGCGCCTTGAGCGGCTGGCGCGCCTCATGCCCGTGCGTCTCCTCCAGGCCGAACCAGCACATCAGGAACAGCGCGAGGCCGACCACGGCCATGAACACGAAGATGGAATGCCAGCCGAACGCGCCATACAGCCAGCCGCCCACCACCGGCGCGATGGCCGGCGACAGCGAGAACAGCATGGTCACTTGCGACATCAGCCGCTGCGCCGCCGCGCCGTCCAGCTTGTCGCGGATGATGGCCCGCCCCACCACCAGGCCCGCGCCGCCGCACAGCCCCTGCAAGGCGCGGAACAGCAGCAGCTGGCCCAGGCTGTCCGACAGCGCGCAGCCGATCGACGCCAGGCTGAACAACAGCGTGGTGGCCAGCACCACCGGCCGGCGGCCGACCGCGTCGGAGATCGAGCCGTGCCACAGCATCATCACCGCGTAACAGAACAGGTAAACCGTGAGAGCCTGCTGCATTTGCAGCGGGGACACCGCCAGGCTGGCGCCGATGGCCGGCATCGCCGGCAAGAAGGTATCGATGGAAAACGGGCCCAGAGTGGACAGGGCGGCCAACAGGATGGCCAGGCCGAAGTGGCTGCGCGCGGACGATGACATGACATGCAACTTGAAGGGTGGCCGGCCATGGTAACGGTTACGCCGGCGCTTGCCAAACGCTATCCCGCGCCAGGCGGCGCGCCTCGCCCGGCCGTGGCATAATCTGCCGCCGCGCGCCCGGCCGCTCCCCCGGCAGTGGCGGGAGCAGCGCTTTCGTGCCACGATAAACCCATCTCCAAGCCAGCCCGCCCAGCAACCGCGCGCCGCCCGCGGCGGGCTTGAAAACCCAGAACCCGAGGGGAGACGCACCATGATTCGCCTGTATCACAACCCGCGCTGTTCCAAGTCGCGCGCGGCGCTGGCGCTGCTGCAAGAAGCCGGCGCCGAAGTGGAAGTCATCGAATATCTGAAACAGCCGCCCAGCGCCGCCGAGCTGGATCAGCTGCTGCAACTGCTGGACATGGAGCCGCGCGAGCTGATGCGCCAGAAGGAAGACGAGTACGGCGAGCTGTACCTCGACGACATCACGCTGGAGCGCGATCACCTGATTCGCGCCATGGTGGACAACCCCATCCTGATCGAACGCCCCATCGCCGTCCGCGGCCGGCAGGCCGTGGTCGGCCGTCCGCCGGAGCGGGTGCTGGAACTGCTCGCATAAGATGAAGCCGCATCGGAACAGGGGCCGCCGGCCCCTGTTTTTGTTACCGATTGTTATAGTCACTTGAAAAATAGTACCGCACGTTACTAAAATCCCGCCATGACCCCCAACAAGTCTTTCCAGCAGCTCGAACAAGCCGTCAACCGGGTAGAGTCCCGCTTTCCGGGCGTGCCGCGCCAGGAAGTCATCCTCACCCGCCTGCTGTTCCACATCGTGCCGCGGCTCAGCGCCCGGCTGTGCGAAGAGTTGCGGCCCTACGGCCTGAACGAAACCGTCTGGATGGCGCTGATGGCGCTGTACGCCTGTCCCAACCAGGCGCTATATCCGTCGGATATCAGCGAAACGCTGGATTCTTCGCGCACCAACGCCACCCGCATCGCCGACGAGCTGGTGAAAAACGGTTGGGCGGCGCGTTCGCCCAGCGCCGAGGATCGCCGCAAGATCCTGCTGGAGTTGACGCCGGAAGGCATCCGCCTGGTGGAAAGTCTGTTGCCGCTGTCTCGGGAATGCCACAAGGCCTTGTGGGCCGACTTCGATCAGGAAGAAAAACAACAACTGGAACAACTGATGCGCAAACTGCTGACCAAACTGGACGGCTGAAGCCGTTGCGGGTAGGCCAATAAAAAATTTGCGCAGATAGTAACGCAAGTGACTATCACATTATTCATTACTGATATAACTCAAATATTTCAATGGAGACCGACAAGGTGAACAAAAAATCCTGGCCGCAAACCGCAGGGGCGCTGCTGTTTACCGCTGTGCTCGGCGGCTGCGCCAATTTCGGTCACAGCGTCTCGCCCGACACGGCGCTGACCGCCGAGCAGCTGCAGTTGAGCGTCGGCCAACAACAGCCGCTGGCCGCCGGCTGGTGGCAGCAACTGGGCGACCCCGATCTCAATCAGCTGATCGACCGCGCGCTGCAGGACGCGCCGTCGCTGAAGCTGGCCAGCGCCCGCCTGCGCCAGGCCCGCGCCGCCGTCGGCATCGCGGAAAGCAAGGACGGCCCCCAGCTGGACGCCGCAGCCAATATGGTGCAGATCAACGCCGACCAGCTGCAGCCCCTGCTGCGCAAGGACAAGCTGGACGCCTATACCGCCATGCTTAACGGCAGCTGGGAGTTCGACTTCTGGGGCAAGAACCGCGCCGCCATCCAGGCCGCGCTGGGGCAGCAGCAAGCCATCGCCTATGAAGGCGCGCAAAGCCGCCTGCTGCTGACCCAGGCGGTGCTGGCGCAATACACCCAGCTGCAACGCAGCCAGGCGCAAACCCGCCTGCTGGAGCGGCGGCTGGCGCTGGCCGAAAGCCGCCGGGCGCTGACCCAGGCGCGCATCAACGCCGGCCTGTTGCCGGGCGACAACCAGCGCGGCAATGAAATCGGCATCGAGCGCCTGCGCCAGCAATTGAGCGCCGCCGGCAACGAGGCCGAGCGCGCCCGCCACGCGCTCTCCGCGCTCACCGGACAGGGGCCGGAAGCCACCCGCCGCCTGCGCGCCGCCGATCTGGGCAGCACCCCGATCCCGCCGGCGGACCAGCTCACCGCCGACCTGCTCGGCCGGCGGCCCGACATCGCCGCCCAGCGGGCGCGCGTGGAAGCGATGGCCGCCTCGGTCAAGGAAGCCCGCGCCGAGTTCTACCCCAACATCAAGCTGAGCGCCTTCGCCGGGCAAACCTCGCTGGAATTCGACCAACTGCTCAAGGGTAGCTCCAGCTTCTTCGGCTTCATGCCGGCGATCAGCCTGCCCCTGTTCCACTCCGGGGCCATCCAGGCCAATCTGGACCGGCAACAAGCCGGCTACGACATGGCGGTGCAAAGCTACAACCAGACCGTGCTGGACGGCCTGCGCGACGCCGCCGACGCGCTGAGCGGCTGGCAGAACAGCCAGCGCCAGCTGCGCCAGGCCGACGCCGCCGTGGCCAGCAGCCGCAAGGCCGGCGAAGCCATGAGCGCCCGCCTCAAGGCCGGGCTGGTCAACAAGCTCGCCTGGCTGGACGCCCAGGACGCGCTGCTTGGCCAGCAAGCCGCCCAAATCGACGCCCAGGCCGCCAACCGCCTGGCCTGGGCCTCCCTGAACACCGCACTGGGCGGCGGCTTTGCCGAACAGCCGTCCCGCCAATAAGGAAACCGACTCCGTGGACAACAAAATCGAAATCGCCAAAAGCCGCAAACGCAACCTGCTGGTCGCCACCGCCATCTTCGCCGCCGTCGCCATCGGCTACGGCGCTTACTGGGCGCTGGTGCTCAGCCAGGAAGAAAGCACCGACGACGCCTACGTCAGCGGCCACATGATGCAGATCACCCCGCAAATCGGCGGCACCGTCGCCAAGGTGCTGGTGGACGACACCCAGCAGGTCAAGGCCGGCCAGGTGCTGGTGGCGCTGGACCCCAGCGACGCCAAGCTCGCCTTCGAGCGCGCCCGCAACGAATTCAGCCAGGCGGTGCGCCAGACCCGCCAGCTGATGACCGGCAACCAGCAGCTGGCCGCGCAGGTGGCGGTGCGCGAGGCGGAATTCGCACGCGCCCAGGCCGACCTCAAGCGCCGCCAGCAACTGGCCGGCAGCGAAGCCATCTCCGCCGAGGAGCTGGGCCACGCCAGCGACGCCGTCGCCGCCGCCAAGGCCGCGCTGGACGCCGCCCGCGAGCAGGCCCGCGCCAACGACGCGCTCACCGGCAAGGACAGCCTGGCCGAGCAGCCGGCGGTCAAGGCCGCCGCCAGCCGCCTGAAAGAAGCCTGGCTCAATCTGCAGCGCACCGAGATCAAGGCGCCGATGGACGGCATCATCGCCCGCCGCAACGTGCAGGTAGGCCAGCGCCTGGCCGCCGGCACGCCGTTGATGGCGGTGATTCCGCTGCACAATCTGTGGGTGGACGCCAACTTCAAGGAAGGCCAGCTGGCCAAGATCCGCGTCGGCCAGCCGGTGGAGCTGAAGTCGGACCTCTACGGCGGCAAGGTCCGCTATCGCGGCAAGGTGGTCGGCCTGGGCGCCGGCACCGGCAGCGCCTTCTCGCTGCTGCCGCCGCAAAACGCCACCGGCAACTGGATCAAGGTGGTGCAACGCGTGCCGGTGCGCATCAGCCTGGAAGCCGCCGATCTGCAAAAGCACCCGCTGCGCCTGGGCCTGTCGATGGACGCCGTGGTGGATATCTCCAAGCAGGACGGCAAGCTGGTGGCGGAAGCCCCGGCCAGCGGCGCGCAGGACGTGTCCACCCAGCTGCCCGACCTCGCCGAGGCCGACAAGCTGGTGAAACAGCTGCTGGCCGCCAACGCCGGTAACTGAGGACGCCGCCCATGAATCAACCGCCGCTGACCGGCTCGAAACTGGTCTGGATCACGCTGGCGCTGTCGATGTCGGTGTTCATGCAGGTGCTGGACACCACCATCGCCAACGTGGCGCTGCCCACCATTTCGGGCAACCTGGGCGCCGCCACCAGCCAGGGCACCTGGGTGATCACCTCCTTCGGCGTGGCCAACGCCATCGCGGTGCCCCTCACCGGCTGGCTGGCCAAGCGCCTGGGCGAGGTGAGGCTGTTCGTCGCCTCCACCTTGCTGTTCGTGCTCACCTCCTGGCTGTGCGGCATGTCCAGCAGCCTGGAAATGCTGATCTTCTTCCGCATCCTGCAAGGCGCGGTGGCCGGGCCGATGATCCCGCTGTCGCAAAGCCTGCTGCTGGCCTGCTACCCCGCCGCCAAGAAGGGGCTGGCGCTATCGCTGTGGGCGATGACGGTAATCGTGGCGCCGGTGTTCGGCCCGATTCTGGGCGGGGTGATCAGCGACAACTGGCACTGGGGCTGGATCTTCTTCATCAACGTGCCGGTGGGACTGGCCGCCGCCTTCATCTCGTGGCGCATCCTGAAGAGCCGCGAAACCGACACCTTCGAGCTACCCATCGACAAGCTGGGCCTGGCCCTGCTGGTGATCGGCGTGGGCTCGCTGCAGATGATGCTGGACCGCGGCAAGGAGCTGGACTGGTTCCACTCGGCCGAGATCGTCACCCTGGCGGTGATCGCCGCCGTGGCGCTGATCTACCTGGTGATCTGGGAGCTGGGCGAGGAACATCCGATCGTAGACCTGTCGCTGTTCAAGCAGCGCAACTTCACCATCGGCACCGTCGCCATCAGCCTGGGCTTCATGCTCTACTTCGGCACCGTGGTGCTGCTGCCCCTGATGCTGCAAACCCAGCTGGGCTACACCGCCACCTGGGCCGGCCTCGCCGCCGCGCCGATCGGGCTGATCCCGGTGGTGCTCTCGCCCATCATCGGCAAGAACGCGCACCGGCTGGACATGCGCTGGGTGGTGACGGTGAGCTTCAGCGTCTACGCCGTGTGCTTCTTCTGGCGCAGCACCTTCTCGCCGGACATGGACTTCGCCTACGTGGTATGGCCGCAGGTGGTGCAAGGCATAGGCGTGGCCTGCTTCTTCATGCCGCTGACCACCATCACCCTGTCCGGCCTGCATCCGTCGCGCATCGCCAGCGCCTCCAGCCTGTCCAACTTCCTGCGCATCCTGGCGGGCAGCATCGGCACCTCGATCACCACCACGATGTGGGATCAGCGCGAGGCGATGCACCACACCCGCCTGACCGAGCACGTCAGCCTCTACGATCAGGCCTCCACGCTGTGGTTCCGCATGATGGACGCCGCCGGGCTGTCGTCCGGCCAGCAGGCGGCCGTCACCCAGCTGCAGATCACCAAGCAGGGCTACATCATGGCGGCCAACGAGATCTTCTGGCTGTCCGGCGTGCTGTTCGTGCTGCTGATCGGGGTGGTATGGCTGGCCAAGCCACCGTTCACCGCCTCCGGCGGCGACAGCGGGGCGCATTGACGACAGCGGCAAGCGGTTCAATGCAAACGGGCAGCGCTTCAGAGCGCTGCCCGTTTTTTCTCAATCAAAACTTATAAGCGAGTACGTGGAATACTTCCGGTATCAAACGGAGTAAATCCGCCACTCGGCGCTTCCCGATCTGAAGCAATTTTCACTATATCGCTCTGCAAGATAACAATAGGCCAGTCATTTTCTCGACCAGCCAGAATAACCTCCCAAATCAGCCTCTGATTATGGCCATTTGCAACGACCTCCCGAACCCCCTCATCGGATAGAGCCGGAAATAATTCTGGACATCTCCAATCAGAGCATCTCGTTTCCGCAATTAACTCACCTGAGCCCTTGCTAGTTAAACGCACGGCACCGTCAATCAGCTTCACCATCATGCAATCAAAATCTGACATGAAATTCCTTTCAAGAAAGTCGAAAGAAATATTTTATAGCTTACAAATCAACACATCGCAGAACAAGGGAAGCGACAAGATCGATAAAGGACCGTAATTATTGAAATGCGAATAAAGAATTTAATTTAATTTAAAATTTAATCCGTTTGATTCTTAAACGCCGCCATGCCGCGGGTGATGGTCTTGTCGCGGTGCTGGATGCGGTACAGGGCCCGGCTCAGCGGCGGCAGCGCGCAGTCCACCTCGGCCAGCTCGCCGCTGGCCAGGAGCTCGGCCACCACCCGCCGCGACAGGCAGCTGACGCCCAGCCCGGCCGCCACCGCGCGCTTGATCGCCTCGGAATGGCCCAGCTCCATGCACAGGTTCAGATGCCGCAGATGCGGCAACAGCAGCCGGTCCACCTCCTCGCGGGTGCCGGAGCCCTGCTCGCGCAGAATCCAGTCGGCGTCGGCCAGCTCCTCCAGCGCCACCCGCCGTCCGGCCAGGGCATGGCGGGCGGCGACGAACACCACCAGCTCGTCCTGCCGCCAGATCGTGGTGTGCAGATCGGGATGATAGGACGGGCCTTCGATCAGGCCGAAGTCCACCCGGAACGCCGCCACCGCCTCGACGATGTCGCGGGTGTTGGCCACCTCCAGCTCCAGCCGGGCCTGCGGCCAGTCGCGGCGGAAGGCCGCCAGCAGCGGCGGCAGCAGATAGTTGGCGATGGTGGTGCTGGCCCCCAGCTTCAGGGACATCGCCGCGCCGTCGAACAGGCCCTGCATGTCGGCGGCGGCGTCCAGCAAGGCGCGCGCGCGCGGCAGCAGCAGCCGGCCGTGTTCGTTGAGCACCAGCCGCTTGCCCACCCGGTCGAACAGGCGCGCGCCCAGATGGGTTTCCAGCTTGTCCACCGCCTGGCTGGCGGCGGACTGGGTCAGGGCCACGCAGTCGGCGGCGCGGGTGACGGTGCCCTGCTCCGCCACGGCGGCGAACACTTCCAGCTCGCGCAGGGTTACGCGTAAAGGCATGCGGACTCCCGAAGTCGGCGCCCGCGAGTCGGGGCGCGGAGGCGCGCCGGTCGCGGCTTATCAGTTTTGTTACTTACAACTATAAATTTTATCCGTTTTTCTGCTTAAAGGTGGGGGTGTATGGTTGGAATATAACGTAAAGGAATTTAGTTATGACCAACTATCGACAACTACTGCCCGGTCTGATACTGGCGCTGGCGCTGGCCGTCGCCGCGCTGTACGCCGCCGACCTGCCGCTGATGCAGCGCTTCGGCTTCTCCGCGCTGACCATCGCCATCGTCGGTGGCATGATCATCGGCAACACCGTCTACCGCTTCATCGCCGTGCCCAGCCACCACGGCATCGCCTTCTCCAAGCAGAAGCTGCTGCGCGCCGGCATCATCCTGTTCGGCTTCAAGCTCACCTTCCAGGATATCGCCGCCGTGGGTTTCTCCGGCGTGCTGATCGACGCGCTGGTGCTGACTTCCACCTTCATGCTGGCGTTCTGGCTGGGCCGCAAGCGCCTGGGCATGGACGAGCAAAGCGTGATCCTGATCGGCGCCGGCAGCTCGATCTGCGGCGCCGCCGCCATCCTGGCCACCGAGCCGGTGCTGAAGGCCCACGCCGAGAAAGTCGCCGTGGCCGTGGCCACCGTGGTGGTGTTCGGCACGCTCGCCATGTTCCTGTGGCCGGTGATGTTCGAAATGGTCCGCCACCTTGGCGTGTCGGAGTTCTACTACGGCGTGTTCGCCGGCTCCACCATCCACGAAGTGGCCCAGGCCGTGGCCGCCGGCAAGTCGGTCAGCGACGCGGCGATGAACACCTCGGTGATCACCAAGATGATACGCGTGATGATGCTGGCCCCGTTCCTGATCGCCTTGTCCTCCTGGGTGGCCAAGAAGCATCGCGGCAACACCCATGAAAAGACCGGCATCAGCATTCCCTGGTTCGCTGTCGGCTTTCTGGCCGTGGCCGGCTTCAACTCCTTCGGCCTGCTGCCGCAAGCACTGACGCAACAGATCATCGCGCTGGACAACCTGCTGCTGGCGGCCGCCATGGGCGCGCTGGGCATCACCACCCACGCCTCCGCCATCCGCCAGGCCGGCGCCAAGCCGATGCTGCTGGCCACCGCGCTGTTCGCCTGGCTGATCGTCGGCGGCGGCCTGATCAACATGGGCGTGATGGCCGCGCTGCATTAAGCCCCCTCGCCGGCCGAGCCGCCAAGCCCCTGCCAGCCAGGGGCTTTGTCCTGCCTGAAGCCCCGGCCACGCCATCGTTTTCGTCGACCAAGGAGAAAACCATGAAACGCTTCCCCGTTATTGCCCTGAGCCTGGCCGCCACGCTGTGCTGGCGCGCGCCGCTGGCCCAGGCTGCCGACCCGCACGCCGAAACGGCGCGCGCCGAGGTGCTGCTCAAAAGCAGCGCCTCCTGGGATGGCAAGGCCTACGCCGCCTATCCCGCCGGCACGCCGGAACTGACCTTGCTCAGGATCAGCATTCCGCCGCACGCCAGCCTGCCGTGGCATACCCACCCGATGCCCAACGCCGCCTACGTGCTGTCCGGCTCGCTGACCGTGGAAAGAAAAGCGGATGGCCTGAGCAAGTCATTGCGCGCCGGCGACACCTTGCCCGAGATGGTGGGAGAGACGCACCGCGGCGTCACCGGCGACGAGGGCGTAGAGCTGCTGGTTTTCTACGCCGGCACCCCCGGCATGGCGCTCAGCCGCCCGGCCGATTGAGCCTAGCAAAAAGCCGCCCGGCAATGCCGGGCGGCTTTTCTGGTCATCGCTTGCGCGCTCGAATCAGCACGGGCACTTTTTCATCGACTTGCCGCCGTAGCGTTCGTCCTGGCAATGGCGGAAGAACGCTTCGCGACTCATCACTTCGGCTTCGGGGTTGAAGCGCCGCCGGCTGGCGACGTAGGCGTCGTAATCCTTGACGCCCACCATCAGCCGCGCGGTTTTCACCCACTGCCGCCACCAATCAGCCATTTACCCCTCCCTGGCGGTACACCGCCGGCACTTCCTTGGCGGTTTCCCACTTCACCGCCAGCGACTTGCGGATCACATTGATGCCGAACGCCAGCATGGCCAGCACTACGGCCATGAACAGCGCGGTCAAGGTGGCGTCCACATAATCATTGAAGATGATTTGCTGCATCTGCGCCATGTTCTTGGCCGGGGCCAGCACCTCGCCCTTGGCCGCCGCGGCGGAGAACTTGTCGGCGTGCGCGAGGAAGCTGATCTTGGGGCTGGCGTGGAACAGCTTCTGCCAGCCGGCCACCAGGGTGACGATCAGCAGCCAGGCGGTAGGGATGGCCGTCACCCACACGTAGCGGGTTTTCTGCTTCTTGATCAGCACCACGGTGGCCAGGATCAGCGCGATGCCGGCCAGCATCTGGTTGGCGATGCCGAACAGCGGCCACAAGGTGTTGATGCCGCCCAGCGGGTCGACCACGCCCTGATACAGGAAGTAGCCCCAGCCCACCACGGCGAGGCCGGTGGCGATCAGGTTGGCGCTCCACGACTCGGTGTTGGCCATCGGCTTATACACGATGCCGAGCAGGTCCTGGATCATGAAGCGCAACACGCGGGTACCGGCGTCGATGGTGGTGAGGATGAACAGCGCTTCAAACAGGATGGCGAAGTGATACCAGAACGCCATCATCGCCGGGCCGCCGATCACGTTGGACAGGATGTGCGCCATGCCCACCGCCAGCGTCGGCGCGCCGCCGGCGCGCGACAGGATGGTGCTCTCGCCCACGTCCTTGGCCATCTGGGTGAGCACTTCCGGCGTGACCACGAAGCCCCAGCTGGAAATCACCTGCGCCGCGTGCTCGGCGGTGGTGCCGATCACCGCCGCCGGGCTGTTCATCGCGAAGTACACCGCCGGGTCCAGCACGCAGGCGGCGATCAGCGCCATGATCGCGACGAAGCTCTCCATCAGCATCGAGCCGTAGCCGATCATGCGGACATGGGCTTCGTTCTCCACCATCTTGGGCGTGGTGCCGGACGCCACCAGCGCGTGGAAGCCGGATACCGCGCCGCAGGCAATGGTGATGAACAGGAAGGGGAACAGGTTGCCGGAGAACACCGGGCCGGTGCCGTCGACGAACTGGGTCACCGCCGGCATGTGCAAGGTAGGCGCCACGATCAGGATGCCGATGGCGAGGCCGACGATGGTGCCGATCTTGAGGAAGGTGGACAGGTAATCGCGCGGCGCCAACAGCAGCCATACCGGCAGCACCGAGGCGATGAAGCCGTAGCCGATCAGGATCCACGCCAGCGTGGTGCCGTGCAGGGTGAACAGCGGCGCCCAGGTCGGGCTGTGCGCCACGTCGCCGCCGTAGACGATGGCCAGCATCAGCAGGATGAAGCCGATCACCGAAATCTCGCCGATCTTGCCCGGACGGATGTAACGGGTATACACGCCCATGAACAGCGCGATGGGGATGGTGCAGGCGATGGTGAAGGTGCCCCACGGGCTGCCGGTCAAGGCCTTGACCACCACCAGCGCCAGCACCGCCAGCAGGATCACCATGATCATCAGCACGCCGATGGAGGCGATGATGCCCGGAATCGGCCCCAGCTCCTGGCGTATCATCTCGCCCAGCGATTTGCCGTCGCGACGGGTGGACATGAACAGCACCAGGAAGTCCTGCACCGCGCCGGCCAGCATCACGCCGACCAGAATCCACAAGGTGCCGGGCAGATAACCCATCTGCGCGGCCAGCACCGGGCCCACCAGCGGCCCCGCGCCGGCGATGGCGGCGAAGTGGTGGCCGAACACCACCCACTTGTTGGTGGGCACGTAATCCAGCCCGTCGTTGAACTTCTCCGCCGGCGTCAGACGGCGGGCGTCCAGTTCCAGCACCTTGTCGGAAATGAAGCGGCTGTAGAAACGGTACGCGATCGAATACACCGATACCGCGGCCACCACCAGCCATACCGCGTTGACCGGCTCCCCCCGGTTGAGCGCGATCACGGCGAAAGCCGCGGCGCCGACCAGCGCGACGGTCAACCAGACCACCCACTGCTTGAGCTGTTGCATAAGCGTCTATCCTGTTCTCTATATCCCCGCTCTCGACCAGGCGCGGCGGCCAATCCGCCGCGCTGGCGGGCAAGTGTTTTTGCTCTATCGATTCTGTCGTCATGACGACGGAAACACAAGGGCATAGTGTGCCAGACACGCGGCCGCTAACCCCGTGTTACTATTTTCACTTGACGCTCCGGAACTAGATGCAATGCAACAACATATTCTCATCGTGGAAGACGACGTCCGCCTGGCGGAACTGATCGCCGCCTACCTCACCAAGCACGGCTACCAGATCAGCCAGCACGGCCGCGGCGACACCGCGGCGGCGGTCATCCTGGAACAGAAGCCCGACCTGGTGATTCTGGACGTGATGCTGCCGGGCAAGGAAGGCTTCGACGTCTGCCGCGAAGTGCGCCCGCGCTACAACGGCCGCATCCTGATGATGACGGCGCGCGACGAGGACGTGGACGAAATCCTGGGCCTGGAACTGGGCGCCGACGACTACCTGGCCAAGCCGGTGGAGCCGCGCCGGCTCTTGGCGCGGGTGCGCGCTCTGCTGCGCCGCAGCAGCGCCCGCAGCGACGCGGCCGCCGCCGCCGAAGCCGAGGAAAGCGCCACCTTCGGCCAGTTCCGCATCAGCCAGGCCACCCGCGAGGCGGTGCTGGGCGACGAGCAGATCGAACTGACCACCGCCGAATTCGACCTGCTGTGGCTGCTGGCCTCGCACGCAGGCCAGGTGCTGTCGCGCGACGACATCATGAGCGAGCTGCGCGGCATCGGCTTCGACGGACTGGACCGCTCCATCGACGCCCGCATCTCGCGGCTGCGCCGCAAGCTGGGCGACAACCCCGACGCCCCGGCGCGCATCAAGACCGTGCGCGGCAAGGGCTATCTGTTCTCGCGGAGCGATTGGGAATAATGGGTCTCAAACCGCTGCGCAACTGGCTGTCGCCCTCGCTGGGCACGCTGTTCGTCCGTTACTTCCTGGCCACCATGCTGGTGGAATTGCTGATCATCCTCGGCTTCGGCTTCCTGGTGACCAAGCTGTACCAGAGCACCGATCAGGCCAACAAGGTGCAGTTCATGCACGGCACGGTGATGATGGTGCAGCAGCAGCTCAAGCAGCACCCGCAGGCGGAGTGGGAGGAAACGCTGGGCGGCATCGGCCTGCAATTCACCTATCCGGTCAAGCTGATCGACCGCGTGCCCGCCGAAATCGAACCGGAGGCCGGCAAGGAGCTGGCGCTTGGCAACGCCTACCTCGACCCGGACAGCCAGATCCTGTACGCGCCGCTGACGCCGGGCTCGCGCCTGCTGCAGCTAGGCCCGCTGGATCAGCAGAACAACGACAGCAACTGGATCAGCGAGGACATCGAAGTGCTGCTGTTGTGGATGCTGCTCTCCGGCACCACGCTGGGCACGCTGATCTACTTCAGCTTGCGGCCGCTGTGGAAAGACTTGCTGGAAGTGCGGCAAACCGCGGAAATCTTCGCCGAAGGCGATTTCACCGCCCGCGCCCGGCCGGCGCACAGCCGGCTGTTCGCGCCGCTGCCGCTGGCCTTCAACAGCATGGCGGCGCGGCTGGAGCGGCAGATCGAAACCCGCCAGGCGCTGTCGCACGCCATCGCCCACGAAATCCGCACCCCCATCGCCCGGCTGCGCTTCGGCCTGACCATGCTGGAAGAAGAAGAAGACCGCGCCGAGTGGCAGCGTTACCGCGACGGCATGGAGCGCGACATGCAGGAGCTGGAGCAGCTGATCAACACCAGCATGGAATTCACCAAGCTCAACCGCAGCGAGGTGCCGCTGCACTGGGAAACCATAGACCTCTACGACTGGTTCGACGATCTGGTGCATCTGGTGACGCCGCTCAAGCCGGACAACCTGACGCTGGCGCTGGATTGCGTCCGCGCCGACGGCCGCTTCGATCGCAAGCTGATGTACATCGCCAGCCGCAATCTGCTGCTCAACGCCTTCAAATACGCCCAGCGCCAGGTGCTGCTGCGCGTCGCCTTCACCGCTCAGGGCCGGCTGTTGATCCGGGTGGAAGACGACGGCTGCGGCATTCCCGAATCCGACCGCGAAAAGGTGTTCGAGCCCTTCTTGCGGCTGGACCGCAGCCGCGACCGCGCCACCGGCGGCCACGGGCTGGGCTTGTCCTTCGTCCGGCTGATCGCCGAGCATCACCAGGGCAAGGCCTTTGTTATGCAAAGCGAATTGGGCGGCGCCTGTTTTTGCATAGAGATTGAGCAAAATCCCCGCCTCGACGGCGTCTCGCCATGAAATAGCAATATCTTGGTCACGATTGGTCACACAAAGGCATCAAGGCGACACAATCCGACGACGTTCTATTCACAGAGCATGGACAGGATGTCTCACAGCCCAGACAGGACGGCAACAGACTTGCCCCGCGGGCAAAAGGGATAATTCAGGTATTCTGAATACTCCTGGAATGGACATCATGGCTTCCTCGAAAACCGCAGCCTTGCTGGTGCATGGCCTAGGCGGCACGGCTTACGATCTGGGCGCGCTCGGTCGTACGCTGGAAGAGGCCGATATCATCACCCACACCCCGGTGCTGCCCGGCCACGGCGGCCAGCCCGAAGACCTGCTCGCCACCCGCTGGCAGGACTGGGTGGACGCCGTCCGCCAGGAGTACCGCCGCCTGAAACAGGAATACAAGGTGGTGCATCTGGCCGGCGTGTGCCTCGGCGGCTTGGTGGCGCTGGAAGTCGCCCGCCTGGAAAAGCATCAGGACAAGCTGGCCCTGTACGCCCCGCCGCTGTTTCTGGACGGCTGGAGCCTGCCCAAGCTGACCTGGCTGCGCCACGCCGTCTACCGGATTCCCCGCCTGGCGCGCAAGATGCGCGTGCCGGAAGTCTCGCCGTTCGGCATCAAGAACGCGCGCATCCGCAAGGCCATCCAGCAGCGCTTCGAACGCGGCGACCGCTTCCACTACGCCTACATTCCGCTGGCTTGCATCCGCGAAGTGGACCGGCTGCGCCGCCAGTTGCTGCCGCGCCTGGCCGACATCACCTGCCCGACGCTGATCGTCCACGCCGACGAAGACGACATCACCAGTCCGCGCTCCGCCCATCACCTGATTCGCCATCTGGGCGGCCCGGTGGACTTCATGCCGCTGTCCAACAGCTATCACATGGTGATGGTGGACAACGAACGCGCCGAAGTATTGCAACGCAGCCTGAAGTTCTTCCAGGGCGCGGCGCAGGTTCGGCCGCGGCAGCCGCAAGCCGCCGGCTGGACCGCCTTCGCCGCCGCCTGACGCCCGCCGACTCTCCCTCTGCCCAACCGCCTGCACGTCCGCGCAGGCGGTTTTTGCGTTTGGACGATGGCTTTGCTTCCCGTGCAGAAATCCATGTAAGGATTTTGTTACATACAGTTACAGAAACCCGTAACTAGCTTAAATCAACGCATACATACGGCGGGCGTTTCTTCTTGCAAAATGCCGGCGATTCTTCAACCCAAGCAGTCAAAATCATGAAAAAAATCATCGCAGTATCCGTGTTGAGCCTGGCAGCTCTTTCCGCCCACGCCGCAGAACAAGGCGCTTATGTGTTCGGCAACCTGGGCTACAACTTCGCCAAACCCCAGCAGCTGGACACCCATGGCGTGGACGGCCTGAATTCCAGCAGCTCGGCCGCCGGCATGAGCTGGGAACTGGGCGGCGGCTATCGCTTCAACGACTACTTCGCCCTGGAAGCCTCCTACGCCGACTTCGGCAAAGCCAAGACCTCGGTCTCCGCGCGCACCGGCGTAATCGACGGCAACGTCGACGTTTCGCTGGCCACCACCGCCTTGCGCCTGGCCGCCGTCGGCATCCTGCCGGTGAACAACGAACTGGAACTGTTCGCCAAGGTTTCCCTGAACCAGATGTATTTCAAGGGCTCCGTCAACGCCAACGTCGGCATCCCGGAGGCGGGCTTCGAGCAAGCCGGCTCCGCCAGCGCGAAGCAAAACCATCTGCGCCCCGGCATCGGCTTTGGCGCCACCTACAAGCTCAACAAGCAAGTCGCACTGCGCGGCGAGTACGAGTACCTGTCGCTGCCGGACTGGAAGCTGCCCAACGGCGCCGACGTCATGCAGAACGGCATGCACGTGCTGAAAGCCGGCGTCAGCTACAGCTTCTAAGCGCCGCCTGCCCGAACAGCCCGCCTGGCGGGCTGTTTCGCTTCGTTCCAACCGCTCGTCATGGCGCGGCCCTCTGTTACAATCGCAGCCATCCCACCCATCTGGACACCGTGATGAGCCATCCGCATACCGAATCCGTCAAGACCTTCCTGCTCGACCTGCAAGACCGCATCTGCGCGGCGCTGGAGCGCGCCGACGGCGGCGGGCGCTTCATCGAAGACGCCTGGCGACGCGAGGCCGGCGGCGGCGGACGCAGCCGGGTGCTCAGCCGCGGCGCGGTATTCGAGCAAGCCGGCGTCAACTTCTCCCACGTCAGCGGCGAAGCGCTGCCGCCCTCGGCCACCGCCCACCGCCCGGAGCTGGCCGGCCGGCGTTTCGAGGCGATGGGCGTGTCGCTGGTCATCCACCCGGAAAACCCGCGGGTGCCGACCAGCCACGCCAACGTGCGCTTCTTCATCGCCGAGCAGGAGGACGCGGCGCCGGTGTGGTGGTTCGGCGGCGGCTTCGACCTGACCCCGTATTACCCGGAAACCGAGGACGTGACGCACTGGCACACGGTGGCGCGCGACCTGTGCGCGCCCTTCGGCGACGAGGTCTACCCGCGCTACAAGAAGTGGTGCGACGAATACTTCTACCTCAAGCACCGCGGCGAGGCGCGCGGCGTCGGGGGTTTGTTCTTCGATGATCTGAACGAACCGGGCTTCGACGCCAGCTTCGCCTTCATGCAGGCGGTGGGCAACGGCTATCTGGACGCCTACCTGCCCATCGTCGAGCGCCGCAAGCACGCGGCCTGGGGCAAGCGCGAGCGCGACTTCCAGCTCTACCGCCGCGGCCGCTACGTGGAATTCAACCTGGTCTGGGACCGCGGCACGCTGTTCGGCCTGCAATCGGGCGGGCGCACCGAATCCATCCTGATGTCGATGCCGCCGCTGGCGCGCTGGGAATACGGCTACCAGCCGGAGCCGGGCAGCGCCGAGGAGAAGCTCTACACCGACTTCCTGCCGGCGCGCGACTGGGTGTGAACGGCCCGCGGGCGGCGTCGCCGCGCCAGCCCGCGCCGTCACAATCTGTCAACGTACAAAATCCCGGACTTCGGTTATCCTGTTCGGTTACTGCAAAATCACAATACTGATCGACCGCACCCGTCATGAGCTCGTTTTCCCGTTACGATCATTATTCCGGCGTGGCCGTCTCGCGCAGCGTCGAGCTGGCCGGATGGCTGCTGTTCGCCCTCGTCTGGTTCGGCAGCCTGGGCTATCGCGGTCTGATCCACGCCGACGAAGGGCGTTACGCCACCCTGTCGCTGTTCATGCTGCAAAGCGGCGACTGGATCACCCCGCGCCTGAACGGCTTCCTGTATTTTGAAAAGCCCATCCTGCAGTACTGGATGGGCGCGATCAGCTTCGCCGCGTTCGGCGTCAACGAGTTCGCCGCCCGCTTCTGGCCGGGTCTGACCGGCTTTCTGTCGGTGGCGATGACCGCGGTCGCCGCCCGCCGGCTGTGGGGCGCGGAAGCCGGCCGCTACGCGGCGCTGGCCTGCGGCAGCATGGCCTGGATGATAAGCAACAGCCACTTCCTGTCGCTGGACATGGGCGTCAGCTTCTTCCTGACCGTCGCCCTGTGCGGCTTCCTGCTGGCGCAGCAGGACGACGCCACCGCCGCCGAGACGCGCGGCTGGATGTGGGTGACCTGGGCGGCGATGGCCGGCGCGGTGCTGAGCAAGGGCTTGATCGGCCTGCTCATCCCTGGCGCGACCCTGGTGCTCTACAGCCTCTGCAACTGGCAATGGGCGTTCTGGAAAAGAATGCACTGGATCAGCGGCCTGATCCTGTTCTTCGCGCTCGCCGCGCCCTGGTTCGTGCTGGTTTCGCAGCGCAACCCGGACTTCGCCCACTTCTTCTTCATCCGCGAGCACTTCGAGCGCTTCCTCACCGACGAGCACAAGCGCACCGGCGCGCCCTGGTACTTCGCGCCCTACCTGCTGCTTGGCCTGCTGCCGTGGACCACGCTGCTGCCGCGCCTGCTGACGGAAGGCTGGCGCGACCGCGGCGACGGCTTGCGCGTCGGCCGGCTGCTGCTGATCTGGAGCGTGTTCGTCTTCGCCTTCTTCAGCAAGTCCAGCTCCAAGCTGCCGTCCTACATCCTGCCGCTGTTCCCGGCGCTGGCGCTGCTGCTGGCCCATAGCCTAGCGCGCATCGAACCCGCCGCGCTGAAAAAGCACATCCTGGCGCCGCTGGCGCTGTGGCTGGCGGCGCTGGCCGTCTATCCCTTCGTCGACCGCTTCGCCTCCGCCGAGACGCCGCTCGCCGTGCTGCACCCCTTCGCCCGCTTCATCGCCGCCGGCGCGGCCTGCTTCGTACTGTGCGCGCTGCTGGCCTGGCGGCAGCTGAACCGGCGGCAAACGCTGCCGGCGGTGGCCGCGCTGGCGCTGGGCAGCCTGCTGGCCGTCACCCTGGCAGCCAGCGGCCACGACAGCTACGGCAAGCTCAAGGGCAGCAAGGAAATCGTGGCGCAAATCCAGCCCTATTTGACGCCGGACATGCCGGTGTATTCGGTGCGCTACTACGATCAGACCTTTCCGTTCTACCTTGGCCGGCCGGTGACGCTGGTGGACTTCGTCGACGAGTTCGAGTTCGGCGAGAAACAGGAGCCGCAGCGCTGGTTGCCGCAGCTGTCGCAATTCGTCGCCCGCTGGCAGGCCGAGCCGCGCGCCATGGCGATGCTCGGCGACGACACCTACCGCGAGCTGGAGCGGCAGGGCCTGCCGATGAAGGTGGTGTACCAGGACCCGCGCCGCATGGTGGTGGTCAAGCCCTGAGAATCGGGCCGCGCCGAGGGCGGCGCGGCCAGCATGGAACATGAAGGCATGAAGCTGATTGAATTTGGACTGATCCTGTTCGGCGTGCTACTCAACGCCGCCGCCCAGCTGTTTCTCAAAGCCGGCGTGCGCCAGATCGGCCACTTCGACTTTTCCGCCGCCAACGCGCTGCCGATCGGCTGGTCGCTGGCCACCAACCTGCCCATCATCGGCGGCCTGTCCTGCTATGCGATCAGCGTGGTGGTGTGGATCATGGCGCTGTCGCGGGTGGACGTCAGCGTGGCCTACCCGATGCTGTCGATCGGCTATGTGGTCAACGCGCTGCTGGCCTACTGGCTGTTCGGCGAAGCGCTCGCCGCGCAGAAGCTGATCGGCATCGCGGTGATCATCGTCGGCGTGGTGCTGGTGGCCAGAAGCTGATTGTTTGCCGCTAAACCCGGATTTTCGCCACGAAGCACCCGGAACACGGAAAATGAAAACAACGTTCCGGCAGCCGGCGGTTCAGGCGATGGCTTGGAACCACCGTTCTTGTCCGCGTGTTTCCGTGGCTAATTGAAAAACCAGAAAGGCCCCCATGGATTTTCTGCCGTTTACCCGCCCGTCGATTGACGACGCCACCATCGCCGCCGTCGGCGAGGTGCTGCGCTCGGGCTGGATCACCACCGGCCCCAACTGCCAGCGGCTGGAGGCCGAGCTGTCCGCCTTCTGCGGCGGCCGCCCGGTGCGCCTAGTTTCCTCGGCCACCGCCTCGCTGGAAATGGCGCTGCAGATCGCCGGCGTCGGTCCCGGCGACGAGGTCGTCACCTGCCCGCTCAGCTGGATCGCCACCGCCAACGTGATCATGAAGGTCGGCGCGACGCCGGTCTTCGTCGACGCCGATCCGGCCACCCGCAATATCGACCTCGACCGGCTGGAAGCCGCGATCACTCCGCGCACTCGCGCGGTGATCCCGGTGGACCTCGCCGGGCTGCCGGTGGACCGCGAGCGGCTGTACGCCATCGCCGGCCGCCACGGCCTGCGCGTGGTGGAAGACGCCGCCCAGTCCATGGGCGCCAACTGGCGGGGCGCGCCCATCGGCCAGACCGGCGATCTGGTGTCGTTCAGCTTCCACGCCAACAAGAACATGACTTGCGGCGAAGGCGGCTGCCTGGTGCTGAATAACGAAGAAGAGGCGCGCCTGTTCGAGAAGCTGCGCCTGCAAGGCGTCACCCGCTTCCCGGACGGCACCATGGACGTGGACGTGCTGGGCGGCAAGGCCAACATGACCGACATCGCCGCCGCCATCGGCCTCGGCCAGCTCAAGAGCCTGGACGCGTTCAACGCCCGCCGCCGGGAACTGGCCAGGCTGTATTTTCAACACTTCGACCGCGAGCTTGGCTGCGAGCTGCCGCCGCAAGACTTCGAACAGAGCAACTGGCACATGTTCCAGCCGCTGCTGCCGCTCTCGCGCATGGCCATCTCGCGCGGCGAATTCATCGCCCGCATGAAAGAGCAAGGCATAGGCGTCGGCGTCCATTACCCGGCGATGCACCTGTTCACGCTGTTCCGCGAACAAGGCTACGCCGCCGGCCGCTACCCGGCGGCCGAGGACATCGGCGCGCGCACCGTCACCCTGCCGCTGTTCCCCGCCATGCGCGACGAAGACGTGCTGCGCGTCTGCCAGGCCGTAAGCCAGACGCTGCGGCCGGTTTTGAGTTAGGACCCATGGAAAACCAGATCGAACTTTCGGTAGTGATACCGGTTTACAACGAACAGGACGTGCTGGGCGCGCTGTTCGAACGCCTGTACCCGGCGCTGGACGCGCTCGGCATCCGTTACGAAATCGTCTTCATCAACGACGGCAGCCGCGACAAGAGCCCGGCCATGCTGGCCGACCAGTTCGCCCTGCGTCCGGACGTGACGCGGGTGGTGCTGTTCAACGGCAACTTCGGCCAGCACCGCGCCATCCTGGCCGGCTTCGAGCACAGCCGCGGCGAGCGGGTGGTGACGCTGGACGCCGACCTGCAGAACCCGCCGGAAGACATCCAGCTGCTGCTGGCCGAAATGGACAAGGGCCACGACTACGTCGGCTCCATCCGCCGCCAGCGCAACGACAGCCTGTGGCGGCACCTGGCCAGCCGGGCGATGAACCGGCTGCGCGAGAAGCTGACCCGCATCAAGATGACCGACCAGGGCTGCATGATGCGCGCCTACAGCCGCCGCATCATCGACACCATCAACCAGTGCAACGAGTTGCACACCTTCATCCCGGCGTTGGCCTACCAGTTCGCGCAGAACCCGACCGAAGTGGTCGTCGGCCACGAAGAGCGCTTCGCCGGCGAGTCCAAGTACTCGCTGTACAGCCTGATCCGGCTGAACTTCGACCTGATGACCGGCTTCTCCATCGTGCCGCTGCAGTGGTTCTCGCTGCTGGGCATGGCGGTGTCGGCCGGCTCCGGCCTGCTGGTGGTGTACCTGATCCTGCGCCGGCTGATCCTGGGGCCGGAAGTCGGCGGCGTGTTCACGCTGTTCGCGCTGGTCTTCCTGCTGATCGGCATCGCGCTGTTCGGCATCGGCCTCTTGGGCGAATACATCGGCCGCATCTATCAGGAAGTGCGCTCGCGCCCGCGCTACGTGATCCAGGCGGTGCTGGAGCAACAGGGAGAACAGCCATGACCCGCGCCGTCGTCTTCGCCTACCACAACGTCGGCGTGCGCTGCCTGAAGGCGCTGATCGGCCGCGGCGTGGACGTGGCGCTGGTGGTCACCCATCGGGACAACCCCGACGAGAACATCTGGTTCCAGAGCGTGGCGCAAGTCGCCCGCGACTACGGCATCCCGGCGATCACCCCGGACGATCCGAACGCGGCGGAAGTGCTGGCGCAGGTGCAGGCCGCGCAGCCGGATTTCCTGTTCTCCTTCTATTACCGCCACATGCTGAAAGCCCCGCTGCTGGCGGCCGCCGCGCGCGGCGCGTACAACATGCACGGCTCGCTGCTGCCGCAGTACCGCGGCCGGGTGCCGATCAACTGGGCCATCATCCACGGCGAAACCGAAACCGGCGCCACCCTGCACCAGATGAACGTCAAGCCGGACAACGGCCCGATCGTCGACCAGATGGCGGTGCCCATCCTGCCCGACGACAGCGCCGACGAGGTGTTCGCCAAAGTGACGGTGGCCGCCGAAATGGTGCTGTGGCGCAGCCTGCCCTGCCTGATCGCCGGCGACGCGCCGCACGTTCGGCAGGACTTGAGCCTGGGCGGCTACTTCGGCGGGCGCAAGCCGGAAGACGGCCGCATCGACGCGCAGGCCGGCGCGCGCCAGCTGCACGACTTCGTCCGCGCGCTGACCCGCCCCTTCCCCGGCGCCTTCGCCGACACCGCCGCCGGCCGCGTCACGCTGTGGCGCACGCTGCCGGCCGGCCCGCTGGCCGCCGCTCCGGCCAGCGCCCGCCTGCGGGCGGAAAACGGGCTGCTGTTCGTCGATTGCCGCGACGGCCAGCGCCTGCGGGTGCTGGAAGCCGAGCTGGAAGGCCAGCCGCTGCTGCCCGCCGACCTGCCGGGCGAAGGCTTGAGCCTGGCCTGATACCGAATTTGCTTACGCCACCTCGCGGTGGAGATTGGGAAACGACATGAAGAAAGTACTGATTCTGGGCGTGAACGGCTTCATCGGCCACCACCTGACCAAGCGCATCATCGAGACCACCGACTGGGAAATCTACGGCATGGACATGCATGCCGACCGCGTGGCCGAGTGGAAGGATCACCCCCGCTTCCATTTCTTCGAAGGCGACATCACCATCAACAAGGAGTGGATCGAGTACCACGTCAAGAAGTGCGACGTGATCCTGCCGCTGGTGGCCATCGCCACGCCTTCCACTTACGTCAACCACCCGCTGCGCGTGTTCGAGCTGGACTTCGAAGCCAACCTGCCCATCGTGCGCCAGTGCGTGAAGTACAAGAAACACCTGGTGTTCCCGTCCACCTCCGAAGTCTACGGCATGTGCCACGATGAGGAGTTCGACCCGGAAAACTCCGAGCTGATCTGCGGCCCGATCAACAAGCCGCGCTGGATCTACTCCTGCTCCAAGCAGCTGATGGACCGCGTCATCCACGGCTACGGCATGGAAGAAGGCCTCAACTACACGCTGTTCCGCCCGTTCAACTGGATCGGCGGCGGCCTGGACAACATCAACACGCCCAAGGAAGGCTCCAGCCGCGTGATCACCCAGTTCCTGGGCCACATCGTGCGCGGCGAGACCATCAAGCTGGTCGACGGCGGCCACCAGAAGCGCGCCTTCACCTACGTCGACGACGGCATCGCCGCGCTGATGAAGATCATCGAGAACAAGGACGGCAAAGCTTCCGGCCAGATCTACAACATCGGCAACCCGGCCAACAACTACTCGATCCGCGAACTGTCGCAGATGATGCTGGAGCTGGCCCGCGTCTACCCTGAATACCAGCTCAACGCCGACAAGGTGAAAGTGGAAGAAACCACTTCCGGCCAGTACTACGGCCAGGGCTACCAGGACGTGCAGAACCGCGTGCCCAAGATCGCCAACACCATGGCCGATCTGGACTGGAAACCGACCACCGGCATGGCCGACGCCCTCAAGGGCATCTACGACTACTACCGCGACCAGGTGGCCGCCAGCCGCGACCTGTCGCAGTAATTGCCGCACACGCGCCAACGCCCCGGCCCGCCGGGGCGTTTTCGCTGGCCCGCGCGGCCCGCGCGGCGTCGCGGTAAACTCGCGGCGACAACCTTCATTTCGAGCCTCACACCATGCGCAAACTCGCCCTGAAAATCGACGTCGACACCTGGCGCGGCACCCGCGAGGGCGTACCGCGGCTGATGGACGCCCTCAAGCGCCACGACGCCGGCGCCACCTTCCTGTTCAGCCTGGGGCCGGACCACACCGGCCGCGCCATCAAGCGCGTATTCCGCCCCGGCTTTTTGTCCAAGGTGTCGCGCACCTCGGTGGTGGAGCATTACGGCATCCGCACCCTGCTCTACGGCACCGTGCTGCCGGGGCCGGACATCGGCCGCCGCGAGGCGGCGCTGTTGCGCAGCGTGCGCGACGCCGGCTTCGAGGTGGGCATCCACTGCTGGGACCACATCAAGTGGCAGGACTACGTGGCCGGCAAGGACGCCGCCTGGACCCGCGCCGAGATGCGCAAGGCTGCCCAGCGCTTTCGCGAAATCTTCGGCGAGGACGCCCGCACCCACGGCGCGGCCGGCTGGCAGATCAACGACGCCGCGCTGGCCTACCAGCGGGAGCTGGGCATGACTTACGCGTCGGACGGCCGCGGCAGCCATCCCTTCCAGCCGGTGGACGCCGCAGGCCGGACGCTGGGCGTGCCGCAATTGCCGTCGACGCTGCCGACGCTGGACGAACTGATCGGCCTGGACGGGCTCACCAACGCCAACGTGCACGAGCGCCTGCTGCAACTGACCGAAACCGCCCCGGAAACCGGCCACGTCTATACCTTGCACGCGGAGCTGGAAGGCATGCGGCTGATGGACGTGTTCGAGCGTTTGCTGTCTGGCTGGAAGCGGCAAGGCTATCGGCTGGTCAGTTGCATCGAGCTTTTCGACAGCCTGGACCCGGCCGCGCTGCCGCCCGGCCGAGTGGTGATGGGCGAGATTCCCGGCCGCAGCGGCACGCTGGCGCTGCAAGCCTGAGCCGGCTTCGCCGCCGCGCGCCGCATCAAGCGGACGCGGCGGCGGCGGGCCGGCGCTAATCGCGCTTGTTGAGGAACAGCGTCAGCGTCAGGCCGCCTTCGCCGTCGTTTTGCGACTGGATGTTCTTGAGGGTGATGCCGCCTGGCAGCAGCACGCTGATGCCGTGGCCCACGCCGTAACGCGACAGCGTCTTCTCCAGCTGCTTGGCCACGCCCTTGGACGGCAGCCGCGCGTCGGCGTCGAGGGCGAAACCGTAGGATTCCGCGGCGCTGCCCAGCGCGCCCTCCACCTGCTCGCGCGGCACGAACTTCTCCGCCGCCGAGGTGAGCGTCTGCGCCGACACATCGTCCTCGCCGCTGACCAGGGTCAGCACCTCGTCCTTGAAGCGCGCCTGCTGCAGCGGATCTTCTATTTCTTCGGACAGCTGCTCCACCACGCTGGCCATCATCTTGCTGCTGGAGGCCTTGTCCGGCACCCGCATCGCCTTGAGGAAATCGTCCAGCCAGAACTTGGCCTCGCGGCTCAGGCGGTCCACTGCGTAGACGATGGGGCCGTGTTCCAGAATCAGCGCGCCCTTGTCGATCAGCCGCGGGTTGATGCCGGAGGCGTGGCTGATGTCGAACACGCCGCCGCCGTCGATGATGGTGAGGAAGTCGTCGCGGATTTCCGACTTGAACACCCCCAGCGCGCGCAGTTCGCGGTCGCCGTCGTTCAGGCCGGAGAACAGGATGATCAGCAAGTCGCCGGCGCTGATGTTGGGGTGCTGCGAGCGGGCGTACAAGTGCTTGGCGATGCGCTGCGACACCGCGTCGAAATCCAGCTCGCCGCGGAAGAACTGGCGGGTGTAGTGGTAAATCTCGTTGAGGTTGAGGTCGGACTCGTGAAAGAACTGGTGCTTTTTCTTGTCCGAGACGATGCCCTTCAGATAGCCGTCCAGCAGCAGGCCGGAGACCGCGTCGTCGATCCGGGTGGCCCGCTCCGACAGCTGCAGCGGCTCGCCGCGGCTAGGGTTGCCCACCCGGTGCACCACCATCCGTTCCACTCTCGATTCGCCAATCAGCATCGCCATCCCCTCCTTGAAAACAATCCGCGATTATTGCCGCGCGCCGCCGGCTTGGCAAACGCGCCGCCAACGCAAAAAAGCCAGGCGCAAGGCCTGGCTTTTTTGCTGAATCTGGTGGAGGGAGAAGGATTCGAACCTTCGAAGGCAGAGCCGTCAGATTTACAGTCTGATCCCTTTGACCGCTCGGGAATCCCTCCAGAGCGGCGCATATTATCCGCTTAAACCCGGGCTGTCAACGACGGCGGCCGGAAACCCGCCGCCGCGCCGGCCTATTCCGCGCCGCGCTTCATGTCCGCGAATTTGCCGATGGCGTCCACCACCTTCTGCGCGCCCTGGTGAATCTGGCCCATGGTGTCGCCCGCCTGCTGCGACTGCTCCACGCTGTCGTGCGCCCGCTGCAGCAGCTGCGCCATATTGTCCACCGCCAGTTGCGTCTGCTGCTGGATCTCGCCCACCATGCCGTTGATCTCCTGGGTGGACGCCGCGGTGCGCTCGGCCAGCTTGCGCACCTCGTCGGCCACCACGGCGAAGCCGCGGCCCATTTCGCCGGCGCGCGCCGCTTCGATGGCGGCGTTGAGCGCCAGGAGGTTGGTCTGGTCGGCGATCTCCTTGATCGTCTGCACGATGCCGTTGATCTGCTGCGAACGCTGGCCAAGCTGCTCGATATTGGCGCTGCCCTGCTCGATGCTGGCCGCCATGTCGCGGATTTCGGTGACGCTGCGCTGGATGCTGGCCACCCCGGCGTCGGCCAGCGCCTGGGTGTGCTGCGAGGAGGAGTAGGCGAACAGCGCGCTGTCGCGCTCCAGTTGCTGCAGCCGGACGTCTTCGCTGATGTCGGTGGCGAATTTCACCACCCGGATCACTCGCTTGTCGGCGTCGAACACCGGGTTGTAATTGGCCTCCAGCCACACCTCGCGGCCATCGCGCGCCACCCGGCGAATGCGGCCGCTGAAATACTGGCCGCGGCGCAAGTTGTCCCACAGCTGCCGGTAATCCTCGCCGGCGGCGTATTCCGGGCTGCACAGCACCCGGTGGTGCTGGCCGCGCAGCTCTTCCAGCCGATAGCCCATTACGTTGAGGAAGTTGGCGTTGGCGTCCTGTATCACGCCGTCGGGGGTGAACTCGATCACCGCCATCGCCCGGTTGATCGCGCCGAGCACGGCTTCGTTGCGGCCCGCCTCGCGCGCCTGGCGCGAGACGTCGCTGGCGAACTTGACGAAGCCGGTCACACGGCCGTCGTCGTCGCGCAAGGGGTTGTAGCTGGCTTCCAGCCAGATCGGCTCGCCCTGCGCGGTGACGCGCTGCACCTGCCCGCTGAAGAATTCGCCGCGCTTGAGGCGTTCCCAGAACTGGCGGTAGCCGGCGCTGGCGGCGTAGGCCGGATCGCAAAACCGGCTGTGCGGCGAACCCAGGATATCCTCCAGACGCGCATAGCCCATGGTTTTCAGAAACACGGCGTTGGCGTCGGTGACCTTGCCTTCCAGATCAAAGCAGACCCGCGCCGTTGAGCACTCCAAGGCCTGCAAGATGCCGCGCGCTTCGCCCAGTTGTCGTTGCGCGGCGGATAGCTCCTGCTTCAGTTTCTTCTGATTGCCAAACATGTTTTTACCCTGCGCTTCTGAATGATCGACTTGCTCGCCTGCGCCGCGACGCTGCCGCGCGGGCGGGCCGCCATACTGACAGCATACGCTATCTGGCCAGGAACTCCCGGTAGAACTCGACAAAGCCGCGCACCGGCGCCGGCGTGTGCCGGCCGGGCGGGAAGACCGCGTACACTCCGCCGCGCGGCAAGGACCACTCGGGCAGCAGCCGTTGCAGGCACCCGGCCTGCAGATCCCGCTCCACGCTGAACGAATCCAGCACCGACACGCCGGCCCCGGCCAGCAGCAGCGTGCGCAGCGAAGCGGCGGAGTCCACCTTGATCCGCGCCCGCGTCCTGACCGTCGTCTCCTCGCCTGCCGGACCGCTGAACGGCCAGCTCAACGGCGTTTTCAACAGCGTCAGCGCCACCCAGTCGTGCTCGGCCAGCTCTTCCGGCCTCGACGGCGCGCCGCGCGCCTTCAGATAGGCCGGCGAGGCGACCGGCAACTGGGCGAACTCCCCCAGTTTCAGCGCCCGCAGCGAAGAATCGCGCAAGGTGCCCAGCCGGATCGCCAAGTCCATCCCGGCGGCCACCAGATCCACCATATGGTCGCTGGCGTGCAGCTCGAGCTGCAGCTTGGGATGCTGGCGGATGAACTGGGTGGCTGCCGGCGCGACGGATTCCGCCATATGGCTGACCGGGGCCGTCAGCCGCAGCACCCCGGACAGCTCGGCCGCGCCGTGGCCGGCCTGCAGCAGCGCGTCGCGCAACGCCGCCAGCGCCGGCTGCGCGTCCAGATACAAGGCCTGGCCGGCTTCGGTCAGCTTGACCCGCCGCGTGGTGCGGTTGAACAGCATCGCCCCCAGCTGCGACTCCAGCCGGCCCACCTGCAGGCTGACGTTGGCCTTGGTCATGCCCAGCCGCTCGGCGGCGGCGGTGAAGCCGCCGGCCTCGGCCACCGCCACGAAGATCTGCAGCCCTTCCAGATTGTTCTCTACGCCTCTCGCCATATCAACTGTCAATTTTTCAATAACAATCAATTATGATTTCAGCCGTTTATCGAATCAATCAAAAAGCGCATGATGACGTTCATCAGCGCCGCGTCGCGGCGCCTCAACCAGATTTCCCATCAAGGAGTATCGCCATGAAAATCGCACTGATCGGCGCCAGCGGCTATGTCGGTTCCAGCCTGTTGCAAGAAGCCCTGTCCCGCGGCCACCACGTCGCCGCGCTGGTTTCCCGCCCGGAACGCATCGAAGCGCAAGCCAACCTCGCCGTCGTGAAAACCGACGTGCAGGACAGCGCCGCCCTGGCGGAGCAGCTCAAGGGCTTCGACGCCGTGATCAGCGCCTTCAGCGGCCACGCCCAGGCCGAACAGTTCGACTACTACGTGGCCGGCGTGCGCTCCATCATCGCCGCGGCCAGGCAGGCCAAGGTTCCGCGCCTGCTGATGGTGGGCGGCGCAGGCAGCCTGGAAGTGGCCCCCGGCGTACAGCTGGTGGACAGCCCCTCCTTCCCGGAACAGTGGAAAGCCTCGGCGCTGGGCGCGCGCGAAGCGCTGAACCTGCTGCGGGCCGAAGCGGAGCTTGACTGGACCATGCTGAGCCCGGCCGCGATGCTGGAGCCGGGCGAGCGCACCGGCCGGTTCCGCCTGGGCGGCGACCAGTTGCTGGCCGATGCCGAAGGCAACAGCCGCATCTCGGTGCAGGACTACGCCGTGGCCATGATCGACGAGCTGGAACAGGCCGCCCACCGCCGCCGCCGCTTTACCGTCGCTTACTGAGCCGCCCCAAACAGACATGCCGTTCTCCTGTCGCCAGGGAACGGCATGTTTTTTGGCAACAGCCGGTCAATCAGAGCTTGAAGCGGCTGACGATCCCCTCCAGCGACAGCGCCAGGCCTTCCAGATCGGCGATCACCGCGCTGGCGCGGCGGATTTCCGCGTCGCCCTGCTGGGCCTTGGACGACATCTGCTCGGCGGCGCGCGCCATGTCTTCGGTGGCGCGCGATTGCTCGCTGGCGGCATCGCGAATCTCGCCGGACTGGCGCGCCACCTGCTGCATGCTGCTCTGGATCTCGGCGATGTGCCGCAGGGCCTGGGTGGCCAGCTCGACGCCGTTCTGCACCGAATCGTGGGTCTGGCTGACCCGATGCAGCGCCTGGGCCGAAGCGTGGCGCATCACGTCCACCA
The DNA here is from genome assembly GCA_002213445.1 of Xenophilus sp. AP218F. Classification (GTDB taxonomy): domain Bacteria; phylum Pseudomonadota; class Gammaproteobacteria; order Burkholderiales; family Chromobacteriaceae; genus Chromobacterium. Next base: position 9,072 of record NJIE01000031.1, on the reverse strand, counting down.
TCTGGTCGATTTCCACCGTCGCCTGGCTGGTGCGTTCGGCCAGCTTGCGCACCTCGTCGGCCACCACGGCGAAGCCGCGGCCCTGCTCCCCGGCGCGCGCCGCCTCGATGGCGGCGTTGAGCGCCAACAGGTTGGTCTGGTCGGCGATGTCCTTGATCACGCCGGCGATGCTGCCCACCTGCGCCGAGCGGCTTTCCAGTTCGGCCACCACCGTCTTCACCTCGTCCATCGACGCCGCCATGTCGCCGATCTCGCCGGAGACCCTGCCCATCGATTCGGCGCTTTGCGCCGACACCGCGCCGGCCTGTTGGACGCTGTCCGCCGTGCTGCTGCAGCTGCTGGCGATATGGGCGACGCTGACCGTCATCTCTTCGATGGTGGCGGCGGTGGTTTCCGCCAGATCGGCGTTCAGTTGCGAGCTCTCCGCCATCTGCCGGGTCATGCCGCCCAGCTGTTCGGCGCTCTGGTTGAGCAGCCGGCTTTGCTCGCGCACCTGGACGAACATGCCGCGCAGCTGCTCCATGAACACGTTGAACGCCGCCGCCACCTGGCCGGTTTCATCGCCGCTGGCCACCGGCAGGCGGGTGCTCAGGTCGCCCTGGCCGGAGGACAGCTCGCGCATCGCGTCGCGCAGCTGCGCCATCGGCCGGCTGATCAGGCCGGAGAGCCAGTACATCAGCAGCAGCGAGGCGATCAGCACCGCCGCGTCCACCGCCAGCACCCACATCACGGTGCGGTCCACCGCGCCGTACACTTCGCTTTCCGGGATTTCCACCACCACGAACCAGTTGGCGCTGGGCAGATAGCTGGACGCCACCACCATCGCGCCTTGCGGGCCGGTGAAGTGGCCCAGGTTGAAGTTGGCCTTGCTCAGCAAGCCGGGCGCGACTTCGGCCATGCCCGGCAGGCTGGCGAGCGCGACGTCGCCGCCCACCTTCATCATCGCCGGGTCGCGGTGCAGTCGGATCTTGCCCTCCGCGTCCACCACGTACACCTGGCCGCTCTCGCCCACCGTCATCTTGCGGATGCGGTCGGCCATCGCCGTCACGTCGAAACCCAGAGCCGCCACCGAACGATGTCCCGGCGTCTTGCCGTTGGCCAGCACGTTGACGAACATCATCACCTGCTGCTTGCCGGTTTCCACGCCCAGACTGAACTGGCTTTCCTTGCCGCTGGCCAGAAAATCCTTCAGCCACTTGTCGTTGCCGGCCGGATCCGCCTTCAAGGTCTTGTCGTCGATGTAGATGTTGAGGGACGCTTCCGAAGTCCAGGACAGGATGGCCGCGCCGCTGCTCGCCTTGAGCTGCTGCGCGTAGCGCTGCCAGGCAGGCACGCCTTCGGCTGGCTCGCCGGCCGCCATCCAGTCCAGCAGATAGGTATTGGCCGCCAGTTGCCGCGTCTGGGCCAGCGGCACCGAAATCGAGGTATCCAGCTCGTTGCGCACCGCCTCCACCGTGCGCACCAGCTCGTGCTGCTCCATGCGCTCGGTCAGCGCGCTCTTGAACAGATGGGTGGAAACCTCGCCGGTGATCAGCAAGGAGAGAAACAGCATCGCGCCGACGCTGACCAGGATTTTTTGCTTGACGGACCAGTTCTTGAACATGCTGCTGGCTTTCCACGGATGAATGAATTGCCCCGCTTGGGCAGGAAAAGAAAGGCCGCACCACGACGGCATATCGCGGCCGCCGACATTCTGAGCCAGCCGCCCCGCCTTGCCAATGCTTCGCATCAAAATATCTTGAGCCAAACCAAGCCGCCCGCGCCGCGCCGCGCTGGGCCGGCCTTTCCGCGGCGGAGTAAATATTCACGCCCCCGCTTGCCAGCGCGCGGGGACGGGGCGGCCCGGCCGCCCCTTGCGGTCAAGACGCCAGCGCCAGCTGCCAGATCGCAACCAGGCCAAGCAAGGCGATGACCGCCGCCAGCGCCGCGTCCAGCCGGCGGGCAAACGCCGGCAAGCCGCGTTCGCGCCGCGCGCGCAGGTAGAAAGGCAGGCCCAGCGCGTACAGGACCATCGACAGCAGCAGGAACTTCAGCCCGCCGGCGTAGATCAGCCAGGCGCCGTAGGCCGTGCCCAGCAGCGTCAGCGCCAGCAACCGGACATCGCGCGCCGGGGCGGCGCGCGCCAGTTTGAGGCTGAAGGCCGCGCACAGCAGATAGGGAATCAGCGCCATCGCCGACGCCAGCTGGATCAGCAGGTTGTAGCCGGCGTTGTTGAGGTGGTTGATGATCAGGAACAGCGAGATCAGCCCGTTGGTCAGCCACAGCGCGTTGGCCGGCGCGCCGCGGGCGTTGAGCTTGCCGAAACAGGCCGGCGCGGTATGCCCTTCGCCGCGGGCGGCCAGATACAGCATTTCGGAGGAGATCAGCGTCCAGGCCAGCAGCGCCCCGGCCACCGACAGGATCAGGCCGATATTGATCAGGGCGCCGCCCCACGGGCCCACCGCCTTTTCCAACACCGCCGCCATCGACGGGTTCTTCATCGCCGCCAGTTCGGCCTGCGGCAGCACGCCCAGCGACAGCACCGACACGCATACCAGAAGCAGCATGGTGACGCCGAAACCGAGCACGGTGGCGAGACTGACGGTGCGCATGTCCCTGGCGCGGCTGGCGTAGACGGTGGCGCACTCGATGCCGAGGAAGACCCACACGGTGTAGAGCATGGTGTTCTTCACCTGCTGGCCGACGCTGCCCAAGGACGCGCTGCCCCAGAAATCCAGCCGGAAGGTCTGCGCCTTGAACGCCAGCGCCACGCACAGCACGAACAAGCAGATCGGCACGATCTTGGCGATGGTGACGACGACGTTGAGCAGGCTGGCCGACTGCACGCCGCGCAATACGAAGCCGTGCAGCGTCCACAACACCAGCAGGCCGCACAACAGGGCCGGCAGCGTGCTGCCGTCGCCAAAGAAGCCCAGCGCCCGGAACGAGCCCAGGGCGCTGAACATCACCACCAGATAGCCGACGTTGCCCACCCACACCGATATCCAGTAGCCCCAGGCGGCGTTGAAGCCCAGGTAGTCGCCAAAGCCGTGGCGGGCGTAGCCGTACACTCCGTCGCCGATGTCCGGGCGGCTGAGCGACAGCCACTGGAAAATGCGGGTCAGCGCCAGCATGCCGACAAAGGTGATCACCCAGGCGATCAGGATGGCGCCGGCGCCGGCCCCCTCCGCCATGTTTTGCGGCAAGCTGAAAATGCCGCTGCCGACGATGGCTCCCACCACCAGCGCGGTCAGCGGGATCACGCCCAGTTTCTTGTCTGCGGCTTGCGTCATCTGCCCTCTCCCTTCTCCATGCGGCGGGGCGCGCCAGGCGCGCCCCGGATTTCACGCGTTCCGCCCCTGGCTCAGAAACGCAGCGACATGCAGCTTACGCCGCCGTCCACCTTGCGGTATTCGGAGGTGTCCACCTCGATCACCTGGTAACCCAGCGCCGCGATGCGGTCGCGAGTGACCGGATAGCCGGAGGGCATGATCACCTTGCCGTTCACCCAGATGCAGTTGGCGGCGTAGGATTCCTCTTCCGGGATGGCGATGATGTTGAACTTCTGGAATTCCGGCTTGGAGATGAATTCGCCGGCCGCCAGCAGGTTGTTGTTTTCCAGATAGGCGAGGCCGGTTTTCAGATGCAGCACCTTCTCCAGCCGCACCACCGAGCCGCTCATGCCGTGCTTTTCCAGGATGGCGATCAGCTGGCGCGCGCCCTCTGCGTTGGTGCGAGCCGACTCGCCGATGTAGAAATGGCTGCCCACCATCATCACGTCGCCCGCGTCCAGCGTGCCCGGCGCTTCGATGCGCTCCACGTGCTGATAGAAGCGGCGCAGCACCGGCTCCATCAACATAGCCTCGTCGCGGCGGCTGTCCGCGCCCGGCCGGGTGACGATGGCGCAATGCGGCGTGCACAGCGCCGGGTCCTCCACGAACACCGAATCCGGAAAATCCTCGGCCGGCGGCAGGATGGTGATGTCCACGCCGCACGTTTGCAGCGCGCGGATATAGGCATTGTGCTGCTCCAGCGCCAGGGCGTAGTCGGGCTTGCCCAGATTGCTGGAGGAAATGCCGTTGACCAGTCCGCGGCAGGGGGTGCGGGCGATGATGTGCTTGAACATTGCGATCTCCTGATGGTTGGGGGTATCGCCCGCATAAGCGCAACTACCGTGCCAGCCCGCGCCGGCAAGCCGCCCGGTTTGCTTGATCCGCGTCAAGCTTTCGCCTCGGCAATCGGCCAATATGGATACGCGCCGCCGCGCCCGCCGGGCCGACCGGCCTTTTTCAAACCCGTATTTCGCCATTTTTCGCCAGCTATCGATATTTCGACGAGACGCAAGCCGTTGACTTGCAAGCGCATGTGACGAAAACAGGCGATAACGCTGGAGGAAGAGCATGGATCAGGAACTGAGCTGGCTCGTCGCCTGCCTGCGGCCGCTGCTGGACACGCTGGATCGCCCCGCCACCGTGGTGGACGCCGACGGCCGCTTCGTCTACTACAACCCGGCCAGCGCCCGCATGGACGGCGTGGACGCCGACGAGGTGATCGGCAAGCATCTGCTGGCGCAAAACCCCTGGCTCACCCGCGAGGACAGCACGCTGCTGCAATGCCTGGCGCGCGGCGCGCGCTTCACCGACGTCTGCCAGTCCTATATCGGTCCGGACGGCCAGACCATCCCCTACCTGCACACCGCCGCGCCGCTATACGGCCGGGACGGCGCGCTGCTGGGCGCGATGGAAATCGGCCGGCAGCTGCGCCACATGCCCAGCGGTCCGCGCGAGGACGCCGAGGTGCCGCGCATCGCCACCGCCGATCCGCTGATGCGGCAACAGATCGCCTGGCTGGACGCCTTCGCCGCCAGCGAGCTGCCCATCCTGATTTACGGCGAAACCGGCACCGGCAAGGAGCTGTTCGCCCGCCGCGCCCACGCGCTCAGCCCGCGCGGCGGACGGCCGCTGTTCACCGTCAACTGCGCAGCCATCCCCGATACCCTGCTGGAGAGCACGCTGTTCGGCACCGTCAAGGGCGCGTTCACCGGCGCGGAAAACCGCAAGGGCCTGCTCACGCTGGCCGACGGCGGCACGCTGTTCCTGGACGAACTCAACTCCATGCCCATCCAGCTGCAAGGCAAGCTGTTGCGGGTGCTGCAGGACGGCAGCTACCAGCCGCTGGGCAGCCACCAATCGCTGCTGGCCAATGTGCGCCTGATCGCGGCGCTCAACCAGGAACCGCTGGCGGCGGTGGAGCAAGGCCGCCTGCGCGAAGACCTGTATTACCGCCTCAACGTCGGCTACGTCCACATCCCGCCGCTGCGCGAACGGCGCGGCGACGTGCCGCTGCTGGCCCGCGCGCTGCTGGCCCGCCACGCCCCCGAACTCAACCCCAGGGTGACGCAGCTGGACGCCAGGGCCGAAGCCGCGCTGCAAGCCCATCCCTGGCGCGGCAATGTGCGCGAGCTGGAAAACATCATCCGCCGCAGCCTGCTGCTGCACGACGGCGGCGCGCGGCTGGAGCGCATCGCCCTGCACGCCGGCGCGCAGCCCGCGGCCGCGCCGCCGGCAGGCGATCTGCGCCGGCAACTGCGCCAGCGGGAAGCGGCCGCCATCGAAGCCGCCCTCGCCGCCTGCGGCGGCAACGCCTCCGCCGCCGCCCGCCGGCTGGGCCTGGCGCGCAGCACGCTGGTTTCGCGCATGCGGCGGCTGGGGCTGGCCTGAATGCGTCAGGCAGCCATGCCAACTCGCCCGTCATGGCGCGCCATCATGCCAATGTGATAGATTGGCCGGATTCCGCCTCCCTGGCGCCGGAGGCGTCCAAGGCGCGCGCCGGAGCGGCTTCGCCCGCCAGCGGCAGGCGGCGGTGGCTGGGTCAAGATGTTCGCGTATTGATTTGACGATCCATTGCTTGCCAACAAATGCCATCGTGTTCGCGCTCCGTATCATGGACGCGCCGGCGATTGCGCAAAATCGAATGCGCATCGCCCTTCCATCCATTCCGAGCGGGTCAAACCGGGAGAAGAAAATGAAACTTGGTCATATCGCGGCAAGCCTGTTGATTTCTTCATCATCCTGCCTGGTCGCGGCGGCGCCGTTTGCCGACGCCATCTATAGCGGCGGCGACATCGTGACGGTCAACGAGCTGCAACCGAACGCCGAAGCGGTGGCCGTCAAGAACGGCAAGATCATCGCCGTCGGCGCCAAGGACGAGGTATTCAAGCTTAAGAACAGCCAAACCAGGATGGTGGATTTGCAGGGCAAGACCCTGATTCCAGGCTTCATCGACGCCCATGGCCATGTATTCAATACCGGCGTGCAAGCCCTGTCGGCCAACCTGCTGCCGCAACCGGACGGCAAGGTAAACAGCATAGCGGCCTTGCAGCAGACTTTGCGCGAGTGGGCCGCCGCGCCGCAAAACCAGAAGCTGGGCATCGTGTTCGGCTTTGGATACGACGACTCGCAGCTGGCGGAGCAGCGCCATCCCACGCGCGATGAGCTTGACGCCGTCTCTGCAGACCTTCCGGTCATCGTCATCCATCAATCCGGCCATCTGGCCGCCATGAACAGCAAGGCGCTGGCCATGGTCGGCTACAACGCGAAAACCGCGGACCCGGCGGGCGGCAAGATTCGCCGCCGCGCAGGCGGCAACGAACCGGACGGAGTGCTGGAAGAGATGGCTTTCTTCCGGGTGCTGATTCCGCTGTTCGCCAAACTCAGCCCCAAAGACAATGAAATGATCTTCAAGGCGGGCATGGATTTGTACAGCCGCTTTGGCTACACCACCGCCCAGGAAGGCCGCGCCACCGCCGACTCGGTGAAAACCATGTACGGGCTGGCCCAAAAGGGCAAGCTGAAAATCGATGTGGCGGCCTATCCCGACATCCAGGGCGCGCAGGACGTGATCAAGGCACCTTATCTGTCCCGCAGCTACCATAACGGCTTTCGCGTAGCCGGCGCCAAGCTCAACCTGGACGGCTCGCCGCAGGGCAAAACCGCCTGGCTGACCCAACCGTATCTGGTGCCGCCGCATGGCCAGAATGCCGAATATCGCGGTTACGCCAGCATGAGCGACGCGGAGGCGCAGAAGTACGTGGATCTGGCATTCCGGAAACGCTGGCAATTGCTGGCGCACGTCAACGGCGACGCCGCGATCGATCAATACATCCAGGCCGTGCGCAAGGCGGAAGAAAAATTCGGCAAGGGCGATCGCCGCATCGTGGCCATTCACGCGCAAACCGCGCGGGAAGATCAGGTGCAAGCGTTCAAGGACCTGAACATTCTGCCGTCGTTCTTCCCGATGCATACTTTCTACTGGGGCGACTGGCACAAGAATTCGGTGTTGGGCGGCGAGCGCGCGCAGAATATTTCGCCGACAGGCTGGGCGCTGGCCCGCGGCATGATTTTCACGTCGCACCATGACGCCCCGGTGGCCTTCCCCAACGCCATGCGGGTGTACTCGGCCACCGTCAATCGCGTCACGCGCTCCGGCGAAGTGCTGGGCCCCGAGCAGCGCGTCTCCCCTCTGGTTGGGTTGAAAGCCCAAACCCTGTGGGCCGCCTACCAGTACTTCGAGGAAAAGACCAAGGGCTCCATCGAAGTGGGCAAGACCGCCGATTTCGTGGTGCTGTCGGCCAATCCCCTGACCGGCGACCCGATGAAAATCAACGACATCCAGGTGTTGAAAACCATCAAGGAGGGCAAGCTGATCTATCAGGCTGACAGCCAGTCCGGCCTGGCCGGCAATAGCTGCAGCGGCTCAGATCGCTGCTTCGCGCTCGCCAGCGCCGCGCTGATGCGCGGCGGGCTGGTGCCCGCCTGCGACGATACCCATTGAACGCCGCCTCCCGGATTGGTGCCTTCCACTCCGGGAGCCTCGTCCGCCCAGGCGAAAAGAGGCCCTGCCGGGTCTCCTTTCGCAACGGGCGATTTCACACTCAGCCATATCCACGTTGATTGAAGCCAGCCAAACGAGTTAGCCTGCGCAAATTCAAACCCCTTCCGACTGCCATGAAACTCGCTTCAATCGCCATTCTGCTGCTGACCGCGCTTGCCGCCCAACCCGCCCTGGCCAACCCCGCCACCGACACGCTCAGCAATTGTCTGGCCGACAACACTACGGGCAGAGACCGCAAGGAACTGGCCCGCTGGGTGCTGATCAGCCTCACCAAACATCCGCAAATGAGCGATATCGGCGGCGTTGCGCCGCAAGTCAGGCAGGAGAACTTGCGTTATGTCGGGGCCTTGATGACTCGTTTGTTCAGCGACAATTGCACGGAGGCGGTTCGCAACGCGAACCGGCAAGGCGGCTCCGATTCCATCCGGGTCGCGTTCGACTCCCTGGGCAAACTGGCCATGCAGGAACTCACCGCCAATCCACAGGTGAACGCGGCATTGATGGGGTTCGTCCAATATGTGGACGAACCCAAGGTAGAACGAGCGCTGCGTCCCAAGTAAGCGTCGGCCTTACCCTGCGCCTTGCGAGAGGCGGTCGATTTTCGGCCAAAACTGATCGGCCCAAACTGAATCGCCCCTGCCTCTCTAGATACTTTCACGACTGCAATCGATACAGAAGCGGACGACGAACATCTGGCTGTAACTGATCGCCTCGGTCGAAAAGCGAGCATCTGAAGAGTTGATACGACACAACAAAGAAGAAGGGGCCAGCGGCCCCTTCTCTGTTGTCAGACTCCGACGAACTTTATTCGGATCCGACGGACTTTATTCGCTCTAGTTGATCGGAGAGAATAAAGTCTGTCATGACAGCACATTGCAACCAATTGATTTTATTGAAACAAAATCACATTCCCGTCAAAATTTTAAGTCTGTCACACAGTGACGTTTTCAAGGGGTTACGTACATGCTTGTTGCCATAGTCTGTCAAAGCTAGCAATAACAAGGGTTCCAGGGTGGTTGCGACGCTGCACGACGAATACAAGGCAAGGAAGGGAAGAAAGCATGACGCTAACCCGTGATTTCAAGCAAACCGTTGTCGAGTGCGTTGAACGTGACCCGGACTTTGATCTGCTCCCCTCAGCCCCTACCAATCAAAAGTAGAGAGAAGTCCGTCACTTGAAGGAAAATGACGGATATGAAG
>NJIE01000022.1 GCA_002213445.1 Xenophilus sp. AP218F | reverse complement strand
TGGCTCCCCGAGCAGGGCTCGAACCTGCGACCTGCGGATTAACAGTCCGTCGCTCTACCAACTGAGCTATCAGGGAATTGAGTGAGGGCGAACTATAAATGAGCCCGAGTTGGCTTGTCAACGGGTTCGGCGATATTTTTCGGCGGTCTGCGGCGCGCATCGGGCAGAGTGTGGTTTAAGTGTTTGCGGCGAAAGAGGAAATGCGAGTTGCTTGAATGGCGCGCAAGGACGGGCGGCTGGTGACGATGAGCGGCAAACGGTAAGATTGCGCATCGATATGGATTGCGGGAGTCAGGCATGGATGCGATTTGGAGCGCTTGGGCGCAGCAGAACGGCACGGTTGAAATGGCGGAGCCGGCGCGGCATGCGCGGCAGTTGGCGGCCCTGGAGGATGGATCTGCCGCCGCGGTGCTGAGCGATTTCGCCTTGCTCAAGGTGGAGGGCGAAGAGGCCGAAGCCTTTTTGCAAGGACAATTGTCCAGCGATATCCGTTTGTTGAATGAGGCACAGGCCCAATTCAGCAGTTATTCCACCGCCAAAGGCAGAATGCTGGCCAGTTTTCTGATCTGGAAGCGGACAGGCGCTTATTATCTGATGGTTTCGGCCGATATCGCCGCGGCGATTCAAAAGAGGCTGACGATGTTTGTCATGCGCGCCAAAGTAAAGGTCCAGTTGGCCGACGAGTGGACTTTGCTTGGCTTGAACGAAAAGGCCGCGCGCGCGACGCTGCCTGCGCAGTGGGCGGCGGCGCATTTGACGGCGTTGCAGGTCGCGCAGTCGGAGAATGGCCTGGCCGTGGCTTTGCCATGCGGCGGCGCGCTGCTGGCCTTGCAGGGCTCTGGCGAGTGGAATCAGCGTTTGCAAGACGACGCGGATTTGCAGTGGGTTTCTCCCGCTGCTTGGGCGCTGAAGGATATTCGGGCGGGTATCGCCTGGGTGCGCCTGGCCACGCAGGAACAGTTTGTTCCGCAGATGGCCAATATGGAGTTGATCGGCGCGGTCAGTTTCAAAAAAGGTTGCTACCCGGGGCAGGAAATCGTGGCCAGAACCCAATACTTGGGCAAGGTAAAGCGCCGGCTGTTCCGCGTTTCGACCAGCGCGAAAATGTCGATAGGCGATAAGCTATATAGCCCGCAAGCGCCTGGCCAATCTATCGGCATGGTGGCGGCAATATGCCCGCTTGGCGATGGGGTTTTCGAAGGGTTGGCCGTGGCGCAGGCGCAAGCATGGGAGTCGGGCGTGTATCTGGATGAGGAAGGCAATATCCCGTTGGCCTGCCTGTCGCTGCCTTATTCTCTGGAAGAGAATGCGGCAAAATAAACGCAGGCTGGAAGTTTAATCTTGACTTTTTCCGGGTGAATTAGCTACATTGCCTTCTGTAAATCAAAACTTTTAGAATAAGGAACATGTCATGGATCTTTCCAACCTGGATTTCACCGCTCTGGTGGCTTTGAAAGCCGACGTTGAAAATGAAATCAAACGCCGCGAAGTCGAAGAGAAATCCAAGGCGAAGAAGCAAATCATCGAATTGGCGCGCGCCTACGGCCTGAGCGTTGAAGAAGTGTTGGGCAAGGTCAATGCCACCCGCAAACCGGTTGAGGCGAAGTACCGCCACCCGGTTAGCCCGGAGCTGACCTGGACCGGCCGCGGCCGCAAGCCGGTATGGGTGCAAGAATGGTTGGCCAGCGGCAAGTCCCTGGACGATCTGATCATCTGATCCTGCGATATGCGGAGAAAAGCGCCCGAATGGGCGCTTTTTCTTTGTCGAGGAGGGGGCGGCGATTGTGATGTACGCTTGCTATAAATACTTGTAGCATTGTCCGAGAGTGCTGGGTTGATCTTGGAATTCCGACAGACTTGAGAGTGGACAGGCATGCTGGATTTTTTTTCAAGGGGATCCAAGGGCAGGACCGATCCCTTGGCCAACGCGGCGGCGGCTAAGGCCTACGTCGAGGAGCTGAAGCGCGAATTCGGAGCGTCCGCGCCGGATCGGGTGGCTGAGCTTCTGGCCAGCATGAACTCTCCCTCGCTGGAGTTGACGCCGGATTTGCTGGAGGCGGTCCTGACGCTCAATCAGGAAACCCAACCGCTGCATGAGGCGCTGTGCGTGCAGTATCTGATGAATGCGCGCATGCCGAAAATGCTGGAAACGCAATTGCGCAGCCAGATACTCAACTACGGCAAACAATTCACCGATTTTTATCAATACGCGTTGCCTGCCAACGCCGCCACGCCGGGGGGCGCGAAAATCCGCGCTCTGCTGCCTCTGGTGCTGGCGCGGATGATGTATTACCTGATCGAGTATGCCCGCTGGCAGTATGTCCGCAATTTTCACCCGGATGAAGTTTTCTGGTTGAACGTCAATCAGCTTTATCGCTTTGCCGAGCAGCAGGGTCTGGATTCCACGGCGGTTTTTCTGTTTGGCGATCACGGCGCGGCGACTACGGTGCAGGATCAGTATCTGATTTTGCAGATGTTGTCCTTGCTGAGCAGCGGCAATCTCAATCCCCGGCAGTTGAATTTCGCCTACGAGGTGCTGGCTCGAATCAGCAATCGCATGGCGCTGACGCCCCGGTATTCAGACGACGCCAGTTTTGTGGTGACGCTCAATCATCCGCATCCGGCGTCCCGCGCGCGCGCAGAAGCCGGCAACGAGATGGCCCGCTACTGGAATACGGCCGACATGGTGGAAATCCTGCACGGCTGGGCCATCGTGATGGAGCATGGGCGCATCCCGCCGGAGCTGAAGCCCTTGATCGAGCCGGGCGTGGACGCCGGGGTGCTGAATCATCTGACGCGCGAGTGGGCGGCCAAGCCGGTGGTGTTCGAGCGCGCCGAGCGGGTGGCGGTGTCCAATCGCCATATCGAGGTGGCGCACAGACTGCCGCAATTGCACAAACTGATTCGCAAGCCGGACGAAGAGCAGGCGCAAGGGCGCGCGGCCGAGGGGCGGGACAGTTACGACGATGCGGCGAACATCCGCATCTACGGTTTCGTCACCAGCCGCAAGCGGGACAAATCGTCGTCGCCGCTGCCGCCTTCCACGCTGTCCCTGCACGGGGAGACGGCGGAAGCGCCCGCGCCGGCGGAGTTTCAGAAATGGGAAGTGGAGAACATCAGCCAGACCGGCCTTGGGGTGTCGCTGGATGTGATGGGCAACGAGTGGGTGGGCCTGGGCAGTTTGATCGGTTACCGCGAGGGCGCCAGCGATAATTGGAGCCTGGGCATCGTGCGGCGGCTCAAGCGCAGCAGCCGCGAGCGCATTTATCTGGGCGTGGAAACGCTGAGCAACCGCCCGCTGGCAGCGTCCTTGCGGCCGACGGATTCCCGCTTGATCGACCCCACGCTGCCGCCGGACCAGGTCTGGCTGGCCGGGCATATCTCGGTGTTCATGCCTTGTCGGCGCGGCGGCAAGATCGTCAACGCCCTTGTGCTGCCGCTGTCGCTTTACATGCTGGGCAAGCAGTTCTACATGAGCGCGCGCGGCAAGCATTTCCAGATCGCGCTGGGCAAGGTGATGGAGAAGGGCAGCGACTGGTGCCTGGCCGAGATAGAGCTGGTGCAGAAGCTGGACAAGCTACCGGTGGTGTTGTGAGAGGGCTTGTCGAGGGCAAACGAAAAGCCGGCGCAAGCCGGCTTTGCTTGTTTCCGCCTCTGAGGCTTAGCGGCGCAGCTCGTTGAGCACGGCGTAGATCGGGCTGAGCGCGGCCTCGCCCAGACGCAGGCTGCGCTGGCCGTTCCAGCCGAAATCGTCGTCGGGCAGGTTGTGGTTGTCCTTGAACGGCATTTCCAGCGTGAAGGCCAGGCAGCCGAACTGTTCGCACACCCAGTTGGTGGCGATGGTCATATTGGCCTTGCCGGCCTCGTTGCGCGGGTAGCCGTGCTCGGTCTGATAGTCGGGACTGGCCAGCAGCAGGTGGTGGCGGAAGCTGTCGGCCAGCCGCTCCAGACGCTCGTTCCAGGACGGCACGCCTTCGGTGCCGGCCAGGAATACATAGGGGATGTTCTCGTCGCCGTGGATGTCCAGGAACAGGTCGACGCCGGTTTCCAGCATCTTTTCGCGCACCGCCAGCACTTCCGGGCTGCGTTCGGCGCTCGGCTCGGCCCATTCGCGGTTCAGGTTGGCGCCGGCGGCGTTGGTGCGCAGGTTGCCCAGCACCGCGCCGTCCGGATTCATGTTCGGCACCACATAGAAGGTGGCCTTGTCCAGCAGCGCGCGACTGGTCGGGTCTTGCGGGTCCAGCAGGCGGTTGAGCAGGCCTTCGACGAACCATTCCGCCATGGTTTCGCCGGGGTGCTGGCGGGCGGTGATCCAGACCTTCAGATCGGATTCCACCTCGTGGCCTATGGTCAGCAGATTGATGTCGCGGCCTTGCACGGTGGAGCCGAGATCGGTGACCTGGCACAGCCCGGAGCCTTGCGCCTGGCCGATCAGGTTCAAGTGCTGCTCGTAGGAGTAGGGCTCGAAGTAGGCATAGTAGATGCTGCCGGACAGCGGCACGTGTTCGATCACCATCACGCCGTCTTCGTAATGGGTGGGCACGCGGAACCAGTTGATGCGATCGTACGAGGCCATCGCCTGATAATCCACCCAGCCTTGCGGGTAGGCGGACTCGCCGGCATTGAGGAAGCGGAAGGTACAGTGTTGATAGGCAGCGCCTTGCACCCGGAAGTAGAACCACTGGGCAAACTCGGCCGCGTTGTCGCGGCGGATGCGCAATTGGATATCTTCAAGATTGTCGGCGGATACGATCTCGATGCTGCCGGCGTCAAAGTTGCTGCTGATTTTCATGCGCTGAACCTGTTATGGGCTGAAACTCTAATCTAAGGCTGGATTGTAAACCTGTACCGAAGCGAGCGCACCCGTTGAAAGCAAAAAACCCCGTCGCATGACGGGGCTGCGGTTTGGCCGGAGCGAGGCTCAGGCGGTGGTGGCGCGCTTGCCGGAGTTCTTGACGGCGTCGGCGGTGGCGCTGGTGGCGGCCTTGACGCTGCTGTCGGTGAACTCCACCACTTGCTGGGCGGCCTTGCTGAAGGTGCTGACCGCGGCGGCGGCGGCGGCTACAGAATTCTTCACCGCGTTCAGGGTGGCGTCGGAGCCGGCCGGGGCGCTCTTGGCGGCGGATTCGATGCTGCTGATCAGCGACTTGTTGAACAGGCCCACGCTTTCTTCGGCCAGCTTGGTCAGTTCGCCCTGGGCGGCCGATACGATTTCGTACAAGCTGCGCGAGTTGTTGACGGCTTTGTCGATGGATTGGGTGGCCAGCTTGTTCAGCTGGTTCAGCGCTTCTTGCGGATCGGTGATGCCGGCCAGTTTCTTGGCGGCCTGGGTGTGCTCTTCCAGCGATTGCTTGGAGATTTCCAGGTTCAGTTTGACCAGGCGCTCGGCGCTGTCCAGGGAGATCTGGGCGAAGCGCAGGGTGGATTCCAGGCCGGTCAGGGAAAGCTTACTCAACTGCTCATTGCTGAAGGACATGGTATAAGGCCTCCTTTGAGGGGAAAATTGAGTTTCAGGATTATTCCGGCGATGCTGAATGTTGCATCGCACAATGACGCGGAAATGTAGCATGCCGCGGCGGGATGGGGTAGAAGATTTACTCTATGCTGTTGCATTTATGTTAGATTGCCAGCGCACAACACCACGAAAATACACCGGGAGCGTTACATGAGTGTTGAGAAGCGGGTCATCAAGAAGTACCCGAACCGTCGGTTATACGATACCGCCACCAGTTCCTACATCACGTTGGGAGACGTCAAGCAACTGGTGCTGGACAATGTCGAGTTGCAGGTGCTGGACGCCAAGACCCAGGAAGACATCACCCGCAGCGTGTTGCTGCAGATCATTCTGGAAGAAGAAAACGGCGGCATGCCGATGTTCAGCTACGAGGTGCTGACCCAGTTCATCCGTTTCTACGGCCAGGCCATGCAGGGCATGATGGGCCCGTTTCTGGAGAAGAACCTGCAACTGTTCTCGCAACTGCAGCAAAAGATGCAGGAGCAGACCCGCGCCATGTACGGCGACAAGGCCATCCTGAACACCGCGCTGTGGGGCGAATTCATGAAGCTGCAGGGGCCGGCCATCCAGAACATGATGGCCAGCTATATGGAACAGAGCACCGGCATGTTCCTGGAGATGCAGAACCGCATGCAGGAGCAGACCAAGCAGCTGTTCGGCGGCTTCGGTTTCCCCGCCTATCCGCCGGCGGACGACAAGGACAAGTCCTGAGCCGCGGACGGGCCGCATGAAATCGGAGCAGGATCGCGCGCAAGCCTGGCGACAGGCGCAGCAACAGCATGCGCGCGGCGAGTGGGACGCGGCCGAGTCCGCCTACCGCGGTTTTCTCAACCTGCCGGAGCGCGCCGCTGAGGCGCGCCACTGGCTGGGTTTCTTGCTGTTGCAGCGCGACCGCCCTGCGGAAGCGCTGCCGCTGCTGATCGAAGCCGTCGAGAGGGACGGCTCGCATCCCGAATGGCACTTCAATCTGGGGCTGGCGCATGCCCGTCTGGAGCAGGCCGCCGCCGCCGCCGCGGCGCTGACGGTCGCCGTCGAACGTTCTCCCCGCCAATACTATTACTGGACCAACCTCGCCGCCCAGCTGACGGCGCTGCGTCGTTACGCCGATGCCGAACGCGCCTGTCGCCAGGCGCTGGCGCTGGATGAGGACTGCCCGGACGGGCATTACTTGCTGTCCGCCGCCCTGCGCGCGCAAGGGCGTCATGCCGAAGCGCGCCGCAGCAACGCGCGCGGCGTGCTGGCGGAGGCGGAGGGGCGGCTGCCGCCCATCGTCCGCGCCCAGGCGTATTGCGACCTGGGGCGGCGCGACGAGGCGCAGGCTTTGGCGCGGGCGTGGCTGGCGCAGGAGCCGGGGCATCCGGTGGCCGAGCACCTGTCGCGCGCCTTTGCCGACGCCGGCGCCGCCGAAGGCTGCAGCGTGGCGTACGTCGAATATGTTTTCGATGCCGAGGCGGAGCGATTCGACCGCAACCTTGGCCGATTGCGCTACGCCGGGCCGGCGCTGGTGGCCGACTATCTGGCGGCGCACCCTCTGGCGGACGGCGCGGCGGCGCTGGATCTGGGCTGCGGCACCGGCCTGATCGGCGCGGCGCTGCGCGGGCGCGTCGCGCGGCTGACGGGCGTGGACCTGAGCGCGGGCATGCTGCGCCAGGCGCGGGCCAGGCAGTGCTACGACGCCTTGCATCGGGCGGAGCTGCGCGCGCATCTGCGCGCGGACCGGGCTTGCTATGCGCTGATTTGCTGCATGGACACCTTGATCTACCTCGGCGAGCTTGACGAGGCGCTGGCGTTGATGGCGGCGCGGCTGAGCGCCGACGGCGTGCTGTTGTTCAGCACCGAAAGGCTGGACGATGGCGGCGGGCAAGCTTATCGGCTGGACGCCAGCGGCCGTTACCGTCATAGCCCCGCTTACCTGGCCGAGGCGTTGGCGGGCGCCGGCTTGCAGGCGGAAACGATGCGGGACGCGGCGATACGCGAAGAAGCCGGCAGCCCGGTGCCGGGCCAGTTCGTGGCGGCGCGCCGCGCCGGCTGAGGGCGCGCCGGCTTCTCTCCCGTCGCGGCGGGGCGGCGCTTTCGCGCTTGTCGCGCCGATTTTCCCCGGTTTGGCGCGCGCCAGCCCAGGTTTTGCAAATTCGTCCCCAAATCGTTGTATACTCTCGCGTTTTTCTTTTTGATGCGACGCAGCTATGTCGAAAACCCCTCGCGTCGGATTCGTGTCCCTGGGCTGCCCCAAGGCGGCCAGCGATTCCGAACAGATCCTGACCCGCCTTCGCGCCGAAGGCTACGATATCGCCTCCTCTTACGACGGGGCTGACCTGGTGGTGGTGAACACCTGCGGCTTCATCGATTCCGCGGTGGCCGAATCGCTGGACGCCATCGGCGAAGCGCTGAACGAGAACGGCAAGGTCATCGTGACCGGCTGTCTGGGGGCCAAGGGCGATGTGGTGCGCGAAGTGCATCCGTCGGTCTTGGCCGTCACCGGCCCGCACGCCACCGAAGAAGTGATGAGCGCGGTGCACACCCACCTGCCCAAGCCGCACGATCCTTTCGTCGATCTGGTGCCGGACGTGGGCGTGCGCCTGACGCCCAAGCATTACGCTTACCTGAAGATTTCCGAAGGCTGCAACCATCGCTGCACGTTCTGCATCATCCCGTCGATGCGCGGCGATCTGGAAAGCCGTCCGATCCACGACGTGCTGCGCGAGGCGGAAAGCCTGGCCCGCGCCGGCGTCAAAGAGATTCTGGTGATCTCGCAGGACACCTCGGCCTACGGCGTGGACACCAAGTACAAGCTGGGCTTCCACAACGGCCGTCCGGTGAAGACCCGCATGACCGAGCTGTGCGAAGAACTGGGCCGCCACGGCATCTGGGTGCGCCTGCACTATGTCTACCCGTATCCGCACGTGGATGAAGTGATTCCGCTGATGCGCGACGGCAAGATCCTGCCGTATCTGGACATCCCGTTCCAGCACGCCAGCCAGAAGATCCTCAAGCTGATGAAGCGCCCGGCCAATAGCGGCAACGTGCTGGCGCGCATCAAGAAGTGGCGCGAGATCTGCCCGGAGCTGGTTATCCGCTCCACCTTCATCGTCGGCTTCCCGGGCGAAACCGAAGAAGACTTCGAAGAGCTGCTGGCCTTCATCCGCGAGGCCGAGCTGGACCGCGTCGGCTGCTTCACCTACTCGCCGGTGGAAGGCGCGACCGCCAACGGCCTGCCCGATCCGGTGCCGGAAGAGGTGAAGGAAGCCCGCAAGGAGCGCTTCATGGCCGTGCAGGCCGAGATCAGCGCTCGTCGCCTGGAGCGCCGCATCGGCCAGAGCATGCAGGTGCTGGTGGACCAGATCGACGACGAAGGCACGGCGATTTGCCGCAGCTACGCCGACGCGCCGGAAATCGACGGGCTGGTGTTCGTCGAAGACGCCGGCGACATGCGGGTGGGCGAGTTTTACCAGGTGGAAATCGTCGATTGCAGCGAGCACGACCTGTGGGGCGTCAAGCGCTGATCGGGCGGTGAAATCGCGCGCAGGCGCGGGCTGGAGGACGGCGTGGTCGGCAGACCGCGCCGTTTTTGTTTATCCGATTGCCGACAATGCTGATGGCGGGGCAAGGTTGACGGTATAATGCCAAACACATTTCAAAGCAGCGAGTGATACCGGCCCATGTCCGCCACGCCCACCCTTGAGCACATCGCCTCTTGCGATTTGCTGGCCTGTCCCCCCGAATGGAGCGTGGCGCAGGCCATTCAGTGCATGGTCGCGGCCTGCCGCAGCGCCATCGTGGTGCAAGACGAAATGGGCGAAGTGCTGGGCATCTGGACCGAGGCCGACGCGCTGGCGATGGATGCCGACGAACCGGACGCGTTCGAGCGCGCCATCGTCGAGGCCAGCCACGCGCCGACGGTGCGCCTGCCGCACGACATGTCTCTCAGCCGGGCGATGGTCGAATTCCGCCATCGCCAGTTGCGTTACGCGCTGGTGGAGCGGCAGGGCCTGCCGCTTGGCATCGTCACGCAAACCGACATCGTGCTGAGCCAGGGCGTGGAGGCGTTTCTCGGCGTCAAGCGGGTCAGCACGCTGGAAGCGCCGCCGGCGCGCTGCCTGCCGCCAACCGCCACGCTGGCCGAGGCGCGGCGGACCATGCGCCAGCATCAGCTGACGGCGCTGGCGGTGGCGCTGGAGAGCGGCGAATACGGCATCGTCACCTTGCGCGACGTGCTGCGCTGCATGGCCGAAGGCCGGCAGGCGCAGTCCCTGGCCGAGGTCTGCCGCCGGCCGCTGATCGGCGTGGAGGCGTCGGCCAGCCTGCTGCAGGCCAGACGCCTGCTGCAGCAGCACAAGATCCGCCATCTGGCGGTGTTCGACGCCGCCGGCGCGCCGCAGCAGCTGCTGGGCTTCGACGACATCATCCGCGGCATGGAATGCGAATTCATGGAGGAGCTGCGCCACGCGCTGCGCCAGCGCGACGAGGCGATCAGCCAGTCGCGCCACAACCTGTTGCTGGCCGACAAGGTGTTCGAATCGACGCTGGAAGGCATCGTGATCACCGACAGCCAGGGCGTGATCCAGTCTGTGAACCCGGCCTTCAGCCGCATTACCGGCTATAGCCGCGAGGAGTCATTGGGGCAGCGCACTTCCATGCTCAAGTCCGGCCGGCAGCCGCCGGAGTTTTATCAGCAGATGTGGCGGGGTTTGAAGGAAGACGGCCGCTGGCAAGGCGAGGTGATCAATCGCCGCAAGGGCGGCCTCTTGTATACCGAGCATCTGAGCATCACCGCCATCCGCGACGCCAGCGGCCAGTGCCTGCACTACGTGGCGGTGTTCTCCGACATCACCCAGCGCAAGCAGGCCGAGGAGCGGCTGCATTTCCTCGCCAATCACGACGTTCTCACCGGCCTGCCCAACCGCACCTTGTTCCTGGAGACGCTGAACGGCGCGGTGGCGCGCGCCCGCGCGGCGCGCGAGGGCCTGGCGCTGCTGTTCATCGACCTTGACCGCTTCAAGCTGGTCAACGACACCATGGGCCATCTGGCCGGCGACCAATTGCTGGTGCGCATCTCGCAGTTGCTGTGCAAACTGGCTCAGCCGGGGGCGATGGCGGCCCGCCTGTCCGGCGACGAGTTCGCCATCATGCTGGAAAAGGTGGAGTCGGTGGCGCATGTGGCCAACTGCGCGCAGGCGCTGCTGGAGGCGATCAGCGGCCTCTCGGGCGCGGCGGGGCAGGAGCTGTTCATCTCCGCCAGCATCGGCATCAGCATGTTCCCGGACGACGGCCAGGCCGCCGACGTGCTGCTGGTCAACGCCGACACCGCCATGTACCGCGCCAAGGAGCGCGGCAAGAACGGCTTCCAGTTCTACACCGCGGACATGAACGCCCGCGCCATCGAACGGCTGAAGCTGGAGTACAGCCTGCACCGCGCGCTGGCGCTGCGCGAGTTCGAAGTGTGGTACCAGCCCAAGGTGGCGCTCGACTCGATGCGCATCGTCGGCGCCGAGGCGCTGCTGCGCTGGCGGCATCCGGAGCTGGGCGACATCCCGCCGTCGCGCTTCATCCCCATCGCCGAGGAGGGCGCGCTGATCGTGCAGATCGGCGCCTGGGTGCTGGAAACCGCCTGCGCCGACATTCGCCGCTGGCAGCGCGCGGGGCTGGAGCCGGGGCGGGTGGCGGTGAACGTGTCCGGCCGCCAGCTCAAGCATGGCAACTTCGCCGCCCAGGTGGAGCAAACGCTGCGCCGCCACGGCCTGGACAGCCCGGCGCTGGAGCTGGAAATCACCGAAAGCGTGGCGATGGAAGAGAGCTGCGGCATGGGCAGCGTGCTGGCGCGCCTGAAAGCGCTGGGCATTTACCTGTCCATCGACGACTTCGGCACCGGCTACTCCTCCCTGTCCTACCTCAAGCGCCTGCCGGTGCGGGGCTTGAAGATAGACCGCTCTTTCATCGCCGAGCTGCAGCAGGACAAGGACGACGCCGCCATCACCCAGGCCATCATTTCCATCGCCCGCAGCCTGGGGCTGGAGGTGGTGGCGGAAGGCGTGGAGGAAGAAGCGCAGCGCCGTTTCCTGCTGTCGCAGGGCTGCTTGTGCGCGCAGGGTTTCCTGTTCAGCCCGCCCTTGCCGCGCGCCGAGTTCGAGGCCCTGCTGCGCGATCAGCAGTTGCAGCGCGCCAGGCTGGCGCATGACGTGACGCTGGAGTAGGCCGCGCTGGCGGCGGGCAAAGAAAAACCGGCATCTAGGATGCCGGTTTTTCCATGGCCGGAAGGCAGGCTTAGCCGCCGATCTTGTCCTTGCCGCCGAAGAACGGGCGCAGCACGGTCGGGATGGTGACCGAGCCGTCGGCGTTCTGGTAGTTTTCCAGAATCGCCACCAGGGTGCGGCCCACCGCCAGGCCGGAGCCGTTCAGGGTGTGCACCAGCTGGTTCTTGCCGTTTTCGTCCTTGTAGCGCGCCTTCATGCGGCGGGCCTGGAAGGCCTCGCAGTTGGAGCAGCTGGAGATTTCGCGGTAGGTGTTCTGCGCCGGCAGCCATACTTCCAGGTCGTAGGTCTTGGACGAGCCGAAACCCATGTCGCCGGTGCACAGCGTGATCACGCGGTAGGGCAGCTCCAGCGCCTTGAGGATGTTCTCGGCGTGGCCCACCATTTCTTCCAGCGCGGCGTAGGAGTCTTCCGGCTTCTCGATGCGCACCATTTCCACCTTGTCGAACTGGTGCTGGCGAATCATGCCGCGGGTGTCGCGGCCGTAGCTGCCGGCTTCGGAGCGGAAGCACGGCGAGTGCGCGGTGAACTTCTTCGGCAGCTCGCTCGCCTGCAGAATGGTGTCGGCCACGGTGTTGGTCAGCGTGATTTCCGAGGTGGAGATCAGGTATTGATCCGCGCCGCCTTCGTCGCCGCCCTTTTGCACCTTGAACATGTCTTCGGCGAACTTGGGCAGCTGGCCGGTGCCGTACAGCGCGCTGTCGTTGACGATGTACGGGGTGTAGTGCTCGAGGTAGCCGTGCTCGCCGGTGTGGGTGTTGAGCATGAACTGGGCGATGGCGCGGTGCAGGCGGGCGATGTCGCCCTTGAGCACGGTGAAGCGCGCGCCGGACAGCTTGGCGCCGGTTTCAGCGTCCAGACCCAGCGGCGCGCCCACGTCGACGTGGTCTTTGACTTCGAAGTCGAACTGGCGCGGCACGCCGACGCGGCGCACTTCCACGTTGTCGTTCTCGTCCTTGCCCACCGGCACTGATTCGTGCGGCAGGTTGGGGATGGACATCAGCCAGGCGTCCAGTTTCGTCTGCACGGCCTCGAAGGCTTGCTCGGCGGCTTTCAGCTCGTCACCCAGGGTGGCTACTTCGGCCATGATGGCGGAGACATCTTCACCCTTGCTCTTGGCGACGCCGATCTGCTTGGAGGAGGCGTTGCGCTTGGCTTGCAGTTCCTGCATGCGGGATTGCAGAGACTTGCGATCGGATTCCAGCTGGTTGAAAGCCGCGGTGTCCAGGGTGTAGCCGCGGCCTGCCAGGCGGGCGGCAACGGCATCGATGTCGTTACGAAGTAGATTAATGTCGAGCATGATTATTCCTGTTTTTTACTATCGGGATCTTGCTGGGCGTCAGCATCCAGCTGACGCAAAAAAGCCAGTTTATCCTGAATCTTGCTTTCCAGGCCGCGCGGCGCCGGCTCGTACCAGCGAATATCCTCCAGCCCTTCCGGGAAATAATTTTCGCCGGCGGCGTAGGCGTGGGGTTCGTCGTGGGCGTAGCGGTAAGCGTGGCCGTAGCCCAGTTCCTGCATCAAACGGGTGGGTGCGTTCCGCAAGTGTACCGGCACCGGGCGCGATTTGTCCTGTTTGACGAAAGCGCGAGCCTGATTATACGCCTTGTACCCGGCGTTGCTCTTGGCTGCCACCGCCAAATAGATGGCGGCTTGAGCCAGCGCAAGTTCGCCTTCCGGGCTGCCCAGCCGCTCGTAGGCGGCGGCGGCGTCGTTGGCGATCTGCATCGCGCGCGGGTCGGCCAGTCCGATGTCTTCCCAGGCCATGCGCACCAGACGGCGTGCCAGGTAGCGGGGGTCGGCGCCGCCGTCCAGCATCCGCGTCAGCCAGTACAGCGCCGCGTCCGGGCTGGAGCCGCGCACCGATTTGTGCAGCGCCGAGATCTGGTCGTAGAAGGCGTCGCCGCCCTTGTCGAAGCGGCGGGCGTTGACGGTCAGCACTTCGGACAGGAAGCCGGCGTCGATCTTGCCCTGCTGGCGGGCGTAGGCGGCGGTGCGGGTCTGCTCCAGCAGATTGAGGAAGCGGCGCGCGTCGCCGTCGGCGTAGCCGGCGAGGGCGGCGATGGCCGCCTCGTCGAAGTCAAGGCCGTCCAGCGCGCCGCCGCTTTGCGCGCGGGCGAACAATTGCCCCAGTTCGTCCTCGTCCAGGCTGTTTAGCACGTAAACCTGGGCGCGCGACAGCAGCGCGGAGTTGACTTCGAACGACGGGTTTTCAGTGGTGGCGCCGATGAAGGTGAGCAGCCCGGATTCGACGAAGGGCAGGAAGGCGTCCTGCTGGCTCTTGTTGAAGCGGTGCACCTCGTCGACGAACAGGATGGTGCGCCGCCCGGAGCGCTGCAGCGCGGCGTGGGCTTTCTCCACCGCCTCGCGGATGTCCTTCACTCCGGCGAAGACGGCGGAGAGGGGGATGAATTCGGCGTCGAAGCTATGGGCCAGGATGCGCGCCAGCGTGGTTTTGCCGACGCCGGGCGGGCCCCACAGGATCATCGAGTGCGGCTGGCCGGATTCCACCGCCAGCCGCAAGGGCTTGCCTGGGCCGATCAGGTGCCGCTGGCCGATCACCTCGTCAAGCCTGGCCGGGCGCAGGGCTTCGGCGAGGGGCTTCTTGGGTTCGTTGGCGAAAAGATCGTTCATGGCGGCGGACGGACTGCGGTGATTCGGAGAGCCAGTATATCACCCGGCTGGCGGGGCCGCCCCGTCAGCGCTTGGCCAGGCACTCGATGGCGATGCGCTTGAAGCTGTCGAAGCTGCGGCTTTCCAGCAGCCGGCTGGTGGAGCGTTCGCGCATCAGCGATACGAACAGGTCATAGATCACCATCGCCTCTTCGTAATCGTCCTTGCAGATGGCCAGCAGGAAGATCACGTAGGCGATGCCGCCGTCGCCCCAGTCTATGCCTTCCGGCGCCAGCACCGTGTACACCGCGGTGCGGCGCGCGAGCAGGCCCAGCGAGTGCGGCAGGGCGATGCCGTCGCCCAGCATGGTGCCGAGTATCGCCTCGCGTTCCGCCACTGACGGATAGTAGTCGTCGCCGACATACCCCTCGGCCTCCAGCTGCGCGCACAGACGGCGGAACAATTCGTCCTGCCCCATCCTGCCTTCCGCTACCAGGAAGTGGCGCGCGTCGAAGTAGCGCTCCAGCATGGCGGCGCGGCTGCAATCCACCTGCACCAGCCGCGCCAGCTGTTCCAGCTGGTAGTCGGAGGGGAAGGGCGAGGCCACCACCACGGGGCGGTTCTTCTCTTCCAGCCTGACGGTGGAGATCACGAAATCGGCGTGGATCGCCTCCAGGGTTTCGTATTCCTGCTGCGAAATGGCGTCGCGGACGCAGATCTGCGGAAAACGGCGGTGCAGCATCGCCTCCAGCGTGCGCAGCGTCGAGGTGCCGCTGTCGCAGACCAGCAGCGCCTGCGGCCGGTAGATGAAGCCGATCTGGTAGTGCCGCTCCAGGCCGACGCCGATGTGCAGCACCAGATAGCCGATTTCGTCCTCGCTGATCTGGAACGGAGAATGACGCGCCCAGCTCGACACCGCCGCCAGCGTGATGTCGTAGGCCATCGCGTAATGCTCCTTGATGTCGGCCAGCACCGGGTTGGGCAGATTGATCTGGTAGCGCACCCGGGTGATCATGGTCCGGACGTGGGTGGCCAGATCTTGCGCCAGCTTTTCATCGTGGCGCAGATCGTAGTTGTAGTGGGCGTTGATGTAGTCCAGCAGGTAGTGCGCCAGCGTTTCGGCGTCGTCGGCGTTGATGGCGGCGGGTCTTAAACCGGCCACGCTGCGCGCCGAGATGTGCACGGCGAGGAAGGCCGTCTCGGCCGGGGAGAGCTCCGTGCCGGCCAGCTTGCGCAGCAGGCCGGCGATGTGGGCGGCCAGATGGCGGACGTCGCGCGCGATGTCGTCGCAGTCGAAGTCTTCCAGCGGGAAGCCCGCGCGCAGGCGCTGGCAGGCGATGGCGCAGTAGTGGCAGAGAAAATGCATGCCTTCGTCGGTGAGGCGTATCTGGCTGGCGGCGAGATAGTCGGCCAGCGCGCTGCGCAGCGTAAGCAGATCGTCGCCGGGCTTGGCGTCGCCCGCCAGCAGCGGATGTTCCGGCAGGTCGCGCGTCAGCAGGCACATCAGCTCGGCCAGGCAGGCGCGGATGGCGGATTCGCGGCCCAGCAGCTTCATGCCGTAGTGCGGCCGGGTTTCGATGGCGAGATGGTAGCGCGCCAGCCAGTCGCGCACCTCGGCCATGTCGCCCTGCAGCACCGCGCGGCTGAGGAACCATTCGTCGGCGATGTCCTGCAGCTTCAGCGAGTAGGTCGCGGTCAGGAAGCGCCACAGCAGGAAGTGGACCCGCTCGCTGCCGGTGCGCGGCAAGCGCCGCGGAGGCCGAGCCTCGTCGCGCAGCCGTTCGAAGCTGGCGGCGTTCTCCACCGCCAGCCGGTAGCCTTCCCCGCGCTGCAGCACGAATTGCGCGCCGTAGTCCCGCAGGATCTCGTTCAGGGCCCCGATGTCGCTGCGCACCGTGCGGGTGGAGACCGCCAGCCGGCGCGCCAGCTCTTCCTGCGGCAGGGTCTCCGTTTGCAGGACGTCGAACAGGCGGGCGAGCCGCGGGTGCGGAAATCGGGTCATGCGGGCCTCGTCGGGCCGGCCTGGCGGCCGGCCAAAAGGTGGTGGGTCAGGACAGCGCCTGTTTGGTCATCGCGAGCAGGGCGCGCACGTCGGCCGGGCGGGTCTGGCCGCTGGCCTTGTCGATGATGGAGCTGTATACGTGCGGGATGATCCTGGGGACGCCGGCGTCCAGCGCAATTCGCAGAATTTCCCCGAAGTTTTGGAGATCGATGCCGCCGGTTGGTTCCAGCCAGAACTGGTGCCGGGCGCAGGCTTCGGCTACTGCCTGGTACTCGTCGCGGTATTTCAGCCCGTCCATCGAGAAGTATTTGACCGAATCGGCGCCCATGTCCTTGAGCATGGCGATGGCGGTGTCCGCAGGCACCACGCCGCGCGGCGCCTGCGCGCTCAGCGGCCCGGTGGAGATCTTGACCATGCCGGGCTGGCCGCAAGGCGACACCAGGCCGTTGATCACGGTCTGGTTCTGGCCCAGCAGCGTTCGGCTGGCGCCGACGCCGGTGAACACCTGGTTGACGTGTTGCGGCTGCAACTGGCCGGCGATGGCGCTGACCATGGCCGACTGGCGCGGGTCGCCGGCGCCCAGTCCCACCGAGACGGCGTTGTCGATGGCGGCGGCGTAGTCGCGCATGTCGGCCACCGCGCTGGCCACATCCGGGTAGTTCTTGGACAGCAGGCCCACTAGCACGTGGCCTTCGGCGGCGTCGTAGATTTCGACGGCGTTTTGCTTGCTGCCGGCCAGCACGTTGAGGCAGACGCGGTCCTGATGGAAGTTGGGGGCGAGTCGCATGGTTCAGTGTTCCTTGATCAGGGTTTCGATGCAGTCGCCGATGATCGCCAGTTGCGAGTCGCTGACGCTGCGGATGTCCAGTTCCAGCTTGCCTTCGTTGGCGCGGTATTCGCGGCAGTAGATCGCCGGGCTGCCGGCCTTGAGGCGGGCGGCGGCGGCGCGGGCGTCGAGGCCGGCGCGCGCCGGGTCGAAGGCGATTTCGGCGCGGGCGATGTCGCGGCCGGCGTCGTCCCAGACCACCCGCGCGCCGACGCCTGGCAGGACGTCAAGGCGGGCCAGCAAGGGCTGCAGCCGCTCGGCCATCGACGCGCCGCTGGCCTTGGGGCGGGTCAGGTATTCCTCGACCGCCTGGGCCAAGCCCAGGATGCCCTCCTTGCCTATCTTCATGGCGCGGCCTATGCCGCGGGATTGCAGGCGAACCCAGTCGACATAAGGCTGGCGGCCCAGCACCAGCCCGCTGGACGGGCCTTCCATCGCCTTGGCGCCGCTGTAGATCACCAGGTCGGCGCCCTGGCGGTAGTAGGCGGCGAGGTCTTCCTCGGCGGCGGCGTCGACGATCAGCGGCAACTGGCGGCTGCGCGCCACCTCTGCCGCCTCGGCCACGCTGAGCATGCTCTTTTGCACCGCGTGGTGCGATTTGATGTAGAGGACGGCGGCGGTGTCGGCGGTGATCGCCGCCGCCAGTTGCGCCGCCGAGCACTCGTTGCTCCAGCCGGCTTCCACCACCTTGCCGCCGCCCAGCGCCACCATGGTGGCTACCGGCGCGCCGTAATTGACGTTGTGGCCCTTGGCCATGACGATTTCGCGGGGGCCGTTCACCGGGCGGGTGTGCAGGTTGACCAGCAGATCGGGGTCGTCCCTGACGATGACCGCCGCCACCGCCTGGGCGATGCCGGCCGAGGCGCAGGACACCAGGGCGACGCCTTCCACGTCAAGCAGGCCGGCGAGGTAGGCGCTGGTCTTGTCGGCCAGATCCTGCATTTCAAAGTAATGGCTCAGACCGTGCTGGACGGCGGCGGCCACGCCGGCGCTGGGCGTGGAGACGCCTAGTATGCTCATGCGGCCGGAGGCGTTGATGACGGGCTTGAGCGGATATTTTTCATAGGTCAAAGACATGGTCGGCTTTCCCTTCCTGAGTGGGCCATACGACGCCGGCGACGATGGCGGCCAGCGGCCGCAGGCTTTGGGCGGCGGGCAGGCTGGCGCCCTCGCAATCATGGAGGACGCCCTTTGCGGGCGAAATGTCGAACAGGGTGAAATCGGCGTCGGCGCCCACCTCCAGCCGTCCCTTGCCGGCGAGGCCGAGCGCGGCGGCGGCGTTGGCGGTGACGCAGTCGATCAGCCGCGGCAGCGGCATGCCCAGCGCCAGGAATTTGGACAGCACGTGGGCAAGGCTGTATACCGGGCCGGCGATGCGGTTGCGGCAGTAGATGTCGGAGCTGATGGTGTGCGGGTAAATGCCCTGTTCGAAGGCGGCGCGGGCCACTTCGAAGCTGAAGCTGGCGCCGCCGTGGCCGACGTCCAGCAGCGCGCCGCGTTCCAGCATCGCCAGCACGCTGCGCCGCAGGCGGGCCTGCTGGTCTAGGATGCGGTTGGGCTTGCCGTTGTAGCAGTGGGTGAGGATGTCGCCCTTCTCCAGCAGCGCGGCGATGTCATCGAGGTCCGGCGGCGTGTTGCCGACGTGGACCATCAGCGGCAACCCGCCGGCCGATTGTTGCAGCGCCTTGGCCAGCCGCAGCGGCGCGATGCCGTTGTCGCCGACCACGCTGCCGCTCAGCCGCGCCTTGAGGCCGACGATGAAGCCCAGGTGCCGGGCGATGGCTTGCCGCGCCAGTTGCAGATCGATGTCGTCGAGTTCGGCCAGCTCGTGCTGGGTGGCGAGGCCGATGCGCGAGATGTTGAGCAGGGCGCGCACTTCGGTGCGGGCCTCGCTCGCCAGCTGGCGGAAACGGGCGATGTCGTCGGCGCCGGCGCTGCCGGCGTCCACCACGGTGGTGACGCCGCCGGCCACGCCTACCGCGTCCGGCTCGTCATGGTAGATCGGCGACTCGGCGAAGCAATGCACGTGGCCGTCTATCCAGCCGGCGCTGAGGTAGCGCCGGCCCGCCAGGTCCAGGCTGCGCGCCGCCGGGCCGGCCAGGCGGCCGATGGCGGCGATCTTGCCGCGGCTGACCGCGATGTCGCACAGGCTGTCGTCGACGAGGCGGGCCTGGCGGATGATCAGATCGTACATGGCGAGCCTCCTCAGGCGATGGCGACGGGGAAGAACGCGCCGAACAGCATCGCCCCCAGGATGGCGCCGCCGGTGATCGGCTTGCCCCACAGGTAGAAGGCGAGCGCGCCCAGCAGCGAGCCGACGCCGATCGGAATGGAGGCGGCGATCGCCGACAGGATGATCAGCGGGCCAAGGAAGCGGCCGGAGGCGTTGCCGGCCCCCATCATCACGTCCGCGCCGAAGGTGGAGTTGCCCTGGTTGATGGTGAATTTGCGCGCCAGGATGATCACGCCGCCGATGGCGAGGCCGATCAGGAAGCCGGTGCCCAGCGCGGCGAAGAAGTTCTCCACCGGCAGGGTGACGCCGGCGCCGAGGAACATCGCCGGGATGCCCAGGCCGACCCCGGTCATGATGGCCCCGCCGATGTCCAGAATCCCCACCAGCGAGCCTTCGATCACCCGGGCGAACAGGAAGCTGGCGCCAAACGCGGCTACCGCGCCGTAGACGCCGGTGTCCATGCTGGCGCGCAGCATCGAGACGAAGGCCACTTCGTTGAAAGCGCCGATGCCGTGAACGTAATACATATGCGTCCCGGCGAACACGCCGGAAGACAGGATGGCCACCAGCAGCGGGAAGGTCCAGTCCGCGTACCAGAAGTCGCGTTTCAGTTCGTCAACTTGCACGTCGTCCATTGTTTTTCTCCTCTTGCTTATCCGCGCACGGCGTTGTGGAAGGCGTGCAGCCAGTCAGGCGCGCCCAGACGGAAGGATTCCAGCATCTTGAGATCAAAGCCGCGGAAGAAGGCGCTGAGCACGAACAAGGCCACGATGGCCGCCATCATCACCTTGGTGATGCGGTTCCAGCCGCCGTCGTCGACGCCCTTGCCGATCAGGATGCCCAGCACCAGGCCCGGCACCGCGTTGCCCATGATCAGTTGCGCCAGGCCGCCGAAGATGGTGCCCCAGAAGCCGGAGCGCTTGCCCGCCTCGATGGCGGCCAGCCAGAAGATCACCGGCATGATGATGTTCACCAGCAGGTTGGCGGCCGGCACCAGCACCTTGACCGCGGTGATTTGCAGCGCAGGCGGCACCGCCGAGGCGGTGGAGTTGAGGAAGGCCACCACCAGCATGCCGATCAGGCCGCAGACCAGCGCCATCTTCCTGGGGTTGTGCAGGGTTTCGGCCAGATTGCGGTTGCGCGACAGCAGCGCCGCCGCCCCCCAGTGCGGGATGATGCGGTGGTCGATATCCTGGGTGAAGGCGCCGGCGGCCACCGACGAGGCCCAGGCGTTGAAGAAGAAGCCGAGGCCGAAGGAGAAGTGCGAAGCCGGGTCGCCCTCGCAGGAGTTGAGCTCGCCCAGCGTGCGGAAGGCGCCCATGCCCTGGGTGGTGGGCGCGTGGAACATGCGCGCCGCGCCGGCGCCGACGGCGGTGCCGACCAGGCCGCCGATTGCCAGCGACTTGAATAATATGATCAGGAACATCAGCCTCTCCTCTTGTTATCGCTTGCGGCGGCAAACGCCACCCGTTCGGCGTCGATGGCCGTGACGTTGACCGTGACCTCCAGCGCCACCGTGTAGCGGACCCGCTCGCGCGGCAGGAACAGGAACAGGAAGCGTTCGGTGCGGGCGCGCCTCTCGGCGGACAGCACCCTGAGGTCGGCCGGCTCGATGCGCAGCAGCACCTTGCCGCTCTGGCCGAGCACGACCCGCTGCACCTGCGACAGCGCGTCTGCGAAGGCCTGCGCCTTGCTCTCGCCGCCGCCTTGCACCTGCACGGTGGTGGTGAAGGTTTCCTTCATTTCAGCCGCCGTATTTCTTCAGATAGGCGGCCACCAGCTTCTGGCCCAGTTCTTCCTTGTCCATGAAGCCGAAGCCGAGCACGTTGTAGCCTTCCTCGATGGCGGTGACGCCTTCCTCGACCGAGCGCATGCCGTACTTGGCCTTGTAGCCGTGCTTGGTTTGCGCGGTGATGGCGCCGGCGCCGCCGCTGCCGCAGAAGGAGATGCCGAGCTGGGCGTTTTCCGCCTTCATCACGTCGCCGAGCTTCATGTCGGCGGCCATGCCGGGAATCACGATGGCGCGGCCGTTGGCCTGCTCGACGCCCAGGCCGACTTTCTGGCCTTTGCCCAGGCGGTCGCCGATCACTACGGTAATCTGAGTCATGTCTTGCTCCTTGGCGGGGTTCAGGCCTTGTTTCGGGCCATTTCGAAGTGGATGGACAACAGCAGCGCCTCGTCGGACGGCAGGTTGCCGAACAGCGCGACCACGGCTTGGGACAACTGCATCGCGGCGGGCGAGATTTCGTCGAACAGCGCGCGGTCGAAATCGGGCAGGCCTTCGCCGGTCAGCGAACGGCGCGACATGGCGCGCACATGCGATTCCAGCTTCAGCAGCTGGGTGTCGTTCATTTCCTTGCCGGCCGCGTCGACCAGCGCCGGCACGCGCTGCAGCACGCGCTCGGTCAGGGCCTGGATCTGTTGTTCGCTGGCGGTCTGGATGGCTTGTTGGCTCATGATGGTTTCCGTGATGGGGGGAATGGCTTGAGGCTTACTGTAAGCAAGCCGGCTGTCCGCTTGTAGCCGCTTTTTTTCCGCCGCCAAGCGGAAAAGCGTTATGCCAAGATGCTGCGTTCGGGTCAGAGGGCCGGCGCAGCGGCTATGCTGTGTATGTGCCGATGGCGCTCGCAACCGGAGAGGGATGGCGGAAAACATGGAAAACGCGAAAACAGGGCCGATAGACCCTTGCGTGCTGGCGGAGTGCAGCGACGGGGATTGGGCGGTGGAGCGGGATATCCTGCACGCGTTCCAGCATGGCAACCGGGACGACGTCGCGGCGCTGCGCCTGGCGATCGTCTCCAGGCAGCCGGCGCGCATCGCCGCCGCCGCCCACCGGATCAAGGGCGCAAGCTGGATGGTGGGCGCGCGCGCGCTGGGCCAGGCGGCGCTGGCGATAGAAAGGGCGAGCAAGGAAGATCGGCTGGCGGAGCTGGCCAGCCTGCTCTCGCAGCTGGAGGACTGCGCCCGCGAATTCGACGACTGGCTGGCGGCGCAAGACGGCTAGATCGCGGCGCGCCGCCGATTTTGCTGTGCTTAACGCCGCGACAATGGGAAAATTGCCGCGCCGCCGCATGGGCCTCGCTCCAGCGGGCGGCGTTTTCCTCAATCTGGAGTGCTGCTAACAAAGCCTCCCCGGCCGGGCGTCGGCTTTGTTAGCAGTCCTTGCCCAGCGGGCCGCGCGGCCCGGGGCGGGACGACTCCGCTGTTTCCGGCAAGCGGAAGGACAACACGATGACCCACGAAGTCTTGCAAAATCCGTTCGACATCAATCTCTACGGCATGCTGCACACGCTGGTGTGTCTGGCGGCCGCCTTCATCTCCGGCGCGGTGATCGGCTACGAGCGCCAGTACCGGCAGCGCACCGCCGGTTTGCGCACCAATACGCTGGTGGCGGTCAGCGCCGCGGCTTTCGTCAACATGGCCTTGCAGCTGGACGGCAGCGCCAGCGCCACGCGGGTGGTGTCCTACGTGGTGTCCGGCGTCGGTTTTCTGGGCGCGGGCACCATCATGAAAGAAGGACTGAACGTGCGCGGCCTGAACACCGCGGCCACGTTGTGGGGCTCCGCCGCCACCGGCGCGTGCGCCGGCGCGGGCTTGCTCGGCCAGGCCTTGCTCACCACGCTGTTCGTGCTGGCCTCCAACACCCTGCTGCGGCCGGTGGTCAACTCGATCAATCGCCGTCCGCTGGACGACGATTCCAGCGAAGTGACTTACCAGCTGTGCGTGATCGTCTCGCGCGAAGAGCAAAAGCGCGCGCTGGCGCTGGTGAGCGATTTGCTGGACAAGGCCAACTATCCGATCGCCGACCTCGACGTGGAGGCTTTCGGCGACGACGAGGTGGAGTTGACCGCCACCTTGCTGGCCACCGCGGTGGATTCGGCCGAGCTGGACCGCATCGCCGGCGGGCTGAGCGGCCAGCCCTATATCAGCCAGGCTTACTGGAACGCCAGCACCAGCGAATAGGCCGCGGCGCGAGGCCGTCCGCAGCCGCCCGGCGCGTCCCGGCGGCTGTTTTCCCGGCCGGGTGTCTTTGTCATGGCTTTAGGCGGCGCAAGTCCCTAAAATGGTCGGGCAAACCCAAACAGCCTACGCTGGAGAAACCAAGAAATGACAATCATCCGTCAGGACGACTTCATCCAGAGCATTGCCGATGCCTTCCAATACATCAGCTGCTACCACCCCAAAGACTATATCGACGCGCTGTACCAGGCCTATCTGCACGAAGAGAGCGCAGCCGCCAAGGACGCGATGGCGCAGATTCTGGTCAACAGCCGCATGTGCGCCGAAGGCCGCCGCCCCATCTGCCAGGATACCGGCATCGCCGTGGTGTTCCTGAAAGTGGGCATGCAGGTGCAGTGGGACGCCAAGCTCAGCGTGCAGGAAATGGTGAACGAAGGCGTGCGCCGCGCTTACAACAACCCGGACAACAAGCTGCGCGCCTCGGTGCTGCTGGACCCGGCCGGCAAGCGCCAGAACTCGAGGGACAACACCCCGGCGGTGGTGCACTTCGAAATCGTGGAAGGCGACGGCGTGGAGGTGATCTGCGCGGCCAAGGGCGGCGGCTCGGAAAACAAGTCCAAGTTCTACGCGCTCAATCCGTCGGACAGCATCGTCGACTGGGTGATCAAGACCCTGCCGACCATGGGCGCCGGCTGGTGTCCGCCGGGCATCCTCGGCATCGGCATCGGCGGCACGCCGGAGAAGGCCATGCTCTTGGCCAAGGAATCGCTGATGGATCACGTGGACATCCACGAGCTGAAGGCCAAGGCGGCGAGCGGCGCGGAGCTGACCCGCGTCGAGCAGCTGCGCCTGGAAATCTTCGAGAAGGTCAACGCGCTGGGCATCGGCGCGCAAGGCCTGGGCGGCCTGACCACGGTGCTGGATGTGAAGATTCTGGACTACCCCACCCACGCGGCCAGCCTGCCGGTGGCGATGATCCCCAACTGCGCCGCCACCCGCCATATCCACTTCCATCTGGACGGCAGCGGCCCGGCCAAGCTCGAGCCGCCCAAGCTGGAAGACTGGCCGGACATCACCTATGACGCGTCCAACGGCAAGCGCGTGGATCTCGACAAGATCACCCGCGAAGAAGTGGCCAGCTGGCAGCCCGGCGACGTGCTGCTGCTCAACGGCAAGATCCTCACCGGCCGCGACGCCGCGCACAAGCGGATGATCGACATGCTCAACAAGGGCGAGAAGCTGCCGGTGGACTTTACCAACCGCTTCATCTACTACGTCGGCCCGGTGGACCCGGTGCGCGACGAAGTGGTCGGCCCGGCCGGCCCCACCACCGCCACCCGCATGGACAAGTTCACCCGGCAGATGCTGGAGCAAACCGGCCTCTTGGGCATGATAGGCAAGGCCGAGCGCGGCCCGGCGGCGATTGAGGCCATCAAGGACAACAAGGCGGTGTACCTGATGGCCGTCGGCGGTTCGGCCTACCTGGTGTCCAAGGCGATCAAGGCCTCCCGCGTGGTGGGTTTCGCCGACCTGGGCATGGAGGCGATCTACGAATTCGAAGTCCAGGACATGCCGGTGACGGTGGCGGTGGACGCCTGTGGCACTTCGGTGCACAACACCGGTCCGGCCGAGTGGCGGGTGAAAATCGGGAAAATCCCGGTGAACCTGGCTTGATGGCCTGCCGGCTTTAGCCTATCCGCCAGCGAGAGCTGGCGGATTTTTTTTGCCGCGCGGCGCGGCTGGCCTTTGTCTGGGGCCAATGCGCGCCGGCGGGGTGGTATGGTGAAGCAATGTCATCTGTTTTAAATCATTCGCGATAGTTGTTGCAAGCGTGCAGCAAATGGTCCGCGGTGTCGCGATTCTGGCGGGGGGCGCTTGCCAAGGCTGGCGCTGCCGAATACATAATACCCATGCGCTTGGCATTGATTGGTAATTTTACTTAGCGGAACAAAAACATGTCTTTTGGCTCGGTCGCTTCCTTTGGCGTGTATTCGGATTTGTATGCCCGTTATCGACCGGCATACCCGGAGGCCTTGTACCGCTGGTTGCTGCCCTTGTGCCCGGATACCGGGCGCGCCTGGGATTGCGCCACCGGCAACGGCCAAACCGCCTTGCGTTTGGGCGAGAGCTTCGCGCGGGTGGACGCCACCGATATCAGCTCGGCGCAGCTGAGCGAGGCGCAAGGCCATGCGCGCGTTTTCTATCGGGAATGCCCGGCGGAGGTTACCCCGTTCGATGACGCCTGTTTTGATCTGGTCACCGTTTCGCAGGCCCTGCACTGGTTCCATCACGCCTCCTTCTGGCCGGAGTTGGCGCGGGTGCTGCGTCCCGGCGGAATTTTCGCCGCCTGGGGCTACCATTCTTGCGAAGTGTCGCCCGAAGTGGACAAGGCCACGGCCATCCTGATGGCCATCATCGAGCCCTTCTGGTCCAGCCGCTGCCAGCTGCTATGGGACGGCTATCGCCACGCCGGTTGCCCGCTGCCGCAGCTTGCCGCGCCATCGTTCACCATCGTCAGCGACTGGACGCTGGAACAGTATCTGGGTTTTCTCAACACCATGTCGGCCAGCAAGCTGTGCAAGCAGGCCCTGGGCGAGAACGTGCTGGACGACGCGCTGCTGAGAATCGCGCGGGCCTGGGGCGCTCAAGGCGAGCTGCGCCAGGCGCGCTTCCCCTTGCATCTGCTGGCGACGAAAAAGCCCGGCGGTCCGTCGTCGGCTTAGCGGCGGCGGTCGTACTCGGCCTGCAGGTCGGAGAGCAGGATGTTGAGCGCGTCCGAGGAACGCAGCAGTTCCAGCAGCGAAATCCCGAGCGAGCCGAGCATGCACAGCAGGCTGGCGCCGAAGGTGATTTCGCCCCATGCCTGCCAGCCGGTGTAAATCTGGAACATGGCCAGCGAGCACAGGAACAGGCTGGCGATGCCAAGGCACTGCATCCACTTGATCAGGTTGATGCGGGTGCGCAGATTGCCGATCTGGCGCAGGATTTTCGGATCCTGGCTGTCGCGGTACTCCTCGTACAGATTGCGGACGATGCTGGCCAGGCCCAGGAAGCGGTTGGTGTAAGCCAGCAACAACAGGGAAATGGCCGGGAAAAGCAGGGCTGGGGTAGTCAGATTCAGTGCGGCGCTCATTATTCGTTCTCGTCTATCAGTACATCGACGCCCATCGGCGCGGCGTCGAACAGTTCCATCACATCATGATTCTTCAGCCGCACGCAACCCAGCGAACTGGGCGTGCCCCAGGGCACGTGCTCGCCCGCGCCGTGGATGTAGATGGCGCGCGCGTAGCTGTCCACGTCGCCGCCTTGGTTGCGGCCGGGTTCCTGGCCGCATAGCCACAGGATGCGGGTGAGGATCCAGTCCTTGTTCGGATATTGGGCGTGCAGTTCCGGCGTGTACTTCCATGGGGTGATCTGGCGGCGGAAGATGATGGTGTTTTCCGCTGCGCCGGCGCCGATCTTGTCGCACACCTGGTGCCAGCCGCGAGGCGTCTGATAGCTGCCGCTTTTCTCGCCTACGCCGTTTTTGGCGGTGGAGGCGGCGTAGCTGAGCTCGACGCGGCCCCAGCCGTCGAATAGGCGCAGGCTTTGCGATTTGACCCCCACCAGCACCCAGGGCTGGCCGTAATGCCGAAGATTGGGACGAGTCGGCGCCAGCGGCGCGGTTTGCTGCGTCAGCAGCCAATCGGCGGCGTCGGCGTCGGCAGCCTGCGCCGGGGGCGGCAGCGCGGCCAGCGATAACAGCGCCAGGCATGCGGGTTTAATCATGGCGATCCCGTTTCTGGCGGAAAAAAGCCGATAGCTGGGCGGCGCAGCGGTCGGCCAGCGTGCCGGAAAACACCGCCGTGTGATGGTTGAGCCTAGGCTCGGCGAACAGGTTGGCCACGCTGCCGGCCGCGCCGGTTTTCGCGTCCGCCGCGGCGTAGATCACCCGCGCCACCCTGGCGTGCAAGATCGCGCCGGCGCACATCGGGCATGGTTCCAGCGTGACGTAGAGATCGCAGCCGTCCAGCCGGTAGTTGCCCAGCGTTTGCGCCGCGGCGCGCAGCGCCTGCATTTCGGCGTGGGCGGACGGGTCGCGGCGACCTATGGGCTGGTTGTAGCCGCGGCCGATGATGGCGCCGTTCTTGACGACCACGGCCCCTACCGGCACTTCGCCTTCGCCGGCGGCCAGGTCGGCCAGGCGCATCGCTTCAATCAAATAGTCTTGCTGTTCTTCTGCCGACGGCGGCAATGCGACCGGCGGATGCGCGGCCAGCTGACGTTGCAACGCTTGCTTGTCGTCTTCGCTCAGCGTATTCCAGTGCGCGCCGCGCGCGGCCGCTTCCAGCGCGAACAGCAAGCGCCGGGTCGCGGTCTTGCCGGAGGCTTTCAGCTGCAGAAAGGCCAGGACGACGCCGCGTTGACGGAGGTCGGCCTGGCTGCGAATGCCGATATCGCGCAGCCAGTCGATGGCGGCGGGCGGCAGGGGAGGAGACGAGAGAGGCACGTGGTGTCTGAGTTTAGGGAATGATTTAACGCTAGTTGCCATTATGCGGCTTTGCCGGCGAGAGCGGGAGGGTTGTCGGCGCGGCGCGGCATGGATTTGCCATTGTACTGTATTTGTCCGGGCGGTTATTTTAAAGAAATGGCTGTGGCTGCCGATAGTTTGATAAACAGACTCCAAAAGCCTAGCCATGTCCGTGATCCAACCCACGCCGGGCGGCGCAGCCGCCCCGGCTTACGCGCCTTCCCGCAACGCTTCGCCAAGCGCACCGGTCGTTGACGCCGGCAGCGGAACGTCAGCCGCCGCGCCATGGGCGGCAAGCCCGTGGCAGCAACAGAACGCCGACGCTAGGAGCGCGCTGCAAAAATCCCTGAATCAAGGCTTGCAAGCCTTCATGCAGAAGCTGCGCGTTGATCTGAGCCGCCCGCCCAAGCAAAGCAGCCAGGTGGATTCGATGCAGAAAGCCCTGCTCAAGCAGCGGGTCGAGGCCTTGCGGCAAATGATGCAAACCACCGGTCGGGACAAAGCCAGCCTGCGCGCCTTGGCTTCGGAGCTGGCGCGCGTGGCCAAGGAGCTGAAAGCGCTGGTGGCCAGCATGAGCGAGAATGCCGCCGATGCGCAGCTGGGCGTCAATATCGATGGCGTGGCCGCGGGCGGCAATGCGACGGCGGGAGAGGGCGCGGCGACGGATTCGGCGTCGGACTCGGGCGCGCACGCGGATGCGCAGACGGACGGGGGCGGCGATGCCGCGCCGGCGGACGTTCCGGTTGACGCGTCTTCTGGGTCGGTTGCGCAGGAAGGGCAGGCGGCAAGTCCGGAGCAGGCGGCAGCCAGCGGCGCGGCCAGCATGCCCGCCGATGCGTCCGGCGCGAAAGACGATGCGGCCGCGCCCCCCGACGCGCGCTCGGCCTTAAGCGCCGCGGCGGCGAAGTCGGGTGGCAATCCTGTGGCCAGCGACAAGGATATCCAGGAAATGCTGATGGTCCTGAAGATGATTCGGGAATGGATCAAACAGCAGGCGCAGCAATTGCAGAATCAGGACGATCTCAAGGATAGCCTGAAGAGCGCGGACAAGTCGCTGGACGATATCGACAAGATACTGGGCGGCGGCCCGCAAGCCGAGGCGGCGCTGGGCGAGCAGGTCAGCGTCAATGTCGATATTTCCGGGTTAAACGTTTCGGCGTGAGGGCCGGGCCCATTCGATATCGCGGCGCCTCCTTTCGGACGGCGCCGCGTCAGGTTCGACCGTCAGGCCATCCAGCGGCGCAATAGCCGCCAGGCCAGCCAGGCGCGAGCGCCGGTTTTCAGCCAGCGCTGCAGGCGGCTGGAAGGAAGGAGCGAGCCCAAGCTGGCGGCCAGCTTGCCCAGCCGTTCGGAGTCGGTCCAGCTCTCCCAGCCGGCGCGGGCCGCGCCCAGCGGGTGACGGCACAACTGTTCCTTTTCCAGGCGCAGTTTGACGCGCAACGCTTCGCCCTTCATTACCAGCAGCTGTTTCTTGGCGGCGCGATCCTGCGGCGTCATGGCCGTTCTCCCAAGCCCAGCGCCGCCCAATCCTTGCGGGTTTCCTGCAGTGTGACGGCGAAGGGTTGCGGTTGACGGCGCAGCCGCTGCCGCAAATTCCAGAGCAAGGCCAAGGCGCTGCCCAGCAAGACGGCGGCCAGCGCGCCCATGATCCAGGCTTTCCATGCTGGCGGGGTCAGCACCCACAGCAAGAGAACGCCGGCGATCAGGCCGACGCCGAGCAACACCAGAGCCAGCATGCCGATGAACAGATTGCCGACGATATCGTCTTTCAGCTCCTGCGCCTCCAGCGACAGCAGCTCAGCCCTGGTCAACAACAGGGAAACCACCCCGCCGGCAAAAGAGCGCAGGCTGCCGGGGCGGGGGCGGTTGGCGGTTTCAGACATGCGGCGAAATTAGCGGCGGGAAACCAGCATGCCCAGCAGGAAGCCGACGCCGGCGGCGATGCCGATGGATTTCCACGGGTTGTCATGCACGTACTGATCGGTGGCCTTGGCGGCCACCTTGGCCTTGCCGACAACGGCCTGTTCGGCTTCCAGCAGCTTGGTTTTTGCCACTTTCAGTTTCTCGCCCACCTTGCGGCGCAACTCCTTGCCCTGCGCGCTGCCGTCATCGGCGGCGTCCAGCAGTTCTTCGGTGCTGGCCAATACTTGGCGGACGTCATCCAGCAATTGTTCTTTTTCCTGAGCAATGAACGCGGCGGACATAACAACCTCCTGATGAGTGGGTGATCGGGTAGCCTGACCGGCCCTGGCTGCGATGCAGCGCCCGGCCGATCTTCAGTCCCAAGCTAACAGCCGAAGCGGGTGACGTCAAATCCCGGCGTCAAGTCTTGGCGCATAGCTCTTCGTCCAGCGTCAGCGCGCGCGGGCCGCGCAGATGGCTGCCGGCTGCCAGGCCGAAGCCAGCAATGACCACGCAGAAGGCGGCGCTGACCCAGGGGCTCCACGGGGTGGCGGCGATCAGCAGCAAGGGCGTGGCGCTTGCCCAGATCGAGTAGCTGATGTTGTAGGTAAAGGAAATGCCGGAAACGCGCACATCGGCCGGGAACATCGCCACCATGATGGAGGGCACCACGCCGACGATGCCGCAGCACAGGCCGGCCACGGCGTAGGCGACGGCTGTCCAGCCCAGGCCCAGGATCAGATCGGCGTACAGCGCGCCCACGCCCAGCGGCAGCAGCAGGCTGTACAGGGTCAGGCTGCGCATCGGGCCGATGCGATCGCAGGCGCGGCCGGCGATCAC
This sequence comes from Xenophilus sp. AP218F, assembly GCA_002213445.1. GTDB lineage: Bacteria > Pseudomonadota > Gammaproteobacteria > Burkholderiales > Chromobacteriaceae > Chromobacterium. The sequence continues at coordinate 252,408 of NJIE01000022.1, read as the reverse complement.
GCAGCCGATGTTGAGAAATACGATGCCGACGCTGCTCAGCTCGAACGCGTGGTCGGCGCTCATGCCGAAATGCTGCTGTAACAAGGCGGGGGTGACCACCACCAGCGTCACCACCGCGGTGGTCAGCGCGCAAGTCAGCAGCGCCGCCGGCAGCAGGGTGTGGCGATGACGGCGCAGCACCGTAAACAGGGGATAGCGGTTTTGCTGGTCGTTGCGCTGGCTTAGCGCGATGAAAACCGGCGTCTCGTTCAGCCAGCGACGCAGCCAGACGGTCAAGAGGCCGAACGGCCCGCCAAGCAGGAAGGGAATCCGCCAGGCGCCGTCCAGCATTTCCTGGGGCGAGAACCATTTGGCCAGCGCGGTGGCTGTGAGCGCGCCCAGCAGATAGCCGAAGGTCAGCCCGGCTTGCAGCATGCCCAGCGCGTAGCCGCGATGCCGGCGCGGCGCGTGCTCGGCGACGAAGGACCAGGCGCTGGGAACTTCGCCGCCCACCGCCGCGCCCTGGATCACGCGCAAGGCCAGCAGCAGCAAGGGCGCGGCGTAGCCGATGTCGGCGTAAGTGGGCATCAGGCCGATGATCAGGCAGGGGCCGGCCATCAGGAAAATGGTCAGGCTGAAGATGCGCTTGCGGCCGAGTTTGTCGGCGAAGTGCGCCATCAGGATGCCGCCCAGCGGCCGCGCCAGATAGCCGGTGGAGAAAATGGCGAAGGTTTGCAGCAGGCGCAGCCATTCCGGCATGTCCGGCGGGAAGAACAGCTGGCTGAGCGTGGTCGCGAAAAAGGCGAAGATGATGAAGTCGTAGATTTCCAGCGCGCCGCCCAAGGCCGCCAGCCCCAGGGTCTTGTAGTCGGCCAGATTGAGCGCGGATGCGCGGGAGTGTGTCTGGATGGTCATGGGTGGAAAGAAAAGTGCGTAGTCGGCGCGAAGCCGCCGTCGGCAATTCTCACAAGGAAACGGGAACAAGTGGCGCAGTGTAACGCGTCAGGGGCAGCTGGTGGGCATATTAAAAATGCAAATTGGTTTAAATTTAAAAAAATGTATCCAATTTGCCTATTTTGAGCCGGCCAAGCGCGAGGCAGGCGAATCGATGGGGAGAAGCGAAGGCTGAGGGTTGCGCTGCAGCCTTCGCGGCAGGGGCTGGGACTTACTTGCTGGCCGGCTCGGCCACGAAAATCTCGATGCGGCGATTCTTGGCGCGGCCGGCGGTGGAGGCATTGTCGGCGATCGGCTCGCGCGAGCCGCGGCCATCGACGCCGATGCGCTCGCCGCTGACGCCGCGGGCGATCAGGTAATCGCGGGTGGCCTTGGCGCGGTTGACCGACAGCGGGTTGTTGATCGCGTCGCTGCCGGTGTTGTCGGTATGGCCGATGATGTTGATGGTGGTGGCGGTGTTTTGCTGCAGGGTGACTGCCAGCTTGTCCAGCACCGGACGCAGGTTGGGTTTGATGGCGTACCGGCCGGAGTCGAAAGACGCGTCGCTTGGCACGTTCAGTTTCAATTGATTGTCCGGCGTGCGGCTCACGTCGATGCCGGTGCCCTTGGTGGCCTGCTCCATCGCTTCTTTCTGTTTTTGCATGTGTTGCGACCACAGATAGCCGCCGCCAGCGCCCAGCGCCGCGCCGATGGCTGCGCCGGTTGCCGCGCTGCGGCCGGTGTGGCCGCCGGCGGTCAGCGCGCCGATGACCGCGCCCACGCCTGCGCCGATGGCTGCGCCGGAGCCGGTGCCTTTCTGGGTTTCGCTCATATTTGCGCAACCGGTCAGACCGGTGGCGCTGAGGGTGACGGCTACGAGGCAGGATACGAGTTTTTGCATTGCTGTTCCTTCAAACAAATACCGCCTGGAAAGACGGTTTGACTTGCGCGGCCGCAGTGGCTGCCGGCTGCGCTTGATGATCTGACGAAAGCTCGCGCTGTCCGGCGGCGAGGCTGCGTGTCCGAGGTTTGCTTAAATATACGCTGGCGGACCGTGGAGAGGGGACTCTTGCGTTTGCCCGGAGCGCCTATTTTGCCATCTATCAATTAATCTAACAACACAATCACTATTTGATTGAAAATTTAAGAAGTAAGGAAATGCCGCATTGCCTGATTTTTCCATTATCGCTTGCTGCTGCATGGCCTGCTGCTGATCTGGGTCATGAAAAAGGCCGTCTGATTCAGACGGCCTTTTCTCAGGCGTTTGGATTTAAGCCATTGTTCTGAAAGGGTTTTATCACTCCCACTCGATCGTCGCCGGCGGCTTGCCGGACACGTCGTAAACCACGCGGTTGATGCCCTTGACTTCATTGATGATGCGATTCGAGGCGCGGCCCAAGAGGCTGTAGGGCAGTTCGGCCCAGTGCGCGGTCATGAAGTCGCTGGTCACCACGGCGCGCAGCGCGACGACGTAGTCGTAGGTGCGGCCGTCGCCCATCACGCCGACGGACTTCACCGGCAGGAAGACGGCGAAGGCCTGGCTGGTCAGTTCGTACCAGTTCTTGCCGGTTTTCTCGTCCACGGTGTTGCGCAGTTCTTCGATGAAGATGGCGTCGGCCTGGCGCAAGAGGTCGGCGTATTCCTTCTTCACTTCGCCGAGGATGCGCACGCCCAGGCCCGGACCCGGGAAGGGGTGGCGGTACACCATGTCGTGCGGCAGGCCGAGCGCCACGCCCAGCTGGCGCACTTCGTCCTTGAACAGCTCGCGCAGCGGCTCCAGCAACTTGAGGTTCATGTCTTCCGGCAGGCCGCCCACATTGTGGTGGCTCTTGATGGTGTGCGCCTTCTTGGTCTTGGCGCCGGCCGATTCGATCACGTCCGGGTAGATGGTGCCCTGGGCCAGCCACTTGGCGTTGGAGAGCTTGCCCGATTCGCGATCGAAGACTTCGATGAATTCCGCGCCGATGATCTTGCGTTTCTTTTCCGGGTCGGTTTCGCCGGCCAGCTTGGCCATGAAGTCGGCTTCGGCTTGGACATGCACCACTTTGACGCCCAGGTTCTGGGCGAACATTTCCATCACCATCTTGCCTTCGTTCAGGCGCAAGAGGCCGTGGTCGACGAAGACGCAGGTCAGCTGGTTGCCGATGGCGCGGTGGATCAGCGCGGCGGCCACGGAAGAGTCTACGCCGCCGGACAGGCCGAGGATGACTTCTTCGTCGCCGACTTGCTCGCGGATCTTCTTCACGGCTTCGTCGATGTAGTTGGGCATGGTCCAGCTGGGTTTGCAGCCGGCGATGTGCAGCACGAAGCGGTGGATCATTTCGGTGCCGCGCTTGGTGTGTGTCACTTCAGGGTGGAACTGCACGCCGTACATGCCGCGGCTTTCGTCGGCCATGGCGGCGAACGGGCAGGACGGGGTTTCGGCGATGACCTGGAAGCCGGGCGGAAGCTGAGTGACCTTGTCGCCGTGGCTCATCCAGACGTCGAGATAGCCGTTGCCGGCGTCGTCAACCTGATCTTGCAGGCCCTCCAGCAGCTTGGAGTGGTGGCGGGCCTTGATCTGGGCGTAGCCGAACTCGCGCTTGTCGCCGCCCTCGACCTTGCCGCCGAAGGTTTGCGCCATGAACTGCATGCCGTAGCAGATGCCCAGCACCGGCACCCCCAGCTCGAACAGCTTGGGGTCGGCCTGGTAGTCGGATTCGTACACCGAGTTGGGGCCGCCGGACAGGATGATGGCCTTGGGATTGAAGGCCTTGATCTCTTCGATGGGCATGTCGAAAGAATGAAGCTCACAGTAAACGTGAGCTTCGCGTACGCGGCGGGCGATCAGCTGGGTGACTTGCGAGCCGAAATCGAGAATGAGGATCTTGTCCATGCCTATCCTTGGAATGTAATGCTGGCCTGAGGCCATTATCGTCAATGCTTGTCGCCGACGGCAAACTCGCGCCGCCGCCGGCTCTTGGAAATCGTCAATCTTGCTCCCGCCCGTGGCGTCGGGGCCACGTCGGGCTGCGTTCCGGCACGCGCGGCAGGCGCGCCAGCAGCATCAGCGCGCCGAGCAGCATCATGCCGAAGGACGCCAGGTGGCTGATGCGGATCAGCAGGGTGTCGTTGAGGTAGACGGCGATGCCGCTGTAAACCAGCATCGGACTGCTGACCAGGGTGGATTTGTTGAATCCGTCGCTGATGAATAGCAACACGCCCGCGGCGATGAGCAGCAGGGCGAGCAGGGTGGTGGTGTTGGGCAGCAGGCCGGTGCTTTTCAGGAACCAGACGGCGCCCAGGCAGATCAGGACGATGGGCGTGAGGACGCTGCGCTTCATGCCGCCCCGCGCTGGTTTTTCATGAAGCGTTGCTTCTCGCGCTGCCATTCGCGGTCTTTTTCGGTATCGCGCTTGTCGTGCAGCTTCTTGCCCTTGGCAAGGCCCACTTCCGCCTTGATGTTGCCGCGGGTGTAGTGCAGGTCCAGCGCCATCATGGTGTAGCCGGAGCGTTCCACCTTGCCGATGAAGCGGTTGATTTCCGCTTGCGACATCAGCAGTTTGCGCGCGCGCACCGGGTCGGCCTTGATGTGGGTGGAGGCGGTCTGGAGCGGAGTGATGTGGCAGCCGATCAGCCAGAAAGCGCCGTTTTTCCAGTCGATATAGCTTTCCTTCAGCTGAACGCGACCGGCGCGGATGGCCTTGACTTCCCACCCTTCCAGCACCAGCCCGGCCTCGAGTTTTTCCTCGATGAAGTAGTCGTGGAAGGCCTTGCGATTCTGGATGATGCTCATGGGGCTGTGCATGCTTAAGTGAATCCGCCATTCTACCAGAAGCCGGCGCTTAACCAAAGTCATGCAAATTCAGCGGCTTGGGCGGTCTGGCGGGCTATGCGACAGTGCCGCCGGCTTTTGTTACACTTGCGGCTTGATTGACCGCCTCAAAGCCGGCTTCGCCCGGCGATTTCTTTGCGATGCAGCTTGTTGAAAAAAGCGTTCTGGTAGCGCATACGCCGGCGCAAATGTATGCGCTGGTGGACGATGTAGATCATTACAGCCGCTTCCTGCCCTGGTGCAGCAAGGCGGAAGTGTTGTCGCGCGAGGGCGATCAGGTGCTGGCCAGCCTGCACATCGATTACCTCAAGGTGCGACAGCATTTCACCACTCGCAACCGCAACGTGCCGGGCGAGTCGATCGCCATGGAGCTGGTGGAAGGCCCGTTCGACTGTCTGGAAGGGCGTTGGCATTTCAAGCCGCTGGGCGACATCGGGTGCCGCATCGAGTTCTCCCTGCGCTACGAGTTTTCCAGCAAGATCCTGGAAAAGCTGATCGGACCGGTGTTCGGCCATATTTCCGGCACGCTGGTGGATGCCTTCATCAAGGAAGCGGACAGGGTGTACGGCGATGACTGATCGTATCGGGGTGGAAGTGGCTTACGCCCGGCCGGAGCGGCAGCAGATCATCGCGCTCAAGGTGGCTCCGGGAACCACCGCGGCGCAGGCCGTGGCTTGCTCGGGCATTCTGGAGCAGTTTCCGGAGCTGGATCCGGCGGCGCTGAAGCTCGGCATTTTCAGCAAACCGGTCAGGCCGGACACGGCGCTGCGCGAAGGGGACAGAGTGGAGATTTACCGCCCCTTGCTGGCGGACCCCAAAGAAGTCCGCCGCAGGCGCGCAGAGTCCGGCAAGGCGATGAAGAAAGGCGGGGGAGAACGGGAGGCCTGAGCGGGTTCAGACCGAGTCTTCGGCCGAACAGACACGGTTCTTGCCGTTGATCTTGGCTTGGTACATGGCGTGGTCGGCGCGTTCCAGCACGTCTGATTCCATCTCCCCCAAATGCCAGCGCGCCACGCCGGCGCTGAAGGTGATCAGCAGCTTGTCGTTGTTGGCGAGGTAGAAGGTTTTGGTCAGTTCGCGCTGCAGGCGCTGCACGGTGACGACAGCCTCCTGCTCCGGGGTGTCCGGCATCAGGATGACGAATTCCTCGCCGCCGAAGCGGGCGACGATGTCGGCCGGGCGCAGGCTGTTCTTGATGACGTCCACCAGATACTTCAGCGCGCCGTCGCCGGCCAGGTGGCCGTAGCGGTCGTTGAGCTGCTTGAAGTTGTCGACGTCGATCAGCGCCACCGACAGCGGCGCGGCGGTGCGCTCGGCCCGGCTGATCTCGCGCTGGAAGTATTCGGCCAGCCCGCGGCGGTTGTAGGCGCCGGTCAGCTGGTCTTCCTTGATCTTGTTGCTGGCGCTTTCCAGCGCGACTTCCAATTCCTTGATCCGCACTTCCGCGGCTTCCACCTGTTCCTTGGCTGAGACCAGCTCGTCGCGCGAGCGGGTCAGGTCGAGCTGCATGATGGAGGTGTCCTCCATCAGCGCGCCGATGATGGTGTTCAGTTCGTTGACGTTGTGGGTTTCTTTCAGCTTGTCGCTGTGTGCCTGGATCTTGGCGTGAAAATCGTCGGTGCTGTCGGTCATCAACGCCAGCCGGGACACGAAACGGTCGAGCAGGGTGCGCAGCGAGCTGGCCGCTTCGTCCAGCGAGCTTTTCAGCTGGCCTTGCTTGCGGATGACTTCCTTGAGGCTGGTTTCCAACTGGTAGATGTGCTGCATCGACAGCGGCTCATGGGTGAGCAGCTCCTGCAGCGTGTGTACCTGGCCTTGCAGATAATCATCGGAGCGATTGAGCTCGATGATGTTGTCCAGCATCAGCTTGAGCAGGTTGGTCAGGCCGGTGGTGAGTCTGCCATCCTGCTGGGATTGCAGCTCCAGCTTGATCATGAACGCCCGGATTTTGGGCATGAAGGCGTTGAGGGCGGCTTCGTCGCCGAGCTTGTCCAGCTCGGCCAGCAGAGCTTCCAGTCCGTCGACCAGATCGGGGTAGCTGACCAGCCGCGGCTCCAGGCCATGCTTGAGAGCGAAAGCCAGCGTCCGCTGCCAGGACTGCCAGGAGCGATCCGGTTCCGGCGCGTCGCCGCTGTCCGTGGCGGGCGAGGGCGGGGTCTCTTCGGGGGGCAGGCTTTCGCGTTGCGACGGCGACTGGTTCCAGTTCAGGATCAGCGCCGTCAGTTTTTGATTGAGCTCTTCCGGCTGATTGCCGTAGTTGATCAGCACGCGTTCCAGCGTGGATTGCTTGTGCAACTGGGGCAGGTCGGGTTGCCGCAGCTCCCAGCTTTTGATCAGACCCTGTATCAGCGCGCCCCAGCTCTGCGTCAGCTGCTGAGAGGGCTGCGCGCTGCGCAGAAAGTCGATGATCAGTTGCGGGGCTTGTTCCCAGCGGTTTTCGTCCAGAACCTGGCGCAGGCGGTTCAGAATGATCTTGGCCTGAACCGTTTCGACGGGCAGGGTCTCCAGGGCGCGGAGCAGCAATACGGCCAGTTTGTTGTCGCGCGCCATGGGGGTTTGCGTCAACTCGTGGTAAACCCGCTCGAAGTTCTCCGGAGTGGGGAGCAGCTTGCGCTGCGATAGCTGCTTGAGCGTTTCGCGCGCGACTTCGATAGGGTTTTGTGTTGTCATTGCCCAAACCTTGGAGCTCTTGAGACCTGCCATCGTTGATTGTGGTCAGTAAAGGTGAAGGGACGCAACGGTATTATTAGCGTGGGGTGGTTTTAACCGGATCCAGCAATTGGAAAAATACCTCACCATTGCGGATCATGCCAAGCTCGTTGCGCGCTCTTTCCTCGATTGCGTCACTGCCTTGCTTCAGGTCGCGGACTTCCGCATCCAGGGCGGCGTTGCGGGCGACCAGCTTTTGGGTGGTCGCCCGCTGCTCCTGTAACTGCTTGTCCAGCTGCCAGACCCTGAGCCAACTGCCTTTGCCGAACCATAACGGCCACTGCAAAGCGAGGATGACGGTTACCAGGGTCGCGGTCAGCCAGCGCATGCGATTACTTCAGGTTGTAAAAAGCGGCGCGGCCCGGGTAGTGAGCGGCGTCGCCCAGTTCTTCCTCGATGCGCAGCAGCTGGTTGTACTTGGCCATGCGGTCGGAGCGGGACAGCGAACCGGTCTTGATCTGCATGCAGTTGGTGGCGACGGCCAGATCGGCGATGGTGCTGTCTTCGGTCTCGCCCGAGCGGTGGCTCATAACGCAGGTATAGCGGGAACGCTTGGCCAGATCAACTGCTTTGAGGGTTTCGGACAGGGTGCCGATCTGGTTGACCTTGACCAGCAGCGAGTTGGCCACGCCCTTGGCGATGCCTTCGGCCAGGATCTTCGGGTTGGTGACGAAGACGTCGTCGCCCACGATCTGCACCTTCTGGCCCAGACGCTCGGTCAGCAGCTTCCAGCCGGCCCAGTCTTGCTCGGCCATGCCGTCTTCGATCGAGATGATCGGGTACTTGTTGGCCAGGTTTTCCAGGTAGTCGGCGAATTCTTCCGAAGTCAGCGACAGTTTTTCGGCGGTCAGGTGGTATTTGCCGTCGCGGAAGAATTCGGATGCGGCGCAGTCCAGGGCGATCATCACGTCCTGGCCCGGCACGTAACCGGCGGCGTCGATGGCTTCCAGGATCAGCTTGATGGCGTCTTCGTGGCTTTCCAGGTTGGGAGCGAAACCGCCTTCGTCGCCGACGGTGGTGGCGTAGCCCTTCTTGTCGCAGATCTTCTTCAGGTTGTGGAAGATCTCGGCGCCCATGCGCAGCGCTTCGCGGAAGGTTTGCGCGCCTACCGGGATGATCATGAATTCCTGGATGTCCAGGGTGTTGTTGGCGTGTTCGCCGCCGTTGATGACGTTCATCATCGGAACCGGCAGGGCCATCGGGCCGGCGCCGCCCAGGTAGCGGTACAGCGGCAGGCCGGAGTCTTCGGCTGCGGCGCGGGCCACGGCCATGGAGACGGCCAGCATGGCGTTGGCGCCCAGGCGGGATTTGGTTTCGGTGCCGTCCAGCTCGATCAGGGTCTTGTCGATGAAGGCTTGGTCGGAGGCGTCGAGGCCGATGATGGCTTCGCAGATTTCGGTGTTGATGTTGTCAACGGCTTTCAGCACGCCCTTGCCCAGATAGCGGCTCTTGTCGCCGTCGCGCAGTTCCAGCGCTTCGCGAGTGCCGGTGGAGGCGCCGCTCGGCACGGCGGCGCGGCCCATTACGCCCGATTCCAGCAGGACGTCGGCTTCTACGGTCGGATTGCCGCGGGAATCCAGAATTTCGCGTGCTACCACGTCAATGATCGAACTCATTTCTCTTATGTCCCTTCAATAGCTTGGTTTGAATAGGCGAACAACGTTACAACAGGTGCCCTGGGGCACCTGCTTCAGCGTGACTGCTTTGAGTTACAGCGTGTGCTCTGGCCAAGGATTTTGCTTGACCAGCTCGTCCAGCGCTTTGAGCGTGGTCAGCAATTCCTTCATGCGCGGCAGCGGCCAAGCGTTGGGGCCGTCGGACATGGCGCAAGCCGGGTTGGGGTGGGTTTCCATGAACAGGCCGGAAATGCCCGCCGCCACGGCTGCGCGCGCCAACACCGGCACGAATTCGCGCTGGCCGCCGGAGCTGGTGCCCTGGCCGCCCGGCAATTGTACCGAGTGGGTGGCGTCGTACACGACCGGGCAGCCGGTGTCGCGCATGATCATCAGCGAGCGCATGTCGGATACCAGATTGTTGTAGCCGAAGGAGACGCCGCGCTCGCAGGCCATGAAGCTGTCCTCTTCCAGGCCGGCTTCGCGGGCGGCTTCGCGCGCCTTGATAATCACCTGCTTCATGTCGCCGGGCGCCAGGAACTGGCCCTTCTTGATGTTCACCGGCTTGCCGCATTGAGCCACCGCGCGGATGAAGTCGGTTTGGCGGCACAGGAAGGCCGGGGTTTGCAGCACGTCGACGACGCTGGCCACCTGGACGATTTCGTTCTCGGTGTGGACGTCGGTGATGACCGGCACCTGGATCTGGCGCTTCACTTCCGACAGGATGCGCAGGCCTTCGTCGATGCCGAAGCCGCGGAACGAGGCGCCGGACGAGCGGTTGGCCTTGTCGTAGCTCGACTTGTAGATGAAGTTGATGCCCAGCTCGCGGGTGATTTCCTTCAGCTGGCCGGCTGTGTCCAGCGCCATCTGTTCGCTTTCGATGACGCAGGGGCCTGCGATCAGGAATAAGGGCTGGTTCGGGCCGACTTCAAATCCGCACAGTTTCATGGGCTCAGTTTCCTTGCTTGTCGGCCTGGTATGCCAGCGCGGCCTTTACGTAGGCGATGAACAGCGGGTGGCCGTCGCGCGGGGTGGAGGTGAATTCCGGATGGAACTGGCAGGCGAAGAACCAGCGGTGATTGGCCAGTTCGATGGTTTCCACCAGCTTCTCGTGACCGGCGGAGCGGCCGCTGATGGTCAGGCCGGCTTGTTCCAGGCGCGGGATGTAGTAGTTGTTGACTTCGTAGCGATGGCGATGGCGCTCGGTGACTTCGGTGCTGCCGTAGACGCGCGCGGCCAGGGAGCCGTCGGCCAGATCGCACTGCTGGCCGCCCAAGCGCATGGTGCCGCCCATATTGGAATTCTCGTCGCGCTTTTCCACCTTGCCGTCGTGGTTCACCCACTCGTCGATCAGGGCCACCACCGGGAAGTTGGTGTCCAGGTCGAACTCGGTGGAGTTGGCGCCGGCCATGCCGGCCACGTCGCGGGCGTATTCGATCAGCGCGATCTGCATGCCCAGGCAGATGCCGAGGTAAGGAATGTTGTTTTCGCGGGCGAAGCGAACGGCCTTGATCTTGCCTTCCACGCCGCGCTTGCCGAAACCGCCCGGCACCAGGATGGCGTCCATGTCGCGCAGCGATTCCGCGCCGTCGCGCTCGATTTCTTCCGAGTCCACGTAGACGATGTTGACGTTGGTGCGGGTGTGGATGCCGGCGTGCTTCAGCGCCTCAGTCAGCGATTTGTACGATTCGGTCAGATCGACGTACTTGCCGACCATGGCGATGTTGATGCTGTGGTCCGGGTGCTCGATGGCGTCGATGATGCGATCCCATACCGACAGGTCGGCCTTGGGCAGATCCAGTTGCAGCTGTTCGCAGATGATCTCGTCGATGCCCTGGCCGTGCAGCATGGCCGGGACCTTGTAGATCGAGTCGGAATCGTAACAGCCGATGACGGCGTTTTCTTCGACGTTGCAGAACAGGGCGATCTTGCGTTTTTCGTCTTCCGGCAGTTCGCGGTCCATGCGGCACAGCAGGATGTCCGGCTGGATGCCGATTTCGCGCAGCTCTTTCACCGAGTGCTGGGTCGGCTTGGTCTTGATTTCGCCGGCGGTGGCGATGTACGGCACGTAGGAGAGGTGCACGTACAGGGTATTCTTGCGGCCGTGGTTGGAGCGCATCTGGCGGATGGCTTCCAGGAAGGGCAGCGATTCGATGTCGCCGACGGTGCCGCCGATTTCAACGATGGCGACGTCGGCATCGGCCGCGCCTTCGCCCATCTTCAGCTTGATTTCGTCGGTGATGTGCGGAATGACTTGCACGGTGCCGCCCAGGTAGTCGCCGCGGCGCTCCTTGGTGATCACCGATTCGTAAACCTGTCCGGTGGTGAAGTTGTTGCTCTTCTTCATCTTGGAGTGGATGAAGCGCTCGTAGTGGCCGAGGTCAAGGTCGGTTTCCGCGCCGTCTTCGGTCACGAAGACTTCGCCGTGCTGGAAGGGGCTCATTGTGCCCGGATCGACGTTGATGTACGGATCGAGCTTGAGCATGGTGACTTTCAGCCCGCGAGACTCAAGGATGGCAGCAATGGACGCAGCGGCAATGCCCTTACCCAGGGAGGACACCACACCGCCGGTTACGAAGATATACTTGGTCATGAGATTACGGCTCTATGGGAATCCGGGATTCTACCCTGAAATCGCGCCAAGTTGAATCTCTAAAACCTATGGCTGTTGCGAGAAGAATGCAACACTGGCGCGTCTGATGCAGCAATAGTGCTCGCCTGATTGTGGCGAATCCGGTACAATTCGTCCGACTGTTTCTAACGAGATCGCGCCCTGCTGCCAGTGGGGTGCGTTTTATGCTTGAATGTCTGGCTTTTTTTGTGATATAAAGCCAGCTTTTACCGGTTTTGGGAGTTTAACCATGGCGCGTGTTTGCAAAGTCACCGGCAAGCGTCCGATGACCGGGAACAACGTTTCCCACGCCAACAACAAGACTAAACGTCGTTTCCTGCCGAACCTGCAATACCGCAAGTTCTGGGTGGAAAGCGAAAACCGCTGGGTGCGCCTGCGCGTATCCAACGCTGCACTGCGTACCATCGATAAAGTTGGCATCGATGTAGTGCTGGCTGATCTGCGCGCTCGCGGCGAGATCTAAGCGGTCAACCAGATAAAGCACTGAGGTATACATCATGCGCGATAAGATCAAGCTGGAATCCACTGCTGGCACCGGCCACTTCTACACCACCACCAAGAACAAGCGCACCATGCCGGAAAAGATGGAGATCAAGAAATTTGATCCCGTTGCCCGCAAGCACGTTCTGTACAAAGAAACCAAGCTGAAGTAAGCCGTTTCCTTGGAGTGAAGAAGAGCCCTTCTCTGGTGCACGGAGAAGGGTTTTTTATTTGGGCCGCGCCCAGGTGCACACAAAAAAGCCAGTCATGCGACTGGCTTTTTTTATGCGTCTGGTTTTTGTGGGTCTAGGCGTGCTGGCGAAACGCGCGCTGCGCCAGCAGCATGTCCTGCCAGGCCTTGGCTTTGTCGGGCTGATTGCGCAGCAGGTAGGCCGGGTGGTAGCTGACGATCAGCGGGATGTCCTGATAACGATGGACTTTGCCTCGCAACTGGCCGATGGGGCGTTCGGTTTCCAGCAGGGTTTGAGCGGCGAAGCGGCCGAGGGCCAGGATCAGCGTCGGCTGGATATGGGCGATTTGCTGCAGCAGATAGCCGTGGCAGGCCGCGATTTCGTCGGCGGCCGGATTGCGGTTGCCGGGCGGGCGGCATTTGATCACGTTGGCGATATAGACGTCGCGATCTCGATCCAGCCCGCTGGCTGCCAGCATATTGTCCAACAGCTGTCCGGCGCGGCCGACGAAAGGCAGCCCCTGTTTATCCTCGTTTTCGCCTGGCGCTTCGCCAATCAGCAGCCAGCGCGCTTTGGGATTGCCTCGGCCAAACGCGGTCCGGGTGCGGGTTTGGCACAGGCGGCAGTTCTGGCATGCCGCGACGGTTTGCTCCAGCGCATTCCAGTCCTGCAGAGGAATAGGGGAGATGGAGACGGGGGGGTGCGCTGGCGCCGTTGCCGCGGTCTCGGGCATGGGCTGCGCGGAGGGAATGGCCGGCGGTTCCGGCGGCATTGACGGCGATGGCGCGAGCGGGGCTGGGGCCGGTTTCGCCATCTGCTCGGCTCGCGCCAGCATGGCCGGGTGTTGGGCGAACCAGTCGCCGCGGGGCTGCCAGCTCGGGCCCAGTCCCATGGTTTGCTGCAGCAAGGCGTGGCGGCTCATGGCGTCGCCTCCATCAGGATGGCGTCCTCGCGACCGAGGGCGGCCGGATAATAGTTTTTGCGCAGGCCGCATGCGGCAAAGCCGCAGTTCTGATAGAGCTTGCGGGCGGGGGCATTGCTTGCGCGTACTTCCAGGAAGACGCGCCGGGTGCCTGTGGAGGCCAATGCGCCCAGAACGCTGGTCAGCAGAAGCCGACCATGGCCTTGGCCTTGATGCGCTTTGGCGATGGCGATATTCAGGATCTCCGCCTCGTCAAGAACGGTCATGGTCAGGCAGAAGCCCAGCAAGTCGCCGTCTGGGGCGAACAGGCCAAATAATGGATAGCCGGCCTGCAGCGCGTCGCGATACTGGGTTTCGCTCCAGCTGTGACTGGCGGCTTCCGCTTCCAGCTGCGCGAGTTGCCGGGGATCGCCGCTGAAATTCCGCACCATATGGCTCACGACTGACGTGCCTGTTGTTGCTCGATGGACGTCAGCGCCACTTTGTTGCGGATGTAAAGCAGTTCGGCCTCGCGCGGGTGCGTGGCCGGGTAGCGGCCCGAGCGCGCCAGCGCCAGGTAGGCGCTGGCGTGAGGGCGCAACTGATCCAGAACCATGAGCTGCGGGCGTTGCCCGGCGAGCAGCGCGGGATAGCTGGCGAAGCCATCGCCGGCCGCGACATCGATATCGGCAGGCAAGGCGACCTGATCGGGATCGCAGACCTCAATCGCGCTCAGCCGCCGCCATTCCGGACCTGTCTGGTAGGCTGCCGTATAAACTTGCCGCATGCGCGCGTCGAGACAGACCAGGACGTTATCTGCGCCAGCCTGGTGAGCGACATTGTCTATGGTTGGGATGGCGATGACGGGCAAGCCTGCCGAGTAGGCGAGGCCCTGAGCCAGACCGCAGGCGATGCGCAAGCCGGTAAACGACCCCGGTCCCTGGCCAAAGACGATCGCGTCCAGATCGGCCAGTCGCATGCCGCGCGCGGCTAAAAGGCGCGAGACCTGCGGCAGGGTTTGCTCCGCATGCTTTTGATCGACGTTTTCGTGGAAAACCGATACCTTATCGCCATCGCTCAGCGCCAGGGAGAGATAGTGAGTGGAGGTGTCTAGGGCTAACAGTTTCATGGGCGGGGTAACAACCTTGCAAGGCCGTGAATTATAAGCCCAGTTCCTCCGTCCATGCGAGCGCCGCGACGTGGGCCTCGTTGAGTTGCTGGCTGGAAATGCCGAGCTGCTCGCATAGCTGCGGCACGCTGCTCAAGCTGCCATCCTCGCAGGCCTTGGCCAGTTGCAGATAAGCGCCCATATTGCCCTTGCCATGCAGCAGGGCTTCCACGATGGCGTCCGGCAGTTGCAGGTGTTCGATGACTTTGTCCATCGGCATGTCGAATAGCACGTCGAGCAGGCTGAACATGCCGAGGATGAACAGATTGTCGCAGGCCTCGTGGTGTTCGCCGCAGGCCAGTCCCAGCAGCTCCATGAAGCGGCCGCGCGTGACCGCTGTTTTCTGCAAGGCGGGCGGCGCATGGTTTTCATCCGATGCCGTAACCAGCAGCAAGGTCAGCCAGCGGTACAGTTTCTGATAACCCAGCACGGTAACGGCATGGGCGAAGGAACTGATGACGGTGTTGAGGCCGGCAGCCGCGGAGTTGACGTAGCGCAGCAGCTTGTACGAAAGCGCGACGTCGCGTTTCAGGATCTGTTCGATATCGCGCACGTCAGCGTCCATGCGCAACAGGTTGATCAGTTCCAGAGTATTGGCGAAGGAAGGATGAATGACTCGCGCGGCCAGGGTTTCGGGCTTGGCGAAGTAGAAGCCCTGGAAACCGTCCATGCCCAGCTCTTTGCATAGATGGAATTGGGCATGGCTTTCCACGCGCTCGGCAATCCGGATGACGGGATAGCTGCGCAAGCGCGTGGCGATCATCTGAAAATGCTCTGCGCTTTGATTCTGGATGTCCAGCTTGACGTAGTTGGCCAGCTCCAGAAAAGCCGCGGATGGCGCATCGAAGCTGAAGTCGTCCAGGGCGATGCCAAAGCCCATTGAGCGCAAATGCCTGGCTCGCGACAGCAACTCGCTGGAAGGCATGGTGCGGGGGGATAAATCGAGAATCACGCGCCGCGGGGGGAGCAGTTCCAGAAATTCGCTGCTCATCATCGCTTCGCCGACGTTGATGAAGGCCAGCTTGTTGCCGATCAGCCAGCTGGTGCCCATATTGTTCAGGGTGTTGACCAGCACTTGCGTATCGGCCTGGAGCTCAGCGTGCTTGCCTACGGCAGCGGCCTGGCTGTCGGGACGAAAAAGCAGCTCATATCCAATGAGCTGCTGATTCCGGTTCAGAACGGGCTGCCGCCCGATAAAGGCGTTTGTAAGTGTCATTATGCGCCCCAGTTGACTCCTAGCTGGTAATCATTTCCGTGCCTTTGACCACGTTGCCCCCGGCCTCGCTGGAAGAGAGCAAGTCTTCCATGTCGAGAACCAGAACCACCGAGCCGTCGCCCGACAGGGTAGCACCCGCCACGCCTTTGGGGCGAATGTTTTGCAACGGTTTGATTACGACATCGTCTCGACCGACAAAGGAGTCGATGGCGAGGATGAAGGATTTCTCCGCCGATTGCATCAGCACCCCGAAATAAGGCTTCTGGGTCGGTTCCCAGCGCAGCAGGCCTGCCAGCGTCTTGAGCGGCAGAATTTCATCGCGAACGACAATGGTCGGCTTGCCGGAAACCTCCTGGATGGCGCCGCTATCGATGGTGATGATTTCACGCACCATGGCGAGCGGAACCGCGAATGGCTGGTTGCAGGCGCGCACCACCAGCACCGGCAGGATCGCCAAGGTCAGCGGCAGCGAGATGCTGATGCGGGTGCCTTCGCCCGGCACCGAGCTGATGTCGATGCGGCCGTTCAGCTTCTGGATATTGGTTCGAACCACGTCCATGCCGACACCGCGGCCGGATACGCTGGAGATTTGATCCTTGGTGGAGAAGCCCGGCAGGAAGATCAGCTGCAAGCATTGCTTTTCGTCCAGCGAGTTGGCGGTTTCCTGATCGATCAGGCCTTTTTCGATGGCCTTGCGACGCAGCGCATCGGGATTCATCCCCTTGCCGTCGTCGGTGATCTCGATCAGGATGTGATCGCCGACTTGCTCGGCGGTCAGTTGCACCAAGGCTTGCGGTTTTTTGCCGGAGGCGATGCGATCTTCCGGCGATTCGATGCCGTGATCAACCGCATTGCGCACCAGGTGAACCAGAGGGTCGTTCAGATCCTCGATCATGGTCTTGTCGAGTTCGGTTTCCTCGCCGGTGAGGACCAGTTCCACTTCCTTGCCCAATTGGCGAGCCAAGTCGCGAGCCAAGCGCGGGTATTTCTGGAACAGGCGGCCAATCGGCTGCATGCGGGTCTTCATGACCGCGTTCTGCAAGTCGCCGACCAGCAGATCCAACTGACTGATGGCTTCGTCCAGAGAGCGCAAGGTATTGGTATCGCGATTGCCTTGCAGAATCTCCGTGCGCAGGGTGGTCAGCCGGTTTTTGGTCAGACCGATTTCTCCGGACAAATTCAGCACCATGTCTAGCCGAACAGTGTCGATGCGGATGGTGTTTTCTTGGGGGCCGCTGGCTGCCGGATTGCCGCCCGAAGGTTTGCTGGTTTGCGCAGGCTTGCTGGCCGCGGGTTTGCTGGCGGCAGGCTCTGGAGTGGCTGCGGGAGCAAGCACCGCAGGAGCGGGAGCCGCAGTTGCGACAACTTGAGGTTCAGCCGCAACATTGCCATTGGGACTGACTGCCTGATAGAGCTGATTCCAGTCCGGTTCGGTTCCGCTGGCTGCCGGAGCCGGCGTCGCGGCGGCTGCGACCGGAACGACGGCGGGCGCTGCTGGCGCGCTTGGCGCGGGGGGCGAGGCGGCAAGCGACTCGCCTGCCAGCACGGCGTCAAGCGCAGCCAATACGCGAGAGTCGGCGTCGCCCGGCATCAGGCCCTGCCCCAGCGTCCCGAACATATCGCGCACGATGCCCGTAGCGTCCAGAATAACGTCCATCACTTCCGGGGTGATGTGCAATTCGCCATTGCGCAGCTTGTCGAAGAGATTCTCGGTGCGGTGGCACAGGTTGACCATGGGGCTGACATTGAGGAAGCCCGCGCCGCCTTTGATGGTGTGGAATCCCCGGAAAATATCATTGAGCAGCGCCTTGTCTTCCGGGCGCTTTTCCAGTTCAACCAGTTTATTGTCCACATCGGACAGAAGGTCGGTCGACTCCATCAGAAAGTCTTGCAGCAACTCTTCCATTCCGCCAAATTCGCTCATTTTTCCACCCCACGCATTGTGCGTTATCTGCTCGCTGCTTGTTTAGAAGCCAAGGCTTTCCAGCAGGTCATCCACTTGCTGCTGACTGGTTACGACATCCTGACGGCCTTCCGGATTGATCACCGGGCCATTGAGAAGGTTCGGACTGAGTTCGCCCTTTTTCTCGTCAGGAGAGAACTCGATCAGGAAATTGACCAGTTCGGTTTCCAAAATCTTGACCATGCCCATCATTTTTTTGATGACTTGGCCGGTCAGATCCTGAAAGTCCTGAGCCATGACGATTTCCAACAGCTGAGTGCTGGTGGCCTGGGTCTGGGAGGGCACCTCGTTCAGATACTTGCGGGTATCGGCAGCGAGCGCCTTGAACTCTTCAACGGTCAGTATGTTGGCGTACAGCTTGTTCCAGCGTTCGCTCAGGGCCAGCGCTTGTCTTTCCAGGTTGTCCTGATATGGCTTGGCGATATCGGTGGCGTTGAGAACCCGATCGGCGGAACTTTCCGTCAGCGAAGCGATGTACGCCAGCCGGTCTTTCGCGTCGGGTATGGCTTCGGCGACCCGTTCCAGTGATTTGTCGTAACCCATGTCGCGTAGGGCGTCGTGCATTTTCCGGGTCAGCTGGCCTATTTGTTCATACATGTTTGACGGACTGCTGTGAGGATTAAGCGCGAGACCGGCATCCTGATTGGTCTGGGCCGGGGCCGCAGTGGCTGCAACGGGGTCAGTCGCAACCTCGGCTTGCTGGTGGGCAATGCTGTCGAACAGCGCCTCCAGTTCCGGGCTGTCTCCGTTTTCCAAAATGTGGTCGGGCACGTTCAATCCTCCTCAATACTGACGCTGGCAGTCTTTTTCGGTGTTCAGGCTGGCTTGTTCATGTTCTGGAAGATCTTGTTCATCTTTTCTTCCAGAGTCGCTGCGGTAAACGGTTTGACGATGTAGCCGCTGGCGCCGGCCATGGCGGCTTCGATGATGTTTTCCCGTTTGGCCTCTGCGGTAATCATCATGAACGGCAGATGCTTCAGTTGCGGATCGGCGCGCACGGCCTTCAGCAGCTCAATGCCGGTCATGTTGGGCATGTTCCAGTCGGAGACGATAAAGTCGAAGTGTTGGGTCTTGAGTTTGTGCAACGCGACTTGGCCGTCCTCTGCCTCATCCACGTTGGTAAAGCCCAACTCTTTCAACAGGTTGCGAACGATTCTTCGCATGGTGGAGAAGTCGTCCACAACTAGGAATCGAGTATTCTTGTCTGACATCGAGGTATATCCTGAATTATCTGAGATCCATCAAGCCGCACATTGTAGCGACTACCTTTGCAGGAATGGAATCAAAGTTTCTGCCAATACGCCTGGATCAAACTTGGCAACGTAGGAGTCAACCCCCACGCTGGAGCCCATCGCCCTATTGGCATTGGATGACAGCGAGGAGTGCATGATCACCGGGATGCCCTTGAAACGTTGGTCAGACTTGATCAGTTTGGTGAGCACGTAGCCGTCCATTTCCGGCATTTCCGCATCCACCAGAATGATTTTGAGGTAATCGTGCAGGCATTCGTCTTCGGCCCAGTTGCGGCCGGCCAGCACTTGCAAGCGATCCCAGGCCTCGCGGCCATTGGTGGCTTGCTGGAACTTGAGGCCCATTTTTTCCAGCACGCCAGTGATTTCCTTGCGAGCCACGACGGAGTCGTCGACGAAAAAGACGTATTGATCGCTTTCCAGCTGCGCGGTCGGCACGTCGGGCAGGCGGGGTTCGCCCACCACGCTGGCCAGAATCTGTTCCACGTCCAGAATCGAAACCAGTTTGCCGTTTTCCAGTTCGGTGATGGCCGTGATCAGGTTCTGATTGGTGCCTACGGTGGTCATGATGTTTTCCGGGGCCCGGACCTTGTCCCAGTCCACACGGATGATTCGATCAACCGAGTCGACAAGAAAAGCCTGGGTGCTCTTGTTGAATTCGGTGACGATCATGGTTTCGAACTTGCTGATGCCTGTGTCCGAACCGATGAATTTGGCCAGCGAGATGACCGGGATGATATTGCCGCGCAGCGACAGCACGCCCTCCACCCCAAAAGGCATGTTGGGCGCTTTGGTGATGAAAGGGGTTTGGGAAACCTCACGCACCTTGAATACGTTGATCCCAAAAGTTTCCCGCGTGCCCAGCGAAAAAAGCAGAATCTCCATTTTATTGGAGCCCGCCAGTTTGGTTCTGGCGTCTACGCTGGCAAGCAAGGAGGCATCTGTGGCTGGCATGTTTATTCCTCTCCCGAGTTCGATTCTTCGCTTTTACTCTTCTTCCAGTTTGAGCATCTGTCGCAGCTTGGCAGACAGTTTCTGTGGCTCGAACTTCGAAACATAAGAGTCAACACCCACCGATTCTCCAAGTTTCTGGTTGGAGGAGCCGGAGAGGGAGGAGTGCATCAGTACTGGAATGCCGGCGAAGCGGGGGTCGTTCTTGATCATCTTGGTCAGCATGTAGCCGTCCATCTCCGGCATTTCCACATCGGTCAGGATCAAGTGCAGTTCGTCGGACAGCTTGCGGCCAGCGCCCTCGGCCTGCATGGCCATCTTTTGCAAATCTTCCCAGCCGCGCATGCCGTTGATGGCGGATGTATATTTTATCCGCATGGCATCGAGGGTGCGTTCTATCTGTTTCCGCGCCACCGCCGAGTCGTCGGCGAAGAAAATGTGGCGTTCCTCCTTGACCGGTTCGATGTTGATGAAGGTGTGGCCGTCGTCGATCACGCTGGTTTCGGCCAGCACTTTCTCCACGTCCATCATCATCACCAAGGTGCCGTTGTCCAGTTCGGTGACGGCGGTAACCAGGCCGGCCATGCGGTTGGTGATCATGTCCGGCGGTACGCGCATGGCGGACCAGTCCAGACGCAGAATGGTGTCCACAGCCTCTACCAGAAAGCCCTGGGTATGACCGTTGTATTCGGTTACGATCATGATTTCCGGGCGATTGCTGGTTACGATGCCAGAGTATTTGGCCAGGTCGATAACCGGCACGAGCGCGCCGCGTAGGCTGACCATGCCCTCGACAGAGGAGGGCATTTCAGGGGCCGATGTGATCTCCGGGGTGCGCATCACTTCGCGCACCTTGAAGACGTTGATACCAAAAATTTCCTTGCGACCGGTGCGCTGGTCATGCCCCAGGGAGAAGAGCAGGATCTCCAGCTTGTTGGTGCCGGCCAGTTTGGTTCTGGCGTCGATTTTTTTGAGAAGCTCTGACACAGAAACCTCCGCAGCATCTTTTTGAATGGCGTACTACTACCCGTTATACGCCAGATATGAGTTTTTCCCGGTTTTTTTTGCTTGCCCCGGATGTCAGGCGCAAGTTGGCTCACCGTATTGTCCTCATTATCATACTGTTTAAGTGCTTTTTACAAATGACTCGCAGGCGATCACGACTATGGTTTCAAGCTTGAACGACCAACAGCAGCTGGAGGCGGCATTCGAGCAGTTCAATGCCGTATCCAGTCAACTCATTGATGCGTATAGACAACTTGAGAATCAGGTCGCGGTTTTGAATGCGCAGCTGGACGAGGCCAACAATCAGCTGCGCACCCAGCGCGATGAAAATGCCGCGCTAGCCGAGCGGCTGGCGATGCTGCTGGCCATCATGCCCGCCGGCGTGGTGGAGCTGTCGCCGGAAGATATTGTTATCAATGAAAATATTGCTGCTGAAACCATGTTGGGGGGCGGCCATGTCGGCGCGCGCTGGACGGATGTGCTGGCGGGTTTGGAGCGTTCGGAAGCGGACGATACCTATCGTTCCGCGCAGAAAAGCAGCGGCTTGCGGCTGTCTTTGCAGGCGCAGGACTTTCCGGCCGCGGGCGGACGCATTGTGCTTATTCACGATGTCTCAAGATTGCACCAGTTGAGCTCGGAATTGGCAAGGCAGCAGAAGCTGGCGTCAATGGGCAGCATGGCGGCGTCACTGGCGCATCAACTGCGGACTCCGCTCGCCACCGCCATGCTCTATACCGCGAATCTGAAGCAAGACATCTCGCCCGAGGACCGGGCGCGCTTTGTGGACAAGAGCCTGGCCCGGATGCGCGCGCTGGAGGGGCTGATCCAGAACATGCTGGGTTTCGTGCGCGGGCAGGTATCCAATCTGGAATCTTTGGAGTTGCCGGCCTTCCTGGAGGACGTGTGCACGGTGCTGGCGCCGCAGTGTCATGACAAGGGGGTGGCGTTCGAGTGCCACGCGCCGCAAAATGCGGCCATTGCCGTCATGGCCGACCGGAAGGCGCTGCAGGGGGCGTTGCTGAACCTCCTGGAGAACGCCCTGTTGTTTACGCCGCCAGGCGGACGGGTGCGGCTCGATGTCAGCGCTGGCGAGGCGTGTTTGAATTTTGTCGTGCGGGATACCGGGCCGGGGATTGATCCTGACGCCTTCGAGCGGATTTTCGAACCCTTCTTCACCACCCGGCAGGGCGGCACCGGGCTGGGACTGGCCATCGTGAAGAAAGTGGCGGAGGAGCTGGGCGGGCGGGTGCGTTGCGGCAATCAGCCTGATGGCGGCGCGCGGTTCGAGCTGGAGTTGCCGCTAATGCGCCAGGCATGCTGAATTTCAGGCTATGCTGGCATTGTCCTGATCTCGCCTGGCGAGCCGGACCCGGTTTAATATTTTCAAGCCAAGTTGCGTGTCGCGTGACGTCGCGGGCCAACGACAAGATGAGGATCGAAGATGAAACCCGTGGTGAAAGTTGACGGTAATCTGGGGACCTTGCTGCTGATTGGGCAGTTCGATTTCAATTTGCACAAGGATTTTCGTCAGGCGAGCCAGGAGCTGCTGGACAACCCGGCGGTAGAGGAGATCCAGGTGGATTTCGATCAGGTGCCCTTCTTGGACAGTTCCGCGCTGGGAATGCTGTTGCTGTTGAAAGAGAGAGCGGCCAGCCAAAAGAAGTCGATGATTCTGATCAACTGCCGGGAAGCGGTGATGCAGGTATTTGAAATCGCCTGCTTCACCAAAATGTTCATCATTCGCTGATCCGAACGGAGCCGGCGCGTGCGTATCCGGGCGTGGCTGCCGCAGGTCGCCCAGGCCGCCATTCTGGGGGATGCGCTGCTGGCCTCGTGGCACTGGCGGTTCTGTGGTCCGGCTGAACCGGTTGAGTCCGGGCCGGAACTGATAGTCGCAGACCTGGCGTGGGCTGCCATGGACGTCTTGCCCGAAGCCCCCGCGACGGGCGGCGCATGGATTTTCCTGTCCGGTCGCGCCTCTCCTTGGCTTTCCTCTCCCGATGCGCACTTTCTGCCTGGCGCGTTTGATCTGGAGATTCTGCGCAATCGCCTGTTGGCCTGGGCATGGTTGCGCGGCCGGATCTGCCCGTTGCTGTTTGGCGGCCGTCCTTGTCAAATCATCAACGGCAGCTTGTCGCTCAGTCGTTTTGCCGAGCGCATCGCGCCTGCCGCGTGGTCTTGGGATGCCGCCGTCCAGCCGGTCTTGCCCACTGGCGGCGACATCGTGCTGCGCGTCGACACGCCCGAGCGAACCTGGCTGGCGTTGGCCGACGCATCCGGTCACGGCGAATCCGCGGCCCTCGACGCCGCGCTGCTGATGCTGGCGCTCTCCCAATCTGGTTTGGATATGGCCCTCGGCGCGGCGCTCTTGGGCGATGTGAACCGCTTTTTGCATCGCCATAGCGGAGAGGGCCGTTATGTGGCTGCGATCATCATTGAAATAGACCGGCGCGGGCGGCTGCGCCTGTTCAACGCAGCCATGCCGGATGCGTTGATCCGCGCTGCCTCCGGCGCGTGGCAGAGGCTTCGCTCTGCGGCTCCGCCGCTTGGCCTGCGGCCTGAATGGCCTGAAGCCGCTGCGACCCAGCTTTCCGCCCCGTCAGGAACAGAGGTGTGGGCGCATAGCGACGGCGTGCCGGAGGGCGCGTTGCCTTTCTCTTCGTCGCGCCGCGATGTCTCGGTCATGAGACGAGCGCTCCTTGATTCGCATGGCGACGATATGTCGTTCCTGCGCCTGGTTTTTCCCGACGCCTGATCCGTTTTTCGCCTGTTTTTGGATTTGTTCAGCCGAATTGTTCGGCGGCCCTCTGAAATCCGGGCTGTCGATATCTGCATGGTGTGCTATGCCGATAGTATTGCGGCGAAGAGGCAAGGCTACGTTTCTCATGGGGATGAGAGATTAGACGCAGCCCTGAACCTCGTCCGCCTGCTCCGCCAGAGACGACGACCAGCAGGAATGCCATGACTAAAAAAATCCTTACCGTAGACGACTCCGCGTCCATTCGGCAGATGGTGGCCTTCACCTTGAAAAGCGCCGGCTATGAGGTCGCCGAGGCTGTGGATGGCAATGCCGGCCTGAGCAAGGCGCAAGGCGGGCCATTCGACCTGGTGCTGACCGATCAGAACATGCCGGGCATGGATGGCCTGACCCTGATCCGCTCCCTGCGCAAGCTTCCCGCTTACAGCAATACTCCCATTCTCATGCTGACCACCGAATCCAGCGATCAAATGAAGGCGCTGGGGCGCGCCGCCGGCGCATCCGGCTGGCTGGTCAAGCCATTCGATCCGCAGAAACTGCTCGACGTCGTCAAGCGCCTGGTTGGCTAAGGCCATTGCCTAAGGGGAGAGGGGTGTGGCGATAGACATGTCACAGTTTCACCAGGTGTTTTTCGACGAAGCCGACGAACACCTGGCGAACATGGAGTCCCTGCTGCTGGCGATGGATGTGTCCCATCCGGAGCCGGAGGATCTGAACGCGGTATTCCGGGCCGCGCACTCGATCAAGGGCGGCGCGGCGACCTTCGGTTTTTCCGACATGGCGGACTTGACCCATGTGCTGGAGAACTTGCTGGACAGGGTCCGCAAGGGAAGCATGGCGCTGACTGCCGCCATGGTCGATGTTTTCCTGCAATCCAAAGACGTATTGCACGGCATGCTCGCCGCGCACAAGGGCGGCGAGCATGTCGACGCCGGATTGGCTGAAGGCGTGCGCCAGCGTCTGCTGGAGATCGAAGCCGGAGCGAGCGCCGAGCCGACTGGCGGGGACGCGCCCGAGCCGAGAAAAGATCCAAGCCGCATCTGGACGCTGTTTATCGAGATCGACGCGCAAGCGACGGCAGATATCGGCCAGCTGTTGGCGTCGCTGGGGCAGCTCGGGGATTTGAGCGTGGTGCAGCCTGGCGACCTCGCCGCCCGATCTCCCTGGGTGGTGGTGTTCACCTCCACGCTGGAAGCCGGAGAAGTGGCGGAGTCGCTGGCGTTCGCGCTGGCGCCGGACCAGTTCCATATTTGCGTGGACCATGGTTGCGACGGCGACGACGCCTTTGGTTTGTTTCTGACGCCGGATGTCGTCGCCGCCGCTTCTGAACACGCTGGGCCAGAGCCGGCCTCCCCGATGCCGGTGGCGGAACGTCTGGAAAACGACAGTTTCGGTCTGTTTGAGCCGCTGCCTCGACCGGTTCCGCCTGCTGTCGACGATATCGAGGGCGACGGGTTCGGTTTGTTCGCCAGCGCGCCGGGCGTGGCCGCGCCCGTCAACGAGATGGAGGCCGCGCCGGCAGAGGCCTTGGCGGAG
Organism: Xenophilus sp. AP218F; assembly: GCA_002213445.1. GTDB lineage: Bacteria > Pseudomonadota > Gammaproteobacteria > Burkholderiales > Chromobacteriaceae > Chromobacterium. Next base: position 227,309 of record NJIE01000022.1, on the reverse strand, counting down.
CCCGGCAAGCCGGCCTTGGCTCCGCGGGTGGAGCGCGGCGCGGCGGCTGGGGGCGGCGAGAACTCGATCCGGGTCAATATCGAGAAGGTGGACCTGCTGCTGAACCTGGTTGGCGAACTGGTGATCACCCAGTCCATGCTGATGCAATCCGGCAGCGCTCTGGACCCGGTCGAGCACGAGCGTCTTCTGAATGGGATCAGCGCCTTGCAGCGCAACTCGCGCGAATTGCAGGAAGCGGTCATGTCGATCCGGATGACACCCATCGCTTTCGTCTTCAATCGCTTCCCGCGAGTGGTGCGCGATCTGGCGGGCAAGCTGGGCAAGGAAGTCTCGCTCAAGATGGTGGGAGAGAACACCGAGCTGGACAAAGGTTTCATCGAAAAGCTGTCCGATCCCTTGACGCATCTGGTGCGCAACAGCCTGGACCACGGCATCGAGGCGCCGCAGGCGCGTGTTGCCAAGGGCAAGTCGCCGGGCGGTCGGCTGACGCTGCGCGCATTTCATCAGGGAGGCAGTATTGTCATCGAGGTCAGCGATGACGGCGCCGGGCTCAATCGCGAGCGCATCCTGGCCAAGGCGCGCGAGCGCGGCATGGCGGTGCCGGAGGCCATTTCCGATCAGGAAGCGTGGGCGCTGATTTTCGAAGCCGGCTTTTCCACCGCGGCCGAGGTTACCGACGTGTCCGGCCGCGGGGTGGGCATGGATGTGGTCAAGCGCAATATCCAGGAAATGGGCGGCCGGATAGAAATCGATTCGATGGTGGATGTCGGCACCACGATCAGCATCAAGCTGCCGCTGACCTTGGCCATCATGGATGGCATGTCGGTGCGGGTGGGGCAGGAAATCTACGTGTTGCCGCTGGGGTTTGTCCTGGAGTCGCTGCAGCCCGCGCCAGGGGAAGTGAAAACGGTGGCCGGCCGCGGCGAAGTGGTGCATATCCGCGGGGAGTATCTGCCTATCGTGACCTTGGGCAGGTATTTCGGCATCGCCGAGGCCAAGACGCATCCGGCCGAGGGCATCCTGGTCATCGTCGAAGCGTCCGATTCCCGAGTGGCCTTGCTGGTGGACGACTTGATCGGCCAGCAGCAGTTTGTGGTCAAAAACCTGGAAACCAATTACCGCAAGGTGGACGGGCTATCCGGCGCGACCATTCTGGGCGACGGCCGGGTGGCCTTGATACTCGATATTTCCACCATCGTGCGCAGCAACCAGCGAGCCGCCCAGACGGCCGCTTTGCAGTCCGTGCTGGTAGCGGACTGACTGGGGGGGAGATGGAACTGAAAAGCGAAATGCAGACGGAGCCGACGCAAGCGCGCGAGCTGCTGGTGTTTACTCTCGGCAGCGAGGAGTACGGCATCGACATCCTGAAAGTCCAGGAGATCAGAGGGTACGACACGGTGACGCGCATCGCCAACGCCCCGGCTTTCATCAAGGGGGTGATCAACCTGCGCGGCAATATCGTGCCGATTGTGGATCTGCGGCTCAAGTTCGGCCTGGGTGAGCCGCAGTACAACGAGTTCACCGTGGTCATCATCCTCAACATTCACAAGCGCACCGTGGGCATGGTGGTGGACGGTGTGTCCGACGTGATCGCGCTGGAGCAGGCTTCGTTGCGGGCTGCGCCTGAGTTCGGCGCGGCGGTGGATACCACGTATATCGAGGGGCTGGGCACGGTGGGCGAACAAATGATCATCGTCGTCGATATCGAACGGCTGATGGGCAGCGAAGAGATGGCTTTGACGGATGCCGCAGCCAGGCTGTAATCGAACGAGACAAGCAAGGGAGGGGCGAGTATGAACGGAATGACCCTGAAGCAAAGACTGGCGCTGGGTTTTGGCGGCTTGCTGCTGTCGAGCCTGGCGGTAATGGCCGTGGCGGGGCTGGAGCTGGCTCGGTTGCAACAGCAACTGCAGACGCTGTTTTCCGCCAGAACGCCCCTGGCGGGCGGCGCGGTGGACAGCCTGCTCGGACAGGCCGGCGACGTGTTGCTGGCGGCCTGCGCGGCGTTGATCGCGCTGATGGTTGTGGTTGGCGCGCTGCTGGGCAGAGGCATCAACCGCTTGTTCGGCGGCGAGCCGACGCAACTGGCGGGTCTGCTGCGACAACTGGCGGCTGGCGATTTGGGCGCGAACATTCCGGTGGCGGCCGGGGATCAGAGCAGTCCGTTCGCCACGTTGCGGCAGGTGGCCGCCTTGTCCATGGAAAACCTCCGGGTCCGCAACGCTCTGGACGCGTGCACCACCAATGTGATGATCGCGGATGAAGAGCACAAGGTGGTGTATGCCAATCGCGCGGTGCTGGACATGTTCGCGCAGGCCGAGGCGGATATCCGCAAGGAGCTGCCGCAGTTTTCGGCCAGCAGCCTGATCGGCAGCAGCATAGACAGCTTCCATCGCACGCCGTCTTACCAGCACGGCGTCTTGCAGCGTCAGCGCGGCGTGCACCGCGCCTCGATCAAGGTGGGCGGCCGCACCTTCAGCCTGGTGCTGACGCCGATTGCCGATGCGCAAGGCCGCAAGCTCGGCTCGGTGGTCGAGTGGCTGGATTGCACCAAGGAACTCGAAATCAAGGCCGCCGAGGATGCGCGCGCGGCGGAGGCGGCCGTCGTCGCCGCGGAGAACGCCCGCATTCGCAGCGCGCTGGACAACGTCACCACCAACGTCATGATCGCCGACAATGATCGCAAGATCATTTACATGAATCACAGCGTGATCGAGATGCTGCGCCAGGCGGAGCCGGACTTGCGCAAGGTGCTGCCCAATTTCGACGTGCGGCGCCTGCTGGGCGGCTCGATGGACGACTTTCATCGCAACCCGGCGCATCAGCGCGATTTGCTGGCCAATCTGCGCGCCACTCACCGCGCGGAAATCGCGGTGGGCGGGCGCACGTTCTCGCTGGTGGCGAATCCGGTGTTCGACAAGGATGGCTCTCGTCTGGGCTCAGTGGTGGAGTGGAAGGACAGAACGGCGGAGGTCCAGCTGGAGCGCGAGGTGGCTGATGTGGTCAGCGCCGCGGTCAGGGGCGAATTCAGCCAACGACTGTCGCTGGACGGCAAGCAGGGCTTCTTCAGGTTGCTGGGCGAGGGCATCAATCAGCTGCTGGCGGTGACCAGCCAGGGGCTTGGCGATATCGCCGAGGTATTGGCTGCGATGGCCAAGGGCGATTTGACGCGCACGATCCAGGCCGACTACCAAGGGTTGTTCGGCCAATTGAAGAGCGACAGCAACGCGACGGTGGAGCGTCTGAAGGAAATCGTCACCCATATCAAGGATTCGACCGACACCATCAATACTGCGGCCAGAGAGATCGCAGCCGGCAACGCCAACCTGTCCGGCCGCACCGAGCAGCAGGCGGCCAGCCTTGAGGAAACGGCTTCCAGCATGGAGGAAATCACCAGTACGGTGCGCCAGAACGCCGAAAACGCCAGAAAGGCCAACTCGCTGGCCACCGGGGCGTCCGATATCGCGACCCGAGGCGGGCAGGTGGTGGGCGATGTGGTGTCCACCATGAACGAGATCAATGAAAGCGCCAAGAAGATCGTCGACATCATCAGCGTGATCGACGGCATCGCCTTCCAGACCAATATCCTGGCCCTGAACGCGGCGGTGGAGGCCGCGCGAGCTGGCGAGCAGGGGCGGGGTTTCGCCGTGGTGGCCAGCGAAGTGCGCAATCTGGCGCAACGCTCGGCCGCGGCGGCCAAGGAGATCAAGTCGCTGATCGGCAATTCGGTGGACAAGGTGGAGTCCGGCAGCCGGCTGGTGGACGAGGCCGGGCGCACCATGAACGAGATCGTGGTGTCGATTCGTCGGGTGGCGGACATCATGAGCGATATTTCGGCTGCCTCGCTCGAGCAAAGCTCGGGCATCGAGCAAGTCAATCTCGCCGTTACGCAAATGGATGAAAACACCCAGAAAAACGCGGCGCTGGTCGAGGAGGCGGCAGCAGCGGCCGAGTCGCTGGAAGAGCAGGCGCGCTATCTCGCCGAGGCGGTGCTGGTGTTCAAGCTGGATAACCGGCCGGTGTCCAGAACCGCCGCGCCCCCCCGGGCTGAGCCTGTCGGGTTGGCGGCGAAGCATGGCCCGCAAACAGGGTTCCGGCCAGGAGCAGCGGGGCGCTACCCGGCCAGGACCGACAAGCCCGCCGTCGAAAAAATCCGACCCCAGGGCGAGTCGGCCGAGGGGGATTGGGAAGAGTTCTGACTCTGCGGCGCGATTTGACCAAGAGCAATGTCATGGCACAAGGCGGAGAGATCGGGTTTACCGCAAAGGACTTTCAGCAAGTGCGGGAGATGTTGTATCAGCGGGTCGGCATCGCGCTGAACGACACCAAGCGCCACATGGCTTACTCCCGACTCGCCAAGCGCGTGCGGCAAAAAGGCATGCAGTCGTTTGGCGAGTACCTTGCCTTGTTGCGGGCCAGCCCGCAGGCGGAGGAATGGCAGGCGTTCATCAATGCGCTGACCACCAATCTGACCTTTTTCTTTCGGGAACCGCATCATTTCGAGTTGTTGCGCGCCCATGCCCTGGATTCGCGGCGCGCCGGGCAGCGGCTGCGGATATGGAGCGCGGCGGCGTCAACCGGCGAGGAGCCTTACTCCATCGCGATGACCATGCTGCAAGCGGCGGCTGACAGAAACGGTGGTTTTGAACTGATGGCGTCGGATATCGACACCAATGTATTGCAGCACGCCCTGACTGGCGTTTACGCCGCAGACAGGGCCGCCAAGCTGGAGCCGGCGCTGGTGCGGCGATTTTTCGAGCGCGGCATCGGAAGCAACGAAGGCAAAGTGCGCTTGAAGAAGAGCGTGCGCGAAGCCGTGACGTTTTTCCAGATGAACCTGGTGGCGTCGCAGTGGCCGGATCTTGGTCTGTTCGACGTTATTTTCTGTCGCAATGTGCTGATTTATTTCGACAAGCCGACCCAGGCTGGAATTCTGGAGCGGATGGCGCGCTGTCTGAAACCCGACGGACTGCTGTTTTTGGGGCATTCGGAAAACATTCTGCATCTGTCCGAGGCCTTTGTGCCCAACGGCAAGACCTCGTACCGACTGGCGCAATCTTATTGACTCTTTGGAGAGGAAGGGGCTGGCAATGACGTCATCGGCCAGGAAGCTTAGAGTTGTGGTGGTGGACGACTCCGCGCTGATCCGCAGCCTGCTGACTTCCATCATCAATGAAGCGCCCGATATGGAAGTGGTGGCCACCGCGTCCGACCCCATCTTCGCTAGGGAGCGGATTCGCGAGACCTCGCCGGATGTCATCACGCTGGACGTGGAAATGCCCCGCATGGACGGTCTGGAATTCTTGCGCCGGCTGATGCGCCTGCGGCCGACGCCGGTGCTGATGATTTCTTCGCTGACGCAATCGGGCTCGGAGGTCACGCTGGCGGCGCTGGAGCTGGGCGCGGTGGATTTTTTGCACAAGCCGTCGCAAGACATCAGCCGGCGGATGCAGGAGTATGCGGAAGATATCCGCGACAAGCTCAGAGCCGTCGCCGCCGCGCGCCTGCGTCCGCCGCGAATCCCGCCGGGCGAGCCGCCGCCGGCGCGCCCGGCGCATGCCATGCGCAAAGGCGTGTGCATCTGCATCGGGGCCTCCACCGGCGGCACGGAGGCCATTCGCGAGTTCCTGGAGGGCATGCCGGCGGATAGCCCCCCCATCCTGATCGTGCAGCACATGCCGGAGCGCTTCACCTACACCTTCGCCGCGCGCTTGAACGGCTTGTGCGCCATGCGGGTGAAAGAGGCCGAGGATGGCGAGGCGGTGGCGGCTGGCGTGGCTTATGTCGCGCCGGGCGATTATCACATGCAGGTTTGCGGCGGAGCGGCGGGCGACTATCAGATACGACTGTCGCAAACCGAGCGCGTCAATCGGCACCGGCCTTCGGTGGATGTGTTGTTCGATTCGGCGGCGCGGGTGCTGCGCGATCGGGCGGTGGGCGTCATTCTCACCGGCATGGGGCGCGACGGCGCGGATGGCTTGTTGCGCATGCGCGAGGCCGGCGCGGCCACCTTCGGCCAGGACGAGGGCAGCTGCGTGGTGTACGGCATGCCGCGCGAAGCCGAGCGCGCCGGCGCGGTGCAATACGTTTTTCCGCTCAGCCAACTGGCAGGCAAAGTGCAGGAATGCCTGCGATCCACCGCCGAGAGGGCGACATTATGACGCATGCCGAGATGCGAAGCAGCCTGCAATATTTTGACCGTCATTTCCAGATATCCGCCGTCAAGATTTTTCCTGGCCAATACCACGCCACCAACCAGCCGTGCATGCTGGTGACCCTGTTGGGTTCCTGCGTGGCGGTGTGCCTGAGCGATCGGACGGCCGGCGTATACGGCATGAACCACTTCCTGTTGCCGGAGGGTTCCCTGGACCTGGGTTCCGGCGCTTCCGCCGCCCGTTTCGGCGTCAATGCGATGGAGCTGCTGATCACCGACATGCAGAAGCTGGGCGCGATGCGCAACCGGCTGGAAGCCAAGATCTTCGGTGCCGGCAATGTGCTGGACGGCATGACCGTGGTGAACGTCGGCGAGCGCAATACCAATTTCATCCGCAGCTATCTGTCCACGGAAGGCATTCCGCTGCTGGCGGAGGATTTGCTGGGCGAATTCGCCCGCAAGGTCTACTTTTTTACCGAAACCGGCAAGGTGCTGGTCAAGCGCCTGAAGCGCAGCGCGGTGGCCGTGAAGCAGGAAATGCCGTATCGCGGGCAGGTTCAGGGCGGAGAGGGCGACAAGACCGGGGACATCGACCTGTTTATCTGAGCGCGCGGCCGGCGCGCGCCGGCCGTCGGAAGTCAGCGCTCCAGCAGGTGGCGCTTGTCCTTGACCTGCGCCCATTTGGCGTGATCCGCCGGCGGATCGATTTTTTGCACGATGCTCGGCCACTGTTTGGCCAGCTCGGCATTGAGCGCGACGAATTCCTCCTGGCCCGCGGGGATGTCGTCGCCGGGGTAGATGGCGCCTACCGGGCACTCCGCCACGCACAGCGAACAGTCGATGCACTCGTCCGGATCGATGGCGAGAAAATTGGGCCCTTCGCGAAAACAGTCCACCGGACACACTTCGACACAGTCGCTGTATTTGCATTTGATACAGGCTTCGGTTACAACGTACGCCATTCTTGCGAATCCTTAGTTTGAAGCAGGGGTTGCGGCAGCCCGTATTTTAGCCAGAAATCGCCTTGCTTTTGCGGGCGCGCTTTCCTGCCATATCTCACCACGATGTCTGATCCTGTCTATCGGGGCCGTTTCGCCCCCAGTCCCACCGGTCTGCTGCACGCCGGCTCGCTGAGCACGGCGGTGGGCAGCTATCTGGAAGCGCGCGCGCGCGGCGGCCAATGGCTGTTGCGCGTGGAAGACCTGGACCCGCCGCGCGAAGTGCCCGGCGCGGCGGATGCCATCTTGCGGACGCTGGACGCTTTCGGTTTTGAATGGGACGGCGCGGTCGAATACCAAAGCCGCCGCCACGCCTTGTACCGGGATGCCTTGCAGCAATTGATCGCCAGCGGAGCGGCCTACGCCTGCGCCTGCACCCGCAAGGAGATTGCGGCAGCGGCCCGACGCGGCCTGGACGGCTATGTCTACCCCGGCACGTGCCGGAACGGCTGCCCGGCGGGGCGGGAGGGCAAGGCCTGGCGGCTGCGGGTGAATGACGAGGCCATCGTGGCGGCCGACCGGCTGCAGGGCGATTATCGCCAGAACCTGGCAGAGGACATCGGCGACTTCGTGCTGCTGCGCGCCGACGGCTTCTGGGCTTACCAGCTGGCCGTGGTGGTGGATGATGCCGAACAGGGCATTACCGATATCGTGCGCGGGGCGGATCTGCTGGTGTCTACGCCGCGCCAGATCCAGGTACAGCGCAGTCTGGGGGTGGGTACGCCTTCGTATTGCCACCTGCCGGTGCTGGTCAACGCCGCAGGGGAAAAGCTGTCCAAGCAGACGCTGGCGCCGGCCATCGAAGCCGGCGACGCCGTCGTCCAGTTGCGCCAGGCTTTGGCGCGCTTGGGGCATCCACCGCCGGCCGATTGTTTGTCGCTGGCCGATATCTGGTCGTGGGCCAGGGCCAACTGGTCGTTGGCGCGGGTGCCGCGCGGGCCAGTGTCATAGGCGTTTGGCGATGCTGTTGGCGTGCTTCCATTGATTCGTCGCAGGCAAAGTGGTTTTTTCTCCAAAAATTTACGCCAGGCGACATGTTTTTATATCAAAACTATGTTCTAATGCGCCCTTTTTTCATGGCGCTGTCGTTGGTTTTCACCCGTCGCGTCCTGCGTTTGCCGTTGACATGATCCGGTGATTCCCAGGGCCATCCGCTATGCTTGAATCATGAGGCGGGCGTTCAGATCCCAATAGCCAGTAACCCTGCTACCTGTCGTGCGTCACGCGCCGGGTCCGCCCTTGGCGGCTCGCTCCGCGTGGCTCTTTCGGCCTCAATGGAGAAAAAACCTTGAGCGACAACCCTTCGCAAAGCAAAAAAGGCTCGTTAGGGGTCTGGATGTGTACAGCCCTGGTGGTGGGCAATATGATCGGCTCCGGCGTTTTCCTGCTGCCGGCGTCGCTGGCCCCTTACGGCGGCGTGTCGCTGATCGGCTGGGCGCTGACTTCGGCTGGCGCCATTTGCCTGGCGCTGGTTTTCGCCAGGCTGTCCGCCCTCCTGCCCAAGGACGGCGGCCCTTACGCTTATATCCATGCCGGCTTTGGAGATTTCGCCGGGTTCTGGATCGCCTGGGGCTACTGGATCGCCTTGTGGGCCGGCAACGCCGCGCTGGCGGTGGCGGCCACCAGCTATATGCAGGTTTTCTTTCCGGCGCTGGGGCATAACCAGTTGCTGGCCGGCGCTTTCGCCATCAGCCTGATCTGGATCGTCACCTGGATCAACAGCCGCGGCGCGCACAGTTCCGGCATGGTGGCGGTGGTGACCACCCTGCTCAAATTGCTGCCGCTGGCCGCGGTGACCTTCATCGGTTTCTGGCATATGCATCCGGAGAATCTGGCTTTCAACCCGGAGCACCGCCCGGTGATGTCCTCGTTGTCCGCCACCATGGCGCTGACCTTGTGGGCTTTCCTGGGGCTGGAGTCGGCATCGGTGCCGGCCGGAGACGTCGTCGAGCCGGAAAAAACCATCCCGCGCGCCACGGTGCTCGGCACTTTGCTGGCCACCGTGCTCTATATTCTCTCCACCGTGTCGCTGATGGGCCTGATGCCGCCCGGCGTGCTGGCCGCCTCGCAAGCGCCGTTCGCCGACGCCGCCCGCCTGATGTGGGGCGACTGGGGCTATTGGCTGGTGGGTTTCGGCGCGGTGGTGTCCTGCTTCGGCGCGCTTAACGGCTGGAGCCTGATGCAGGCCCACGTGCCGGCCGCGGCGGCCAAGGACAAGCTGTTTCCGCGCCGCTTCGCCGAGCGCAACGCCGCCGGGGTTCCGATTTTCGGCCTGGTGCTGTCCAGCGCGCTGGTCACCATCCTGATGGCGATCAAGTACGCCGGCGGCGACAACGGCGTCAAGATTTTCGAGTTCATCATCCTGTTGGCCACCGCCACCACGCTATTGCCCTACGCCTTCTGCTCGATGGCGCTGCTGTCCATCATGCTGATGCGCAGCAAGGAATTCTCGGCGCGCGATTACATCGCCCCCGGTTTTTTCGCCGGCATCGGCTTCGTCTACTCGCTGTGGGCGCTGTACGGTTCCGGCGCCGACATCGTGATGTGGGGGATGTTGCTGCTGTTGCTGGGCCTGCCGGTTTACGTTTGGCAGATCAAGGAGCGTTACGCGCACTCGTCCTGAGGCGAGCGCGGATGAACAAGACAAGCATGGCGGCCGGACCGCCATGCTTTTTTTGTTTTTACGTCCCGGATTCGGCGCGGCGCGGAGGCGGCTAGCGTGGGAGGGGGGCTGCATTTGTTCGTATTTGATCGATGAACGAACATTTAAATATTCGTTTGTTTTCGCAAGATCATAGTTATCAATCCTTGTTTGACATTGAAATAAACTCGGCTTGCCAAGGCGGCGGAATCGCCACCATAATCGCCGGGTCATACAGGAGAGAGCGGCCGCCACGGCCGCCGCCGAAGGCGCAAGCGCACCCGCGAATCGCTCAGGCAAAAGGACTGTATCATCGGGCCGGCGACAGTCGGCTTGCCGAATCTGGAGAGCGGCGCCTTCGCGGCGTCCACCGAAGGGGCTAACGGCCGGGAGGCCGGAAAATCTCAGGTGCAGGGGACAGAGGGGTGTGAGGCTAGAGGAAAACCCACCCTGTAAGGATGCACCGAATCATGACGGCCCCGAAACGTACTCCGCTGTATGAAGCCCACCTCGCCGCCGGCGCCAAGATGGTCGATTTCGCCGGTTGGGACATGCCCATCCACTATGGTTCCCAGCTGAAAGAGCATGAGATCGTGCGCAGCGACGCCGGCATGTTCGACGTTTCCCACATGACGGTGCTGGATATTGCCGGCCCCGACGCCAAGACCTGGCTGCAAAAGCTGATCGCCAACGACGTGGCCAAGCTGGCCTTCGAAGGCAAGGCTCTTTACTCCGGCATGCTCACGCCGCAGGGCACCGTCGTCGACGATCTGATCGTCTACTTGGCCGCCGACGGCTATCGCATGGTGGTCAACGCCGGCACCACCGAGAAAGACCTGGCCTGGATGGAAAAGGAAAAGGCCGGTTACGACGTCTCTCTGAAGGTGCGCCGCGACCTGGCCATGCTGGCGGTGCAAGGCCCCAAGGCGATTGACAAGGTATGCCAGGTCAAGCCGGAGTTGGCCGACGCCATCCGCGCGCTGAAAGTTTTCCAGGGCCTGCCGCAGGGCGAGTGGTTCTACGCCCGCACCGGCTATACCGGCGAAGACGGGTTGGAAATCATGATTCCGGCCGATCAGGCCGTCGCTTTCTTCCAGCAATTGCAAGCCGTCGGCGTCGCGCCGATCGGCCTTGGCGCGCGCGATACGCTGCGCCTGGAAGCCGGCATGAACCTCTACGGCCACGATATGGACGAAACCGTGTCGCCGCTGGAGGCCGGCATGGGCTGGACCATCGCCTGGGAGCCGGCGGAGCGCAAGTTCAACGGCCGCGAGGCGCTGGAAGCGCAAAAGGCCAAGGGTGTGGCCATGAAACAGGTGGGGCTGGTTCTGGAAGGGCGCGGCGTGCTGCGCGAAGGCCAGAAGGTGGTGGTGGATGGCGTCGGCGAAGGCGTGATCACCAGCGGCACTTTCTCGCCCACGCTCAAGCACTCCATCGCCATCGCCCGGGTGCCGGCCGCCACCGGCGCGACCGCGCGGGTGGACCTGCGCGGCGCGCTGACCGACGTGCGCGTGGTGAAGATGCCCTTCGTGCGCAACGGCAAGAAAGTATTCGAATAAACGGCAGCGCGCCTCGAGCGCTGCTATGCCTACTGATCCCAAGCAGGAGAAATCAAGATGAGCAACATCCCCGCCGAACTGAAATACGTTGAAAGCCACGAGTGGCTGCGCCTGGAAGCCGACGGCTCCGTCACCGTGGGCATCACCGAGCACGCGCAAGAACTGCTGGGCGACATCGTGTTCGTCGAGCTGCCCAAGGTGGGCGCGGAACTGGCGCGCGACGAGCAAGCCGGCGTCGTGGAGTCGGTGAAGGCCGCGTCCGACGTGTACTGTCCCATCGCCGGCGTGGTGCTGGCCGTGAACGAAGAGCTGGAAGCCGCTCCGGATCTGGCCAATGGCGAGCCGTACGGCGCAGGCTGGTTCTTCAAGATCAAGCCGGCCAATCCGGCGGATCTGGAAGGCCTGCTCGACGCCGCCGCCTACGCCAAGGAAATCGGCGCCTGATGCTGAAACCGCCCCGTTGTTGCAAGACTGCGGGGCGTTTTTTTGGGTTGTTTTCGCACACGGCCCCCGCGCGGCGGGAGGCTGGGAAAAATCGAGGGTAATTGCATGTCGCTCACCGAACTCTTCAATCGCAACGAATTCATCTCCCGCCACATCGGCCCCTCGGCCGCGGAGCGCGAGGAAATGCTGTCCGTCGTCGGTCTGCCGTCCATTGACGCGCTGGTGGCGGAAACCATGCCGGCCGATATCCGCATGAATCGCCCGCTGGACCTGCCCGCCCCGCAAAGCGAGGCCGAGGCGCTGGCCGCGCTCAAGACCATCGCCGGCAAGAACGTCATCAACAAGTCTTTCATCGGCCTGGGCTATTACCCGTCCATCACCCCCAACGTGATCCTGCGCAACGTGCTGGAAAATCCGGGCTGGTACACCGCTTACACCCCGTACCAGGGCGAGATATCCCAGGGCCGCCTGGAGGCCCTGCTCAATTTCCAGCAAGTGGTGGTCGATCTGACCGGGCTGGAGATGGCCAACGCCTCGCTGCTGGATGAAGCCACCGCCGCCGCGGAAGCGATGGCCATGGCCAAGCGCGTCTCCAAGTCCAAATCCGAGCGCTTCTTCGTGGACAGCCGCGTGCTGCCGCAGACGCTGGACGTGATGAAGACCCGCGCCAAGTACTTCGGTTTCGAGCTGGTGCAAGGCCATCCGGAAGAAGCCGGCAACGGCGATTACTTCGGCGCGCTGTTCCAGTACCCGGGCGAGGCGGGCGATCTGATCGATCTGAGCGCCAGCATCGCCGCGGTCAAGGCCAAGGGCGGCATCGCCGTGGTGGCCGCCGACGTGATGGCGATGGCGGTGCTCAAGTCGCCGGGCGAAATGGGCGCGGACATCGCGGTGGGCAATACCCAGCGTCTGGGCGTGCCGATGGGCTTCGGCGGCCCGCACGCCGCCTACTTCGCCTTCAAGGACGAGATGAAGCGTTCCGCGCCGGGCCGCATCATCGGCGTGTCGGTGGACGCCAAGGGCAAGACCGCGCTGCGCATGGCGCTGCAAACCCGCGAACAGCACATCCGCCGCGAGAAGGCCAACTCCAACATCTGCACCAGCCAGGTGCTGCTGGCCAACATCGCCGGCATGTACGCCGTGTACCACGGCCCGGCAGGCCTCAAGCGCATCGCCACGCGCATCCATCGCCTGGCCGCCATTTTCGCCCGCGGCGTGCAAGCCGCCGGCGGCAAGCTGGTATTCGATCGCTTCTACGACACCGTGCAGGTAGAAACCGCCAAGGCCGACGCCATCTACGCCGCTGCGCTGGCCGCGGGCTACAACCTGCGCCGCGTCGGCAAGAACGTGCTGGGCGTGGCCTTCCACGAAGCGGCCAGCGAGGCCGACCTGTCCCGCCTGATCGAGCTCTTTACCGGCAAGGCCGCCGATATCGCCCAGCTTGACGCCGCGGCGCAGGACGCCATTCCGGCCGGCCTGAAGCGCGAGTCGGCCATCCTGACGCATCCGGTGTTCAATACCCACCACAGCGAACACCAGATGCTGCGCTATCTGAAAAAGCTGGAAAACCGCGACCTGGCGATGAATCACTCGATGATCAGCCTGGGCAGCTGCACCATGAAGCTGAACGCCACCAGCGAGATGATTCCCATCACCTGGCCGGAATTCACCAATATGCACCCGTTCGCGCCGCGCGAGCAGACCGTGGGCTATCTGGAGCTGATCGAGGGCCTGCAAAAGCAGCTGAAGGCGATTACCGGCTTCGACGCCATCTCGGTGCAGCCCAACTCCGGCGCGCAGGGCGAATACACCGGCCTGCTGACCATCAGCCGCTACCATGAGGCGCGCGGCGAAGGGCATCGCAACATCTGCCTGATTCCCCAGTCTGCGCACGGCACCAACCCTGCCACCGCGCAGATGATGAACATGCAGGTGGTGGTGGTGAAGTGCGACGAGGCGGGCAACGTGGACGTGGCCGACTTCAAGGCCAAGGCCGAGCTGCACGCGCCCAATCTGGCGGCGATGATGATCACCTATCCGTCCACGCACGGCGTGTTCGAGCAGGGCATTCGCGAGTTGTGCGACATCGTTCACCAGAACGGCGGCCAGGTATACATGGACGGCGCCAACCTCAACGCCCAGGTGGGCCTGACCCGCCCGGCCGACATCGGCGTCGACGTGCTGCACATGAACCTGCACAAGACCTTCTGCATCCCGCACGGCGGCGGCGGACCGGGCGTCGGCCCCATCGGCCTGCGCGCGCACCTGATGCCCTACCTCCCCAGCCACGTGCTGGTGGACGTGCCGGAGGCGCAGCCTGGCCAGACCGCGATTTCCGCCGCGCCGTTCGGCTCCGCTTCCATCTTGCCGATTTCCTACATGTACATCGCCATGATGGGCGCGGAAGGCATGAAGCAGGCCACCGAAAACGCCTTGCTGAACGCCAACTACATGGCCAAGCGCCTTGAGCGCTACTATCCGGTGCTGTATACCGGCGCCAATGGCCGCGTGGCCCACGAGTGCATCATCGATCTGCGCCCGCTGAAGGCCGCTTCCGGCGTGACGGAAGTGGACGTGGCCAAGCGTCTGATGGATTACGGCTTCCACGCGCCGACCATGAGCTTCCCGGTGCCGGGCACGCTGATGATCGAGCCGACCGAGTCCGAATCCAAGGCCGAGCTGGACCGCTTCATCGCCGCCATGGCCGCCATCCGCCAGGAAATCGACAATGTGGAGAAGGGCGTTTGGCCGGCGGACAACAACCCGCTGTGCAACGCGCCGCACAGCAAGGCCGACATCGCCGGCGACTGGGATCGTCCCTACAGCCGCGAGCAGGGCTTGTTCCCGCTGCCCTACGTGCTGGAAAACAAGTACTGGCCGAGCGTGAACCGCATCGACGACGTATACGGCGACCGCAATCTGGTGTGCAGCTGCCCGAGCACCGATAGCTATCTGTAAGCCCGGCGCGGCTAGCGCCTGATCAAGCCCCGCCCGGCTTTTGCCGGGCGGGGCTTTCGTTTTGGATGGAGCTTTTGTTCTAATCAGTCCTTGCAAGCTATTGTTTGCAAGGGGAAATTACAAAAATGTGCTCGGTTTGCAATCAATCGCTTGCTACAATGCTTGCCTTTTGAAAGCAATATCGCCTGGCGGCCTGAGTCGCGGGGCGGATCTGAAGTTGGGGCATATGCCGGTAGAGCATGGCCAGGTGGCAGCCTGGCAGGAAAATGAATTGGACATACTGGCCGCCTTGAGCCTGCCGGTATGGGTGTTTGATATCGATCGGCAGCGGGTGTTCTGGGCCAACCCTCCCGCCTTGGAGGTGTGGGGCGCGCAGACGCTGGCCGAGCTGAAGGCGCGCGACATGGGCGCCGACATGTCGATTTCGGTGCTGCGCCGCCTGCGCCAGTACCAGCAGGATTTCGAGCGCGACAACGCCCGTTTCACCGAGACCTGGACGCTGTATCCCAACGGCGCGCCGCGCAGCCTGCAAGTCGTGTTCAGCGGCGTGCGCCTGGACGGGCGGGTGATGATGTTGTGCCAGGCGCCATGCGAGCTGAGCGCCGACCCGGCCACCTTGCGCAGCGCCGAGGCCTTGCTGCATACCTCGGTGCGCATCACGCTGTACGGTTCCGACGGCCAGGCCTTGTATCGCAACCCGGCGGCCCGCGCGCAAGCGACGGACGCCGCCCAGGATTGGAGCGCGCACTTTGTAGCCAGCAGCGACGCCGAATTGCTCAGTCGCCAGGTGCGCGCCCAGGGCGAGGGCCGCCTGCTGGCGCTGGTGCACACGCCGGAGGGCGAGCGCTGGCACGAAATTTCGGCCCGCGCCTGCCGCGACGCGGTATCCGGCGAGGACGCCATGCTGGTCAGCGAGGTGGATATCACCGACCTGAAGCATGCCGAAGCCCAGGCTTGCTATCTTGCCTCGCACGACGTGCTGACCGGCCTGCCCAACCGCAACTACGTGCTCAACGATTTCCAGCATCAGCTCAAGCATTGCCTCTACAACGGGCACGAGGTGGCGCTGATGTTCATCGACCTGGATCGCTTCAAGAACGTCAACGATTCGCTGGGCCACGCCAGCGGCGACGAGTTGCTGGTGCGGATGGCGGAGCGGTTGCGCGCCTTGCTGCGCAAGGGCGATCTGGTGGCCCGCCTGGGCGGCGACGAATTCCTGGTGCTGGTTACCGCGCCGCAAGTGGCCGACAACGCCGCCGAGCTGGCCCGGCGCATCCTGACGGCCTTGAGCCAGCCGGTGCGCCTGCGCGGCATCGACGTCAGCGTATCCGCCTCCATCGGCATCAGCGTCTGCCGCGACCGCAAGCTGGACGTGGACAGTCTGATGCGTCACGCCGACCTGGCGATGTACGCCGCCAAGGACGCCGGCCGCAACGGCTTGTATTTTTACACGCCGGCTCTGGAGGCGCGCACCCAGGCGCAACTGACGCTGGAGAGCGAAATCCGCGCCGGGCTGGAGAACGGCCAGTTCGAAGCCTTCTTCCAGCCGCGGGTGGAGGTGGCCAGCGGCAAGATCGTCGGCGCGGAGGCGCTGGCGCGCTGGCGTCATCCGCAGCGCGGACTGCTGCCGCCGGAGACTTTCATCCCGGTATGCGAGGACAGCGGCCTGATCATCGAGCTGGGGCGGCAGATTCTGGATCAGGCCGCGGCCTGGCAGTGCGCCTGGTCGCAAAAAGGCTGGCCCTTGAACGTGTCGGTCAATTTGTCGCCCTGCCAGTTCACCGATCCGGGCTTGACCCGCATGGTGGGCGAAGTGCTGGCCCGCCACGCCTGTTGCGCGCCCCGGCTGGAGCTGGAAATCACCGAATCGGTTCTGCTGGGACAGGACGAGGCCACCTTGCACAAGCTCAATGCCTTGCGCGAGATGGGCCTTGGCATCGCGCTGGATGATTTCGGCACCGGCTACTCCAATCTGGCCTATCTGCAGCGCTATCCGTTGACCACGCTGAAGATAGACCGCTCCTTCGTCACCGGTCTGGCCGACGCGCCGGCGCTGACCGAAATGATCGTCGCGCTGTGCCGCATGCTCAAGCTGCATATGGTGGCCGAGGGAGTGGATGCGCCGGAACAGCTGGACTGGCTGCGGCGGCAGGGTTGTCACGAATATCAGGGCTATTTGTTCAGCGAGCCGTTGTCGGCGGCGGATTTCGAAAGTCTGATCGAGGCGGCCCGGGGCGCGGATGACGAGGAGAGACCGGCCGGCGCGCGGCGCTATCAATATGTAGAATAATTCGTTTGCTTTGCCATGATATTGGCTTAATCTGTTGGCCGTTAACCGGTTGCGCAGCAACCGCGCCAATCAGGAGCCATGATGAAGCTGAATTTGACCGTATTGACGCTGGCCTTGCTGCCGCTGTGGGCGCAGGCCGCCAAGCCGCTGACCGTTTGCACCGACGCCAACCCGGAAGGTTTCGACGTGGTGCAGTACAACTCGCTGGTCACCACCAACGCGTCGGCCGACGTGCTGATGAACCGGTTGGTGGAGTTCGACGCCGCCAGCGGGCGCGTGGTGCCCGGGCTCGCTTCCGGCTGGGGCGTGAGCCAGGACGGGCTGGCCTATACCTTCAAGCTGCGGCCGAACGTGGCCTTCCACCAGACCGAATACTTCAAGCCGGGCCGCAAGCTCAACGCTGACGACGTGGTGTTTACCTTCGATCGCATGCTCAACCCGGCCAATCCGTGGTTCAAGACCGCGCCGGCGGGCTATCCGCATGCCCAGGCGATGCAGTTTCCCAAGCTGATCAAGGCGGTGCGCAAGCTGGACGCGCAAACGGTGCGCTTCGAACTCAATTATCCGGAAGCCACCTTCCTCTCCAGTCTGACCATGGGTTTCGCCTCGATCTATTCCGCCGAGTACGCGGCCCAGCTGCTGGCCGCCGGCAAGCAGGGCGAGTTGAACGCCAAGCCCATCGGCACCGGGCCGTTCGTATTCAAGAGCTTCCTCAAGGACGCGGTGGTGCGCTATGCCGTCAATCCGGCCTATTGGGGCGCCAAGCCCAAGGTGGGCGGGCTGATTTACGCCATCACGCCGGACTCCAGCGTGCGCCTGCAGAAACTGCGCGCCGGCGAATGCCAGATCGCGCTGTCTCCCAAGCCGCAGGATGTGCAGGCGGCCGCGGCCGACCCGCGGGTGCAGTTGCAGCAGACGCCGGCGTTCATGACCGCCTTCCTAGCGTTCAACAGCCAGAAGAAACCGCTGGACAACGCCCAGGTGCGGCAAGCGATCAACCTGGCCTTCGACAAGCAAAGCTACCTGAAGGCGGTGTTCGGCAACACCGCCGTGGCCGCCAATCTGGTGTACCCGCCCAACACCTGGAGCTACGACAAGGCGATCAAACCCTACCCCTACGACCCGGCGCAGGCCAGGAAGCTGCTGGCGCAGGCCGGCTACCCGGATGGCTTCGACATCGATGTCTGGGTGCGCCCCAGCGGCAGCACGCTTAACCCCAACCCCAAGGCCGGCGCGGAAATGCTACAGGCCGACCTGGCCAAGATCGGCGTCCGGGCCCAGATCAAAGTGCTGGAGTGGGGCGAGCTGATCAAGCGCGGCAAGGCCGGCGAGCATGAGCTGCTGTTCATGGGCTGGGCCGGCGACAATGGCGACCCGGACAATTTCCTCACTCCTCAATTCTCTTGCGCGGCGGTGCAATCCGGCACCAACTTCGCCCGTTATTGCGATCCCAAACTGGACAAGCTGATCGGCGACGGCAAGAAAACCAGCGACTTCAAGGCGCGCGCCAGGTTGTACCAATCGGCGCAAAAACTGATCCACGATCAGGCCTTGTGGCTGCCGCTCGCCCACCCCACCGCTTACGCGCTTGTCCGCAAGGAGCTGGCCGGCTTCCAGGTCAACCCGTTCGGGCGCGTGAATTTCGCCAATGTGAACTGGCATTGATGCGGCTTTGCAACGGCGGCCAATTGTTTGTAAGCTGTTGCAGCAGTTGGTGTTGTGTCTAATTTATGTAGCTGGGCGCAATAACTGTTAAGATAGCAAGCAATCAATCGCTTAATTTGAACCGGCGTGTCGCTTTGCAACACGCCGGCATTTTGGGCGGCAGGCGAACAGGCGCTCCATCCACGCAATAAAGCTGGCGTATTCGGCTTTGCCTTGGGCGCTAAATGCCGATTTTCCGCTTGCTATCGCTGCGATATTTGCCTGGCCTGCGCGCCAGGCAAGCGATGACAACAACGGTTTTGCAAAGTTACGCCGCCGCGACCAACGCGGCTTGGGCGGCAAGGGGAGTGGGGGAGAGGCTGCGGCGTTTTCGCGCGTTTTTCTCTCTATGATCATCAACCGGGGCGGCACGTCTACAGCCTCGCCCGGCCCGAAGCTTTCGAGTATGATCGGCAACGGGCTGGGACAATAAATGATAAAAGAATAGATGCAGACGAGACGAACACAACAAAGCCGCAGGGAGTCCACCATCGGCAAGCTGGTGGAAGCGGCGATTGAATGCCTGATGGAGTTCGGCTACCACGGCACCAGCGTGCAGCTGATTTGCAGCCGCGCCGGCGTGTCCCAAGGGGCGCTGTTCCGTCACTTTTCCACCAAGAACGAACTGATGCTGCCGGTGGGGCGCAAGGTGGTGGATGACATCTTCGAATCCGGCCTCGCGCTAGCGGCGGAGCTGCCCGCCAGCATGCCGGAGGAGGAGCGCATCGTGGCGCTGATGAAGTCGCTGGTATTGGCGCCGCGGCACATCGTTTTGCTGGAGTTGCTGGTGGCGGCCCGCACCACGCCGGATTTGCGCGAGATTTTCCTCGTCAATTCCAGCACTTACTTCCGCGACCGCTTCGTGGCGATGATGGCCTCGCTGTTTCCCCGTTATGCGATCTCGACCGGCTTCTTCGCTACTTTGCTGACGATGATGACCACCTTCCACGGCATGGCCCTGTACCGCAGTCTGTCCGAATACCCGGAAGGCGAACAGATGCGCGAGCAATGGCTGCAGGCTGCGCTGAAAAGCGAGCTAGACCGCATCCGCAGCGAGGGCGCGGACAGCCGCAACCCGATGTATCAGTTGCCGTTCTGACCCTCGTTCAGCAATGCAAAACGCCTCGCTCCCGCGAGGCGTTTTGCATTGGCCGTTCATGTTGGAACGAGCAAAGAAAAAGCCCGCCGAAGCGGGCTTTTTCACGTTCTATTCGTGGGTTCTTGCGTCGAACCGTTGATTAGAATGCGTGAACCACGTTCAGGCCGAAAGCCTTCAGGTTCTTGTTTTCAACGGCTACGCCGTTTTCAACGCCGTTGCCCTTGACGCTGATTTGGCCGTACTGAGCGCCCAGCTTGGTGCGCTTGGACATGGCGTAGTCAACGCCCAGAACGTATTGGTCGTACTTGGTGTCATCCAGGGATACGCCATTCACCTTCACGTTCTTGCCGTGAGCGTAGGTGAATTTCGGGGTGAATGCGCCCAGAGTGTAAGCGGCGGTCAGAGCGTATTCTTCGGTCTTCACGTCGTCGTTGGACTTCTCATTCACGTTGATGGCGGACTGGGACTTAGCAACCAGATCATTCCAGCCGATGATGTCGTAGCCGCCTTTTTCCTGCTGGTAACCCAGGCCCAGGAACAGGTTGTTGGCGTTGTAGCCAACTTCCAGACGGTGCTTGTCGTTGCGCTTGGATTGCAGGTCGTTTACGTAAGCAGTGCCTTCGCGCTGGAAGCTGTACTTGCCGAAGAAGCCGGCGTATTCGTAACCCAGACCCAGGCTGTACACTTCGCGGTCGGTGGTTTTGTCGCCTTCAGCGTTCAGAACCGGAGCTTTGGTTTCTTTGGCGCCGTATTGCAGAGCAGCGGTCAGGCCCGGAACGATGGTCGGCAGGTCATAGCGTACGGAGTTCTTCAGGCGAGTGGCGTCGCGGGTGAAGATGCCCAGGCCCAGCGCGTTGTTGCTGTATTCCCAAGCGTCAACAGTGCCCATGTCGCTGTCCATGAAGTTGGACACGTTGCCCAGACGAACGGTACCGAAGCCGCTCTGGAAGCCAACGAAGGATTCGCGGTTGGCGAAAGTGCCGCTGGAGGAGCCGGTGCGGGATTGGCCGTCGATGCCAAAGCCGGTTTCAACTTGCCAGATAGCCTTCAGGCCGTTGCCCAGATCTTCGCCGCCCTTGAAGCCGATGCGCGAACCCAGGTCGTCGATGTTGGTTTGCTTGGTTACGCCGTTGTCAACGTATTCAACGCCGCCCTTGATCTTGCCGTAGATGGTTACGTCAGCAAAAGCTGCAGCCGGCAGGGTTGCTACCAGCAGTGCGATCAGACTTTTTTTCATGGTCAAGTCATCCTTCTCATTGGTTTAGGAATGTGAGCAAATGCTATTGGTTAGGTTGTGAAAATGCAACTGATACGCTGATTGGTGTTGTTAAATAACAACTCTATGTTGTTTTTCGATCGGCGCAGATGGGTTGATTTAACTTGTAACCATATGAATATGAACGAAATTTTCATGGCTATTTTGTGCTGATTTTCTTGTGGCTAAAATCATACAGTAGGCTTTGTCTTGGTATTTGTTTGGCATTTTGTGCGCAGTTGGCGGCCTGAATGCGCAAAAAAAAAGAGCCCGGCGGCAAACCGCGGGCTCGAATCAACGTGACTTGAAAGGCATTCGTCATGCCCAGTGATGTGCATTAACGAACGACTTGAGGTTCATGATAAAAGAAAGCGTCGGCTATGTAAATTGAGCAATTGCTTCAATTTTGTGAATAGGAGACCGCCGCTTTGCCGGTAAAAGCGTTTTGTAATCAGAAGGATGGTCCGGACCGGGCGGGTCAGGCGGCCAGTTGCGCCCAGGCGATCAGCGCGGCCAGCGCGATGGCGGCGTGCAGCCAGGCGCGCCGGCGGTAGCGGCGGGCGCTGGCGGCGGCGGAGCGCTGGCCGATCAGGAAGGGGCGGCCGTCGCGGGGTTGGCGCAGCAGCAGGGTGGGGGCGGCGTTCTGGTCGCGGCGGTATTCTTCGGCCAGTTCGCGGGCGGCGGCGAGGCGGGCCTGTTCCCACTCCTGTGCGTCCAGTTGGCCGTTGCCGTCCCGGTCAAAGCGTTGCCGCAGCCGGGCCGGGTCTTGCTTCCATTGGGCCAGTTTGGCGCCGAGATCGAGGCGGAAGTCTTGCGGCTGCCGGCTGTTGTCCAGCGAGGCAAGCTCGCCGCTGACATAAATGCGGTCGCCTTCGTCTATCCAGCTCTCTTCCAGCACCATGCCGTCTTCGCGCCAGCGCTTGAAGCGGGCGAGGCTGGCTTCCGCGCCTTCCGGCAGCACGATCAGCTCGCGTTCCGCCTCGCATAGCAGGAAACTGTCGCCGCACGATTCGCGGTAGTCCGGCTGGCGGCGCGCCAGCCAGTTCCAGTCGCCGACTTCGTCCCGGTAGCGCGCGCAGCTGTACCAGACGCAGCGGCGGCCGGAGAGGGGGCTGATATTGGCCGCGCCGGGGTGGCAGCGGGCGACGCCGGAAATTTCCACCCGGCCCAGCGCGGCCGAGGCGAGGCGCGAGCCTGGCGTGTCGGCCAGCAGGCGGTAGCGGCGATAGTTCAGCCACCAGCCGGCGGCGCCAAGGACGCTTGCGGCCAACATCCAGAGCGGGGCTTGCGCCGGCGAGCGCAGCGCCAGCCAGGCGGGGGCGAGGTAGAGGGCGAAGGCGGCCCAGCCGCTGCTGGCCAGCGTTAGCGGGAAGGTGGGCATGTCAGCTTTGCTTGAACAGGGCGGCGACGTCCACGTCGCCGGTTTCTGCCGCGGAGAAGCTCAGCGATTGTGCGGGCTGCATATTGAACAGCCGGGCCAGCAGCACGTCGGGGAATTGTTCGATGCGCGCATTGTTGATGTTGACCGCTTCGTTGTAGAGTTCGCGGCGGTCGGCCAGCGATTCCTCCAGCTGCGTGATGCGTTGCGACAGCGCGGCGAATTGCTGATCCGCCTTGAGTTCCGGGTAAGCCTCGGCCGCGGCGTAGACCTGGCCGAACAGGCTGCGCAGCCGGCTCTCGGCTTGCCCCAGGCCCGGCATGTCGCGGTTGAGCGCAGATTCCGCCACCGCCTGGCGCGCCTGCATCATCTTGTCCAGCATGCCTTGTTCGAAGCGGGCGTATTGCTGGCAGGCGGCCACCAGTTTGGGGATTTCGTCGTGGCGCTGCTTGAGCAGGACGTCGATATTGGCCCAGCATTTGCCCACCTGGTGCTTGATGTCGACCAGCGCGTTGAACAGCGTGATCAGGTATAGGGCGGCTGCGCCGGCGATGGCCAGAAAGATGACGAGTTTCATGACGGCTCCCTTGCGGATGCTGGGTGGCTGGGCGTGGATTTTACTGCGCATTATAGATGACGAAGGGATGTCTCTCGCCGGGCGGCGAATCGACATATCTAAGGAATGATAACGGAGGAGCGGATGCGCACGTTGACGGTGATTGGTCTTGGGCGTCTGGGGCGAAGCGTGGCCAGGCTGGCGGCGCAGTCTGGAGGCTGCCGGATCGCGCAGCTGGCGGGGCGATCCCTGCCGGCTCTGGAAGAGGCGCGGGCCTTTGTCGGAGAGGGCGAGCCGGTGGCGCTGGGCGGAGCCTTGCGGCCTGCCGATCTGTATTTGCTGGCGGTGCCGGACGGCGCGATCGCCGAGTGCGCGCAGCGGCTGGCTGACCATGTGGATTTGCCGGCCGGGGCGGTGGCGTTTCACGCCAGCGGGGTGGGCGACGCCGGTTTGCTCGCGCCGCTGGCGCGACGGGGCTTGCGCGTCGCCAGCCTGCACCCGGCTTACTCCTTTGCCGATCCGGCGCGCGCGGCCGCGGGTTTCGCCGGCACGCTGTGCGCGCTGGAGGGCGAGGCGGAGGCGTGTGAGACGCTGAGCGCGTTCGCCGTCGATATCGGCGGCAGGCCGTTCAGGCTGGCCGAGGGCGGCAAGCCGGCTTACCATGCCGCGCTGTCGGTGGCGTCCAATTATCTGGTGACGCTGGCGGCGATGGCCGAGCGGCTGGCGGCGGAGGGCGGCGTGCCGGAAGCGCTGCTGCGCCCGTTGCTGGGCAATCTGATGCGGCAGTCGTTGGACAATGCGCTTGCCCTGGGGCCGCGCGCGGCGCTGACCGGGCCGGTGTCGCGCGGCGACGCTGGCACCGTGGCCAGGCATCTGCAAGCGATGCGCGACCCCGGTCTGATCGAGGCGTACCGGGCGATGGGGCGGCAGACGATGGCGCTGGCCGGCGAGCGGCTGGACGCGGAAGCGCGCCGGCGGCTCGCGGCGCTGCTGGGGTGATCAGCTGTTGCCGACCTTGAACACCTGGCGCAGGTAGGCGAGGAAGGTTTCGTCGCTGCACATGGTCTTGCCCGGGCTGTCGGACAGCTTGGCCACCGGCTGGTCGTTGCAGCTGACCAGCTTGATCACGATTTGCAGCGGCTCCAGCCCCATGTCGTTGGTGAAGTGGGTGCCGATGCCGAAGCTGACCTGGATGGTGGGGCTGAAGTGGCGGTGCAGCGCCAGCGCGCTGTCTATCGACAGGCCGTCGCTGAAGGTCAGCATCTTGCTGGACGGATCGATGCGCAGCTTGCGGTAGTGGCGGATCGCCTTTTCGCCCCAGGCGTAGGGATCGCCGCTGTCGTGGCGCAGGCCGTCGAACAGCTTGGCGAAGTAAAGATCGAAGTCGGCGAGGAAGGCGTCCATGCCCACTACGTCGGTCAGCGCGATGCCCAGGTCGCCGCGGTATTCCTGCACCCAGGACTCCAGCGCCGCCTTCTGGAAGTCGCGCAGCCGCACGCCCAGAGCCTGGAAGGCCTGGAAGAACTCGTGCGCCATGGTGCCGATGGGGGTGATGCCCAGCTTGCGCGCCAGGTAGACGTTGCTGGTGCCGCGGAAAATCTCCGGCAGCGCGCCGTTCAGGCGCTCCACCACGTGCTCGTGCCAGTCGCGGCTGAAGCGGCGGCGGGTGCCGAAGTCGGCGATCAGCAGCGGAAAGCGCTGGCTGGCGGCTTCTTCCTGCTGGAAGCGCTGCAGCGTGGCGATTTTGGCGTCCAGCCGGCGCAGGCCTTCGGCGCGCACTTCATCGCTATCCAGGCGGCGGAAGTACAGTTCGTTGACGATGGCCAGCACGAAGATCTCGAAGAACATCGCCTGCACCAGCGGCCCCTTGATGCGTATCGTCAGCTGCTCGCCTTCCTCCTCCACGGCGATGAAGCGGCGCTGCAGATGGAACAGCTCCAGATAGTCGACGAAGTCGCTCTTGATGAAGCGCAGGCCGCGCAGATAGGCCAGCTCGTCCTGGGCAAAGCGCAGCTGGCACAGGAAATCCAGTTGCGCCTCCAGCTGCTTGCGCAGCAGGGACAGCGGCGTGCCGGGGCGGTTGCGGCATTTGAACTCGTACTCGCCGTGCGAGGCGGGGAACTGGTGCAGCACCACTTGCAGCATGGTGAACTTGTACAGATCGGTGTCCAGCAGCGAGTGGATGATGGGCGTGTTCTTGGGCATCGGAAATCGCTTCAGGCGGCGTGAATCACGAAGATGGCCGGGCGTTTGTGCAGGTCGGGCGCGGTTTGCGGCCAGTCGGCGACGCGGCGGCTGACGATGGTTTGCGTCGGCAGGGTCAGATCGCAGGCTACCGCGAGGCGAGTGCCGGGCGCCAGCGTCTCGCGCAACTGCGCCAAGAGCGCGTTGTTGCGGTACGGCGTTTCGATGAAGAGCTGGGTTTCGTTGTTCTTGCGCGAGCGCAGCTCCAGCTCCCGGATCGCCTTGGCCTTGTCGGCCGCGTCCACCGGCAGATAGCCGTGAAAGGCGAAAGTCTGGCCGTTGGCGCCGCTGGCCATCAGCGCCAGTAGGATGGAGGAGGGGCCGATCAGCGGTTCGACGCGGATGCCGCGTTCGTGCGCCAGCGCTACCAGTTGCGCGCCGGGGTCGGCCACCGCCGGGCAGCCGGCTTCGGAAATCAGGCCGACGTCGTGGCCGGCCAGCAGGGGCGCGAGCAGGGCGGCGACGTCGGCCGGCTTGGTGTGTTCGTTGAGCGCGCTCATCGCCAGCTCGCGGATCGGCGTGGCCACGCCCAGCGCCTTGAGGTGTTTGCGCGCGGTTTTTTCGGCTTCGACGACGAAGTGGGCGATATGGACGATCTTGGCGCGCTCGCCTTCCGGCAGCCAGGCGACGGTTTCGTCGCCGAGCGGGGCGGGGATCAGGAACAGGGTGCCGCTCATCGCAATACCTCCACGCCTTCGTTGGCGAGCATGGTGATCAACTGGAACAGCGGCACGCCGATCAGCGCGTTGGGGTCGTCGGACTCCACCTTTTCCAGCAAGGCGCCGCCCAGGCCCTCACTCTTGGCGCTGCCGGCGCAGTGCAGCGCGTCCGGCTCGCGGGTCAGGTAATTGCGGATCTGCGCTTCGGTGAGCTGGCGCAGCGTGACGCGGGTGATGCCGACGCATTCCTGCAGCTTGCCGCTGTGGCTGTTGTACAACGCCAGCGCGGAATGGAACACCACGGTGCGGCCGCTCATCCACTTGAGCATCTCCACGCCGTTTTCAAAACTGCCGGGCTTGCCGATCTGCCGCCCGTCGAGCAGGGCGACCTGGTCCGAGCCTATGATCAGGGCGTCGGGATGCCGGTCGGCCAGCGATCGGGCCTTGGCGCGAGCCAGGCGCGTGGCGGTTTGCAGGGCGGTTTCGCCGGCAAGCGGCGTTTCGTCGCAAATGGGCGCTTCGGCGCTGAACGGCAGGTCGAGGCGGGCGATGATTTCTTGGCGATAGCGCGAAGTGGAAGCCAGTACGATTTGCATGGTCGGTATCGGTTGCGGGGAGCGCGGCGACGCGGCCAAGCCGGCGCGGCGAGCGGCGGCCGGGCGCTCCTTGTTTCTTTTGACAAATCAGGGGAATGGATTGTACCATGCGGAGTTTATGTCTAAACCGATTTTGATCGACCCGCTCAAGTTCGCCCGGGAAGGGCGTTCGCTGTCCGGCCAAGTGCCGGTCGGCGAGCTGGACGAGCGCGTGCGCAGTGATCTGGCGGACACCTCCGGCGAGGTGCGCTATCAACTCGACGGCTTTCGCGACGAGCTGCAACGCCTGTCGCTGCGCATCCGGTTGACGGCCGCGCTGCAGGTCACCTGTCAGCGCTGTCTGGACGGCATGCCGTTCAGTCTGACGACCGATTCGGTCGTCACGCTGTTCACCAACCAGGACAAGCTGGAAGAAGCTTGCGATCTGGACGACGCTCTCGACGCCATTCTGGCGCCCGAAGAACTGGACGCAACTGCGCTGATCGAAGACGAAATCATCATGGGCTTGCCGCACTCGCCGAAACACGACGAATGCGGCAGGGATACTCTCTCGCTCGCCAAGGCTGACAAGCCCAACCCGTTTGCGGTGCTGGCGGCGCTTAAGAGACCCAAGTCCGAGTAACCTGAATCACTTGAATTTCTTAGGAGTCGACCATGGCTGTTCAACAGAACAAAAAGTCCCCGTCCAAGCGCGGTATGCATCGTGCCCACGATTTTCTGACCGCTCCGGCCCTGGCAGTTGAAGCCAGCACCGGCGAAGCCCACCTGCGCCACCACATCAGCCCGAACGGCTTCTACCGTGGTCGCAAGGTAGTGAAGACCAAGGGCGAATAATTCGTCTTTGTCTCTTCATTCCCTTTCCTTTTTAGGTGGCAATAATTACCGCATTCGTTGATGACTATCACCGTCGCGGTTGATGCAATGGGCGGTGACGTTGGCCTCAAGGTTACCGTCCCTGCATCGATCCAATTCCTGCAAGACCACCCCGACACCCGTTTGATTCTTGTTGGCGACCAGACAGCCCTGGAGGCTGAATTGTTGCTGCATGACGGTGCGGCGCGTGAGCGCATCCTCGTTCAGCATGCTTCCCAAGTGGTGGGCATGGACGAGGCGCCTCAGCTCGCCCTCAAGAACAAGAAGGATTCGTCGCTGCGGGTGGCAATCAATATGGTCAAGGAAGGCCGCGCCCAGGCCGCAGTCTCCGCCGGCAACACCGGCGCGTTGATGGCGACCGCGCGCTTCGTCCTCAAGACCATTCACGGCATCGACCGTCCCGCCATCGCCAAACTGCTGCCCAACGTCAAGGGCACTTCCTGCGTGCTGGATCTGGGCGCCAACGTCGATTGCACTCCAGAACAACTTTTGCAGTTCGGAATCATGGGTTCCGAGCTGATGGCCTGCCTGCAAGGCAGAACCAACCCCAGCGTCGGCCTGCTGAACATCGGCAGCGAAGACATCAAGGGCAACGACAACATCAAGAAGACTGCCGAACTGCTGCGCCAGTCGGAGCTCAATTTCTACGGCAACGTGGAAGGCGACGACATCTGCAAGGGCACGGTGGATGTGGTAGTCTGCGACGGTTTTACCGGCAACGTGGCCTTGAAGACAGCTGAGGGGCTGGCTCACATGTTCGCCGTGTTCCTGAAGGAAGAGTTCGGCCGCAGCTGGTGGACGCGCGTCTGCGCGCTGGCCGCCTTGCCGGTGCTCAAGCTCTTCAAGAAACGCATCGACCCGCGCCGCTACAACGGGGCCAGCTTGCTGGGCTTGCGCGGCATCGTGGTGAAAAGCCACGGCGGCGCCGATGTCACAGGATTCCGTTACGCGCTGGAACAGGCTTGCGAGGAGGCTGGTTCCGACGTGATTGGTCACATCGCCGAACGGGTTGCGCATCAATTAAACAACCTCAAGCAACCCGAGGCAGAAGCGAACTGACAACTATGGGCTATTCCCGCATTCTTGGCACCGGCAGCTTCCTGCCCGCCCAAGTGCTTACCAATGCGCAATTGGCCGAACGGGTGGATACCAGCGACGAGTGGATCGTCTCGCGCACTGGCATCCACGCGCGCCACATTGCCGATGAAGAACACAAGACCAGCGATCTCGCCCTGCGCGCCGCCGAGGCCGCCATCGCGTCCGCCGGCATCGACAAGCGCGAGATCGACCTGATCATCGTCGCCACCACCACGCCCGACATGGTCTTCCCCAGCACCGCCTGCATTCTGCAAGAGAAGCTCGGCCTGCCGGGGATCCCCGCCTTTGACGTGCAGGCGGTGTGCGCCGGCTTCATCTACGCGCTGTCCACCGCCAACGCCTACATCAAGAGCGGCATGGCTACCAAGGCGCTGGTGATCGGCGCCGAAATCATGACGCGGGTGCTGGACTGGGACGATCGCCGCACCTGCGTGCTGTTTGGCGACGGCGCCGGCGCGGTGGTGCTGGGCGCATCCGAGGAGCCGGGCATCCGCCACGCCAAGCTGGCGGCCGACGGGCGCTATCAGGGTCTGTTGAACACCCCGGCGCAGATTTCCGGTGGCAAGATCCAGGGCATGCCCTATCTGCACATGGACGGTCCGGCGGTATTCAAGTTCGCCGTCAAGTCCTTGTCGGAAATCGCCACCGCCACGCTGGCCGAGGCCGGCGTCGCCAAGAGCGAAGTGGACTGGCTGGTGCCGCACCAGGCCAATCTGCGCATCATCGAATCCACCGCCAAGCATCTGGGCCTGAGCATGGAGCGGGTGGTCGTGACATTGCCGCAACAGGGCAACACCTCGGCCGCCTCCATTCCGCTGGCGCTGGACGTGGCGGTGCGCGACGGCCGCATAAAGCGCGGCCAGACCGTGTTGCTGGAAGGCATAGGCGGCGGTTTCGCCTGGGGCGCGGTGCTGCTCACCTTCTGAAAAAGTGGCGCATCGCGGCGGTTTTTCTGCCAAATTGCCGGTAACGGCAGAGTTTGTTGATCAAGCTGCTTGGCAGCGGCCGCCGCTTTGGGTCATTCTTTGCGTCGAATTCTGTGGAGTCGACTATGGCTTTTGCTTTTCTTTTTCCGGGTCAG
The DNA here is from genome assembly GCA_002213445.1 of Xenophilus sp. AP218F. Lineage (GTDB taxonomy): Bacteria > Pseudomonadota > Gammaproteobacteria > Burkholderiales > Chromobacteriaceae > Chromobacterium. The sequence continues at coordinate 197,722 of NJIE01000022.1, read as the reverse complement.
GGCTCGCAAAGCCTGAAGATGATGGACGGCTTCGCCGACCTGCCCGTCGTGCAGCATACCTTTGAAGAAGCGTCGGACACCCTGTCGCTGGACCTGTGGTCCATGCTGCAGGCCGACAGCGCAGACGCGATCAACGCCACCGTCAATACCCAGCCCATCATGCTGGCCGCCGGTTACGCCACCTACCTGGCGTGGCAGGAGCTGAACGGCGTGCAGCCGTCCGTCGTCGCCGGCCACAGCCTGGGCGAATACACCGCCCTGGTGGCCGCCGGCGCGCTGCCTTTCGCCGAGGCGGTCAAGCTGGTGCGCCTGCGCGCCGAGGCGATGCAAGCCGCGGTGCCGGCCGGCGTGGGCGCGATGGCCGCCATTCTCAACCTGTCTGACGACGACATCCGCGCCGCTTGCGCCGAGGCCGCCCAGGGCGAGGTGGTGGAAGCCGTCAATTTCAATTCGCCGGGCCAGGTGGTCATCGCCGGCCACAAGTCCGCCGTCGAGCGCGCCATGGAGCTGTGCAAGAGCCGAGGCGCCAAGCGCGCGCTGCCGCTGCCGGTGTCGGTGCCTTCGCACTGCTCGCTGATGCTGCCGGCCGCCGAGCGTCTGGCCGAAGCGCTGAAGGACGTGCATCTGCACGCGCCGGCGATTCCGGTGCTGCACAACGCCGATGTGGCCAGCTACAGCGACGCGGGGCAAATCCGCGACGCGCTGACCCGTCAGCTCTACCGTCCGGTGCGCTGGACCGAAACCATCCAGAAGCTGGCCGGCGACGGCATCGCGCAGATGGCCGAATGCGGTCCGGGCAAGGTGCTCGCCGGCCTCGCCAAGCGCATCGACGGCAACGTCAAGTGCCTGGCGCTGACCGACCGCGCCGCGCTGGAAGCGGCGCGCGCCGAGCTGGCCTGAGCGGCGGCGTCATAGACAAAACCAAGGAGACGGATTGATGAGTTTGCAAGGCAAAGTGGCCCTGGTGACCGGCGCTTCGCGCGGCATCGGCGCCGCCATCGCCGACGCGCTGGCGGCTGAAGGCGCCATCGTGATCGGCACTGCAACGTCCGAAGCCGGCGCGGCCGCCATCCATGAGCGTCTGTCCGCTCGAGGCGGCGCCGGTCGCGTGCTGAACGTGACCGAAGACGGCGCGATCGAAGGGCTGGTCGAGTCCATCGAGAAAGAATTCGGCGTCATCGCCGTTCTGGTCAACAACGCCGGCATCACCCGCGACGGCTTGTTGATGCGGATGAAGGATGAGGACTGGGACGCGATCATGGACACCAACCTCAAGTCGGTGTTCAAGGCGTCCAAGGCCGTACTGCGAGGCATGATGAAGGCGCGCTTCGGCCGCATCGTCAACATCGCTTCGGTAGTGGGCGTGATGGGCAATGCCGGTCAGGCCAACTACGCGGCAGCCAAGGCGGGCATCATCGGCTTTACCAAGTCGATGGCGCGCGAAGTCGGCAGTCGCGGCATTACCGTCAATTGCGTGGCGCCGGGCTTTATCGACACCGATATGACCCGCGCGCTGCCGGAAGCGCAACGCGAAGCGCTGGTGGGCCAGATCGCTCTGGGCCGCCTGGGCGACGCGAAGGATATCGCAGACGCAACCGCCTTCCTGGCGTCGGATCGGGCTGCCTACATCACCGGCCAGACCCTGCACGTCAACGGCGGAATGCTGATGCCTTAAATCGCAGCTTTCACGCTGTATAAGATTTAGGTAGGCTGCTCTAATTTTTTTTTGTAGAATACCGGGGTTTTGTTATCCCGAATCAGAAAGGTCAAGGGTTTAAACAAATGGAAAACATCGAAGCGCGCGTTAAGAAGATCGTCGCCGAACAACTGGGCGTAAACGAAGCGGAAGTGAAGATCGAATCTTCCTTCGTTGACGATCTGGGCGCCGACTCCCTCGACACCGTTGAGCTGGTCATGGCTCTGGAAGAAGAGTTCGAGTGCGAAATTCCGGACGAAGAGGCCGAGAAGATTACCACCGTTCAACAAGCCGTCGACTACGTGACCGCTCACCTGAACAAGTAATCCCCTCGGGGAGTCAGGACCTCTGCCCGGTGTCGCTTAGGCTCGCCCGCAGAGGTCTTTTTGCTAAGAGGGCACCCAACGTGCGTTTGAATCCCTGGGGGTTCGCACGCAGCGCTTGGAATCATCGGGAGACTGCCCTCCCTTCTCTCACGGAGATTCTTCGTGTCCAAACGCAGAGTTGTAGTAACCGGCCTGGGCCATGTGTCCCCGGTCGGCAACGATGTCGCCACCGGCTGGGCCAATCTGCTGGCCGGCAAGAGCGGCATCGGCAAGATCACCCGCTTTGACGCCAGCGACCTGGCTTGCCAGATCGCCGGCGAGGTCAAGGATTTCGACATCGGCCAGTACATCTCGCCGAAAGAAGCGCGTCGCAGTGACCTGTTCATCCACTACGGCATCGCGGCTGCGCTGCAGGCCGTCGCGGATGCCGGCCTCGACGACATTCCGGGCCTCGACAAGACCCGCGTCGGCGTCAACATCGGCTCCGGCATCGGCGGCCTGCCGCTGATCGAGGATACCGGCGTGGCGCTGCAGGAAGGCGGCCCGCGCAAGATCGGCCCGTTCTTCATTCCCGGCTCGCTGATCAACCTGATCGCCGGCCACGTGTCGATTCTCAAGGGCTATCAGGGCCCGAGCTACGGCATCGTCTCGGCCTGCACCACCGGCGCGCACTGCATCGGCGACGCCGCCCGCGTCATCCAGTACGGCGACGCCGATGTGATGGTGGCTGGCGGCGCGGAAGGCGCGATTTCCCGCCTGGGCATCGGCGGCTTCGCCGCAATGAAGGCGCTGTCCACCCGCAACGACGATCCGGAAACCGCCTCCCGTCCGTGGGACAAGGGCCGCGACGGCTTCGTGATGGGCGAGGGCGCCGGCGTGCTGGTGCTGGAAGAGTACGAGCACGCGGTCAAGCGCGGCGCGAAAATCTACGCCGAGCTGATCGGCTTCGGCATGAGCTCCGACGCCTACCACATCACCGCGCCCAACGCAGAAGGCCCGGCGCGCGGCGTGGCCAACGCCCTGCGCGACGCCGGCATCAATGCCGACCAGGTGCAGTACGTCAACGCGCATGGCACCTCCACGCCGCTGGGCGACGCCAACGAGACCAACGCGCTGAAAATCGCGTTCGGCGATCACGCCAAGAAGCTGGCGGTCAACTCCACCAAGTCGATGACCGGCCACTTGCTGGGCGGCGCGGGCGGCGTGGAGGCGATCTACACCATCCTGGCCGTGCACAACCAGGTTTCGCCGCCGACCATCAACCTGGCCGATCAGGACATCGAGGCCGGTTGCGATCTGGATTACGTAGCCAACACCGCGCGCGAGATGAAGATCGACATCGGCATCTCCAATTCCTTCGGTTTTGGCGGCACCAACGGCACGCTGGTATTCAAGCGCGTCTGAGCGCGATTCGCGCTTCTTGATTGACAGGCCAAACCGCTGCGCTACACTCGCAGCGGTTTTTTCATTTCCGCCACCCACTAGACCCAGGACCGGGCCTTGCCGGCCAGGACGACAGATGTTCACCCAGAAACTCGACTTTGTTCCCGACCTGATGGCGCTGCACGCCGCGCGGCGGGATAGCTTCCCCTATCTGATGCAGTCTTCCGGCGACAGCGGCTGGGACATGCTGCTGCTGGCGCGCGAGCAGCGGCTGTTCCAGGCGGGCGAAGGCCAGGACTTCCTGAAGACAGTGCGCGCCTTTCAGCCGCAGGCGGTGGAAAACCCGCACGGATTGCCCTTTGTCGGCGGCCACTTCGTCTACATGGCCTACGACTTGCTGTCCGAATTCGAACCGAGGGTGCCGCAGGCGCTGCCGGACAGCTTCCCGCTGGCGGTCTGGGCGCGCGCGCCGGCGGCCATCCTGGTGGACCGCGGCGAGCAGTGCGCCTGGCTGGTGGCCGAGGACGCCGAGGACTGGCACTTCCTGGCCGAGTGCGCGCGCTCGGTTCCTGCTTACGATCCGCAGCCGGTGAGCCTCGCGCATCTGGAGGAAGACCCGCCGCAGTGGTATACCGACGCCGTGCATCGCCTCAAGCGCTACATCTACGAAGGCGACGTGTTCCAGGTCAATATCTCGCGCGGCTGGCGCGCGCGGCTGGGCGAGACGGTGGCGGCGGTGGACCTGTTCGCGGCGCTGCGTCGCGCCAACCCCGCGCCGTTCTCGGCGCTGGCGGATTTCGGCGACGCGCAGATCGTCAGCTCCTCGCCGGAGCGGCTGGTGCGGGTCCGGGACGGCTGGGCGGAAACCCGCCCTATCGCCGGCACCCATCCGCGCTCGCCCGATCCGGCCGAGGACGCCGCGCTCAAGCAGCGCCTGATCTCCAGCATCAAGGAGCGCGCCGAGCACGTGATGCTGATCGACCTGGAGCGCAACGATCTGGGCCGCATCTGCCAGCCGGGCACGGTGGAGGTCAACGAACTGATGGCGGTGGCCAGCTACGCCTACGTCCACCACATCGAATCCAACGTCCGCGGCAAGCTGCGCGAGGACGCGCACATCGTCGATGTGCTGCGGGCCCTGTTCCCGGGCGGCACCATCACCGGCTGCCCCAAGGTGCGCACCATGCAGATCATCCGCGAACTGGAAAACAGCGCGCGCCGCGCCTACACCGGCAGCCTGGGCTATATCAACCGCGACGGCAGCATGGACCTCAACATCCTGATCCGCACCTTCATGCAGCAGGGCGACCAGCTGCGCTTCCGCGCCGGCGGCGGCATCGTGGCCGACTCCGACCCCGAGCGCGAACTGATGGAAACCCGCCACAAGGCGCGCGGCCTGTTGCGCGCGCTGGGCGTGGAGCGGTGAGCATGCTGATCAACGGCCGGCCCGGCGACAGCGTGGCGGCGCAAGACCGGGGGCTGGCCTACGGCGACGGCGTGTTCCGCACCCTGCAATTGCGCCGCGGCCGGCCGCTGCTGTGGCGCTGGCAGTACGCCCGGCTGGCGGACGACGCCCGCCGCCTGAGCCTGCCGGTTCCGGACGAAGCGCTGCTGCTGGAAGAGCTGTTGCGGGTGGGCGGCGAGCTGCGGCAGGCGGTGGCCAAGATCACGCTGACGCGCGGCGTCGGCGCGCGCGGCTTCGCCATGCCGCAGGAGGCGGAGACTACCCGCATCGTGGCCGCGGCGCCGTGGGCCGGTTATCCGCCTGCCTGCGCCGAGGACGGCGTGGCGGCGCGCTGGTGCCGGACGAGGCTCGCCATCCAGCCGCGGCTGGCCGGCATCAAGCATCTGAACCGGCTGGAAAACGTGCTGGCCCGCTCCGAGTGGGACGACCCGGCCATCCGCGAAGGCCTGTTGCTGGACATGCAGGGCAACCTGGTGGAAGGCACGATGAGCAATGTCTACCTCTTGCGCGGCAGGGAAGTGCATACGCCGCGGCTGGATCAGTGCGGCGTGAACGGCGCGGTGCGGGATTGGTTGACCGATAAAGTTTCGGATATCGGACTCTCGATGTCGGAAATGCGACTGTCGCCGGAGGCGCTGGTTGACGCTGACGCGGTGTTTCTCTCCAATAGCCTGATAGGCATCTGGCCGCTTGCCCGTCTGGGCGAGCGCGTCTGGCAGCCTTCTCCGGCGCTGCGGCAGTTGCAGCGCGCCTTATTACAACAAGCCTGACACTGGCGGCGGGAGGGACAGTTCCGCCGCGTCAGGGCTTGCCGGATCGCGTCATCGCTTCCTCCGAATCTCCCTTCCGGTTTGCTTGCAGGCGGGCTTGGGGTGTCTTGTCGTCCGCGTTTTACGGGAGCGCGGGCCTGGAGTCGGACTGGCCGCGCGGCCGGCGACAGGCTTGGCCAAAATGGTCAAAGAGGATACTCCGTGAAATTGATTGTGAAGTTGCTGGCCGGCATGCTGGCAGGCGTGTTGCTGGGCCTGTACGCGCCCGACGCCGTTCTGGTTGTCATGCAGACGTTCAAGGGCCTGTTCGGCCAATTCATCGGCTTCATGATTCCGCTGATCATCGTGTTCTACATCATGAGCGGGATCGCCGCGCTGGAGTCGGACTCCGGCAAGATGCTGGGCTGGACCGTCGGCCTAGCTTACGCCTCCACCATTCTCTCCGGCGCGGCCGCGTTCGCCGTCGCCTCCAATGTGTTGCCGCAGCTGATAGACAGCAATGTGCAGACCGTGGCCGGCGCCGCCGCCATCGAGCCGCTGTTCAAGCTGGAAATCAAGCCGCTGTTCGATGTGATGACGGCGCTGATGCTGGCCTTCGTCTTCGGTCTCGGCATCGCCGTGACCGGCGCCGCGCGCTTGCGGGAAGTGGTGGAGCAGGGCAAGGACGTGGTGGAGCTGGTGCTCTCCCGCGTGCTGGTGCCGATGCTGCCGCTGTACATCGCCAGCGTGTTTGCGGAAATGGCCGCGGCGGGCACCGTGTTCGCCACGCTGCGCACTTTCGGCGTGGTGCTGGTGCTGGCCATCGTCATGCACTGGCTGTGGCTGGCGATGTTGTATGCCGGCACCGGCGCGGCCCAGGGCCGCAATCCGCTGACGCTGCTGCGCGCCATGCTGCCGGCCTATCTCACCGCGCTGGGCACCATGTCGTCCGCCGCCACCATCCCGGTGGCGCTGCGCTCGGCCAGCAGCATGAAGGTTTCCAGCCCGGTGGTGAATTTCGTGATGCCGCTGTGCGCCACCATCCATCTGTGCGGCTCCACCATCACGCTGGTGACCTGCGCCACCGCGGTGATGCTGATGAGCAACGGCCTGAGCGTGCCGGGCTGGGACGTGATGCTGCCGTTCATCCTGCTTCTGGGCGTCACCATGGTGGCCGCGCCGGGCGCGCCGGGCGGCGGCGTGATGTCGGCGCTGGGCATCCTGGCCAGCATGCTGCATTTCCCGGAGGCCAGCCTCGCCCTGATGATCGCCTTGTATCTGGCGCAAGACAGCTTCGGCACCGCCTGCAATGTGACCGGCGACGGCGCCATCGCCTTGTGGCTGGACAAGATCATGGGCCGGCAGGCGCAGCCCGCGGCGGAAGCGGCGGTGCAGCGAGGCTGAGTGCTTTGGATATAAGCGCATGGCCTTTGTCTTGCCGCGCAGGCTGTGTATAGTCGGCGTATCTTGCCGGCCGCCGCGAGGCGGCCGGAGGGGAACTCGAATCTAACTTGAGGCCGGACAGAGTCCGGCCTTTTTCTTTACGCCTCGTCCGGCGTCAGCGGCTGGAACCATTCTTCGTGGCAGGGCAGGGCGTCCAGGCCGTGGCGCGCTCTGGCCGCCAGCCATTCCCGCCGGAAAGCTTGCCAGTCGGCGATATCCTCGTACGCCTCCATCCAGGTGGCGGCGTCGTCCTTGCGGCGCAGCAGGCGCCCTTGCGCGCCGCCGGCCGCAAGCTCGGCCTGCAAGGCGCGCAGGCGCGGGAGCGGGTCGGTTTGGCTTGCGTCGATCTTGAAGTAGCAATAGAGGCTGTAGCGCATGATTTCCCGTTTTGCGGCCCCGGGCGGCTGGCCGGCAGCATAAAATCGCTTATGATAGCCCTTCGGCCCGTTTTTGCGGCGATGGACAGGGGGATGCAGGTGCAGCAGGGAATCGACACCTTGGTGGTGGCTGGCGTGGGGCTGATCGGCGGTTCGTTCGCCCTCGCGCTCAAGCGCGCCGGCCTGGTGCGGCGCGTGATCGGCGTCGGCCGCACGCTGGAGAATCTGCAGCGCGCGCGCGAGCTGGGCGTGGTGGATGAAATCGGCCAGGATATCGCCGAGGCGGCCGCGCGCGCCGACCTGGTGCTGCTGGCCGCGCCGGTAGGCCAGATGGGGCGGCTGATGCAGGCCATGGCCGGCAAGCTGCGGCCAGAGGCCATCGTCACCGACGCCGGCAGCACCAAGAGCGATGTCGCCGCGTTGTTTCGCCGGCACTTGCCGGGGCAGCTGCCCTATTGCGTGCCCGGCCACCCCATCGCCGGCTCCGATCTGTCCGGCTCCGCCGCCGCCCAGTACGGGCTGTACGAAAACCGCCGCGTGGTGCTGACGCCGCTGCCGGAAACCCTGCCGGATGCCGCCGAGCGCGTCGCGGCCCTGTGGCGGGCCTGCGGGGCAGAGATCCACGCTATGAGTCCCTCCGACCACGACGCGGTGTTCGCCGCCGTCAGCCACTTGCCGCACCTGCTGGCTTTCGCCTACGTCGACATGGTGGCGGCCAAGGGCGACGCCGAGCGCTGTTTCGATTTCGCCGCCACCGGTTTTCGCGATTTCACCCGCATCGCCGGCAGCCACCCGGAAATGTGGAGCGACATCAGTCTGGCCAACCGCGAGGCGCTGCTTGACGAGCTGGGCCGCTACCAGGCCGGCCTCGCGCGCTTGCGCCAGTGGCTGGAGCAGGGCGATGCGGCGGCGCTGTCAGCCATGTTCGGCGAGGCGCGCGCCGCGCGCGCCCGCTGGAACCAGCAGTTCTTGCGCAAGGGGTAGGGCATGTCGGACAAGGTGTTGTTGATTACCGGCGGCACGCGCGGCATCGGCGCCGCCACTGCCCGAGCCGCGGCGGCTGCCGGCTGGAAGCTGGCGCTCAGTTATCGCCGGGACGAAGCCAGCGCCGAGCGGATGCGCCGCGCGCTGGAGGCGGAGGGCGCGGAGGCGGCGACGTTTCAGGCCGACGTGGGCCGCGAAATCGACGTGCTGCGCTTGTTCGACGAGGTGGATCGCCGCTTCGGCCGCCTGGACGGGCTGGTCAACAACGCCGGCGTCACCGCGCCGATCAGCCGGCTGGCGGATTTCGACGCCGAACGGGTGGAGCGGGTGCTGCGCGTCAACGTGCTGGGCGTCATCCTGTGTTGCCGCGAAGCGGTCAGGCGCATGGCGCGGGAGCGCGGCGGCCGCGGCGGGGCCATCGTCAATGTTTCCTCCGCCGCCTCGCGGCTGGGTTCGGCCTGCGAATACATCGATTACGCCGCCAGCAAGGGCGCGGTCGATACCCTGACCGTGGGCCTGGCGCGCGAAGCGGCCGCCGACGGCATCCGCGTCAACGCGGTGCGGCCCGGCCTGATCAATACCGACATCCACGAAAGCAGCGGCGAGGCGGGCCGGGTGGTGCGGCTGGCCCCCGGCGTGCCCTTGCAGCGCGGCGGCGAGCCGGAGGAAGTGGCGGCGGCCATCGTCTGGCTGTTGTCCGACGCGGCCTCGTTCTGCACCGGCAGCCTGCTCGACGTCAGCGGCGGCCGCTAGGGCCGCACTTGGCGCAAGAAGTTGGCCACCAGCGGCGACTCGTCGCCGGCGCGCGTCGCCACGCCCATGGCCAGATAGGCGTCGGCGTCCAGTAGCGGCACGTAGCGCACCGCCGGAATCTGCACGCACTCCAGCGGCGAGGGCAAAATGGCGATGCCCGCGCCGGCCGCCACCAGCCCGATCTGGGTGATGGCTTCTCCCGCTTCTTGCGCCAATCGCAGGACGATGCCGCTGTCCCGCGCCAGCTGGCGGATGACGGCGTTGAGGCCCGAGCCGGCTTCCTGCGGATAGGCTATCCATCTTTCTTCCGCCAGTTGCGCGATATGGACGCCGGCGGCCTCGGCCAGCGGGTGCTCGCGCGGCACCACCAGGCGCAGCCGGTCGCGGTGCAGTTCTTCCACGCAGAGGGCGTCGCTGGGCGCGGGGCCGTTGAAGCGGACGAAGCCGACGTCCAGCTGGCCGGCTTCCAGCGCGGCGAACTGGCCGGCGGTGAACATTTCCCGGAGCGTGAGCCGAACGGAGGGGTAAGCCTGGCGATAGTGCTGCAGGCTGTGGTGCAGGATGGGGGTGAGCGGCAGCGAGGAGGTGAAGCCCAGCCGCAGCTCGCCGCTTTCGCCGCGCGCCGCGCGCCGGGCCGCTTCCGCCGCGGCGGCGGCGTCGGCCAGAATCTGGCGCGCGCGCGGCAAGAATTGCTGGCCGGCGGCGGTGAGTTCCACCTTGCGCGGATGGCGGCGGAACAGGCTGACGCCCAGTTCGGCCTCCAGCGCCTGGATCTGCTGGCTGAGCGGCGGCTGCCCGATGTGCAGCCGCTGCGCGGCGCGGGTGAAGTGCAGCTCTTCGGCGACGGCCACGAAGTAGCGCAGGTGGCGGAGTTCCATTTCAATACTTTTAAAGTATGGATTGGCATTGAAATATATATTGGACTGGCGTTATCGCCAAGCCTAAGCTGATAGCCATTGTGTATTTGTCTGGTTGTCAGCCATGCCTCCCGAGTCTTCCAGCTGCGCGGTCGCCGCGCCGCTCGCCGCTCCCGCCGTCAAACTGCAGTCCGGCACCCGCGAATTCAAAAGCACCGCGCTGGCGATGTTCGCCGGCGGTTTCTGCACCTTCGCCATGCTGTACGGCACCCAGCCCTTGATGCCCCAGTTCGCCCAGGATTTCGGCTTGACGCCGGCGGCGGCCAGCGGCGTGGTGTCGGTTTCCACCGGCGCGCTGGCGCTGAGCCTGATTCCGGCCAGCTTGCTGGCCGACCGCTTCGGCCGCCGCGCGCTGATGAACGGCGCGCTGGCGCTGGGCGCCTTGCTGATGTTGCTGTCGGCGTTTGTCGCCGGCTTCGGCCAGTTCCTGCAGCTGCGGGCGCTGTTCGGCGTGGTGCTGGCCGGCTTGCCGGCGGTGGCGATGGCGTATCTGAGCGAGGAAGTGGACGGCAAATCGCTGGGGCACTCGATGGGGCTCTACATCGCCGGCAACGCCCTGGGCGGGATGAGCGGCCGCTTCATCGCCTCCTTGCTGGCCGACCATTTCGGCTGGCGCGGCGCGGTGCTGCTATTGGGCCTGCTGGGCGCGGCCGGGGCCTGGCTGTTCTGGCGCAGCTTGCCGCCTTCGCGTCATTTTCAGCCGCGGGCGCACGATTTGGGCCGGATGCGGCGCGAGCTGGCCGGGTTGTTGCGCGACGCCGGCCTGCCCTGGCTGTTTTTGTCCGCCTTCCTGCTCTCCGGTTGCTTCGTCAGCCTGTACAACTACCTGGCGTTCCGTCTGCTGGCGCCGCCGTTCAATATGAGCCAGAGCCTGTTGGGGCTGGTGTTTTCACTCTACGTGGTGGGCATCTGGGCGTCCGCCTGGGTGGGCAAGCTGGCCGATCGGCTGGGACGGCGCAATGTGCTGTGGCTGATGGTCGTCGCCATGCTGCTGGGCTTGTTGCTGACTCTGAGCGACCGGGTGTGGCTGTTGACGCTGGGCATCGCGTTGTTCACCTTCGGCTTTTTCGCCGGGCATTCGGTGGCCAGCAGCTGGGTGGGTTTGCGGGCGAGGGAGGGGCGAGCGCTGGCGTCGGCCTTGTATCTGACCGCCTATTACCTGGGCTCCAGCCTGATTGGCTCGCTGTCCGGCCTGATGTGGGGAAGGGGCGGCTGGCAAGGCGTGGCCGAGGTGCTGGCCGCCTGCCTGCTGGCGCTGCTTGCCATGGCCTGCTGGCTCAGACGCCTGCCGCCCTTGTCCCGGGCCTGATCAGGCCGAGGCGGAACGGTTGTTCGGCTGCCAGGACAAGTGGGCGGCCAGGCTGCCCGGCGCGATCGGCGGGCAGAGCAGAAACCCCTGCAGCGCCAGGTCCGGATAGTGGGTCTGCAGGTAGTTCAGGTCGCCGCTGTTGTCTATGCCTTCGGCGACCATGCGCAGCGACAGCTCGCGGCCGATCTGGACGATGCCGTTGAGTATGCTCTGGCTGCGGCTGTCGCGATGGATGCCGAGAATCAGGCTGCGATCCAGCTTCAGCTCGGTCAGCGGCAGGTTGCGCAGGTGCTCCATATTGGTATGGCCGGTGCCGAAATCGTCCAGCGACAATTCCAGCCCGCGCATCCGCATCCGCAACAGCGAGGCCAGCGTGTTGCCCAGATTGTGGAAGGCCAGCGTCTCGGTGATCTCCAGCACGATCTGGTTGGGCGAGATCGCGCGCAGTTCGATCTCGCGCAGCAGCCAGTCGAAGAACTCCCGCTCATGCAGCAATTGCCGCGACAGATTGATGGACACCCGCAAATGCCGCGCCCAGGGGTTGCCGGCCAGAAGGTCCAGGCTGGTCTGCACCATGCGGCGGGTCAGCAGCAGGATGGCGCCTTCGTGTTCCAGCCGGTCGATGAAATAGCCGGGGCCGAGCAGGCCGTGCTGCGGATGATGCCAGCGCGCCAGCGCTTCCACCTGCTCCGCCTGGGCGTTGTGCTGGTTGAAGATGGGTTGGTAGAAGGCGCAGAACTGGTTGTGGGCCAGGCCGGTGATGATGTCGGTGAGCGGGATGGCGATCTCCGGCCCGCGTTGTTCGCGGTGGGCTTCCAGCAGGTGGCTGACCTGCTCCAGAAACCGGTCCGGATCGATAGGCTTGGCCATGCTGCCGCAGTGGGCGAAGCCCAGTTGCTCGGCGGCCAGCGCGCAATTGTCCAGCAGCTCCGGCACGTGGCCGCTCAGGAAGAGCAGCGCCGGCAGCTTCACCATGTGCGACAAGGCCTGCACCAGTTCGATGCCGTCCATGCCGGGCATGTTGATGTCGGTGATGACCAGGTCCAGCTTGGGCTGCTGTTGGGCGATCAGTTGCGCCCAGCGACCGTCGGATGCCTCCAGCACCTCCGCGCCGGGAATCACCCGGCACAGCGCGGCCAGCGCTTCCCGTTGGGAAGGGCTGTCTTCGACGATCAGAATATGGCAAGACATGGATGGTCCGCTCCCTATCGCGGCGGGACGCGGGTCGGAAATGCGCCTGAGTGTCAGGCAAAGGGGCTGTTACAGGCGTCCACAGATTCAGTTATAAGCATTATTGACAGCGTCTTGCCATAAATCGCGCATTGAATTCACGTGTAAAAGTCCGCGTGGAAACAATGGGCTGGGCAAAACCGCCTTCAGCGGCCGCTTTTCCAGTCGCAATGAATCTGCAGGCTTTCGGTGGCGTTGGCGTGCAGCCGGAAGCCGTGGGTAAGCAGGGCGGCCTGCACCTGTTCCAGCGCGGGCCCGTAACGGCGGCGACGATGCTGCTGCCAGCGCGGCGGGGTGAACACGCCCAGCGGCAACAGGCGCACCCGGCGGCCGTGCAGGCGGAAAGAAACGTCGAGATGCGTGCCGTCCACGTCGTGGCCGTTGCTGCCGAAGATCTCGCCGATCTCCGCCGCTCTTCGCGGATAGCACCAGCGGAACAGCCGCGCGCCGATGGCGCGAAAGCCGACGCGGGCGCGACCCAGCCCGCCGGGCGCGGCCTCGAAGCCGCGGGTCAGGATCAGGTCGATTTCCGGCGGCAGTTGCGCTTGAACGGTTTGCAGCGTGACCAGCGCTTGCGAATCCACCCGGACGTGGCGCGATGGCCAGCGCGGGCGGATGTGCAAGCCGGCGTGCTTGCCGCGGGGCAGAGTCAGCAAGGTCATGGCGCGGCTCTCTTATGGCGATGAGTCGATGTTGTCAAATTACAAAACCCGATTACTGAATTTACTGGCAGTTTTCCGCCTTGGCAACGGTCGCCGGCCGATTTTTGCTGCATTGCGGCAACCGCAGCGATGTCAACGCTTGCCTGGCGGGCGCAAGCTGGCGCCGCGCACTTCCAGCCGGACCTTGTCCACCAGCTTGCCCTGGCCGTCGCGCAGCTCCAGCTGGTGTTTGCCGGGCCACGGAAACCAGGCCAGCGTCGCGCCGCCGCCCAGCCGCTTGCCGTCCAGCCACCACTGCGGCTTGCTCACGCCGCGCGCGCGCAGCGCCAGCCGCTGATTGGCCGGCGGAATGTCCGGATCCAGCGCGAACACGCTGCCGTCCACCGGAGAGGCGATGCCCGGCGTCTGCGCCGCCTGTCCGCCGCGCTCGGCTACGATCAGCGCGCGCTGAGTGCCGGCCAGAAACCACTCCTGGCGCGGCGCTTCGGCGTTGCCGCTGTAGCGCACCGTCTGGCGGACCAAGCCGGCGGGGGCGGGCGGCGGCAGCGAGGCCGGCGCGCCTTGCTGGGCGCGGTCCAGCAGCGCTTGCCACACCGGGGCCGCGCCGTGCATGCCGGAGACGTCCCACATCGGCTCGCCGCTGGCGTTGCCGACCCAGACCGCCACGGTGAAGCGGCGCGAGAAACCCACCGCCCAGTTGTCGCGCATGTCCTTGCTGGTGCCGGTTTTCACCGCGCTCCAGTAACGGGTGGCCAGCGCGCTCTCCAGACCGAAGGTGCGGGCGCGGGCGGCGCGGTCGGACAGGATGTCGGCGATGATGAAGCTGCTGGCGGCGTTGAGCTGGCGCTGCGCCGGGACGCGGGCTTCGCCCAGCGTCCAGCGCGCCGGGCTTGCCATGCCCTGGTTGGCCAGCGTGCGGTAGGCGTTGGCCAGATCGTAGAGGCGGATGTCCGCCGAGCCCAGCGCCAAGCTGTAGCCGTAGTAGTCGCCATCCTGGTTGAGGCTGGAGAAGCCCAGCCGCGCCAAGCGGTCGCGCAGCGCGCCGGGGCCCACCATCTCGATGGCGCGCACGGCCGGCACGTTGAGCGAGGAGGCCAGCGCGGTGCGCGCCGACACCAGGCCCTTGAAATCCTTGGCGTAGTTTTGCGGCGCGTAGAGGCCGGCGCCGGTTTGCAGGTCCAGCGGGCTGTCGTCCAGCAGCGACGCCGCGGTGAGATAATGCTTTTCCAGCGCCAGCTGATAGAGGAAGGGCTTGAGAGTGGAGCCGGCCTGGCGCAGGGCGGTGACGCCGTCCACTTCGGCGGCGCTGGACAGCCCTTGCCCGCTGGAGCCTACCCAGGCCAGGATGTCGCCGCTGGCGTTGTCCAGCACGATCAGCGCGCCGTCCTGCACATTGCGTTGCGACAGCGCGGCCAGTTGCCGGCGCAGCAGCGAGGCTGCGAAGCGCTGCAAGGGCAGGTCCAGGGTGCTGCGCACCCGGCTGCCGGCGGCCAGCGTCTGGCGCTGCCGCAGCTTCAGCGCGAAGTGCGGCGCGAAGTTCTCCGCCAGCGGGTTGGCGGCGCGGCTTCTGGCCAGCGCCTGGTAGGTCCGCGCCGTCAGCGCCTGGCAATTGCGCGGCTGGCGCATGTCCTGCAGGATGCGGCAGGCCCGGGCGGCCACCCGCTCCGGCGCGGCGTTGGGGGCGCGGACCAGGGCGACGGCGATGGCCGATTCTTCCAGGTCCATCCCTGCCGGCAGCTTGCCGAACAGCGTCGAGGACAGCGCGGAGAGGCCCACCAGTTCGCCCTTGAAACCCACCAGGTTGAGGTAGGCCTCCAGGATTTGCGCCTTGGTCCAGTGCCGTTCCAGATAGCTCGCCGACCAGGTCTGGCCCATCTTCTGCCACAGGCTGCGCCCGCCGGGCGCGGCCTTGAGGTCGTCGTCGAGCAGGCCGGCCAGCTGCATGGTCAAAGTGGACGCGCCGCGGGTGCGGTTGTTCCACAGATTGCCCCAGGCCGCCGCCGCCGCGCCCGACCAATCCACGCCGCTGTGCTGGTAAAAGCGCTTGTCCTCGGACATCACCAGCGCATGGCGGAAGGCGGGCGAGGTGTCGGCCAGGCTGACCCAGTCCAGCCGCCGCGCCTGCTTGTCCACCCGCAGCCGTTGCAGCGGCCGGCCCTGGCGGTCGAGGATGACCGCGTCCGAAGGCCGCCATTCGGCCTTCACTTGCTGGAAGCTCGGCTGGGCCAGCGCCGGCGCGGCCAGCAAGGCCAGCGCGGCCCAGGCCGCGATATTGCGTTTAGCGGCCATCGACAACCTTGAACGCCGGGTTGGGAGACATGCCGAACACGTCCGGCGCGTACAGCGCTTCCACCCGCGTCGGCGGCAGCTTGTAGACGCCGGGGGTGTTGACGCGCAGCGTGTATTCCGTCTTCAGCTTGCCGCGCGGCACGTAACTGTAATAGGCGCGGTAGCCGGAGAAGCGGCGCTCGACGTAGTCAGCGTAGTCGCCGCCGCCGGCCGGCGCGGCGTCGATGGCCGAATCCCGGCCCAGGCCGCCGCCGAGGATGCTGGCGCCGGCCGGGATCGGGTCGTTGACCACCACCCAGCTCATGTCGCTTTGCGCCTGCACCTCCAGCGTCACCTTGATCACGTCGCCCGGCTGGTACTGGCCGGCGGTTTTCTGGCTGACCGGCGTGAGCGTCTTCCTGATGCTGTAGCCGGCGTTGCGCGGCGTCTTGAGCGCGATGGCGGCCTCTACCTGCAGCGTGGCCCACGGCGCGCCCGCGCCGGCATGGGTCAGCTTGAGCGTGTCCTGGCCCTTGGCCGGCCAGGGCAGGAGGCCCAGCGTCTTGACGCCGGTTTGCGGCCAGCCGGTTTGCAGCCTGGCCTCGCCCAGCTGCGCGCGGGTTTCGCCCGCCACGGCGACGGTTTCGAACTGTTTGGAGAACTGGCTGACCGCCAGCGCGCCCCACAGGTTGGCGGTGGTGGTCTGCCAATGGCCTTTTTGCTGGCGGGCGAGCAGGCCGGTGAGCAGGCGCGGGAGGTCGGCCTGCCACTCCGGCAGCTGGCGCGCGGCCAGGAGCAGCTTGGCGGCGTTGACGTCGCCGTTGCCCATCAGCCACCAGGCGTTGTCGGCGCCTTCGGTGCTGAAGCCCAGCCGCGTGCCTTGGTACGTCATCCGGGCGCGCAGCAGGTTGATGGCTTCGGCGCGGCGCGCGGCGCGTTGCGGGATGTCGGCGGCGCGGTTCAACAGCGACAGCCAGTCCACCAGCATGGCGGTGCTCATTTTTTGCGGATTGAGTTCCAGCACGTCCAGCATGGCCGGGCGGAAGCGGCCGTAACGCGACAGCGCCTCCATCGCCGCCAGACGGCGCGCGTCGGCGTCCTGGCGGCCGATCGGCAACTCGCGCTTCAGGCGCCCTTCGGCGAAGGCGGCGAGGCCGTCCAGCAACCTGCCGCGCTGGGCGTCGGGAATGGCCGCCCCGGCTTCGTCGGCCGCCGCCAGCAGGTGGCTGGTGAGCACGTCGCTGCCGCGGTCGGGCGCGCCCTCGGCCTGCGGGAAGTAGGCGGCGAGGCCGCTGCTGTCCAGATACAGCGGCAGCTCGCTCATCAGTTGCCGCCAGCGCGCGGCGTCGGCGAGGCCCAGCGCCACCGAACCGCGCTGCTCCAGGCAAACGTAGGGATAGTCTTCAAACCAGCGCTTCACTGCCGGCAGCTCGTCCCCCAGCCGCGCTTGCAGGCTGACGCGCACGCCGCCGCGGCCCGGCATCGCGCCGGGCGGCAGCGCCACCGGGATGGCCAGCTGCGGCGCGACTCGTTGCAGCGTGGCCTGTTCCACCGTCACCGGCACCGCCGCTTCGATGGTCTGGCTGACGGCCAGCTTGTCGGCCGCCTTGCCGCCGATCTCCTGGGCGCTGAAGGTCCACTTGAGTTCGCGCGCGTCGTTGGGCACCGTCACCGGCCAGGCGATGAGCCGCGCTTCGCCCTGCGGCAGGGAAACTTCGCGCGCCGGCAGCGCCGGCAGGCCGGGCGCGCCGGCTTGCACCCTGATCTTGAGCGGCCGCTCGCCGCCGTTGCGCACGGTGACGCCGGCTTGCAGCTGGTCGCCTTCGCGCGCCATCGGCGGCAGCGAGGAGGACAGTTGCAGGTCTTGCACCACGTTGAAGCCGGCTTCGCCGCTGCCGAACAGGTCGCCGCCCGCGTCGGCGGCGGCCAGCAGCCGGAAGCGGGTGAGGGCGTCGTTGATCGGCACCTTGACGCGGGCGCTGCCGTTGGCGTCCAGCGTCACGCGCGGCTGCCAGGTCAGCAGGGTGTCCAGCAGCTCGCGCGTCGGCGCTTTGCCGCCGCCGCCGCCCGGCGGCAGCGATTTGCGGCCGTAATGGCGCTTGCCCACCACTTCCAGTTGGGCGGTGGCGGTTTCCACGCCGTAGCTGTGGCGCTGGTACATGGCGTCCATCAGCTGCCAGCTGGCGTTGGGTTGCAGCTCCAGCAGCGCTTCGTCCACCGCGGCGAAGGCGACTTCGGTGCCGGCCGGGGCCGGCTTGCCGTTGGGCAGCTTGACCTGGATCGCCACCTCCGCGGTTTCGCGGATGCCGTAGTTCTTGCGCGCGGGGCTGACGCTGACTTGCAGGCGCTTGGCGGCGTCGCCTACCCGGATTTCCGCCACGCCGTATTTGAACGCCGGGCGCGACAGGTCGACCGTGGCGCTGGGTGGAACGTAGTCCTTGCCTTCGTTCCAGTAAGCGTCCCACCACTCGCCGGGAGTTTTCCAGCCCCAGGTGAAGAAGGAATACCAGGGCACGTCGCGCAAGCGGCCGCGCACGGCCAGCACCGAAACATAGACGTTGGGCGTCCAGCCCGGCTCGACCTTGAGTTCGATCACCGGCTGTTTGCCTTCCAGCTGCACCACGCGGGTTTCGACGATGCCTTCGCGCTCTATCGCCACCCAGGCGGTGGCCTTGCGGAAGGGCATGCGCACCTGGAAGCGGGCGGTTTCGCCCGGCTGGTAGCTGGTTTTTTCCGGCAGGATGTCGATGCGGTCGTTGTTGTCCACGTCGAACCACAGTTCGTCGTGGCGGCTGACCCATACCGATTGCGAGCCTTGCGCCAGATTGCCCTTGTCGTCGCTCGCGCTGGCGATCAATTCCATATCGCCGGCTTCCTTGAGGTTGACCTCGCACAGCACCAGGCCGCGCGCGTCGCTCTCGCCGCTGCAGATCTTGCCTTTGTCCTCGCTCTCTTCGCTGTGCTCCCAGGCGTAGAAGCCGCCCACCAGGCGCTTGCGGCTGGAGAGGTAGCGGTGGGCGCGCAGACGGATGTCCACCTTCTTGCCGGCCTGCGGCTTGCCGGCGGTGTCCAGCACCACCGCCTTCACCGTCATGGCGCGGCCGGAGCTGATCCAGCTGTCCACGCTGATGCCGACTTGCAGGGCGGAGGGCCACAGCGCGATGCGGCGGCTGAGGGTTTGCACTTCGCCGTTGGGGTCGCGGTAGGCCGCTTCCGTCACCAGATCGTAGCGGCGGTCGAGCTTGGGCAGGGCCTCCACCAGCGCGCGGCCGTTGCCGTTGGCGTCCAGCTGCACGGCTGCCTTGTTCAGCAGCACCTTGCCGTCCAGGCTGGCGTCGCGGGATTCCCGCGCGGCTTGCGGCGGCGAGAAGCTGAACGCCTCATAGCCGGCGTTGCGGCCGTAGCTGTCCGCCAGCATGGCGCTGACTTCCACCGGCCAGTTCTTGGCCGGGCCGCCGTTGCCCCAGGACATCGATACGCCCAGCGGCAGCGATTTGGGGGCGATATTGGCGTCCTTGCCGGCGAAGAGGCGGCCGGTCATCACCGGCAGCCGGAATTCTTCCACCCGGAAGCCGCCGCTTCTGAGCGAGTAACCGTCCAGTTCCGGGCTGGACGGCTTGTCCTGGTCATCCTTGCCGCGGCTGGCCTTGCGTTCCAGATACAGCGTGTATTCGCCGAGTTTGGCCTCCCTGGGCAGCGCGTAGCTGCTTTCGGCGTAGCGGCCGGCGCGCCATTGCAGCGGCAGCGTGATTTCGTCGCCGCTGCCGTCGTGGACGATGCGCAGCTGTTGCGGCAGCTGGCCGGGCTTGAGCAGAGACAGGCCCTGGCCGCCGCGGATGCGCAGCAGGTGTTTCATCGACACCGTTTCACCGGCGCGGAACAGCGGGCGGTCCAGGATGGTGTGCGCCTGGATGGCCGGGCTGTCGCCCCACTGGGTGGGGAAGGGGAAGCGCCAGGTTTCGATGCCGCGGTTCCAGCTGGAACGGACGAAAGACACGTCGTCGTCGCCGCGCGCGTCCTTGGCGCGGGCGGTGATGAACAGGCCGGAGAGCGACTCCCCGTCGCAATTGCCCGGCGGCAGGATGCTGTTGATGGCGGCTACGCCGCGGGCGTCGGTCTTGCCGTTCCACAGCTCGTTGCCCTTGCAGTCGTAGACGCGCACTTGCGCGCCCGGCACCGGCTTGGCCTGATCCAGCGTGGTGACCCACACCGCCGAGTTTTCAGCCGATTTCTTGAAATGCACGGCCATATTGGTGACCAGGGCCGCGGTGCGCACGTACATGGGCTGGTTGCTGCCCAGCAGCGATTTGCCGAGCAGGCGCGACGAGGCTTCCACCACGTACAGCCCGGGTTTGGGCAGCGGGATGCCGACGACCTCGAACGGCCACTTGCCGCTCTTGTCCGGCGTCGCCGGCAGGCGCAGCGGCTGGGCCTCGCGCTCGCCCTTGAGCAGCGACAGCCGGCGGCTTTCCACGCCCTTGCCGTCCTTGCCCAGCGGCAGGCTGGTTTCGTGATAGCGGATCACCTTGTTCAGCCAGCTTTGCATGCGGGCGTCGTCGCCGATGCGCAAGGCCTGGCCGCCCAGTTGCACCGATTTCACGTCGAGCCTGGCCTCCACCCCGCGCAGGGTGAGCGGCAGCGCCGCGTCCGCGCCGGATTCGATGATGCCGAACGGGGCGGCCGCGAACTTGACCAGAGGGGAGGCGTCGGCGATCCGCACCGGCAGCGGGAAGCGTGCGGCATTGCTCAGGGCGTGGCCGGTTTCGTCGCTGAAGCCGGCGGGCAGCGCCAGCGTCAGCTCGGCGCGCGGCGGAAAGGGCGGCGCGAAGGTGATGCTGTCCAGCCCTCGGCCGCGGTTGTTGGCGGCTTCCGGCGCGCGCTCGAAGCCCGCGCCGCGCAGGCGGATGGCTTGCGCGGTTTTTTCCGGCACAGGGGTGCTGAAGCGCACCGAAATCGGCGTGAACGGAATGCAGGCGCCCTTGGCGTTTTCGCGCTGGCAGCTCAGGCTGGCGGTGAAGGGCGGGCGCACATGGAACACCTCCCGGTCCGGCGTCCCGGCGCCGCGCAGGTTGACCACGGTCAGCTTGCTGTCCGGCGCCAGGCGCTGCGCGCAGCGCACGGTGGCGACCTGGGCGGCCTGGGTTTCCAGCTTCAGGTGCTTGAGCAGCGCGGCGCGATCGGCGGCGGCCAGCGCCCGCGCCGGAATCCGCTCCGACAGGCTGGAGGATTGGCAGTAGAGATTGTCCAGACGCGGCGCGGGGCCGTTGAACCGCAGCGCGAAAGCCTGGTCTTCTTCTATGAGGCCGCCTTGCGGCCAGATGTCGCGAATGCTGGGCGGGCCGCTGAAAAAGCGGAAGCTCAGGCCGCCGCTTACCGGACTGCCTTGCCTATCCTTCAGGCCGGGCCTGGGGGTGAAGCGGCAGTCGGTATTGGCCGGCAAGGGGTCGGCCAGGTCCAGCACCCAGGTGCGGTCGTCCACCCAATGGCCGTTGCCCTTGAGCTTGCAGCTCCAGCTGAACGGCGCGGCGGCCTGGCTGTCGCCGAGCGCCACCATGCTGCCGCCGAAGCTGGCGCGCACCTGATGAACGGTCCGCACTTCTCCTTGCGGGCTGAAGGTGGTGACGGTGGCGGCCGGCAGCGAGAAACTGGCGGCCAACAGGGCGGGCAGGGCAAACAGCAGCGGTTTTGACATGGCGGCGTCCAACGGCGGGAATGGCGACATTGTACGCTTTAAGCTATTTGCGGTGAATGTCGTTGGCAGACTGTGCTGTTTTCTTGAAAATGGTGGCCGGTTTTTAATGTATATGAGACTTTTCAGCCATGAATGACTCCATTGCGCTGGAGGTATGCGTCGCCACCCTGGCGTCCTGCCTGGCGGCCGAGGCCGGCGGCGCGCGGCGCGTCGAGCTGTGCGACAACCTGATCGAAGGCGGCACTACGCCGTCGTGGGGCATGATCGCGCTGGCGCGCGAGCGGCTGGGCATCGCCTTGCACGTGATCATCCGCCCGCGCGGCGGCGATTTTTTCTACAGCGACGACGAATTCGAAATCATGCGGCGCGACGTGCTGGCTTGCCGTCAGCTGGGCGTGGACGGCGTGGCGCTGGGCTTGCTCACCGCTGACGGCGAGGTGGATCTGCCCCGCACCCGGCAACTGGTGGAGCTGGCCGGCGGCATGGCGGTGACGTTCCATCGCGCCTTCGACGTGGCGCGCGACGCCAGCCGGGCGCTGGAAGACGTCATCGCCAGCGGCTGCGGCCGGCTGCTGACTTCCGGCCAGGCGGCGAATGCCCTTGCCGGCGCGGAAACGATACGCCGCCTGCGGGAGCAGGCCGGCGAGCGCCTGATCCTGATGCCGGGCGCCGGAGTGCGCGCCGACAATATCGCGGCCTTGCGCCGCGCCACCGGCTGTCGCGAATTTCACAGCTCGGCGCGCGAAGCCGTGGCCAGCGCGATGCGCTTTCGCCATCCCGAGGTGAGCATGGGCGCGCCGGGGCAGGATGAATACGCGCGGCTGGAAACCTCGGCCGAGCGGGTGCGCCAGCTGTTGCGAAACGCCGGCGGCGAGGCGGCGCGCTAAGCCAGTGCCCGTCGCACGCGCGAGGCCAGCGGCAGGGTAGCCAGCGCCAGCGCGGCGACCACGCACATCGCCGGCGGAATGCCGACATGGTCGCCCAGCAGGCCGAACAGGATGGGCGCGAGCGCGCCGCCGCCTATGGTGCCGGTGTAGAAGCGGGCGAAGGCGCGCTCCCTTGCCGCCGCGGGGACCAGGTCCGGCACCGCGCCGTATAATACCGACGACGTGCCGTTCAATGCCACGCCCAGCAGCGGCAGCATGGCCAGCGCCGGCATCAGCGGCAGCCACAGCGCTGCCAGGATGGCCAGCGCGGTGGCCGCCTCGGTCAGGCAGACCGTCCTGAACATGCCCAGCCGGTTGCCCAGGTAGCCGCAGGCGAGCTTGCCGGCCGCGCCGCCGACGAACAGCAGCGACAGCGCCAGGCCGATCCCGGCGCTGCCCGCGCCCTTGCTCTTGAGGATGAAGGGCAGAAAGGTCAGAAAGCCCATGCGGACCGCGCTGTCGATGACGCCGACGGCGAGCAGCGCCGCGAAGCCGCCGGCCGGCGCGCGGCCGGATGCCTCGCGCTCGGGCCGTTGGGGCATCGCTTCCGCATGCGTCGTTCTGGGAATGGCCAGCGCCAGGAGCAGCGCGGCCAGCAGACCGAAGCCGCCGACCAGGCTGACGCTGTCGCGCCAGCTCAACCAGCTCATCGCCACGCCCGCGGCCGCGGGCAACAGCATCTTGCCGACATCTCCGGCGAAGTTGTAATGCGCCAGCGCCTGGCGCGACGCCGCGCCGTGGTGGGTTTCCGCCACCAGCGCCGACGCCAGCGGGTGCTGCGCGCTGGCGCCGCAGCCGCAGACCAGCAAGGCCGCGGCGATGCCGGCCGCTCCGCCGGCCTGCCCGGCCAGCAGATAGCCCAGTCCCGCCAGCGCCGTGCCCAGCGCCAGCGTGGCGGCGCGGCCCAGCCGCCTGGCCAGCCGGCTGGCGGGAATCTGCAAGCCGGCCATCGTTCCCGAGTACAAACCGCGCAGCAGGCCGGCCATGGCGTAGCTGATGCCGAACTGGCTTTGCCAGATAGGTAGTAATACGTAAACAAGGTCGGTCATGCCATCGTGGACGGCGTGCGCGCCACTGGCAGAAAGCAGGGCGCGACGCTGGATTGACGGGCTTTTCCCGGCAAGCGGCGAGGGGCGGGTGGGCGAATTCATGGCGGAGGCGCGCGCGCGGACGGGCGGCTATGCGTTTGTTGTGGCTGACAGCCGTGACTATACCGTAGCTAGTACATTTTCATACCGCGTCCGGAGTGGCTGACGATGATCAAGGTGGAACAGGGAACGGTGCAGGGATTTCTGTATATCCGCCTGGCCGCGGTGGGGCTGGCGTTCCTGTTGCTGGCCTGGGGCGGCTATGCCTGGCTGACCCACGGCTACGAAGCCCAGTTGGAGGCGTCGCGCAAGGAAATCGTCGAACAGAAGGTCGCCCGGCTGGTGAGCGCCAAGCAGCAGGTCATCGAAGATATCTTCAATTCCATGTACCAGAACAGCCGCACCATCAGCCTGTTGCCCAGCGTGCGGGGCATCACCGGCGGCAACCGCAAGAACGAAAAAGAGGACATCGTCGCCTCGCACCGCTTCTCCTCGGACGCGTTCCAGACGGTTCAGCAGATTTTCAACAACCTGGCGGCGCGGACCAGCGTGTCCGAGGTATACGGGGTGATGCTGGGCCTGGACTACACCAAGGGGCAGGTGCCCTTTTTCATGTTCGACACCGTGCGGCTGGCGCCCGGCGCCAAGGACGAGGACGAGCCGGAATCCCACGACCCGGACAAGCCCAAGGAACTGGAAGACGAGGAGTACGCCTACTTCCCCAGGCAATTGGCGTAGTTGCAGGCGTCGCATCCCCGCTTTGATTTCAAGATGCTGGACGATATCCCGGCCGCCACCTCGCCCATCATGCGCACCTGCGACAACAAGCAGTATTACTCGATCAAGCAGTGCAATGTGTACGATACCCGCGGCTTTCTGTACTCGGTGCCGGTTTACGGCGCGGACAACCGTTTCTCCGGCGCGATTTCCTCCATCATCCGCGCCAATGCCTTCGAAGCGGCCCTGCTTGGCGTGCCGTTCCTGGTGCTGACGCCCAAAGACAAGGAAGAGGCCGCCAAGGCCGGCTTCCAGATGCCGGCCGAGCCGGGATGGTTCGCCTTGAGCAACGAAGCGCGCGGCATTCATGTGTTTGACCGGCGCAACGCGCAAATGGGCGATCTGCTGAAGAACCCGGCGCTGGCGCGCGAGCAGGGCGGAGAATGGGTGGAGCGCGTCCTGCAAGTGCACAGCGACCATCCCTGGAAGCTAGCCTACTACCTGTCGCCGGCCATGCTGCAGCAGGAGCAGTCCGGGTTGCGGCAGGATTACCGCAACAACCTGCTGTTTGCCGCGCTGATCTGGCTGTTGCTGCTGGCGTTCAGCCTGTTCGTGGTCATGCGCCAGTACCGCTCCTTCAAGGAAGTGCGCGACTTGAGGCGCATCGAAAAAACCATCAGTTCGGTGGCGGAAACCTTCGACCTGACGCAGCGGGTGGGGCAAATGTGCAGCCCGCGCGCCGCCAGGACGGCGCAAGCGCTCAATCACAT
Source organism: Xenophilus sp. AP218F (assembly GCA_002213445.1). Lineage (GTDB taxonomy): Bacteria > Pseudomonadota > Gammaproteobacteria > Burkholderiales > Chromobacteriaceae > Chromobacterium. The sequence goes on along the minus strand of NJIE01000022.1, from coordinate 172,967 downwards.
GCTGGAGGTGTTGCAAAACCATATGCTGGAGGTGGAGGGGTGCCTGGGCAAGATACTCAACGCCAGCCGCAGCATGGACGGCTCCGCGCAGCGGCTGACGCATTTCGCGGTCGAGGGCGAACGGGCGTCGGCGCATATCGACCGCGAACTGAGCGGGCTGAACCACGCGATGCAGGATATTTCCCAAAGCAGCCAGCAGGCGCGGGAGCTGACCGGCGATTCGGCCGCCACCGCCAGGCAGAACGACGAGCTGCTGCATCAGGTGATGGCCGAGATCACCGAGGTGTCGGTGTCGGTGAACAAGACCGTAGATTGCCTGGATGCGCTGCAACGGTCCAGCAACGCCATCACCCACATCGTCGGCGTCATCGAATCGCTGGCGGATCAAACCAATCTGCTGGCGCTCAACGCTTCCATCGAAGCCGCGCGCGCGGGAGAGTCGGGGCGGGGCTTCGCCGTGGTGGCGGACGAGGTGCGCAAGCTGGCGGACAGCACCAGCAAATCCACCGGCGAGATCGACCGCATCGTGCAGTCCATCCGCACCCAGGTGCAAACCAGCGTGGGCGATATTCAGAGCGTGGAGCAAAAGGTCGCCGCCGGCATGGCCAAGGTGGGCGAAGCGTGCGAGGCGATGAACGCCATTCGCCGCCAGGCCGATGCCATGCTGCAGCTGGTGGGGTCGGTCAGCAGCCACGTCAGCGATCAGCAGCAAAGCTGCGCCGGCGTCTCCAGCGAGGTGAGCGGCATCGCCGGCAACGCCCTGCAAACCAGGGAAATCGTGCAGGCCACCAGCGACGCGGTGCAGCTGCTCAACCAGCAGGTGGACGAGTTGCAAGGCATCCTGGCCCAGTACCGCCTGCGTTGAGCGGACGCTGGAGACGGAAACAGCCGGCCATGTGGCCGGCTGTTTTGCTGCCGCGGGCGGCTTAGCGCAAGCGCTGCCAGAGAAAAGCGTATTCCAGCGCCGCGACGCGGGCTTCTTCTTCGTGGTTGGCGGCGGCGCCGTGCCCGCCCTCAGTGCGCTCGTAGTACTGGACGTTGGCGCCGATGGCCTTCATCGCCGCGAACATCTTGCGGGCGTGGCCCGGGTGGACGCGGTCGTCCAGCGTCGAGGTCATGAACAGGGTGGCCGGGTAAGGTGTGCCGCGCCGGATGTTTTGATAAGGCGAATACTGCTTGATGTAGGCCCAGTCCTCGGCCTTGTCCGGGTCGCCGTACTCGTCCATCCAGCTGGCGCCGGCCAGCAGCTTGTTGAAGCGCTTCATGTCCAGGAGCGGCACCTGGCAGACGACGGCATGGAACAGTTCCGGGTATCTGGTCAGCATCACCCCCATCAGCAAGCCGCCGTTGCTGCCGCCCTTGATGCCCAGGTGGCGGGCGTCGGCGACGCCGCGGCTGGCGAGATCCCTGGCGATGGACGAGAAATCCTCGTAGGCCTTGAAGCGTTGCCGCTTGCGCGCCGCCTCGTGCCAGGCCGGTCCGTATTCGCCGCCGCCGCGGATGTTGGCCAGCGCGTAGACGCCGCCGCGCTCCAGCCAGGCCTTGCCCAGCGCGCCGCTGTAGGACGGGGTGAGCGAGACCTCGAAGCCGCCGTAGCCGTAGAGCAGGGTGGGGTTGTTGCCGTCCAGCTTGATGTCCTTGCGCGCGACCAGGAAGTAGGGCACGCGGGTGCCGTCGTCGGAGCGGGCGAAGAATTGCTGGATCTGGTACGGAGCGGGGTCGAAGAAAGCCGGCTGCCGCTTCAGCGTTTCGCGCAGGTCGCTGCCGGCGCGAGCCAGCGACAGGGTGGTGGGCGTCAGGAAGTCGGTGAAGGTGTAGAAGTATTCGTCGGAGCGATCGGGGTCGACGCCGCTGACGCTGATGCTGCCGAAGCCCGGCGTCGCCACCTGGCGGGATCCCCATTTGCCGTCGGTCGCCTTCCATTCCACCAGCCGGCTCTTGACGTCGTCGAGCACGGTCAGGATCAGCGTGTCCCGGGTGGCGGTGGTTTCCCGCAGCGCGGTGGACGCGCTGGGCTGGAACAGCGCGACGAAGTCGCGCTTGCCGGCCAGGTAGTCGCTGGCCTTGATCGCCAGCAGCGAGCCGCCTGCCCAGCGTTGTTCGCCGGTTTGCCAATCCTGCTTCGGCCGCAGCAGCAGCCAGGGGCCGAAGAATTCCACGTCCACATGGTCCGGCTTGTCCAGCTTTTGCCAACTTTCGCCGGTTTTCAGCAGCGTTTCGTTGCTGAAGAAGCTCACGCCGCGGTTGATCACGTCGTAGCGGTAGCCGCCGGTGATGACGCGGTACGCGCCCACCGCCACGTCGCCGCTTTGCCCTTCATACTGGACGGCGGCCGCGGCAAGCGGCTGGCCGCGCCGCCATTCCTTGACGATGCGCGGGTAGCCGGAATCGGTCAGCGAACCCTGGCCGAAATCGGTGGCGACGTAGACGCTGTCGCGGTCGCGCCAGCCGATGTCGCTCTTGGCTTCGGGCAGGTTGAAGCCGTCGGCGACGAAATCGCGCGAGGCGAGGTCGAACTCGCGGACCACCGCCGCGTCGCCGCCGCCGCGGCTCAGGCGGATCAGGCAGCGGTCCTGCTCCGGCTTCACGCAGCTTGCGCCCTGCCATACCCAGTTTTCCTTTTCCTTGGCGGCCAGCGCGTCCAGGTCAAGCACCGTTTGCCAGGCCGGCTCGGCCTTGCGGTACTCGTCCAGCGTCGCGCTGCGCCAGACGCCGCGCGGGTGTTCCTTGTCGCGCCAGAAGTTGTAGTAGCGCTCGCCGATTTTCTCGATGCCGGGGAGGCGGGCGCGTGAGTCGAGAATGGTCAGGATGTCGCGCTTGATCGGCGCGAACGACGGCGCGGCTTCCAGCTGTTTCACCGTGGCGGCGTTTTGTTGTTTGACCCAGTGCATGGCCTGCTGGCCCTGGACCGATTCCAGCCACAGGTAAGGGTCGGCGGCGTGCGCGCCGCCGGCAAGCAGCGCGGCCGCGGCGGCGAGGTGTCGGGCTCTCATGGTGCGGTTCCTTTATCGGGCGAGGGGCCTGTCCGCTAGATGAATTGGCGAAGGATTTCGAACAGGCCCTCGGGGTGCGCCGGGCAGTCGGCAGGCAAATACTCTAACCCGGATTTAATTTTATTGTCATGTCTGGAGCGGGGCGCTTCCCGCCGGCAAAAACAAAGCCCCCGCCGGGAGGCGGGGGCGCGTGGTTCATTTGCCGGGCGAGGCGGCCGCGGGAGCCGAAGCCTCCGGCGGCGGCAGGTCGGGCTCTTCCCAGGGCAGGGCCACCTTTTTCTTGTTGATGGTCAGATTGCCGTTCTGGAAGTGCAGCTCGGTGGAGAGCTGGCCCTTGTTCTCGACGATGTACTGCTCGCTGGTCCACTGCGCCAGCTGGCTGTCCAGCAGGCTCTTGGCCAGATCGTCCACTTCCTTCATGTTGGGCTGGTCCTCGGCGCTCTGGTCGACGGTGAACAGGTTGCGGGCTTGCGCCAGCACCAGGTTCTCCAGCGTCTGGCGCGGCAGGCTGACCTTGGCGTCGGCCTGGAAGCGCTTGAGGAAGACCGCCGCGTCGTTCAGGTCGGCCTGCTTGAAGCCGCTGATGCCCAGCGTGCCCTGCAGCGTGGCTTCGCCGGTCGGCATTTTCAGGTAGAACTCGTTGACCATCAGCTTGGGATCGTTTTCCAGCAGCGGAATCGCGTTCTTCTTGATGGTGTCGATGTACTGCTTGCGCAGCAGAGCCGGGTCCACGCCTTCGAACGGAATCGCGCCGATGGCCTGGTCCAGCTTGATCAGCGTGGGGCCGTGCAGATGGTTGGCGGAGATGTCGAGGCGCATCGGGCCGTAGCGGCTGTCGTTGACGCTCAGCTCGTTGAAGTTGAGCTTGCCGCGGGTGTTGACGAATTCATCCTGCTCGCTGGTGACGATCTGATAGCTGAAGCTCTTCAGCGCCACTTGCGAAGGCTTGAACTCGCCGGACGGGTTGACGAACTCGCCGACGCGCACGCGGGTCATCAGGTAGATCAGCTCGTTGAGCTTGATGCTGTAGGGCACGCTTTCGCGGGAGTTGAGCTGCACGTTGCCGACCGACAGCTCGCTGGTGCCCACCTTGACGCCGCTCGCGCCGGGGCGCATGTCGGACAGGTAGAGCACGCCGTCGAAGGCGACGCGGCCCTTGCTGGCGGCCTCCAGCAGGAAGCCGGGCGACAGCGCCTCGGCCTTGTATTCCTGATAGCCCTTGGCGTAATCGACCTTGAGGTCGAAGCCCTTCCACTTCATCTTGACGCCGGACAGCGCTTCTTCGTAATCGAAGGCCGGCACGTTCAGGTGCAGTTCGCCGCCGCCGCCAAAACCCAGCCGGTTGACGATGGTGATCGGTTCCTTGTCGCCGAAGAAAGTCGTCAGCGTCTTGCGGGTGGCGTCGCTCATCGCGAACTCGGTGCTGACCAGCGCGCGCGCCGGACGCAGATCGAAGCTGGCCATGCCGGGGAAGGGGCCGTGCTTGACGTGGTTGGTGAACTTGATGGTGGCGTTCAGCAAGGGCTTCATGTTGTCCGGCAGCATGCTTTCATACGGGCCGGACAAATGGCGATTGAACACCAGCTCGGTGGTTTCGGTGGACGAGAACCAGCCACGCTCGTAAGTGTGGGACTTGACCTTGAACAGCGGCAGGCCGGCCAGCATCTTGTGCTGTTCCTGCAGCGTGTCCTCGGCCTTGATGCCGGCCCAGTAGCTGCTGGCTCCGTACAGTACGAACAGGCCACCCAGAGTGGCACCGGCAATGATCAGGCGACGTTTTGGCAACACTAGCGTTTTTTCTGAACTAGGGTGAAATGAGGCCCTATGGTACACCAAGCCCGCCGCGATGCGTTACCCCCGCGATATTGCCCCGCGGCGCCGGCTTGCGCATAGAATAGAGTTTTCCATCTAAATCCAAGGACGCGTTGCGGACATGAACCTGCTCAACGGCTTGATCGATCTGCCCTGGTGGGGCTACGCCCTGGTGGCGCTGGCGCTCACCCACGTCACCATCGCCGCGGTCACCATCTTCCTGCATCGCCACCAGGCGCACCGCGCGCTGGACCTGCATCCCATCCCCAGCCATTTCTTCCGCTTCTGGCTGTGGCTGACCACCGGCATGGTCACCAAACAGTGGGCGGCCATACATCGCAAGCATCACGCCCGCTGCGAGACGGCGGAAGATCCGCACAGCCCGCAGGTGCTGGGCATCCGCAAGGTGTTGTGGCAGGGGGCCGAGCTGTATCGCGCGGCGAGCAAGGATCAGTCCATCATGGACAAGTTCGGCCACGGCACGCCGGACGACTGGCTGGAACGCAACGTCTACACCCCGCACAGCGCCAAGGGCGTGGCGCTGATGCTGATCGTCGATGTCGTCCTGTTCGGACCGATAGGCCTCACCATCTGGGCGGTGCAGATGGTATGGATCCCGTTCTGGGCGGCCGGCGTCATCAATGGCCTCGGCCATTTCTGGGGCTATCGCAACTTCGAGAACGAGGACGCCTCCACCAATATCTTCCCCTGGGGCATCCTGGTGGGCGGCGAGGAACTGCACAACAACCACCACACCTTCGGCACGTCGGCCAAGCTGTCCTACAAGTGGTTCGAATTCGACATCGGCTGGATGTACATCCGGATTCTGGAAACGCTGGGGCTGGCCAAGGTGCGCAAGGTCGCGCCGCGGCTGGTTGAGGACGGCGCGCGCGCGCAGCTGGATCTGGAGCATCTGCAAGCCATCATCTCCAACCGTTACGCCATCGCCGCGCGCTACGCCCGCGAGCTGAAGGCCGAATGCCGCGCCGAACTGGCCAGGCTGAACCTGCCGGAGCTGTCGCGCGACACCTTTCGCCGCAAGATCAAGGTGTGGCTGAAGCAGGACGCCAAGGATACGCCGGCCGAAGAGCGCGCCTTGCTGGAACAGGTGCTGGCCCAAAGCCAGGGGCTGGCCACCATTTACACGATGCGCCAGGAGCTGACCCGGCTGTGGGAACGCTCCAGCCTCAGCCGCGAGCAGTTGCTGGCCGAGTTGCAGGACTGGTGCGCTCGAGCAGAGGCGTCCGGCAGCGAGGCGCTGCGGCGTTTCGCCGCCAGTCTGCGGCGCAGCGCCATCGCCTGATCCGGCGTTTTTCGCCCTCGTTTCCAACCACGCCGCGGCGTGGTTTTTTATTGGCGGCGCGTTTTGTTATATATAAATAAGAAATCAAGATTGTTAATTTAATAACAAAAAAGAATATACTGACCCGGTCCTTGATAGCGAAAACGAGGTAGGCGCATGTCGGTGGTGCAAGTGGCGGAGCCGCAAGGCGAGCTGCCCTATATTCATGGCTTTTCGGCGGAAGAGCAGGCGCGGCTGGTGCGCCAGGCGAGGTTTTCCGAATCTATGGTCTATCGCGACGTCGACTTCGCCGGCGTCGAGCGTCTGCTGGAAGTGGGCTGCGGGGTGGGCGCGCAGACGGAAATCCTGCTGCGCCGTTACCCGGAGCTGAACATCACCGGTGTGGACTTCAGCCAGCGCCAGCTGACGGTGGCGCGGCAAAGGCTGCAAGGCTCGCCCTGGCGAGAGCGGGCCGAACTGCTGCACATGGACGCCGAGGATCTGGACTTCGCGCCCGCCAGTTTCGACGCCGCTTTCCTGTGCTGGATTCTGGAGCACGTGCTGTCGCCGGAGCGGGTGCTGGCCGAGGCGCGCCGGGTGCTGAAACCGGGCGCGCGGTTGTACGCCACCGAGGTGATGAACGCCTCGTTCTTCCTGTCGCCGTATTCGCCCAATCTGCAGCAGTACTGGCTGGCCTTCAACGATCACCAGCTGGCGGTGGGCGGCGACCCCTTCGTCGGCGCCAAGCTTGGCAACATGCTGTTGCGCGTCGGTTTCCGCCAGGTGGAGACCCAGGTCAAGACCTGGCATCTGGACAGCCGCGAGCCGCATCGCCGCCAGCAGGTGCTGGATTACTGGAGCGAGCTGCTGCTCTCCGCCGCCGACCAGCTGATCGCGGCCAAGCGCGTCGACGAAGCGCTGGTGGCCGCCATGAGCCGCGAACTGCGCCAGCTGCGCGGCAATCCCGATCTGGTGTTTTTCTACAGCTTCATCCAGGCCACGGCGCAGGTGTGAGCCGGCGGTTTTTTTTGCGCAAAATATAACCAAAAGTTTTGAAAAACAATTTCAATATGCTTAGCCAGGAGATGTGCGATGCAAGACCAATCCGTTCTGTCGCTGATCGGCAATACCCCGCTGGTGAAGGTGGGCAATCTGGATACCGGCGTCTGCGAGCTGTACCTGAAACTGGAAAGCCATAATCCCGGCGGCTCGATCAAGGACCGGGTGGCGCTGGCGATGATCGAGGCGGCCGAGCGCGAGGGCAAGCTCGCGCCGGGCGGAACCATCATCGAGGCCACTGCCGGCAACACCGGCCTGGGCTTGGCGCTGGTGGCCGCGCAAAAGGGCTACCGGCTGACGCTGGTGGTGCCGGACAAGATGAGCCGCGAGAAGATCCTGCACCTGCAGGCGCTGGGCGCCAATGTGGTGCTGACCCGCTCCGACGTCGGCAAAGGCCACCCCGAGTATTATCAGGACCTGGCGGCGCGCCTCGCCGACGAGACGCCGGGCGCTTACTACATCGACCAGTTCAACAATCCGGCCAACCCGCGGGCGCACGAAACCACCACCGCGCCGGAGATCTGGAACCAGCTCGGGCATGAGGTGGACGCCATCGTCGTCGGGGTCGGCTCCAGCGGCACGCTGACCGGGCTGTCGCGCTTTTTCCGGGCCAAGTCGCCGGCTACCGAGTTCGTGCTGGCCGACCCGGTGGGCTCGGTGCTGGCCGATTACGTGGAAACCGGCCGCTACGGGGCCGCCGGCAGCTGGCTGATCGAGGGAATCGGCGAGGATTTCATCCCGCCGCAAGCCGATCTCGGTCTGGTCAGGCACGCTTACCGCATCAGCGATCAGGAAAGCTTCGACGCCGCCCGCGATCTGCTGCGCGCCGAAGGCATCCTCGCCGGCTCCTCGTCCGGCGCGCTGCTGGCCGCCGCGCTGCGCTACTGCCGCGCCCAGACCACGCCCAAGAAGGTGGTGACGCTGGTGTGCGACAGCGGCAACAAGTACTTGTCCAAGATGTACAACGACGACTGGCTGGTGGATCAGGGCTTGTTGCGCCTGCCGCAGCTGGGCGGCCTGACCGACCTGATCGTGCGCCGCCACGAGGACGGCAGCACCGTGTCTTGCCATCCGGACGAGGCGCTGAGCGCGGTTTACCAGCGGATGCGGTTGCACGACATCTCGCAGTTGCCGGTGCTGCGCGACGACAAGGTGGTGGGCATTCTCGACGAGTGGGACTTGCTGCTGTCGGTGCACGGCGAGCCGGAAAATTTCCGCCAGACGGTGCAAAGCGCGATGAGCAGCCAGGTGGTCACCCTGTCGCCCGCCGCCTCGCTGCAGGACTTGCTGCACGTTTTCAACGATGGCCACGTGGCGCTGATCGTCGACGGCGAGCGCTATCTGGGCCTGATCACCCAGGCCGACTTGCTGGCCTTCTGGCGTCGCCAGCCGCGCGCGGCCTGACGCCTGCCACTGAATGAAAGAAAGAAGAAACGCGATGACTGATTTTCATACCCTGTCGGTAACCGCCGGCGCGCATCAAGACCCATTCGGCGCGGTGATGCCGCCCATCTACGCCACTTCCACCTACCGCCAAAGCGCGCCGGGCGAGCACAGCGGCTACGAATATTCCCGCTCGCAAAACCCGACGCGCGAGGCGCTGGAGCGAGCGGTAGCCGAGCTGGAGGGCGGCGCGCGCGGCTACGCCTTCCCGTCCGGCCTCGCCGCCATCGCCACCGTGCTGGAGCTTTTGCCGGCCGGCAGCCACCTGATCGCGGTCAACGACCTGTACGGCGGCAGCTACCGGCTGTTCGAGAAGGTGCGCAAGGCCAGCGCCAATCTGGAAGTGACTTACGTCGCCTCCGACGACGCCGCGGCCCTGCGCGCCGCCATCCGCCCCAATACCCGCATGCTGTGGGTGGAGACGCCGTCCAATCCGCTCAATCAGCTGATCGACCTGGCGGCGGTGGCGGCGCTGGCGCGCGAGTTCGGGCTGATCAGCGTGGCCGACAACACCTTCGCGTCCCCGGTCAACCAGCGTCCGCTGGATTTCGGTTTCGACCTCGTCCTGCACTCGGCCACCAAGTATCTGAACGGCCATTCCGACGTGGTGGCCGGCGTGGCGGTGGCCAGCCGCTCGCGTCCGGATCTGGCCGAGCAGCTGGCTTTTCTGCATAACGCGGTGGGCGCGGTGCTAGACGCTTTCCCCAGCTTCCTGGTGCTGCGCGGCCTGCGCACGCTGGCGCTGCGCGTGGAGCGCCACAACGGCAACGCGCTGGCGGTGGCGCGCTGGCTGGAAACCCGGCCGCAGGTGGAGCGGGTGCTGTATCCCGGGCTGGAAAGCCATCCGCAGCACGCGCTGGCGCGCCGGCAGATGCAGGGTTACGGCGGGGTGGTGTCGTTCTATCTCAAGGGCGGCCTGGCCGAGACGCGCGCCTTCCTGTCGCGCCTGAAGCTGTTTACCTTGGCGGAGAGCCTGGGCGGGGTGGAGAGCCTGGTGTGCCTGCCCTCGGCGATGACGCATGCCTCGATTCCGGCCGAGCGCCGCGCCGAGCTGGGAATACACGACAACCTGATCCGCTTGTCGGTGGGCGTGGAGGGCGAGGCGGCGCTGATCGCCGACCTGGCGCAGGCCTGGTAGGACAGCGCGCGGCTTTGCCGCTAGAATCGGCGGCGATCCCCCTTCACCCACAGGAGACTGAAATGAGCATTTATCGCCACAAGCAGGGCGCCCGTCTGGCGGAAGCCGTGGTCACCAACGGCCTGATCTTCCTGGCTGGCCAGGTGCCGGAAAACACCGAAGCCGACGCCCGCGCCCAGACCGAAAACGTGCTGGCCCAGATCGACGCGCTGCTGGCCGAGCTGGATTCGGACAAGAGCAAGATCGTCGACGTCACCATCTTCCTGGCCGACCTTGCCGACTACGATGCGATGAACGTCGCCTGGGACGCCTGGGTGCCGGCGGGCAACGTGCCGGCTCGCGCCACGGTGCAGGCCAAGCTGGCCAAGCCGGAGTGGAAAGTGGAAATCAAGCTGGTGGCCGCGCGCTAAGCGATCCCCGCCATGAAACAGGCCCGCGGCAAAACCGCGGGCCTGTTTCGTTTTCAGCCTGGCCGGCGCTCAGAATGCGCCGGCGAAACGCAGCGTCGGGGAAGGAGCCTGTCCGGCGAGAAAGTCCTCCGTCGCGCGGCAAAGCGCGTCCTGCAGTCCCGCCTGCTGGGCGTTGACCGGAATCACGTCCAGGCTGCGCGTCCAGGTCAGCTGGCGCTTGGCCAGCTGGCGGGTGGCGGCGACGCCGCGTTCGATGAATTCGTCCCTGCCGTACAGGCCGTCCTGATGCTCCCAGGCCTGGCGATAGCCGACGCAGCGCATCGACGGCAAATCCAGCGTCAGCGCCGGGTATTTGGCGCGGATGGCGCTGACTTCATCCAGAAAGCCCTGCTCCAGCATGATGCCGAAGCGCTGGGCGATGCGCTGATGCAGCCAGCCGCGTTCGGCCGGCACCAGCGCCAGCGGCAGGAAGTCGAAAGCCGCGGCGGCCTCCTTGCCGCGCGCGATCAGCGCCGACATCGGCCGGCCGCTGAGCAGGCATACCTCCAGCGCGCGATGGATGCGTTGCGCGTCGTTGGGGTTGAGGCGCTGGGCGGTGATCGGGTCCAGCGTCGCCAGTCTGGCGTGCATCGCCGGCCAGCCTTGCTCGGCGGCCTGGACGTCCAGTTCGGCGCGCAGGGCCGCGTCGGCTTGCGGCAAGTCGGACAAGCCCTCCAGCAGGGCCTTGTAGTAGAGCATGGTGCCGCCCACCAGGAGCGGCAGCTTGCCGCGGGCGCTGATGTCGTTGATCAGCCGGTTGGCGTCGGCGTGGAACTGGGCGGCGGAATAGCTTTGCAGCGGCGTGATGATGTCGATCAGATGGTGCGGGCAAGCGGCCATCTCCCCGGTCGAGGGCTTGGCGCTGCCGATATCCATGTCGCGGTAGACGAGGGCGGAATCCACGCTGACGATTTCGACGGGAAAGCGGCGGGCCAGCTCCAGCGCCAGTCCGGTTTTGCCGGAGGCGGTGGGGCCCATCAGCAGAATGGCTTTTGGGGTGTTGCGCATGGGGGAAACTCGTTGGACTCTGGCTCGCATTTTCGCATAGCTGGCGGCGGCGCGCTGGCCTCCCTTGGCCGGTGGCGCGCCGTCTTTCTCCATTTTGGCGCAGCAATTCGCCGGTCAGCCGTCTATATGAACAGATAGCGGCCCCATTTGCTTGGTGGCGCGCCGCCTCCGCTGTAAGCTGCATTTTTCCGGTGTCTCGCAGGAGCCGTTGATGAAGATAGAAGTAGCCAGTCCGCAGCACGCCGCGGCCTATCGCGCCTATTTCCAGGCGTGCCGCGTCGAGGGCTTCGCCTATTACCTGGCGAGCGGGGACGACGCTGACGCCTGGTTTCCCCAGTTGCTGCGGCACGCCAGGGGCGAGGCCTTGCCGGCGGGCTGGACTCCGTGCCAGACCTGGTTTCTGCTCGACGACGATGGCCGGATCGCCGGCGCGGCCCGTTTGCGGATGGGCGATACGCCGGAAATACTGGACCGTTTCGGCCATATCGGCCTGGAAGTGTTGCCGCCATGGCGCGGCCACGGCTACGGCAAGGTGTTGTTGCAATACGTGCAATCGATGGGCGCGGCGCCGGCCAGCGGCAACTGGGTGCTGGCGTGCCCGGCCGACAATATCGCTTCCATCCGCACCGTAGAGGCGTGCGGCGGGCAGCGGCTGGATGAAATCCGGCAGCCGGACGGCGCGATTTTGCGCCGCTACAGCCTCACTTCGCTGGGAGGGATGTTCGATTGATTGTCTCGCTGGCGAAAAATCTGTAGAATCCGCCACTTCCCGCGCTTAATTTTGCTCCCGGCAGTCCGGTTCAATGTCCACCATCACCGATTTAAAATACCTGAAGATCGTGCTGGAAACGGCGTTGTTGACCGCGCAAGAGCCCTTGTCGGTTTCCCAGTTGAAGAAACTGTTTACCGAGGAAGTCAAAGCCGCGCTGATCAACGACATTCTGGACGATATCCAGGGCGATTGGCGCGGCCGCGGGATAGAGCTGGTCAAGCTGGCATCCGGCTGGCGCTTTCGGGCGCGGGCCGAATTCACGCCCTACCTCAACCGGCTCAATCCGGAGAAGCCGCCCCGCTATTCGCGGGCGGTGATGGAAACCCTGGCGATCATCGCCTACAAACAACCTGTGACCCGTGGCGACATCGAAGCGATACGTGGCGTATCGGTCTCCACCAATGTGATGCAGACCCTGCTCGAGCGGGGCTGGATCGAAGTCATCGGGCACAAGGACGTACCTGGTCGACCGGGCCTGTACGCCACCACGCGCAAGTTCCTCGACGATCTGGGCTTTGTCTCGCTCAACGATCTGCCGCCGCTGGCGGAGCTGGGGACGCTGGTGGCGCCGGAAGCCCTGACGCAAGACAACAGCCCCGATGCGGGCGCAGACGACATCCCCCTCGACGATGAGGCGGACAATTTAGAGCCAGTCGCAGAATAATCCTTCTGCCAGGCGCTCCTACTGAAAGAGCACATACATGTCTACCAAAGGACAACGTACCAACGCGCGCCAGCCCGTTGCGCGCGTCAAAGGCCGCGAAACCTCGCAGCCGCGCCAGCCGCAATCCTCCTCGCGCCAGAACCAGGGCCAGCCCCAGTCCCGCAATCAGAAGCCGCGCTTCCCGCAAGACGCCGCCGCGCCGCGCGGCCAGGGTCAGCGCCGCGGCGCCGGCGCCCAGCCGCGCCAGGCCCGCGACGCCTACGGCAACCCGGTGGTGCCGACCCAGGGCGGCGTGCCGCTGTTCAAGCTGAGCCGTCGCGAGCAGGAGCAGCAAGCGCTGGCCGCCGCCGCGCGCAACCCGCAGTACGGCCGCGACAGCAACGGCGACATCAACGGCAACGTGGCGCTGGACCATGAGCGTCGCTTCGGCAACAAGAACGCCGCCCGCCCGGCCGCCGGCGACAACGCCGCCAAGGGCCGCAAGCCGGCCGCCAACGCCGAAGGCCGCGCCGACGGCAAGCCGCGCGGCGAGGCCAAGGGCAAGCTGCAGATCCAGAAGGCCAAGAAGCTGCGTCTGCGCAGCCCGAGCCAGGACATCCAGAACAAGGCGCAAAAGCTGAAGGAAGTGCGCGTCGACCTGAACGAAATCGAACCGGTGCGCCTGCAGAAGGCGCTGGCGTCCTCCGGCGTCGGCTCGCGCCGCGAAATGGAAGAATGGATCGAAGCCGGCCTGGTGCTGGTCAACGGCAAAAAGGCCAACCTGGGCGACAAGGTCGGCCCGCACGACAAGGTGCTGGTCAAGGGCGACCAGATCAAGCTGAAGTGGCCGGACCGTCTGCCGCGCGTGATCATGTATCACAAGGAAGAGGGCGAGATCGTGTCCCGCGACGACCCGGAAGGCCGCGTCACCGTGTTCGACCGCCTGCCGCAGGCCAAATCCAGCCGCTGGGTAGCCATCGGCCGTCTGGACGTCAACACCTCCGGCCTGCTGCTCATCACCACCAGCGGCGAGCTGGCCAACCGCATGATGCACCCCAGCTTCGAAGTGGAGCGCGAGTACTCGGTGCGCGTGCTGGGCGAACTGACCCCGGAAATCATGAAGGAAATGGTCAAGGGCGTGGAGCTGGAAGACGGCCCGGCGCGCTTTGACCGCATCTTCCAGACCGGCGGCCAGGAAGAGTCTGCCAACCAGTGGTTCAACGTGGTGATCAAGGAAGGCCGCAACCGCGAAGTGCGCCGCATGTTCGAACACTTCGGCCTGACCGTGAGCCGCCTGATGCGCGTGCGCTTCGGCAATATCGGCCTGCCTCCGCGCCTGAAGCGCGGCCAGTTCTACGAACTGAACCCGGCGGAAGTGGCCGCGGTGATGAAGTGGTCCAACCTGACCATGACCGGCGGCAAGAAAGCCCCGGCCCCGCGCAAGCGCCCGGCCAGCAAGAAGGCCGCGGCCAAGCAGCAAGGTTGAGAGAGCGGCCGGGGCGACCCGGCCGTGCCGGATGCGGTAACGGAATGGGTAACGGCTTGACGGCGGTTGCCCGTTTTCTTTATGCGGGAGCAGGGGTGGAAGCGTTGAGCAGTGAAACCGGCGCCATGCCGGCAGCGGAGCGCAAGCAGCGCGCCGCCATCGTCATCATCGAGGACGGCCGGCTGTTGCTGATGCATAGGATCAAGCAGGGCAAGGACTATTACGTCCTGCCTGGCGGCAATATCAAGAAAAGCGAAACGCCGGCCATCGCCTGCGTGCGCGAAACCCGCGAAGAAACCGGGCTCAACGTCTGGCTGCGGCCGGAAAAGCTGTGCGTGCTGGAGGGCAAGGAGCGCACCGAGCACGTTTTCGTCGCGCGCAAGCACGCCGGCATGATGCGGCTGGGCGGGCCGGAAATGGCCAAGATGGGGCCGGACAACCAGTACGCGCTGGAGTGGCTGGACGAAGCGCGGTTATCGCAAATCAAGTTGCGCCCCAAAGCCTTGTTGCCGTATTGTCTGGCGCTGTTGCGCGGCCGGCCGGTCCCGGCCGCCGCCGACGATTCTCATTGACGGACGGATAGGATGAGCAAGGCGTTTACCAAGGAAGACGATCATCACGACGACGACGTGCCGGCCGAGCAGCGGCTGCCGGCGTCCAGCAAGAACTACATCACGCCCGGCGGCTGGCAGCGGCTAAAGGACGAGCTCTACCATCTGGTGCACCGCGAGCGCCCGGAGATCGTGCAGATCGTCAACTGGGCGGCCAGCAACGGCGACCGTTCGGAAAACGGCGACTATCTGTACGGCAAGCGCCGCTTGCGCGAGATCGACCGCCGCATCCGCTTTCTGACCAAGCGGCTGGAGATCGCCGAAGTGGTGGACCCGGAAACGCGGGAGGCCACCGACCAGATTTTCTTCTCCGCCACCGTGCTGATCGAGCGCGGCGACGGCAGCGAGCAGCGGCTGTCCATCGTCGGCGTCGACGAGATCGATCTGGCGCGCGGCCACATCAGCTGGATTTCGCCGATCGCCCGCGCCCTGCTCAAGGCGCGCGAAGGCGACAGCGTGCTGTTTCGCGGCCCGGATGGGGACGAAGATATCGAAATCCTGGAAGTGAGCTACCAGAAGATAGGCTGAAGCGGAGCGTTGCGGCCATCGCGGAAAAAACGCCGCGCCCAGTCATGGGCGCGGCGTTTTCGCAGGCGCGAATCCCGTGCCTGTCGGCGTTAATGGCGCTGTTGCAGGCGATGATGATGCTCCGCCAGCTGGCGATTGACCCGCAGCCAGCCCTCGGTGGCGGACTCTCCCGCCTGGATGAAGGCGTGTTGCAGCAACTTGAGCTGCTCGCTGTGCAGCGCCTCCTCCAGCCGCAGGCCTTCCTCGCTCAGCGTCAATTGCTTGACGCGCTTGTCGTGCGCGGCCGCCTGGCTCGCCACCAGCCCCATCTCCATCAATTGGCGCAACGGCATGTTGATCGCCTGCTTGGTGACGCCCAGCGAGGCGAGCAAATCCTTGACCGACAAGCCCGGATAGCGGGCGACGAAGAACAGGATGCGGTGGTGGACGCGCGCCAGCCCGCGTTTGGCCAGCATTTCGTCCGGCTTGGCGGTAAAGGCCTTGTAGGCGTGGAAAAAGGCTTCCATGGCGGCGCGCAGGTCGGGCGTGGACAAGAGGTCTGACATGGCTGGCTTCGGCGGTTCCGGAGAGGGTGGCAGATTGGCTTTCAGAGTATCACGCGCCGCGCGGCTTGCCCTCTTCGCCGCGAAAACCGCTTCCAAGGTGTGGTATCCGTGGGCGGCGGAGCGGGACGCCGGGTGGCGAGGAGGCGATCCGGCGTCGGAAAAGCGCGTCCAGCCCGACCGGAGCCGGGCTGGACGGCGCGGACGGCGTTACAGCAAGCCGCGTTTCTTCAGCATTTCGCGGGCTTCGGGATCGCGGCCGCGGAAGGCGCGGAAGGCGGCGCGCTGCTCGCGCGCGTCGCCGGCGCTGTAGACGTGGCGGTACAGCTTGTCCGCCAGGGCGGCATCGAACGGGTCGCCGGCCTCCTCGAAAGCGGCGAACGCCTCCGCCTCCAGCACCTCCGCCCAGATATAGACGTAGTAGCCGGCGGCGTAACCGTCGTCGGAGAAGATATGGCCGAAATGCGGCGGGCGGTGATTCATGCCGGCCTCGGGCGGGATGCCCAGCCGTTCGCGTTCGGCGGCTTCGAAGGCGGCGATGTCCACGCCGTCTGCGTCGGCGCGCTGATGCAACGCCAGGTCGATCAGCGTGGAGGCGGCGTAGCGCACCGTTTCGAAACCCTGGTTGAACAGGCTGGCGTTCTTGATCCTGGCCACCAGTTCGGCGGGGATCGCCGCGCCGGTTTCGACGTGGCGTGCGTGCTTTTCCAGCACTGCCGGCACCAGGGCCCAGTTTTCCAGCAACTGCGACGGCAGTTCGACGTAGTCCCACGGGCAGTTGGGGCCGGCGAGCAGGCGATATTCCACATCGGACAGCAGGCCGTGCAGGCCGTGGCCGAACTCGTGAAACAAGGTGCGCACGTCGTCGAAGCTGAGCAGCGTCGGGCCGTGGCCGGCCTTGGCGAAGTTGTTGTTGTTGACGACGATGGGTAGCGCCTCTCCGCCGTTGCGCGCTTGCGAGCGGTAAACGCTCATCCAGGCGCCGCCGCGTTTGCTTGGGCGGGCGAAGTTGTCGCCGAGGAACAGGCCGATGATCCGGCCGGCGCGGCTGACCTCCCAGGCGCGCGCGTCCGGGTGGTAAAGCTTGAGATCGCGGCGCTCGATGAAGCTGACGCCGAACAAGCGGCCGGCGACGTCGAACATGGCTGCGATCATGTTGTCCAGGCTGAAGTAGGGCTTGAGTTCCGCATCGTCTAGCGCGTAGCGGGCGATGCGCACCTTCTCGGCCAGGTAGAACCAGTCCCAGGGCTGGATCGCCGTCGGCTCGCCCAGGCGGGCGGCCTCTTCGCGCAGCATGGTTTTTTCCGCCTCGAAACGGGCCTTGGCCGGCTCCCACACCTGCTCCATCAGCGCGTGCACCGCCGCCGGCGCGCCGGCCATGCGATTGGCGATGGCGTAGTCGGCGTAGTTGGCGAAGCCCAGCAACTGCGCTTGTTCCACGCGCAACGCCAGGATGCGCCTGGCCAGCGGGCGGTTGTCGCGCCGCGGGTGCTCGCCGCGGCCGGTCCAGGCGCGCCAGACTTGCTCGCGCAGGTCGCGGCGGGCGGAGAAGGTGAGGAAGGGCACCACCGAGGAGCGCGACAGGGTGATCGTCCGGCCGGGTCGCTGGCGGGCCTCGGCGGCGGCGCGGGCGCTGTCGACGAGGAAAACCGGCAGGCCGGCCAGGTCGTCGTCGCCCAGAGGCAGCGCGTATTCGGCTTCGTCGGCCAGCACGTTCTGGCTGAAGGCGGTAGTCAGCTCGGCCAGCTGGGCGGCCACGGCGGCGTAGCGCGCGCGCGCTGCGCCTCGCAGCTTGGCGCCGGCGCGCACGAAGTCGCGGTGGATCAGATCCAGCAGCCGCAGTTGTTCCTCGCCCAGTCCCAGCGCGTGGCGCTGCTGGTGAACGGCGTCCAGCCGGGCGAAGAAGCCGGCGTGCATGTAGATGGCGCTATGATGGTCGGCCAGGCGCGGCGCCATGCGGCGTTCCACTTCCTGCAGCTCGGGCGAAGTTTCCGAGCCGGTGAGGTTGTCCAGCAATAGCTGGACGCGGTCAAGCGGCAGGCCGCTGCGATCAAAGGCGACGGCGGTGTTGTCGAAGCTGGGGGCTTCGGTCAGCGCGGCCAGCGCGTCGATCTGCGCCAGATGCGCGGCGAACAGGACGTCAAAAGCCGGCTCGAAGTGTTCTGGGCGGATCTGGTCGAAAGGCGGCAACTGGTAAGGGGTGGTCCAGTCTTGCAGCAAAGGGTTGGCGTTCATGGCGCGCTGGTTCCGTTGGGTGGCGGGGTGATGACTTTAGCATGGCCTGGGCTGCGGGCGCATGGCCTATTCTATTGGCATGGCGGCTGTTCGTGAAAAAGCCCGCCGCGGCCAGGCCGGGCGGGCGATGGAGACGGGAGCATGCTCAGGCCAGCCTGGGCTCGCCTTCCAGCATCACGACGCCTTCCAGTCCGGAGCGGAAGACCGCCTGCTGCAGGGTATCGATGGCTTTTTTGCGGAAAAACTGCTTGCGCGTCACCAGCAGCACCCGGCGATGCGGCACTGGCGCGCTGAACGGCATCACCGACAGCAACGCTTCGTCGCCGGGGCCGACCGAGGTGGCCGGCATCACGGTGACGCCCATGCCGCTGGCCACCATGTGGCGTATGGTGTTGAGCGAGCTGCCTTGCAGCGTGCTGGCCAGGTTGCCGCCGAAATTCTGGCGGCTGGACAGCTCGTTGCAGGCTTGCAGCACCTGGTCGCGGAAACAGTTGCCCTGAGTCAGCAGCAGCACGCTTTCTTCGGCCAGCTGGCAGGTGTCGATCCTGGCCTGTTTTTCCCAGGGGTGGCCCTTGGGCGTGGCGACGACGAAAGGCTCGTCGTACAAGGGCCAGGCTTCGACGCCGTTTTCCTCGAAGGGGTCGGCGACGATGATGGCGTCCACTTCGCCGCGCTTGAGCATTTCGGCCAGCCGCGCGGTGTAGTTTTCTTCCAGAATCAGCGGCATGTCCGGCGCCAGAATGCGCAGCGCCGGAATCAACCGGGGCAAGAGATAGGGGCTGATGGTGAAGATCACCCCCAGCTTCAGCGGCCCCACCAGTTCGTTCTGGTGCTCTCCGGCCAGGCGCTTGACCGCCTCGGCTTCCTCCAGCACGCGTTGCGACTGTTCGATGATGCGTTCGCCGATTTCCGTGACGGCCACTTCCGGGCCGCCGCGTTCGAATAGCGTCACCCCCAGTTCGTCTTCCAGCTTCTTGATGGCTATGGACAGCGTCGGCTGGCTGACGAAGCAGCTTTGCGCCGCGCGGCCGAAGTGGCGCTCGCGCGCCACGGCCACGATGTAGCGGAGTTCGGTCAGCGTCATGGCTTAGCGCTGGTTTTCCGGCAGCACGATGTTGACTTCCAGCACTTCGTAATCGTCCTGGCGTTCCACCTGCACCTTGATGTCTTCCAGATTGACGGCGACGTATTTGGAGATCACTTCCATCAGCTCGCGCTGCAGCGCGGGCAGGTAGTCCGGCGCGTGGCGGCCGTTGCGCTCATGAGCCAGGATGATTTGCAGGCGTTCTCTGGCGATCGCGGCGGTTTTCTGGCGCTTGCCAAAGATCATGTCGATTAGGGACATTGCTTAACCTCCAAAAAGGCGCTTGAGGATGCCCACCTTGGGGGCGTCCAGGAAGCGCATCGGGCGTTCTTCGCCCAGGAAACGCGCCACTACGTCGGAATAGGCTTCGGCCACGTCGGAACCTTTCAGGTGGATGGCCGGAGTGCCCGAGTTGGAGGCTTGCAGCACGCTTTGCGATTCGGGGATGACGCCGATCAGCGGCACCCGCAGGATTTCCTTCACGTCTTCCACCGACAGCATCTCGCCCTTTTCCACGCGGCCCGGCGCGTAGCGGGTGATCAGCAGGTGTTCCTTCACCGGCTCGCGGCTTTCCTCGGCGCGCTTGGACTTGGAGGAGAGGATGCCCAGAATGCGGTCGGAGTCGCGCACCGACGATACTTCCGGGTTGGTGACGATCAGCGCCTCATCGGCGAAATAGAGCGCCATCAGCGCGCCCTTTTCGATGCCGGCCGGAGAGTCGCAGACGATGTATTCGAAGCCGGTTTCAGCCAGTTCGTTGAGCACCTTTTCCACGCCGTCCAGCGTCAGCGCGTCTTTGTCGCGGGTTTGCGAGGCGGGGATGATGTAGAGGTTGTCGCAGTTCTTGTCCTTGATCAGCGCCTGGTTCAGGCTGGCTTCGCCGTTGACGACGTTGATCAGGTCGTATACCACGCGGCGTTCGCAACCCATGATCAGGTCCAGGTTGCGCAGGCCGACGTCGAAGTCGATCACCACGGTCTTGTGGCCGCGCAGCGCCAAGCCGGAGGCAAAGCTCGCGCTGGTGGTGGTCTTGCCTACGCCACCCTTGCCGGATGTCACAACGATGATTTTTGCCACGGGGGTGTCCTTTGGTAGTGTGTTACTCGCCAAGCGCGGTCATCACCAGACGCTCGTTTTCAAGGTAAATCTGGGTGGGCTTGCCCAGGATGCTGGCAGGCAAGGCTTGTTCTATGGTGCGGTACACGCCGGCGATGGAGACCAGTTCGGCCTCCATGCTGCGGGTGAAGATGCGGGCGGCGGCGTTGCCGCGGGCGCCGGCCAGGGCGCGGCCGCGCAGCGGAGCGTAGACATGGATGTTGCCGTCGGCGATCACCTCGGCGCCGGCGCTGACCATGGCCAGCACCACGAGATCGGCCCCCTTGGCGTAGATCTGCTGGCCGGCGCGCACCGGGCGGTCGATGATCATGCAGCTGGGCGCGGCGATCGGCGCTTCGGCGGCCGGCTTGGCTGTCGGCTCCTGAATCGCCTGCACCGAGCGCGGCTGGGCGGCGCTGCTGGCGTAGGCCAGGCCGTAACGGCTGGCTACGGGCGCCAGCGCGGTATCCGGGTGGCGCAAGGCCACCGCGCGGATGCCGCGGCGGCTGAGCATGGGCAGCAGCCGGCCGTAGTCGGCCTCGGCCGGATTGGGCAGGGCCTCCACATCCAGAACGAAAGCCTCGGCGGGAGCGTCGTTGCCGCTGCCGAAGCGGGCATCCAGCGCCTGGCTCAGTTCGTCCAGATTGTCGGTGCGCAGCAAGAGTGCCAGCAAGTCCAGGCTGGCGGATTTGATATCAAAGGCGTTGGCCACAGGGCTCATTCGGATCGGCTTCTTTTAGATAGATTTATTCTATGGCCCGAGTTTACTGGCTTGGCGGCGGGCTTTCAATGCCGCTGCCGCCAACGGGGAAATTTGCGACAGTTTTCACGGCGGCGGGGCGCAAGCCTTGACGCCGGCTGTTGCGTCGCGGCATGCGAAGGGCCAATGGGCCAGTTGTCCGCTCGTCATGATTCTGGAATGGTTCTGTTGTAAAAAGCATTGCAGCTTAGTCGCTTAGCGCATTGTGCGTTGCAACAAAACCTTGACGCGCGGTTTGTCGTGGGAGTACAGTGCAATTGTTGCGTCGCAGCATTGTGCACAACGACGGTTTTGCTGCTGTCAAATTCACTGAGCTGTCCATTACGACTTTAGGAGCTGAATCATGTTTACCACCCCGCAAGAATTCTCGGCACTCGGTCAGTCGCAGTTTGACAAGGCTGTTCGTCTGTCTTCCATCGTTCTGTCCGGCGCCGAGCGCATCGCCAGCCTGCAACTGGACCTGTCCCGCAAGCTGCTGGCCGACAATGCCCAGGCCTTCAAGGCGCTGACCGAAGTGAAGGACGTCAAGGCGCTGGGCGAACTGCAAAGCAATCTGACCCAGCCGACTCTGGATCAGGCCTTCTCCGTCGCCCGCAACGTCTACGACGCCGCGCTGGCCACTCAGAACGAGCTGAGCGCCTTCGTCGAAGAGCAGATCGCCGAAAACAACAAGACCTTGCTGACCAACCTGGATCGCTTGTCCAAAAACGCGCCGGCTGGTTCCGACGTGGCGGTTTCGGCGCTGAAGACGCTGCTGAACACCTCCAACGCCGCTTTTGAAAGCGTGTCCAAGACCGCGAAGAAGGTCAGCGCCGAAATCGCCGAAGCCGGCGTGGAAGCGGCTACCAACTCCGCCAAGGCCGCCAGCGCAGCCGTAGCCCGCAAGAAGACTACCGCAGCCGTTTGAGCCTGACGCGCGACTCGCTTGCCAGACCCGCCCTTGTGGCGGGTTTTTGTATTTCTAGCGTGCGCAACCGGATGTCAAGCCGCGGACGGCGCATGGGCGGCGAGCCGTTGCAGCAATTGCCGCCAGTCCTGTCGGCCGGAGGCGGCCAGATGCAGGCAGGCGGCGAGGTTGGCGGCGAAATGCGCCTGCTGGCCCGGCGGCAGGCGCCAGTGTTCGGGCTTTGGCCCCTGCAAATAGTCCGGCGCGTGCTGGGTCAGATAGTTTTCCGCCAGTTGGCCCAGCTTGTCGGCCAGGTCCAGTTGCCGGGCGAGTCCGGCTTGCCAGTCTATGCCGCTGGGCGCGGCGCCGAGCGGCAAAGCCTGCTGGCAGGCGTGGCGCAGGCCGGCGAAAGCTTGCAGGCAGAATCGCCCGCTGCCCGGGGGGCCGCAGGGCAGCCAGCAGCCCGGCAGCGGCGATAGCGCGTCCAGCAGGGCTTGCGCGGCGGGGGCGGGCGGTTTGGGGCCGCCGTAGTACAGGATGAAGCCGTGTCGACTGCCTTCGGCTTGCCACTCGCCGGCCAGCTCCAGCAGCGGCGCGCCATGTCGCTCGCAGCTTTGTTCGCGCGCAGACAGGCCGGGACTGGCGTCGGTGTCCAGATCCAGCCAGCTATCGCCCAGCCAGATGCCTTGCCAGTCGGCGGGCAGCCAGGCGGGCAGCGGCTGCCTGTCGCGCGTCACGGGGAGGCCTTGCGCGCTCAGCCGCTGTTGCAGCCAGTCCAGGTGGGGCGCCAGGCCCTGAAGAATGTATTTCACGGCGACTCGCTTGCGAAATCTGAAAACGCCATGCCAGTACGAGCGCTGGCTGGTCATTCATGATACTGCGACGGACCGCATTCTTGGCGGTGTTGTGGGCTTAGAATAACTCTATATTGTGAAAAGTCTTTAAATTAATTATTAATTATGAGTTGGGGGATTGAACCGGAAGGCCGGGCATGGGGTGGCGCTGCTTATGTTGCATTGCAGCAATGCCGACGCGAAAAAAACCGGCGCAACGCCGGTTTTCCGCTACGCGCGGCTTATTTGCCGAAGCGCTCGATGCCTTCGACCAGTTCGGTCTTGGCGTCTTCCAGCGTGCCCCAGCCCTGGATCTTGACCCACTTGCCCTTTTCCAGATCCTTGTAGTGCTCGAAGAAATGCACCATCTGGTTGCGCAGCAGCTCCGGCAGGTCTTCCAGCTTCTGGATGGACTTGTACATCGGGCACAGTTTTTCCACCGGCACGGCCACCAGCTTGGCGTCGACGCCGCCGTCGTCTTCCATCTTGATCAGGCCCAGCGCGCGGCAGCGAACGACTACGCCCGGCGGCAGCGGGAACGGGGTCACCACCAGCACGTCGACCGGATCGCCGTCGCCGGCCAGGGTTTGCGGCACGAAGCCGTAGTTGGCCGGGTACATCATGGAGGTGCCCATGAAGCGGTCAACGACCAGCGCGTTCCATTCCTTGTCGTATTCGTACTTGATCGGAGCGGCGTTGGCGGAGATTTCGATGACGACGTTGAAGTCGCCCGGCATGTCTTTGCCCGGGCCGATGCTTGCGAGATCCATGCGCAGAATCCTTAGAGTTTGTTGAAGAGTGTGGCTTAACCCGGCGATTATATCAGCAGGTGCCGCGCTGTGCGCCGGCAGGTATAATCTTGGCCCTGTTTGCACTGAAGCTGGAAGGTTGGAACCGATGCTGGACAAGCTGATTGTGGAATTCGACCGCGGCCTGCGCACCTTGTGCGCGCCGGCGCAAAGCCTGCGTCCGCACCCGGACCGCGAAGTGGAAGAGGCGCAGATGGATGCCGCCGCCCGTCGCCATGCGTTGGGCCTGATGCGGGTCAATCATTGCGGCGAGGTTTGCGCCCAGGCTTTGTATCAGGGACAGGCGCTGACCGCGCGCAGCGCCGAGTCGCGAGAAGCCTTGCGCCAGGCGGCGCAGGAGGAGGTGGAGCATCTGGCCTGGACCGAGCGGCGCATTCGCGAACTGGGGGGGCGCACCAGTTTGCTCAACCCCTTGTGGTACGCGGGCTCGCTGGCCATCGGCGTCGGCGCCGGGGCGCTGGGCGACAAGTGGAACCTGGGTTTCCTGGAAGAAACCGAACAGCAGGTCGGCGCGCACCTGGACAGCCACCTGCGCCAGCTGCCGGCCGAAGACGCCAGAAGCCGCGCTATCGTCGCCCAGATGCGCGACGACGAGCTCAAGCACGCCGACATGGCGCATGAACTGGGCGCGGCCCGACTGCCCGCGCCGGTGAAAATGGCGATGAAGCTGTCCGCCAAGCTGATGACGGGCGCCAGCTACCGCATCTGACCCTTCCGCCCGCCTCCCGCGCGGGCGCCTTGCCGGCCTTTCGCATTCGCCGCGACCCGTTCGCGGCGTTTTCTCTTGCCGCTCCGCAACCGCTCCATGTCAATAAAACCGTGCGAAAAGCGCGCGCCGGGCGCGGCGTCGCAACCTGTCTTGATCAAGGTCTATGAGTTTCCCGTAAAAATGAAATATAACAACATCCAGAATCTCTAATAGTTGCGCCGCATTCCCGGCGCAGCGCCGTCGGTCAATCGCCGGCCTCGCCGGACGCACAGGGATGGGCTCATCATGCTGACTTTCTGGATTGAATTCGCGCTGCTGTTGACGGCCATCCTGATCGGCATCCGCCGCGGCGGGGTGGCGCTGGGGATGATAGGCGGGCTGGGCGTGACGGTGCTGGCCTTCGTGTTCCGGGTGGTGCCGGCAGAGCCGCCGATCACGGTGATGCTGATCATCCTGGCGGTGGTGACGGCGTCGGCCACGCTGCAGGTGGCCGGCGGCCTCGATTTTCTGGTGCAGCAGGCCGAGCGCCTGATGCGCAAGCATCCGCAGCAGATCACCTTCCTCGCCCCGCTGTCCACATTCCTGCTGACCATGTGCGTCGGCACCGGCCACGCGGTGTATTCGCTGCTGCCGGTGATCGCCGACGTGTCGCTGAAAACCAAGATCCGCCCGGAACGGCCGATGGCGATGGCCAGCGTGGCTTCGCAAATGGGCATTACCGCCAGCCCGGCGGCGGCGGCGGTGACCACTTTGCTGGCGATGACCGCCCACAGCAGCGAGCCGGTCACCCTGTGGCAGATCCTGATGGTGACGATACCGGCCGGCATCCTGGGGGTGCTGGCGGCCGCGTTCTGGAGCATGAACCGCGGCGCGGAGCTGGATCAGGACCCGGAATTCCAGGCGCGGATGCAGGACCCGGACTTCCGCGCGTCGATTGAAAAATCGGTGACCACGCTGGACAAGACCTTGCCGGCGCACGCCAAGGAGTCGGTGGTGCTGTTCTTTTCCGGCATTCTGGTGATCGTGCTCCTGGCGCTGTTTCCCGAGTGGTTGCCGGCCAGCAAGGGCAAGCCGGTGCCGATGACGACGGTGGTGCAGTTCGTGATGCTGGCCTTCGGCGCCTTCATCATGTTCCGCTCCGACGCCAAGGCGGCGGCGATCGCGCGCTCCGAGGTGTTCACCGCCGGCATGATCGCCGTGGTGTCCATTTTCGGCATCGCCTGGATGAGCGATACCTTTGTCAAGGCCAACCAGGACTTTCTGGTGGCTAACATCAAGGTGATGGTCGAGTACGCGCCGTGGACCTTCGCGCTGGCGATGTTCGCCGTGTCCGCCTTCGTCAAGAGCCAGGCGGCCACGCTCACCATCATGGTGCCTTTCGGCCTGGCGCTGGGCCTGACGCCGCACCAGCTGCTGGCCATCATGCCGTCCTGTTACGCCTACTTCTTCTTCGCTTTCTATCCCAGCGATCTTGCCGCCATCAATATGGACCGCAGCGGCACCACCCGCATCGGCAAATACCTGCTCAACCACAGCTTCATGATGCCGGGGCTGATCGGGGTGGGGGTGTCCACGGTGGCGGCTTACGCATTGACGCATTTTTACTTCTGACGAGGGGTGTTCGTGAAAACTTACCAAGCAGATGTGGTGATAGTCGGCGCCGGCGGCGCCGGCTTGCGGGCGGCCATCGCCGCCGCGCAGTTGGACCCCAAGCTGAAAATCGCCCTGGTGTCCAAGGTGTATCCGATGCGCAGCCACACGGTGGCGGCGGAGGGCGGTTCGGCCGCGGTCAAGCAGTCGCATGACAGCTACGAAGCGCACTTCAACGACACCGTATCCGGCGGCGACTGGCTGTGCGAGCAGGACGTGGTGGAGTATTTCGTCCGGCAGTGCCCGGAGGAAATGGTGCAGCTGGAGCATTGGGGCTGTCCGTGGAGCCGCAAGGAGGACGGCAGCGTCAACGTGCGCCCCTTCGGCGGCATGAAAATCGAGCGCACCTGGTTCGCCGCCGACAAGACCGGCTTCCATATGCTGCACACCTTGTTCCAGACCTCGATCCAGTTTCCGTCCATTACCCGCTTCGACGAGTATTTCTGCGCCGACCTGATCGTGGAGGACGGCCAAGCGCGCGGCGTGCTGGCCATCGAGATCGCCAGCGGCGAGAGCGCGCTGATCGAGGCCGGCGCAGTGGTGATGGCCACCGGCGGCGCCGGGCGGGTGTTCCGCGAGAACACCAACGGCGGCATCGTCACCGGCGACGGCATGGCGCTGGCTTACCGCCACGGCGTGCCGCTGCGCGACATGGAGTTCGTCCAGTACCACCCCACCTGCATGCCGCGCACCGGCCTGCTGTTCACTGAGGCCTGCCGCGGCGAAGGCGGGCTCTTGGTCAATAAGGACGGCTACCGTTACCTGCAGGACTACGGTCTGGGCCCGGCGGAAGACAAGCCGCGCAACAAGTTCATGGAGCTGGGTCCGCGCGACCGCTTGAGCCAGGCCTTCTGGTACGAGCAGCAGAAGGGGCGCACCGTGGAAGGGCCGTGGGGTTCGGCGGTGTATCTGGACCTGCGCCATCTGGGCCACGCCAAGCTGCGCGAGCGCTTGCCGCAAATCTGCGAGCTGGCCGAGGAATTTCTCGGCATCGATCCGGCCAAGGAGCCGATTCCGGTGCGTCCGGCGGTGCATTACACCATGGGCGGCATTCTGGTCGACGGCAACTGCGCGGCCCCGTTGCCGGGTCTGTTCGCCGCCGGCGAATGCTCCAGCGTGGGCATTCACGGCGCCAACCGCCTGGGCTCCAACTCGCTGGCCGAATTGTCGGTGTTCGGCAAGGTGGCGGGCGAGGGCGCGGCGCGTTTCGCGCGCGAGCAAAGGCCGGCCAACCGCGAGGCGCTGCTCAAGCAGGCCAAGGCCGCCGAAGCCAGGCTGCACGAACTGCGCGCGCGCGACGGCACGGAGCGCATCGCCGATTTGCGCCGCGAAATGGCCGAGACCATGGAAGCCGGCTGCGGCATTTACCGGATGGAAAGCAGCATGCAGGCCACCTGCGACAAGCTGGCCGAGCTGAAACAGCGCTTCAGGAACGTCAACGTGGAAGACAAGTCCAGCGTCTGGAACAGCGACTGGCTATTGGCCATCGAACTGGGCTACCAGCTGGACGTGGCCGAGGCGATGGCGCATTCGGCGCTGCATCGCAAGGAATCGCGCGGCGCGCACCAGCGCCTGGACGGCTACGAAGCCCGCGACGACGTCAACTTCCTCAAGCACAGCCACGCCGTGCATCAGGCGGACGGCGCGCCGCGCATCGAATACGGCGCGGTGAAGATCACCACATCCCAACCCGCCGTGCGCGCTTACGGCGCCGCCGGCCTGGCAGCAGAAAAAGAGAAGGAGAGCAAGCATGACTGACAAGACCATTGCCATGGAGGTCATGCGCTACCGCCCGGAGCAGGATCAGGAGCCCTGGCTGCAGAGCTTCTCCGTGCCGTACAGCGACGATATGTCGGTACTGCAGGGCCTGCAGTACATCCGCGACTATCTGGACGGCAGCCTCGCCTTCCGGTGGTCCTGTCGCCAGGCCATCTGCGGCAGCTGCGGCATGATGGTGGACGGCGTGCCCAAGCTCGCCTGCAAGACCTTCTTGCGCGACTACCCCGGCCGCGTGCGCATCGAGGCGCTGAATCACTTCCCGATCGAACGCGATCTGGTGGTGGTGCTGGATGACTTCATCGAGAAGCTGGAAAGCATCCAGCCCTACATCGTGCCCAGGGAAGAGAAGCCGCTGGCTGAGGGGGAATACCTCCAGACGCCGGCGCAGATGGACCTGTACGCGCAGTTCAGCGGCTGCATCAACTGCTTGCTGTGCTACGCCGCCTGCCCGCAGTACGGCATCGATTCCAAGTTCCTCGGCCCCGGCGCCATCGCGCTTCTGCACCGCTACAACATGGACAACCGCGACGGCGCGGCGGAGGCGCGGATGGAGATTCTGGCGGCGGAAGAAGGCGTGTTCAACTGCACGGCGGTCGGCTACTGCTCGGAAGTGTGTCCCAAGGCGGTGGACCCGGCCAATGCGGTGAACCTCAACAAGACCCAGGTGGCGAAAGACTACTTCCTGCGTTTCGCCCGTCCCAAGGGAGCATGCAAATGAGCAAGCGTCGTCCGTATGTCCGGCCGATGGACGGCTGGTGGAAAAAGAACCCGTATTTCGTCGAGTACATGGTCCACGAGGGCACGGCGCTGTTCGTCGCCGCCTACGCCTTCGTGCTGCTGTTCGGTCTGTTGCGCCTGTCGCAGGGCGAAGCGGCCTGGCTGGGCTTCGTGGAGGGGCTGAAAAGCCCGCTGGCGCTGCTGTTCCATGTCGCGGCGCTGGCGATGATAGGCTACCACAGCTACACCTGGTTCAAGATCATGCCGCGCACGCTGCCCCCGGTGATGGTGGGCGGCAAGAAGCTGCCGGCGGCGGCGATCACCGGCGGCGGCCTGGCCGCCGTGGCGGTGGCCAGCGTGGCCTTGTTTGCTTTGGCATGGGGGGCGGCAGCATGAAAAAGCGGCAACTGAAACGTTCCAACGCGCCCATCTTCTGGGGCTTGTTCGGCGCCGGCGGCATGCTGGCCGCCCTGTTCGGGCCGATGCTGGTGTTCATCAGCGGGCTGGCCGTGCCATTCGGCGCGCTGCCTGAGAAGGCGCTGGACTACGCCGCCGTGCACGCGCTGGCGCAGAGCGTCATCGGCAAGGGCGCGATCTGGGTGGTGATCAGCCTGTTCCTGTGGCACGCCGCCCACCGCATCTATCACAGCCTGCACGATGTGGGCATCCACGGCGGCCCGCTGGCCAAGGCGTTGACCTATGGTTTAGCCGCGCTGGGCACGCTGGCGGCGGCGGGGTTGCTGCTGGGCATCGGTTTCTAGACTGTTTGGCATGGAGTGTCAGGCCGGCGCCCGCCGGCCTTTTTGCTGCCCGCTCGCGGCGGGCCTGACTGTCCGTTGTTCATTTTTCCATCTGCTTTTCGTCCTATATTGAATAAGAGACGCATGGCGCAAGGATGGCTTCGCCGGCGGAATCCCCTTGTTTAACAGATGTTTGCACTTCCGGCCTTCGCCGCGCGCCGATGCCGCCGATAGTATCGGTAACAGCCCGGCAAGCTGGCTACGCTCAATTCCGCTTCAAGGAGATGGCAATGTCCCTAGGATCCGTTGGCAGCAGCAGTTCGATCTCGTTGCAATACACCCAGATCGATATCCAGGAAACCCTGACCGGCGGCGGCCAGGGGCAGGGCGGCGGCGCGCCGGCGCAGGGCGTGAGCGGCGGCCATCATCACGGCGGCGGCCACGGCATCAGCCAGACCGTGCTGCAAGCCTTGCAAGAGTCCGGCATCAATGTGGCGGGCGCTTCCGGCTCGGATGCGGATGGAGACGGCGATCAGGGCAGCGGAGCGGATGATGGCGGGGCGGCGAGCGGCAATAGCGGCGCGCAGCAGGCTTTGCATGCTTTCATACATGCCTTGTTTCAGGCGGTGAAGCAGGAAGGCGCCTCCAGTTCCGGCGCGTCCGACGCGTCCGGGCAAAGCGGCCAGGGCGGTTACGGCAGTTTCCAGGCTAATCTGCAGCAACTGTTGCAGGACGTGGGCAACGGCACGCAAAACAGCGCCACCAGCGGCCTCGCTACCGCTTTCCAGAGCCTGCAGCAAGCGCTGGGCGTGGGTAGCGCAGCGTCCGGGCAGGCGTCTTTGCAGTCCTTCCTGCAGAACCTGAGCCAGGATTTGCAAAAGAACCAGAACAACGTGGCCGCCGGCGTGGGCGCGCTGGTCAGCACCAGCGCCTGAGCGCGGCGCAGCCAAACAAAACGGGCCTCTTGCGAGGCCCGTTTTCATTGGCGCGGCGGTTTATTTGTTTTGCCGGCGCGAAGGCAGGCTGGTGAAAACGCCCAGCGCGATGATCACCAGGCTGATCAGGCCGGTGACCACTTCGCCCAGTTCGATGTGCAGCGCGGCGGCGAACATGATGGCCACCAGCGCGGCGATCGCCCAGAACGCGGACACTTCCAGATACTTGAACTGGCCCATCACATCGCGCTCCACCAGGTAGATGGTCATCGAGCGCACGAACATCGCGCCGATGCCGAGGCCGGCGGCGATCAGCCAGAAGTTGTTGGTGATGGCGAACGCGGCGATGACGCCGTCCATGGAGAAGCTGGCGTCCAGCACTTCCAGATACAGGAAGCCGATCAGGCCGTTCTTGGCTGCGGCGGTCTTGATGTCCATGCCGCCGAAAATCTGCTTGAACGCGTGCAGCGCCATGAACACCACATAGCCCCAGAAGCAGCTGCTGATGAATTCCATGCGCTGGCCGGCGGGCAGCAGGGCGGCGATGGCCGCCACCACCAGAATGGTGACCAGCGATTGCGCGTTTTCCACGCTGCCGAGCTTGGCGAGCCAGGCCTCCACGCCCGGAATCCAGTGCTCGTCCTTTTCATGCTGCACGAAGAACTCCACCACCACCATCAGCAGGAAGGTGGCGCCGAAACCCATCACCATCAGGTGGGAGTCGTGCATGATGGTTTCGTAGCGCTTGGGGTCCTGGGTGGCGACGGCGAAGGCCTCGCTCATCGACACGCCGCCGGCGACGGCGACGATCACCAGCGGGAACAGGATGCGCATGCCGAAGACGGCGACGGCGATGCCGACGGTCATGAAGATCTGTCGCCAGCGATGGCTCATCACCTTGAGGATGCCGGCGTTGACCACGGCGTTGTCGAAGGAGACGGTGGTTTCCAGCACCGCCAGCACCAGGGCGGTGAGCAGGAAGGCCATGGCGTGTTCAGCGCCGCCTAGGGTGAAGCCGTACCAGCCCACGGCGGCCAGCGTCACCGCGCTGAACAGCAGCGAGCCGGTGAAATAAGAAAGGGTAGAACGCATGTGCAGTACCTTGTTTGTGTCAGGGTGGTCCCTGTTTTTGTATTGAAAACGGCCGGCGAAAGCCGGCCGATGTTCGGGATGACGCGCGATTATAGCGTCCCCGCCGCCGAATTGTCAGCGGCCCTTGGCTTGCCGGGCCATGCAGGCCTGGTAGCGGCCTTGCACCCGGTTGGCGAACCAGGCGGTGGTGAGCTTGCGCGTGATCTTGGGGCTGACCAGGCGGATGTCCGGCAGCGTTTCGCGCGCGGCGGGTTTGCCCGGGCGGTCGACTTGCGCGTACACCTTGCGGTACAGCTCGCTTTGGCCGAAGGCGGCGCTTTTCTCCAGTTTCAGATCGCGAACGATGGCGTCGCGGCTCATGCCCAGGCTGCCTATCGTCAGCAGCGCGCTCATGGTTTCGCTGCCCTTGGGCTGGCTGCCCTGGTAGCTGAGCAAGTCTCCATCCAGGGCCAGCTTGCGGCCGGAGAGCCTGGCGACCGCCTGCTGGAAGGCGGCGTTGCGGCTGGCGTAGCGGCCGGCGTTGAAGTCGGCGAAGCGGTACAGCATCTGGCTGTACGGCGCGGGATACTGCAGCAGGATGGCGGCGCCGAAATAGACGCCGCCGCGGCGGGTGAACACCTCGTGGCGGATGCTGTCGGCCTTGTTGTACGGGTAGGGCCAGACTTTTGCGTGGGCTTCGGCGAACTCCACGCTGACCTGCATCGGGCCGCCGGTGCGGATCGGGTTCTTCATGTTCAGCGGCAAGCCAAGCTTGGTGGCTTCGCGCGCTATGTCTTCAAACAGCGCGTTCATCTCGCGCTCGGTGCGCAGGTTGTCGATGCGCGCCTTGTAGCTCTGGCCGTTGGGCGAGGTCTTCAACAGCGCGGCCTTGACCACCGGCAGCGGCACCAGGTAGCGGTGGGCGCGCTCTTCGATCTTGCCCCAGACGATCTTGTCGAGGCCCGGCACCACCGGGTCGGATTGCCAGCTCGACTCCTGCTCGATCACCGCGGCCAGGGCGCAGACGTTTTCGGCGGTGGCCGGCACTTTCAGGTAAGTGAAGGCGCTGTCCATATCGTTGATCCAGCCCTGGCGGTCGCGGATCTTGGCCGGAACCAGTTGCGCCACCACGGCGCGTCCCTGCGGGACAGGCTTGGTCTGCGGCGCGGGGGGCGGCGCGACCGGCGTTTCCACCGGCGCGACGGGCTCGGGCTGGGGGAGAGACGGCGCGGGCGGTTCGATGGGGGCCGGCGCGACGGCCGCGGGCGGGGTTTGGACGGCGCAGGCGCTGAGCAGCAGCGCGATCAGGCCGGGAAGCAGCAGTGTGCGTGGCATGGTTTGGATGATGGTTGGACAGGCAGGTGTGCAGCTTAGGCCTTGTCGCGGCCGGCGGCAATGGCAGTTTGACGTGTTGGTGGTTCAAGGCCGCTGGCTGGGCAGATGCGGCAACGGGTCTATCGCCTGGTTCTTGTAGCGCAACTCGAAGTGCAGCTTGACGCGGTTGGCGCCGGTGTCGCCCATGGTGGCGATGGTCTCGCCGCTTTTCACCATCTGGTCTTCCTTGACCAGCAGCTTCTGGTTGTGGGCGTAGACGGTCAGGGTATTGTCGTCATGCTTGATGATCAGCAGGTTGCCGTAGGCGCGGATGCCCTTGCCGGCATACACCACCTTGCCGCCGGCCGCTGCCCGCACCGGGCTGCCGGCCGCGCCGCCGATGTCTATGCCCTTGTTGCGGCTGCCGTCGAATCGGGCGAGCACCGGGCCGCCGCTGGGCCAGGTCAATGCCAGCAGGCTGGGCGGCTGGGCGGCTGGCGCCGAGGCTGCCGGTTTGGTCGGCTGTTTGGCGGCCGGCTTCGGCGCGGCGGGTTTGGCCTGGGCCGTTTTTGCCCCATCGGGCGGCGCGACGCGCAGCAACTGCCCGGCGTTGATGCTGGCACTGTCTTTCAGGCTGTTCCAGCGGGCAAGGTTGGCCACGCTCTGGCGATGCTTGAGGGCGATGCGGTACAGCGTGTCGCCGGATTGAACCCGGTAATAGCCGGCCGGCGCCACCGGCGCGGGCGATTGGGTGGTGCTGCAGGCCGACAGCCATGCCAGGCAGACGGCCAGAGTGAGGGCGCGTGCGAACATCCGCCGATTCTAACACCGGCAGAGCGGTTTCGCCCCGGCAGAGCGGCAAGCTTGTGTTTAGACTGTAAACATCTCAAGCGAAATTCGGGGAGGGACGCGATGCGTTTCAAACTGCTGGCGGCGGTCGGAATCGCGTGGCAACTGGGGGCCGCTTCGGCCGCGCCTGCGCCCTTGACTTACTACATGCTGGAATATCCTCCCTTCGTGATGCAGGGCGCCGCGCGCTTGCCGGCGCGAGGCATCGCTTACGAGCTGGTGCTGGAGGCGTTTCATCAGGCCGGAGTGGCGACGCGGCAGGGCGATTTGCCGTGGAAGCGGGCCCAGATGCAGGTATCCGCCGACGACAACAGCTGCCTGTTTCCGCTGACCCGTTCTCCCAAGCGGGAGGCGCTGTATCGCTGGGTGGCGCTGATCAACGAGGATAGCCAGTCGCTGTACGTCAAGGCCGATTTCGAGGGCAAGGTCCGCGATCTGGAGGATCTGAAGCGGCTGCGCATCGTCACGCTGCTCGGTTCGTCCATGGCCGAGTGGCTGAAGCGGCAGGACATTCCGTTCGCCGAGCGCGATACGCCGGAGGCGGCGTATCGGGAATTGAGCCATGGCGTGGCCGACGCCTGGGCGGTGCACAGACTGGTGGCCCGCTATCTGGTCAAGCAGCAAGGGCTGCCGGCCGGGTCTATCCGCGAGGTGTGGCGCGCCCAGTCTACCCAGCTCTACCTCGCCTGCAGTCCCAAATTGCCGGAAGACGCCGCGCGCCGCATCGCCGCGGCCATGCAGCGCTTGCGCGACCAGGGAGAAGATCAGCGGCTGGTAGCCAAATACCTGAATTGAAGGGCGAGAAGCAAACAAAATGCCGCTCGCCCGGAACGGGGAGCGGCATCGGCGCGATGCCTTGCCTGCCGGCCGCGCGGCCGGCGTCTAGTTGGCGGGCGGCACGGTGTCGATGAAGGACTGGCGGGTGTTGAGCCTCTCCAGCAGGCTGGCCAGATTGGGGTGGCGGTCGCGCCAGTCGATGGCGGGGAAGCGGAACTCCAGATAGGCGAGGCAGCAGCCGACGGCGATGTCGGCCAGGCTGTAGCCGACGCCGTTGCACCACTGGCGGTCGGCCAGATCCTTGGACAGCACGTCCAGGCCGCGGTCGATCTTGCCCATCTGGCGATCGATGATTTCCTGCATCTGCTTGTCGGCCGGCCGGCGGGTTTCCAGCAGGATGGTCACCGCGGCATCGATGATGCCGTCGGCCAATGCTTCCCAGCGGCGGGTGGCGATCAGCTGGCGGTTTTCCTGCGGCAGCAGCCGCGAAACCGGGGAGCTGTTGTCCAGATATTCGACGATTACCCGCGAGTCGTACAGCGGCGAGCCGTCATCCAGCTCCAGAACCGGAACCTTGCCCAGCGGGTTGTAGTCGCTGACATGGGAATCCGCGTTCCAGGGGATGTCTTCCTCGAACGGGCAGTCGATTTTCTTTTCGGCCAATACGATACGCACCTTGCGGGCGTAGGGGCTGGTCAGCGAGGCAATAAGTTTCATGTTATGGGTATGGTCTGGCGAGAGGTCGTATCTAAAGGGGCCGGAGCAAGCCCGGCCTGTGCTTACTTTAGCGCAAGCCGGGGTTTGTCGAAAGCCTTACTTGAGCTCCACCTTGCCGCTGACCTGCAGTTGCAGCTGGGTTTGGCCCGGTTGCAAATCCGGCTGGCTGACGGCGTTGTCGGCCGACGCGCCGATAGCCGCTTTCATCATCATCAGCGGCGGGCGGAAGTTCGGCGCTTGCGAGCCGATGTCCAGTTCCTTGATGTTGACCACGGTTTTGCCAAGCGCGCGCGCGGCGGTGTCGGCCTGGGTTTTCAGGTTGGCGATGGCCTCGGGCAGCATGCTTTGTTCGGCGGCGCGGCGCGCTTCGTCGGACAGGCCGAACTGCAAGCCTTGCAGCAGCAGGTTTTGCTGCAGCTTGGCGATCAGCTCCGACGCCTGGGTGAAATCGCGGCTTTTCAGCTGGATTTCCGCGCGGCCCTGCCAGCCGGTGATCTTGCCGTTCTTGTCGTAGTTGGGCCAGGTGTTGTAGCTGCCGCTGGTCAGTTGCACGCGGCTGTATCCCTTGCCCAGGGCCAGCCCCTGAGCGGTGGCCTTGTTGAGCTTGTCGGCCAGCGCGGCGGGTTGGCTGTGGCTTTGCTGGATGTAAAAGCTGGCGCTGATCTGGTCGTTGGCCACTTCGCGCTGGGCGTGGGCGGACAGGTTCAACTGGGTGGAATCGGCCATGGCCAGCGGCGAAGCGAGCAGGGCGGAACAAACAGCCATCATCGGCAGGCGGCGCAGTTTCATGGAGGCTCCTTTATCGAGTCGGATAAGTAAACTCGTGTTCGATTGCCTTGGCAAGACATGGTTCACCTATTTACGGATTTGCCATATCCGGGGGCCAAAAACACAACGGCCCGTAACGGGCCGCCGCGATGATGGCGAGGTTCGATGTCAATCGATGTATTCGTAGCCCGGCAGGGTCAGGAATTCGACGAAATCGTCCGAGGTGGTCAGCAGGTCGAACATCTTGGCCGCGTCTTCATACTGCTTGGTCCAGTGCGCGCCGTACTCGGCCTTGAGCTTGGCGACTTCGCCGGCTTGCAGCGCGCGGAACAGCTCGACCGTCACCTTGCGGCCGTCGTCCAGCACGCCCTTGGGCGAGCGTATCCACTGCCAGATCTGCGAGCGGGAGATTTCGGCTGTGGCGGCGTCTTCCATCAGGTTGTGGATGGGCACGCAGCCGTTGCCGGAAATCCAGGCGCCCAGATACTGGATGCCGACGTTGATGTTCATGGCCAGGCCGGCTTCGGTGATCGGCGCTTCCGGCTGGAAATTCAGCAGGTCGGCGGCCGATACCTGCACGTCCGGGCGCTGCTTGCCGATCTGGTTGGGCGCGTCGCCCAGCACCTTGGCGAACGCCTCGTTGGCGATGGGCACCAGGCCGGGGTGGGCCACCCAGCCGCCGTCGTAGCCGTCGGTGGCGTCGCGGTCCTTGTCGGCTTTCACGCCGGCCAGGGCCTTTTCATTGGCTGCCGCGTCGTTCTTGATCGGAATCAGCGCCGCCATGCCGCCGATGGCCGGGGCCTGGCGGTGGTGGCAGGTTTTCAGCAGCAGCAGGGCGTAGGCGCGCATGAAGGGCACTGTCATGGTGATCTGGGCGCGGTTGGCCAGGCAGAAGTCGCGGTTCTGCTTGAACTTCTTGATGCAGCTGAAGATGTAGTCCCAGCGGCCGGCGTTGAGGCCGGCGGAGTGTTCGCGCAGCTCGTACAGGATTTCGTCCATCTCGAAAGCGGCGAGAATCGTCTCGATCAGCACCGTGGCCTTGATCGAGCCTTGCGGCACGCCCAGTTCGCTCTGGGCGAACACGAACACGTCGTTCCACAAGCGCGCTTCCAGATGGCTTTCCATCTTGGGCAGGTAGTAATAGGTGGCGCTGCCGCGCTCGCGCAGGTAGTGGATGTTGTGGAAGAAGGACAGGCCGAAGTCGAACAGCGCGCCGGAGACGATCTCGCCGTCCACCTTGACGTGCTTTTCCATCAGGTGCCAGCCGCGCGGGCGCAAGAGCAGGGTGGCGATGCTGTCGTTCAGCTGGTATTGCTTGCCTTCCGGGCTGGTGTAGGAAATGGTCTTGCGGTAGGCGTCGCGTACGTTGATCTGGCCGCTGATCTGGTTGTCCCAGCTTGGGCAGTTGGAGTCTTCGAAGTCGGCCATGAAGCTCTTGGCGCCGGAGTTGAGCGCGTTGATCATCATCTTGCGCTCCACCGGGCCGGTGATTTCCACGCGGCGGTCCAACAGGTCCGCCGGGAGCGGGGCGATTTTCCAGTCGCCGGCGCGCACAGCGGCGGTTTGGGGCAGGAAGTCCGGCAGCTTGCCGGCGTCCAGCTCCGCCTGGCGCGCCGCGCGCGCGGCCATGCGCTCGCGGCGCGCGGCCTCGAAGCGGCGATGCAGCTTGGCGACGAAGGCGAGGGCCTCCGGGGTGAGGATGTCGGCGTAGGCGGGCGTGATCGGGGCGAGAACTTCCACGCCTTGCGGCAAGGTGATGGCCATGAACGAGCTCCTTGAGGGTTTTGCGCCGTCAGCCGGCGCGAGAGGGCGGATGCTGCATTGCAATGACATCGAGTTTAACTAGCCATCTCCTGCAAAAAAATGCATAAATAGGCATAACATCTTTTACTTTTAGTGATGCAATGAGCGAGCTCAAGCAGCTGGAGACCTTTGTCGCCGTGGTGGGACTGGGCAGCCTGTCGGCCGCCGCGCGCCAGGAGGGCGTGGTGCCTGCCATGGTGGGGCGGCGGCTGGACGCGCTGGAAGAGCGGCTGGGCGTGCGCTTGCTGGTGCGCACCACCCGCAGCGTCACGCCCACGCGCGAGGGCGAGGCGTTTTTCGAGGATTGCCAGCGCATCCTGGCCGAGCTGGCCGAGGCGGAGGCCGCGGTGGCGTC
Source organism: Xenophilus sp. AP218F (assembly GCA_002213445.1). GTDB lineage: Bacteria > Pseudomonadota > Gammaproteobacteria > Burkholderiales > Chromobacteriaceae > Chromobacterium. The sequence continues at coordinate 135,315 of NJIE01000022.1, read as the reverse complement.
GGGCAGCGGCAAGGCGCGCGGCCACTTGCGGCTGTCCGCTCCGGCGGGCTTTGGCCGCCGCCACGTCGCGCCGCTTGTGGCCAGTTTCCAGCGCGCCTATCCGGAAGTGAAGGTGACGCTGGATCTGTCCGACCGGCTGGTGGACTTGCAGCGCGACCGCATCGACTGCGCCATCCGCATTTCCGACCTGGCCGATTCCAGTTTGGTGGCGATGCGCCTGGCGGAGAACCGCCGCGTGGTGGTGGCGGCGCCTTCGTATCTTGCCCGGCGCGGCGTGCCGCGCACGCTGGAGGACCTGGCGGATCATGAGTGCCTGTCATTGGGCGAAAGCCAGAGCCGCGGCTGGAGCTTCGCGCGCGAGGGCGCGCCGATCAACCTCAAGGTGAGCGGCAGCCTGGAGTGCAACGACGGCGCGGTGCTGCACGATTGGGCGCTGCAAGGCCTGGGCCTGGCCTGGCGTTCGCTGTGGGAGGTCAAGGACGATCTGGACGAAGGGCGGCTGGCGACGGTGCTGGACGCATTCGCCTCGCCGGGCTATCCGGTCTACGCGGTGGTGCCGCAGCGGCGTTTCCTGCCGGCGCGGGTGCGTTGTTTCATCGAACATCTGCGCGCGGCGTACGCCGCGCCGGGCTATTGGGATTGAACGCCTGGCGGGCGGCGAGGTCTGTCGCCAGGTGTCGGAAATCAAGGAGCGGACCTATGCGGAAAATCATCTTCATGGCGGTGTGGCTGTGGTGCGCGGCGGCGCAGGCGGAGGAGGCCGGGCTGGGCGTGCGGCTGGATTGCCTGCCTTCCGCCGGCAACGGCGCGGACATGCGCGGCTGGCTGCAGGACAGGCTGGCCTTGCGCGGCCTGGACCCGGACGCCGCGCAGCCGGCGTGGGCCCTGTGTTTCGCCGAAGGGCGGGAGCAGCGGCTGACGGCCAATCCGGCCTGGGGCGCCGGCGGCGCGTGGCCGGATGGCCGCTACGGCGCGTACTGGAGCGAACCGGCCTACCTGCCGGTGGAGGTCCGCACCTTGTCCTTGTCGGTCAAGCGGGTGTCGGACGGCGGCGTGTTGTGGCAGAGCAGCCAGGCGCTGGATGGAAGCGGCAGCCAACGGCAGCGGATCGAAGCCGCGGCGCGGCGCCTGATCGACGGCATGCCCTTGCCCTGATACAGCTAGACCGGTTTTTGCGAGGCAACTGTAACCGAGGGTGGTTGGGGTTTTCCCGTATTGTGGACATTTTGTCCTGTTGTACTATCGAAGACCTCTGCCGGATCGGCCTGCGTTTCAGACGGCAAAAACCGCGACAAGACAGGCAAGCGGCGGAGGGACAATCAGATCATCAAGCCGAATCCGAATGCAAAGCGCCCGCCGGGACAGCGGGCGCTTTGTCGTTGCACTCCACGCCAGACGAGTACGGAAACACGCTTACGGCAGCGCGGCCAGCCCGCGGCGCCGTGGCGTCTTGCCGTCCGTCGCGCCGGAGGACGGGGCCGGCGCATACGGGACAAGTGAAACATGAGTTTGTTGCGCAAGAAGAGCGTCCAGGGAATGCTGGATTCCGCTCAGACTTCGCGCGGGCTGCGCAAAGAGCTTTCCGCGTTCGACCTTACCATGCTGGGCATCGGTGCTATCGTCGGCACCGGCATTTTCGTATTGACCGGCACCGGTGCCACGGTGGCCGGCCCCGGCCTCGTGCTGTCCTTCGTCATCGCCGCCTTCGCCTGCGGTTTCGCCGCGCTGTGCTACGCCGAGTTCGCCTCGATGCTGCCGGTGTCCGGCTCCACCTACACCTACGCTTACGCCACGCTTGGCGAGCTGATCGCCTGGATCATAGGCTGGGACCTGCTGCTGGAATACCTGCTGGCCTCGTCGGCGGTGTCGGTGGGCTGGTCCGGTTACTTCCAGAGCCTGCTGTCCGGCTTCGGCATCGCCCTGCCGGAGGCGCTGACCGCCGCCGCCGGCTCGGTGCCCGGCAAGGATACCGTTTTCAATCTGCCGGCCTTCTGCATCGCCATGCTGATCAGCGGGCTGTTGGCCTTCGGCATCAAGGAATCCAAGCGCATCAACAATATCGTGGTGCTGATCAAGATCGGCGTAGTGCTGATGTTCATCGCCATCGGCGTCTGGCACGTCAAGCCGGCCAACTGGGAGCCGGCGCTGCCCTTCGGCTTCTCCGGCGTGTTCCATGGCGCGGCCATCGTGTTCTTCAGCTTCATCGGCTTTGATGCGGTGACCTGCGCGGCGGAGGAGGTGAAGAACCCGGCCAAGGATATCCCGCGCGGGGTGATCTGGTCGCTGGGCATCTGTTCGCTGCTGTACGTGGTGGTGTCGGCCATCATGACCGGCATCGTGCCCTACGCCCAGTTCGCCGGCATCGACCACCCGGTGTCGCTGGCGCTGCAAGTGGCCAAGCAGGACTGGTTCGCCGGTTTCGTCGATCTGGGCGCCATTCTCGGCATGATGACGGTGATCCTGGTGATGACCTACGGCCAGACCCGCATCCTGTTCGCCATGTCGCGCGACGGCCTGCTGCCCAAGATCTTCTCCGAGGTGAACCCCAGGTACGGCACGCCGTACAAGGCCACCTGGCTGATCGGCACCATCATCGCGCTGATCGCCGGCTTCGTGCCGCTGCACACGCTGGCCGAGCTGGTGAACATCGGCACGCTGGCGGCGTTCTCCCTGATCGCGGTGTCGGTGATCGTGCTGAGAAAGCGCGAGCCGGATCTGCCGCGCAAATTCGTCTGCCCGGCGGTGCCGCTGGTGCCGGGCCTGGCCATCGCCTGCTGTGTGTTCCTGATGACGCATCTGTCGCTGATGACCTGGGTGTGCTTCGCCATCTGGTTGCTGATCGGCCTGGCGGTGTATTTCGGTTATTCCCGCCGCCGCTCCTTGCTGCACAAGCCTGCCTGAAGCCTCTGGGCGCGAAAATGAAAAGCCGGCCGTCATCGCGACGGGCCGGCTTTTTTCGTGCGGCTTGGCTTGAGGCTCAGGCGCGCAGCCTGGCGGCGATGGCGGCGACGCGCTGGCCGTAAGCCTTGGCGGTGTCCAGGTCGCCTTGCGGGATCTCGTCGACGCTGGCGTCGGCGGGCGATTGCACCAGCAGGCCGACCGAGCCGCCCAGATTGTTGACGTCGTTGCGGGTGGCGGCCTTGCTGTTGCTGGGCAGCAGACCCAGGCTGACCCACAGTCCGCCGTGCTGCGAAGCCAGGGTTTGCAGATAGATCAGCGAAACCTGTTTGTCGCCGTTGAGGCTGGCGCTGTTGGTGAAGCCGCCGAATACCTTGTCCTGCCAGGCCCGGGTGAACCAGGCCTTGGAGCTGGCGTCGGCGAATTTCTTGAACTGCCAGCTGGGGCCGCCCATATAGGTTGGCGTGCCGAAGATGATGGCGTCGGCGGCGGCCAGCTGATCCCAGCCCGCTTCCGGCAGGTTGCCTTCGGCGTCGATGGCCAGCAGCTGCGCGCCTGCGCCGGCGGCGACCGCGGCGGCGACTTTCTGGGTGTGGCCGTAGCCGGAGTGGTAGACAACGACAATCTTGGACATGGCGAATCTTCCCTCGTCAACGTGGAAACATCGCAGCAGTATGCGCCGCCAGGCGGAGGCGAAACAGGGTGCGCGGATGAATTTATTGTTTAGCACGAGGAAATGACGGGCGCAAAAACGGCGTCCGAAGCCTTGTGGGCTGGAGACGCCGTTGCTTGTCGCTTGCGGGGTCGGCCGCGGGTGTGGCGCGCGTCGCCTGCGGATGCCGGCGACGCGAAAACGCTTAGTGGAACTGCTCTTCTTCGGTGGAGCCGGTCAGCGCGGTGACGCTGGACGCGCCGCCCTGGATGACGGTGGTGACGTCGTCGAAGTAGCCGGTGCCCACTTCCTGCTGGTGGGAGACGAAGCTGTAGCCGCGGTCGCGGGCGGCGAATTCCGGCTCCTGCACCTTCTCCACGTAGGCCGACATGCCGCGGGCGACGTAGTCCTGCGCCAGGTCGTACATGTTGTACCACATGCTGTGGATGCCGGCCAAAGTGATGAACTGGTACTTGTAGCCCATCGCGCCCAGCTCGCGCTGGAACTTGGCGATGGTGGCGTCGTCCAGGTTCTTCTTCCAGTTGAACGACGGGGAGCAGTTGTAGGCCAGCAGTTTGCCCGGGTGCTTGGCGTGCACCGCTTCGGCGAACTTGCGGGCGAACTCCAGATCCGGCGTGCCGGTTTCGCACCAGACGAGGTCGGCGTAGTCGGCGTAGGCCACGGCGCGGCTGATCGCCTGCTCCAAGCCCTTCTTGGTCTTGTAGAAGCCTTCGGCGGTGCGCTCGCCGGTGAGGAAGGGCTGGTCGCGCTCGTCGCAGTCGCTGGTCAGGAGGTCGGCGGCTTCGGCGTCGGTGCGGGCGATCACCAGGGTAGGCACGCCGTAGACGTCGGCGGCGAGGCGGGCGGCGATCAGCTTCTGCACCGCTTCCTGGGTCGGCACCAGCACCTTGCCGCCCATGTGGCCGCATTTCTTCACCGAGGCGAGCTGGTCTTCGAAGTGCACGCCGCCCGCGCCGGCGCGGATCATCGCCTTCATCAGCTCGTAGGCGTTGAGCACGCCGCCGAAACCGGCTTCGGCGTCGGCCACGATGGGGGCGAAGTAATCGACGAAACCTGCGTCGCCGGGCTGCAGGCCCTTGGCGTGCTGGATTTCATCGGCGCGGGTGAAGGCGTTGTTGATGCGCTCCACCACCTTGGGCACCGAGTCCACCGGGTACAGCGACTGGTCCGGATACATCGCCGAGTATTCGTTGTTGTCGGCGGCGACCTGCCAGCCGGACAGATAGATGGCCTTTACGCCGGCCTTGACCTGCTGCATCGCCTGGCCGCCGGTAAGCGCGCCCAGACAGTTGATGTAGGGTTCGGTGTTGACCAGCTTCCACAGCTTCTCCGCGCCGTGGCGGGCCAGCGAGTATTCCACCTGCAGCGAGCCGCGCAGACGTTCCACGTCGGCGGCGGTGTAACCGCGCTTGATCCCCTTCCAGCGCGGGTTTTCGTTCCAGTCCTTCTGAATGGCGGCAATGCGTTGTTCGCGAGTAGTCATGCTAGAACCCTTCTCGAATACGTTTCTCTGCTCGCCGGCGACCGCCGACGTCCTCTATGGCATTCATGAGCACCCGGTGTTCCGGATTTTTGGTGGCCGCGCCGGGTAGGCTTGGCCTTTGTGCCGCCCCGCGCCGCGGGTAAGCGGCGGCCGGAATGCGGTGGATATGCTCTTGGTGTGGCCATTATATGCACAAAAAAAACGGCTTGTGTGCAGTGCAGCACGAGAAAAAACGAAACTGTTCGCTAGTGGACAAACGGCTTGCAAAACGAAGCGGGCAGGGCGCGGATTTGGGTCTTATCTGAAAAAAAGGCCGTTTCAAAATGAGCATCCGCGGCGGCGCGGCGTTGCCAAAAAACGGCAAAACCGCCGCGGCGGCGCAGGATTTTTCGCCAGGGCTTGAATTCAAAACAAAAGCCCCTACCTTGGATTGGGACATCATTCAGTCGATCCAATTCCGAGGACTCGTCATGCAGGAAAATCAAAACAATACGGCCGAAGCCGTGGAAAACGAACTCAACGCAGCCGAAGCGCACGCCGAGGTCGAACAGACTCCCGAGCAGCGCATCGCCGGTCTGGAAGCGGAAATCGCGGAGCTGAACGACACCTTGCTGCGCGCCCGCGCCGAGCTGGAAAACCAGCGCCGCCGCGCGCAGGACGAAGTGGCCGCCGCGCACAAGTACGCCATCGGCAAATTCGCCGCCGACCTGGTAACGGTAAAAGATTATCTGGAAATGGCCTTGCTGGACCAAAGCGGCCAGATCGACACCCTGAAGATGGGCGTGGATCTGACCCTGAAGCAGCTGGTGTCCGCCTTCGACAAGGCCCAGATCAAGGACATCCTGCCGCAGGTGGGCGACAAGCTGGACCCGCATCAGCACCAGGCGATGAGCGCCGAGGAAGCCGAAGGCGAGCCCAACACCGTGCTGCGCGTGATGCAGAAGGGCTATCTGATCGCCGATCGCGTGCTGCGTCCGGCCATGGTCGTGGTCGTAAAGGCAAAAGCATAAAAACCTTGGCGGGCGGCTCTTGAAAAGCCGGACATAGCCAATATTTATTGAGACAACAGGAGGCGGCTATCACCAAAGCCGCCGCCGGAACGAATCGAAGGAAAGGAATTCAAAATGGGCAAGATTATCGGCATCGACCTGGGCACCACCAACTCCTGCGTGGCAGTTGTAGAAGGCGGCAACCCCAAGGTAATCGAAAACGCGGAAGGCACCCGCACCACCCCGTCCATCATCGCCTACGTTGAAGACGGCGAAATCCTGGTGGGCGCGCCGGCCAAGCGCCAGGCGGTCACCAACCCGAAGAACACCATCTACGCCGCCAAGCGCCTGATCGGCCGCCGCTTCGAAGACAAGGAAGTGCAAAAGGACATCGACCTGATGCCGTTCCAGATCACCAAGGCTTCCAATGGCGACGCCTGGGTGAAAGTGCGCGATCAGGAACTGGCGCCGCCGCAAATTTCCGCGGAAGTGCTGCGCAAGATGAAGAAGGCCGCCGAAGACTATCTGGGCGAAGAAGTGACCGAAGCGGTGATCACCGTGCCGGCCTACTTCAACGACAGCCAGCGTCAGGCCACCAAGGACGCCGGCCGCATCGCCGGCCTGGAAGTGAAGCGCATCATCAACGAGCCGACCGCGGCCGCGCTGGCCTTCGGCCTCGCCAAGCAGGAAGGCGACCGCAAGATCGCCGTTTACGACCTGGGCGGCGGCACTTTCGACGTATCCATCATTGAAATCGCCGACGTTGACGGCGAGCACCAGTTCGAAGTGCTGTCCACCAACGGCGACACCTTCCTGGGCGGCGAAGACTTCGACCAGCGTCTGATCGACTACATCGTCACCGAATTCAAAAAGGAGCAGGGCGTCGATCTGAAGAACGACGTGATGGCGCTGCAACGCCTGAAGGAAGCGGCTGAAAAGGCCAAGATCGAACTGTCGTCGGCCACCCAGACCGAAGTGAACCTGCCGTACATCACCATGGACGCCACCGGTCCCAAGCACCTGGCGATGAAGATCACCCGCGCCAAGTTCGAAAGCCTGGTGGATGACCTGATCACCCGCTCGATCGAGCCGTGCCGCGTGGCCCTCAAGGACGCCGGGGTGTCGCTGTCCGACATCACCGACGTGATCCTGGTCGGCGGCCAGACCCGCATGCCCAAGGTGCAGGAAGCCGTCAAGGAATTCTTCGGCAAGGAACCGCGCAAGGACGTGAACCCGGACGAAGCCGTGGCCGTAGGCGCGGCGATTCAAGGTTCGGTGCTGTCCGGCGACCGCAAGGACGTGCTGCTGCTGGACGTGACGCCGCTGTCGCTGGGCATCGAAACCTTGGGCGGCGTGATGACCAAGCTGATCCAGAAGAACACCACGATCCCGACCAAGGCGTCGCAAACCTTCTCCACCGCCGACGACAACCAGACGGCCGTGACCATCCACGTGCTGCAGGGCGAGCGCGAGAAGGCCGCCGCCAACAAGTCGCTGGGCCAGTTCAATCTGGGCGACATCCCGCCGGCGCCGCGCGGCATCCCGCAGATCGAGGTGGAATTCAACATCGACGCCAACGGCATCCTGCATGTGTCCGCCAAGGACAAGGCGACCGGCAAGCAGGCCAACATCACCATCCAGGCGTCGAGCGGCCTGTCCGAAGCCGAGATCGAGCGCATGGTGAAGGACGCCGAGGCCAACGCCGAGGAAGACAAGAAGCTGCACGAGCTGGTGACCGCGCGCAACCACGCCGAAGGCCTGATCCACAGCATCAAGAAATCGCTGTCCGAGCATGGCGACAAGATCGACGCAGCTGAAAAGTCCAAGATCGAAGACGCCATCAAGGCCGCCGAGGAAGTGGTGAAGGGCGACGACAAGGCCGCCATCGAAGCCAAGTCCGAAGAACTGGCCAAGGCCAGCCAGAAACTGGGCGAAATCATGTACGCCCAGGCTCAGGCCGAAGCCGGCGCTCAGGGCGGCGCGCAGCCGGAAGCCGACAAGAAGGACGACGGCAACGTGGTGGACGCCGAGTTCGAAGAAGTGAAAGACAAGAAGTAATCGTCGCATCACGCTGATCGAGGCACAGGGAATGGGGGAGGCATCTCCGCCGGCCTCTGTGCCTTTGCCGTATCGAGACGACAGGGTTGGGCCGCGCGCGGCCCGGCCGAGCAGAGAGTGAAAGACAATGTCCAAAAAAGATTATTACGATGTGCTGGGCGTCAATCGCGATGCGTCGGAAGACGACATCAAGAAGGCATATCGCAAACTGGCGATGAAGTACCACCCGGACCGCAATCCGGACAGCAAGGAAGCCGAAGACAAGTTCAAGGAGGTGAAGGAAGCCTACGAAATCCTGTCCGATAGCCAGAAACGCAGCGCCTACGACCAGTTCGGCCACGCCGGGGTCGATCCGCAGGCCGGCATGGGCGGCGGCGGCCAGGGCTTCGGCGGCTTCGGCGACTTCGCCGACATCTTCAGCGACATCTTCGGCGGCGGCCAGCGCGGCGGCGGCGGACGCTCCAACGTCTACCGCGGCGCCGATCTGCGCTACAACATGGAAATCACGCTGGAAGAGGCGGCGCGCGGCTGCGAGAAGCAGATCCGCATCCCGTCGCACGAATCCTGCTCCACCTGCAACGGCACCGGCGCCAAGCCGGGCACCCAGCCCAAGACTTGCGCCACCTGCGGCGGCCACGGCCAGGTGCGAATGAGCCAGGGTTTCTTCTCTATCCAGCAGACTTGCCCGACCTGCCACGGCAGCGGCAAGCAGATCACCGACCCGTGCACCAGCTGCCACGGCGCCGGGCAGAAGAAAACCACCAAGACGCTGAACGTGAAAATCCCGGCCGGCGTGGACGAAGGCGACCGCATCCGCCTGGCGGGCGAAGGCGAACCGGGCCAGAACGGCGGCCCGGCGGGCGATCTGTACGTGGTGACCCACATCAAGCAGCACTCGGTGTTCCAGCGCGACGGCATGGACCTGCATTGCGAAATGCCGATCTCCTTTGCCACCGCGGCCCTGGGCGGCGAGGTGGAAATCCCGACGCTGGACGGCATGGCCAAGGTCAAGATCGCGGCGGAAACGCAGAGCGGTCGCGTCTATCGCCTGCGCGGCAAGGGCGTGAAAGCGGTGCGCGGCAACGAGTACGGCGATCTGCATTGCCACGTGATCGTGGAGACGCCGGTCAAGCTGACCGAGCGCCAGAAAGAGCTGCTGCGCGAATTCGAAGCCATCAGCCAGGGCGACGTGGCTACGCACAATCCGCGTTCCAAGTCCTTCATGGACAAGCTGCGCGACTTCTTCGAATAAGCGCGCCTGCGTGAAGCCATCGACGCCAGCCGGTTTTCCGGCTGGCGTTTTTCATGGCGGAGATGCAAAACAGCCGCCCAGAAAGGCGGCTGTTCAGACATTCCCTAACCTCGAAGCGAAGGCTTAGAAGTTGTGCTTGACCATGGCCCAGGTGGAAGTGGCCTTGTCTTCGGTCCAGCCGTGGATCTTCTGGGCCTGGCTTTCCTGCTTGGCTTCGCCGTAGCCGGCGCGCAGGGTAGTTTGCTTGCTGAGCTTGTAATCTACGGCAATGGCCCACTGTTTGGTGCCGCTGTCGGCTACATTCTGGCCGTTCAGCGAGTAGTCGCCGCGCTGGGAGTACTGCACGAACGGTACCCATTGGCCGATGGTGTAGCCTGCAGCCAAGGCCCATGCGTCAACTTTCACTTCGCCGGCGGATTTGGCCGCTTTGGCGCGCTGATAAGTCGCCGCCAGGTAAAGGTCATTGGCGCTGTAGCCGCCTTCGATGCGGTCAACCTTGTGGTTTTCGGAACCGAAGGTGTTGAATTTCTCAGCGTGAGCGTATGCGCCGAAGAAGCCGGAGTTCTTGTACGCCAGCTTGGCGGCTGCATGGTTGCCCTGCTTCATTTGGCCAGCGTCTTGCTTTTCGCCCGCGCCGTACTGGATGCTGCCACTGAAGCCGGCGAATTCCGGCGAGTCGTAGCGAACGCTGTTCTTGAAACGGCCATCGCCGAAGTCGTTGTAGTAGCTGTGCTTTTCGTACAGCGGGAACATGGCACCGCTGAAGTCGCGGCGGGGCGAGGTCAGGTTGTCGGTCGCCTGGGTGTCGGACAGCAGGTCGGTTACGTGGCCAACGCGTACTTTACCGAAGCTGCCTTGCAGACCGACAAAGGATTCGCGGTTGGCGAAAGTGCCGGTGTCGGTGCTGGAGTTGCCGGTGGTGCCGTCGATGCCGAAGCCGGTTTCCACTTGCCAGATGGCCTTCAGGCCATTGCCCAGATTTTCGCTGCCCTTGAAGCCGATGCGGCTGCCGAAGTCATCAACGCCAAAGCTTTGCTTGAAGTTGGTTTCTTTGGTTTTGATGCTGGAGATGCCGGCGCGAACCGAGCCGTATACGGTGACATCGGCCAGAGCGAAGGAGGGGATGGCAACGCACAGTGCGGCGGCCAGAATAGTTTTTTTCATCACGCAAACTTCCCTGTGTTACTGGATTTGGCCCTGCCAGGCCAGAAAACGGCGACCCTGCTGTGGGGCCTGCCTTGTTGCCGAGCCAGTGTGCGCAGAGAGATTCTTTGCGTCAAGAAACAATTATTAACAAATTCATCGGATTTTTCATGTCGCCGAAAGAAAATTTTTAGAGTTTTCCGCCTTTATTTCCGATAAGCCCATGTGCCTGCTGGCGATTTTTATGTAATTTGGCAATGAAGTAAAATTTCACGCCTGCAGTCCGCGATGAAAAGTTTGTAGTTAAACAGTTTCAGACTGTTGTATTTTTACATTGAATTACCAGACGCTTCGCAAAGCGCTGCCGGGCGAGAATGAAAAAACCACCGCCGGGGCGGTGGTTCGAAGCTTGATCGGACTCGGGTGCGAAATCAGAAGTTGTGCTTGACCATTGCCCAATAGGTGGAGGAGGTGTCGTTGGTTCGGCCTAGGGCTTTCACCATGTCGGCGTTTTCCTTCACCTGGCCATAACCCGCTTGCAGCATGGTGCGCTTGCTGACGGTGTAATCGACCGCGGCGGCATACTGGGTGGCGCCCAGTTGGTAGCGTACGCCGTTGATCTTGGCGTTGTCGCGCTTGGAGTAAACGATAGACGGTTTGAAGTTGCCAAAAGCATAGGCGATGTTGATTGCCCAGCTGGTGTTCTTCAGATTGTGGCTGCCGGTGTCGTCGACGCCGGGAAGCAGAGAAATGTTGGGAATCTTGAGCTTGCCATTGCTGTCTTTCTGGTAAGCGTTGGCGCGCAGGTTCACCCAGTTGTAGGTAGCCGCAATGTACAGATTGTTGGCGTCATAGCCGGCTTCCAGGCGATTGATCAGGCTGTTGTTGTCGCCGGTCGTATTCAGTTTGGTGGCGAAGGCCCAGGCGCCGAAGAAGCCGGAATTCTGGTAAGCCAGGCGAGTGCCGACGTGGTTGCCCTTTTTCATGCCGCCAGCGTCTTGTTTTTCGCCTGCGCCGTATTGCAGCGAGGCCGTGAAGCCGCCTACGTTCGGGGAGTCGTAACGGATGCTGTTCTTGAAGCGGCTGTCGCCGTAGTCCGCGCCGAACAGGTCGGTGGCTTCGTACAACGGGAAGCCTGCGCCGGCAGCGTCGCGACGCGGGCCGTACAGATTGTCGGTGGCTTCGGTGTCGCCCAGAATATCGCCCAGATAGCCGATGCGCAGCTTGCCAAATTCGCCTTGCAGGCCGACGTAGCTCTCACGGTTGGCGAAGGTGCCGGAGTCTGTGCTCGAATTGCCAGTGGTGCCGTCTACGGCGAAGCCGGTTTCCACCTGCCAGATGGTTTTCAGGCCGTTGCCCAGATTTTCGCTGCCCTTGAAGCCGATGCGGCTGCCAAAGTCGTCAACGCCGAAGACCGAGTTGAAGCTGGTATCGGTGTTTTTGGTGATGGATACGCCGGCGCGAACGGAGCCGTAAAGGGTAACGTCTGCTTGAGCGATCAACGGAACGGAGGCGGCAATGGCTGCGGCCAGAATAGTTTTTTTCATGACTCTAAAATCTTCCTTGGCTGACGATCTGATTCACCCGAAATCTCGAGTGTGACGCGATGCTTGCCCGTCAGGTAGGCGCGCACCTTTGATCAGCAGTTTTCATGACAGCCATGATTTTCGTCAAGAAACAGAAGTTAACATATTGATTTTCAAGAAATAGAAAGTGTACGCTATTTTTATTGATTTTTATCAAATTCACCACGAAAACCGCTTGATTTCGTCTATTTTTCGAATTTAATAGTGAGTTATTGCTGTTTATTTCTATTGAAGTTGCAAATATTTGTGTCGCATTTATGTCTAATTGTTGCTGTTTGCATCGCGACAATTATGGAGCGCGGCAACCCGCTTTTGGTCTTTGCATGAGTTTTACTCATTGATTGGCTGTCGTGCGCGACACCATGTTCCGCGGGCGGCAAGCGGCGTACAATGTGGCGGTACACTTCTTGATGGTAATGTCATGATATTCGCCAACCGCTTTTTCCCCGCCTCGCGCCTGCGCCGCATGCGCTCCGATGAATTTTCGCGCCGCCTGATGCGCGAGAACGTGCTGACCGCCAACGACCTGATCTACCCGGTGTTCGTCATGGAGGGCCAGGGCAAGGTGGAGGAGGTGTCGTCGATGCCGGGCGCGCCGCGCCAGACGCTGGACAAGCTGCTGTTTACCGCCGAAGAGGCGTTGAATCTGGGCATCCCGATGTTGTCGCTGTTCCCGGTGATTACCCAGGGCAAGGACAACGAGGCGCGCGAGGCTTACAATCCGGAAGGCCTGATCCCGACCGTGGTGCGCGAGCTGAAAAAGCGTTTCCCCGAGCTGGGCGTGATGACCGACGGCGCGCTGGACCCGTACACCATCCACGGCCAGGACGGCCTGATCGACAACAAGGGCTATGTGCTCAACGATGAAACCATCGAGGTGCTGGTCAAGCAGGGCCTGTGCCACGCCGAGGCCGGCGTCGACGTGTTCGGCCCGTCCGACATGATGGACGGCCGCATCGCCTCGATCCGCGAAGCGTTCGAGGAGGAAGGCTTCCGCAATACCAAGATCCTGGCTTATTCGGCCAAGTACGCCTCGGCCTTCTATGGTCCGTTCCGCGATGCGCTAGGCTCCGCCGCCAACTTGGGCAAGGCGGACAAGAGCACCTACCAGATGGACCCGGCCAATCTGGATGAAGCCATCCAGGAAGTGGCGCAGGATCTGGAAGAGGGCGCGGACATGGTGATGATCAAGCCGGGCATGCCTTATCTGGACGTGATCCGCCGCGTCAAGGACACCTTCCATGTGCCGACCTTCGCCTACCAGGTGTCCGGCGAATACGCGATGCTGAAGGCCGCCTTCCAGAACGGCTGGCTCAACGAAGAAAAGTGCGTGCTGGAAAGTCTGCTGGCCTTCAAGCGCGCCGGCGCCGACGGCATTCTCACCTATTTCGCGATGGACGCCGCCCGCCTGTTGCGTCGCGGTTGAGCCCTCGGGCGAATGCGGGACCGACGCCTTCTTGCCCGAGCGGAGAAGGCGTTTTTGTTTGCCTGCTTGCGGGGGCGAGAGGAAAATTATGGATTTGCTGCATGCCACCTGGTTCTGGGTGGCGATCATCGTCGCCCCGATCTTCACCGTGCTGGCCACGCTGGCGAGGCTGGCCCGGCGCGAGCCGCCGCCCAAGCTGCCGCCGGGCGTCTCGCCCTTGCGCTGGCAGGACGAAACCGAAGGCGACGATGACGAGCCGCCGGCGCGCGCAAGTGACAGCGACAAGGGAAAACAGGGTTAACTGTCACTGCTGGCGGCCAGGGCTCTGGGCTAGAATGCACCCAGTTTGCGGGGGCGCCCACCCTCTCGCCCATTCGCTTCGCCGCCTGGCTGGCGGCGGGCCGCGCCGTGCCGAGTCACGGCCCACCATAAAAGGATCGCCATGAACCATACCTACCTTGCTCATCTGGAAGCGACGCTGGCGCAAATCCGCGCCGATGGTTACGAGAAGCCGGAGCGCGTGATCGCCACGCCGCAAGGCTCGGCCATCGCCCTGGCCGGCGGCGAGAAGGTGTTGAACTTCTGCGCCAACAACTACCTGGGTCTGGCCGACGACCCGCGCCTGGTGGCGGCCGCCAAGGCCGGGATGGATCAGTACGGCTACGGTTGCGCCTCGGTGCGTTTCATCTGCGGCACCCAATCCATTCACAAGCAGCTGGAACAGTCGATTTCCGGCTTTCTGGGCGCCGACGACACCATTCTCTATTCCAGCTGCTTCGACGCCAACGGCGGCGTGTTCGAAACGCTGCTCTCCGAAGAGGATGCGGTGATTTCGGACGAGCTGAACCACGCCTCCATCATCGACGGCGTGCGCCTGTCCAAGGCCAAGCGTTTCCGCTACAAGAACAACGACATGGCCGATCTGGAGGCGCAACTGATCGCCGCCGAAGCGGCCGGCGCGCGCTTCAAGCTGATCGTCACCGACGGCGTGTTTTCGATGGACGGCATCATCGCAGACCTGAAGACCCTGTGCGAAGTGGCGGATCGCCACGGCGCCATCGTGATGGTGGACGACTCCCACGCCGTGGGTTTCATCGGCGAAACCGGCGCCGGCACGCCGGAGCTGTGCGGCGTGTCCGACCGCGTCGACATCTATACCGGCACGCTGGGCAAGGCGCTGGGCGGCGCGTCCGGCGGTTACGTGGCCGCGCGCCAGCCCATCGTCGATCTGCTGCGCCAGCGCTCGCGTCCCTATCTGTTCTCCAATACGCTGGCCCCGGCCATCGCCGCCGCCAGCGTGGAAGTGCTCAACATCCTCAAGAGCGGCGAAGGCAGCGCGCTGCGCGCCAAGGTGCGCCGCAACGCCGAGCTGTTCCGCAAGGAAATGTCCGCCGCCGGTTTCAATCTGGTGCCGGGCCAGCATCCCATCATTCCGGTGATGCTGGGCGACGCGCGCCTGGCCGGCGAAATGGCCGCCAGGCTGCTCTCCGAAGGCGTGTACGTGATCGGCTTCTCCTTCCCGGTGGTGCCCAAGGGCAAGGCGCGCATCCGCACCCAGATGTCCGCCGCGCATAGCGAGCAGCAGGTTCTCGAGGCCGTGGCCGCCTTCGTCAAGGTGGGCCGCGAGCTGGGCGTGATTTAAGTCAGGAATGAGCCGCGGCGCCACACGGAAAGGCACGGAAGCAAACCGAGGGATGGGTTGCCTTGGCGCTTTGCAAGGAGCGATAGCCTTTTCGCGTTCTTCGGTGTGTTTCCGCGGCTTAAAATATTGTCGCGGCATGCCGCGGCAAGAATGAGGTTTTCATGAAAGCACTAGCCAAACTGCAGGCCGCTCCCGGCCTCTCCATGACCGACGTTCCGATGCCGGAAGTCGGCCATAACGATCTCTTGATCAAGATCGTCAAGACCGCGATCTGCGGCACCGACATCCACATCTGGAACTGGGACGACTGGGCGCAGAAGACCATTCCGGTGCCGATGCACGTCGGTCACGAATACGTCGGCGTCGTCGCCGGCATGGGTTCCGAAGTGCAGGGTTTCCAGATCGGGCAGCGCGTGTCCGGCGAAGGCCACATCACTTGTGGCCATTGCCGCAATTGTCGCGCCGGCCGCCGCCACCTGTGCCGCAACACCACCGGCGTGGGCGTCAACCGCGAAGGCGCGTTCGCCGAATACCTGGTGATTCCGGCCTTCAACGCCTTCCCGATTCCGGACGATATCTCCGACGATCTGGCGTCCATTTTCGACCCCTTCGGCAACGCCGTGCACACCGCGTTGAGCTTCAACCTGGTGGGCGAGGATGTGCTGATCACCGGCGCCGGCCCGATCGGCATCATGGCGGTGGCCATCGCCAAACACGTCGGCGCGCGCCACGTGGTGATCACCGACGTCAACGATTACCGGCTGGAGCTGGCCAGGAAGATGGGGGCCACCCGCGCCGTCAACGTCGCCAAGGAAGACTTGAAGACGGTGATGCAAGCGCTGCGCATGACCGAAGGTTTCGACGTCGGCCTGGAAATGTCCGGCAACCCGCAGGCTTTCCGCCAGATGCTGGAGACGATGAACCACGGCGGCAAGGTGGCCTTGCTCGGCATTCCGCCGGCCAATACCGCCATCGACTGGAACCAGGTGATCTTCAAGGGTCTGGAAATCAAGGGCATCTACGGCCGCGAGATGTTCGAGACCTGGTACAAGATGGTGGCGCTGATCCAGTCCGGCCTCGACATCACCCCCATCATCACCCACCATTTCAAGGTGGGCGATTTCGAGCAGGGCTTCGCCGCCATGCTCTCCGGCCAGAGCGGCAAGGTGATTCTGGACTGGAGCTGATCCCGTCCTCTCGACGACGCGCAGCCGGCCCGCTTGGGCCGGCTTTGTTTTGTCCGCGTCGCGCCCGCGGCCGGGAGCGGTTGACGCCTGTCAATCTTGGCCGAGGCCGCGCCCCGGATAATGGAGCCGATCACATTATCCGGGGAGACAAGCATGATCGCAGTGATAGGCGCCGGGGTGTCCGGCCTGTCTTGCGCCTGGTGGTTGCGACGACTGGGCGCGGAGTCGGTGCGGGTGTACGAGGCCGAGGCGCGCTGCGGCGGCAAGGTGAAAACCGTCCGCCACGCCGGCGCGTTGGTGGAAGCCGGCCCCAACACCTTGCTGGCCGACGACGATTTGCTCGCCTGGCTGCGGGAGCTGGATCTGACGCCGGTGCTGCCGCCCAAAGACGCGCAGCGTCGCTTCGTGTTGAGGCAAGGGCGCTATCGGCTGTTGCCGGACGGCCCGCGCAGCCTGTTGCTGGGCGATTACTTCAGCGCGGCGGCCAAGTGGTCGCTGTTGCGCGGCGTGGCGGGGCGGCACGCGCCGCCGCCGGCGGGCGAGACGCTGGCCGCCTACGTGCGTCGCCGTTTCGGCGCGGAGTGGCTGGACAAGGCGGTGGACCCGTTTGTCGGCGGCGTGTTCGCCGGCGACCCCGAGGAGATGCTGCTGGAAGAGGCCTTGCCGCGGCTGGCGGCGCGCGAGCGCGAGCCCGGATCGCTGCTGGCCGGCATCTGGCGCGCGGCGCGCGGCGGGCAGTTGCGGCGCAAGCGGGCATGCACCTTGCAAGACGGCCTCGAGAGCCTGCCGCGTCGGCTGGCGCGCGATGTGGACGTGCGGCTGGAGCAGGCGGTGCGCGCGCTGCGCCGCGACGCCGCCGGCTGGTTGCTGTACACCGATCGCGGCGTGACGCGCGCGAGCCAGGTGGTTTTGGCGCTGCCGGCCGATGCGGCGGCGGCCTTGCTGGCGCATGAAGCTCCGGAATTGTCGGCCGCCTGTCGCCAGGTGCCGTACGCGCCGATGGCGGTGGTGGCCAGCGTCGTCCCGGCCGAGGCGCTGCCGCGCGCCCTGGATGGATTCGGCGGGCTGAACCCGGCCAGCGAGCAGGTTTTCGCGCTGGGCCATCTGATGGTGGGGCGGCTCTATCCTCACTGCTGCCCGCCCGGGAGCGCGCTTCTGACCAGCTTTGTCGGCGGCCGGCGTCAGGCCGGGCTGGCGGCGCTGGACGACGCCGAGCTGCTGTCTCGGCTTAATCCGGAGTTGGAACGCCATTTCGGCTTGCAGGCCGCCGCGCGGCAGACGGTGATGCGCTGGCCGCGGGCGATTCCGCAGGCGACGGCGGCGCTGGCCGAGGTGCGGCGGGCGCTGGCGCCATGGCCCGAGCGCGGGCTGCACGTTTGCGCCAACTGGCTGGACGGCGTGTCGCTGCCGGACTGCCTGGCCAAGGGCAAGCGGCTGGCCGAGCGGCTGGCCGCCTGAGCGCCGCGGCGGCCGGCAGTTTCGCCGAGCCCGCCGTCGCGGCTTTGCGCGCGAGGCGCGAGGCGGTAGAATCGACCTTTGACCCTTTACTATTGATTACCCACGTTTATGCTTACCTTCCAGGAAATCATCCTCAAGCTCCAGCATTACTGGAACCGCCAGGGCTGCGCGCTGTTGCAGCCGTATGACACCGAAGTCGGCGCCGGCACTTCGCACACCGCCACCTTCCTGCGCGCGCTGGGCCCGGAACCGTGGAATGCGGCTTACGTGCAGCCTTCGCGCCGGCCCAACGACGGCCGCTACGGCGAAAACCCGAACCGCCTGTTCCAGCACCACCAGTTCCAGGTCGTGCTCAAGCCCTCGCCGTCCAACATCCAGGAGCTGTACCTCGGCTCGCTGCAGGAGCTGGGCCTCGATCCCAAGGTTCAGGACATCCGCTTTGTCGAGGACGACTGGGAAAACCCGACGCTGGGCGCCTGGGGCCTGGGCTGGGAAGTGTGGCTGAACGGCATGGAAGTGACCCAGTTCACCTACTTCCAGCAAGTGGGCGGCCTGGATTGCAAGCCGGTGCTGGGCGAGATCACCTATGGCCTGGAGCGCCTCGCCATGTATCTGCAGGGCGTGGAAAACGTCTACGACCTGATTTGGACCCATCTGCCGGACGGCCAGCCGGTGACTTACGGCAACGTCTTCTACCAGAACGAAGTCGAGCAGTCGCGCTATGCTTTCGAACACAGCAACGTCGAGCTGCTGTTCAAGCAGTTCGCCGACTACGAATCGGAAGCCAAGAAGCTGCTGGAAGCCAGCCTGCCGCTGCCCGCCTACGAAATGATCCTCAAAGCCGGCCACACCTTCAACCTGCTGGACGCGCGCGGCTCCATCTCGGTGACCGAGCGCGCCGCCTACATCGGCCGCATCCGCAATCTGTCCCGCGGCGTGGCGCAAGCCTATTACGATGCGCGCGAAGCCCTGGGCTTCCCGATGTGCAGGAAGGACTGATGGGCAGCGCCGGCATGGCCTAAGCTGCTAATGCCGGTTTCGCGGCGCGCCGTTTCGTCAATCCATAGCCAGAGGACAAGCGCATGAAAATCTATAGTGGCCTGTTGCTGGGCCTGCTGGCCGCGCCGGGCATGGCCCAGCCGCTGGCGGACTGGGTGGCGTACCAGGACGGCCAGGCCTTGCAGCTGGCGATAGACGCCAACTCGCTGTGGATGGAAAAGGACGGCCTGGTGCACTTCGTCAACCAGGAGCGTTTCGACAAGGCGCGTTACGAAAAGGCCTATCGCCTGAACTACAACATCCGGCGCACCAACGGCTACGCCGATTGCAAGCAGTACCAGTACGTGTTTGTCAGTTCCGAGTATTTCGACAAGAACAACAAGCACCTGTTTTCAACCATGTTTCCGGTGCCGCGCTACGCCTGGAAGTGGCAGCCGGTTTACGACGGTTCCGTCGCCGCCGCCATGATGAAGGTAATCTGCGACGCCGCCGGCGCCGCTTCCAAATAAACTGATCAAGCCAAAATGAACGCAACCCTGCTGATTGAACTCCTGACCGAGGAATTGCCGCCCAAGGCGCTGGCCAAACTGGCCGCCAGTTTTTCCCAAACCATCAGCGACGAACTGAAAAAGATGCAGTTCGCCGCCGCCGACGCCAAGGCCGTGGCCTACGCCTCGCCGCGCCGCCTGGCGGTGCAGCTGCCGGGCGTGCTCGCCGTGCAGCCGGACCAGCACATCACCCGTCAGGGCCCGGCGGTGGCCGCCGGCATGAAGGACGGCCAGCCGACGCCGGCGCTGGCCGGCTTCGCCCGCTCCTGCGGCGTGGAAGTCTCCGATCTGTCCATCGTCAACAACGGCAAGCAGGACGTCTACGCCTACGCCAGCAGCAAGAAGGGCGAGGCCCTGTCCGCGGTGCTGGCCGACGTGGTGGCGCTGGCGCTGAAGAAGCTGCCGGCCCCGAAACTGATGCGCTGGGGCGATCTGGACGTGCAGTTCGTGCGCCCGGTGCACGGCCTGATCATGTTGCACGGCGACCAGGTGGTGCCGGGCGAAGTGCTGGGCCTGCAAAGCGGCCGCAGCACCCGCGGCCATCGCTTCCTGTCGCAAGGCGACGTCGTCATCGCCGAGGCCGACGCTTACGCTCGCGCCCTGCATGACGAGGGCAAGGTGGTGGCCAGCTTCGAGGCCCGCCGCGAGCTGATCGGCCACAAGCTGGCCGAAGCCGCCGCCCGGCTTGGCGCGACCATCGCCGCGCCGGACGCGCTGTTCGACGAAGTGACCGGCCTCGTGGAATGGCCGGTGGTGCTGGAAGCCGGCTTCGAGGCCGAATTCCTGCAAGTGCCGCAGGAGTGCCTGATCCTGACCATGCAGCAGAACCAGAAGTATTTCCCGCTGCTGGACGCGCAAGGCAAGCTGATGAACCGCTTCCTCTTGGTGTCCAACCTGGAAACCGCCGACCCGTCCTTCATCATCGGCGGCAACGAGCGCGTGCTGCGCGCCCGCCTGTCCGACGCCAAGTTCTTCTTCGAGCAGGATCAGAAGGCGCGTCTGGACAGCCGTCTGCCGCGTCTGGCCAATGTCGTCTACCACAATAAGATCGGCTCGCAACTGGAACGCGTCGAGCGCCTGCAGAGCATCGCCGGCGCCATCGCCCGCGAACTGGGCGCGGACACCGCGCTGGCCTCGCGCGCCGCTTACCTCGCCAAGGCCGACCTGGTGACCGGCATGGTGGGCGAGTTCCCGGAACTGCAGGGCGTGATGGGCATGTACTACGCCCAGCACGACGGCGAGCATCCGGAAGTGGCCGCCGCCATCGAAGGCCATTACCATCCGCGCTTCGCCGGCGACAGCCTGCCGCAAGGCAAGATCGCCACCGCCGTGGCGCTGGCCGACAAGCTGGAAACCATCGTCGGCATCTGGGGCATCGGCCTGATCCCGACCGGCGACAAGGACCCGTTCGCGCTGCGCCGCGCTGCGCTGGGCGTGGTGCGCATGGCGCTGGAAGCCGATCTGGACCTGAACAAGCTGTTGGCCATCGTCGCCGCGGCCTTCCCGGAAGGCAAGCTGTCCGCCAGGACGGCCGACGAAGTGTACGGCTTCATGATGGACCGCCTGAAGAACTTCCTGGCCGGCGAATACAAGGGCGACGAGATCGAAGCCGTGCTGGCGCAAGCGCCCAGTTCGCTGTCCGAAGTGCGCGCCGCGCTGGCCGCCGTGGCCGCCTTCAAGGCGCTGCCGGAAGCCGCCGCGCTGGCCGCCGCCAACAAGCGGGTGAAGAACATCCTGAAGAAAGCCGAAGGCGACATCGGCGCGGTCGACCCGGCGCGGTTCGCCGAGGACGCCGAGCGCGCGCTGTTCTCCGCGGTGGAAGCGCTGGCGCCGGCCGTGGCCGCCCAGTTCGCGGCGCGCGACTTCGCCGGCGCGCTGGCGCAGCTCGCGTCGCTGAAAGCGCCGGTGGACGCCTTCTTCGACGGCGTGATGGTGATGGCCGACGATGCGGCGGTGCGCGCCAACCGCATCGCGCTGCTGGCGCGTCTGGCCGAGCTGTTCAACCGCGTGGCGGACATCTCGCTGCTGGCCGAGTAAGCGCGCGGCGGCAGCCCGGCCTGGCCGGGCTGCCGCCAGGCCGCTCGTCGGAAAACGTGCAAACGGCGGAACGCCCCTGCGGGGCTTCCGCCCTACTCATTGGGGGAAGCGTGAAACTAGTCATCCTCGACCGCGACGGCGTGATCAATCAGGATCGCGACGACTACGTCAAGAACAGCGTGGAGTGGGTGCCCATCGAGCACAGCCTGGAAGCCATCGCCAACCTGACCCAGTCGGGCTGGCGCGTGGTGGTGGCCACCAATCAATCGGGCCTGGCGCGCGGCTTGTTCGATATGCATGCGCTCAACGCCATGCACGAGAAAATGCACCGGCTGGTCGGCCAGGCCGGCGGCCGCATCGACGCCGTGGTGTTCTGTCCGCACGGCCCGGAGACAGGCTGCGAATGCCGCAAGCCGTTGCCAGGCATGGTGCTGGAGATCGCCGAGCGCTTCAATCTCAAGCTGGAAGGCCTGCCGCTGATCGGCGACAGCCTGCGCGATCTGGAAGCCATCGCCGCGGTGGGCGGCCTGCCCATCCTGGTGCGCACAGGCAAGGGCGCCAAAACCCATATGAGCGACGCCCTGCCGGAAGGCACGCTGGTGTTCGATGACCTTTATGATGCCGCAGAGCATCTGATCCACAATTACTGAGGAAGCCGCTGCAAGCATGATCAGTTTATGGATGCGCAATCTGGTGTACTGGCTGGTGTTGATCATCGTCACGCCGCTGTTTTTCTGTCTGCTGTTGCTGGCCGCGCCCTTGCCGCGCCGCCGCCGCCATGTGCTGGGCGTCAGCTGGGCGATGACCTTGCTGTGGATGCTGGAGCACGTCATCGGCCTTAAGTACAAGGTGGTGGGCGGCGAGAACATCCCGGCCGAGCCGGGCGTGATCGCCGCCAAGCACCAGTCGGGCTGGGAGACGCTGGCCTTGCAGAAGATCTTTCCGGCGCAGGTGTATGTCGCCAAGCGCGAGCTGACCTGGATTCCGCTGTTCGGCTGGGGCCTGGTGCTGATGAATCCCATCATCATCAACCGCGCCGATCGCGCCAACGCCAACCAGCGCCTGCTGGAGCAGGGCTTGGAGCGCAAGCGCCACGGCTTCTGGATCACCGTGTTTCCGGAAGGCACCCGCACCCGGCCCGGCGTTCCGGGCAAGTACAAGCTGGGCGCGGCGCGCATGGCCAAGCAGTTCGACATGCCGATGGTGCCGGTGGCGCACAACGCCGGCGAATTCTGGCCGCGCAACGCCTTTCTCAAGCACCCGGGCGAAATCACCGTAGTGGTCGGCCCGGCGATTTACCCTGCCGAGGGCGCGGGCCCAGAGGCGATGATGAGCGAGGCCGAAGCCTGGATCGAGGCGCAGCAGCGTCTGATCGGCGGCGTCGGCCCGTTTGCCCATCCGGATGAAAAGCGCAGCCGTCTGGCGCCGCCTGCCGCTGCCTGACGGCGAGGTGGAGGTGCGGCTGATCCGCCGCCCGCGTCAGAGCATAGGCCTGCGGGTGCGCGACGGCGCGGTGGAGCTGGTGGCGCCGCCCGGCGTCAGCGAGCGCCGTCTGGGCGAGGTGCTGGAGCAGCGCCGCGACTGGATCGCCGGCCACCTGCGCCGCCAGCGCGAGCTGGCCGCCGAGCGCGCCGCGCCGGTGGCGTCGCTGCAGGGCCAGACGCTGTCCTGGCGGTGCCTGCCGGGACAGCGCCGCGCGGTGCGGCGCGTGGGCGATGTTTTGCAGTTGTGCGGCGTGGAGGAGGGCGATCTGGACGCGGCTCGAGCCTTGATCGCCCGCTATCTGAAACGCGAGGCGGCGCTGCGTTACGGCGAGCGGCTGGCGCATTTCGCCGGCTTGTGCCGCCGCCAGCCGGCTGGCTGGCAGCTGTCGTCGGCGCGCGGCCGTTGGGGCAGCTGCACCGCGGCCGGGGTGATCCGGCTCAACTGGCGCCTGATCCAGGCGCCGCCGGCGATTCTGGACTACGTGATCTCCCACGAGCTGGCGCACCTGGAACACATGAATCATTCCGCGGCCTTCTGGGCGGAGACCGCCAGGTTGTACCCGGACTGGCAGGCCGCGAGGCGCTGGCTGAAGCAGCACGGCGCCGGTTTATTTGCTTTCGACTGATTTATAAGGATATTCTTATGCGAATGCTGCACACCATGTTGCGCGTCGGGAACCTTGAGCGTTCCCTTTCGTTCTACCAAGAAGTGCTTGGCATGCAATTGTTGCGCCGCGCCGATTTTCCGGAAGGCCGCTTCACGCTGGCTTTTGTCGGCTACGGCGGCGAAGACCAGAACACCGTGCTGGAGTTGACTCACAACTGGGATACCGCATCCTACGAGCTGGGCAACGCCTACGGCCACATCGCCATCGAAGTGGACGACGCCTACGCCGCCTGCGACATGGCGCGCGCCAAGGGCGGCAAGGTGGTGCGCGAAGCCGGTCCGATGAAGCACGGCACCACGGTGATCGCCTTCATCGAGGACCCGGACGGTTACAAGATCGAGTTCATCCAGAAGGGCTCGCGCTAAGCCCGCCAGGGTCTGACCAGGCGGACCTGCGCCCGGAGCTTGGTCTGTCGCGACAATCATGACCGGGGTGTTTCACCTTTGCAGCGTGACGGAGCCGGCCCGAAATCTTTCGGGCCGACGTCATTGGCAGATGCCTGATGCGTTGCGTTTTTATCCGCGGGACCGTGTCCCCACAGGAATGGACTGATGAACAAGAAATTGCTTGCCGTGATGGCGCTGGCGGCCCTGTCGCCGCTGGCGCGGGCAGCCGATCTGGACGGGGCTACCCTCAGCCTGAGCTGGGCGGGGCCTTTTGCCGGCATCCTGCTGTCGATCGCCCTGTTTCCCATCTTCGCCCCCGGTGTCTGGCACCACCACTTCGGCAAGATCACCGCCGCCTGGACCGCGCTGTTCCTGGCGCCGTTCGCCGTGGCCTTCGGCCTGGGCACCACCGGCGGCATCATCGCCCACGCGTTGCTGACCGAATATCTGCCCTTCATCATCCTGCTGTTCGCGCTCTACACCGTGTCCGGCGGGATTCTGGTGTGGGGCTCGCTGCATGGTTCGCCCAAGCTCAATACCGCCATCCTGGCGATAGGCGCCGCGCTGGCGTCCATCATGGGCACCACCGGCGCGGCCATGCTGCTGATCCGCCCCTTGCTCAAGGCGAATGAAAAGCGGACCCGCAATGTCCACGTGGTGGTGTTCTTCATCTTCCTGGTGGCCAACGTCGGCGGCGGCCTGACCCCGCTGGGCGACCCGCCGCTGTTCCTCGGCTTCCTGGCCGGGGTGAGCTTCGGCTGGACCTTCCAGCACATGCTGCTGCCGGTGGCGCTCCTGGCTGCCATCCTGCTGACCGTGTTCTTCTTTCTGGATCGGCATTATTTCCAGCTGGAGGCGCGCGAGGGCACGCTGCTTGCGCCGGATACGTCGCACGACAAGCCGCTCAAGTTGTACGGCAAGCGCAATTTCTGGCTGTTGGCCGGCATCGTCGCCGCCGTGCTGATGTCCGGCGTCTGGCATTCCGGCGTCGAGTTCACCGTCTTCGGCGTGCACCTGACGCTGCAGAACGTGCTGCGCGACGTCATCCTGGTGATCCTGGCCTTCGTTTCGCTGGCGATCACGCCCAAGCAGGTGCGTTCCGGCAATGAATTCAACTGGCTGCCGATTCTGGAAGTGGGCAAGCTGTTCGCCGGCATCTTCATCACCATCGCGCCGGTCATCGCCATCCTGCGCGCCGGCACGGACGGCGCGCTGGCGCCGCTGGTGCACATGGTGTCCAGCAACGGCCAGCCCATCAACGGCATGTACTTCTGGATGACCGGGATACTGTCCAGCTTCCTGGACAACGCGCCGACCTATCTGGTGTTCTTCAACCTGGCCGACGGCAACGCCGCCACGTTGATGGGCCCGCTGGCCGACACCTTGCTGGCCATCTCGATGGGCGCGGTATTCATGGGGGCCAACACCTATATCGGCAACGCGCCCAACTTCATGGTCAAGGCCATCGCCGAGCAGCGGCATGTCAAAATGCCCAGTTTCTTCGGCTACATGCTGTGGTCGGGTTGCATCCTGCTGCCGTCCTTCGCCTTGCTGACGCTGATTTTCTTCTGAGCGCCGGCCCCGCGATCCAGCCCGCTTCGGCGGGCTTTTCGCTGCCCGCGTTCCGCCGGCCGGCCCCTTGCGGTATCCTTGCGCTTTCGATGTTTCACGCTGACTGAATCATGCACATCCATATCCTGGGAATCTGCGGTACCTTCATGGGCGGTATCGCCGCCATCGCCAAACAGGCCGGCCACAAGGTCACCGGCTGCGACGCCAACGTCTATCCGCCGATGAGCACCCAGCTGGAGGCGATGGGCATAGAACTGACGCAGGGTTTCGGCGCGGAACAGATCGATCTCAACCCGGACGTGTACGTGATCGGCAACGTGGTGACGCGCGGCAAGCCCTTGATGGAAGAAATCCTCAATCGCGGCTTGCCCTACCTCTCCGGCCCGCAGTGGCTGGCCGAGAACGTATTGCGCGACAAATGGGTGCTGGCGGTGGCGGGCACCCACGGCAAGACCACCACCAGCTCGATGCTGGCCTGGATTCTGGAGGACGCCGGCCTCGCGCCGGGCTTTCTGATCGGCGGCATCCCGGAAAACTTCGGCGTGTCGGCGCGGCTGCCGGGCGCGCCGGCGCTGGATGCGGCCAGCGTCAGTCCCTTCTTCGTGATCGAGGCCGACGAATACGACACCGCCTTCTTCGACAAGCGCTCCAAATTCGTCCACTACCGGCCGCGCACGGCGATCCTCAACAATCTGGAATTCGACCACGCCGACATCTTCCCCGATCTCGCCGCCATCGAAACCCAGTTCCACCATCTGGTGCGCACCATTCCCGGCAACGGCCGCATCGTCAGCAACGGCCGCGAGCCCAATCTGGAACGCGTGCTGGAACGCGGTTGCTGGACGCCGGTGGAGCGCTTCGGCGCGGACGCCGGCTGGCAGCTGGGCGCGCTGCATGAGGACGGCGGCTTCGACGTGCTGCTGGACGGCAAGCTGCAAGGCACGGTGCGCTGGGGCTTGCTGGGGGAGCACAACCGGCTCAACGCCGTGGCGGCCATCGCCGCCGCGCGTCACGCCGGCGTGGCGGTGAAGGACGCCATCGACGCCTTGTCGCGCTTCGCCAACGTCAAGCGCCGCATGGAAGTGAAGGGCGTGGCGGGCGGGGTCACCGTTTACGACGACTTCGCCCACCACCCGACGGCCATCGCCACCACGCTGGAAGGCCTGCGCCGCAAGGTGGGCGCGGCGCGCATCCTGGCCGTGCTGGAGCCGCGCTCCAACACCATGAAGCTGGGCACGATGAAAGACGCGCTGCCAGGCTCGCTGGCCTTGGCCGATCAGGTGTTCTGCTCGGCGGCGGGTCTCAACTGGAACCCGGCCGAGGCGCTGCTGCCCATGGGCGACAAGGCGCGCACCTTCGACGATTTCGACGCGCTGCTGGAGGCCATCGTCGCGGCGGCCCGGCCCGGCGATCACGTGCTGGTGATGAGCAACGGCGGCTTCGGCGGCATTCACGGCAAGCTGCTGGCGCGGCTGGCGGGATAAGCGTCCGCGGTTTGGCAAACGGCTTGGTTTTGCAAGCAGGCCGTTTTTTGTTTGGCGCGAGGAAGGGCTCAGGGCCGGCGGATGATGTAGTTGGCGCCGCGCTCGCGCGCGCGGGCCAGGGCTTGCTCCAGTCGCCCCAGCATCGGCATGGGCGCGCTCTCGTCGATGCGCAGCGCGCTGATGCCGACGCAGGCGGCGGCCTGGTGTTCCTGTCCCTGGTAGACGAAGGTGAGCTGGCGCAGCGCGCGGATCAACCGTCGCCCCAGTTCGTTGGCGCCGGAAAGCGGGGTGTGCGGCAGCAGGATGACGAAGGTGCCCGCCGCCTGGCGCGCCACCAGATCGCTGTCGCGGGTGCTTTGCAGGCAAAGGCTGCCCGCCAGCCGCACCAGGTGATTGCGGGCCGAGCCGTCGTCTTCGCTCGGCGTCATGTCGGGCAGATTCACCAGCTCCAGCACCAGGCTGGAGAGCTGGCCGCCGTAGCGCCTGGCGCGCCCGGTTTCGGAGTGGGCGATGGCCAGCAGCCGGTGGCGGCCGGCGACGCCGGTCAGCTTGTCATCCTCTTCCGGCGGATTGCCTTCCGCCTGCAGCGTGCGCACGATATTGAGCGAGCGCTCCACCAACTGGTGTTCGAAATCCAGCAGCTGGCTCATTACCTTGGCCTCGGTCCGGTCCTGGAAGCTGAAGGCCAGCCATTGGGCGTCGCCCAGCGTGACCTTGCGCGCCGACAGTTGCACCTCGAAGGGGCGGCCGATGGCGGTGCGCATCCGCAGGCCGCGGTTGTACACCATGTTGCCGCGCTGGATGTCGCTGTCTATCTCCCGCGCCAGTTCCAGACCGTCGATGAATTGATAGAAGTCCTGGCCGATCAGATCGCCGTGCGGGCAGGCCAGCAGAATGCATGCCAGCTGGTTGGCGGAACGGATCAGCCCCTGCTCCGGAGAAACCAGCACCAAGGCGCCCTGGATGGTGTCGATCAGTGATTGGAAGCCTTCGAGATTGTCGCGCATGGTGGTCTCCCCAAACCGGCTGCGTGTAGGTTTCCAGCCAGTGTATTCCGTCGGAGCAGGGTTTGCACCAAGGGGAAAACCTCTGGCGGCGGCGCATGCCGGCGAGACGGGCGGATGCGGCATGGACGGCGCGCGGTCGGCCATGACAAGGAATTAAAATGCCGCATCCGGATAAATTTTTGATAAAAATCATCGCAACTTGTGATACATTTTTTTCGAATACAGTATTCATAAGGGCTTGACCCGCTTCGCCACCCCTGAAGCCAAGGCCCTCGCCGCCTGATCGGCGGTTGTCACATCGGCGACTGACCGTCGCCGTCAAATCCCGGCGCTGCCGGGTCGCTCGTCCAAGCCGCGAACAAGCGGAGGGCGCGGCGCACGCGGGTTGCTCACGGCAGCCTGCCCGTACGAACGCATGTCGACCCTGGCTGTGGGACAGCAGCCATGGATGTTCGGTCGCGGCCCGGCTTGGGCCGTCGCCGGCGGCTGTCTTCGTGTTTTTCCAATAAAAATATATGGATCAAGGACATGGCAAGATCACAGTGGGGCTCGCGCCTCGGTTTCATTTTGGCGGCGGCAGGCTCCGCCATCGGCCTCGGGGCCATCTGGAAGTTTCCTTATGTGGCGGCCACCAACGGCGGCGGCGCGTTTCTGTTCATCTACCTGGGCATCTGCCTGACGCTGGGCCTGGTGCTGATGCTGGGCGAGATGGCGGTGGGGCGCGCGGCGCACGCCGGCGCGGTGGGGGCATTCCGCAAGCTGGCCGGCGGCGGCTGGCCGGTGATCGGCTATATGGGTGTGCTGGTTTGCTTCTTGATCTTGTCGTTCTACAGCGTGGTGGGCGGCTGGACCATCGCCTATATCGGCAAATCGTTTGACGGCAGCATCATGACCGCCGACGCCAAGGCGCTGGGCGGCATCTTCAGCAGCTTCATCAGCCATCCGCTGGAACCGGTGGTGTACCACGGCGTGTTCGCCGCGCTGACGCTGGGCGTGGTGATCGGCGGGGTGCAGCAGGGCATCGAGAAACTCTCCAAGTGGATGATGCCGGCGCTGTTCCTGCTGATGCTGGCGCTGATCGTGCGGGTGCTGACGCTGCCGGGCGCGATGGAAGGCTTGCTCTACTTCGTGACGCCGGACTTCTCCAAGGTGAGCGGCGCCATGCTGGTGGACGCGCTGGGCCTGGCGTTCTTCTCGTTGTCGCTGGGCCTCGGCATCATGGTGACTTACGGTTCCTACGTCGGCAAGGAGTCCAATCTGGTCAGCGCTTCGCTGTGGGTGATTCTCCTGACCGTGGCCACCTGCTTCCTGGCCGGCCTGATGGTGTTGCCGGCGGTGTTCGCCTTCGGCTTCGATCCGGCGGCCGGCCCGGGCCTGACCTTCATCACCATGCCGGCGGTGTTCTCGCACCTGCCGATGGGCCAGCTGTTCTCGGCGCTGTTCTTCTGCTTGCTGCTCCTGGCGGCGCTCACGTCTTCGATCTCGCTGCTGGAAGTGGTGACCAGCTTCGCCATCGACGAGTTCGGCCTGTCGCGCCGCGCGGCCGCCATCGGCATGGCCGCGGGCATTTTCCTGCTGGGCGTGCCGGCTTCGCTGTCGCTGGGCATCTGGAGCGACGCGCTGCTCTTCGGCATGAACTTCTTCGATCTGCTGGACTATCTGACTTCCAAGCTGCTGATGCCGCTGGGCGAGCTGCTGTTGGCCCTGTTCGTGGGCTGGAAGGCCTGGCCGCTGGTGGCCGCCGAGCTGGCGCGCAACGAGCCCACTCACAGCCTGCTGCTGGCGATGCGCCGCTTCTGCCAGTTCCTGGCGCCGGCGCTGATCGGCTGGATCCTGGTGGTCAACATCTGATCGCGGCTTCAAACGCGCGCAACGGGAGGCTTTGGCCTCCCGTTTTGCTATCTTGCTAAGAGAAACCGGCCGCGTGGAGCTTGAACATGGTGAGAGGGGTAGCGTGCTTGGCCTTGTCGCCATGCTGGTTCATCGGCCAGGCCATGGCGGCCGGCTTGCATATCTTGCTGGCGCCGGCGCCGCCCCTGATCGGCGAGGGAGCGGGGCCGATCCCCCGCGGACCGGGCGTAGCCTTGCTGCGCGAGATCGGCGCGCGCGCCGGCATCGATGTCGATTTCCGCCTGTACCCGCCGGCGCGGGCGCAGAAGCTGGCGGAAGTGCAGGCGGGCAGCTGCAGCCCGATGGCGCGGTTTCCGGAGCGGGCGGCGCATTACAAATGGAGCGCGCCGGTGGTGGCGATGCGCCTGGTGTTGCTCGCCGCGGCGGAAGACAAACGGCGCTTTGCGTCGCTGGAGCAGGCCCGGGGCCTGAAGATAGGCGCGGTGCGAGGTTCGGCGGTAGCGAGCCGGATGCAGCAGCTTGGCTGGCCGCTGGATGAGGTGGCCGACAACGGCGCGGGACTCAAGATGCTGCAACTGCGCCGCTTCGACTTGCTGGCCTCGCTGGACGCGGGCTGGCGATCGCGGGCGACCGCCCTGGGCATTGCCAAGCCGCGCGTCGCGCTGGTGGTGGAGCAGGCCGACATCTTTCTCGGTTGCAGCTTGAAAACCGACGACGCCCTGATCGCCAGGATGAGCGCGGCGATCGAGGCGATGCGCCGCGACGGCAGCTTGCGGCGCTTCGATCTGAGTTGAAGGCGGCGCGTATGCCCGTCGCGCGCGCTGGGATACACTGGCGGCTTGTCCGCAAGCGAGTCTCAAAGTGAACGCCCGTATCCTGTTGGCGACCTGCGTCGCCGCGCTGGCTGCCTGCAGCACCCAGACGCCCTCTGTTTCCGCGCCGATAGCGCCTGCCTCCGCGCCGTCGCCCGCCGCCTCGGCTCCGCTTTCCGCGCCGGCCAGACCCGCCCCGCGCGCGGCAAGCCCGACGCCGCCCCCGGCGAGCGAGACCGACGAGCACCAGGGGCGATTGCTGCTGGATCGGCTGCTGCCGCCGGGCATCCCCGATCGCCAGGGCTGGAGCGCCGACATCATGGGCGCGTTCAGCCATTTGAAAATCCCGTATACGCCGCAGTTCTTCTGCGCGGTGCTGGCGGTGGCGGAGCAGGAATCCGGCTTCAGTCCCGACCCGGTGGTGCCCAATCTGTCCAAGATCGTCTGGGGCGAGATCGAGCAGCGGCGGCAAAAGTACCTGATTCCGCAATTCGCGGTGGACGCGGCGATGAGCAAGGCCTCGCCCGACGGCCGCAGCTACAGGCAGCGGGTGGACGCCTTGCGCACCAAGCGCGAGATGAACGCGTTGTACGAGGACATGGCGCGCGAGCTGCCGTTCGGCCAGACCCTCTTCGAACGCAAGAATCCGATCCGCGACGGCGGGCCGATGCAGGTGAGCGTGGCCTTCGCCGAGACCCATGTGCGCGCCTGGCCGTACCCTTACCGCTACGCCAATCTGCGCGACGAGGTGTTCACCCGCCGCGGCAGCGTCTATTTCGGCACGGCCATCCTGCTGCAGTACCCCGCGCCGTATCACGACATGATCTACCGCTTCGCCGACTACAACGCCGGCCGTTACGCCAGCCGCAACGCTGCCTTCCAGCGGGCGGTGGCGCGCTTGTCCGGCCGCAAGCTGGCGCTGGACGGCGACATCATGCTCTACAGCGACAAGATGAATCGCGTGCTGTCCGGAGAAACCAGCGAGACCCAGCGCGCCTTGCAGGCTATCGCCGGACGACTGGGCATGAGCGAGGCCGACATGCTGCGCGACCTCAAGCAGGAAAAGCTGTCGGCTTTCGCCCAGACGTCGTTGTACCAGAAGGTGTTCGCGCTGGCCGGCCCCGCCGCGCCGCACGAGATCATTCCGCAGATCGTGCTGGTCAGCCCCAAATTCAGCCATCGGCTGACCACCGAGTGGTTCGCCCGGCGGGTGGACGGACGCTATCGGCAATGCCTGGCGCGGCCTTAGCCGCCGCGATGCGCCGGGCATGCGGCTAATTGCTTGGGATGCCGGCGAGGCTTTTCCTATAGTGAATTGATCTTGCCCCCGCTCGAGGAAGCCGCATGCGAACCCGCCTCAAGGTTGCCCACAAGCTGGTCCTGGTGATCGCGCCGCTGGTGCTGGTGCTGCTGATCGGCGCGGTGGTCTACGCCGGCATGCAATGGCAGGCGCAGCAGGCCCTGGCGCGGGACCGGGTTTTGACCGACAACCTGGTCATGGTGGGCGATCTGATCGACGCCTTGCAAACCGAACGCGCGCTGAGCAATGGCTACCTCAATGATCACGGCATGCCGGAGTCCGCGCTGCGCGATTCGCGCGCCCGGGCCGACGCCGTCTTGCGCGGCCTGCGCGAGCAATCGCATGGCCAGATGGGCGCCAATCTGGCCGACTACCTCGCCCATCGCGTGCCGGACGCCGCCCAGCTCGAGGCGCTGCGCCAGGCGGTCAGCCATCGCCGCATCTCGCCGGACCCGGCGTTCGACCGCTATTCCGAGCTGCTGGGCGGCATCGCCAGCGTCATCACCCTGTTCGACAGCCAGAACTCCGGGCTGCAATCGCTGGCCCTGCAGTGGTCGGCCCTGCAGTGCCAGCAGGAATACTCGGGCCGCAGCCGCGGCCTGATCAACGGCGTGCTCACCGTCGGCAATTTCAGCATCACCAACTTTCGCCAGGTCAGCGGCGTGCTGTCGCAAGAGGCCTTGTGCCGTTCGCTGTACCTGCAATACGGCGGCGACGCCAAGCTGCTGGACGACGCGCTGCTGCAGACCCGGCAGTTCGACGACATCCGCGACGCGGTGCTGGCCAGAGGCCCGGGCGCGGCGCAGAGCGAATCGCCGGGCCACTGGATCGGCGTGTCGCAGCAGCGCATCGCCGCCCTGCATCAATTGCAGCAGCAGCTGGTTGCCCGCATGCAGGCCAAGGTGGATCACCAGGATCAGATCGTGAGGCGGCAAGGCTGGCTGGCGCTGGGCGGCGTTTTGCTGCTGCTGTTGCCGGTGGCGTCGGCGACGCTGCTGGGGCGCAGCATCATCCGCACCCTGGGGGCGGAGCCCGAAGAGGTGGCGCAGCGGATGCGCGAGCTGGCGGGCGGGCGGCTGGACTTCCAGCTGGCGCTGTCCCCCGACGACGACAGCAGCCTGGCGGCGCACATCAACCAGATGGGCGCGCGCCTCTCCGGCATCATCCTGCAGGTGCGCGACGACGCCGACGCGGTGGCCAACGCCTCGGTGGAGCTCAACAGCGCCTCGCAGGGGCTGTCGGAGAGCGCGTCGTGCACCTCGGCCGACATCGAGCAGACCTACGTCGCGGTGGACGCCATCGCCAACAGCATGTTCGACATGTCCACCGACGCGAGCCACGCCGGCAATATCGCCAGCCAGGCGGCGGAGCAGGCGGCGGAGGGGCACGCGGTGGTGCGCCAGACCATGGACGCCATGCACCAGATCGCCGGCAAGACCGACATCATCGACGACATCGCCTACCAGACCAATCTGCTGGCGCTGAACGCGGCCATCGAGGCGGCGCGGGCCGGCGAGCACGGCAAGGGGTTCGCGGTGGTGGCCGACGAGGTGCGCAAGCTGGCGATGCGCAGCCAGAAGGCGGCCAAGGAAATCGGGCAGGTGGCGATAGGCAGCGTCGAGCTGGCCGAAAGCGCCGGCCAGCGCCTGAACGACATCGTCGAATCCAGCCGCCAGAGCATGCAGCTGGTGCGCGACATTTCGCAGGAGGCCTCGCTGCAGGCGCAGCGCGTCAGCGAAATCAACGATGCGATGCAGCGGCTGAGCCAGCTGTCGCAAGCCAACGCCGCCGCCAGCGAGCAGCTGTCGGCGTCGGCGCACGAGGTGTCGATGCGCGCCGACAGCCTGCGTCAGCAGATGCATTACTTCCAGGCGCGCAAGAGCGACTAGCGCACCTCGCGCATGTCGTTGCGGCGGATTTGCAGCCGCACTTCGGTTCCGCGCGCCAGCAGGTCGCCGGCGTTGCGGTTGAGCCGGTCCACCTGCAGCAGGGTGCCCTTGCTTTCCACCTGATAACGGATGATGTTGCCCAGCAGCTGGTGCTGGCGGATCACCGCCGGCAGCGCCGTCTCGTCGCGCTGGCCGTCGGCCAGCAAGTGGATGGACTCCGGGCGGATGGCCAGGTGGCCGCTGATTTCCAGGCCCAGCAGCGCATGGCTCTGCTGCGCGTCGAGCAGATTGTAGTTGCCCATGAAGCGCGCCACGAACTCGGTGGCCGGCTGGGTGTAGATGGTTTCCGCCGCGCCTTCCTGTTCCACCTTGCCCTGGTTCATCACGAAGATGCGGTCTGACAGCGTCAGCGCCTCTTCCTGGTCGTGGGTGACGAAGATGGTGGTGAGGCCCAGGCGTCGCTGGATGTCGCGAATCTGCTCGCGCAGGTTTCTGCGGATGCGGGCGTCCAGCGCCGACAGCGGTTCGTCCAGGAGCAGGATGCGCGGCTCCACCACCAGCGCGCGCGCCAGCGCCACCCGCTGGCGCTGGCCGCCGGAGAGCTGGTGCGGGTAGTGCCGCTCGCGGCCGTTCAGTTCCACCAGCGCGATGACTTCGGCCACCTTGCGGCGGATGTCGTCGGCGCTGCGTTTTTGCATCTTCAGGCCGAAGGCGATATTGGCGGCCACGTCCATATTGGGGAACAGCGCGTAGCTCTGGAACACCATGCCGATGCCGCGCTTCTGCGCCGGCGCGGCGGTGATGTCTTCGCCCTGCAGCCGGATGGCGCCGGCGCTTGGGGTTTCGAAGCCGGCGATCATGCGCAGCAGCGTGGTTTTGCCGCAGCCGGACGGGCCGAGGAAGGTGACGAATTCTCCGGCCTGGATTTGCATGTCGACGTTGTCGACCACGGTTTGCTTGCCGTAGCGTTTGGAGAGTTGGGCGATGTCGAGAAAGGCCATGTCGGATTCCATGCTCTTAATGTGAGTCGGCGGTTTTCAGCGCCGCGCGGTGGCGGCCGAATACCTGCATCAGTCCCATCGCCGCCCAGGTCACCAGGAAGGCGATGATGGCCAGCGCGGCCGGTTCGTAGGCGCGATTGGCGCCGATCAGCTGCAGATAGGGGCCGAAAGCCGGGCGCGCCAACAGGCTGGCCAGCGTGAATTCGCCGATGACGATGGCGAAGGTGAGGAAGGCCCCGGACAGGATGGCGGTTTTCAGGTTGGGGAAGATCACCAGTCTGAGGATGTCGAACCAGCCGCCGCCCAGGCTTTGCGCCGCTTCGGTCAGCGAGCGCACGTCGATGGCGGCAAGGCCGGTATCGATGGAGCGGTACAGATAGGGCAGGGCCAGCGTCACGTAGCCGCAGACCAGCAGCAGATCGGTGCTGCGGGGGTGGCCGGTGAGCGGCAGCCAGGAATCGCTGCCGAACAGCCGCAGGTAGCCGAAGACCAGCACGATGGCCGGAATCACTAGCGGCAGCAGGGTGAGGAATTCCACCACCGGACGCAGCCTGGGCAGTTTGAGCTGCACCCAGAAGGCGGTAGGCACCACCAGCAGCACGCCAAGGACGATGGTGAACAGCGCCAGCAGCGCCGAGTAGGCGAAGCTTTGCTGGAAGGCGGTATCGGACAGCACCACGCGATAGGCTTCCAGGCTGTAGCCTTCGCGTTTCATCTTCAGGCTGAATTCGAAAGTGGCGATCAGCGGCAGCAGAAAATAGGCGCTGCCCAGCAGCAGGGCGATCCAGGCCCCCAGGCGCGAAGCGTCCGGTTTCATGCTTGACTCCTTTGCGCGCGGCTGGACAGCCAGATGTAGCCGGCGTTGGCGAGGCCGGTGATCAGCACCATGCCCAACGCCAGCGCGTAGCCCAGATTCTGGTCGTGCAGCACGTCGCCATGGATTTGGGCGTAGAGCAGGATGGTCACGATATTGAGCGAGCTGCCGGTCAGCGCGTAGGCGGTGGCCACCGCGCCGAAGGCGTTGGCGAACAGCAGCAGGGCCGAGCCCAGCAGGCTGGGCCACAGCACCGGCAGAGCCACGTGCCGCCAGTAGGCGAAGCCGGAGCCGCCAAGGCTCTCGCACGCTTCGCGCCATTCGTCCTTCAGGCCGTCGATGGCCGGGGCGATGATCAGCACCATCAGCGGAATCTGGAAGTACAGATAGGTGAGCGTCAGGCCGGCGAAGCTGAGGATGGAGAAGCCGCCGGCGTACAGGTCTAGGTCCAGGTATTTGCGCAGCAGCATGGTGACGAGGCCCATGCGGCCCAGCGTGGCCAGAAAGGCGAAGGCCAGCGGGATGCCGGCGAAGTTGGACGCCACGCCGGAGAAGGTGGCCAGCGTCGGCCGTATCCAGGCCGGCAGGCCGCCGCGGATGGCGGACAGCGCCAGCAGGAAGCCGAGCAGGCTGCCCAGCAGGGCGGAGGCGGCGCTGATCTGCAGGCTGATGCGGTAGGCGCTGAGGATGTTGGGTTCGAACAGCCGGACGATGTTGCCCAGCGTGAAGCGGCCGTCCGCGTCCTGGAACGCGCCCAGCGCCAGGGTGCAGGCGGGCAGGATCAGGAACAGCAGGGCGAACAGGAAAAACGGGGCCACGCCCAGCCAGGATAGCCAGTCGGCGCGGCGCGCGGGTTTGCCGGACAGGGCGGACGGCGCGGGCATGGATTCTGAAGATGCGGGCATCGGGGTGTTCTCGGAAGAAGCGCGGGGCCGCGCGGCGGCGCGGCCCCAGCGCGATTACTTGACGTTGCTGCCGACTACGCCGTCCCACTGCTTGGTGATGACGGCCTTGTAGGCTTCCTGCTGCTCCAGCGTCGGGAAGGCGGCCTTCTTGTAGGCGGCCGCATCCGGCAGCTTGTTGATCAGTTCGGCCGGAATCTTGTTGCGCGCGGTCAGGTCGTTGAAGCGGATCGGGTGGCAGTACCCCTTGAGCCAGGCCACCTGGCCTTCGTCGGAGTACAGGTACTCCATCCACAGCTTGGCGGCGTTGGGGTGCGGCGCGTAGGCGCTGATGCCCTGGGCGTATACGCCGGCCACCACGCCGCTCTTGGGCACGATCACGTCGATCTTGGGGTTGCCTTTCAGCGTGTCGCGGTCGGCCAGCGCGTTGTAGTCCCAGCGCACGATGATGGGGGTGGTGCCCTGGGCCAGCGAGGCGGCCTTGCCGATCACCGGCACGAAATTGCCGTTCTTGTTCAGTTGCGAGAAGAATTTCAGGCCGGCGTCGGCGGCCTTGGCGACGTCGCCCTTGCTTTGGGACAGGCCGGCGGCGAACACGCCCTGGATGGCCTGGTTGGCGGCGCGCGGGTCGCCTGCCAGCGCCACGGCGTTCTTGTATTCCGGCTTGAGCAGGTCGGCCCAGTCTTGCGGCGGCTTGCTGATCAGGTCGCGGTTCACCTGGAAGGTCAGCACGCCGTAGTAGTCGCCGTACCAGTAGCCGTCCTTGTCCTTGGCGTGTTCGGGGATGGACTTCCAGGTGGATACCTTGTAGGGCTGCAGCAGGCCCTGGGCCTTGGCTTGCGGGCCGAAGGACAGGCCGACGTCGATGACGTCCGGCGCTTGCGGGCCCTTGTTGCCCTTGTTGGCCTTGATCGCTTCCAGTTCGTCGGCGGAGCCGGCGTCCGGATTGAGCTCGTTCACCTTGATGCCGTATTTGGCCTTGAAGCCGGCGATCACGTTGCCGTAGCCGCACCAATCGTGGGGCAGGGCGATGGTGTTCAGTTCGCCTTCCTTCTTGGCCGCTTGCACCAGATTGGCCAGGTTGTCTGCCAGGGCCGCGTTGCCAAGCAGGGTCAGGGCGCCTACCACGGCGCAGCACAGCGCTTTTTTCATTGTTGCCATCCTTTGGACTAGGTCAGGGGAAACCAGCAGCGATGGTATGCGCCGACAATGACATTCAGGTTTAATCCGCATTGCATTTTTGTTGCGCGCGCCGCGCGGCCGGCCGATTCATGATTCGATGTAATTTATTCGTCATTATTTGTTGGTAAACAAGAGCTTCTCTTTGCTGGACTAGTCCTGATGAATTCTCCAATGCGCGGCCTGGGGCAGGCCGCACGGATACGCCTGGAATTGAAGCGGCAGATCGACAGCGGCTTGCTGGCCGTCGGCGCGAAGCTGCCTTCGGAGCGCGAGCTGGCGGCGCTGTTCGACACCACGCGCATTACGCTGAAGGAAGCCTTGCAGTCGCTGGAAGCGGAGGGGTGCTTGTATCGGGAGGACCGGCGCGGCTGGTTCGTGGCTCCGCCGCGGTTGCGTTACCGGTTGGAGCGCGACAGCCACTTCCAGGGCATGGCCGACGCCCAGCAGCGCCTGGCGGCGACGCGGGTGCTGGCGGCGGGCCTCACGCTGGCCAGCCCGGAGCAGTGCCGCGATCTGGCGATGGCGCCCTTGTCGCAGGTGCTGCAGATCCGCCGCCTGCGCAGCCTGGACGGACGGGTGGTGCTGTACGCCGAGCATTATCTGCGCCCGGAGCGCTTCCCGGGCATCCTGCAACTGGATCTGAGCCAATCGCTGACCCGTCTCTATCGCCAGCATTACGGGCTGGACTATGGCCACGTCGCCTTCGACATCTGCCCCGGCGCGGCGCGCGGCGCGGTGGCGCAAGCCCTGATGCTGGCCGAGGGCAGCCCCATCCTGCTGATCAAGCGCGTCAATCGCGACCGGCGCGGCCAGTTGCTGGATTGCGATTACGAGTATTGGCGGCACGACGCCGTGCACCTGAGCCTGCACAGCGGCGAGCCGCCCCCGGCGGTTTAGCGCCGGACGGGAATCGGCTACCATGACGGCTTGCCAAGCAAGACAGGAAACCGCATGAGCCGCATTTTGATGTTGTACACCGGTGGCACCATCGGCATGGAAGACACGCCGGAGGGACTGGCGCCCGCGCCCGGCCTGCTGCCGCGCCTCTTGGAGCGCTTCCGCCGCCCCGGCCTGGCTTTCGACGTGGCGGAATTCCCGCGCCTGATCGACTCTTCCGCCATCGAGCCGGCGGACTGGAACCGGATCATCGACGCCGTCGCCGACGCCTACGGCCGCTACGACGGCTTCGTGGTGATCCACGGCACCGACACCCTGGCCTATACCGCCAGCGTGCTGGCTTTCGCGCTGCGCGGCCTGGGCAAGCCGGTGGTATTGACCGGCGCGCAGCTGCCCCTGATTCATCCCCGCTCCGACGGCTGGAGCAACCTGGCCGACGCCATCGAGGCGGCCTGCCAGCCGGATTTGCGGGAAGTCGTCATCGCTTTCGACCGGCTGCTGCTGCGCGGCTGCCGCGCGCGCAAGGTGGACGCCGAGCGCTTTGCCGGCTTCGCCAGCCCCAATGCCGAAGCGCTGGCCCGCTTCGCCATTCATCCGCACTGGCGGCGCGACTTGTGGCGGCGCGCCGAGTCGGGCGAGTTCCAGCCGCAGCGGCTGGACGAAGCGCTGCGCATCGCCTGCCTGATGCTGACGCCGGGTTACGGCGCGGCCTTCGCCGGGCGGGCGCTGGCGGCGGGCGAGCTGGACGCCGCCATCCTGCTCAGCTACGGCAGCGGCAACGCGCCGGAGGAGGTTGCCTTGCTGGACGGCGTGCGCGCGATGCGGGCCGCGGACAAGGCGGTGCTCAACCTGACCCAGGCGGCGAGCGGCGCGGTGGCGGTGGGCGCGTACGCGGCCAGCCAGCCGCTGGCCAAGGCTGGCGCTTTGCCGGGCGGCGACATGACGCCTGAGGCGGCGCTGGCCAAGCTGCACGTTCTGCTGTCGTCCGGCGCGCGCGGCGAAGTCTTGCGCGCTGCGCTGGGTTGGTCGCTGGCGGGCGAGATCAGTCTGTAGCCGCCTGCTTTGCGCTCCGCGGGGCTGCCTGTTTTTTAGGCGGCCCTTTTTCATGCAGGCCGATCAAGGCCTTGCGGCGCTTGTCCACAGTCGCTCCACATGGCTTTGCACCTGTGGTGTGGGTAAGCCGGGCGCGGGCGGCGCGGGCGATCGGCGCGGGCGGCAAGGCGCGGTTGCGCAAAAAACAGGCAGGCCGGGTTTTGTCCTGAGCGGTCAGCGGTTTGCGGCGCTTGTCCACAACTCGTCCCCAGGGCTTTGCACTGCGGGTGTGGGCAAAGCGCGGCGGATTCTGCTTAAAAAACAGGCGATCGATAAATGGCTTGGCGCGTCAAGGGTTTGGCGCGCTTGTCCACAACTCGCCCACACGGCTTTGCACTCGCGGCGTGGAAAACCCGCCGCGTCGCTCAAAAAATGAGCGGACGACGGAAAGCCCATGTAAATCAACAGGCTGGGGCGGCTGTCCACAGCCGCCCCACAAGCTAGTCCCCGCAGGCTGTGAGAAATCGCGGTAAGCGGTGCGCGACGCGGTATAATGACAGGCTTGCCGCCGACGGCGCGGCGCAGCCTTTGCCAGATGAAACATCCAGATACTCAAGCCCCGCCGCGCGCCGCGCTCAAGATCGCCATCGTCGGCCCGGAGTCCAGCGGCAAGAGCACGCTGGCCTGCGCGTTGGCGCAGGCCTTGAACGCGGAGGGCGTGGCCGCCGCCTGGGTGGCCGAGTATGCGCGCGAGTATTACGCCGATCGGCCATACCGCTCCACTCCGGCCGACATCGAGGCGATCGCCCGCGGCCAGTTGGCGGCGGAGCGCGCCGGCGTCGGCGAAGTGCTGCTGTGCGACACCACGGCCCTGACCTGCAAGATCTGGGCGGAGGTGGCCCACGGCGCGGCCTCGCCCGGGCTGCTGGCGCTGTATCGGCCGACGGACTACGCGCTGACTTTGCTCGCCTTGCCGGACATTCCCTGGGAACCGGACCCGCTGCGCAGCCACCCCACCCAGCGCGATTGGCTGCTGGGCCTGCATCGCGAGGCGCTGGCCGCGGCCGGCATCGCGCCGCTGGAGCTGGGCGGCGCGCACGCGTTGCGCATGGAGCGGGCGCTGGCGGCGATACGCGCCTTGCTGCCCAAAAAACAG
The DNA here is from genome assembly GCA_002213445.1 of Xenophilus sp. AP218F. Classification (GTDB taxonomy): domain Bacteria; phylum Pseudomonadota; class Gammaproteobacteria; order Burkholderiales; family Chromobacteriaceae; genus Chromobacterium. Next base: position 94,499 of record NJIE01000022.1, on the reverse strand, counting down.
GCAGTCTGAAAAAGCGCTGCCGTTTCATGGCCTTGGCGCGGCTATCCACAGCGCCTCCACAAGCTTGTTCCGGGCGGATGGGGATAGCGGCTTTGCATTGCCTAAAAAATGGGCAATCCTGAAAAATATTGAAAGATGAAAGACTTGCGAGCCTTGTCCACAACCGGCTCACAGGCCTGTCCAGATCGAGTGTGAAAAAATGAACGAAACCTTTCAGCTGCGCAACGATTACATCGCCTTGTGCGACCTGCTCAAGACCTGCAGCGTCTGCGAATCCGGCGGCGCCGCCAAGCATTTCATCGCCGAAGGCAACGTCAAGGTGGATGGCCAGGTGGAGCTGCGCAAGACTTGCAAGATTCGTCCCAGCCAGACCGTGAGCGGCGAGGGCTTTGTCATCCGCGTGACGGCAGCCTGATGACTGGGGAGGATGTTTTCGATCCGATGCCGGAGCCGCCGTTCGAAGTGACGGACGACATGTGCTGCGGCAGCGGCTGCGAACCCTGCATCCTGGATATCTACCAGGCCGAGCTGCGCGATTACCGCGCGCGGCTCGCCGCCTGGCAACAGCGCCAAGCCGCGCGCGCGGCGACTGGAAGGCAAGACTGAACATGGCGAGCGTAGACCTGCATTTTCATTCCCGCACTTCGGACGGCGCCTTGACGCCGACCGAGGTGATCGCCCGCGCGGCGGAGCGCGGCGCCACCCTGCTGGCGCTGACCGACCACGACAGCACCGACGGCCTCGCCGAAGCCGCCGCCGCGGCGACGGAGCGCGGCGCGGCCTTTCTCAACGGCGTCGAAGTGTCGGTGACCTGGGGCAAGCACACGGTGCACATCGTAGGCCTGGGCGTGGACCCCGCGCACCCGGCGCTGGCGGCGGGCCTCAAGAGCATTCGCGACGGGCGGGTGGAGCGCGCCAGGCAGATGGGCGAGGCGCTGGCGCAGGCCGGCATCCCCGGAGTGTTCGACGGGGCGATGGCCTTGTGCGACAACCCGGACATGATCAGCCGCACCCACTTCGCGCGCCACTTGGTGGCCTGCGGGGCGGTGAAGGACGTGCGCACCGTGTTTCGCAAGTATCTGACGCCGGGCAAGCCCGGCTACGTCGCCCACCAGTGGGCGGAGCTGGCCGACGCGGTAGGCTGGATCACGGCCTCCGGCGGCATGGCGGTGATCGCGCACCCGGGCCGTTACGATATGGGCCGCACCCTGATCGAGCGCCTGATCCTGGACTTCAAGGCCGCCGGCGGCCAAGGCATCGAAATCGCCAGCGGCAGCCACAGCCTGGACGATATGCACAAGTTCGCGCTGCATGCCGATCGCCACCAGCTTTACGCCAGCGCCGGCAGCGATTTCCACGCGCCGGGCGAAGGCGGCCGCGACGTCGGCTTCACCGAGGAGCTGCCCCCCATTTGCCAGCCGATCTGGCGCGAGCTGGACGCGCGCATCATCCGCGCGGCGGCTCCGGCTCAACAGGCATGATGAGACGATGAACAGCGTGAAGACGGATGTGCGATGCGTGGCGTATATGGCTGCCAGTCTGGACGGCTATATCGCCCGGCCGGATGGCGGCCTGGATTGGCTGGACCAGGTGGCCGCCGAAGGCGAGGATTACGGCTATGGCGAGTTCATCCAGACGGTGGACGCGCTGGTGATGGGGCGCGGCACCTTCGCCAAGGTGATGGGTTTTGACGAATGGCCTTATTCTGGCATGAAAGTGGTGGTGGCCAGCGCCAGCCTGCGCGAGAGCGACTTGCCCGCCGCGCTGCGCGGCAAGGTGACGCTGAGCAGCGTAGCGCCCGCCGAGCTGGTGGCCAGCTTGGCCGCCGACGGCGCGCGCAACGTGTATGTGGATGGCGGGCGGCTGGTCACTTCCTTTCTTGCGGCGGGGCTGCTGGATCGCATCGTCCTCAGTCGCGTCCCGGTGCTGCTGGGCGACGGCATCCCGCTGTTCGGCAGCCTGGGGCGCTCGGTGGCGTTGCGGCATCGGTCCACCCGGGCTTTCGCCAGCGGACTGGTGCAAAGCGATTATCTGATCAATAGCGATAGCCGCGCCGACGCGCGGCTTTGAATCGGCGGCGAACATGGCACAGTTTTTCATGATTCACCCGGAAAATCCGCAGGCGCGGCTGGTCCGGGAAGCGGTGAAAATCCTGCAGGAAGGCGGCGTGATCGCCTATCCCACCGACTCCTGTTACGCGCTGGGCTGCATGCTGGGCGACAAGCAGGCGATGGAACGCATCCTGCAGATCCGGCAACTGGACCTCAAGCATCACCTGACTCTGGTGTGCCACAACCTGTCCGAACTGGCCAATTACGCCCGAGTGGACAACAGCCAGTTCCGGATGCTGAAGGCGGCGACGCCGGGCAGCTACACCTTCATCCTGCAGGCCACCAAGGAAGTGCCGCGCCGCACCCTGCATCCCAAGCGCTCCACCATCGGCCTGCGGGTGCCGGACCATCCGGTGGCGTTGGCCTTGCTGGAGATGCTGGGCGAGCCCATCCTGTCCTGTACCCTGATGCTGCCGGGCGACGAGGAGCCGATGACCGATCCCTACGAAATCCGCGAGCGGCTGGAGCATCAGTTGGACGCGGTGGTGGACGGCGGCTGGTGCGGCACCGAGCCGACCACGGTCATCGACATGACCGACGGCGTCGAGCTGATCCGCCAGGGCAAGGGCGATCCGGCGCTGTTCGGGCTGTGACTTGAAATCGACGCCGCGGCCCCCATACCCGCTACATTCCCCACACATCAAGCAAGAAAGCTCATGGGCGACTTCAACCTGATCCAGAAAATCACCATTTACGCGCTGCCGGTGCTGTTCGCCATCACCCTGCACGAGGCCGCGCACGCTTACGCCGCCCGCCGCTTCGGCGACAACACCGCCTACATGATGGGGCGGATGACGCTGAACCCGCTCAAGCACATCGACCCGATCGGCACCATCCTGCTGCCGCTGCTGTCGGTGACGCTGGGCGGCTTCATCTTCGGCTGGGCCAAACCGGTGCCGGTGAATTTCGGCGCCTTGCGCAAGCCGCGCGAGCATAGCCGCTGGGTGGCCGCCGCCGGCCCCGCCGCCAACTTCCTGATGATTTTCCTGTGGCTGGCGCTGTTCAAGCTGGCCCTCTCCACCGATACCGGCTACAGCGAACCGCTGGCGCTGATGAGCCAGGCCGGCATCGGCATCAATATCTCGCTGATGCTGCTCAACCTGCTGCCGATCCTGCCGTTGGATGGCGGCCGCATCGTGGAGAGCCTGCTGCCGCCCGGCACCGCCTGGAAGTACGCGCAGACCGAACGCTACGGGATGTGGGTGCTGCTGGCGCTGATTGCCACCGGCCTGCTCAGCGTCATCCTGCGTCCGTTCTACGGCCTGATGTATGATCTCGTCCGACTGTTTCTCTAGAACCCCGCGCGGAAACCCGAACCAACCGCCAGCCGCGCTGGCGGTTTTCTCGTTCCGCATGACTGGAAGCCAATAATATGTTCGCCAACCGCATCCTTTCCGGCATGCGCCCTACCGGCAGCCTGCACCTCGGCCACTACCACGGCGTGATCAAGAACTGGGTGGAGCTGCAGCACAAGCACGAATGCTTCTTCATGGTGGCCGACTGGCACGCGCTGACCACCAACTTCGACGACGTCTCCATCATCGGCAAGTCGATCAACGAAATGGTCATCGACTGGCTGGCTTCCGGCGTCGATCCGGAACAATCCACCATCTTCGTGCAGTCGCGCGTGCCGCAGCACGCCGAACTGCATCTGGCGCTGTCGATGGTGACGCCGCTGGGCTGGCTGGAGCGGGTGCCGACCTACAAGGACCAGATGGAGAAGCTCAGCCACAAGGATCTGACCACCTACGGCTTCCTGGGCTACCCCTTGCTGCAGGCGGCGGACATCCTGATCTACAAGGCCGGCCTCGTGCCGGTGGGCGAAGACCAGGTGCCGCACATCGAGCTGACCCGCGAAGTGGCGCGCCGCTTCAACCACATGTTCGGCCGCGAACCCAACTTCGAAGAGCTGGCCCGCGCCGCGGTGAAGAAAATCGGCAAGCAGGGCAAGCTGTTCGAACAGCTGCGCAACCGCTACCTGCAGGACGGCGAGCAGGAAGCGCTGCTGCAGGCGCGCGAGCTGCTGGCCGCCAGCCAGAACCTGGGCGCGGCCGATCGCGAGCGCCTGGCCGGCTATCTGGAAAACAAGGGCAAGATCATTCTGCCGGAATGCGAAGCCAAGCTCACCGCCGCTTCCAAGATGCCGGGCCTCGACGGCCAGAAGATGTCCAAGTCCTACGGCAACACCATCACCATGCGCGAAGCGCCGGAAGCGGTCAGCAAGAAAATCCGCGCCATGCCCACCGACCCGGCGCGGGTGCGCCGCACCGACCCCGGCACGCCTGCCAAGTGCCCGGTATGGCAGCTGCACGAGGTGTACAGCGGCGGCGAAACCAAGGAATGGGTGAAGGCCGGCTGTACCAGCGCCGGCATCGGCTGCCTGGATTGCAAGCAGCCGGTGATCGACGCCGTGGTGCGCGAGCAGCAGCCGATGTTCGAGCGCGCCGAGAAATACCTGGCCAACCCCAAGCTGGTCACGGAAATCCTGAACGACGGCAACGCCCGCGCCGAGAAGGTGGCGCGCGAGACGATGAACGACGTGCGCCAGGCGATGGGGCTGGTGTACTGAGTTCTACCTTGCCGCTTGACTGAGATTGGCCGCATGCGCGGCCAATTTCACAGCTATTGTCGACGGCGCCTTAAAACGCTGCCCGCCGTTCCTCCTGCGCCGGCTTCTCATTCCGGATATCCGGCTTGTATTTCCATTGCCCGGCGCGACAATGCCGGGCAATCCGTTCTGTCTGTGGCTACTCGTTCTTTGGGGAATTTATCGATGCATACCGATGTCGTCAGCTTTCGAACCGCCCGGCCGGGCGACGTGGCCGCCTGTGTCCTGATTCGTGGCCAGACCCGCGAGAACGCCGTTTCCGAGGCCGACCTCAATGCGGCGGGCATTACGCGCGAGTTCTGGGCGGCCGGCGTCAGGGACGGCCGTTTCCCCGGCGTGGTGGCCGAGGCGCATGGCCGGGTGGTGGGTTATTGTTTCGGCGCGGCCGAGAGCGGCGAGATCGTCGTCCTGGCCTTACTGCCGGATTTCGAGGGCAGGGGCGCGGGCAAGGCGCTGTTGCGCCGGGTGATGGAAATTCTGCGCGGTTTGGGGCACCAGCGTCTGTTTCTGGGTTGCAATAGCGACCCGGCGGTGCGCTCCCACGGGTTTTATCGCCACCTGGGCTGGACGTCTACCGGCCAGCTGGATAAATACGGCGACGAGGTGCTGGAATATACCGCCGAGGCCATCTAGGCGCGGCGATGCGCGCCGGCAAATAAAAAAGGCAGCTTCGCAAGAAGCTGCCTTTTCGCATCCGTATCGGCGCTTGGCTTACATCAGCGCGCGCGCGGCGTTGAGCACGATGTCCACCGCCACGTGCTCGGCTTTCTTCATCGCTTCCACATCCGGGATTTCCTGCTGGGTGCGGTTGACGATCACGCCCGCCACCATGCCGGCGCGCAGACCCTGGCTGGCGCACATGGTCAACAGCGTGGCCGACTCCATCTCATAGTTCATCACGCCCATCGCCTGCCATTCGGCCATGCTGCCCTTGTACTGGCTGATCACGCGGCCGGAGTAGGTATCGTAGCGTTCCTGGCCCGGGTAGAAGGTATCGGACGAGGCGGTGACGCCCACGTGCAGCGGCACGCCGGCTTGCTTGGCTGCGCCTACCAGCGCGGTGGTGCAGTCGAAGTCGGCCACGGCCGGGAAGGACAGCGGCGCGAAGTGCTGGCTGGCGCCGTCCAGGCGCACCGCGCCGGTGGTGACCAGCACGTCGCCCACATTGATGTGCGGCTGGATCGCGCCGGTGGTGCCGATGCGCAGGAAGGTGCGGATGCCGAGCTGGGCCAGCTCTTCCACGGCGATGGAGGTGGACGGGCCGCCGATGCCGGTGGAGGTGATGATGACGGGCTTGCCGTCGATGTAGGCGATATAGGTGGTGAATTCGCGCAGGCTGGCCAGCTTGCGCGGGTTGTCCAGCTTCTCGGCGATGCGCGAGACGCGCGCCGGGTCGCCCGGCACGATGGCTACGGTAGCGCCTTCGAGCATGGCGCGGGTCAGGCCCAGATGGAATACGTCGGAGGGGGTGTCGCCGTGAGACATGGTGTGATCCTCTTGCTGTTGTTGTCGGCGGCCAGCGGGACGGGCGCAAGGCGCGGCAGGCTGGCGAAACTTGTGTTCTACATTATCGGGAGCATGAAGTGAGAATATTTTGCCTTGGGGCAAGAAACCGTTATTTACTTCATGTGAAGGTAATTGTGACGGCTGGCGCGCAAAATGCAAGCGGCCGGCATGCGGCCGGCCGCTTGCGCGCGCGGGGAGCGATTCAGGGCGTTTCGGCGCGGTTTGGTTCGCCTTCCACCAACCGGTAGCCGACGCCGGTTTCGGTGAGGATGTGGCGCGGCATGGCCGGGTTGTCCTCCAGTTTCTGGCGCAAGTGGCCCATGTAGACGCGCAAGTACTGGTTGTGCTCGGAGAACGACGGGCCCCACACCGCCAGCAGCAGCTCGCGATGGGTGATCACCTTGCCGGCGTTGCGTATCAGCGTGGACAGCAGCCGGTATTCGATGGGGGTCAGGTGCACCGGGGCGTCGCCCTTGCGCACCAGGCGGTTGACCAGATCCACCTTGATGTCGCCAAAGCAGATGCTTTGCTGCGCGGCGGCGCTGCCGTGGATGCGGCGACGCAGCAGCACGCGGATGCGGGCCAGGCATTCGGCCACGCCGAAGGGCTTGGTCAGGTAGTCGTCGGCGCCGGCGTCCAGCGCGGCCACCTTTTCGGTTTCCTGGGTGCGGGCGGACAGCACCAGGATGGGGATGTCGCTCCACTCGCGCAGATTCTTGATCACGTCTATGCCGTTCATGTCCGGCAGGCCCAGGTCGAGAATCACCAGATCGGGCTTGCGGGTAGCCGTCTCGATCTGGCCCTGCTTGCCGGTTTCGGCCTCGTAGACTGTGAGGTTTTCCTCTTCCAGCGCGGCGGACAGGAAGCGGCGTATCGGTTTTTCGTCTTCGATGATGACGATGGAGATCGGTGCGTCGTGCATGGCGTGTTTTCCTGGTCAGGCTTCTTCTGGCGGCAGCGCCGGCGGCGTGCCGCAGGGCAGGGTGAAGGTGAAGCGCGCGCCGTGGGGCGCGAGGTTGCCCGCTTCGATGTCGCCGCCGTGGTTTTCAATGATGGCGCGGCAGATCGCCAGTCCCAGCCCCACGCCGGGGGTGGTGGACTCGGGCGCGCCGCGCGAGAACTTGTCAAAAGCCCGGTGTTCCATGTGCGCGGGCAGGCCGGGGCCGTCGTCGCTGACGCTGACGGCGACCCGCTGGCCGTCGCAGCTGGCTGAAAGCGTGATGTGCGAGCCGGGCGGGGTGTATTTGGCGGCGTTTTCCAGCAGGTTGGCCAGCACGCGCTCGATCAGCACCGCGTCGTATTCCAGCACCGGCAGATCGGGCGGCAGGCTCACCGTCAGCTGGTGGCGGGCCAGGCTGCGGCCGCAGGAGCGCACCGCGCTGCCGGCCACCTCGTCCAGCATCTGCCATTCCTTGTTCAGCTTGACGCCGGACTGCAGCCGCGCCATGTCCAGCAGGTTGGTCACCAGCTTGTTCATGCGGATGGCTTCGTCCTGGATGGAGCGGGCGACGTCCTGTTGCTGCGCCGCCGGCAGGTTGGGCGAGGTCAGCATGTTGGCCAGGCCCAGCATGGTGGTCAGCGGCGTGCGCAAGTCGTGCGATACCACCGACAGCACGCTGTTGCGCAGCCGTTCCGACTCCATCGCCACGATGGCGTCCTGCGCCACTTCCACGTAATGCACCCGCTCCAGCGCCAGCGCGATCTGGGCGGCGCAGGTTTCCAGCAGGCGCTGCTGTTCCGGCAGGAAGGCCTGGATGGTTTCGTCGGGCAAAAGCGCGATCACGCCCCGGGCGCGCATCGGCGCCTTCAGCGGCACGTAGAGCGCGGCGTTGGAGGGCAGGGTGTTGGTGCCGAGGCCGGCCGGCTGCAGATTGTCGAACACCCATTGCGCCACGCCGGTGTCGGCCTCGCTGCCGCAGGCGGTGGCGGCGCGCAGTTGGTCTTCGCTATTGGGGATGAACAGCATCACCTTGGCGCCGAACAGCGGCTCCAGCCGGCCGACCGCGGTCTCGATGATTTGCGAGGCGGTGAGCGCGCCGGCCAGCTCGCGGCCCAGGTCGTAGAGCGCGCGGGTGCGGCGTTCGCGGTAAGTGGCGATGGTGGCTTCGAAGCGGAAGCGGGCGGTGAGCTGGCTGATGATCAGCGCCACCGCCAGCATCACCACGAAGGTGAGCAGGTATTGGGTGTCGGACACCGCGAACGACAGCTGCGGCGGCACGAAGAAGAAATCGAAAGCTGCCACCGACAGGAAGGACGCCAGCACGCCGGGGCCGCGGCCGTAACGGGTGGCGATCAGCACCACCGCCAGCAGGTGCACCATGATCACGTTGGACAGGGCGAAATGGGGCACCAGCAGGTGATTGACCGCGGTGGTGGCGAAGCAGATGGCTGCGGCGGCGAAATAGCCGCGCTGCGGCTTGCCGGCCTCGCCATCGCTGAAGAGCAGGCTGTCGACCTCCTTGCCGCGCGGGCCTTCCGCCTCGTCGTGATCGTGCGCCACCACGTAAACGTCCACGTCGCGCGATTGGCGGCTCAGCTCGCTGACCAGCGAGGGTCGCAGCCAGCGCGCGACCCGGCTGCGATTGGATTTGCCGACCACCAGCTTGGAGACGTTGCGGGTGCGGGCGTAGGCCAGCAAGGTGGCGGCCAGCGTGCTGCCGCCCAGCACCGAGGTTTCCGCGCCCAGCTCCTGCGCCAGCTTCAGGCCCTTGAGAATGCGGTTGCGGCGCGCTTCCGGCAGGCGTTGCAGCTGCGGGGTTTCCACGTAGACGGCGATCCAGTCGGCGTCCAGGCTGGCGGCCAGCCGTTTGGCGCTGCGGATCAGTTTTTCCGTGCCGGGGCCGGGGCCGACGCAGACCAGCAGGCGTTCGCGGGCATGCCAGACCGGGTTGATGGACTGGTCGGCGCGGTAGGCGCGCATCTGGGCGTCCACCCGGTCGGCGGTGCGCCGCAGCGCGAGTTCGCGCAACGCCAGCAAATTGCCCTTGCGGAAGAAATTCTTGACCGCGCGCTCGGCCTGGTGCGGCAGGTAAACCTTGCCGGCGGCCAGGCGGCTCAACAGTTCGTCTGGCGGCAGGTCCACCAGCGAGACTTCGTCGGCGCGGTCGAAAACGTGGTCGGGCAGCGTTTCCCTGACGATGATGCCGGTGATCTGGCCGACAACATCGTTAAGGCTCTCCAGATGCTGCACGTTGAGAGTGGTGTAGACGTCGATGCCCGCGGCCAGCAGCTCCTCCACGTCCTGCCAGCGCTTGGGGTGGCGCGAGCCGGGCACGTTGGAGTGGGCGAACTCATCCATCAGGATGATTTGCGGCTGGCGGGCCAGGGCGGCGTCGAGGTCGAATTCGGCCAGGCTGCGGCCCTTGTATTCGATCCGGCGCGGCGGCAGCACCTCCAGCCCGGAGAGTTGCGCCTCGGTTTCCTTGCGGCCATGGGTTTCCACCACGCCCACCAGCACCGTCGCGCCTTCCTGCTGTTTGACGCGGGCGGCGGCGAGCATGGCGAAGGTCTTGCCCACGCCGGCGCAGGCGCCGAAAAAGATTTTCAGCCGGCCGCGGCAGGCTTGCGCTTCCTCGCGTTTGAGTTCGTCGAGCAGGGCGTCGGGATCGGGGCGGTTGTCAGTCATGGCTGCGGTGTGTTCTTGTCTGGCGAATCGGGAGACGGCCGGCCGGCGCGAGGTCGCCCTCGCGCCGGCGGCTGCGAAGCGCGGCCTCAGGCTTGCGCGGCCAGCTTGTCCAGCGCCAGGTTCAGCTCCAGCACGTTGACGCGCGGCTCGCCCAGCAGGCCGAAGGTTTCGCCGATGACGCGCTGCGCCACCAGGGCGCGCACCGTGGTTGCAGGCAGTTTACGCGCCGCGGCGACGCGGTCAACCTGGTAATAGGCCGAGGCGGCCGAGATTTCCGGGTCCAGGCCGCTGGAGGAGGCGGTGACCAGATCCACCGGCACCGGCCCGGTCTGGGTCGGATGCGCTTTGCGCAGCTTGTCGAGGTTGCCCTTCACCGCGTCCAGCTGCGCCGGGTTGGTCGGTCCCAGGTTGCTGCCGGACGAGCTGCCGGCGTTGTAGGGCATCGGGCCGGTGGCCGATGGACGGCCCCAGAAGTATTTGTCGCTGGCGAAGTTCTGGCCGATCAGGCGCGAGCCTATGATCTTGCCGTTCTGTTCGATCAGGCTGCCGTTGGCCTGATCCGGAAACACGGATTGGGCGATGCCGGTGGTCAGCAGCGGGTAGGCCAGGCCGGTGATCAGCGACAGGCCGCCAAACACCACCAGCAGGGGACGAATGAGTTTCACGATATTCCTTTCACTGCGATTTGGCGCGCCGCCCGGGCCGGCCGCAGGCGCGGTCGGGCGGCTCGGGTTGTCTTAGGCCAGGCCTGCCGCGCCGAGCAGCAGGTCGATGGCCTTGATGCCTGCGAACGGCACCAAGAGGCCGCCCAGGCCGTAGACCAGCAGGTTGCCGCGCAGCAGTTCCGCCGCGCTCTTGGCGTGGTATTTCACGCCCTTCAGCGCCAGCGGAATCAGGAACACGATGATGATGGCGTTGAAGATCACCGCGGACATGATGGCCGAGGCCGGGCTGTTCAGGCCCATCACGTTCAGCGCGTTTAGCTGCGGATAGGTGCTGGCGAACGCTGCCGGGATGATGGCGAAGTACTTGGCCACGTCGTTGGCGATGGAGAAGGTGGTCAAGGAGCCGCGGGTCATCAGCATCTGCTTGCCGATTTCCACGATCTCGATCAGCTTGGTCGGGTTGGAGTCCAGGTCCACCATATTGCCGGCTTCCTTGGCCGCCTGGGTGCCGGTGTTCATGGCAACGGCAACGTCGGCCTGGGCCAGGGCGGGGGCGTCGTTGGTGCCGTCGCCGGTCATGGCCACCAGCTTGCCTTCGGCCTGATGGCTGCGGATCAGCTTGAGCTTGGCTTCCGGGGTGGCTTCGGCCAGGAAGTCGTCCACGCCGGCTTCGGCGGCGATGGCGGCGGCGGTCAGCGGATTGTCGCCGGTGATCATCACCGTCTTGATGCCCATCTGGCGCAGTTCGGCGAAGCGCTCCTTGATGCCGCCCTTGACGATGTCCTTCAGCTCGATCACGCCCAGCACGCGGTTGCCTTCGGCCACCAACAGCGGCGTGGAGCCGCGACGGGCCACTTCGTCGGCGCTTTTGGCCAGCGCGTCCGGGAACTGGCCGCCCAGCTCGGCGATGTGGCGGCGGATGGCGTCGATGGCGCCCTTGCGGATCTGGCGGCCGTCGTAGTCGATGCCGCTCATCCGGGTTTGCGCGGTAAACGGGATGAAGCTGGCTTCATGGCTGGCCAGTTCGCGCTCGCGCAGGTTGAACTTCTGCTTGGCCAGCACCACGATGCTGCGGCCTTCCGGCGTTTCGTCGGCCAGCGAAGCGAGCTGGGCCGCGTCGGCCAGTTCTTTTTCGCTGACGCCCGGGGCCGGCACGAAGGCCGAGGCCTGGCGGTTGCCCAAGGTGATGGTGCCGGTCTTGTCCAGCAGCAGCACGTCCACGTCGCCGGCGGCCTCGACGGCGCGGCCGGAGGTGGCGATCACGTTGGCGCCCATCATGCGGCTCATGCCGGCCACGCCGATAGCGGACAGCAGGCCGCCGATGGTGGTGGGAATCAGGCAAACCAGCAGCGCCACCAGGGTGGTGATGGTGATCGGCGAGCCGGCCTTGGCGGCCTCCACGCTGAATACCGAGAACGGCAGCAGGGTGACGGTGACGATCAGGAACACGATGGTCAGCGCCACCAGCAGGATGGTCAGCGCGATCTCGTTGGGCGTCTTCTGGCGCTTGGCGCCTTCCACCATGGCGATCATGCGGTCGAGGAAGGTTTCGCCCGGATTGACGGTGATCTTCACCACGATCCAGTCGGACAGCACGCGGGTGCCGCCGGTGACCGAGGAGAAGTCGCCGCCGGATTCGCGGATCACCGGCGCCGATTCGCCGGTGATGGCCGATTCGTCCACCGAGGCCACGCCTTCGATCACTTCGCCGTCCACCGGGATCACGTCGCCGGCTTCCACCAGCACGTAGTCGCCCTTGCGCAGGCTCACGCCGTCGATGACGGTCTTGGCCGCGCCGTGGCTGGGGCCGGCCAGTTTCTTGGCCACCACGTTCTTCTTGGCGGAGCGCAGGCTGGCCGCCTGGGCCTTGCTGCGGCCTTCGGCCAGCGCCTCGGCGAAGTTGGCGAACAGCACGGTGAACCACAGCCACAGCGAGATGCCGAGGATGAAGCCGGAAGAGGCTTCGCCGTGGCCGCCCAGCGACTGGATCCACAAGCCTGTGGTCAGGATGCTGCCCACGTACACCACGAACATCACCGGGTTGCGCACCTGGGCGCGCGGCGACAGTTTCTTGAAAGAATCGGCGATCGCCGGCTTCACCAGCGCCGGGTCGAACATCGACTTGCTGGCGCTCTTGTGGCTGCCGGAGGCGGCTTGCGCCGCCGCCAAGGCCTGGGAATGCTTGTTGTCGTTCATGTCTTATTCCTTGCGCAGCGGGCCTGATTAGCGGCCTGCCGCCATTTGCAGCTGTTCAACCACCGGGCCCAGGGCCAGGGCCGGAACGTAGTTCAGCGCGCCTACCAGCAGCACGGTGCCGACCAGCAAGGCCACGAACAGCGGGCCGTGGGTGGGCAGGGTGCCGACGTTGACGGCCAGGCGCTTCTTGGCGGCCAGAGAGCCGGCAATGGCCAGAATGGGCACGATCATGAAGAAGCGGCCGAAGAACATGGCCAGACCGGTGGTGATGTTGTAGAACGGGTTGTTCGCGCCCAGGCCGGCGAAGGCGGAGCCGTTGTTGTTGGCGGCCGAGGTGAAGGCGTACAGCACCTCGGAGAAGCCGTGCGCGCCCGGGTTGAAGATGGTGGCTTTGCCTGCCGTCGCGGTGACGGCGATGGCGGTCAGCGCCAGCACCAGCGTCGGGGTCACCAGGATGGTGATGGCCGTCATTTTCATTTCAAAGGTCTCGATCTTCTTGCCCAGGTATTCCGGGGTGCGCCCCACCATCAGGCCGGCGATGAATACCGCCAGAATGGCGAAGATCAGCATGCCGTAGAGGCCGGAACCCACGCCGCCGAACACCACCTCGCCCAGCTGCATCAGGAAGGTCGGCACCAGGCCGCCGATCGGAGTCAGCGAGTCGTGCATGGCGTTGACCGCGCCGCAGGAGGCGGAGGTGGTGACGGCTATGAACAGCGAAGTGTCGATCACGCCGAAACGGGCTTCCTTGCCTTCCATATTGCCGCCGGATTGCAGCGCGCTGGCTTGCTGGTCGATTCCCATGCTGCTGTATTGCGGCACGCCGGCTTGCTCGGCTCGCGTTTCCACCACCACGGCGGTGACGAACATGATGGTCATCGCCGCGATGATGGCCCAGCCTTGGCGACGGTCGCCCACCATGCGGCCAAACAGGAAGCACAGCGCCGCCGGGATCAGGAAGATGGCGATGCTTTGCAGGAAGTTGGTCAGCGGCGTCGGGTTTTCGAACGGATGCGCGGAGTTGGCGTTGAAGAAGCCGCCGCCGTTGGTGCCCAGCAGCTTGATGGCTTCCTGCGAGGCCACCGGCCCCATCGGCAGGGTCTGCGTCTGGGTGGTCTTGCTTTCCATCATCGGCTTGCCGTCGGGGCCGTTGACCGGGTTGCCCTGGGCGTCGAGCTTGGGCTGCTGATAGGTGGTCGCCTCGACGGTATGCGCGTCCTTGTAGGCGGACAGGTTCTGCAGCATGCCCTGCTGGGTGAAGATCAGCGCGAAAACCAGCGACAAGGGGATCAGCACGTACAGGGTGATGCGGGTCACGTCCACCCAGAAGTTGCCGATCTTGGCGCTGCTGTGGCGGACGAAGCCGCGAATCAGCGCGATCACCACGGCCGCGCCGGTGGCGGCGGACAGGAAGTTCTGCACGGTCAGGCCCAGCATCTGGGTCAGGTAGCTCATCGTGGTTTCGCCGCCGTAGCCTTGCCAGTTTGTGTTGGTGACGAAGGAAATGGCCGTGTTGAACGAGGAATCGGGAGAAACCGCGGCCATGGCCTGCGGGTTGAACGGCAAAAAGCCCTGCAGGCGTTGCAGCGCGTAGAGCGCCAGCGCGCCCAGCACGTTGAACAGGATCAGGGCCACTGCGTAGCCGCGCCAGCCCATCTCTTCGTCGGCCTTGACGCCGGCCAGGCGGTACAGCCCGCGCTCAAGCGGCGCGAGGCAGCGCGCGAGGCCGGGGTTCTCGCCTTGCATGACGCGGGTCATATACGCGCCAACAGGCCATGCCAGCGCCAGCAGCACGGCCAGGAACAGCCCCAGCTGGAGCATTGCTATGGTTGTCATCTCAGAAATTCTCCGGCTTTACCAATGCGTAAACGAGATAGCCCAGCAGGCCCAGTGCGATTACGGCACTGATCAGATACATGGTGGTCATGGCTTGGCCCCCAAACGGTCGCAGCTTGCAATCAACAGCCAGGTCAGCGCGGCGAACAGCGCCAGCAAGGCCAGATAAACCAGATCCATTTTGAAAATCTCCGTGAGTAATGTGCGTATCGAAAGTTAATGAAATACGCGTCAAAAACCTGATAAAAGCCGGAGAGGGAGCGTAAAGAAGATATAAAAATAGTGAGAAACAAGCCTCGACCGGAAAAATCAGACCCTTCCTGGGCAGAAACAGGGATTTTTTTAGATAGACAGCAATGACATGCGGAAGTTTTCGGCGGAATTGCAATGAAGATGTAAAGAGGGGGCGCTAAAGACGGGGCGATGGTGTTTTGCGAGGCAAAAAGGAGAACTGCCGGATGGAATCCGGAGCGAAGGGGGAGGCGGCGCGCCTCCCGCGGCTGTTGTTGAGTTAAAACAGGTCGTCGCACCTGTCCGCCAGGAATCGGGCGTCGTCCCGATCATGCGCGCGCTGGCGCACCTTCTGCTGGCGTGATCGTTCTTCGGTACTCAGTTGTGGCTTGGCCACGGCGTAAAGAAAGCTCTCGTGTTGATCGCGGGCTTGCTTTCGGCGAACGCTCAGAGGGATACGAGAAATCATCCTGCACCTTTCGGTCTCGAAACGTGGGCTGTGGATCCAGAGCCGGTCCGCGGCATTTCTCGACAGGCTCTGGCCTGACATCATCAAATTGACGCTATTTGCTCGATTTGTAAAGTACTTACGCAAATATTTGTGAGAACTTGTGGCAAGTATGCTGCGGCGCAACATGGGGCGTCGACTCGGCTTGTCGCTTTAAAATTAGGCCAGAATTGTTACCTGCGCATGATAAGCGTCGCACGGTGGGGCATGGGGAAAGAGACCGGGTTGCCGCATGGCCGGCTGGCGCGCGAAATTGCGACCATCCGGCATATGGATGTAGCGAAATGGTATAAATTGTTATAAACGATGGGCGTAGCATCAAGACTCTTTCAACGCGCGGCAGGGATGCGACATGGATCTGGGTTACACGGTGGCGGGGCTGGCGGTGGGCTTCATCGTCGGACTGACCGGAGTGGGCGGCGGCTCGTTGATGACGCCCATTCTGCTTTGGTTCGGCATTTCCCCGGCGACGGCCGTCGGCACCGACTTGCTGTACGCCGCGTTGACCAAAGCCGGCGGCGTGGTGGTGCACCATCGCCAGCGGCAAATCGATTGGCGCATTGCCGGTTATCTGGCCCTGGGCAGCGTGCCGGCTTCCCTGTTGACCTTGGCCCTGCTGGCCAGCTTGCCGATTCCCGCCCGCGCCATGGACGCCCTGTTCAAGCTGGTGCTGGGCGTGGCGCTGATCCTGACCGCGACGGCCATTCTGTTCAAGCCGCAGTTGTTGAAGCTGCTCGGGCCGCGTCTGCAGAGGGCGGCCGGGCCGCAGCGGGCGCTGCCCACGGTGCTGGTGGGCGCGGTGTTGGGTTTTCTGGTGACGCTCAGCTCCATCGGCGCGGGCGCGCTGGGCACCCTGGCGCTGTTTCTGCTGTACCCGGCGCTGGCCACCAACCGTCTGGTGGGCACGGAAATCGCCCATGCCGTGCCGCTGACGCTGGTAGCCGGCCTGGGGCATGCCGGCATGGGGCACCTGGACTGGTTGTTGCTGTTCAAACTGCTGGCCGGCTCCTTGCCCGGCATCTGGCTGGGGAGCCGCTTGTCCGGGCGCCTGGCGGAGAGCTGGCTGAGACCGACGCTGGCGGTGATGCTGGGGGTGATAGGCGGCAAGCTGGTGTTTTAGCGGGCGGAAGTTTTCGTCGCGACATGGCCGGCTTGCAAGCCGGCCATTTGCATGGAGTCGCGCCCATGGCGGAGCGGCGGGCAAAAAAATGCCCCGGTGGAAACCGGGGGCATAAATGCAAACAACAAAGGAGAAGCCATAAGAAGCACCGTTATATTAGTAAATAATGTTTTCCTTGGCGAGAGGCGAAATTTGACCTGAAACAAGTTTCTGTAGTTTTGCGCCAAAAATTTTAAATTCCTTTTCCAGCAAAGATTTGCGAGCGGATGGCTCCCCCGGTTTCATCGCCTGATTTTTGAAAATCACAAGGCCGTGCGGGGGTGAATTTGCCGGATTTCGCCGGTTTCAAGGCGTGGATTGATCATGATCAATTCCATGTGGATATCATGTCGCCATCGGTCCGCGCCAGCGCGAGGCGTAAAAAAACCGCCGCCGGCCAAGCGCCGGGGCGGTTTTCGCGCCATGCGCGCTTACAGCTTGGTCTTCAGCCAGTCTGGCAGGCTTTGCAGCGCCGCCGGCAGGTTTTCCGGCTGGGTGCCGCCGGCCTGGGCCATGTCCGGGCGGCCGCCGCCCTTGCCGCCCACTTGCGTGGCGACCTGATTGACCAGCTCGCCGGCTTTGACCTTGCCGGTCAGGTCCTTGGAGACGCGGGCGATCAGGCTGACCTTGCCTTCATTCACGCAAGCCAGGAGCGCGATGCCGCTTTCCAGGCGGTCCATCAGCTTGTCGCTCATCTCGCGCAGGGTGGCGGCGTCGACGTTGTCGATGCGGCTGCCGACGCACTTGATGCCGTTGATGGTGCGCATGCCGACGCTGACCAGCTCGTCCAGCTGGCCGAAGGCAAGCTGGCCCTTCAGTTGCTGGGCTTCTTTCTGCGCGGCCTTCAGTTCGGCCTGCAGGCGTTCGATCTTGGCGATCAGCTCGCCTGGCTGCGCTTGCAGCGCGCTGGCGGCGGTTTTCAGCTCCGCTTCCTGGGCCTGAACCCAGGCGACGGCGCCTTCGCCGGTCACGGCTTCGATCCGGCGCACGCCGGCGGCGACGCCGGACTCGGCCACGATCTTGAACAGGCCGATGTCGCCGGTGCGCTTGACGTGGGTGCCGCCGCACAGTTCGGCGGAGAAATCGCCCATGGTCAGCACGCGGACTTCCTCGCCGTATTTCTCGCCGAACAGCATCATCGCGCCGGACTTCTGCGCGTCTTCCATGCTCATCACTTCGGCCTTCACCTCCAGGTTGTGGGAGATGACGCGGTTGACCACGCGTTCCAGCTCGGCGATCTGCGCCGCGCTGACCGGTTCGCCGTGAGCGAAGTCGAAGCGGGCGCGTTCCGGATTGACCAGCGAGCCCTTTTGCGCCACGTGGCTGCCCAGCACGTGGCGCAGCGCGGCGTGCAAGAGGTGGGTGGCGGAGTGGTTGCGGGCGCTGGCCAGACGGGCGTGCAGGTCGATGGTGGCGGTGACGCTGTCGCCTACTTTCAGCGCGCCGCGGGCGAGCACGCCCTTGTGGCCGAATGCCGCGCCCTGGATTTTCTGGGTGTCGACGACGTCGAACAGCGCGTCGAGGCCGGCGGTGGCGGAGATTTCGCCCACGTCGCCCACCTGGCCGCCGCCTTCGGCGTAGAAGGCGGTGTTGTCCAGCACCACGATGCCTTCTTCGCCGGCGGACAGGCTGTCAACCGGCTCGGTGCCCTTGTACAGCGCGAGCACCTTGGCTTCTACGCTGTTCTTGTCGTAGCCGTGGAAGGCGGTGTCTGCGCCGTTGTAGGCGATCTTGCCGGTCATCTTGAAGTTGGAGCCGGCGCGGCCGCGCTCGCGCTGCGCTTCCATGGCGCGCTCGAAGCCTTCCAGATCAGCGTGGATGCCGCGTTCGCGGCAGATGTCGGAGGTGAGGTCCACCGGGAAGCCGAAGGTGTCGTACAGCTTGAAGATGGTGTCGCCGTCCAGCGCCTTCTTGCCGCCGGCGAGCGCGGCGTCGACCAGCGCCATGCCGTTTTCCAGCGTTTCGGCGAACTTGATTTCCTCGGCGCGCAGCGCGTCTTCGATATAGGCCTGCTTTTCGCGCAGTTCCGGGTAGGCGCCGCCCATTTCCGCCGCCAGGTCGGCCACGATCTTGTGGAAGAACAGGCCCTTCTGGCCCAGCTTGTAGCCGTGGCGGATGGCGCGGCGGGCGATGCGGCGCAACACGTAGCCGCGGCCTTCGTTGGAGGGCAGGATGCCGTCGGCGACCATGAAGCAGCAGGCGCGGATGTGGTCGGCGATCACCTTCAGCGACGGCACGTTCTGGCTGTACTCGACGCCGGTTTCACGGGCGGCGGCGCGAACCAGACAGGCCAGGCCGTCGGTTTCGTAGTTGGACTTCACGTGCTGCAGCACGGTGGACAGGCGTTCCAGGCCCATGCCGGTGTCGACCGACGGCTTGGGCAGCGGGTGCAGCACGCCGGCTTCGTCGCGGTTGAACTGCATGAAGACGTTGTTCCAGATCTCCATGAAGCGGTCGCCGTCTTCGTCCGGGCTGCCCGGAGGGCCGCCGGCGACTTCTTCGCCGTGGTCGTAGAAGATTTCGGTGCACGGGCCGCAGGGGCCGGTGTCGCCCATGGTCCAGAAGTTGTCGGACGCGTACGGGGCGCCCTTGTTGTCGCCGATGCGGACGATCTTGTCGGCCGGCAGGCCGACGGTCTTGTGCCAGATGTCGTAGGCTTCGTCGTCGGAGGCGTAGACGGTGACCATCAGCTTGTCTTTGGGCAAGGCCAGCCATTGTTCGCCGGTGAGGAATTCCCAGGCGAAGGTGATGGCGTCGCGCTTGAAGTAGTCGCCGAAGCTGAAGTTGCCCAGCATTTCAAAGAAAGTGTGGTGGCGCGCGGTGTAGCCGACGTTTTCCAGGTCGTTGTGCTTGCCGCCGGCGCGCAGGCATTTCTGGCTGGTGGTGGCGCGGGTGTAGTCGCGCTTTTCAAAGCCGAGGAACACGTCCTTGAATTGCACCATGCCGGCGACGGTGAACATCAGGGTCGGGTCGTTGCCCGGAATCAGGCTGCTGGATGCCACCACCTGGTGGCCCTTGGAGGCGAAGAAATCCAGGAATTTCGTGCGAATTTCAGAGGTTTTCATGATGTTTTCGTCGATGTCAAAATCTGGCCCCGCGCCAGGATGTCGGGGCGAATTGGTCGATTGTGTCAAGCCCGGGCGGCGCTGGCAAGGGTTTCGCAGCGCTGTTTCAGCGCGCGGTTCATCTGCTCGAAGCCCTTGCCGGCGCTTTTGAGCAGCGCGGCGCGCAATAGCGGCAGCAACAGGCCGTGGAAAGTTTCGTAGTGGTGGAAGCGGGTGCCGCCGTCGGGCAGAGGCTCCAGTTCGAAATGATGCCGGCCGGCCAGGAGGCGCGGGTGCAGCAGCCTGCCTTGCCAGACCAGGGCGCGATCCTTGTCCAGACGCAGCAGCGTGGGGCGGAAGGTGACGCGCTTGCCGCCGGGGGCGAGCAGGGTGGCCAGCAGCCGCGCGCCGATCTGATGGCGGCCGTGCAGACCGACGATGAAAGGATTCCATTGCGGATAGCGCGGCCAGTCGGTCAGCGTTTGCCAGACCGTTTCCGGGCTGGCGGCGATGTCGATGGCGGTGCTGATTCTCAACGGCGGCATCGGCTAGTCCTCGAAGAAGCTGTCGTCGTCGTCCGCGCCGCCGGCCAGCACCTGGCGGATCACGTCGCCGGGAAAGCCGCGGGCGGCCAGAAAGCGGTATTGGCGCGCCTTTTCCTGCGGGCTGTCCGGCAGCTTGCCGAACTTCTTGCGCCACTGCAGGCGGGCGCTGGCGAGGTCGTCCTGATCTTGCAACGCGTCGCGGATGGTGTCGTCGTCCACGCCGCGCTGGCGCATTTCCTGGGCCAGGCGGCGGCTGCCGAACTTGCCGCCCTTGCTGTCGGCGAATTGCTGCGCGAAGCGGCTGTCCGACTGCCAGTTGGCGCCGGCCAGTTCGTCCAGCGTTTCGGCCAGTTGCTCGGCGCTTTCCGCAAACGGCGCGAGCCGCCGCTCCAGCTCGCGCCGGGAGTATTCCCGACGCGACAGGAGATCGGCGGCTCGCGCCTTCAGGCTTTTGCCTTCCGTCGCCATCAGGCGTCGAAAGCGTCTTCGGCCAGGTCTTCGTCAGGCTGGCCTTCGGTGATTTCCACCTTCACGCCCACCGCTTCGCGGACCTTGCGTTCGACTTCCTCGGCGACGGCCGGGTTGGCCTTCAGCCATTCGCGGGTGTTGTCCTTGCCCTGGCCGATCTTCTGGCCGTTGTAGCTGTACCAGGCGCCGGATTTCTCGATGAAGCCGTGCTTGACGCCCAGCTCGATGATCTCGCCGGCGCGGGAGATGCCTTCGCCGTACAGGATTTCGAAATCGGCCTGACGGAACGGCGGCGATACCTTGTTCTTCACCACTTTGACGCGGGTGTCGTTGCCGATCACTTCCTCGCCCTTCTTGATGCCGCCGGTGCGGCGGATGTCCAGACGCACCGAGGCGTAGAACTTGAGCGCGTTGCCGCCGGTGGTGGTTTCCGGGTTGCCGAACATCACGCCGATCTTCATGCGGATCTGGTTGATGAAGATCACCAGGGTGTTGGTGCGCTTGATGTTGCCGGTCAGCTTGCGCAGCGCCTGGCTCATCAGGCGGGCTTGCAGGCCGACGTGGCTGTCGCCCATTTCGCCTTCGATTTCAGCCTTGGGCACCAGCGCGGCCACCGAGTCGATCACGATCAGGTCCACGCCGCTGGAGCGCACCAGCATGTCGCAGATTTCCAGCGCCTGCTCGCCGGTGTCCGGCTGCGAAATCAGGAGGTCGTCGACCTTGACGCCCAGCTTTTGCGCGTATTGCGGGTCCAGCGCGTTTTCCGCGTCGATGTAGGCGCAGGTGCCGCCCTGTTTCTGCATCTCGGCCACCACCTGCAGACACAGGGTGGTTTTGCCGGAAGATTCCGGGCCGTAGATTTCCACGACGCGGCCGCGCGGCAGGCCGCCGACGCCCAGCGCCAGGTCCAGGCTCAGCGAACCGGTGGAGACCACTTGCAGGTTTTCGTTGATCTGGTTGTCGCTCATGCGCATGATCGAACCCTTGCCGAACTGCTTTTCAATCTGGGCAAGGGCCGCGGCCAACGCTTTGCTCTTGTCTTCGGATGCCATGCTGTCTCCAAATAGGGTAGGTCGGACCAATAATGGGGCGATTATCGCAGAAAACCAGTGGCGGGACAGCTGGGAGATGGGCCGGCGGGGAGCCGCCTCGGGGCGCGTTTTCGGTAAAAGTCTTGCCCCGGCTGGCTTCTGGCCGCGGCCAGGATGTGTAAAATGGGGACATGATGAACGAACGCGCCCAACATCTGCTCAAGGTGCTGATCGAACGCTATATCGCAGACGGTCAGCCGGTAGGCTCCAAGACCCTGTCGCTGCTGCCGGGGGTGGAGCTTTCGTCCGCGTCGGTGCGCAACGTGCTGGCCGATCTGGAAGCCATGGGGCTGATCGCCTCGCCGCATACGTCGGCCGGGCGCGTGCCCACCGCGCGCGGCTACCGGCTGTTCGTCGACCGGCTGCTCACTATCCGGCCGCTGGAAGAATCGGCCCGCAGCGAGCTGGAGCACACTCTGCAGCCGGACAGCCCGCAGCGCATCGTGCAGGCGGCCTCGTCGCTGCTGTCCGACCTGACCAGCTTCGCCGGCGTGGTGCTGACGCCGCAACGTTCCGATGTGGCTTTCCGCCAGATCGAATTCTTGCGGCTGTCGGAAAAACGGGTGCTGATGATACTGGTGACCCTGGACGGCGACGTGCAGAACCACCTGCTGCTCACCGAGCGCGACTATACCGCCTCTGAACTGGTGGAAGCCGGCAACTTCATCAATCAGCATTACGCCGGGCAGGGCCTGAGCGCCGTCACGCTGCGGGTGGAGGGCGAGCTCAGGCAACTGCAAGGCGATATCGCCGAGCTGATGGGCGCGGCGGTGCGGCTGGGCCAGCAGACGCTGGCCAGCCGCAACGAGGACGTGGTGGTGACCGGCCGCTCCCGCTTGTTGCAGGTGGACGATCTGTCCGACGACCTGTCGCGTCTGCGCGAATTGTTCGCCGTGTTCGAGCGCAAGACCGAGCTGCTCAAGCTGCTGTCGCAAAGCCGCGAAGCGCACGGGGTGAACATTTTCATCGGCGAGGAGTCTGGGGTAGTGACGCTGGACGAATGCTCGGTGGTGACCGCGCCTTACCGCATCAACGGCCAGGTGGTCGGCACGCTGGGCGTGGTAGGCCCCACCCGCATGGCTTACGAGCGGGTGATCCCCATCGTCGACATTACCGCGCGGCTGGTGTCCAGCGCGCTGTCCTACCGCGAATAGGCGCCGCTGGCGCGCCGCCATTGATAATCGAGAAAAGAATGAATCCGCCCATGAACGCTTCGCTGAAACTGGCGGCCCTGGCCGCCTTGCTCTCGTCTTCCTTCCTGGCCGCGCCGGCGCACGCCGACGCGGCCTTCCTGGCGCGTCCCGACGTGCAGCGCTACATCGACGAACAGGTGGCCAGCGGCAAGTTCAACCGTCCCGAGCTGGAAGCGGTGTTCGCCAATGTCGAGCTCAAGCCCAACATCATCCGCATCCTGGACAAGCCGTCCACTTCGCGTCCCTGGTACCAGTTCCGCGCCTCGACGGTCAGCGAGCGCACCGTCGCCGACGGCGTCGCCTTCTGGCAGGCCAACCGCGCCGCGCTGGCCCGCGCCGAGGCCAAGTATCAGGTGCCGCCGGAAATCATCGTCGCCATCCTGGGGGTGGAGTCGCACTACGGCCGCAATACCGGCACCTTCCGCCTGGCCGACTCGCTGTCCACCATCGGCTTCGACTACCCGCGGCGCGCCGAATTCTTCCGCAAGGAGCTGACCGAATTCCTGCTGCTGGCCAAGGAAGAGGGTAAGGATCCGCTGACCTTGAAAGGCTCGTACGCCGGCGCGATGGGCTGGCCGCAGTTCATGCCGTCCAGTTACCGCAAGTGGGCGGTGGATTTCGACGGCAGCGGCCATCGCGACATCTGGAACAACTCGGACGACGCCATCGGCAGCGTGGCGCATTACTTCCAGCTGCATGGCTGGCGGCTGGGCGACGACGTGATCCTGCCGGCCAGCGTGGTGCCCGGCCCGCGCATCGATCAGCTGGCGGCCGACAAATTCAATCTGCACTACACGGTGGGCGAGCTGAAAAAAATGGGCGTGGCGCCGCAAGCGCCGGTGGGCGACGATGTGCCGGCGGTGCTGGTGCCGCTGGAAACCGCGCCCGGCGTCACCGAATACTGGCTGGGCCTCAATAATTACTTCGTGATCACCCGCTACAACCGCAGCACGCTGTACGCCAAGGCGGTGCAGGAAATCGCCGATCAGGTGCGCCAGCGCTATCTGGCCGAACTCGCGGCCACGCTGCCGGAACCGGCCAGCGCCGCCCGCTGACTTTCCGTCGCCGCGTCAGCCATCGCCGCCGCCGGCCGCCGGCCGCCTGTCGGCCGGCGCGCGCTTTTACCGTGTCCAACATCGCTTTCTGGGTTAAAATCCGCCCCCATGAGCTATCAAGTCCTTGCCCGTAAGTGGCGTCCCAAGCGCTTTGCCGATCTGGTCGGCCAGGAGCACGTGGTGCGCGCCCTGTCCAATGCCCTCAAGGAAGAGCGGCTGCATCACGCTTACCTGCTGACCGGCACTCGCGGCGTGGGCAAGACCACCATCGCGCGGATTCTGGCCAAGAGCCTGAACTGCGAAACCGGAGCCAGCGCCGACCCCTGCGGCGAATGCGCCGCCTGCCGCCAGATCGACGCCGGGCGCTATGTCGATCTGCTGGAGATCGACGCCGCGTCCAACACCGGCATCGACAATATCCGCGAAGTGCTGGAAAACGCCCAGTACGCGCCGACCATGGGCCGCTTCAAGGTCTACATCATCGACGAAGTGCACATGCTCTCCAAGAGCGCCTTCAACGCGATGCTCAAGACGCTGGAAGAGCCGCCGGCGCACGTCAAGTTCATCCTGGCCACCACCGATCCGCAAAAAGTGCCGGTGACGGTGCTGTCCCGCTGCCTGCAGTTTTCCCTGCGCAACATGACGCCGCAGCAGGTGTCGTCGCATCTGGCCCACATGCTGGAAGTGGAAGGCATCGCTTACGAAGCGCCGGCGCTGGCCTTGCTGGGCCGCGCGGCGGCCGGCTCGATGCGCGACGCGCAATCGCTGCTGGACCAGGCCATCGCCTACGGTCTGGGCGAGGTGCGGGAAGAGGGCGTGCGCGCCATGCTGGGCGCGGTGGATCGCCGTTATCTGTACACTTTGCTGCAGCATCTGGCGGCGGCCGACGGCCAGGCGCTTCTGGCGGAGGCTGACCGGCTGGCCGAGCGCGGCGTCAGCTTCGACAGCGCGCTGGCCGAGCTGGCCGTGCTGTTGCAACAGCTGGCCCTGGCGCAAACCGTGCCGGCGGCCATCGCCGACGACGAGCCGGAGCGCGACAGCCTGCTGGCGCTGGCCGACGCCATCGCGCCGCAGGACGTCCAGCTTTACTATCAGATCGCCCTCCATGGCCGCAAGGATTTGCCGCTGGCCCCGGACGAGCACGCCGGCTTCAACATGACCTTGCTGCGCATGCTGGCCTTCCATCCCGTCAACGGGACGGCCGAGGCGCCGGCGGTCCGCGCGCCGTCCGCCGCGCCGGCGACGACGCGTCCGCCGCAAGCCGCGGTCTCCGGCGGCGAGCCTGGCCTGTCGCCGGCCGCGCGCGCCTTGCAGGCCGCGGGCCTGGCGGGCGGCAAGCCGGCCGCGCCGCGTTCGGCCGCGGAAGAAAGCGCCCCGGCCGCCGAGCCGGAACCCGAGCCGGAACCCGAGCCTGCCCGACCCGCGCCGGCGGTTGTTCCCGCCGCTCCGGCAGTCGCCGCGCCGCCGGTCCCGGCTCGGACGCCGATCCCGGCTCCGGCCAGGGTGGACGTGCCCTGGCAGGAAGCGGAGGAGGCGATGCCGTCCTACGCTCAGGGCCCGGACGACGAAGAGTGGGAGGCAGCGCCGCCCGCCGCCGGGCAAGCCGCGACGCCGGCGCAGCCTTACCGCTTTGACGGCGACTGGCTGGCGCTGGTGGGCGAGATGGGCAACCGTCTCGGCGCGGCGCGCATGCTGGCGCATAATGCGGTGCTGAAGGCCTGGACCCAGGACCGGCTGGAACTGGCGGTGCCTGAGAGCTTCCGCCACATGACCGGCCGGGACTATCAGGAAAAACTCAAGAGCGCGCTGGCCGAACGCTTCGGCCACGCGGTGGAGCTGGCGGTGACGGTCGAGGAACTCGGCATGGAAACGCTGGCGATGAAAGATGCGCGGCACCGCCAGGAGCAACTGGCGGCGGCGCGCGAATGCATGCAAAACGATCCGGTGGTGCAGCAGCTGACCCGCGAAATGGGCGCGGCGCTGCTCATCGAGACCATTCAACCCGTACAGGAGTGAACAGAACATGTTCGGTAAAGGCGGAATCGCAGGCCTGATGAAGCAGGCCCAGCAGATGCAGGACAATATGAAGAAGGCCCAGGAAGAACTGGCCAAGGTCGAGGTGGAAGGCCAGTCCGGCGCCGGCATGGTCAAGGTGGTGATGACCTGCTCGCACGACGTCAAGCGCGTGGCGATCGACGACAGCGTGCTGGACGACGCCAAGGAAGACAAGGAAATGCTGGAAGACCTGATCGCCGCCGCGTTCAACGACGCGGTGCGCAAGGTGGAGTCCACCACCCAGGAGAAGATGTCCGGCTTCACCTCCGGGCTCAACCTGCCGGCAGGCATGAAGCTGCCGTTCTAAGCAGGCGCGCAGCGGGCCCGGGCAACCGGGCTTTTTGCTTTTCGGCCGCGACGAATGGATTTCGCCGCCGGCCCGCTCTCCGTTCGATCCCCTCCGGCCATCGCAAGCACATGAAAAATCCGCCCGCTCTCGATCACCTGATTTCCGCCCTGAAAGTTTTGCCCGGCGTCGGCCCCAAAAGCGCCCAGCGCATGGCGTTCCACCTGCTGCAGCGCGACCACAAGGGCGCGGAGAAGCTGGCGCGCGCTCTGGATCGGGCGCTGACCCAGCTGACCCATTGCCAGCGCTGCAATACCTTCAGCGAGACCGAGCTGTGCCATCTGTGCGCCGACGAAACTCGCCGGCAGGACCAGCTGTGCATCGTGGAGATGCCGGCCGACCTGATGATGCTGGAGCAGGCCAAGTGTTTCGAAGGGCTGTATTTCGTGCTGATGGGGCGTTTGTCGCCGCTGGACAACGTCGGCCCCAAGGACCTCAATCTGGACAAGCTGCTGGCGCGGGCGCTGGACGGTCGGGTGGAGGAAGTGGTGCTGGCCACCAATTTCACCGCCGAGGGCGAAGTCACCGCCCACATGCTGTCCGAGCTGCTGAAAGACAAGGGCGTGCGCGTCAGCCGCATCGCCCGCGGCATGCCGGTGGGCGGCGAACTGGAATACGTCGATCTGGGCACGCTGGCCCAGGCCGTCTACGAGCGGCGCGGGGTGTAGCCCGGCCGCGGCGTTTGGTCACCCGCGCGGCGAGGTGGCGAAGCGCGCCATCTCCGCGCCCAGTTCCTCCGCCAGACGGCTCAGCTCGCCGGCCTGGCGCTGGGCGCCGTCTATCTGATGGTGGTTCTGTTCCGCCATCTGCACGATTTTCTCGATGCTGTGGGCGATGGTCTCCGCCGCCAGCCCTTGCTCGCGGCTGGAGTCGGCGATGCCGCGCACGCTTTGCGCCGCGCTGTCGGCTTCGCCGCTGATGTCCTGCATCAAGCCTCTGGCGTTTTCCACCAGCTCGCTGCTGGTCCGCATCTGGCCGACGCCGTCGCGCATCGAGGCGACCACCTTGTCGATCTGGCCGTCGATATCGGCCAGCAGCTGCCCGATCTGGGCGGTGGCCTGGGTGGTGCGTTCCGCCAGCTTGCGCACCTCGTCGGCCACCACGGCGAAGCCGCGGCCGCTTTCCCCGGCGCGCGCCGCTTCGATGGCGGCGTTCAGCGCCAGCAGATTGGTCTGGTCGGCGATATCGCGGATGGTGGCGACGAAGCCGCTGATGTGGTCGGAATGGCTGGCCAGCGCGCGGGCCTGCTCGGTGGCCTGGTCCAGCGTGCGGCTGACCTGGCGGATGCTGCCGGCGCTGTCGTTGAGCGTGCGCATGCCCTCCGCCGAGCGCCGGCGCAAGGCGTCCGACAGCTGGGCGGTGGTGTGGGTGGCGCTGGCCACGTGCTGGACGCTGACCGCCACCTGTTCGACCGAAGCGGCCACCGTCTGCGCCGAATCCGCCTGCCGCGCAGACGCCTGGCTGACCGCGCCGGCGGCCTGGGTGAGGCGCTGCGCGGTGCCTTGCACTTCCCGGCTGAAGCGCTGCGCGCGAGCCATCGCGTCGTCCAGCCGCTCCAGCAGGGCGTTGTAGGAGCCGGCGATGCGGGCCAGTTCGTCGCGGCCTTCGAGGTCGCTGCGGCTGTTCAGCGCCAGCTCGCTGGCGGCGCGCGCCATTTCCCCTTGCAGCCGGACGACGCGCCGATCCAGATAGCGCATGATCACCAGCCCCAGCAGCACCGCCAGCGCCAGCGCGCCGCCGCTGACCAGCAGCAGGCGCAGCCGGCTTGCCTGGTAGTCGGCTTCGCTTTGGCGATGGGCGGCGCTCGCCTGCTCGAGCAGATTGTCCAGCAGTCGCGCGCTGTCGCCGCGCATGGCGTTGTAGTGCGGGATATAGGTTTGGCGATAGAGTTGCCGGGCGGCGGCCAGGTCGCCGGCTTCCAGCGCCTGCAGCAGCGGTTGCAGCGCCTGGCGCTCCATGTCGTCGAAGCGCTGCCGCAGCGCCTGCGCCTTGGCGCGCGCGGCCGGATCGGCCTGGGCCTCCACCGCCAGCCGCATCGCCTGGCGCATGGCCGGGATGTCTTCTTCGCGAGCCTGCCTGACGCGGCCGGCGACGCCCTTGTCGTCGCGCAGCGCGGTTTCCTGCAGCAGCATCATGTCTATGCCCACCCGCATGCGCGGGATGCGCGAAGCCACTTCGGCCATGGCGCGCATGGGCTGGGCGGTGTGCTGGTATAGCGCGCCGGCATGGCGATGCAGGGTTTGCGCCGCCAGCAGCGCCGCTGCCATCGCCAGCGCCATGGCCAGGCAGGGCACGGCCAGCAGCAAGGCCATCTGCTGTTTGAGACTGAGTGTGTTCAGCGACATCTCGCCTTCCCGAGTGGAGTTTCATGCCGGATGGCCGCGCGGCGGCCGGATTGGAGTCGGCATTTTATTCCATTGGCAATTGGCGTTGCGCCGAGTGTGATTTTTGCCGAAGCGCGCGGCGGGCGTGAAAAAGCCCGGCTAAGCCGGGCTTGGCGGGAGCGTCTGGCGAAGGACTCAGTCGCCGCTGACCACATCTACGCCCTTGGGCGGGGCGAAGGCGAAGCGGCCCGCCGGCAAGGAGACGTTCTGGCGCGGGGCGCCGAAGACGATGCGGGTGGTGTTGCCGAAGCTGTCGTTCAACTCCATCTCCACCAGCATATTGTTCCTGAAGCCCATGCGGATGGCGCTGAAGGTGTTGTCCTGCTGCTTGGGGCTGGCGGCCAGCCACTCCGCCTCGCCGCTTTTACCGGCTTCTTTCAGGCGGTAATTCTGTTCGATGGCGTTGCTGCCGGCCAGCAGCGCCGCCGGGCTGGTGCCGAGCGCCGCGCCTTGCGCCTTGCGGGTGACCTGGGCGAGATCCGGATCGTAAATCCACAGCGTCTTGCCGTCGCCGACGATCAGCTGGTTGTAAGGCTTGCGGTATTCCCAGCGGAACTTGCCGGGGCGGGCGATCTCCAGCGTGCCGCTGGCTTCTTCGCGCTTGCCCTTGCTGCTGACCACCTGGGTGAACTCGGCCGACAGCGTCTTGCTGCCGGCGATGAAGGCTTTCAATTGCGGGATGGCGGCGGCGTGCGCGGTGAGCGGCAGCGCCGCGGCCAGGATGAGAGTAAGGAATGTCTTCATGTTCGGAATGCGGCCGCTGCCGGGGCAGGGCGTCGGGTCGGTTGACGAGGCCCAAGTATCCTGCCCATGGCCTGGAGGGTCAAGCCGTGGCCGGGCTTGGCCGGGCGGGGGATTGAACGTACCATTCTGATGTCATTTCATCTGGGGCGGGGCATGCGGCACGACGAATACGCGCGTTGCGACGCGATGGGGCTGGCCGAACTGGTCCGGCGCGGCGAGGTCAGCCCGGCGGAGCTGCTGGACGCGGCGCTGGCGGCGGTGGCGCGTTTCAATCCGATCGTCAATGCGGTCAATCGCGACATGGCCGACGACGCCCGCCGGCGGGTGGCGGCCGGCTTGCCGGAGGGGCCCTTGCGCGGCGTGCCCTACCTTCTCAAGGATCTGCTGGCCAACTGCGAGGGCTTCCCCTTGGGCGCGGGCAACCGGCTGTTGCAGTCGGTGCCGGCGCGCCGCGATAGCGAGCTGGTGGCCCGCTTGCGCCGCGCCGGGTTGGTGATCGCCGGGCGCACCGCGACGCCGGAGCTGGGGTTGACGCCCTATACCGAGCCGCAGACCGGCGGCCCGACGCGCAATCCGTGGAACCCGGCGCTGACCAGCGGCGGCTCCAGCGGCGGTTCGGCCGCTGCGGTGGCGATAGGCATGGCGCCGGCGGCCTCGGGCGGCGACGGCGGCGGCTCGATCCGCATCCCGGCTTCCTGTTGCGGCCTGTTCGGCCTCAAGCCCTCGCGCGGCCGCAATCCTACCGGGCCGGAGCTGGGCATTCCCTGGCGCGGCCTGGTGCAGGAGCACGCGTTGACGCGTTCGGTGCGCGACAGCGCGGCCTTGCTGGATATCACGCATGGAGCGGACGCGGGCGCGCCGTGCGCCGCGCCCGCGCCGGGAGGCCGCTTTCTGGATGCCGCGGGGCGGATGCCGGGGCGCTTGCGGGTGACGGTCTGCGCCCAGCCTTTGCTTGGCAACGGGCAGCCGGGCGCGGCGGCGCGGGCCGCGCTGGCGGACGCCGCGTCCTTGCTGGCCAGTCTCGGGCATCAGGTGGAAGAGGGCGCGCCGGCGATAGACGCCGACGCCGCCTTGCGCGCCTTTTTCACCGTGGTGGCGTGCGAGACCTGGGCGGATATTCGCTGGATCGCCGGCCTGGCCGGGCGCGCGCCACGGATGGACGATGTGGAGCCGGCCACCTGGATGCTGGGCCTGATAGGCAAGAGCATGAGCGCCGAAGCCCTGACCTTGGCCTGCCGCCAGTTCGACCTGATCAGCCGCCAGCTGGGCGCGTTTTTCGAGACCACGGATATCCTGCTGACGCCGACCCTGGCCATCGAGCCGCATCCGGTGGGCGCTTTGCAGCCCAACGCGCTGGAGCAGGCCCTGCTGCGGCTGTGGGGGCGGGCGGGCAGCGCCCGGCCCTTGCGCTGGCTAGGGGTGGTGGAAAAGATGGCGGAGCGGATTTTCGCCGGCATGCCGTATACGCCGCTGTTCAACATCAGCGGCCAGCCGGCGATGTCGCTGCCCTTGTTCTGGAGCGAAGCCGGCCTGCCGGTGGGGTGCAGTGCGTGGCGCGTTACGGCGACGAGGAGACGCTGTTCAGCCTGGCGGCCCAGCTGGAAGCGGCCAGGCCGTGGTTCCAGCGTCGCCCGCCGCTGGCGCTCAGCTGAACTTGTTGGTGATCGGGTAGCGCCAGTCCTTGCCGAAGCCGCGCTGGGTGACGCGCGGCCCTACCGGCGCCTGGCGGCGCTTGTACTCGTTGATCTTCAGCAGCCGCACCACGCGTTCGACGTCGGCCCGGGCAAAGCCGGCGGCGATGATGTCGGCGGCGGACTGGTTGTCCTCGACGTAGCGGGCCATGATGGCGTCCAGCACTTCGTATGGCGGCAGGCTGTCCTCGTCCTTCTGGTCCGGGCGCAGCTCGGCTGACGGCGGCCGGGTGATGATGCGCTCCGGAATCACGTCGGAGACGGCATTGCGCCAGCGGCACAGCTCGAATACCAGCGTCTTGGCCACGTCTTTCAGCACCGCGAAGCCGCCGGCCATGTCGCCGTACAATGTGCAGTAGCCGGTGGTCATTTCCGACTTGTTGCCGGTGGTCAGCACCAGTTTGCCGCTCTTGTTGGACAGCGCCATCAACAGCGTGCCGCGGATGCGCGCCTGCAGATTCTCTTCGGTGGTATCCATCTCCAGCCCGGCAAACGACGGTGCCAGCGCGGCCATGAAGCTTTCGTACATCGGCCAGATTTCGATTTCGTCGTACTTCACGCCCAGGCGGGCGATCATGTCGCGGCTGTCGGTCACTGAAATGTCGGCGGTGTAGCGCGAGGGCATCATCACCGCGTGCACTTTGTCCGCGCCCAGCGCGTCCACCGCCACTGCCAGCGTCAGCGCCGAATCTATGCCGCCGGACAGGCCCAGCAGCGCGCCGGGAAAGCCGTTCTTGCCGATGTAGTCGCGCACGCCGACCACCAGCGCGCGGTACACGCTTTCCTGCGGGCCGGGCAGGGCGGCTTGCCTTGCCGGCTGCAGGTCGCCGTCTGTGTAGTCGATCAGCAGCAGCTCGTCGTCGTAGGCGGCAGCCTGGGCTACCACCTCGCCGGCCTTGTTGACGGCGAAGGACGCGCCGTCAAACACCAGTTCATCCTGGCCGCCGCAGAGGTTGACGTAGGCGAAGGGGAGACCGGTTTCCTCGACACGGTAGCGCACCGTCTCGTGGCGGGCGGCTATCTTGTTGCGGTGGAAGGGCGAGGCGTTCAGCGCCAGCACCAGCTCGGCGCCGGCGTCGGCGGTTTCCGCCGCGGGCTCCAGCGACCAGACGTCCTCGCAGATCAGCACGCCCACCTTGACGCCGTTCTGTTCGAATACCAGCGGCGCGACGCCGGGGGTGAAGTAGCGGCATTCGTCGAACACTTCGTTATTGGGCAGCAGCATCTTGTGATACTGCCCCAGGCGGTGGCCGTCGCGCAGCGCGGTGGCGGCGTTGAAGCGCTCGTTGCCGATCCGGGCCGGGTGGCCGACGATGACGGTGATGCCGTCCAGTTGCTCGATGGCGTCCAGGCCCCTGGCCACTTCGCGGTAGAAGCTGTCGCGCAGCAGC
Source organism: Xenophilus sp. AP218F (assembly GCA_002213445.1). Lineage (GTDB taxonomy): Bacteria > Pseudomonadota > Gammaproteobacteria > Burkholderiales > Chromobacteriaceae > Chromobacterium. Next base: position 62,047 of record NJIE01000022.1, on the reverse strand, counting down.
AGGTCTTCCGGGCTGTATCCGGTCAGCGCCAGCTCCGGCGTCAGCAGGATGTCGGCGCCCCGGGCCTGCGCGGCGTGGGCGAGGTCGATGATTTTTCGGGCGTTGCCGGCGATGTCGCCGACCACGGGATTGAACTGGGCGAGAGCGATGCGCATGGATGCGGAACCGATGGTGTTTCGTAATAGGCGAATTTTAACTGAAGATGCGGCGGGCGCGGCCAGGAAAACGGCGGCGGGATGGCGCGCGCGCCAGGAATTTTTCAGAATTTGTCGGCAAAGGGCTTGCGTCCCGCAATAAGGGCTTATATACTGCGCAGCCTCTGTGAACGAAACGCCAGACGTCGAGTTTGCAAGGGTTCTGGAGAGGTGGATGAGTGGTTTAAGTCGCACGCCTGGAAAGCGTGTTCAGGGTAATACCCTGACGGGGGTTCGAATCCCCCCCTCTCCGCCAAATTTGAAAACCCGCCTTCTGGCGGGTTTTTGCGTTTCCGCCCGGCGGCAATTTTTGCCAGCGTGAGGGCGGCGCCGGTTTCGCCGACGGCGCGCAGTTGGCCGGCTGCGGCGGGGCGAGCGCCGCGCTTTTTGCCTCCTGCGTCCGCAAAGCCGCGCCGCTGGCGGCGAACACATATCTTAATGATTTCAAAGACGCATTTTCTTCCGGCTGGCAGGCTTGTTGCTGGGGAAGGGATGATCTGTCCGGTTCGGCTTGTCGCCGGAGGCGGGCGCGGCCGTTCGGCCTCGCTTAGCTGGGCGGAGGTTCGCAAGGCGTCATCCCAACTCATCAAGGAGCCGGCCATGTCCATCAATGGCGTTTCTTCCAATAGTCACAACTGGCGGCAGCAGGATCTGTCTGGTTCCCGCCATCGCTCGCCATCGCAGGGCGCTGATTTTCTGCAGGCGGTAAACGAGGCGCTGTCGCAGGTCGGCGTCAATTCTGGCGCGCAAGGTTCGACGGGCGCGAGCGGCGCGTCGGCGGCCGGCGCCGCCGATGGCGCGCCCGGTTCCAGCCAGGCGATGGCGGCATTCATGCAGCAACTGGTATCGGCCCTGCAGGCGCAAAACGCCGACGACGCGCTGAATGCCGGCGGGTCTTCCGGAACGCCGGCGCTGGATGGGGCTAACGGCGCGGCGTCGACCGCGGCGCAGGGGCCGCATCATCGCCACCATCATGGCGGCGCTCAAGGCGCGGCGTCCGAGGTGCAGGACTTGTTGGCGCAGTTGTCCGGCGCCGGTTCGGCGGCGAGCGCGAGCGCTGCGACCGGCGCGGCAACGACGACCGGCGCGACGGCCGCCGCCGGGACAAGCGGCGTCAGCCCGGCGCTGAGCGCCTTGCAGAGCAGTTTCCAGACGTTGCTGAGCGCCAGCGGGACCAGCGGCAATCAGGCTACGCTTGGCAACTTTCTGAACGCGCTGTCGGGCGACTTGAGCCGCGGCCCGCTGTCGGGCGGCGTGATCAGCGCCCAGGCGTGAGCGGGAGGCGCGCCGCCCCGGCGCGAAGGCGGATGGCGCGCAAGCCGTCCGCCTTCGCCTGGCCGCCGCCCGATATCCGGCGGCCGGCGCGCGGCCTTGTCGCTCAAACGCCTAGTTTTGCCGGCAAACGCAAGTAAATGGCGGCGCGGCATGGTTATGAGGTGTATTTCCGCCGGAAAATCGGGCTATAATCGCCGCCTTGAATACCTATTTCTTGCGAATCCCGCATTCTCAAGTCACTAACGTCTACATGATCCGCAAGCTAATCCGCAAAGTACTGGAATTGCCGTCCGGAATGGGCAAGCGCCGCGCCAAGCCGCGCGTGTTTCCGTTGCCGCAGCACGGCATTCGCCGCGACCAGCTCAGCCACGCCGCGCTCAAGGTCACCACCCGTCTGCAAGAGGCAGGCTACGCCGCCTTCGTGGTCGGCGGCGCCGTCCGCGACCTGATGCTGAACGTGGAACCCAAGGATTTCGACGTGGCCACCAACGCCACGCCGGAGCAGGTGCACCACTTGTTTCGCCGCTCCCGCATCATCGGCCGCCGCTTCCGCATCGTCCACGTGATGGTGGGTCCGGAGACCATCGAAGTCACCACTTTCCGCGGCGGCAGCGTCGACGACACCAATGAAACCGGCCGCATCATGGCCGACAACAGCTTCGGCAGCCAGGAGGAAGACGCGCATCGCCGCGACTTCACCGTCAACGCGCTGTTTTACGACCCGTCCGACGAAACCGTCATCGACTACCATCACGGCGTCAAGGACCTCAACGCCAAGAAGCTGGTGATGATAGGCCAGCCGGCCCGCCGCTATCAGGAAGACCCGGTGCGCATGCTGCGCGCGGTGCGCCTGGCAGCCAAGCTCGGCTTCCAGATCGACGAAGCCACCCGCAAGCCGATCCGCGCCCACGCCCATCTGCTGAAGAAGGAGCCGGCGGCGCGTCTGTTCGACGAAATGCTCAAGCTCCTTATGTCCGGCCAGGCTTACGCCTGCCTGAAGAAGCTGCGCGAGGAAGGCTTGGCGCGCGGCGTGTTCCCGCTGCTCGACGCGGTGATCGACGAGCAGGGCGACGATCCTTTCCTGGAGCTGAGCCTTGCCAGCACCGACAGCCGCATCCGCGCCGACAAGCCGGTTTCGGTGGGTTTCCTGCTGGCCACCTTGCTGTGGCGGCAGGTGGAGCGCCGCTGGACCCAGCGCATCGCCGCCGGCGAGAAGAGCATGCCGGCTTTGCTCGACGCCATTTCCGATGTGGAAACCGAGCAGGACAACGATTTCGCCATTCCGCGCCGCTTCAGCGTCACCATGCGCGAGATCTGGACCTTGCAGGCCCGCTTCGACAGCCGCACCGGCGCGCGTCCTTACCGTTTCCTGGAGCAGCCGCGCTTCCGCGCCGCCTACGACTTCCTGGCCTTGCGCAGCGAGGCCGGCGAAGTGGACCGCGAACTGGTGAGCTGGTGGGAGCGATTCCAGCGCGGCGACGACGCCGAGCGCGAGGCGCTGATCGCCGAGGCCAAGGCCGGCGGCGCGACCGACCCCGCCAAGAAGCGCCGCCGCCGCCGCAGTCCGCGTCGCAAGGGCGACGCGCCGGCCGGAGGCGTCGAGTGACGCGAGCCTTCGTCGCTCTGGGCAGCAACCTGGAGCAGCCGGCAGAGCAGATCAGGGCCGCGCTCGCGGCCCTTGCCACGTTGACCGACAGCGTCCTGCTGCGCCATTCCTCGCTGTATCGCACCGCGCCGGTGGGCTATCTGGAACAACCGGACTTCATCAACGCGGTGGCGGAAATCGACACCGCCCTGAGTCCGCATGCCTTGCTGGCCGAACTGCAGGCGCTGGAAACCCGCTTCGGCCGCGAGCGCAGCTTTCGCAACGCGCCGCGGGTGCTGGATCTGGACCTGCTCTATTACGAGGGGGTGGAGCTGGACGATCCGGCGCTTACCTTGCCTCATCCCAGGATGCACGAACGTGCATTTGTCATATTCCCCTTGGCGGAAATCGCCGGCGCTGTTACCTTGGGCGCCTTGGGTCAGGTGGCCGCGCTGGCGGCCAGGCTGCCCGAGGCCGGAATAGAGCGTTTGCCCGCGGCCTGAAAATAAGGAAAAACCGATGACTCAGTTGCGTTACGTGGTGGTGGAAGGCCCCATCGGCTCCGGCAAGTCCTCGCTGGCCAAGCGCCTGTCCGAATACTGGGGCGTGCGTTTGCAGGCGGAAGACCCGGCCGCCAATCCCTTCCTGCCGCGTTTTTACCGCAATATGCCCGCGCATGCCTTGTCCACCCAGCTCTCCTTCCTGTTGCAGCGCAGCGACATGGCCAGGCAGCTGCTGGGCGGCGAATTGCAAGAAGGGCCGCTGGTGTCCGATTTCCTGTTCGAGAAGGACGCGCTGTTCGCCCGCATCAACCTCGACGAGCAGGAGCAGGCCCTGTATCAGCGGCTGGCGCGTTTGGCCTTGCCGGAATATCCGGTGCCGGACCTGGTGATCTATTTGCAGGCCTCGGAAGACAACCTGCTGCAAAGAGTGGCGGCCAGGGCGCTGGATTACGAGGTCAATTTCCCCGAAGGCTATCTCAAGCGCGTTCATGGCGCTTACAGCGAGTTTTTCCATCAGTACGAAGCCGCGCCGCTGTTGATCGTCAACACCGATCACCTCAATCTGGTGGACGGCGACGCCGACTTCGAACTGTTGATCCGCTGCATCAGCGAGATGCGCGGCCAGCGCAGTTATTTCAACAAGAGTGCCTGAGCGGGGTTTGCGCCTCGCGCGGCGCGCGGCCTGGCGCCGCGTCGTCGCGCGCGCCGGCCGATGCGGCACCTGAGTACGAACCACGAGGAAGTTCCGCTATGAAAATTACCGTCACGACCTTGCAGAAGATGGCGCAGGAAGGCCACAAGATCTCGATGCTGACCTGCTATGACGCCAGTTTCGCCAGCTTGCTGGACGACGCCGGCGTGGAAATCCTGCTGGTCGGCGATTCGCTGGGCATGGTGGTGCAGGGCAAGGATTCCACGCTTCCGGTCACGGAAGACGAGATGGCTTATCACATCGCCTGCGTGGCGCGCGGCGCGAAGAACGCGCTGATCCTGGGCGACATGACTTTCGGCGCCTACCAGCAAAGCCCGCAGCAGGCCTTCGCCCACGCCTCCCGGCTGATGCAGGCCGGCGCCAATATGGTCAAGCTGGAAGGCGGCGCGTACATGGCGGAAACCACGCGTTTCCTGGCTGAGCGCGGCATCCCGGTGTGCTCGCACATCGGCCTGACGCCGCAGTTCGTCAACGCTTTCGGCGGTTACCGGGTGCAGGGCAAGGGCGATGACGGCCGCCGCGTACTGAACGATGCCAAGGCGCTGGCCGAGGCCGGCGCCAGCATGGTGCTGATGGAGTGCGTGCCGGCGGCGCTGGCGCGCGAAATCACCGACAGCCTGCCGGTGCCGACCATAGGCATAGGCGCGGGCGCGGACGTTTCCGGCCAGGTGCTGGTGCTGCACGACATGCTGGGCGTCTATCCGGGCAAGAAGGCCCGTTTCGTCAAGAACTTCATGGCCGAGGCCGGCAGCATCCAGGGCGCGGTGGAAGCGTACGTCAAGGCGGTGAGGGGCAAAACCTTCCCTGCGGACGAACATACCTTTTAAGTTTCAGGGGTTTCAAGTCGATGGAAATCATCCGTACCGTTGCCGCCATGCGCGCCTGGCGCAAGCAGGCCGGCAAGCTGGCTTTCGTGCCCACGATGGGCAATCTGCATCAGGGCCATCTGGCGCTGGTGAAGGAAGCGCGCCGCCAGGCCGACAAGGTGGTGGTCAGCATCTTCGTCAATCGCATCCAGTTCGGGCAGGGCGAGGATTTCGACGCCTATCCGCGCACCTTCGAGGCGGATTGCGAAAAATTGCGCGCCGCCGGCGTCGACGCGCTGTTCTTTCCTGATGAGCGCGAGCTGTACCCGCGCGTCAAGCAGGATTTCAACGTCGAGCCGCCGCACATCCAGAACGAGCTGTGCGGCGCGTTCCGCCCCGGCCATTTCCGCGGCGTGGCCACCGTGGTGTCCAAGCTGTTCAACATCGTGCAGCCCGACGTCGCCTGTTTCGGCAAGAAGGACTTCCAGCAGCTGCACGTGATCCGGATGATGGTGGACGATCTCAACATTCCGGTGGCCATCGTGCCGGTGGACACCGGCCGCGCCGACGACGGCCTGGCGCTGTCCTCGCGCAACGGCTATCTGTCCGCCGAAGAGCGCGCCGAAGCGCCGCGGCTGTACCGCGAGCTGACCCGCATCCACGACGCGCTCAAGGACGGCAGCCAGGATTACGCCGGGCTGGAGCAGGCCGCGCGCGACGAGCTGGCCGCCGCCGGCTGGGCGGTGGATTACGTGGAAGTGCGCCAGGCCGACACGCTGGAAATCGCCCACGCCGGCGAGAAGCGGCTGGTGGTGCTGGCCGCCGCGCGTCTGGGGCGCACCCGCCTGATCGACAATATCGAGGTTTTCCGCTGAGACGGCGGGCCATTAAGGAAACAGACATGCAGCGTACCATGCTCAAAGCCAAGCTCCACCGCGTCACCACCACGCATTCCGAGCTGCACTACATCGGCTCCTGCGCCATCGACGAAAATCTGCTTGAGGCGGCCGACATTCTGGAATACGAAGAAATCCAGATCTGGAACGTCACCAACGGCGAGCGTTTCGCCACCTACGCGATCAAGGCCGAACGCGGCTCCGGCACCATCTCGGTGAATGGTTCCGCCGCGCGCCGCGCCGCGCCGGGCGATCTTTTGATCATCGCCACCTTCGCCCATTACGAAGACGCCGAGCTGAAGAACCACAGCCCCAAGCTGGTGTTCGTCGACGGCCAGAACCGCCTCACCGAGATCAAGGGCGCCACGCCCACCCAGGCGGCCTGATTCCAGCCGCGCATTCGCGCCTCGCAACGGGAGCCTCGGCTCCCGTTTTGTTTTGCCCTGTGGTTTTTGCCGCGCCTTCGTCCCTGTTCGCCGCGCGGACTTTTTGCGCTTGCAGCATGGCTGATGCATAGTTAGGCGAGCGGGGCTGTTCCGGAGGCGGCACATCCCGGAGTCCGGCTGGATCACGATGCGCTGCGCCGCTTTACATCCAGGGAGAACAGTCATGACCATGAATCTTGCGGGAGGCTGCTTGTGCGGGGCGGTGCGTTACCGGCTGCGCGGCGCGCCCACCCACGTCACCCATTGCCATTGTCGTTCTTGCCGCCGCGCCAGCGGCGCGGCTTTCGTCACCTGGTTCACCATCAAGGCCAGCGAGCTTGAGTGGCGCGGCGAGAAGCCGACGCTGTATCGCTCTTCGGCGGCGGTCAGCCGCGGTTTTTGCCCGCATTGCGGCACCTCGCTGACTTATCGCCACGAGTCCGATCCGGAAGAGATCGACATCACCGCCGCCTCGCTGGACGAGCCGGAGCGGCTGACGCCCGAATCCCATTGCTGGTGGGAGCAGCATCTGGAGTGGGGCAGCGCCGCCGCTCAGGGCGCGCTGCCGGTCCATCCGCGCGGGGGATAGTTGTCTAGATCAGGGCGTCGGCGCTGACGATGACGCCGTCCTCGTCGGCGTAGAGCCAATGCCCGGGGCTGAGCGCGACGCCGGCGAAGTTCACGCGCACGCCACGTTGGCCCGCGCCCAGCTTCACCGATTTTCTGGGGTGGGTATTCAGCGCGCGCACGCCCAGCGGCAGCGCCGCCAGCGCGACGGAATCGCGCACGCAGCCGTAGATCAATACGCCCTCCCAGCCGTTTTTCACCGCCAGCTCGCCCAGCTGGTCGCCCAGCAGCGCGCAGCGCAGCGAGCCGCCGCCATCCGCCACCAGCACCTTGCCCTGGCCGTTTTCGCCCAGCGCCTCGCGCACCAGGCTGTTGTCCTCAAACAGTTTGAGCGTGACGATGCGGCCGCTGAAGCGCGTCCTGCCGCCATAGCTGCGGAAAATCGGCTCCAGCGCCTGGATCTTGTCGTCGAACTGGTCGCACAAATCGGTGGTGAGAAAGGGCATGGCGCGCTCCATCGGGTGGGGAAAGCGTCATGCTAACAACAATGAATGCTCAAGGCATGAAAAAGCCGCCCCGGAGGGCGGCTCGAGAGGGAAGCGGCGGCGCTTAGTCGGTGCGCAGCGGCACGAACAGCACCGCTTCGCCGCGGCGCACCAGCAGCGCGGCGTGGCCGCCGGCCGCCGCCAGCGCTTTCTCGAAGGCGGCGATGCTGTTGATCTCGTTCTGGTTGACGCCGAGGATCACGTCGCCGGCCTGCAGCCCGGAACGGGCCGCCGGGCCTTGCGCCTTCTGGATCAGCAGGCCGCCGCGCAAGCCCAGCTCCGAGCGCTGCTCCGGCGTCAGTTCCGACAGGGTAAGTCCCAGCTTGCCGAACTGGTAGCCTTGCGGCGCGTTGTCGTTGCCCGGCTTGGCGTTGCCGCCGTTGTCCGGGGCGAGTTCGGCCAGCGTCGCGGTCAGCTCCTTCTGGATGCCCTTGCGCCATATGCCCAGCGTGATCTTGGTGCCCGGCTCCAGGCCGCCCACCAGCATCGGCAGGTCCTTGGAGCTTTCGATGGGGCGGTTGTTCAGCTTGAGGATGATGTCGCCGGGCAGGAGGCCGGCCTTGGCCGCCGGGCCTTTGGGGTCGACGCGCACCACCAGCGCGCCGGAAGGACGCTGCAGGCCGAACGATTGCGCCAGCTCCTGGGTGACTTCCTGGATGTTGATGCCCAACTGGCCGCGGCTGACCTTGCCCTTGGTCTTGAGCTGATCCACCACCTTCATCGCCAGATCGATGGGAATGGCGAAGGAGATGCCCATGAAGCCGCCGGAGCGACTGTAGATCTGGGAATTGATGCCGACCACCTCGCCCTTGAGGTTGAACAGCGGGCCGCCGGAGTTGCCGGGGTTGATGGCCACGTCGGTCTGGATGAAGGGCACCAGGGTTTCGTCCGGCAGGCTGCGGCCCTTGGCCGAGACGATGCCGGCGGTGACGGTGTTGTCGAAGCCGAACGGCGCGCCGATGGCGGCCACCCATTCGCCCACCTTCAATTCCGCCGGGTCGCCGATCTTGGCCACCGGCAGGTCGGCCGCTTCCACTTTCAGCAGCGCGACGTCGCTGCGCTTGTCCATGCCCACCAGCTTGGCGCGCAGTTCGCGCTTGTCGGTGAGCGTGACGCGGATCTGGCCGCCGTCGGCCACCACGTGGGCGTTGGTCAGGATGTAGCCGTCGCTGCTGATGATGAAGCCGGAGCCGAAGGAAATGCTTTCTTCCGGAGCTTGATCAGGCTGCTGCTGGTTGGGCATGAAGCGGCGGAAGAAGTCGTAGAGCGGGTCGTCTTCCGGCACAGGGAAAGGCATGCTGCTTTGCTGCGGAGCGGCGCTTTCGCGGCTGGCCTGGATGTTGACCACGGCGGGGCCGTCGCGGGTGACCAGCTGGGTGAAGTCGGGCAGCAGCATGGCGACGCGGCCGTCCTGCTGGGCGGGCACGGCCACAGGGGCGGGCTGGCTGCTACCCCGGATGAATTGCTGGATCTTGTCGCAACCGGACAGTAACGACACCGCGAGCAGGGCGCCGACCATGATGCGAGTAGTCGTAGTCACAGGCATTCCTTATTTTTGACGTCAGCTGCGAAGATAAGGGCGATCCGCCCCTTTTCCAATCCGCGCGAATTGTCATGTGCTGGGTAGCAAGCGTTCTGTTTCATCATAACGGTTTTGCCGGATATTCGCAGAGATCGGCGATGATGCAATGCTGGCATTCCGGCTTGCGCGCCTTGCACACGTAGCGACCGTGCAGGATCAGCCAGTGATGGGCGTCTACCTGAAATGCCTTGGGGGTGAATTTTACCAGTTTGTCCTCCACCTCGCGCACATCCTTTCCGGGCGCCAGCCGGGTGCGGTTGGCCACGCGGAAAATGTGGGTGTCGACGGCTATGGTCGGCTGGCCGAAGGCGGTGTTGAGCACCACGTTGGCGGTCTTGCGGCCGACGCCGGGCAGCGCCTCCAGCGCCTCGCGCGTCTGCGGCACCTCGCCGCCGTGCTTTTCCAGCAGGATGCGGCAGGTGGCGATGACGTTTTTGGCCTTGGTCTTGTACAGGCCAATGGTCTTGATGAAGTTGGCCAGCGCCTCCTCGCCCAGCGCCAGCATCGCCGCCGGGGTGTTGGCCACCGGATAGAGCAGGCGGGTGGCCTTGTTGACGCTGACGTCGGTGGCCTGCGCCGACAGCAGGACCGAAATCAGCAGCTCGAAGGGGCTGTCGTATTCCAGCTCGGTGGTCGGATGCGGGTTGGCGTCCCGCAAGCGGCGGTAGATTTCTTCGCGTTTGGCGGCGTTCATGGGGCGGCTCCTGCGGTTTGCGCGGCGAGGGCGACGCGTTGGCGACGGCTGTCCAGCCAGCTCTTGGCGGCGATGATCAGCCCCAGGCCGATGAAAGCGCCGGGCGGCAAGAGCGCCAGCAGAAACTGGTAATGCATTTCCTCCGGCACGATGCGCAGGGTCAGCGCCTGGCCGGCCGGGCCGAAGACCAGCTCCGCGCCGGACAGCAGCGTGCCCTTGCCGACCAGTTCGCGCAGCGCGCCCAGAACGGCCAGCACCAGCGTCAGCCCCAGCCCCATCATCAGGCCGTCGAAGGCGGCGTGCGCCGGCGTGTTGCGCGCGGCGTAAGCTTCGGCGCGGCCCATCACGATGCAGTTGGTGGTGATCAGCGGGATGAAGATGCCCAGCACCAGGTAGAGCGGGTGCAGGTAGGCGTTGAACAGCAGGTCGACGCAGGTCACCAGCGTGGCGATGATCATGATGAAGACCGGGTTGCGGATTTCCTGCGAGATGAAGCCGCGCAACGCGGCGATGGCCGCGCCGGACAGCGCGGTCACCAGCGTGGTGGCCAGGCCCAGCGACACCGCGTTGATCACGCTGCTGCTCACCGCCAGGATGGGGCACAGGCCCAGAATCTGCACCAGACCGGCGTTCTGTTTCCAGATGCCGTTGACGGCGATGTCGCGCCACGGGGACGGCTGGATGGGGTCGCTCATGCTTGCTCCTTTTGCAGCAGGGCCGCGCCGCGCCGCCGGAAGACGGTCAGCGTCCGGCCGACGGCGGCGACCACGGCGCGGGCCGATACCGTGGCGCCGGCCATGTAGTCGAAGTCGCCGCCGTCCTTCTTTACCTGCCAGCGGTTGGCGAGGGTCTTGTCGACGAACTGGGCAGCCCAGACGCTCTTTTCGCTATCGATGTAGTCGCCCAGGCCCGGCGTCTCGCGGTGTTCCACCACGCGCACCCCGCTGACGCGGCCGTCGGCCAGCACGCCCACCAGCAGGCGGATGCGGCCGGCGTAGCCATTGCCGGCCACGGTTTCGAATACCAGCGCCACCGGCTTGCCCGCCTGGCGGGCGATGTAGACGCGGCTGCCGGCCGGCTGGCCCAGCAGCGCCGCGTCCTCGCCGCGCAGCTCGCGCCAGTCGCGCGCCAGCGCGTTGTCGAAGCTGCCGGGCGGCAGGGTCTGCGCGATCAGCCGCTGCCGCTCCTGCTGGCTGCGCTGGTCTATCGCATCGCGGGTCAGCAGATAGCTGCCGGCCAGGATGGCGGTGCAGATCACGGTAAAGGCCAGCAAGGCGCGCGCGCTGGCGCGCATCTGGCGCAGCAGGGCGCGTGTCATCGCCGCTCCCTTTTGCCGAATACCCTGGGTTGGGTATGCAGGTCGATGAAGGGCACGGCGATGTTCATGATCAGCACCGCGAAGGCGACGGCGTCGGGAAAACCGCCGAACACCCGGATCACGTACAGCAGCACGCCCACCAGGAAACCGAACAGCAGCCGGCCGCGCGCCGTGGTCGGGCTGGTGACCGGATCGGTGACGATGAAGAAGGCCCCCAGCAGCGTCGCGCCGTTGAGCAGATGGAACAGCGGGCTGGCGTAGCGCGCCGGCTCCAGCAGCCATAGCGGCGCGGCGACGGCGCAGACGCCGGCCAGCATCGCCAGCGGCGCGTGCCAGGCGATGATGCGCTGCCGCCAAAGGTATAGCCCGCCCGCGCTCGCCGCCAGCGCGGCGGCGATGGCGGCCTGGCTGGCGTACAGCGGGGCGCGCAGGATGTCGGCCACCGGCTGGCCGCCGATCAGCAGCTGGGTTTTCAGATAATCCAGCGGCGTGGCGGAGCTGACGGCGTCCAGCGCCGCGCCGGGCGGCAGCTGGCGGCTGAAAATCCATTGCAGCTGCGCTGTCGCGTCCAGCGGCTGCAGCGCGCTGCCCCACTGGGCGATATGGGCCGGGAAGGCGACGATCATCACGGCGAAGCCGACCATGGCCGGGTTGAACGGGTTCTGCCCCAGGCCGCCGTACAGCTGCTTGGCGACGACGATGGCGATGATGGTGGCAAGCGCCACCATCCACCAGGCGCCCAGTGACGGCAGGGTCAGCGCCAGCAGCCAGCCGGTGAGCAGGGCGCTGCCGTCCTTCAGGAAGGGCAGAACCGGCAGGCCCCGCAGGCGCAGCATGGCGGCTTCGGCGGCCAGCGCGCTGACGCTGGCCAGCGCCAGCTGGATAAGCAGGCCGACGCCGAAGAAATACGTTTGCACCGCGATCAGCGGCAGCAGGGCGGCCAGCACCTTGAGCATGATCGCCGAGACGGTGGCGGGTTTGGCGTGGAAGGGAGCGCTGGTCACGGCTGTTCGTTTTCCTGGTTGGATTGAGCCGCCGCCTTGGCGGCCTTGCGCGCGGCGGCGCGTTCCATGGCTGCCTGGATGGCGGCGCGCTTGGCGTCGTCGATGGCGGCGGCCGGTGCGGCAGGTTCGTTAGCGGGTGCGGCTTCGGCGTCTTTCGCGGCCTTGCGCGCGGCGGCGCGCTCCATCGCCGCCTTGATCGCCGCTTGCTTGCTTTCGTCCAGCGCGCTCTGGCTGGCATTGGCGTTGGCGGACAGCGTGGCCTTTCTGGCTGCGGCGCGCGCCATCGCCGCTTCGATGGCGGCCTTCTTGTCGGCGTCGCTGACCGGTTTGGCCGGCTGTCCGGCGGACATGCCGGCGGGCGCGCTGCGGGTCGGCGCGGGCGTGGCGGCGGCTTTTTCGGCCAGACGCTGCGCTTTTTCCTGTTTGTCGCGTTCGATGCGGAACTGGCGGAACTCATGGCGGCGGCGGGCGCGGTCGGCGGCCAGCTTGTCGCGCTCGGCGCTCCACAGCTCGCCCTTGGCGAACTGGAAGTAGTCCACCAGCGGAATCTGGCTGGGGCAGACGTAGCTGCAAGCGCCGCATTCGATGCAGTCCATCAGGCTCCAGTCGCTGGCCTTGTCGTAGCGTTTCGACTTGGCGAACCAGTACAGGTCCATCGGTTGCAGCTGCACCGGACAGGCGTCGGCGCATTCGCCGCAGCGGATGCAGGGCATGGCCGGCGGGCGCGGCGGGAACAGCGCGGCGTCGCGCGCGATCAGGCAGTTGCAGGCCTTGGTCAGGCCGGCGTCGGCGTCGGGCAGCAAATAGCCCATCATCGAACCGCCGACGATGACGCCGTCGCTGTCGGGCGATTGGCCGGCGTGCGCCAGCAGTTCGCGCAGCGGGGTGCCGAGCAGCGCCTCGACGTTTTGCGGCGCGGCCATCGCGCCGGTCAGGGTGACGATGCGGCTGATCACCGGCTCGCCCAGTTCGACGGCGCGATGGACGGAGTAGGCGGTGGCGACGTTGAAGCACTGCGCGCCGTGCTGGGTGGCGCGCTCGCCGGCCGGGATTTCCTTGCCGGTGAGCAGGCGGATCAATTGCTTGGCCCCGCCGCTGGGGTATTTGGCCGGAATCGCCGCCACCTGGTAGCCGTGCGGGGCGGCGGCCTGACGCATGGCGGCGATGGCGGCCGGCTTGTCGTCCTCGATGCCGATCAGCACCCGTCCGGCCTGCATGGCGTGGGCGATGATGGCGACGCCGCTGACGATGCCGTCGGCGCGCTCGCGCATCAGCGCGTCGTCGCAGGTGATGAAGGGCTCGCACTCCGCGCCGTTGATCACCAGCGCCTCCAGCGGGCGCTTGGCGAGCTTGAGGCTGGTGGGGAACACCGCGCCGCCCTGGCCGACCACGCCCATGTCGCGCAGGTGCTGGCTGAGCGCGGCGGCGTCCAGTTCGCGCCAGTTGGGCAGCGGCGCGCGCGGCTGCCATTCGTCCAGACCGTCCGCTTCCAGCACGATGGCCGTTTGCGGCAGGCCGGAGCGGTGCGGGAAGGGGCGGGATTCGATGGCGACGACGGTGCCGGAGGTGGGCGCGTGCAGCGCCGCGGACACCGCTCCGTCGGCTTCGGCGATGCGCTGGCCCTTGAGCACGCGCTCGCCGACCGCGACGCAGGGGCGCGCCGGGTTGCCCAGGCTCTGGCCCAGCGACAGGATCAGGCGGCGCGGCAGGGGAGCCGGCGCGATCGGGCCGCTGTTGGTGAGATGCTTGTGGCTAGGCGGGTGGATGCCGCCGGGCAGGGGGTAAATCGGGTTCATGCGCGTACCGGGTGGATGGCAACGACCGGGTAGGCCGGCTTCCAGTGATTCAGGGTGTCGGACAGCGGCCGCATCTCGATGCAGTCCACCGGACAGGGGGCGATGCACAGCTCGCAGCCGGTGCATTCGGCGGCGATGACGGTGTGCATCTGCTTGGCCGAGCCGAGGATGGCGTCCACCGGGCAGGCCTGGATGCACAGCGTGCAGCCGATGCAGTTGTTCTCGTCGATGACGGCTACGGCCTTGGGCTTGGGCTGGGGCGCGTCGTCGCCGAAGGGCTTGAATTCCACGCCCAGCAGTTCGGCCAGCTTGCGGATGCCGTCTTCGCCGCCCGGCGGGCAGCGGTTGATGTCGTCGGCGCCTTCGGCCAGCGCCTCGGCGTAGGGGCGGCAGCCGGGATGGCCGCACTGGCCGCATTGCGTCTGCGGCAGGATGGCGTCGATGCGCGCCACCAGCGGGTCGTCGTCCACCTTGAACCAGACCGCGGCCGCGCCCAGAATCAGGCCCAGCAATAGCGCCATCGCCGCCATGAGGGCGAGGGCGGCAAGAAATCCGCTCATTTCAGCAAGCCCCCGAAACCCATGAAGGCCAGGCTCATCAGGCCGGCGGTGATGAAGGCGATGGCGGTGCCCTGGAACGGCGCCGGAATGTCCGCGCCTTCCAGCCGTTCGCGCATCGCGCCGAACAGGATCAGGATCAGGCTGAAGCCGACGGCGCTGCCGAAGCCGTAAACCAGCGCCTCGGCGAAGGTGTGCTGTTGCTGCACGCTCAGCAGCGGCACGCCCAGCACCGCGCAGTTGGTGGTGATCAGCGGCAGGTAGATGCCCAGCACCTGGTACAGCGCCGGGCTGGTCTTGCGGATCACCATCTCGGTGAACTGGACGATGCCGGCGATGACCACGATGAAGGACAGCGTGCGCAGGTATTCCAGATCAAACGCCAGCAGCAGCTGGTTGATCAGGTAGCTGGAGCCGGCGCCCAGGGTCAGCACGAAAGTGGTGGCAGCGCCCATGCCGATGGCGGCGTCCAGCTTGCGCGAGACGCCCATGAACGGGCACAGGCCAAGCACCTTGACCAGCACCACGTTGTTGACCAGCACCGCGCCAACCAGAATCAGTAAATAATGTCCGAGGTCCATCCGGGATTTCGCTACGCCAAAACCTGTCGATTATCCGGGTTTAGCCGTCCGGCTTCAAGCTAGAGCCAAGACTCCAGTCGGGCTGGATCAAGTTTGGCGGGCGAATGCCGGCAAGCGGGGGCGGGCGAACGCGGAGGGGCGATGAAAACGGCGGCGTCGCGACGCCGCCGTTGGTTGGAGCCGGGGCCGGGATCAGAAGCGCAGCGCGCTCTTTTCCTCTTCGCCGTCCAGCGCGCTGGGTTGGCCGACGATCAGCGGGTCGCCGGCGTGGGCCACGCGCAAGTCCTTGTTCGGGTAGTCCAGCCGCGACAGGAAGTGGCGGATGCAGTTGAGGCGGGCGCGCTTCTTGTCGTCGGACTTCACCACCGTCCACGGCGCGTCGCCGGTGTGGGTGTGGAAGAACATCGCCTGCTTGGCGGCGGTGTAGTCGTCCCACTTGTCCAGCGACTGGATGTCGATGGGCGACAGCTTCCAGTGCTTGAGCGGATCGTCGCGGCGGGAGATGAAGCGGCGCAGCTGCTCTTCGCGGCTGACCGAGAACCAGAACTTGAACAGGTGGATGCCGCTGTTGACGAGCATGCGCTCCAGCTGCGGCGCCTGGCGCATGAATTCCAGGTAATCGTGCGGGGCGCAGAAGCCCATCACCCGCTCCACGCCGGCGCGGTTGTACCAGGAGCGGTCGAAGAACACGATCTCGCCGGCGGTGGGCAGATGCTCGATATAGCGCTGGAAGTACCACTGGCCGCGTTCTTTCTCCGACGGCTTCTCCAGCGCCACCACCCGCGCGCCGCGCGGGTTGAGGTGTTCCATGTAGCGCTTGATGGTGCCGCCCTTGCCGGCCGCGTCGCGGCCTTCGAACAGGATGACGATTTTCTGGCCGGTTTCCTTGACCCAGCTTTGCACCTTCAAAAGCTCGATCTGCAATTCCTGCTTCTGTTTTTCGTATTCGGGGCGGCGGATGCGGGTGCGGTAAGGGTAGCTGGCCGGCAGCTCCGCGCTGGTGCTCTCCTCGCTGGTGCCGCGCGGCGCTTCGGCCACTTGCAGCGCCACCGGCTGTTGGCTGACGCTGGTGATGGCTTCCACCGACTGCTGATGCACGCGCTTCACGTTCTGGTTGCGGCCGCGGGCGGGGGAGCGGGGCGCGCGGTGGGGCGAAGCGGGTGTGTCGGCTTCGGCCGAAGGGCTGGGCGCGGGCGTTTCGGCGGCGGGCGGGACGGTCGGCGTGTCGTTGTCAGGGGGAAGTTTTTTCTCGGTCATG
Source organism: Xenophilus sp. AP218F (assembly GCA_002213445.1). Taxonomy (GTDB): domain Bacteria; phylum Pseudomonadota; class Gammaproteobacteria; order Burkholderiales; family Chromobacteriaceae; genus Chromobacterium. The sequence goes on along the minus strand of NJIE01000022.1, from coordinate 45,749 downwards.
GTTATGGCCCTCTGGTTTGGTCTCGATTGCGCTTCATCAGGCATGCTACGCCTGCTTGGCCGCGGGTGTCGATATGCCTTATGGGTGTCGCGCCGGCCGCGTTTCGCGCCGCCGGAGCGCGTTTTATCGTCGTGTCATTTTGTAAGCGAATATGGGCGTACACTGTCGGCATCGAATTCCGCGGAGACGGGCCATGTTGTCGGTGCTGATGCGGCAGGTTTGCAAACACTATGTGCTGGACCAGGTGACGGTGCCGGCGTTGACGGACGTGAATCTGGAGATTCGCCCCGCTTGCTTCACCGTTCTGTCCGGCCCTTCCGGCAGCGGCAAGACCACGCTGCTCAATCTGATAGGCGGCATCGACCGCCCCGACCGCGGCGAGATCATCGTCGCCGGCCAGCCCCTGGACCGGCTTGATGACGACGCGCTCAGCGATTTTCGCGCGCGGCACATCGGTTTCATCTTCCAGAACTTCAATCTGTTGCCGGTCTTGTCGGCGTACGAGAACGTGGAATATCCCTTGCTGCTGTCCAGAACGCCGGCCAGGGAGCGCCGCGAGCGGGTGGAAGAGCTGCTGGCGGCGGTGGGCCTGGCCGACAAGGCGCGGCATCGCCCCGGCCAGCTCTCCGGCGGCCAGCGCCAGCGGGTGGCCATCGCCCGCGCGCTGGCGCATCGTCCGGCGCTGGTGCTGGCCGATGAGCCGACGGCCAACCTGGACAGCCACACCGGCGCCAGCATCCTGGCGCTGCTGCGCGAACTGCAACGGCAACAGCAGGTGGCGGTGGTGTTCTCCTCGCACGACCCGCAGGTGATCGCCGCGGCGGATGATCTCTACACGGTGCTGGACGGCCAAGTCGGCCGCCACGCGCCAGCGGACAAGGAGCCGGCATGAGCACTCTGAAACTCGCCTGGCGCAATCTGTTGCGCAACCGCCGCCGCACGCTGGCCACCTTGCTCACCATGGTGGTGGGCATGATCGCGGTGCTGCTGTTCGGCGGCTATCACCGCACCGTGGTCTACGGCTTGCAAACCGCCTTCGTGCGCGGCGGCGGCCATCTGCAGGTGCAGCACAAGGATTATTTCGTCTACGGCGGCGGCAATCCGGCGGCCTTCGGCGTCAACGATTACCAGCGGGTGATGCGGGTGATCGCCGACGATCCGCAGCTCAAGCCGATGATCGCGGTGATCACGCCCATCCTGACGCTGGGCGGCATCGCCGGCCATTACGCGGTGGGCGCGTCGCGCACGGTGATGGCGCTGGGCAGCGAGGCGGACGGCCAGAACCGCTTGCGGCAGTGGGACGATTACCATTTCGGCGACCGCTTCCGGCTCAAGCCGGTGGCGCTGACCGGCACCAGCCCGGATTCGGCGGTGATAGGGGTGGGCGTGGCGCGGGTGCTGCAGCTGTGCGAGGCCTTGCAGGTCAGGCACTGCCCGCCCGGCCCCAAGACGGCGGCGACGGCGTCGGACCCGCTGCCGGCCGACATCGCCGCGCTGGCCGACGCCGAGGCCAGGCCGGCGGCCGACGACCGTATCGAATTGCTGGCCGCCACCGCCAGCGGCGCGCCCAATGTGGCCCGGCTCAAGCTGGTGAAGGCGGAGAGCCAGGGCGTCAAGGAGCTGGACGACATGTACGTCGGCCTGCACCTGCGCCAGGCGCAGCAACTGGTGTACGGCAACAGCCCGCCCAGCGTCACCGCCATCGTCGTTCAGCTGCGCCACAGCAGCCAGATCGACGCCGCCAGCGCCAGATTGAAGCAACTGTTCGCCGGCCCGCTCAAGGACCAGCCGCTGGCGGCGCGCGACTTCGCCACCCTGCAGCCGCAGTACGGCCAGATCACCGGCATGTTCGGCACCATTTTCGGCTTTGTCTCGCTGCTGATAGGCTGCGTGGCGCTGTTCACCATCGGCAATACCATGAATATGGTGGTGCTGGAGCGCACGGTGGAGATCGGCACCCTGCGCGCCATGGGGCTGCGCCGCGCCGGCATCCGCCGCCTGTTCCTGTGCGAGGGCGTCTTGCTGGGCGCGGCCGGCAGCGCGCTGGGGGTGCTGGCCTCGCTGCTGCTGGCGGCGCTGATCAACCGCGCCGGGCTGACCTGGACGCCGCCTGGCAGCGTCGAACCCAATCCCATCCTGATCATCCTGTGGGGCGAGTACCGCCTGTTGGGCCTCAGCTCGCTGGGCCTGCTGCTGATGGCGACGCTGTCGGCCTGGTGGCCGGCGCGGCGGGCGGCGCGCTTCGACATCGTCGACGCCCTGCGCCACGCTTGAGGAGAACCGCATGAGCAAAATGATGAGCATCGTCTGGCTGGCCTTGTGCGCGACGCTGGCGCAGGCCGCGCCCGACGCGCAAACCATACTCGCCGGCAGCGACGCGGTGCGCAATCCGGAGCGCTCCTTCGGACTGGTGGTTTCGCTGGTGGGCTACAAGGACGGCAAGGAAAACGAGCGCAGCGCGCTGGCGGTGTATTCGCGCGCGGACCCCAATAGCGGCCAGTACCGCAGCCTGCTGCGCTTTGTCGGCCCGGCGCGCGACGCCGGCAAGCTGATGCTGAAGAACGGCAACGATTTATGGTTCTTCGACCCGGCCAGCAAGGCCAGCGTGCCGATCTCGCCGCAGCAGCGGCTGCTGGGCCAGGCCGCCAACGGCGACGTGGTGACGGTGAACCTGGCGCTGGACTACGACGCCGCGCTGGCCGGCGAGGAGGATATCCAGGACGGCGATCGCCAGACCCGGCATTGCTACAAGCTGAAGCTGACCGCGCGCAACGCCGCGGTGACCTACCACGCCATCGAGCTGTGGGTGGACGTCAAGGGCTACCGCAGCCGCAAGGCCAAGTTCTACGCCGCCAGCGGCAGCCTGCTGAAAACCGCCTACTATCGCGGCTACCAGCAGGTTTTGGGCATGGAGCGGCCCACCGAGACGGTGATCATCGACGGGCTCAACCCGCGCTGGATCACGGTGATGCGCAACAGCGACTTCGCCTGGCGCGAGGTGCCGGAAGCCTGGCTGCAGCGCGACTACCTGCCGCGCTTCCGGGCGGAGTAGGCGATGCGGCGAGCCTGTCTTGGCGCCATCGCCTTGTTGTCCTGCGCCGCCTGGGCCGACGACGACGCCGCGCTGCGGCTGGCCGACGCCACCCGTCAGGAAACGGACGCGGCGCGCGACGCCAAGCTGCTGCTGGAGGCCGCGGCCATCGTCAACGACGGCGCGGCCGACACGCGGCGCTTGTCGCTGGACTGGCGCTGGGACGGCAGGCTGGGCCCGGCGTGGCGCGGCGTGTTCTCCGACCGGCTGGATCAGGGCTTCGGCGGCGCGGAGGGCGGCAGCCGGGGCGTCAACACCCTGCGCGAGGCTTATCTGAGCCGCGAGTTCGGCAACGACGCCATGCTGGATATCGGCCGCATCAACACCCGCTACGGCGTGGCGCTGGGCTACAACCCCACTGACTTCCTGGGCGAAGGCACGGTGCGTTCCGTGGTGTCCGCCGATCAGGAAAGCCTGCGGCGGAACCGGCTGGGCAACGCCATGCTGCGCTGGCAAAAGCTGTGGAACGACGCCTCGCTCACCGCGATCTGGTCGCCCAAGCTGGGCGATGCGCCCAGCAGCGCCGGCATGAGCCTGGACTGGGGGGCGAGCAACCCGCGCGAACGCGCGCTGATCGCCTTCAGCTATCGTTTTTCCGAAACGCTCAACCCGCAGTGGCTGCTGTTTCAGGAGCAGGGCCAGCCGCCGCAACTGGGTTTCAATCTGTCGCGGCTGCTGGGCGACGCGACGGTGGCCTATCTGGAATGGGCCGGCGGCCGCCAGTCGCCGGATTGGCAAGCCTGGCTCGGGCAGGCGCAACATGGCTGGCGCAACCGGCTGGCGCTGGGCGCGACCTGGACCGGCGGCAGCAAGCTGAGCCTGACGCTGGAAGGCGAGCACGACGGCGGCGCGCCGGACGCCGCCGGCTGGCAGGCCTTGCGGCAAAGCGCCTGCTGTGGCGCTTACCGCGCGGCCCAGGGCGTCGGCGTCACCCGCCTCGTCACGCGGCAGGCGGCGCTGCTGCGCGCCAACTGGCAGGACGCCTTGCTGGACGGCCTGGATCTGACCGCCATGCGCAACGTCAGTCTGGTGGACCACAGCGCGATGGATTGGGCCGAGGCGCGCTACCATTGGAGCCGCGTCGATCTGGCGCTGCAGTGGCAGCGCTTCGCCGGCGCGCCGTCGACGCAGTACGGCGCCGCGACGCCCAGGCAGAGCTGGCAGCTGGTGTTTGACTATTTCCACTGAGGCCGAAGCATGGATGCCTTTCCGCGCCTGACCGGCAGATGACAGGAATTCGCCGTGTGCGGCGCGAGCAGTCTGGCCATCGCCTTCGCCTTGTTCTTTTCTTCGCAGGGCGGCTGGCTGAAGCAAAATCGCGCGCTGGTCTATCCGCGGCGGCCCTCAGCGCGCCCTTCGGCCTCAAGCCGGCCGACTGGTTGGATCCGGACGGTTTCGCCCAGGTCCACCGCGCGCGGGCGGTCAATCTGCGGCATGTGCTGCGCATAGAGGGCGATTTGCTGGACCGCCGCGCGGTGATTTCGCGCGACCGCGCCGAGCGGCTGCCGCTGAGCCGCAGTTTCGCCGTCCGTTTCCGGGCGATGTAGCCCGCCAGGCGGCATGACCGCGGACAAGGCGGGTTACCGCTTTGACGGCTAGGCTGTTAGCATGGTTTGGTTATTACAAGAAAGCTGCCGCCATGCTTAGCCCCATGTTCCGCCCGCGTCTGATCGATAGCCTGAAAGGCTACAACCGGCACCTGTTCCGTGCCGACCTGCTGGCAGGGCTGACCGTCGGCATTGTGGCTTTGCCCTTGGCGATGGCCTTCGCCATGGCCAGCGGCGTCACGCCGGAGGCCGGCATCTTCACCGCGGTCATCGCCGGGCTGCTGGCCGCCGCGCTGGGCGGCGCTCGCCTGAGCGTCACCGGTCCCACCGGCGCCTTCATCGTCATCATCTACGGCATCGTCGCCAAATACGGCGTCGCCAACCTGCTGATCTGCACCTTCATGGCCGGCGCGATGCTGGTATTGATGGGCTTGTTCCGGCTGGGGCAGGTGATACGCTTTTTTCCGATGCCGCTGATCACCGGCTTCACCAACGGCATCGCCGTGCTGATCTTTCTCACCCAGCTCAAGGACTTCTTCGGCCTGCCGATCGACAAGATGCCGTCAGGCTTCTTCGCCGTGATGCATGCCTTGCGGCTGCACATCGGCCAGATCCACTGGCCGACGCTGGCGCTGTCATCGGCCTCGCTGCTGCTGATCCTGCTGTGGCCCAAGCGGCTGAACCGCAAGCTGCCCGCGCCGTTCGCCGCGCTGGTGCTGGCCACGCTGGCCACCGCCGTGTTCGGTCTGCCGGTGGAAACCCTGGGCAGCAAGTTCGGCGGCATCCCGCAGGGCTTGCCGCATTTCTCCGGCCTGAATCTGGACCCGACCCATCTGTCCGAGCTGTTGGCCCCGGCCTTCACCATCGCCTTGCTCGGCGCCATCGAATCGCTGCTGTGCGCGGTGGTGGCCGACAGCCTGACCAACGACAAGCACGACTCCAACCAGGAGTTGATCGGGCAGGGCATCGCCAATATGGTGGCGCCGTTCTTCGGCGGCATTCCGGCCACCGGCGCGGTGGCGCGCACCGCCACCAATATCAGCAACGGCGGCCGCACGCCGGTGTCGGCGCTGGTGCATTCGCTGCTGCTGTTGCTGGTGTTGCTGATCGCCGCGCCGCTGGCGTCCGGCATTCCGCTGGCGGCGCTGGCCGCCATCCTGATGGCGGTGGCCCTGAAAATGGGCGATTGGGACGTGCGCAAGGCCTGGTATTACCCGAAGCACGACACGGCGGTGCTGGTGGTGACCTTTATCCTGACCGTGGTGTTCGACCTGACCGTGGCGGTGCAGATCGGCTTGCTGATGGCGGCGGTGTTCTTCATCCGCAGCATGGCCAGCCATACCTCGATCAAACGTCTGTTGCCGGAATACGCCCAGCTTTTTGAGCGCCACAGCATCGCCGGCAAGGAGATCCCCGGCGGCTGCGCGGCCTTCCGCGTGGAGGGCGCGCTGTTCTTCGGAGCGGCGGATACGGTGGACTCCATGCTCAAGCAAGCGCCGCATTCGCGGGTGATCATCTTGCAGCTGCACCGGCTGGTGTTGCTGGATACCAGCGGGCTGCTGGCGCTGAGCGCGCTGAACGCGCGGCTGATGGAGCAGGGCAAGACCCTGATCCTGTGCGGCGCTTCGGACGAGTTCGAGGCCATGCTGGTCGGCTCGCGGCTGGCGGACGAAGTGGGCAGGGACAATTTGCAGCCTGATCTGGCCAGCGCCTTGCTGCGGGCGGAGAAAGTGCTGACTGAAGGCGTGGTGTGGGCCTGATCGCTTTGTGTTTGATTCGTATCGATAATCCGGAGTTTGTCGCGAGATTCCGGCATTGCCGGCAATATTTAGCAACACTTTCGCGCGCGGAGAGGTCGCGGGCGCAAAGTTGATTATGCTATATTTGCTTACATAATATTAAATACGAAATTTAAAAACGCGGCTTGCTCGCTGCTGCTGCGACGCCTGCCGGCGGCTTGACTGCCGGCAGGCGTTTTTGTCGTCTGTTTTTAAATAAAAATTTAATTCATATTTAACCATTACGGAGATGGCTGGCGCAGCCTATGCTGAAGGCGTCGTCTCCATTCATTTTCTAGCGAGGACTGCATGATGAAACAATATGGTGCGGAGTTTTTGGGAACCTTCTGGCTGGTATTGGGCGGCTGCGGCAGCGCGGTGCTGGCGGCGGCGTTTCCGGGCGTGGGCATCGGCCTGCTGGGCGTATCGCTGGCCTTTGGTCTGACCGTGCTGACCATGGCTTACGCCATCGGACATATTTCGGGCTGCCATCTCAACCCGGCGGTATCCATCGGCTTGTGGGCCGGCGGCCGTTTTTCCGGCGCGCAGCTGTTGCCCTACATCGTGTCGCAGGTGCTGGGCGCCATCGCGGCGGCGGCGGTGCTGTACGTGATCGCCAGCGGCGCGGCGGGGTTCGACCTCGCCAAGGGCTTTGCGTCCAATGGCTACGGCGCGCACTCGCCCGGCGGCTACTCGCTGGTGGCGGCGCTGGTGTGCGAAGTGGTGATGACCATGTTCTTCCTGATCGTGATCATGGGCGCCACCGACAAGCGCGCGCCGGCGGGTTTCGCGCCGCTGGCCATCGGCCTGGCGCTGACGCTGATTCACCTGATCAGCATTCCGGTGACCAATACTTCGGTCAACCCTGCGCGCAGCACCGGCGTGGCGCTGTTTGTCGGCGACTGGGCGCTGGAGCAGCTGTGGCTGTTCTGGATCGCGCCGATTGCCGGCGCGGTGCTCGGCGCGCTGGCTTACCGCTTCGTGGCCGGCGAGCCGGAGGCCTGAGCGGCCTGGGGCCGCGGATATGCAAAAGCCGCAGCGCATGCTGCGGCTTTTTCGCGTCTGCGGCGCGCGGCCTTCAGGGCTGGGCGACAGTCAAGGCCTTGGCCAGAAGCTTGGCGCTGTCCCGGCACCAGTCGTCGATCAGGCCTTCTATGGTTTCCAGCTTCATCGGCTCGCCCTTCTGGGTGCTCTTGCCGCTTTCGCGCATATTGACGCTGCCGGCCAGCAGCGCGCCGCTTTGCGAATCGTCCAGCTGCGCCATGCTGCCTACCTTCATCAGGTAAGGCTCCTTGCCGACGGCGAGGCGGGTCAGGTTGAACACCGCCTTGATCGGCAGGATGTCCACCACGTCGATGCCGGGGCGGGACTGGCCCAGCCCGGTGACCGCCACCCGCATCCGGGCGATGCCGGCGCCGGGGTTGCTGGTCACGGCGATGCCGGCCTTGTGCAGTTCCGCGGTCATCTTCTGCTGGAAGTAGGCGGCGATGCGGTTCTGCTCCGAGCTTTGCAGCAATTCCCAGTTGCCCTTGTCGTCGTGGCGCATGAAGTACAGCGGCTCAAGCTGAATGGCGCGGTATGCCTTGAGGTTGACGCCGGGCTTGAGATAAAGCTTCTGGGCCGGGTTGGCGTCGGAGGTCTTGAACGCAGTCAACGGCACGGTGAACAGGTTGTCCGGCGTATTGTCCGCCATGGCGAGCGGGCTGGCGGCGAACAGGGTGGCGGCAAAGGTTAACCAGGGTTTCACGATTTCTCCTTGGAGTGGATGCGTTGCGCGGCGCGGCGGTCCGCCGGCGTCGCCGCATTATGCCCAATTTGCGGCTAAGGACCGCGGACTTTACTTTTTGTCATCAATAACCGTCGTCTCGCCGCACCAGCCCGTCGGCGGGCAGGCCGCGCTCCAGCCGATCGAGCCCGGCGCAGATCTGCTCCACGGCGCGTTCGCGCAGGGTGATGGCGGCGATGTGCGGCGTCATCGTCACCGCCGGGTGGCGCCAGAACGGGTGGTCGGCCGGCAGCGGTTCTTCGGCGAAGACGTCGAGCTGCGCGCAGCGGATGTGGCCGTTGTCGAGCAGGGCCAGCAGCGCGCGCTGGTCCAGCAGGTCGCCTCGGCCGGCGTTGATCAGCATCGAGCCGGGCTGCATCAGCGACAGCCGCTCGCCGTTGAGCAGGCCGCGCGTCTCCGGGGTGGACGGCAGCACGCAGGCCACCACCTGGTTGCGTTCCAGCAGTTTTTCCAGGCCGGATTCGCCGTGCAGGCTATGCACGTTGTGTATGCGTTTCGGGCTGCGGCTCCAGCCGCTGACCAGGTAGCCGTCGTGGGCGAGCGCGCGGGCGACGGCGCTGCCGATTTCGCCCAGGCCCAGAATGCCTACGCTCACCTCGCCGGGCAGGCGCGGCGCGAGCATCCGCCATTGGCCGGCGGCCTGCTGGCGGCGATAGACGTCCATGTTGCGCTGATAGCCAAGCACGCCGTAGCGGATGTATTCGGTCATTTGCGCGGCCATGCCGCCATCCAGCAGCCGGTAGATCGGCGTGGCCGGCGACAGGTCGGGGCGGGATAGCAGTTTATCCACTCCCGCGCCCAGCGCGAAGATGGCCTGCAAGCGCGGCAGGCGCGACAGCAACCCCTCGGGCGGCCCCCAGGCGATCAGCTGGCTGACCTGGCTCAAATCGGCCTGATCGTCCAGGGCGATGAAGCGGCGCTGCGGCCGCGCGGCGCGAAACAGCGCCAGGTAGGCGTCGACTTCCTTGGGGTTGGGGGTGTGGATCAGGATCATGGCGGCGGCTTCGGCTCGGGGTATGCCTTGAGTATAAGCCGCGCCGCGCGCTGGCCGCCAGTTGGGGCGGGGCTTGCCGCGGCGGCGCGACTATCTCATCATCATTGCCTGCGCACGCCTTCGGCGCTGCGCGCTCGCCGGAGCCGCCCATGCAACATCTGCCCGAGCTTTGCGCCATCGCCGCCGCCCAGGGATACGGCAACGACGTATTGGCCGCGCTGGGCAAGCTGGCGGCATTCCATTGAGAATCTGGAGCGGGATCGAAGCGAGGAGGGGGAGATGACGAATCATGTCGAGTTTTCCGCGGCCGCCGAGGCGGATTTCGCCGCCATCGCGGCGCTGGCCCGCGAAATCTGGCACGGCCACTTCAGCGCCATGATCAGCCGGGAACAAATCGATTACATGCTTGCCGGGCGTTATGCGCCCGAGAACCTGAGTCGCTATCTTGACGCGCCGGACCGCTGGTTCCGGCTGCTGCGGCTGGATGGCAATCTGTCCGGCTACTTCAGCTGCGCGCTGACCGGCAAGCCCGGCGAGATGAAGCTGGAGCAGCTGTATCTGCTGGCGGCGCTGCGCGGCCAGGGCTGGGGCGGGCGCATGCTGGACGAGGCGGAAACCGCCGCCCGCGCTGAGGGATGCGGGCGGTTGATGCTGACCGTCAACCGCCATAACGCCGACGCCATCGCCGTCTACGAGAAAAAGGGATTCCGGATTCGCGAGCAGACGGTGGCCGACATCGGCAACGGCTTCGTGATGGACGATTACGTGATGGAAAAGACGCTGGCCTGAGCCTGGCCGCGCCGCCGCGCGCTCATGTGCCGCAAAAAGTCCGGTAGCCAGCCGCGATGTGCGGCGGGGCGGGCTGGGCGTAGCGCGCCAGGCCGGCGCGTTCCGCGAACGGTTGGCGCAAGACGTCCAGCAGCCGCAGCGCGGGTTCCATGTCGCCGTTTTCGCTGGCCGCGGCCAGGGCCTCTTCCACCAGATGGTTGCGCGCGATGTAGAGCGGATTTTCGCGGCGCAGCGCGGCGGCGATGTCGGCCAGCGGCCGGGTTCTGGGCGCGAGGCGCGCCTGCCATTGCCTGAGCCACGGCGCAAGCGCCTCCGGGTCGGCGAACAGCGCGGCCAGCGCCTCGCCGCGGCCCTCCAGCGCGTCGGCCAGATGACGCCAGGCCAGCGTATGGTCCGCGCCCTGGGCCGCGAGCAGGGTCTGCCAGTCGCGCGCCAGCGCCAGGTCCTCCTCCCGCTCTCCCTCCAGCCCCAGCTTGCGGCGCGCCTGCGCCAGCCAGCGTTCCCGATAGCGATCGGCGAAGCCTTCCACGACTTCGGTGGCCGCCGGCACCGCGCCGGCCGGGTCCCGCGGCGCGATCAGCGGCAACAGGGTTTCCGCCAGCCGCGCCAGATTCCACTGGGCGATGGCGGGCTGGTTGCCGTAAGCGTAGCGGCCCTGATGGTCGATGGAGCTGAACACGGTATCCGGGTGATGGGCGTCCATGAAGGCGCAGGGGCCGAAGTCCAGGCTCTCGCCGCTGATGGCCATATTGTCGGTGTTCATCACGCCGTGGATGAAGCCGGCGTGCATCCAGCGCGCGATCAGGTCGGCCTGTCGCTCGCCTATCGCCTGCAGCAGCGCGAGGTAGCGATCGTCGCGGCCAGCCAGCTCGGGATAGTGGCGGGCGATGGCGTAATCGGCCACGCGGCGCAGGGCGTCGGTTTCGCCGCGGATGGCGAAATACTGGAAGGTGCCGACCCGCAGATGGCTGGCGGCGACGCGGGCGAGCACCGCGCCGGGCAAGGGGCGCTCGCGCTGCACCGTCTCGCCGGTGGCCGCCACCGCCAGCGCGCGGCTGGCGGGGATGCCAAGCGCGGCGAGCGCTTCGCCTATGATCAGCTCGCGCAGCATCGGTCCCGCCGCCGCCTTGCCGTCGCCGCGGCGCGAGAACGGGGTGCGGCCGCTGCCCTTGAGCGCGATGTCGCGGCGCTGGCCGCGGCTGTCGATGACCTCGCCCAAGAGCAGCGCGCGACCGTCGCCCAGCGAGGGCGACAGCCCGCCGAACTGGTGGCCGGCGTAAGCCTGGGCGATGGCTTGCGCGCCTTGCGGCAGCTCGGCTCCGGAAAACAGCCGCGCCAGCTCGTCGGCGTCGGCTTGTCCGGCGGCGATGCCCAGTTCGTCGGCCAGCTCGGCGTTCCAGTACAGCAGCGCGGGGGCCGGCGGCGCGTCGGGCGCGACGGCGACCCAGGCGTCGGGCAGTTCACGGGCGTAGCTGTGATCGAAGTCGATGCGGATCATGCGGGTACTCGCAAAGTCGGGCGGCCGGGCCGCGGGTGCGAAAAAGCCGCCCTGCGGGGCGGCTGGCTGTCGTTTAGCGGCTGCGGCCGCCCTTGCCGCCCGGCTTGGCGTGGCTGCGGCCAGGCTGGGCGTTGCCGGCGCGGGGCGCGCCGCGGCCTTGACTGCCGGCGGGGCGTTGGCCCGGCGCTTTGCCGCGCGCGGCCGGCGCGCCCAGGCGATGACGCGCCGCGGCGGCCTTGTCGCTAGGCGGCGTCGGCGGGATCAGGCAATGCTTGCTGTGGCCGATCAGGTCGGCGCGGCCCATCTGGAGCAGCGCGTCGTGGATGATCTGCCAGTTGTCCGGATGGTGGTAGCGCAGGAAGGCCTTGTGCAGCTTGCGGCGGTAGCCGTCGCGCACCACGTCCACCTTTTCCGAGCTGCGGCCCAGCTTCTTGAGCGGGTTGCGGCGGGTGTGCCACATGGTGGTGGCCAGCGCCATCGGCGTCGGGGTGAAGGTTTGCACCTGATCGAGGCGGAAGTTGTTTTTCTTCAGCCACAGCGCCAGGTTCATCATGTCCTCGTCGCTGGTGCCGGGGTGGGCGGCGATGAAGTAGGGGATCAGGTACTGTTCCTTGCCGGCCTGGCGGCTGAAGCGCTCGAACAGCTCCTTGAACTTGTCGTAAGCGCCCATGCCCGGTTTCATCATCTTGGAGAGCGGGCCGTCCTCGGTGTGTTCCGGCGCGATCTTCAGATAGCCGCCGACGTGGTGCTGCACCAGTTCCTTGATGTATTCGGGCGAACGCACCGCCAGGTCGTAGCGCAGGCCGGACTGGATGTTGATCTTCTTCACGCCGGGCAGCGCGCGCGCCTTGCGGTACAGCTGGATCAGGTGGCTGTGGTCGGTGTTCAGGTTCTCGCAGATGTCCGGGAACACGCAGGAGAGCTTTCTGCAGGAGCGCTCGATGTTCGGGTCCTTGCAGCTCAAACGGTACATATTGGCGGTCGGGCCGCCCAGGTCGGAGATGTGGCCGGTGAAGCCCGGCGTCTTGTCGCGGATCTCCTCGATCTCCTTGAGGATGGATTCTTCCGAGCGGCTCTGGATGATGCGGCCTTCGTGCTCGGTGATCGAGCAGAAGGTACAGCCGCCGAAGCAGCCGCGCATGATGTTGACCGAATACTTGATCATTTCCCAGGCCGGGATGTGGGCGTTGCCGTAAACCGGATGCGGGTTGCGGGCGTAGGGCAGGCCGAAGACGAAGTCCATCTCCTCGGTGCTGAGCGGCAGCGGCGGCGGGTTGAGCCAGACGTCGCGGCTGCCGTGCAACTGCACCAGCGCGCGGGCGTTGCCGGGGTTGGATTCCAGATGCAGCGTGCGGCTGGCGTGGGCGTACAGCACCGGGTCGTGCGCCACGGCTTCATACGCCGGGATGCGGATGACGGTCTTGGCGCGCTCGGCGCGGCGGCGGGCCAGGCGCTCCTCGCGCGATTCGATGCGGATCACCTGCGGCGCGCTCGGGTCGGCGCCGGCGGCGGCCTCGGCCGCCTGTTCCGGAATTTCCTGATAGGGATTCAGGTGCGGGTCCACCTTGCCGGGGATATCCACCACGCTGGAATCCATTTCCTGCCACTCCTCGTCCGGGCGCCAGCCGTGCGGCACCATGAAGGCGGTGCCGCGCACGTCGCGGATTTCATTCAGCTTCTCGCCCTTGGCCGCGCGATGGGCGATTTCCACCAGCGCGCGCTCGGCGTTGCCGAACAGCAGGATGTCGGCCTTGGAGGTGACCAGCACCGACTGGCGCACCTTGTCGCTCCAGTAATCGTAATGGGCGATGCGGCGCAGGCTGGCTTCGATCGAGCCTATCATCACGCCGACGCCGGGATAGGCCTCGCGGCAGCGCTGGGCGTAGACGGTGACGGCGCGGTCGGGGCGTTTGTTGGGTTCGGCGTTGGGGGTGTAGGCGTCGTCGGAGCGCGGTTTTCTGTCCGCCGTGTAGCGGTTGATCATCGAGTCCATGTTGCCGGAGGTCACCCCGAAGAACAGATTGGGCTTGCCCAGTTCGCGGAAGGCGTCGGCGCTGTGCCAGTCGGGCTGGGCGATGATGCCGACGCGGAAGCCTTGCGCTTCCAGCAGCCGGCCCACCAGCGCCATGCCGAAGCTGGGGTGATCGATATAGCAGTCGCCGCTGATCAGGACGATGTCGCAGGAATCCCAGCCCAGTTCGTCCATTTCGGCGCGGGTCATGGGCAGGAACGGGGCGGTGCCGAAACGGCTGGCCCAGTACTTGCGGTAGGAGGTGATCGGTTTGGCGGCGGCTGGCAAAGTTGTCATGCTATTCGGTTCGGCTTGGCGTAAGTTTCGAGCAACCGCGCATTGTGCCAGAACTCGCGATAAAAATCAGCATAAATGATTGTTTTGTATGGCGAATTGCCTTGCTGGCGATAGGGCTTTGCCGGCGGGCGATTTGGCCGTGTTTTCCCTGACAAATCAACAGGCTGGCCGATAGGCGGGCGGCGCGCGGGTGACGATGCGATGACGGCGGGTTATCATGTTGCTTTGTGCGATGCAGCATCGAAGGGTCGCCGGGAGACCGCCGAAGGGAGACGGAATGAGTAGTCAGATATTGCGCGTCGAGCGCGGCCGAAGCGCCGCGTCCTGCGTGGACGCGCTGGAGCGGGGCGGGGTGCTGTATTGCCCGGATTTCGATTTCGTCCTCGGCGCGGCCGAGCGCGCCTTGCTGAATCCGGGTCTGGCCGACCCCAGGCGCAAGAACATCAGCCTGGACCCTGCGCCGGACGATCGGCTGCACGGGGTGGCCGACGTGGCCGATGAGCCGATGGTCGGCGCCTTGATCGCCCGCTACCGGCAGGCGGCGCTGATGCTGGCCGAGGGGCTGCTGCCCGAATATCGCGGCAAGCTGCGATTGGCGCCCACCAGCTTGCGCCTGGCGCGGGTGGAGGATCGCCAAACCTCGTGGCGCAAGGACGACAGCCGCCTGCACGTGGACGCCTTCCCGTCGCGCCCCACGCATGGCGAGCGCATCCTGCGGGTGTTCTGCAACATCAATCCGCATGGCGAGCCGCGGGTGTGGCGCGTGGGCGAGCCATTCGAGAACATGGCCAAGACCATGCTGCCGCGCGTGCCCAGGCAGTGGCCGGGCTCGGCGGCGCTGCTGGCCGCGCTGAAGATCACCAAGCGGAAGCGCAGCGAGTACGACCACATCATGCTGCACCTGCACGACGCGATGAAGGCGGACATGGCGTATCAGCGCCAGTGCCCGCAAGAAACCGTGCCTTTCGAGCCGGGCTGCGCCTGGATCTGCTTTTCCGACCATGCCTCGCACGCGGCGATGTCCGGCCAGTTTCTGCTGGAGCAGACCCTGTGGCTGCCGCTGGAGAAGATGGTCGACCCGGCCAGATCGCCGCTGCGGCAACTGGAACGGTTGACCGGGCGCGCGCTGGTCTGACCTTGCGGCCGCGTCTGCGGGCCGCGGATTCTCAGGCGCGATGCCGTTTGGAAGCCGGCTTGCATCCGTTGCCAAATCCGCCGTCAAAATCGGTTACAATGACCGATTCGATATTTTCAGCAGCAGCCAGAACATGAGCACGGAAAACAACGCGCCGGTTATCAACAACTTCATCCGCAGCATCATTGACGAAGACCTGGCCTCGGGCAAGCGCAGCTCGGTGGTCACCCGCTTCCCGCCGGAGCCCAACGGCTTCGCCCACATCGGCCACGCCAAAGCCATCTGCATCAACTTCGGCCTGGCGGAAGACTATCAGGGCAAGTGCAACCTGCGCATGGACGACACCAATCCGGAGAAGGAATCGGACGAGTACGTCGCCGCGTTCAAGGAAGACATCAGCTGGCTGGGCTTCAAGTGGAACGGCGAAGTCCGCTACGCTTCCGATTATTTCGACCGCCTCTACGATTACGCCGTCGAGCTGATCCAGGCCGGCAAGGCCTACGTGGACGACCTGTCCGCCGAGGAAATGCGCCAGTACCGCGGCAGCCTGACCGAGCCGGGCAAGAACAGCCCCTATCGCGACCGCACGCCGGAAGAGAACCTCGACCTGTTCACCCGCATGCGCGCCGGCGAGTTTCCGGACGGCAGCAAGACGCTGCGCCTGAAGATAGACATGGCCTCGCCCAACATCAATCTGCGCGATCCGGCCATCTACCGCATCCGCCGCGTGCATCACCACCGCACCGGCGACAAGTGGTGCATCTACCCGATGTACGACTACACCCACTGCATCTCCGACGCCATCGAGGGCATCACCCATTCGCTGTGCTCGCTGGAGTTCGAAGATCACCGCCCGCTGTACGACTGGGTGCTGGACAACATCAGCATCGACCACCACCCGCAGCAGATCGAATTCTCGCGCCTGGAGCTGCTGTACGCGCTGACCTCCAAGCGCAAGCTGCTGCAACTGGTGAACGACGGCGTGGTGAGCGGCTGGGACGACCCGCGCATGCCCACCGTCGCCGGCATGCGCCGCCGCGGCTACAGCCCGGAAGGCATCAAGCTGTTCGCGCAGCGCATCGGCGTGTCCAAGAGCGAGAACATCATCGACATGGCCATTCTGGAAGGCGCGGTGCGCGAGACGCTGGAAAACGAATCGCCGCGCGTGATGGCCGTGGTCAAGCCGCTGAAGGTCACCCTCGCCAATTACGACGCCGCGGTCACCGCCAGCCGCAGCGCGCCTTTCCATCCGCACCATCCGGAGTTCGGCGAGCGCGACGTGCCGATTTCGCGCGAGATCTGGATCGAACAGGACGACTTCGCCGAAGTGCCGCCGCCGAAGTGGCAGCGCCTGACTGTGGGCGGCGAAGTGCGCCTGCGCTACTCCTACGTGATCAAGTGCGAGGAGGCGGTCAAGGACGAGGACGGCAATGTGGTGGAACTGAAGTGCTCGATCGATCACGACACGCTTGGCAAGAACCCGGAAGGCCGCAAGGTCAAGGGCGTGATCCACTGGGTTTCGGCCGAGCACGCCATCGACGCCGAGGTGCGCTGGTACGACCGCCTGTTCACCGAGCCGCGCCCGGACGCCGTGCGTAATGCCAATGGCGAGTATGTTGATTTCCGTCAGTTTCTTAATGTTGAATCATTGACGACGATTACCGCCTACGTCGAAGATGCCGTTCTGAAGGCAGCACCCGAAACGCGTTACCAGTTCGAGCGTCTTGGCTATTTCGTCAGCGACCGTTACGACCACCAGCCGGGCGTCAAGGCAGTGTTCAATCGCACCGTAGGCCTGAAAGACAGCTGGAAATAAGCGTGCGACCAATATCAATGGCGGGCCTTCGGGTCCGCCATTTTTGCGTGCCGGAGCGGTTTCCGGCAGCACTGGCCTGGCAGGGCCGCATAAAAATAGGGGAATGAAATGCATACTTCGCTTAAGACCGTCACCATGGCCTTGCTGGCCGCCGGCATGTTGTCCGCCTGCGCCACCCAGCCTGGCAAGGATGCTTACCTGAGCGACAAGACGTACAAGATCACTATCCTGCATACCAACGACCACCACGGCCACTTCTGGCCGAACAACGACGGCGAGTACGGCCTGGCCGCGCAAAAGACCGTGGTCGACCGCGTGCGCGCCGAGGTCAAGGCCGCGGGCGGCTACAGCTTGCTGCTGTCCGGCGGCGACGTGAACACCGGCGTGCCGGAATCCGACCTGCAGGACGCCGAGCCGGACTTCCGCGGCATGAACCGCATCGGTTACGACGCGATGGCGGTGGGCAATCACGAATTCGACAAGCCGGTTCCGGTGCTGATGAAGCAGAAGGGCTGGATCAATTTCCCGATGCTGTCGGCCAACATCTATAAAGACGGCCAGCGCATGTTCGATCCGTACGCCATCTTCAATCTGGGCGGCGTCAAGGTCGCCGTGATGGGCCTGACCACCGATGACACCGCCAAGATGGTCAACCCGGCCCAGATCAAGGGCATCGAATTCAAGAGCCCGATCTCCGAAGCCGCCAAGGTGGTGCCGGAGCTGCGCCAGAAGGCCGATATCGTCATCGCCGCCACCCACATGGGCCATTACACCGACGGCAAGAGCGGCGTGAACGCGCCGGGCGACGTGGAAATGGCGCGCGCGGTCAAGGGCCTGGACCTGATCGTCGGCGGCCACAGCCAGAACCCGGTGTGCATGAAGGCCGAAAACGTGCGCAACGACGCCTACGTCCCGGGCCAGCCGTGCGCGCCGGATCGCCAGAACGGCGCCTGGATCGTGCAGGCCCACGAGTGGGGCAAGTACGTCGGCCGCGCCGACTTCGAGTTCAAGAACGGCAACCTCAAGCTGGTCAAGTACGAGCTGATCCCGGTCAACCTGAAGAAAACCGTCAAGACCGCCGACGGCAAGACCGAAAAAGTTCCGTACACCGAGCTGATTCCGGAAGACCAGAAGCTGCGCACCTTCCTCAAGACCTATCAGGACAAGGGTCAGGAAGCGCTGAGCGTGAAAGTGGGCGAAATCAGCGACAAGCTGGACGGCGACCGCGCCATGGTGCGCAGCAATCCGACCAATCTGGGCGTGCTGGTCAGCCAGGCGATGATGGCCCGCGTCAAGGCTGACTTCGCCGTGGTCAACTCCGGCGGCATCCGCGATTCCATCCCGGCCGGCGTGGTAACCTACAAGAGCGTGCTCAAGGTGTTCCCGTTCGGCAGCACGGTGGTGTACGTCGACATGAGCGGCAAGGAAGCGCTGGATTACCTGAAGGCCGCCGCCAAGATGACCCCGGGGGCGGGCGCCTTCGCCCAGTTCGGCGGCGTCAAGCTGGTGATCGAGAAGAATGAGTTGAAGCAGGCGTTGATCGGCGGCAAGGCGATCGATCCGGCCAAGACGTATCGTCTGGCTACCAACAGCTTCATGGCGGCCGGCGGCGACGGCTATCCGGTGCTGAACCAGCACCGCGGCTATGTCAATTCCGGCTTTGTGGACGCTGACATGCTGCGCGATTTCATCGCCCAGAATTCGCCGGTGAAGGTGGAACGCTACGCTCCGACCGACGTGGTGCGCAAATAAGCGCGTGAGCGCCGAGTGAGACGCCGCCGCCCCGACGTTGTCGCGGCGGCGTTTTCATTTTGCGGCGGCGGTTTGCGGCGGATCAAAGCCTGTGAGTTTGCCGGCGCGGCGCGTGTTGAGCCGCCCAGAGGGCGGTGGTATGGTAGTGGTATTGGGCGGGCTTCGCAGCCGGCCTTCGCAGTCGCAGGCCCGCCCAGCGGGGCGGGCGCTTTCCAATTTGCTTGTCAGGTAGAACGCCATGTCCAAACCAAGAGCTGTCTATTTGCAATCCGGCGGCCCCACCGCCGTGCTGAACGCCTCCGCCCAGGGGGCGATTGAAACCGCCCGCCGGCACGGCTTGTCCCTGTACGGGGCGTTCGACGGCCTGGCGGGTTTGCTGGAAGGCCGCCTGTGCAATACCGACCTGGTGCCGGATAGCGCCATCTCCCAGCTGGCTTTCATGCCGGGCGGCAGTTTCGGCGTCAGCCGGCGCATGATAGGCACCTACGAGGAAGCCAAGGACGATTGGCTGCGGCTGCGCGACGTGCTGGCCAAGCACGATATTCATTACCTGCTGATCAACGGCGGCAACGGCTCGCTGGGTTGCGCCGAGCGGCTGGTCGATTTTGAAAAGCACACCGGCTACAAGTTGGGTGTGATCGGCGTGCCCAAGACCATAGACAACGATCTGGTCGGCACCGACAACAGCCCGGGTTACGGTTCGTCCGCCAAGTTCCTGGCCAGCGCCATGCGCGAAGTGGGTCTGGACATGACCAGCATGGGCTGGGGCCGGGTGTTCATCATGGAGGCGATGGGCCGCCACACCGGCTGGCTGGCCGCCTCCTGCGCCGCCGCCGCCCGTCAGGAAGGCGAAGCGCCGCATATCGTGCTGCTGCCGGAAGTGCCGTTCGAGCCGCAACGTTTCCTGGCCGCGCTGGATCGCAGCCTGGAAAAATACGGCCAGTGCGCCATCGCCGTGGCCGAGGGCATCACCGACAAGGACGGCCGCTTCGTGGCCGAGGCCAAGAAGTCGGAAACCTACGGCCACGAACAGCTGGGCGGCGCCGGCCAGTGGCTGGCGCAATTGATCCTGCGCGAGCGCGGCATCTCCGCCCACGTGGCGCAGGTTGACTACCTGCAGCGCGCCGGCGGCCACCTGGCCTCCGCCACCGACGTGCGCCAGGCTTACGTGATGGGCGAGAAGGCGGTGGAGTGGCTGCTGGCGGGCAAGACCGGGCTGATGGCTGGCATCAAGCGCCTGAACGATCATCCCTACTGTTGGGACGTGGAGGAAGTGCCGCTGTCCGCGGTGGGCGACAAGGAAAAACGCCTGCCGCCGGAGTTCATCGGCGAAGACGGTTTCAGCGTCACCCAGGCCTTCCTCAATTACGTCAAGCCGCTGATGGAAGGGGAGCGCATCCCGCCGTTCAAGGACGGCTTGCCGGACTATCGTCCGATCGTCTGGTCGCGCATCAAGGATTGAGCGCATAGCGTCAGGACACGGCGGCCGCCGCGCGAAACAGCGCGGCGGCCGTTTGCTTTCGCGCAGATTCGCGTCGCGGTTTGAAATGGCGGCCGCCGCCGCCCCTCTGTTACAATCGACGCTTTCGATTCTCCAACCATAGGTTTTTTGATCATGCTGAGCCTGTACAACACCCTGACCCGCCAGAAGGAAGCGTTCACACCCATCGAACCCGGCAAGGTGCGCATGTACGTCTGCGGCATGACCGTCTACGACCTCTGTCACATCGGTCACGCGCGCATGCTGGCGGCCTTCGACGTGATCTACCGCTGGCTCGAGGCCTCCGGCTACGACGTCACCTATGTGCGCAACATCACCGATATCGAAGACAAGATCATCAAGCGCGCGCTGGAGCGCGGCATCACGCCGGAGCAGCTGGTGGCGGAAACCATCGCCGACATGCATCAGGACGCCGCCGCGCTCGGCCTGCTGCCGCCTACATTCGAGCCGCGCGCCACCCAGCACGTGGGCGGCATGGTCGCGCTGATCGAACAACTGATCGCCAAGGGCAAGGCCTATCCGGCCGCCAACGGCGATGTCTACTACGCGGTGCGCGAATTCGAAGGCTACGGCAAGCTTTCCGGCCGCACCCTGGACAAGCTGCGCGCCGGCGAGCGCGTGGAAGTGGACCCCAACAAGCGCGATCCGCTGGACTTCGTGCTGTGGAAGGCGGCCAAGCCGGGCGAGCCGTCGTGGGACAGCCCGTGGGGCAAGGGCCGCCCGGGCTGGCACATCGAGTGCTCGGTGATGAGCTGCCATCATCTGGGCGAGCATTTCGACATCCACGGCGGCGGCGAGGACCTGCAATTCCCGCACCACGAGAACGAAATCGCCCAGTCCGAAGGCGCGCACGGCCACCAGTACGTCAATTACTGGCTGCACAACGGCTTCATCAATGTGGATGGCGAGAAGATGTCCAAAAGCCTGGGCAACTTCTTCACCATCCGCGACGTGCTGCAGCATTTCGACGGCGAAGTGATCCGCTTCTTCATCGTGCGCAGCCACTACCGCAGCCCGGTCAACTATACCGACAGCATCCTGAACGACGCCAAGCAGGGCCTGACCCGCCTGTACACCGCGCTGCGCGGCATCGACTTGCCGGCGTCGCAGGGCATCGACTGGAACAACGCCCACGCCGCGCGCTTCAAGGCGGCGATGGACGACGATTTCAACTCGTCCGAGGCGGTGGCGGTGCTGTTCGAGCTGGCCGGCGAAGTCAACAAGAGCCGCGACCCCGCGCAGGCGCGTCTGCTCAAGGATCTGGCCGGGGTGCTGGGGCTGCTCGCGCGCGATCCGGAGGACTTCCTCAAGGGCGGCGCGGGCGAGGGCGAATTGTCCGCCGAGCAGGTGGAGGCGCTGATCCAGGCGCGCCGCGACGCCCGCGCCAACAAGGACTGGGCGGAGTCCGACCGCATCCGCGACGAGCTGACCGCCCGCGGCATCGTGCTCGAAGACGGCGCCGGCGGCACCAGCTGGCGTCGCGCCTGAAACCGAACCCGCCGTTTGCGGCTTGTCAAGCGTCGATAAACGGCGGATAATGCGAGGTTTCGCAAGCAGTACAGGCAAAACCCCTGTACCCGATTTGAAAGGTAGAGAGATGAAAACCGATATCCACCCGAATTACAAAGAACTGACCGTTACCTGCTCCTGCGGCCAGCAGTTCGTGACCAAGTCCACCATGGCCAAGGACGCCTTCTCCATCGAAGTGTGCTCCAGCTGCCACCCGTTCTACACCGGCAAACAGAAGATCGTCGACACCGCCGGTCGCGTGGACAAGTTCAACCAGAAGTTCGGCAGCTTCTTCAAGCGCTAATCGCGCCTGCAGTCACTGCAACGGAAAAAGGCAGCCCTGGCTGCCTTTTTTGCTGTCGTCTCCCTGAACCCGCAATGGTTGAGTTATGGCCTTCCACATCGTCTACCTGTCGCACGGCGGCAAGAAATATCACGATCAGACCCGTTTTTCCGTGCTGACCCTGTTGCACCATCTGCGCGCCGCCGATCGCGATGATATCCGCGTCGCGGTTTACACCGATGATCCGTCCGCGGCGCCGGTCGATCCGCTGGTCAGGATCATCCCGCTGACCGCGGCCGAACTGCGCGCCTATCGCGGCCGCTTCGATTACGTTCACCGGATCAAGCTCATGGTGATGCGCCGCGCTTGCGACGAACTGGACAGCGCGATGATGTATGTCGATTGCGATACCCGCTGGCTGCGCGTGCCGGACGAGGCCTTCGACGCGCTGCTGAGCGGCGGCAGCTGCTGCATGCATGTGCGGGAAGGCGAGCTGGGGCCGGGCTTTTTCCCTGAGTACCAGGTGGCGGCGACGCGTTACCGCGAACCGCTTGCCAGGATGGGCGCGACCGTCGCCAAAGAGCTGGCGATGTGGAATTCGGGCGTAATCGGCACGCCGGCCGGCGCGCAGGCGTTCTACGACGCCTCGCTGGCGATCAATGACTTTCTGCTGCCGCGCATGCAGCCGCGCAACTGGACCGAGCAGTTCGCGCTGTCGCTGGCCGCCTGCAGCCGCTACCGCATGCTGGCGCTGGGCGATGCGCTGCACCATTACTGGAACTACAGTTACGAAGCGCCGCTCTACCTGAATGAGGTGTTCGCAGGCATGGCGGCCGACTGGAGCGTGGCGCGGCAGGCCGAATACTGCGCCAACTTCGCCTGGAGTGAGAGCCGCCTGCGCGAACTGCAAGCCGCGCCCGAGCACAAGCGACAACGGCGGCGCAACAAATGGCGCGCCTCGATCAACAAGCGCAAGATCGACTTGCGGGTGTGGTTGGCCCGGTTGAGCGGCCGGCTGGATCATCCCCAACACTGACGCACGCGTTTAAAGACATGCTGACATACTCCGCCCAATCCGGCGCGCTGGCCAAGCCCACGGAAAAACCGTGGGTGCTGTTACTGCTCTGTTTCATCTGGTTGTGGCCGGGCATCATCGGCCACGATCCGTGGAAGCCGGACGAACCCTACGTCCTGGCCGTGGTGCAGGGCATGCTGCATAGCGGCAACTGGCTGCTGCCCACGCTGCAGGGCATGCCTTACCTCGACAATCCGCCGCTGTACTACTGGGTGGCGGCCGCCATGGTCAAGCTGTTTTCGCCGTGGCTGTTGCCGGCGCATGACGCGGCGCGGCTGGCGACGCCGCTGTTCATGTCGCTGGCCTTGCTGCTGGCCGGCATGGCCGGTCGCGACCTGATCGGCCGCCGCCATGGCCGCAGCGTGGTGATGATCCTGATCGGCTGCCTGGGCCTGGTGGAAACCGGCCATCAGCTGACGCCGGCCGTCGCCGGTTTCGCCGGCGTGGCGGCTGGTTTTTACGCGCTGTCGCTGACGCTGCGCTCGCCGGGGCTGGCCGGCGCCTTGCTTGGCGCGGGCACCGCGGTGATTTTCCTGAGCACCAGCTTGCTGGATGTGATGCAGGTGTGGCTGGCGGTATTGCTCTTGCCGGCCTTCTCGGCCTGGCGCAACAAGCAGTTCGCCATCACCGTGCTGCTGGCCTTGCTGATCGCCACGCCGGCGGCGCTGGTCTGGCCGCTGGCCTTGCTGCGCGATCATCCGGCGGCGTTCGCCGAATGGTGGAACGGTTATGCCCTGGGCCAGCTCAACGGCTTCGGGCGCATCCGCCTGTTCCACGAGTTCGGCTATTACTCCAGCAATGTGGTGTGGTTCGCCTTCCCCGCCTGGCCGCTGGCCGGCTGGGCCTTGTACCGCAACCGCCAGCTGCAGCGCCCCTGCCTGCAATTGCCGCTGGTATTCGGCTTGGTCAGCGTATTGCTGCTGACGCTGTCCACCGCCACCAACATCACCAACGCCATGCCGTTGCTGCTGGCGCTGTCGCTCCTGGGCGCGATCGAGCTGGACAGCTTGCGGCGCGGGGCGGCGGCTTTTCTCAACTGGTTCGGCCTGATGACCTTCGGCCTGTTCGGGCTGCTGGTGTGGTTGGGCTGGGCGGCGATGAACTTTGGCTGGCCGGCCGGGCTGGCCGGCCGGGCGCAGTACTTCAGTCCCTATTATCAGCCCTATGTTTCCGGCTTCGCCGCCGCATGCGCGGTGGTGGCCACGCTGGTCTGGCTGTGGGCGCTGACCCGCGCCAATTTGCGCGGCCGCCAGGCCATCACCAACTGGGCCGCCGGCGTCACCTTGCTGTGGGGGCTGGGCCTCAGCCTGTGGTTGCCGTGGTTCGACGCCGCCAAGAGCTATCGTCCGGTGGTGCAGATGATGATGCGAAAGCTGCCGGCGGGCGCGCAGTGCGTGGCGACGGAGAGCGACAACAAGCTGGCGTTGGCCAGCTGGAAGTACTACGCCGGGCTGGATCTGGTGCCCTACGCGGCGGCGGAAACGCCGCCTTGCGATTACCAGCTGGTGGTCAGGCCGGCGCGTGAGGGGATGTCCGAGCCGGGTTGGGATGTGCTGTGGTATGGCTCCCGCCCGCGCGAGGACAATATGACCTTCGCGCTGCTGCGCCGGACCGGCGCGCGCTGAGGGTGAAAACCGGCGCGGATTCCGGTTTTATCCGGATCATTCAGGCCATCGCGATGCGGTGGCCTTTTATTTTGTAATTTTCATGCAGAGAATCAAGACAGCTTGTGCGAGTTTTTATTTTTATATTTAATTTATTTGTGGGTTGATAAGATTTCACGGCGGGGTTGGATTTATTGGCCCGGCTTTTCTTTAGTCCGTCTGGTTTGATTATCTGGCGGCATTGTTATATAATCGCTTTGTTAAAGAAAACTGCCAAGGTTAATTGTGAATAACGATGGATGTAGTCGATCTTGGGTCGAAGCATCGCCGGGCGGGGTCTAGCAGTTCTTGCTGCCATATCCCGCCTCTGGCCGGATATGGCGTCTTGTTTTTCAGGATTTCCATTCCACTTTAAATAGCGTGCCGCTGGTTTTCGCCGGCATTCGACGCTTGCTTTCGCGCCCGGATTCACCGCGTCCTCCTGTTGCATTCAAGGAGGGGTAAATGCGTATGGTTGCAGCTTTGCGCCTGCTGTTGCGTCAGTCCTGGATGGGCGATAGACGGCAGGCCTTGTCCGCTTTCAGATTAACGGTGTCGTGCGCGCAGTCCGAGCTGACCAGCTTGCGCCAACAGATTCTGCGCGAGTTGAAACGTCGCGACCTGTGCGCCGCGCGCATCGTCAGCACGCCTTCTCGCGACGAGTCGCCGGCGTCCCTCGACATTCTGCTCAATTGCCACGCGCAACGTTTCAAGCAATGCAACGAGCTGGCGCTGCACGTGAGCAGCCTGCCCGCGGTGCGCCGCGTGCGCTGGGGGCGTCGCGCGGCCTGGCCGCATTGAATCTATTTCCGACCTGATTTTCGCCAAGGAGCTTGCCATGACCGAAGAGCCCGAAGCGCAAGCGCGCTCCGCCTAGCGCCGCGGCCATCCTGAAGGAGCCGAGGCGGCCGGCTTGTCCGGCGCGAGCGTCTTGCGACCCCCGCACTGACCCAGAATAACCAGCCTGCGCCTCCGCCGCCGTTCGCGGCCGCGCGCCGGGCGTCATGCAGGAGCACGCCATGTCCAGCCGCAATCATTTCGCCACCCGCCACCTCAACTACCAGCTTTCCATGATCTGCCCGCAGCCGGCCCTGCGCCAGCTGCGCCACGCCGTGCGCCGCGTGTGCGAGCAGCAGGCGATCAAGCTGTCCCGCTGGGAAGAATCGCTGCTGACGCCGGAACCGGAGCAGCCGGCCGGCTGGCCGCCTTGCCTGTTGCAGGTGGAATTCCACAGCCGCGCCGAAACCGCCATGCAATTCCTGCAGGAGCTGGCCTTGCAGCTGGGCGGCGCGCCGTTGACCCGCTTGCGGCTGGACGTGCTGTCGGTGGCCGACTGGCCGGCGGCGCGGCCGCCGCGTCCTGCCAGAGCCGCCGAGCGCGCCGTCGCCGTCTGCATCTAGCCGTCCAATAAAAATGGCCCCGCGGGGGCCATTTTGCTTTGGGCGCGCCGGACTCAGCGCTGCAGATCGTCCAGGTTTTCGAACAGGCGCAGGGCTTCCGGATTGGCCAGCGCGCTGACGTTGCTCACCGGCCGGCCGTGTATCACGTTCTTCACCGCCAGCTCGACGATCTTGCCGCTGACCGTCTTGGGGATGTCGGACACGGCGACGATGCGCGCCGGCACGTGGCGCGGGCTGGCGCCGTTCTTGATCTGCGCCTTGAGGCGGGCGATCAGGTCTTCGTCCAGCGTCGCGCCGGGCCGCAGCTTGACGAACAGCACCACCCGCTCGTCGTCCTGCCAGCTCTGGCCCACCGCCAGGCTTTCCAGTATTTCGTCGAACAGCTCTACCTGCCGGTAGATTTCGGCGGTGCCGATGCGCACGCCGCCGGGATTGAGCACCGCGTCGGAGCGGCCGTAGATGATCACGCCGCCATGCACGGTGATTTCGGCGTAATCGCCGTGGCACCAGATGCCGGGAAAGCGGCCGAAGTAGGCCTGGCGGTATTTGCCGCCGTCCGCGTCCTGCCAGAAGCCGGTGGGCATCGACGGGAAGGGTCGGGTGCAGACCAGCTCGCCCTTGCCGCCGCGCATCGGCCTGCCGTTTTCGTCGTAGATGTCCACCGCCATGCCCAGGCCGCGGCATTGCAGCTCGCCGCGATAAACCGGCAAGGTGGCCGCGCCCAGCGCGAAGCAGGAGACGATGTCGGTGCCGCCGGAAATGGAAGCGAGGTTGATGTCGGCCTTGATGTTGGCGTAGACCCAGTCGTAGCTTTCCGCCACCAGCGGCGAGCCGGTGGAAAACACCGCGCGCAGCTTGGGCAAGGCCCAGTCGCGCTGCGGCACGATGCCGGTTTTCTTCAGGCCGTCTATGTATTTGGCCGAGGTGCCGAAGTGGCTGAAGCCCTGTTCGGCGGCGTAGTCCCACAGCACGCGGCCGTCGGCGGCGAAGGGCGAGCCGTCGTACAGCATCAGCGCCGCGCCGGAGGCAAGCCCGCTCGCCAGCCAGTTCCACATCATCCAGCCGCAGGTGGTGAAGTAGAAGAAATGGTCGCCGCTGTGGATGTCGGCGTGCAGCTGATGCTCTTTCAGGTGCTGCAGCAAGGTGCCGCCGGCGCCATGCACGATGCACTTGGGTTTGCCGGTAGTGCCGCTGGAGTAGAGGATGAACAGCGGGTGATTGAACGGCAGCCGTTCGAAAACCGGTTTGGCCGGCTGATGCGGGCCGATGAAGCTGTCCAGCGGGATGGCCTTGGGCACCTCGGCGGCGAAGGCGATGGCGTCGCCGATATAGGGCGTCACCACGATGCGCTCGACGCTGGGCAGGCTTTCGGCCAGATGCACCATCTTGGCGCGGATATCGACGGCCTTGCCGTTGTACCAGTAACCGTCCGGGCAGAACAGCAGCTTGGGTTCGGTTTGGCCGAAGCGGTCCAGCGCGCCCTCGGTGCCGAAGTCGGGCGAGCAGCTGGTCCACACCGCGCCCAGGCTGGAAGCGGCCAGCATGGCGGCCAGCGTCTCCGGCATATTGGGCATGAAGCCGGCCACCCGGTCCCCGGCCGCGACGCCGGACTGGCGCATCGCCTGCTGCAATCGGGAAACCAGCTGGTTCAATTCCCGCCAGCTCAGCGCGCGCTCTGCCTTGTCTTCGCCGCGGAAGGCCAGCGCCAGCGCGTCGTCGTCGCGGCGCAGCAGGTTTTCGGCGTAGTTGAGCCGCGCGTCGGGAAAGAAGCGGGCGGCCAGCATGTCGTCCCCGTTCTCCAGCGCCGTGCCGCCCTTGTCGCCGATCACGCCGCAGTAGTCCCAGACCAGCGACCAGAAGCGGGCCGGGTGTTCGACGCTGGCCCGCCACAGGCTGTGATAATCGGGAAACGGCTGCCCCCAAGCCGCGGAAGCCAGGCGGGCGAAGGCGGTGAGGTGGGCGCCGGCCAGGCGGCTGGCCGACGGGGTCCAGATCGGGGTGTCGCTTGTCTGCATGATTTCTCCTGAGGCGGCCGTCTTGTATGGTCGCGGCCTGCCGGTTTCGAGGGGCGCTGCGCGTCGGGATTTCGCGCCTGGGCGGCGTCAGCGGCCGAGGGCGTGCGCGAGCCTGGAGGCGGGCGGCTTGCCCAGCGCGTCGGCGATATACCAGGCCGCGCCCACCAGTTTAGACAGGTCTATGCCAGTGCGATAGCCCTCGCCGGCCAGCAGGTAGGCGACGTCTTCGGTGGCGACGTTGCCCGACGCGCCGCGGGCGTAGGGACAGCCGCCCAGGCCCGCCACCGAGGCGTCGAACACGCGCAGGCCGGCGTCCAGCGCGGCGCGGATGTTGGCGATGGCCATGCCGTAGGTGTCGTGGAAGTGGCCGGCCAGCTGTTCCGCCGGCACCGCTTTTTGCACGGCGTCCAGCATGGCGCGCACCGACGCCGGCGTGCCGACGCCTATGGTGTCGCCCAGCGAGATTTCATAGCAGCCCAGGTCGGACAGCGCCGCGGCGACCTCGGCCACCTTGCCCGGCGCTATCCTGCCTTCGTAAGGGCAGGCGATCGCGCAGGACACGTAGCCGCGCACCTTGAGTCCGGCGTCCAGCGCGGCGCGGACGACGCTTTCGAAACGTTTGAGGCTGTCGGCGATGCTGGCGTTGATGTTCTTCCGGCTGAAGCTTTCGCTGGCCGCGCCGAAAACGGCGATCTCGCGCGCGCCGGCCGCCAGCGCGGCTTCCAGCCCCTTGTCGTTGGGCACCAGCGCCGGATAGGCGACGGAGCCGGATGGGTCCAGCGCGGCCAGCACCTCGGCGCTGTCCGCCATCTGCGGCACCCATTTCGGCGAGACGAAAGCGCCGGCTTCTATGGCGCGCAGGCCGCTGTCGGCCAGGCGGCGGATCAGCTCCAGCTTGACGGCGGCCGGGACGATCTGTTTCTCGTTTTGCAGCCCGTCGCGCGGGCCGACTTCGACGATTTTCACGTGCGTCATGATTTGCTTTCAGCGTTTGGGCCGGATGGGGAGGTAGATGTCCATTTGCAGCGTGTCCCGGCCAGGGGCGCAGCGGCCATCGTAGCGCTCGAATGCCTCGCTGGCGGCGTGCTCCCAGCAGTCGGAAGCGGGCAGCCATTGTTGATGGATGCGCTGCCAGGTATCCGAAATGGTTTGGCCGAGGCAGGCCGGATCCGCTATCGGCGGCGTGGTGAATACCGCGTACCTGGCCGGCGGCAATACGCGGCGCTCGCTGCCTGGCGGCGGCGCGCATCCGGTCGGACATTCCATCGCTATCAGGTAGCGAAAGGCGCCGGTTTCCGGATTGAAATCGCAGGCGACGCCGTACTCCGGCACGTGCGGCTGGCCCAGCGCGTCCAGCAGCGTCTGGCGCAAGCGCGCCGCGTAGTCGTTCCAGAACGCCGGAATCTGGCGCAGGTTGTCGCCGTTTGCCAGGCGGGTGTCGATGCCGTAACCGGCCAGCGACAGGCCGGGGTGATCAAGGATGACGGGTTCCATGGCGGCCTTATTGGCAGTTTTGTTCCAGGTCTGATGCGTGAAAGCGGGATGGTTTTGTCATTCCGCGACGAAGTCCACCAGCTCGTCGCCGTCCTTGACCTGCTCGCCGGCGGCGAAGTAGAAGTCCTGCACCACGCCGTCGCCGGGCGCGGTGATGGTGTGCTCCATCTTCATGGCCTCCAGAATCAGCAAGGGCGAGCCTTTGGCCACGCGTTCGCCGATCTCGGCCAGGAGCGCCACCACCCGGCCGGGCATCGGCGCTTTCAGATGGGTTTCGCCGTGCGCGCCCAGTTCGGCGCAGGCGTAAGGGTCCACCCATTCCACGGCCAGGCGTTCGCCGTTTTCGAACAGCACCCGCTGCGCGCCGTGGCGGACCACGACGGCCTTGGCGGCTGCGCCATCCAGCGTGGCCAGCAGCTGCGAGCCTTGCAGGCGCGCCTGAGCGGCGAACGATTGCCCGTTCGCGGCGACGACGAAGCCGTCCGCCTGGCGGCGCAGCGTCGCCGCGTGTTCGGCGTCCTCCTGGCGGAAGGCGAAGCGGCGGGTTTGCTCGCCGTTCAGGCGCCAGCCGGCGGCGGCCGGGTAGGGCGCTTGCCCCGCCAGCGCTTCGGCCAGCGCCAGCAGCGCCAGTTGCTTCGGAGTCGGCGCGGCGGGCGGCGGCAGCAGCGTGTCGTGATGGCGGGCGATCAGGCCGGTGTCGACGTCGCCGCAGGCGAAAGCGGGATGATTCACGATGCGTCGCAGGAAGGACACATTGCTGGCCAGGCCGACGATCCGGTACTGCGCCAGCGCGGCGTCCATCTGCCTGAGCGCCGCTTCGCGGTTCTCGCCCCAGACGATCAGCTTGGCGATCATCGGGTCGTAGAACGGCGAGATGGCGTCGCCCTGTTCCACGCCGGCGTCGATGCGCACGCAGGCGGACTCGGCCGGCGTGGCGAGATGAACCAGCGTGCCGGTGGAGGGGAGGAAGCCCTTGTCCGGGTCTTCGGCGTAGATGCGCGCTTCGATGGCGTGGCCGCGGATGGCCAGTTGTTCCTGCTTGAGCGGCAGCGCGCCGCCGGCGGCGACGGCCAGTTGCCAGGCGACCAGATCCTGCCCGGTGATCATTTCGGTGACCGGGTGTTCCACTTGCAGCCGGGTGTTCATCTCCATGAAGTAGAACTTGCCAGTGTCCACGTCCATGATGAATTCCACTGTGCCGGCGCCGACATAACCCACTGCCCGCGCGGCGGCGACGGCGGCTGCGCCCATCGCCTGGCGGGTGGCTTCGGGCAGATGCGGGGCCGGGGCTTCTTCCAGCACTTTCTGGTGGCGGCGCTGCACCGAGCAGTCTCGTTCGAACAGGTAGACGCAGCCGCCCAGTGTGTCGGCGAAGACTTGAATTTCCACGTGGCGCGGACGGGTCAGGTATTTTTCGATCAGCACCTTGTCGTCGCCGAAGCTGGCGCGGGCCTCGCGCTGGCAGGAGGCGAGGGCGGCGGCGAACTCCGCGCCGCTCTCCACGATGCGCATGCCCTTGCCGCCGCCGCCGCTGCTCGCCTTGATCAGCACCGGGTAACCGATGGCGTCGGCCTGGCTTTGCAGCAAAGCCGGGTCTTGGTCGTCGCCGTGGTAGCCGGGCACCAGCGGCACGCCGGCTGTCTCCATCAGCGCTTTGGCGGCGGATTTGCTGCCCATCGCGGCGATGGCGGCGGCCGGCGGGCCGATGAAGGCGATGCCGGCGGCCTGGCAGGCGGCGGCGAAGTCTTCGTTCTCGGACAGGAAGCCGTAGCCGGGGTGCACGGCCTGCGCCCCGCTTTGTCTGGCGATGGCCAGGATCAGGTCGGCGCGCAGGTAGGATTCGGCAGCCGGCGCGGGGCCCAGGCGATAGGCCTCGTCGGCCAGCTTGACGAAGCGGGCGTCGGCGTCGGCGTCGGAGTAGACGGCGACGGTGGCGACGCCGAGGGCGCGGGCGGTCTTGATGACGCGGCAGGCGATTTCGCTGCGGTTGGCGATCAGTATCTTGTTGAACATGGCGGTATCCTGGTTATTCCTGCCACTTCGGCGCGCGTTTGTCGAAGAAGGCGGCCAGCCCCTCGCGCGCTTCGCCGCCGGCGCGGATGGCGGCGATGCGGCCGGCGGTATGCTCCAGCAGCGCGTCGTCCCAGGGCGAGCCATCGCGCAGCTCGGCCAGCAGCGCCTTGGCTTCGCAGAGCGCGCCGGGCGCGCCCTTGGCCAGCTCTTCGGCGATTTCCGCCACCCGCGAGTCCAGCAATTCTTCCGCCACCAGTTCGTGCACCAACCCGATCTTGCGGGCGGTGGCGGCCGGGATGCGCTCGGCGGACAGAAAATAGCGCCGCGCCTGGCGCGGGCCGATGGCGTCGGCGACGTAAGGGCCGATGGTGGCCGGGATCAGGCCCAGCCGCACCTCGGTCAGGGCGAACTTGGCGGCGTCGGTGGCGATGGCGATGTCGCACACGGCGGCAAGACCTGTGCCGCCGGCCATCGCCGCGCCGTGGATGCGGGCGATCACCGGTTTGGCGCTGCGGTAAATGGCCTTGAGCATGGCGGCCAGTTTTTGCGCGTCGGCCAGGTTTTCGGCTTCGCCGTAGCCGGCGGCGCGGCGCATCCAGTCCAGATCCGCCCCGGCGCAGAAGCTCTTGCCGCGGCCGGCCAGCACGATGACGCGCACGGCCTCGTCGCGATTGAGCTGGCCCATCGCCTCGGTCAGCTCGGCGATCAATACCTCGTTCAGCGCGTTGTGCAGCTCGGGGCGGTTCAGCCAGATGGTGGCCACCTTGCCGGCGTGTTCGATTTGCAGCGTGGCGTAGCTCATGCCTGCATCTCCAAGAAATAGAGCGAGTCTCCCGCCGATACCGGGTAATGAGGGTGATGGTTCGCCTCGCTGAAGCCCAATTTGCGCAACAAGGCCGCCGAGGCCAGGTTGCGGCGATCCGTTGTGGCGTAGCATCGCGCGACGTGGCAATCGTCGCGCAGCCGCTCCAGCATCTGGCGGCAGGCTGCGGTGGCGATGCCGCGGCGATGGAAACGAGACCCCAGCACGTAGGCGATGTCGGCGGCCGCGTCAGCGTAAACGGTGGCCTCGACGTAACCCGCCAGCTCGCCGTTCTCCAGCCGGACGGCCCAGTTCAGCCACTGTTGGCTGCCATCCGGTGAGAGCCGGGACTCCAGTCGCCGCAAACGGTCGGTGAAGGCGTCAAGACTGGCTGGGGGCGGACGGTCGATATAGGCGTACAGCGCCGGTTCCGCCAGCAGCGGATAAAGCCCGGCGGCGTGATCGGCGGTTTGCGGTTCCAATGCGATGGTTGGGGAGTGGACGCGCATCATCAACCTCACATCCGGAACACGCCGAAGCGCGTTTGTTCCACCGGCGCGGATAGCGCGGCTTCCAGCGCCAGCGCCAGCGCGTCGCGGGTCTGGGCCGGGTCGATCACGCCGTCGTCCCATAGCCGCGCGCTGGCGTAGTAGGGGTGGCCTTGTTCCTCGTATTGCCGGCGCACCGGCGCTTTCAGCGCTTCTTCCTGCTCCGGCGTGAAGGCGTCGCCCAGTTGTTCCTTCTTCACCTGGGCGAGCACGCCGGCGGCCTGTTCGCCGCCCATCACCGAGATGCGGCTGTTGGGCCACATCCACAAAAAGCGCGGCGAGTAGGCGCGGCCGCACATGCCGTAGTTGCCGGCGCCGAAGCTGCCGCCTATCAGCACGGTGAACTTGGGCACGCGGGCGCAGGCCACCGCCGTCACCAGTTTTGCGCCGTCCTTGGCGATGCCGCCGTTCTCATACTTCTTGCCCACCATGAAGCCAGTGATGTTCTGCAGGAAGATCAGCGGGATGCCGCGCTGGCAACACAGCTCGACGAAGTGCGCGCCTTTCAGCGCCGATTCGGAGAACAGGATGCCGTTGTTGGCCAGGATGCCGACGCGCCAGCCATTCAGCCGGGCAAAGCCCGTGACTAAAGTGGTCCCGTAGTTCTGCTTGAATTCGTCGAAGTCGGAGTCGTCCGCCAGCCTGGCGATGATCTCGCGCACGTCGAACGGCTTTTTCGGATCGGCCGGGATCACGCCGTAGATTTCCTCCGCTGCGTAGCGCGGCGGCTTGGGTTCGGCGCGGTCCAGTTCGCCCTGTTTTTTCCAGTTGAGGTCGGCCACGATGCGGCGGGCGATGGCCAGCGCGTGGGCGTCGTTTTGCGCCAGATGGTCGGCCACGCCGGAGATTTTGGCGTGGACGTCGCCGCCGCCGAGCTCCTCGGCGCTGACCACTTCGCCGGTAGCCGCGCGTACCAGCGGCGGACCGCCCAGAAAGATGGTGCCCTGTTCCTTGACGATGATGGTCTCGTCGCTCATCGCCGGCACGTAGGCGCCGCCGGCGGTGCAGCTGCCCATCACCACCGCGATCTGCGGAATGCCGGCGGCGGAGAGATTGGCCTGGTTGTAGAAGATGCGGCCGAAGTGTTCCTTGTCTGGGAACACCTCGTCCTGCAGCGGCAGGAAAGCGCCGCCGGAATCCACCAGGTAGACGCAGGGCAAGCGGTTGTCGCGGGCGATTTCCTGCGCGCGCAGATGCTTCTTCACCGTCATCGGGTAATAGGTGCCGCCCTTGACCGTGGCGTCGTTGGCGATGATCAGGCAATCGACGCCGGAGATGCGGCCGATGCCGGAAATCATGCCCGCGCCGGGCGCGTCGCCGCCGTACATGCCGTAGGCGGCGAGCTGGGACAATTCCAGGAACGGCGCGCCGGGATCGAGCAGCAGGTCGATGCGTTCGCGCGGCAACAGCTTGCCGCGCGCGGTGTGCTTGGCGCGGGCTTTTTCGCCGCCGCCCAGCGCCGCCTGGGCGACCTTGGCTTTCAGATCGTCCACCAGCGCGCGCATCTTGTCGGCGTTGGCGACGAAGTCCGCGGCGCGCGGCGAGAGTTTGGATTCGAGAATGGGCATGTTGTTTTACCTTGTCATTCGGCGTCGACAAACCACACGGCTGCGATCAGGCCGTCGGCGTTGACGTCGTAGATGGCGACCGCGCGCAGGCGGTTGTCGCCGTCCAGCGTCACGTCCTCGTGGTCGATGACGCGCTTGCCTTGCACGATGCGGTGCAGCAGCGCGGCATGCAGCCTGGGCAGATGGAAGCGTTGGCTGGCGTAGTGCTCCGCCAGCGCGGCGCGGCCGGAGAGAACCTGCGCCATGGACGGCAGGCGGTAGACCTTGACGTCCTCGGCGTAGCAGGCGGCGAAGGCCTCAAGGTTGCGGGCGTTGTAGGCGTCCAGCTGGGCCTGGACGATGCGCTCGGCGGCGTTGTCGGAAGAAAGCACAGGCATTTTTAAACCTCTGTTTTGCCACGAACCCCACGAAAAACACGAAAACGACGCTGTCGATAAATAGAAAGCGGAGGATGCTCGTTTTACTTTTCGTGTTCTTTGGTGGGTTTCGTGGCTGTTTTATAAGGTTTTATCGGGTCTCAGCCATCAACTCGCGGCCGATCAGCCAGCGGCGGATCTCGCTGGTGCCGGCGCCGATCTCGTACAGCTTGGCGTCGCGCAGCAGGCGGCCGGCGGCGTATTCGTTGATGTAGCCGTTGCCGCCTAGGCACTGGATGGCGTCCAGCGCCAGCTGGGTGGCGTTCTCGGCGGCGTAGAGGATGGCGCCGGCGGCGTCCTTGCGCGTCTGGCGGCCGGTTTCGCCGCGGTCCAGCGCCTGGCCCACGGCGTAGACGTAGGCGCGGCTGGCGGACAGTTTGACGTACATGTCGGCCAGCTTGCCCTGCATCAGCTGGAAGTCGCCGATGGCCTGGCCGAACTGGTTGCGATCGTTCAGATACGGCACCACGATGTCCAGGCTGGCCTGCATGATGCCCAGCGGGCCGGCCGCCAGCACCGCGCGCTCGTAATCGAGGCCGCTCATCAGCACCTTCACGCCGTTGCCGACGCCGCCCAGAACGTTTTCTTCCGGCACGAAGCAGTTGTCGAAGAAGATGGGGTAGGTGTTGGAGCCGCGCATGCCCAGCTTGTCCAGCTTGCTGCCGTGGGAGAAACCGGCGAAGCCTTTCTCGACGATGAAGGCGGTGATGCCGCGCGCGCCGGCGTTGACGTCGGTCTTGGCGTACACCACCAGGGTGTCGGCGTCGCCGCCGTTGGTGATCCACATCTTGCTGCCGTTGAGCAGGTAGCCGCCGTCGGTCGGATCAGCCTTGAGTTTCATGCTCACCACGTCGGAGCCGGCGTTGGGTTCGGACATCGCCAAAGCGCCGACGTGCTCGCCCGAGATCAGCCTGGGCAGGTAACGGCTGCGCTGCGCCACACTGCCGTTCTTGTAGATCTGGTTGACGCACAGATTGGAGTGCGCGCCGTAGGAGAGGCCCACCGAGGCGCTGGCGCGGCTGATTTCCTCCATGGCGATCATGTGGGCGAGGTAGCCCATGTCCGCGCCGCCGTATTCCTCGCTGACGGTGATGCCAAGCAAGCCCATTTCGCCGAATTTGCGCCACAGGTCGGCGGGGAACAGATTGTCCTGGTCGATGGAGGCGGCGCGCGGCGCGATCTCGCGCAGGGCGAAGTCGCGCACCGACTCGCGCAACATGTCGTAGGTTTCGCCGAAGGCGAAGCGCAGGCTGCTGTACATGGGGTTTCTCCTCGTTTGTGCGTGCGGCGCGGCTGGCGGCGCCTGATGAACACATCATCGCTTACGTTTACGTAAGCGTCAATATGTCGGCATGATGGCCGCCGCGGAGGGCGGCCGGGCGCTTATTCGCGGTTGACTACGTGGCGCAGGCAGCGGTCTTCGCTGATCAGCATGTCTTTCATGGGCAGCGGTAGGATGCGCAGCTTGCTGAGCTGCTCGCGGCTGAACCAGTCGAATTCCAGACGCGAGCCGCCGTCTTCGATAAGGAAGGGCGCTGCGCGGTTAGGCAGCGCGGAGTCGGCGGCCAGATAGGTCTGGAAATACAGGCCCAGCTCATGGTTGCGCTTGCCGCCCGTGGTGAAGAAGTTTTCTATCAGCATGACCATCTCGCCGCAATGCATGGTTTCGCCAAGCTCCTCCAGCATTTCCCGTTCCACCGTTTTGGGCGCTTCCTCATCAGGTTCAATGCGGCCGCCGGGCAAGGTCCAGAAGTCGTCGCAGATCAGGCGGTGCAGCAGCACCTTGCCCTCATGCTCGATGATGGCGGCGGCGCGCAGATTGAAACGGGTGCCGGCTATGTCGACGCTGATCATGCGATATCTCCTTGGCATTTTGGGCGGGCGCGCAGCATAGCGCTTTCTCCCGTCATGGACAAGGGCGGGTATCATGGCCGGCTATTGATAGAGAAAGAAACCACCATGACGATCTGGGTAGACGCCGACGCCTGTCCCAAGGTGATACGGGAAGTGCTGTTCCGCGCGGCGCAGCGCACCGGCGTGGAGCTGGTCTTGGTCGCCAACCAGCTGCTGACGGTGCCGAAGGCGCCGAATATCCGCGCGCTGCAAGTGCCCAAGGGTTTCGACGTGGCCGACAACGAGATCGCCCGCCGCATCCAGCCGGATGATCTGTTGATTACCGGCGACATTCCGCTGGCGGCCGAGGCGCTGGCCCGTGGCGCGCAGGCGCTGAACTGGCGTGGGGATGCGTTTTCCAGGGAAACCATCGCCGCGCAGCTGACGATGCGTGACTTCATGGACAATCTGCGCGCCAGCGGCGTGCAGACCGAAGGCCCGCCGCCGTTGAGCCAGGCCGACCGCCAGGCTTTCGCCCGGCAGCTGGATATCTGGCTGGCGAAGCGATAGGGCGGAAGCCCCTCCGGGGCGTTTCGCCTGGAAGCGTGGGATTTCGCTGAATGGCGGTGATGAGAGGATTCGGCGGAACGCCCCTTTGGAGCTTCCGCCCTGCGCAGAAAAGCCCCCGCATTGCGGGGGCTTGGTCTTGCCGGGAAGCAGAAGGATCAGGCCTTGCCCAGCTGCGGCTCGCCGCTGAAGGCCTGATGCCGGGCCTTGGCCGCCCCCGGCGCGCGGATGATCAGCGAGAAGATCAGCGCCACGGCCAGCAGGGCCAGGATCAGGTGGAAGGTGGCCATGAAGCCGCCGAACAGGGAGGCGACGATGGAGCCGATGATGCTGCCGATGCCGAAGCCCAGGTAAATCACGCCGTAGTTCTTGGTCAGGTTGTTCAGGCCGAAGAAATCGCTGACCAGCGACGGGTAGACGGTGATGGTGCCGCCGAAGCTGAAGGCGATGCAGCCGATGGCGACGAAGAACAGGGTGGCGTTCAGCGGCGCGAACAGCAGGGTCAGCATGCCGGCGATGGCGGCGATCAGCGCGAGGGTGATGACGCGGATGCGGGACATCTTGTCGGAGAGCACGCCCAGCGCCAGGCGGCCGCCCAGATTGGCCATGGCGATGACGGCGACGGCGTTGGCGGCGGTGAGCGCCGGCAGATGCACGTAGCTCTCGCCGATGTCCTTGGCCACGCCGATCACGTACAGGCCGCTCATGCATACGGTGAGGAACATCATCGCCAGCATCCAGTATTGCGGCAGGCGCATGGCTTCGGCCAGGGTGAAGTCGCGGCTCTCGCTTTGCTGGGCGCTGGCTTGCTGCTTGGGCGCGTCGCTCATCAGCATCGCGCCGGCCAGCACCATCAGCATGGCGATCAGGCCCCACAGTTCAAAGGTCATTTCCAGGCCGACGCGGGAGAGCAGCATCAGGTTGATGTACTTGAAACCCAGGCTGCCGAGGCCATAGGCGCCGATGGAGCAGGCGGAGATCAGGCCCTTGCGTTCCGGGAACCACTTGACGCAGTTGGACAGCGTCATCAGGTAGCCGGTGCCGTCGGCGAAGCCGACCAGGATGCCGGCGCACAGGTAGAGCATGGTCAGGCTGCTGGCCTGGGCGGTGAGGTAGAAGCCGACGCCGAGCAGCAGGCCGGCGCCCATCGCCACCTTGCGCACGCCGAAGCGTTCCTGCAGCTTGCCGGCCAGGGAGGAGGCCACCGCCAGCGACAGGCTGAGCAGGCCGAAGGCGAAGGCCACCTGGCTGACGGGTTCGTCCAGCTTGCTGGACAGCTGGGCGTTGAACAGGCTCCAGGTGTAGACGGAGCCCAGCGCGAACTGGGAGAGGATGGTCCCGAGCAGGGTCAGGTAACGGGTGCGGTTCAGAGCGGGGGTCATGGTGCGGCTCGCTAAAGTCATTACTGTTGACATGACTATAAGCACGCACTAATAAACCGGCGCGAAAAAAGGCGTGAAATGCAGTCTGGCGGGAATGAACTGCAATCAGAGCCGCATCAGCTGACGGAATGCCTTGATATTGCTGCGGCTGACCGGGATTTCCGCGTCTTTCAGGTCGTACAGCTTGATGAGATAGGTGCTGTTGAACCACGGCGCGATCTCGCGGATCTTGTGGATGTTGACGCAGTAGGAACGGTGGCAGCGAAAGAAGCTTTCCGCCGGCAGCCGGCTGACGAACTCGCTCAGCGTCATCGACATCACGAAACGGTCGTGCGCGGTGTAGACATAGGTCAGCTTCTCGTCGGCCTCGGCGTAGTAGACGTCCTCGCAAGGCGTGACGATGATGCTCTCGCCCTTGACCAGGTTGACCGCCCGCGCGGCGGCTGGCTGCGCTTCGGGCGCGGCGGGGGAGGGGGGCGCTGCCGGCGCGGCGCAGGCGGCTTCCAGCTTTTGCAGCACGTGGGCGATGCGCTGCTCGTTGTAAGGCTTGAGGATGTAGTCGAAGGCTTCCACCTCGAAGGCGTCCGCGGCGAATTCCTTGTAGGCGGTGACGAAGACGATGCGCGGCGGCTGCTGGGTCTTGTGCAGGTTCTTGGCCAGCAGCAGCCCGTCGATGGACGGGATGTTGATGTCCAGAAACACCACGTCCACCTCGTTCTCCTGCAGGAACTTGAACGCTTCCAGCCCGTCCTCCACGCTGGCGGCGATCTCGATCCGGCTGTGCTCGCCGATCAGATAGGCCAGCTCCTCGCGCGCCAGGTATTCGTCTTCGACTATCAGCGCCTTCAGCATGCGGCGTCCTCCATCGGCAATTCGAAACAAACCGCGGTGCCCGGCTCCAGCCGGGTCAGCCGCAATCCCTCGCCGTACAGCAGCTTGACCCGCTGGTTGACGTTGCTGAGGCCTATGCTGCGGCTCTCCAGCTTGCCCGCGGCCACGCCGTCTATCACTTCCTGGCTGATGCCGAAGCCGCTGTCGCGGATGCAGACGTGCACCTTGCCGCCCCGGCGCTTGACGGCGATGCAGACTTCGCCCGGCTCCTTGCGCGGCTGGATGCCGTGCAGAATGGCGTTTTCCACCAGCGGCTGCAGCAGCAGGCTGGGTATGCGCACGTGCACGTCGTCGACGTCGAACGTCACCTTCAGCTTGTTGCCGAAGCGCGCCTGCTCGATGGCGACGTAATCGCGCACCTGTTTCAGTTCTTCCTGGATGTCGATCAGCTCGTCGCCCAGCGACAGGTTGTAGCGCAGGTAATCGGCCAGCTTGGCGATCAGCTGGCGCGCCTCGGACGGCTGGATGCGGATCAGCGAGGAGATGGCGTTGAGCGCGTTGAACAGGAAGTGCGGGTTGATCTTGCTTTGCAGCGCGGTGAACTCGGCCTTGCGCGTCATCTCCTGCAGATGCTTGATGCGCGACACCTCGCGCTGGGTGGAAATCAGCTGCGACAGGCCCACCGCCACCTCGCGCAGCGAGCTGGTGATGCCGTGGCTCTTGCGGAAGAAGATTTTCAGCGTGCCGGTGACGTGGCCGGCTTCGCGCAGCGGGATGATGATCACCGAGTGGAAGTCGGCCAGATGGTACTGGCGCAGGTCGTTCTCGATGATGATCTGGTCCTGCGCCACCGCCTGGCGGGTGATGTCGCCGATGGCGGAATGCTCGTTCAGCTCGTAATAGTCCTTGCCCAGCCCGACGTAGGAAAGCACGTCGGTGGTGTCGGTGATGGCCACCGCGTCGGCACCCACTTCATCGCGTATCACCTGGCAGACCTGCACCAGCGCGTCGCGGTCCACGTTCTGGAAATAGGGCAGCGTCTTGTTGGCGATGGTCAGCGCCAGCTTGGCCTGGCGCGCGGCCAAGAGCTCTTTCTCGTCGTCCAAGTCCTGCACCAGCCTGATGATCAAGCCGACGCACACCGTGCCGGTAATCATCGGGTAGGCGATGTGGCCGACGATGGCGTGGCCCACTTCCGGCTCGGTGAACAGCAGGATCAGCGCCATGGTCAGCCCCTCGCAGAACATGCCGGCCAGGATGCCGTACAGCCATAGCCGCGTCTTGCGGGCGCGAAAGTGGATCAGCGTGGCCAGCAGGCCGGCGATGGTGCTGGAGATCAGGCAGGGCAGCGAGGTGTAGCCGTGGATGTCGATCAGATAGCGGTGCGCGCCGGAGACGATGCCGGCGGGAATGCCCACCCAGGGTCCGAACAGGATGCCGCCGGAGAGGATGGCGATGATGCGCACGTTGACCAGCGAGCCGTCCACCGGGATGCCGGTATAGGTGCTGAGCACCGCGAACAGGCAGAACAGCAGCGACACGCCGGCCAGCTCCGCCGGCGTGTGCCGCTGCTGGCGCAGCAAATCCTGGAACGGCCGGATGCGGGTCAGGAAGAACAGCGCCATCAGCAGCAGGGCGGCGCGCTCGAACACTGCCAGCAGCAGCATGGATTGGTTTTCTATCATGGCGGGCGCAGGTTCATTTCAGAGGGCGGGCGCGCCGGGCAAGGAATGGCCGGGCGGCGCCGCCCGTCTGATATCAGGATATATCAGCCGCCGGCGGCCGAGGTCAGGCGGCGTTGCCGGCGACGACGCGGCGGCAGTGGGCCGCCAGGGTGTCGATTTCGGAGAGCACCGCGTCGATGTCGCGGCGTTGTTCTTCCAGCTGCAGGCGGCGCACCTGCAGCAGGTCCAGCAGTTTTTGCGACTGGCTGGCTTCGTCGCGGGCCAGATCGTACAAGTCGATGATTTCGCGGATTTCCTGCAAGGACAGGCCGATGCGCTTGCCGCGCAGGATCAGCTTGAGCCGGGCGCGGTCGCGGCGGGTGAAGATGC
The DNA here is from genome assembly GCA_002213445.1 of Xenophilus sp. AP218F. GTDB lineage: Bacteria > Pseudomonadota > Gammaproteobacteria > Burkholderiales > Chromobacteriaceae > Chromobacterium. The sequence continues at coordinate 4,321 of NJIE01000022.1, read as the reverse complement.
GCTGGCGGCCGTCGCGTTGCGGTTCGATCAGGCCCTGTTCTTCATAGAAGCGGATGGTGCGCAGCGTGACATCGAAGTCGCGCGCCAGGTCGGAGATGGTGAAGCGGTCGGGTTCGTTCATTGTGCGGGGTTCCAGTCAAGGCGCGATTGTAGCGTTTTTCCGACGATGTCTCAGCATCAGCATGGTTTACGTTTACGTAATCGTCAATGTGTGGGATTTTTGTCGCAAAAACCATGATCCGCAACCGGACATTCACCAGGAGATGACACCATGCAGCAGCTCAGCTATGCGCACGGCGCCGGCGCGCGCCCCCTGATCGGCCAGACCATAGGCCAGTTCTTCGATGAGGCCTGCGATCGGCATGCGCGGCGCGAGGCGCTGGTGGCGAGGCAGCAGGGCGTGCGCTGGCGCTACGCCGAGCTGCGCGAGCAGGTGGACCGGCTGGCCTGCGGCCTGATCCGCTTGGGGCTGCGGCCGGGCGAGCGCGTCGGCATCTGGTCGCAAAACCGGACGGAGTGGGTGCTGATGCAGTTCGCCACCGCCAAGGCCGGGCTGGTGCTGGTCAACATCAATCCGGCCTATCGCCGCTCCGAGCTGGAATACGCGCTCAACAAGGTGGGCTGCCGCGCGCTGGTGCTGGCGCCCAGCTTCAAGAGCAGCGATTACCTGGCGATGATCAACGAACTGGCGCCGGAGCTGGCGGCGGCCCAGCCCGGCCAGTTGCGCGCTCGCCGCTTGCCGGAACTGCGCTGGGTGATCCGCATGGGCGCGGACGCCACGCCCGGCATGCTGGGCTTCGATGCGCTGCTGGCCGAACCGACGGCTGAAGAGCGCGCCGCGCTGCAGCGCCTGGGCCAGACGCTGCAGTTCGACGACGCCATCAATATCCAGTTCACTTCCGGCACCACCGGCAATCCCAAGGGCGCGACGCTGTCGCACCACAACATCCTCAACAACGCCTATTTCGCCGGCGAGGCGATGCGGCTGGAACCGGACGACAAGCTGTGCATTCCGGTGCCGCTGTATCACTGTTTCGGCATGGTGCTGGGCACGCTGTGCTGCCTGGGCCACGGCGCGGCCATGGTGTTTCCCGGCGAGAGCTTCGACGCGCTGGCGGTGCTGGAAACGGTGGCGGCGGAGCGCTGCACCGCGCTGCACGGCGTGCCCACCATGTTCATCTCGCTGCTCGACCATCCGCGGCTGGCGGAGTTCGACGTCTCCTCGCTGCGCACCGGCATCATGGCCGGCAGCCCGTGCCCCATCGAAGTGATGAAGCGGGTGGCGTCGCAGCTGCACATGTCGCAGGTGACCATAGGCTACGGCATGACCGAAACCAGCCCGCTCAGCTTCCAGAGCGGCACCGACACGCCGCTGGCCAAGCGGGTATCCACCGTGGGGCTGATCCACCCGCACGTGGAGGTCAAGATCGTCGATCCGGAAGGCCGCATCGTGCCGCGCGGCGTCAGCGGCGAGCTGTGCACCCGCGGCTATTCGGTGATGCTGGGCTATTGGGGCGACGAGCAGAAAACCCGCGACGCCATCGACGCCGCCGGCTGGATGCACAGCGGCGATCTGGCCGTTATGGACGAGGAGGGCTACGTCAACATCGTCGGCCGGGTCAAGGACATGGTGATACGCGGCGGCGAGAACGTCTACCCGCGCGAAATCGAGGAATTCCTCTACCGCCATCCCAAGATCCAGGACGTGCAGGTCATCGGCGTGCCGGACGCGCGCTTCGGCGAGGAGCTGTGCGCCTGGATTCGCCTGCGCGACGGCGAAACCGCCAGCGCCGACGACATCCGCGCCTTCTGCCAGGGGGAAATCGCGCATTACAAGATTCCGCGCTACATCGAATTCGTCGACAGTTTTCCGATGACCATCACCGGCAAGATCCAGAAATACGTGATGCGCCAGAAAATGAAGGAAAAGCTGGGCCTGGCCGATGCCGAAACTGCCTGACGCACCGCAAGCGGCAGCGCAAAAGGGGCGGCCACTGGCCGCTTTTTGGCTTACAATTGCCGCCAGAACTGATTCTCCCGCGAGGAAACCATCATGAGCATCACCGTTTTCAACGACGCCGACTTGCTGCGCCTGGAGCAATTGTTGACCCCGCTGTCCGCCAGTGGCAGCACCATGCGCCCGGACGAAGTGCAAGGCTTCTTCGCCGCCCTGGCCAGCGGCCCGGACGCGGTGGACGCCGACTTCTGGCTGGAAGACGTGCTGGGCGACGCGCCGGCCTTTGAAAACCCGGACGATCAGGCCGAATTGAAAGTCCTGCTGCAAAAGCTGTTCGACGCCACCCGCGACGCGCTGGCCGCCGGTGAAGAGCTGGACCTGATCCTGTACGCGGACGAGGACAGCGAAGAAGAGGGCGAGCCGGACTACTGGCCGTGGGCGAACGCCTACCTGTACGCGCTGGATCTGGTCGACACCGACTGGTTCGAGGTGGCCGAGGAAGACGAGGGCTTCGAAAGCCTGATGATGCCGATGCTGGTGCTGGGCGGCGCGTTCGAAGACGAAGAGGGCGGCGAAGATCTGCTGACCTTCACCGACGAGGAAGTGGAAGGCTACAAGGAAGAGCTGAACGACGCGCTGGTGGCGGTGTTCAGTTACTGGCGCGCCAAGGAAAAAGCGCCGTCCACCGTGCGCCGCGAAGGCGACAAGGTAGGCCGCAACGACCCCTGCCCGTGCGGCAGCGGCAAGAAGTACAAGGCTTGCTGCGGCAGCAACTGAGCTGCGCGCGCTTGAAAGAAAACCGGCCGGCTGGCCGGTTTTTTCATGTATTGAATCGCCTCGTTTCCTGGATTCCGAGCGAGTCGCGAGGCGTCTGGCCGCGCGAGGGCGAGTCATCAGGCTGGAGATCATGGATGAAGAAGCTAGCGTGCATTCTGCTGACCGTTGTTATCGCCGGTTGCGCGGCGCCGACGCCGCGCAACTGGCAAGCGGAGACCGCCGAGGCGGTGCTGGCGGCCGCGCAAGCGGGAGACATGCAGGCGCAAAAGGTTGCGGGCAACCGCTACGCCCGCGCCGAGGATAAGGCCAACGCCATCCTCTGGCTGGAAAAGGCGGCCCATCAGGGGGACGCCGAAGCCCAGTATCTGGCCGGGTGCCTCTACTCCTTCTGCAGCGACGCGCCTGACTATGACAAGGCCCGTTTCTGGTTTGAAAAGAGCGCCGCGCAGGGCTATGCCGCCGGACAGGGCAGCCTCGGGACGCTTTACAGCAGCGGCGACGGCGTTGAGCAGAGTGACGCCAAGGCCGCCGAGTTGTTTCGCAAAGCCGCCGATCAGGGATATGCCGAATCGCAGTACAACCTGGGCCTCTTGTATGAGCAGGGCCGCGGTGTGGAGCGATCCGACGCCACGGCCGCTCGCTATTACGAACGGGCTTCCGACCAGGGCTTTGTTTTGGCGCATAGCTCGCTCGGATGGATGTACCGCGAAGGGCGCGGCGTCAAGCAGGACGCGAAGCGGGCGCTCGATCTGTTCCTGCAAGCGGCTGAGGACGAGATCCCGGAGGCGATGAATGCCGCAGGCTGGATCTATGTCGAAGGCGGGGCGGTGGCGCGAGATTACGAAAAGGCCGCCGATCTGTTTCGCCGCGCGGCCGAAGCCGGCTATGCCAAGTCCCAATACGGCTTGGGCTGGCTCTATGAAAATGGGCGCGGCCTCAAGCAGGACATGGTGGAGGCCTATGCCTGGATGGAGGTGTCGGTGAAAAACGGATTTGAATCCGCCCAGCCGGATCGGGATCGCGTCGCCAAGCTGCTCAAGGCCGGGCAAAAAGCCGAGGCGCGCGTCAGGGCAAGCGACTACCTGGAGCGTTACGCTAAATCGTCGGTCAGGTAGCCGCACAAAAAGGCCCTCGGGCCTTTTTTGCATTTGTCAGCGTCTGCCGGGCATTCCCACACGCCGCCAACCGGCGGTCGGCGTTTTCGGCGCAGGTCCGGCGCGGCGTTCGGCTTGGAGCGAGTTGCAATCTGCTGGCCTTGAGTTGCCGGCAATATGGCCTCCCTGCGCATTTTGTAGGAAAGCAAAGTTAGTGAAAAAAGCCTTCCTTGCCAAGTAAGGCTTTTTCCATTTTTGGGCGCTGTTGCATAAATCCTGAACAGGGCGAGTTTCCCCTTTCCCCAAGCGGACTTATACCACCGCCACCGTGCATGGACGGCCCAGCATGCTGAAGCGGTTCAAGATGGCAGCACGCACTTGCAGCTCTGCCACTTGACCCTCGAAGCGACGGGCCGTCACCCTTTCACCCAGCCGTTTGAAGCAATGCATCTTGGTTTCCACCAGGCTGCGGCGATGGTAGCCGCTCCAGCGT
>NJIE01000030.1 GCA_002213445.1 Xenophilus sp. AP218F | reverse complement strand
CGAGATCGTGGAAAGGAAGTTCGCTGGGTGTGCTGGCTCGCAACGAGATTCTGCGGGCGACCAAGCGACTAGGCCGGGCGATCTGGAAACGCTGGAGCGGCTACCATCGCCGCAGCCTGGTGGAAACCAAGATGCATTGCTTCAAACGGCTGGGTGAAAGGGTGATGGCCCGTCGCTTCGAGGGTCAAGTGGCAGAGCTGCAAGTGCGTGCTGCCATCTTGAACCGCTTCAGCATGCTGGGCCGTCCATGCACGGTGGCGGTGGTATAAGTCCGCTTGGGGAAAGGGGAAACTCGCCCTGTTCAGGATTTATGCAACAGCGCCCATCGTTAAGTAAAGGCGCTTGAACGCGACGCGCGGAGGGGCAGATCATAGCCGCTCCAACGTTTCCAGATCGCCCTGCCTAGTCGCTTGGTCGCCCGTAGAATCTCGTTGCGAGCCAGCACCCCCAGCGAACTTCCTTTCCACCGCCTCGCATTTTTGCGGGTTGGAATGCATCCCGTTGCGCCCCGCGCGGCAATCGCCTCATGACACGCCTTGGTATCGAAAGCCCCGTCTGTAATGACCCAGCTCTTCCTGCTCGTGTCCCCCCCCCTCGGCCTGCCGATTCCCCTCTCCACCCGGCACGTCCTGACCCAGTTCCGCCCTGGGGGCCTGAGCGTCAGCGGCATCCGTCAATGGCTCTCCGCCTTAGCCTTGGAGAGCGCCTAGGCTTGACGCCAGAGCAACGCGCACTGTTCTTGCGGGTCATCGAGCCTGGATGTTGTGACGACCCATTCAGGCCACAGCTTCAATTTCGCAATTACGTCATGCTGCAACCTGACGGCTGAAGCACGCGACAATGCCAGCCTTCCCGGTCATCGATTTGACATGCCCTCAAAACAGACTTGCAGCATATGGCTGACGATGTCTTCGTCCTGGTATTTCCCGTAGACGCGCAGATACTCCACCGCCGGATCGCAGGTTCGGGCGTAATAGCTGTACAGGATGACGTCCGTCGGCATCTCGCCCCGCAGTTCGCCCCGTTCTTTCGCCTGTTCGACGATGTTTTGCAGCGTCTTGTGCAATTTGATGGCGCGGCTCACGTACCGCAGGCTGCGCGTCAGCATGCCGCGCACCTGCGGGCTGCTGGACGGCAGAAAGGGCAAGCCGCCGGCAAGCCGCACCCGCAGCGCCCAGGCCAGCAAGTCGCGCAAACGGTCCAGCGGGCCAAGCTCCGCCGCCTGCCCGGCCAGATGATCTTGCGCGTCGTCCAGCAGGCGGATCATCACCTCGGTCGCCAGCTCGTCCTTGGACTTGAAGTGCTTGTACAGGCTGGGTTTGGAAATCCCCGCTTTGCTCGCGACGTCGTCCATGGTCATCAGGTCGAAGCCTTTGCTGGCCAGCATGTGCGTGGTGGCGTCCAGCACCGTCTGTTCGCGCAGCTTGAACGCCTGATCCTTGAAGCTGAGCCTGCCTAAAATACCCATTGGTAACACCTTTTACTGATTGGTAGCATTTTTTCCGAATTGGTTTTATCCTGAATATAAAGCAGCACCGGCGCACTGCCAAGCCAGGCGGCGCAACCTCTTGCCAACAGGACCAAGCGTGCAGACTTCTTCTTCCCAGCGCATCGCCGTGATCGGCGCCGGCATCGCCGGCCTTGCCGCGGCCTATTTGCTCTCCCGCCGCCACGCGGTGACCTTGTTCGAGGCCGCCGACCGTCTCGGCGGCCATACCCACACCGTGGACGTGACGGTGGCGGGCGTGTCCTTCGCCGTGGATACCGGTTTCCTGGTATTCAACGACCGCACCTATCCCAACCTGATCGCGCTGTTCGCCGAACTGGGCATCGCCAGCCACCCCAGCGACATGTCGTTCAGCGTCTCTCGCGGCCAGGGCCGGCTGGAGTGGGCCGGCAGCGATCTTGGCAGCGTGTTCGCGCAACGCCGCAACCTGCTCTCGCCGGGTTTCCTCGGCATGCTGGCCGACATCCTGCGCTTCAACCGCCAGGCCGAGCGCAATCTGTCGCGCGTGGTCCAGACGCCGCAGACGCTGGGGCAACTGCTGGACGCCGACGGCTACGGCCGCCAGTTTCGCGACGATTATCTGCTGCCGATGGCGGCGGCGATCTGGTCCAGCCCCTGCCGCGACATCCTGGCGTTTCCCGCGGAAACCTTCTTGCGCTTCTGCCTCAACCACGGCCTGCTGCAAATCCGCGACCGGCCGCAATGGCGTTCCGTTCCGGGCGGCGCGCGCCAGTATGTGGACAAGATCGCCGCCACGCTGGACGACGTCAGGCTGTCGACCCCGGTGCTGCAAGTCCGCCGCCAGGACGACGGCGCGCGCGTAGTGACCCAGGACGGCGAGTTCCCGTTCGACGCCGTGGTGTTCGCCTGCCACGCGCCGCAAACCCTGGCCATGCTGGCCGACGCCGACGATATGGAGCGCGCCGCGCTCTCCGCGGTGCGCTATCAAGCCAACGACGCGGTGCTGCACACCGACGCCGCCCTGTTGCCGCGCCGCCCGCGCGCCTGGTCGGCCTGGAACTTCATCGCCGACCGCGACGATGCCGGGCAAGCCGTGGGCGTGAGTTATTTGCTCAATCAATTGCAGCCCTTGCCGGTGGATACGCCGCTGATCGTCACCCTGAACCCGCCGCGGCCGCCCGATCCGGCCCGGGTGCTGGGCCGCTTCCGTTACCAGCACCCGCTGCTGGACGAGGCCGCCATCGCGGCGCAACGCCGCCTGCCGGCGCTCCAGGGACGGCGCGCCTGCTGGTTCGCCGGCGCGTGGACCGGCTACGGCTTTCACGAGGACGGCCTGAAATCGGCTCTGCGCGTGGCCGCGGATTTCGGCGTCGCGCCCGACTGGGCGAGGCTGTGACATGGCCGACGCCTATCTGTTGCAGGGGCAGGTCATGCACCACCGGCTGCGCCCGACGCGCAACCGCTTTCTGTACCCGGTGTTCTGCCTGCGGCTGAAGCTCTCGGCGCTGGATACGCTCTCCGGCTTCTGGTTCGGGGTGGATCGCTGGCGGCCCTTGTCGCTGCGCAGCCGCGATTACGGCCCGCGCGACGGCTCGCCGCTGCTGCCCTGGATACGCCGCCATTTGCGCGACGCCGGCCTGGCGGATGACGGCGAAGTGTGGTTGCAAACCTTTCCGCGGGTGTTCGGCTACGCCTTCAATCCAGTCAGCTTCTGGTACTGCCACCGCGGCGATGGCCGGCTGATCGCCATGCTGGCCGAGGTGAACAGCACCTTCGGCGAACGCCACTGCTATCTGCTGAGCCGCGCGGACGGCGGCGAGATCACCGTCTCCTGCCAGCTCGCCTGCCGCAAGCTGCTGCATGTTTCGCCGTTCTGCCGAGTGGAAGGGCATTACCGCTTCCGCTTCGTCGAGCGTCCCGGCCGTGCGCTGGTGCGCATCGATTATCACGACCCGGCCGGCGCCCTGCTGCACGCCGCGATCTCCGGCCGCATCCGCCCCTTGTCGCCCGGCGCCGCCGCCGCCGCCCTGCTGCGCCAGCCGCTGCTGACGCTGGGGGTCGTCGCCCGCATTCACTGGCAAGCGCTGAGATTGTGGCTCAAGCGCGTGCCATTTTTCCGCAAACCGTCCCCGCCGGCCGCCGCGCTCAGCCGCGGCCAGGAGTTCAAGCCATGAGCGCGAGCCAACCCATCGCCCTGTCCCGACCCGACATCCCCGCCGCCGGCCGCGCCTTGCTGGCCTTGCTGGCCCGGCTGCGCCACGGCAGCCTCAAACTGCGCACGCCGGATGGCGAAACGCTGTGGTTCGGCGCGCCGCGCCAGGAGGCCGACGCCGAGCTGACGCTGCGCGACTGGCGCGCCTGCGGCCGGATCCTCAAAGGCAACGACATCGGCTTCGCCGAAGCCTACCGCGACGGCTGGCTGGACAGCCCCGACCTGACCGCCCTGCTGCGGCTGGCGCTGCGCAACGAAGATGCGCTGCAGCTGGGCGCGCTGGGCAAGCTGGCCACCCGCTTGTGGCACCGGCTGCGCCACCTGCTGCGCGGCAACAGCCGGCGCGGCAGCCGGCGCAACATCCACGCCCATTACGATATCGGCAACGATTTCTACCAGCTATGGCTGGACGCCGGCTGGACCTATTCCAGCGCCTGGTTCGACGGCGACTACGCCCAGCCCCTGGCTCAGGCGCAAACCCGCAAATACCAGCGCATCTGCGAACGACTGCGGCTCAAGCCCGGCATGCGGGTGCTGGAAATAGGCTGCGGCTGGGGCGGCTTCGCCGAACACGCCTCCCGCCTGGGCGTGGCCGTGCACGGCATCACCATTTCCGACGCCCAGCTGGACTTCGCGCGCCGCCGCCTGGCCAACGAACCGCTGGTCCGCCTGGAACATCGCGACTACCGCGACCTGTCCGGGCAATACGACGCCATCGTCTCGATAGAAATGTTCGAAGCGGTGGGCGAGCGCTACTGGCCGGGCTATTTCGATACCTTGCGCCGCTGCCTGAAGCCGGGCGGACAAGCGCTGGCGCAAAGCATCACCATAGAAGAGTCGCGCTTCGAGGCCTACCGCGCCAACGCCGACTTCATCCAGGCGTTCATCTTCCCCGGCGGCATGCTGCCAAGCCGCGAGCGCTTCGAACGCGCAGCCCTCCGCAACCAGCTGCGTTGCCGCGACCGGCTGGACTTCGGAGCCGACTACGCCGAAACCCTGCGCCGCTGGCGCGCGAGCTTCGAAGCCAGGCTGGACGCGGTGCGGGCGCAGGGCTTCGACGAAGCTTTCATCCGCATCTGGCGTCTTTATCTGTGCTATTGCGAGGCCGGTTTCGACCAGGGCCGGATCGGCGTGTCGCAATTCCTGTTGCAAAAGGAGGCATGATGCCGCGCGCCGCCTTCGCCGCCCTCGTCGCGCTGCTGGCCGGTTGCGCCGGCCCGGCGGCGAGCGATTACGCCGCCAACCGCCCCTTGCTGGACCCCGGCGCGTTCTTCCTTGGCAAGACCGAAGCCTGGGGCATGTTCCAGGACCGGCAAGGCCGGCTGGTGAAGCGCTTCGCCGTGGATATGGACGGCGAGCGGCGCGGCGACGAGCTGGTGCTGACCGAACGTTTCCGCTACAGCGACGGCAGCCGCCAGCTGCGCGTCTGGCGGCTCAAACCGCTGGGCGGCGGGCGCTGGCGCGGCCTGGCGGACGACGTCGTAGGCGAGGCCGCCGGCGAGGCGGCCGGCAACGCGCTGCGCTGGCGCTATACGCTCAGGCTGCCGGTGGACGGCAAGGAATACCAGGTGCAGTTCGACGACTGGATGTTCCTGCAGGACGAGCGCACGCTGATCAACCGCGCCCAAATGAGCAAGTTCGGCTTCCGCCTCGGCGAGGTGACGCTGTTCTTCCGCAAGCCGGAGCCCAGGCCATGATGCCGCGCCCCAATCCGGCCATCGCAGACTGGCGCGCCCGCCGGGTATGGGTGATCGGCGCGTCCAGCGGCATCGGCGCCGCGCTGGCCGCCGAGCTGCTGGACGCCGGCGCCGAGGTCATCCTTTCCGCCCGCCGCGCCGAGCCGATGCGGACGCTGGCCGCCGGTCATGAGCGCGCCCGGGTGGAGACGCTGGACGTTTCCGACCCGGCCGCCTGGCGACAGACATGGTCGCGGCTGGAGCGCGACGCCGCCCTGCCCGATCTGGTGGTGTTCTGCGCCGCGGACTACCGGCCGCAAACCTGCCTGGACTTGCACGCCGAAGAGACCCGCCGCCTGTTCGACACCAATCTGCTGGGCGTCTACCACGGGCTGGAGGTGGCGCTGCCTTCGCTCGCCCGGCAGGGCGGCGGCGTGGCGCTGATCGCCAGCGTGGCCGGCTACGCCGGGCTGCCGGGCGCGGCGGTATACGGACCGGGCAAGGCGGCGCTGATCAATCTGGCGGAAATCCTGTACGCCGAACTGCACGCCCGCGGCCTGGCGGTCTACCTGATCAATCCGGGTTTCGTGGCCACGGCGCTCACCGCCAAGAACGACTTCGCCATGCCCGGCCTGCTCACGCCGCGCCAGGCCGCCCGAGCCATCATGCGTGGCTTCGCCCGCGGCGCGTTTGAAATCCACTTCCCCCTGCGCTTCACTTTCTGGCTCAAACTGTTGCGGCTGCTGCCCTACCGGCTGCGGCTGCCCTTGCTCTCGAGGTTGGCACGATCATGAAACGACCGCTCTCCCAAGCCGACTGGCAGGCTCTGCTTGACTGGTATCAGACCCTGACGCCGGACACGCTGCCCGATATCGTCCGCTACTACGCCGACGGCGCCCGCTTCAAGGACCCGTTCAACGACGCGCGCGGTGCCGACAAGATCCAGGCGATATTCCGCCACATGTTCAAGACCCTGGACGCGCCGCGCTTCACCATCCTCCACGCGCTGCGCGACGGCGATCAGGCCTTCATCACCTGGGATTTCGATTTCATCTACGCCGGCCGCCAGCTCAGCATCCACGGCGGCAGCCATCTGCAGTTCGACGCCGACGGCAAGATCGCCTTGCACCGCGACTACTGGGACGCGGCCGAAGAGCTGTTCGAAAAAATACCGGTGCTGGGCCTGCCGGTGGCCTGGCTGCGCAAAAGACTCAAGGCAGCGTAATGGCGCGGCCAGCCTTCAAGGGCAATAAGTCCGCGTTGCCGTCCCGGCCCTGCGCCGCCTGCGGCCGGACGATGAGCTGGCGCAAGAAGTGGCGCGCGAACTGGGACGCCGTCCGGTATTGCTCGAACCGCTGCCGCCGCGGGAAAGATAAGGCCCGATGACCACCTTGCGACTGATCCTGGGCGATCAGCTCAACCCCTGCCACAGCTGGTTCGCCGCCCCGGACGCCAACGTGGTGCACGTGATGATGGAGATCCGCCAGGAAACCGACTACGCGCGCCACCACGCGCAGAAAATCCTGGCCGTCTTCGCCGCGATGCGCGACTTCGCCGCCCGCTTGAAAGCGCAGGGCCATCGCGTCCGCTACGTCGCCATCGACGACGCCAGCAATCGCCAGTCGCTGACCGGCAATCTGGACGCGCTGATCGTCCATTACAACGCGGCGGCGGTCGAGTATCAGGCTCCGGACGAGTGGCGGCTGGACCGTCTGCTGGCGGACTGGGCGGCCGGCCTCGCCATCCCCTGCCGCATGGCGGACAGCGAACACTTCTACACCGCGCGCGGCGAAGCGGCCGCGTTTTTCGGCGCGCGACGGCAATGGCGGCAGGAAACCTTTTATCGCCAGCTGCGCCGCAAGCACCGGGTTTTGCTGGACGACGACGGCGAACCCGTCGGCGGGCGCTGGAATTTCGACGCCGACAACCGGCAACGCTGGCCGGGCGACCCGCCCGAAGCCATCGACCCGCGCCCGGCGCACGACCACAGCCGGTTGTGGCGAACCATCCAGGCTGCCGGGGTAAAGAGTTTCGGCCAGCCGCGGGCGGACGCATTGCGCTGGCCGCTCAACCGCGCCGAGGCGCTGGCCCAGCTGCAAGCCTTTGTCGAACACGCGCTGCCGCATTTCGGCGCCTATCAGGACGCGATGAGCCCGCGCGCCCGCCGCCTGTTCCATTCGCTGCTGTCCTTCGCGCTCAACACGAAGATGCTGAACCCGCGCGAAGCGGTGGACGCCGCCATCGCGGCCTGGCGCGCCGGCCGCGCGCCGCTGGCCGGCGTGGAAGGCTTTGCGCGGCAGATACTGGGTTGGCGCGAGTACGTGCGCGGCGTCTACTGGGCCAAAATGCCCGGCTACCGCGACAGCAACGCGCTGGATCACCAGCTGCCCTTGCCGCGCTGGTTCTGGGACGGCGACACCGGCATGCGCTGCCTCGCCCACGCCATCGGCCAATCGCTGGAGGACGCTTACGCCCATCACATCCAGCGCTTGATGGTGATCGGCAATTTCGGCCTGATCGCCGGCCTGTCGCCGCAGGCGCTGCATGAATGGTATCTGGGCGTCTATATCGACGCCTTCGAATGGGTGGAGCTGCCCAACACGCTGGGCATGAGCCAGTTCGCCGACGGCGGGCTGCTCGGCAGCAAGCCCTACGCCGGCAGCGCCGCCTATATCGGCCGGATGAGCGACTACTGCGCCGGCTGCCGCTACCGGCCCAGACAGCGAATCGGCGCCGACGCCTGCCCGTTCAACGCCTTGTACTGGGATTTTTTCCAACGCCACCGCGAGCGATTGGCCGCCAATCCCCGGCTGGCCCTGGTCTATCGCCAACTGGACAAACTGCCGGCAGCCGAACGCGACGCCATCGCCGCGCGCGCCGCCGAGCTGCAAGCCGATCTCGACGCACTGTGAGGCACATCATGCTGAAAAAACATCTCGCGCTGTTCGCCCTGGCCCTGCTGCCCCTGGCCGGCTGCGACACCGCGCCGCCGCCCGGCATCATCCCGGCGCAGGGCTTCCAGCTGGACCGCTACCAGGGACGCTGGTATGAAATCGCCCGCCTCGATCACCGCTTCGAGCGCGGCCTGCAAGCCGTCAGCGCCGATTACAGCCGCAATGCCGACGGCAGCATCCGCGTGGTCAATCGCGGCTACGACGCCGCCACCGCCAGCTGGCGCGAGGCGGTGGGCAAGGCCTGGTTCAACGGCGCGGCCGACGTCGGCTCGCTGCGGGTGTCGTTCTTCGGGCCGTTTTACGGCGGCTACCACATCGCGGCGCTGGATCCCGGCTATCGCTGGGCGGTAGTGGTCGGGCCAGACCAGGATTACCTGTGGCTATTGTCGCGCGACAAGCAGCCCGCCGCGGCCGCCAGGCCCGCCCTGCTGGCGGTGGCGGCCAGGCTGGGCGTGCCGGCGGAGAAACTCATCTGGGTGAGGCAGGACCGTGACGACAACTAGGCGGCTCAATCCGGAAAAACTGCTGCTGAGCAAATGGACCGCCGCCGCGCCGCAAAACAAGGAAAAGCATTTCCTGGTGGTGGCGCTGGGCCGTCCCGCCCCCGACGCACCGGTGGAGACGGTGACGCTGGAGGCGGTGCACACCCGCCGGCAGCGGCAGCTGCCGTGGCGAGCGTTGCGCGATGCGGCCCAATGGCTGCAAGGCTGGCGCTAGACGAGCGGCGCGCGCATGCCCGTCCTTGCCGATATCGGGCGGGCTTTTTATGATCAGAACATGCCTTCGCATGCCTCGTCATGGAGCGTCGCCATGGAATTGTTCGATACCTTGTCCGCCCAGATCCGTCACATGCGCCTGCCGCTGTTCGCGATCAGCGTCAGCGCTGTGCCTTTTCCCGATACCCCCTTGCTGCTGATGCTGCATTGGCATGGCTTCCGCCAGACAGACTCCGGCCGCGCGCCCGCCGACCAAGCGGCTTTCCGGCAAGTTCCGGCGTCCGCCCTGCAGCTGACGCGCCGCTGGAACGCGCTCTCGCTGCTGGAAGAGGAGATCCTGGACGCGGCCTGGCGACTGGGCGCCTGGAGCCTGTCGCGCGACGAGCGGCGCGGCTGCAACACCATAGGCGCGGCCGCTGGCGAAGCGCTGGCCTGCCGCCAGGCGTTTGGCGACTTGCCGCCGCTGGATGGACTGGAGAGCGTCATGGCGGAAGCGCCGGACAGCCCGGAGCTGATGAGGCTGGCCGCCCGCCGCGGTTATGTGCGCTGGCAGTTCCGCCCCGTCCACGGCGGGCTGTGGCGCGAACTGGCCGAAGACGACACCCTGGGCGCGGAAGGGCTGCGCGCGCCGCCCTGCCCGATCGCCCCGCGCCCCTGCCGAGGCGGCAAGGCGGCCCGAACCGAATACCGCTTCGGCCGCGTCGAGCGCATCATTGTCCCGGGCGGATCTGTCTGAAAAAAACCTCTTGAAAAGTTTTCGGCCCGCCCTTACTTGGTCACCCGTCAGCCTTCATGGCTGCGCTTGACCGGTCGGCGCGGGCCTTTTCGCGCCGCTGCCCGGCCGGTCTCATCTACCGTTTCCAATGATCTGAATCGAACAGGAGATTGATATGCAAATCCGTCCTCTGCACGACCGGATTATCGTCAAGCGGGTCGAAAAGGTCCGCCAGACGGCTTCCGGCATCGTCATCCCCGATAGCGCCGCCGAAAAGCCCGAGCAGGGCGAAGTGCTGGCGGTCGGCCCGGGCAAGCGCCTGGCGGACGGCACGCTGCTGCCGATGCAGCTGAAAGCGGGCGACCAGGTATTGTTCGGCAAATACGGCGGCCAGACCGTCAAGCTGGACGACCAGGAATACCTGGTGCTGCGCGAAGAAGACGTCTTCGGCGTGATCGAAGGCGTGTCCGAATCCGGCCGCAAGGCTGCCTGATTGCTTACATTCATCACAGGAGTTAAACCATGGCTGCGAAAGAAGTCCGCTTCCACGACAACGCCCGTGAACGCATCGTCAACGGCGTCAATGTGCTGGCCGATGCCGTCAAAGTCACCCTGGGCCCGAAAGGCCGCAACGTGCTGCTGGCCCGCAGCTTCGGCGCGCCGCACATCACCAAGGACGGCGTGTCCGTCGCCAAGGAAATCGAGCTGAAGGACAAGTTCGAGAACATGGGCGCGCAGATGGTGAAGGAAGTGGCGTCCAAAACCGCCGACGTGGCGGGCGACGGCACCACCACCGCCACCGTGCTGGCCCAGGCCATCGTGCAGGAAGGCATGAAGTACGTCGCCTCCGGCATGAACCCGATGGATCTGAAGCGCGGCATCGACAAAGCCGTCCATGCCGTCATCAAGGAGCTGCAAGCGCTGTCCAAACCGGTGACCAACAGCAAGGAAACCGCCCAGGTGGCCGCGCTGTCGGCCAACTCCGACGAGGCCATCGGCAAGATCATCGCCGACGCGATGGACAAGGTGGGCAAGGAAGGCGTGATCACCGTCGAGGACGGCAAGTCGCTGGACAACGAGCTGGCGGTGGTCGAGGGCATGCAGTTCGACCGCGGCTATCTGTCGCCCTACTTCATCACCGATCCGGAAAAGCAGACCGCCGTGCTGGAAGACCCGCTGGTGCTGCTCTGCGACAAGAAGATCAGCGCGATCCGCGACCTGCTGCCGGTGCTGGAGCAAGTGGCCAAGGCCGGCAAGCCGCTGCTGATCATCGCCGAAGACGTGGAAGGCGAAGCGCTGGCCACCCTGGTGGTGAACAGCATGCGCGGCATCCTCAAGGTGGCCGCGGTGAAGGCGCCGGGCTTCGGCGACCGCCGCAAGGCCATGCTGGAAGACATCGCCATCCTCACCGGCGGCGCCGTCATCGCCGAGGAAACCGGCCTGACGCTGGAAAAAGCCGGCCTGGCCGAGCTGGGCAGCGCCAAGCGCGTGGAAATCGGCAAGGAAAACACCACCATCATCGACGGCGCCGGCGACAAGGCCAAGATCGACGCCCGCGTACAGGCCATCCGGGCGCAGATCGACGCAGCCAGCAGCGACTATGACCGCGAGAAGCTGCAGGAGCGCGTGGCCAAGCTGTCCGGCGGCGTGGCGGTGATCCGCATCGGCGCGGCCACCGAAGTGGAAATGAAGGAGAAGAAAGACCGCGTGGACGACGCGCTGCACGCCACCCGCGCCGCGGTGGAAGAAGGCATCGTGGCCGGCGGCGGCGTGGCCCTGCTGCGCGCCCGCGCCCATGTGGGCGAGCTGAAAGGCGACAACGCCGACCAGGACGCCGGCATCCGGATCGTGCTGCGCGCGCTGGAAGCCCCGCTGCGCGCCATCGCCGCCAACGCAGGCGACGAGCCGTCGGTGATCGTCAACAAGGTGCTGGAAGGCCAAGGCAACCATGGCTACAACGCCGCCAGCGGCCAGTTCGGCGATCTGGTGGCCATGGGCGTGATCGACCCCACCAAGGTCACCCGCACCGCGCTGCAAAACGCGGCGTCCATCGCCAGCCTGATCCTGACCACCGACGCTACCGTGGCCGAAGCCGCGCCGGACAGCAAGGCCAACGTCCCGGCGGAGCTGGATTACTGATCCGTCCGACTGGTCCTCTTTCGTCTCTGACCCGCGCGCGAGCGCGGGTTTTTTTACGCCCCGGCTTGCTTATCCGGACAAGGGACGGGCGGCGCGGCGCAGCCGGTCGCGCACCGCGCGCCAGGCCTCCTCATCGGGCGGCAGCACGATCCAGACCACCCGGCAGCCGCTGGCGTCGGCCTCGTGCAGGGCGGCGTACAACGCCCGCGCGTAGCCCTCCGGCGTAGACGGCATGCGCTTGAACCAGCCGCAGCGGCCGGCGGGCGGCTCGATGGCCAGCACCGCGGCGCGACGCCAGCCGGCGTCGCCCGCCAGTTCCTGCGCCTCGGCGGCTTCCAGCCGGTAGCACGGTTGGCGCGGCGCGTAGTGCGAGGCCAGATTGCCGGGCACCCGCGGCGCGTCGGGCGCGCCGGCTTCCGCCAGATCCAGATAAGGCGCCAGCATGGCGGCGGTGATCGCGCCGGGACGCAGGATGGCCGGCCGCGCGCCGCTCAGGTCCAGAATGGTGGATTCGATGCCCACTTCGCACGGGCCGCCGTCCACCACGGCGGCGATGCGGCCTGCCAGATGGGCGCGCACATGCTCGGCGCAGGTCGGGCTGATGCGACAGAACGGGTTGGCCGACGGCGCCGCTACCGGCCGCCGCAGCCGGTCCAGCAAAGCTTGCAGCAGCGGATGGCTGGACCAGCGCAGAGCCACCGTGTCTTGCCCGGCGTTGACGATGGCCGGCACCTTGTCGCTGGCAGGCAGCACCAGGGTCAGCGGGCCGGGCCAGAACTGTTCGATCACCGGCCAGGCGCAGTCCGGGACGCGCGCGGCCCATTCATGCAGTTGCTCAAGGCCGGGCAAGTGCGCGATCAGCGGGTGATCGGCCGGCCGGTTCTTGGCGCGGAAGATGGCGGCCACGGCCTCGGGCCGGGTGGCGTCGGCCGCCAGGCCGTAAACGGTTTCGGTGGGAACGGCGACCAGCTCGCCGGCGCGCAGCAGCGCGGCGGCCTGGTCCAGCCCGTCCGGGGTGGGGCTAAGTGACTTCATGGCTCTCTTGTGGTTCAGGGATTGCAGTGATCGCAGTATTGCGGCGACGCGGCCGCGGTCAGCTTCTGTTCGCGCGCGGTCTGGCAAAGCGGGCATTGCCAGCGGCGGGCGCGAGGCTGGCGCGTGGGCGCGCCGCAGTCCTCGCACGGCGCGCCCGGAAGCGGCGCGATCTCGCCGAAACCCGGCGCGCCGCACGCCGGACACGCGCAGGCCAGCCGCTGCGCCAGCGACTGGGCGCAGCGTTCTATCATCGCCAGGCGAGTGGGATTGCGGTGCGCGCGCATATCGCTTTGCAGATGCAGCGGCCCGTTAGTCAGATGCCGCGCCAGATGCGCGCGCAGCGCCGCCTCAGTGGCCAAGTCCTTGTGAAAAGCCGCCTCGCCGGGCCGACCGACGATCAGGCCATGCGCGGGGAAGCCGGCCTGGCGCAGGATGTCCGGCAAGGCGGCCAAATCGCTCAGCGTCCAGTCGCGGAAATTGGTTTCCGGGCCGCTTGCCCAGGCTTCCACTGCGTAGCGGCGCTCCGCGTCCCAGCAGAGCAACAGCTCGTTGGCCCAGCCGCAGCTACCCAGCCAGGGATCGCCGCCGAAGCTGCCTTCGCTGCCCAGTCCGTAACGCAGCCCGCTCAGCTCGCAAGCCAGCCGGGCCTTGGCCAGCGCCGCGTCGCGCTGGTTGCCGGCGCGCGGGATTTCGCCGGTGAAGGCGCCCAGGCTGTCGGTATCGAAACTGTCCACCAGCGCCAGTTCCCAGCCCATGCCGGCCAGCGCCGGGGCGATCGCGGCGTGCTTGCCGTGGCGGGTGAGCAAGGCGGCGCGCCGTTCAGTCATGTCGCCACCCGCCGTCGGCATGCCAGCGCAGCGGCGCGTCGCCGTGCAGGCAATACAGGTGCAGCCAGCCGTTTTCCGCCAGCTGGCGCGGAATGGGCTGCGCCGCCAGCGCGGCGGCCAGCTTCTCCGGCGGCGCGTCGATGCAGGCCGCCAGCCGCAGCGGGGCGTGGCGCAGCCGCTGGCCGTCGTGCAGCGACTGCCAGGCGAGGCCGATGCGCAGATCGCCGCTATTGCCTTCGAACACGCCGATGCGGCCGCCCACCACATTGTGCAGCAGCTTGTTGCCGCTGCCGAAGCGGCGCGGGTCCACCGTGGAAGCGAAGTACTGCATATTGATCCAGTGCGCCACCACCATGGGCGCGGCCAGAATGGCCTGCAACCCCGCGCCGTCTGGGTCGGCGCGCCAGTCGTACTCGTGCAGGAAGGCGCGGCCGCCCAGGTCCAGACCCCGCGTCCTGGCGCGCGGCGCGGCGATGAACAGCGCATTGCCGGCCAGCGCCCACTCCGGCCGCGTCTCCGCCCAGTCGTCGCCTTTCTGCCGCATTTTCTTCAGCAGGATGGCGTCGTCCGCTTCCGGCGCGAAACCCGCCTGCGGCGCGCGGCGATGGCGCGCCAGCGCCGACGCCGCCTGCAACTGCGCGCTCAAGCCAGGCAGCCGCGCGCGCGCGTCCGCCGGCAGCGCCTCGATGTCCAGCAGCAGGATTTCGTCGCTGTGCGTCAGATGCAATGCCGGCAGGAATACCGTATCGGCGGGAATCGGCCGGCCTCGCTCCGCCAGCCGCGCGCGCAGCGCGGGATCATTCAGCCAGCCGGCCAGGAGCCGCGCATGCTGGTGGCCGCCATGGCCGCCGCAAGCCCCGCATTGCAGCGCCGCCGCCTGCGGGTTGTTGCTGGCGTGGCTGGCGTGGCCCGTCAGCAGCACCCACGGGGCCAGCGGGCCGGACAGGCCCATGGCCGGCAGCAGACCGGAAACGATTTCCACCCGCCGCTCCAGCCCCAGCCCGTCTTGCGGCACAGCTTGGGCGCTCCGCCGCGTCAGCCAGGGGTCGAGTTGCGGCAAGTCCGGCTGATAAGCGCGCGCCCGGCTGCGCCGCAGCAAGGCGGCCAGTTTGCCAAGGCCGGCGCTTTCCACCAGCGCGAAGCCCGAGAGCGGCGAGCGCTGCAAGGCCTGCCAGCCGCGCCGCGCCGCCGCGGGCCCGGCTGCAGACGGCGCGCCCGCTGCCCAGCCCGGCGACAGCAACACCGGCAGGCGCGGCTGGGCGTCGCCGTCAGACAGGCGATACGCCAGCGGCAGGCCGAAAAAGCCGGCGAAACCGTAGCTGCGGCTGTCCGGGACGGTTTCCTCCAGGGCGCGGCGCAGCGGTTCGGAGCGCACGTCGATGCAGAATACGGCTTGCAGCGCGGGACGCGCGGCGTCTTCCGCAGCGTCTTCCGCGGCGCGTTCGCGGCACAGCGCCTCGAGCAGCGGGGCATGCAAGGACAATTCATGCGCGCGTTGCCAGATCAGCCCGCGGGCATCGGCCTGGCAGCGCCGGCGCGCCGCCCAATCGCCCCGCCAGGCCGCCCAGACGCTGTCTGGGCCGCGCTCCCCGTCGTCGAGCAGGCATTCCCAGGCCAGCTGGATGGCCAGCAGCTCGCGCAGATGGCCATCCGTTTTCCCTTGCAGGCCGGCCTGCCAGCCCAGATAGGCGCACCAGCCGGCCCAGCCGTTATTGCGCATCAGCAGGGCTTGCAGCCAGGGCGTCAGCCACTGCGGCTGCGGCTGCAACTGAGCGAGGCCGGCGGCCAGCATGGCCTCCGCGGTTTCGGGCAGCCGCTCGGCCCGGCGGCGGATTTGCTCGCGCCGTTCGGGCCGCGCGCTCAGGCCGTACGGGTGGCGAGCCTGTTCCCGCCAGGCCGCGTAAAAGCCGCCTTCATGGTCAAGATGCCAGTTGGCCTGATCGCGGTCGAACCAGGCGGCGCAATACTGGCTGATCTGCTGGATGATGACATCGGTCCAGCTTTGCGCGTCCAGCGGCCCCGCCGCTTCGCCCAGACAGGCCGCCAGCAGGCGCGGCGACGCAGGCGGATCGCCCTCGCCCAGCCCGGCCGCCAGCCAGGCCTGCGCGCCATCGCGCCAGCCGGCCTCGCGCAGCGCGGCTTCCAGCGCGACGGGGCCGATTTCGCCGCCCCGCCACGCCGCCAGATACTCATCCTGCGGCAGATGCAGCGGGCTGTCCGCCACCTGGCGCAGCGCGTCGGCGGCCGCGCGGAAAGACAGGTCGCGCAAGCCCCAGTAGGGCGAACTGGCCACCAGGCTGTCCAGCGGCCAGGCCGGCGCGATGGCGGCCAGGGCGCGGGCTATGGCTTGTCGATGATCAGTCACGGCGGCTCTCCTGCAGTTGCGGCCAGTTCAGGCGGATCGGGGCGGCCGGACGCGGGCGGCGGCCAAGCATGCACCACCACTCGTCCAGGTGGAAACCTGCGAAGGCATGCGGATAGACCCGGCGCGCCAGCTCGCCTTGCGGATGGCGCAGCAACCAGCCCTGCAGCAGAAAGACGGCCAGGAACATCGCAGCCAGCAAGCCCTGCGCCCACGCCGGCGGCGTCGGACCATGCAGCGGCAGGATCTGCGCCGCCAGCGCGTGCGCCAGCAAGTAAGCCTGGCTCAAGGCCAGCGCGGCCAAACAAGCTGCCCAGCCGCGCAGCAAGACGCCCAGGCCCAGGCCTATCGCCAGCCAGAACAGCGGCGGCAAGGCCGCGGCCGGAATCCAGCGCTGCCACAGCCACTGCGAGGCGGCCAGCAGCAGCGCCGCCAGCAGCCCGCGCGCCAGATAAGCCGGCAGACTGTCGGCGTGGTCGGCGCCCAGCATGCGCCGCGCCGCGCTGTCGCGCGCCGTTTCGCCGGCCAGCAGGAAAGCGTGGGCCTTGTAGCAGGAGTGCGCCAGCAGGTGCAGCAGGGCCAGAGCGTACCAACCCATGCCGATTTCCAGCAGCATGAAACCCATCTGCGCGCAGGTGGACCAGGCCAGACGCAGCTTGACGCTGATGCGGGTAAGCATCACCAGGCAGCACAGCAGCGCGCTGGCCCCGCCCCACAGCATCAGCAGCAGGCTGGCGGCCGGCGCGGCCTGCAACAGCGGCGCGGCCTTGATCAGCACCATGCCGCCCAAGTTGACCACCCCGGCGTGCAGCAGCGCGGAAATCGGCGTGGGCGCTTCCATCACCTGGGTCAGCCAGCCGTGGAAAGGCAGCTGGGCCGTCTTGATCGCCACCGCGGCGGCCAGCAACAAGCCTGCCGCCGCCGCGCAGCCTTCTGCGCCGCCGGCCGGCACGAACGGCGCGCCGGTTTGCAGGCTCAAACTGCCGCCGGCCGCGGTCCACAACAGCAGCGCGCCCAGCAGCAGCAGCTCGGCCAGACGGCTGGCGCGCCATTCGCGCCGCGCGGCCAGGCGCGCGGCCGGGCGGCCGGGGTAAAAGGCCAGCAGCGTCTGCAAGGCGAGGCTGCAAGCGATCCAGGCCAGCGCCATCAGCGCCAGATGGCTGGCTTGCACCACCACCGTCACCGCCGCCAGCAGCCAGCCGATGGCGCGCAAGAAACGGGTCTGGCCCGGCTCGCCTTGCATATAGCGGCGCGAGTAGCGCAACACCATCCAGCCCAGCAGCTGGATCAGCGCCTGCATCAGCCACGCGGCGGCGAACCACGGCGCAGGCGCGGGCAGGAAGATCAGGGGAAGCAGCAACAGGCCGCCGGCCAGCGCGGCGATTTCGGCCGCCAGCCAGTGGCGTTGCAAGCCGCGGCCGGGCCACAGGACGGGCAACAGCCAGGCCAGGGCGATGGCGAGCGGCAATGCGGCAAGCAGGGCTTGGGGCATGATGGGCTCCGTTTTTTATCCTGCTCGCACTTTGCCTGACGAATTATGTTCCGTAAAATAGATTAAATATTAGTTTTCATTCTTTATTTTGGAACGATGAACCGGCTCAACTATCATCATTTGCATGCTTTCTGGGCGGTGGCCAGCGAAGGCCACCTGACGCGCGCCGCCGAAAAACTGCATGTTTCGCAGTCGGCGCTGTCCGCGCAAATCCGCCAGCTGGAGGAGCAGCTGGGCCAGCCGCTGTTTCTGCGCGAAGGCCGCAAGCTGCGGCTGACCGGGCTGGGCGCGGCGGTGTTGCGCTACGCCGAGGATATCTTCGCGCTGGGCAACGAACTACTGGCTGCCGCCGCCTCCGGCGCCGGCGGCGGCGTCTTGCGCATAGGCAGCGTGGCCACGCTGTCGCGCAACTTCCAGGAGTGGTTTTTGCGGCCGGTGCTGAAAGAAGCCGATGTGCGGCTGGTGCTGGAATCGGGCAGCCTGGAGGAGTTGCTGCAACGGCTCAAGGCGCATGAGCTGGACGTGGTGTTGTCCAACCGGCCGGCCCTGGGCGACGACCGGCAACCGTGGCGCTGCCGCACGCTGGCGCGCCAGCCGGTGGTGCTGGTGGGCCCGCCCTTGCCGGCGGGGCAAGCGTTTCGCTTCCCCGACGGCCTGCCGGCCTTGCCGCTGCTGGCGCCCAGCCGCAAGAGCGAGATCCGCTTGCGTTTCGATCTGCTATGCGAAGAGCTGGCCTTGCAACCGGTGATTCGCGCCGAGGTGGACGACATGGCCATGCTGCGCCTGTTGGCCCGCGACGCCGGCTGCGTGGCGCTGCTGCCGGCCATCGTGGTGCGCGACGAGCTGGACAAGGGTCTGCTGCAGCAGTATTGCGTGGTGCCGCGGGTGGAAGAAACCTTCTACGCCATCACGGTTCAGCGCCAGTTTTTGCCGCCGCTGCTGCAAGACCTGTTGCGCGCGTCGATCGCGGCTTAAGCGCCGCCGCCGCGAGAAGACCGCCGGCCGGAGCCGCCAGGCGGCGCGCGCCAAACCGCCGCATCGCCGACAGGCGAGAGTCAGGGGGCGAAGCGGTGAGTCGCGGCGCGGGCTTCTGGCATTTGCGGGTGTAGTGGGCCAGATAATGGTTGATCAGCTGCGGCAGAATCTTCCAGCCGCTCGCCCAGCGGCGGCGCGTGCCGCGTGACGATGCGAAGCCGGCAGCGCAAGTCTTGGCGGAATTCGCCGCGGCGGATCAGAGTTCCCAGTACTCTTTTTCCCGGCCCTGGGAGCCCGGATCGAGCCGCTCGCGCAGGGCGCGCAGTTTGTCCGGCTCGCCGCGCACGCGAAACCAGCTGCCCTCTTCTTCGGCGCGCTCTTCCAGCACCTCGCAGTGGCTGTAGATGTCGCCGCGCAGCTGTTGGGCCGACCACGGCAACAGCAGCTCTTCTTCCACCAGATCCTGCTGGAAGAAGGAAACAATGGCCGCGCGCAGGCTGGCTACTTCTTCCGGACGGCGCGCGCTCATCACCACGCAACCGGGGTGGCGCGCCTGCAATTCCGCCGCCCAGGCCGCCTGCTCGGCTTCGTCGCCGACCTGATCGACCTTGTTGAACACGCGGATGCGCGGCACGACGTCCGCGCCGATTTCGCGCAGCACTTCGTCGGTGACTTCCAGCTGGCGCTGGAAGCCCGGGTCGCTGGCGTCGATTACGTGCAAGAGCAGCGAGGCGTCCAGCGCCTCTTCCAGCGTGGACTTGAACGAGGCCACCAAGCCGTGAGGCAGGTTCTTGATGAAGCCCACCGTGTCGCTGACCAGCACCCGCGGCACGCTTTCCGGGTACAGCACGCGCACCGTGGTGTCCAGCGTGGCGAACAGCTTGTTGGCCACCAGCACCTCGCTGCCGGTCAGCGCCCGCATCAGCGTGGATTTGCCGGCATTGGTGTAACCGACCAGCGAAACCCCGCCTAGGCCGATGCCCTGCCGTTCCAGACGGCGCGCGCGCTGGGTCTTGCGCTCCAGCTCCATGGCGATGATTTCGCGCTGCAGCTCGGCGATGCGATCGCGCACCTTGCGGCGGTCCAGTTCGGTATGCGATTCGCCGGCGCCGCGACCGCCCATGCCGCTGCGCTGCCGGCCTTGCGGCCCGGCCAGCTTGGCCGCTTCGCGCAAGCGCGGGGCCATATAGCCGAGGCGGGCGATTTCCACCTGGGCGCGCGCCGCGCGCGAGCGGGCGTTGCGGTGGAAAATCTCCAGGATGACCATGGTGCGGTCCATCACCTCGCAGCCGACGGCCAGCTCCAGATTGCGCGCCTGCGACGGCGAGATTTCATGATCCACCAGCAACGCGTCGATCTCGACGGCGCTGGCGTCCCGGTCTTGCGGATCGTCAGCCAGTTCATCCGCGCGGATGCCGCGCTTGACGAACATGCTGATCTCCTCCAGCTTGCCCACGCCCAGATAGGCGGTGCGGTCAAAGCCGGCCCGCTTTTGCACAAAGGTCCGCACCACCTGGAAGCCCAGGGTCTTGGCCAGCTCGCGCAGCTCGGCGAGCGAGGCTTCGAACTCGACGTCGCCGACTTCCGGCAGTTGCACCGCGGCGACGATGGCGTAACGGGGTTTCTCTTGGACTTCTGTTTGCATGGGCGAATGGCTTTATCAAGTAACGAGCCCGGATCTTACCCGCAAACGGCGCGCCGCGCTGACAAGTTGGACGCAAGCGCCACGCCGTTCTTGACCGAGCGGCCGGCGCGGCCGATACTCCTGCCGCCTTGGGCCTTGCGCCCCCACTCTCCGAAATCGCCGTTCCGACACATGCCATTCACCTCTCTGGGCCTGCCGCCCGACCTGGCCCAGTCCGCCCTCGCGCAAGGCTATGCCCAACCCACTCCCATCCAGGAGGCCGCCATTCCCGCCGTGCTGCAAGGCGGCGACGTGCTGGCCACCGCGCAAACTGGCTCCGGCAAAACCGCAGCCTTTTGCCTGCCGCTGCTGCGACAGTGGCTGGCCAGCCCGCGCGCCGTTTTGCGCCTGCCGCAAGCGCTGATCCTGCTGCCCACCCGCGAGCTGGCGGCGCAAGTGGGCGGCATCCTGCGCGATCTGGCCCAAGGCCTGCCGCGCAAGCTGAAAGTGGCGGTGGTCTACGGCGGGGTATCCATCAAGCCGCAAATGATGGCGCTGCGCGGCGGCGCCGATATCGTGGTCGCCACGCCCGGCCGGCTGCTGGACTTGCTGGACCACAACGCGTTGCGGCTCTCCGCCGTCAAGACGCTGGTGCTGGACGAGGCCGACCGGCTGCTGGATCTGGGCTTTGCCGACGAGTTGGCCCAAACCCTGGCCCGGCTGCCCGCCAGCCGGCAAAACCTGCTGTTTTCCGCCACCTTCCCGCCGGCGGTGCGCGCGCTGGCCGAGAAACTGCTGAACCAGCCGCTGCGCATCGATATCGAGCGAACCGCCGCCACCGCGCCCGACATCCGCCAGCGCGCCATCGAAGTGGACGCCGCCCAGCGCACCATGCTGCTGCGCCATTTGCTGCAGAGCCACGACTGGGATCGCGCGCTGGTTTTCGTCGCCAGCCGCATGGCCGCGGACCGGGTGGCCGGCAAGCTGCAGCGCCACGGCGTGGCCGCCGCCGCGCTGCATGGCGATTGCAGCCAGAGCCAGCGCGGCCAGGCGCTGGCCGATCTCAAATCCGGCCAGTTGCGCGTGCTGGTGGCCACCGACGTGGCAGCGCGCGGCATCGACATCGCCCGCCTGCCCCTGGTGGTGAACTACGATCTGCCGCGTTCGCCGGCCGACTACACCCATCGCATCGGCCGCACCGGCCGCGCCGGTGCCAGCGGCGAAGCCATCAGCTTCGTCAGCGCGGATTGCGCCGCCCACTTCCGGCTCATCGAAAAACGCCAGGGTTTGCGCCTGCCGCGCGAACGGATCGCCGGCTTCGAGCCTTGCGCGGTCGCGCCCGCCGCTGCCGCGTCGTCCGATCCGGACAGCAACGGCGGCATCAAGGGCAAGCGCAAGAGCAAAAAGGACAAGCTGCGCGAGGCCGCCGCCCGCCAGCAGGCGGAAGGCGGCACGGACGCGTCGTAAGGCCGCTTCGCTTGGCGGGCGGCGTCGTTTAAGCCAGCGCCGGCTGCGGGCTCAAGACCGGCAAGCCGTGGCAACGGCGCGCCTGCGCGCACTGCGCGGAGCCGGCGATCACCTCGCGGCAAGGCGTCGGGCGTTGCGGATAGATGTCGCAAGCGACCGCCGCGCCGATCTCGCCGCGCAGGGCGCAGCAACGCGGCCGGCTGGACCAGGTGCCGCGCATGCAGCGGCTCCAGGCGTCCAGCTTTTCGGTCATCTGATGGGGAGTGGCGCCGCCGCCGTCATCGGCTTCGGCCCAGTAGAAAGAAACGCGGTAGTGGGCGCAGCACGCGCCGCAGGACTGGCAGGGATTGTCTTGATCACTCATGGCAAGCAAGAAAAAACGCGGATGGATCAGATAATATTCAATCCGGGTATTTTCTCACTGCCGTTTTTCAGTCTCAAGTAAAACTATTTTTATCCGCCGGCCTGTCAGCCCCGCCGCGCGGCCAGCCAATCGGCCGCGCCCAAGCCGGCCGCCCGGCCGCTGGCGAAACAAGCGGTCAGCAGATACCCGCCGGTCGGCGCTTCCCAATCCAGCATTTCGCCGGCGCAGAACACCCCGGGCAGGGCCGCGAGCATCTGCCTTGCGTCCAGCGCTTCGAAATACACGCCGCCCGCGGTGCTGATCGCCTCGTCGATGGGCCTTGGCGCGACCAGGCGCAGCGGCAGGCGCTTGATCGCGGCGGCCAGTCGGCGCGGGTCCTGGAAAGCTTCCCTGTCCAGACACTCGCGCAGCAGACCGGCGCGCGCGCCCTTGAGGCCCAGCCGGCTTTGCAGGTGGCTGGACAAGGAACGCGAACCGCGCGGATGGCTGACTTCGGCCAGCACCTTGGCCTCGTCCCAGGCCGGCATCAAATCCAGATGGCACACCGCCTCGCCGCGCAGTTCGATTTCATCGCGCAGCAGCGCCGAGCAGGCGTAAATCAGGCTGCCTTCCACCCCGCCGGCGGTGATCACGAACTCGCCCACGCGTTCAAACGCGCGGCCATCGGCGCAGCGCATGCGCAAGCCCACCGACTTGACCGGCTCGCCGGCGAATTTTTCGGCGAAATACGCGCTCCATGCCGCATCGAAACCGCAGTTGGCCGGCTTGAGCGGCGCCAGCGCCACGCCTTTTTCCGCCAGCCACGGCCACCAGGCGCCGTCGGAGCCGAGCTTTTTCCAGCTGCCGCCGCCCAGCGCCAGCACCACCGCGTCGGGCCTCGCCTGCGTCTCGCCATCGGGCGCGGCGAAACGCAAGCCGCCGTCCTCGGACCAGCCCAGCCAGCGGTGGCGGACATGGATGCGCACGCCGGCTGCGCGCAAGCGGACCAGCCAGGCGCGCAGCAAGGGCGCGGCTTTCATCTCGCGCGGGAACACCCGGCCGGAACTGCCGACAAAGGTTTCCACGCCCAGATCGCCCGCCCAGGCGCGCAGCGCGTCGGCGTCGAAACCGCGCAGCAGCGCGTCGATTTCCGCGCGCCGCGCGCCGTAACGGCCGACAAAGTCGGCATAGGGTTCGGAATGGGTCAGATTCAGGCCGCCAATGCCGGCCAGCAGGAATTTGCGGCCCACAGAGGGCATCGCGTCGTACACGTCCACCGCCGCGCCGCGGGCCGCCAGCGCCTCGGCCGCGCTCAAGCCGGCCGGCCCCGCGCCGATGACGGCGACGCGCCCTTGTTCCGCTGGATTCATCTGATACCCCTTATCAATCTATTGACTACTATTAAAAGCAACAAGGGCGCGATTGTTGCAGAAAACCGCCAAGAACCCAAGCCTGGCCGGCAAAACCGCCGCCTGCGCGCGCCATAGCATGCCGATTGGGCGCAAACTTTGACTTGAGCCAATTTTCACTTGTCATTATCAGGATATTATTGCCAGACTCGCCCAGAACAAACCGCCAATCGACAAGGCAAAGGGCGAAACCCATACACAGAGGAGAGCGGACGCCGCCGCGTCCGAGGCAAGCAATGAGAAAATTTTCGGATTGGCCGATCTGGCTGCGTTTGACCGGCGCCATCTGGTGCTGTCTGATACTGGCCTGGGGCGGCCTGATCGCCTGGGAAACCCGGGCCAGCCGCGATATCGCCGTCGAACAAGCCAAAGACCTGGCCTTCAGCATGAATGAAATGACGCTGGCCGGCCTGACCGGGATGATGATCACCGGCACCGTCGGCCAGCGCGACGTCTTCCTCGACCAGATCAAGGAACTGTCGGCAGTCCGCGACCTGCGCGTGATCCGCGGCGAAGCGGTCAGCAAGCAGTTCGGGCCGGGCAACGCCGGCGAGAAAAGCCGCGCCAGCGACGATGTCGAACGCGCCGCGCTGGCCGACGGCAAGCCCCACATCCAGATCGAAACCACCCCGCAACTGGGCGAACACCTGCGCGTGGTCTACCCCGCCCTCGCCTCGAAAAACTACCTGGGCAAAAATTGCATCGCCTGCCACCTGGTGCCGGAGAAAACCCCGCTGGGCGTGGTCAGCATGCGCATCTCGCTGGAAAAACCGTACGCGGCGGTAGACGACTTCCGCACCCAGAGCATCCTGTTCGCCCTGTTCGCCTCACTGCCGATGATGGCGGTGGTCTATCTGTTCATCCGCCGCTTCGTCACCCGCCCGCTCAACGCCATGGCCGCCGGCCTCGCCGAGCTGGCCAAGGGCGAAGGCGACCTCACCCGCCGCCTGCGCGCCGACCACAAGGACGAGATCGGCATCACTGCCAGCTACTTCAACCAGATGCTGAGCGCCATCGCCGATCTGGTGCGCCAGGTGGGCGATTCCGCCCGCGCCGTCACCGAAGCGTCGCGCCAGCTCGCCGGCGGGGCCAACCAGCTGGCCGCCAGCTCGCACCAGCAGAACGCCCAGTCTCAGGCGGCAGCCGGCGCGGTGGAGCAGCTGGCGGTGCACATCGGCGAAATCGCCGGCCAGGCCGACCAGGTCAACGCCGGCGCCGACGAAAGCCTGAAACGCTCCGAGCAGGGCCGGCAAAGCCTCGCGCAGCTGCAAAAGGAAGTTGGCCAGGCGGAACGGGCCGTGCAGCTGATGGCCGAAGCCGAAAGCGATCTGGTCAGCTCCACCGCGGTGATCACCAATATGACCAAGGAAGTGCGCGAAATCGCCGAGCAGACCAACTTGCTGGCGCTCAACGCCGCCATCGAAGCCGCGCGCGCCGGAGAGCAGGGCCGCGGCTTCGCGGTGGTGGCCGACGAAGTGCGCAAGCTGGCGGAAAAGTCCGCCCGCTCGGCCAGCGAGATCGACACCGTCACCAGCTCGCTCAACAGCAAGACCGACGCGGTGCGCGAAGCCGTCGCCGCGGGGCTCAGTTCGCTGGAGGCCAGCCGTCGCTCCACCGACACCGTCGCCAACGTGCTGGCGGCCGCCAACCAGTCGGTGGCGGAAGTGCGCCAGGGCCTGCAGCAGATCGTGCAGGTTACCGAGCAGCAGCGCCTGACCAGCCGCACCGTAAACGAAAGCATAGACACCATCGCCGACATGGCGCGCACCAACGACGCCGAAATCCAGCAAACCGTCAACGCCGCGGAAGAACTGGAAGCGCTGGCCCAGCGGCTAAGCGATTCGGTTTCGCGCTTCAAGGTGTAAAACGCGCCAGGGACGGGCCAAACCGCGACAAGTTTGGCCAATTCCGCCCCGAGCCTGTTACACTGCCAGCCCTTTACCGCATTACGCCAAGCCATTGTGAAAAAAGCCGCTTTTTCTTCCCTGCCCCTGCCCAGCGCCCTGCTGACCAACCTGGATAGCCTGGGCTATCACAGCATGACGCCGATCCAGGCCGAAAGCCTGCCCGCCATCCTGGATGGCCGCGACCTGATTGCCCAGGCCAAGACCGGCAGCGGCAAGACCGCGGCCTTCGGCTTGGGCCTCCTGGCCAGCCTCAATCCGCGCTGGTTCGGCGTGCAGGGCCTGGTGTTGTGCCCCACCCGCGAACTGGCGGAACAGGTGGCGCAGGAAATCCGCCGTCTGGCGCGCGCCATCGACAACATCAAGGTGGTGACGCTGACCGGCGGCACGCCGATGGGTCCGCAAATCGGCTCGCTGGAGCACGGCGCTCACATCGTGGTGGGCACGCCCGGCCGGTTGCAGGACCATCTGTTCCGCGAAACGCTGAACCTGGCCGGCGTGAAAACCCTGGTGCTGGACGAAGCCGACCGCATGGTGGACATGGGCTTCATCGAGGAAATCGTCGGCATCGTGCGCGCCTGCCCGCGCAACCGCCAGACGCTGCTGTTCTCCGCCACCTACCCGGAAGACATCCGCAAAGCGAGCGCGCAGTTCCTGAAGAACCCGGTGGAAGTGAAGGTGGAATCGCTGCACAGCGCCGATCACATCGAGCAATGGTTCTACAAGGTCAAGCCGGAAACCCGCCTAGACACCGTCGCCCGCATCCTGCGCCACGTGCGCCCCGCCTCGGCGCTGGCGTTCTGCAACACCAAGGAGCGCTGCAAGGAGCTGGTGCGCGAGCTGCAGGCCGCCGGCTTTTACGCGCTGGCGCTATACGGCGACCTGGAGCAGCGCGAGCGCGACCAGATTCTGCTGCGCTTCGCCAACAAGAGCGCCACGGTGCTGGTGGCCACCGATGTGGCCGCCCGCGGTCTGGACATCAAGGACCTGGATCTGGTGATCAACGTCGACGTCAGCCACGACCCGGAAGTGCACATCCATCGCATCGGCCGCACCGGCCGCGGCGGCGAGCACGGCCTGGCGATGACGCTGGCGACAGACAGCGACGCGCGACGCCTGACCCAGATCGAGGATTACCAGAAGGCGGAGCTGACCTGGGCCGAGGTAGACGAGCTCACCCCGGCGCCCGGCGGCCCCCTGCTGCCGCCGATGGTGACGCTGGAGATCGCCGGCGGCAAACGCGAAAAGCTGCGCCCGGGCGACTTGCTGGGCGCGCTGACCGGCGACGCCGGCTTCCAGGGCAGCCAGATCGGCAAGATCAACATTTTCGAATTCGCCAGCTTCGTGGCGCTGGAACGCGATATCGCCGAGCAGGCGCTGGCGCGTTTGTCCGGCGGCAAGATCAAGGGCAAGACCTTCAAGATGCGTCTGGTCGGCTAAGCCGGCAAAAGACCGGGCGGCCTTGCTTCGCAGGCGGGCCGCCCATAAAGGACAGGGCCGCGCGGCAAACGCCGCGCGGCCCTGTTTTGCGCTTGCCCCGCGCTCATACCTGATATTGCGCCACCGTTTTCTGGATATGCCCGGCCTGCTCGCGCAACTGCATGGCGGAGCTGGCCGATTCCGACGAAGCTTTGGAGTTGGCCTCCGCCATTTGCGCGATCTGCTCCACCTTCTGCGCGATGGTGTTGCTGGCGCTGCCCTGCTCCACGATGCTGTCCGAAATCTCGCTGACCAGCGTCATCGCCTGGCTGGAATTGCTCTTGATCTGCTGGATGGCCTCGCTGGCGCCGCGCGCGTTTTCCGCCTCCTGATTCACCCGCACCACCACCTGCTCCATGCTGTTGACAGCGGCTTCGGTGCCCTGCTGCATCTTGTCGATGACGCCGGAAATCTCGGTAGTGGAGCTGGCGGTGCGTTCCGCCAGCTTGCGCACTTCGTCCGCCACCACCGCGAAGCCGCGGCCCATTTCGCCGGCGCGAGCCGCTTCGATCGCCGCGTTCAAGGCCAGCAGATTGGTTTGATCGGCGATATCCTTGATCACCCCCAGCACGGTGGCGATGGTGGCGCTGTCCTCGCGCAGCTTGCCGATGCGGCCGGCGGCGTCGTTGATGGATTCCGCCACCGAGGTGATGCCGCGCACCGCGCCCAGCACCACGTGGCTGCCGCGATCGGCGCTTTCGCCGGCCTCGCGCGCCTGGGTATTGGCCTCATGCGCGCGGTCGGCGACATGATTGATGCTGACGGTGACCTCTTCCACCGCCGCCGCCATGGCGGAGGCGGATTCGCTTTGCTGCACCGAACTGCTGGCAATGTCGCTGGATGAGGCCGCCATGTGCACGATGGACTGCTCCATCGCGGTCACGCTGTGCTTGATTTCCTGAAAGCTTTGCTGCAAACGTCCCATCAGCTCGTTGAAAGCGGCCGCGGCCTTGCCGATTTCGTCCATGCGCGCGATCGGCACCCGCAGCCGGAAGTCCAGCGAGGTGCGCACGGTTTGCATCGTGTTCAATATCTGTTCCAGGCTGCTGCGGATATTCAGGTAAAGATGCGTGCTGAGGCCGCCGCAAATCAGCACAGCCAGCACCACCACCAGCGAGGACTGCCACTGCGCGGCCTGGTAGGCGGCTTCATTGTCCTTGTTCAGGCTTTCGGCCAGCTTGTAATTGAATTCGATGTGATCGAGAAAAGCCTGGTTGAGCGCCTTGCCTTCGTCCGCCATTTCGGCGGTCATCAGCTTGTCGGCCTGCGCCACGTTGTTGGCGTGCAGAGCCTGCTGGTATTGCTCGCGCGTGGCGCGGTACTTGGCCAGCAGGTCCCGATCCACGTTCAGCAGCTTGCGGTCCGCGTCGTTGGAGATCAGGTCCTTCTCGTATTCCGCCAGCGCGGCGTCGATGCGCTTGTCCAGGTCGGCCACCGCCGCCTGCTGCGCGGCCTTCGCCGCCGGGTCGGTAAGGGCCACGCTGCGCGCGACGGTCAACCGCGACTCGGCGAACGCCTCCTTGGCGTCGTCCAGCGCGTGGATGCTGGGGAAGGTGTTGACCTTCAGATAATTGAAACGGTCATTCGCCTGCCTTTGCTGCCACAAGCCCTGGCCGCCCACCAGCAACATGGCGATCAGGGCCAGCACGATGGTCAACAGCAACCGTTTGGTAATGGTCATGGAAGCTCCTCGACGCGATACGCCCCGACACCAGTTAAAGGTTAGGGAAATTTACTTAGGGTATTTATAGTCTTAATTGTCAAACAAGCAACATGCGCCGCCTCAAAATCGGAAAAGCCCCTGTTGCCGGCAGGGTGGCCAGCGCCGGCATGCTACGGTAACCTTGCGCACGCTGGCGCCGCCGGCCAAACAACGAAGCAAAAGCATCCCTCGCCCATGGCGAAAGAGGGAATCGCCTATACCAACATTAAGCGACAACCAACCGCGTCCGCGCGGGGCGTTGCCCGACAACAACCCGGACCCGATCCGGGGTTTTCCCCTTAAGAGAAGCATTATCATGGCCATCAGTGTTTTCGATTTGTTCAAGATTGGCATCGGCCCGTCCAGCTCCCACACCGTGGGGCCGATGCGCGCCGCCCGCCAGTTCGTCAGCCGCCTGGAAAAGAACGGCCAGCTGGCGGATACCGCCCGCGTCCATGCCGAAATGTTCGGCTCGCTGGGCGCCACCGGCAAGGGTCACGGCACCGATGTGGCCGTGCTTCTGGGCCTGCAGGGCGAGCAGCCAGACCTTGTCGATACCGACGCGGTGGACGGCATGCTGGAAGCCATCCGCGCCTCGCGCCAGATCCGCCTGCTGGGCAGCCGCGCGGTGCCGTTCGTGGAAGGCGAACACCTGATCCTGCACAAGAAAAAGACTCTGCCCTACCACCCCAACGGCATGATCTTCGAAGCCTTCGACGCCGCCGGCCAAAGCCTGTCCAAGCGCGCCTATTACTCGGTGGGCGGCGGCTTCGTGGTGGATGAAGCCGCCATCGACGCCGGCTTCGCGCCGCCGGGCGTGACCGAACTGAAACACCCGTTCAAGAGCGCGGCGGAGCTGCTGGCGCTGTGCCAGCGCCACGGCAAGAGCATCAGCCAGATCATGCTGGAAAACGAACTGTCCTGGCGCAGCGAGGAAGAAGTGCGCGCCGGCCTGCTCAATATCTGGAGCGTGATGCAGGCCTGTGTCAAACGCGGCTGCGAGCGCGAGGGCATCCTGCCGGGCGGCATGAAGGTCAAGCGCCGCGCCGCCGACATGCACAAAAAACTGCTGGCGGAGCCGGAAGCCGCGATGCGCGACCCGCTGACGGTGATGGACTGGGTCAACCTCTACGCGCTGGCGGTGAACGAGGAGAACGCGGCCGGCGGCCGCGTGGTCACCGCGCCGACCAACGGCGCGGCCGGCATCATCCCGGCGGTGATGCATTACTACGCGCGCTTCGTGCCGGGCGCCAACGAAGACGGCATCGTTCGCTTCCTGCTCACCGCCGGCGCCATCGGCATCCTGTTCAAGCTCAACGCCTCGATCTCCGGCGCCGAAGTCGGCTGCCAGGGCGAGGTCGGCTCGGCCTGCTCCATGGCCGCAGGCGCCTTGTGCGAAGTCATGGGCGGCACGCCGGAGCAGGTGGAAAACGCCGCGGAAATCGGCATGGAGCACAACCTGGGCCTGACCTGCGACCCGGTGGGCGGCCTAGTGCAAGTGCCGTGCATCGAACGCAACGCGATGGCGTCGGTGAAAGCCATCAACGCCGTGCGCATGGCGCTGCGCGGCGACGGCCAGCATTTCGTGTCGCTCGATCGCGTCATCAAGACCATGCGCGACACCGGCATGGACATGAACAGCAAGTACAAGGAAACCGCGCGCGGCGGCCTGGCGATCAATGTGATCGAAGTGCCGGTCAATATCGTCGAGTGCTGATCGCGGCCGGGCGCTGACGCGCCCCTGCCGGCGCCAAACGGCGGCCTCGCGGCCGCCGTTTTTCCATCTGGCCGCCCGCGCCGCCCTCTGGCACACTGAACGTCCCGCATTCATCACGCACCTTATCCGCAATGACACCCATTTTCACCCCGCGTCTGGAATTGCGCCCGCTGCAGCTGGAAGACGCCGCCTTCATCCTCGAGCTATTGAACGAACCGGGCTTCATCCAGAACATCGGCGACAAAGACGTGCGCGACCTGAACGACGCCCGCCGCTATATCGAAGCCGGCCCGCAAGCGAGCTACGCCGCCCACGGCCACGGCCTGCTGCTGACGGCGCTGCGCGACAGCGGCGAGCCGGTCGGCATCTGCGGTCTGGTCAAACGCGACGCCCTGCCCCACCCGGACATCGGCTACGCCTTCTTGCAGCGCCACTGGGGCCAGGGCTACGCCACCGAATCCGCCGCCGCCGCGCTGCGCGACGCGAAAGCGCGCCTGGGCATAGACTACGTGGTGGGCATCACCGCGCCGGACAACGCGGCCTCCTGCCGCGTGCTCGTCAAGCTGGGCCTCGCCGACCAGGGCCTGATCGAGCTGGACGGCATAGACGGACCCAGCCGCTACTTTGCCCCAGCCGTCGGCTGAGGCCGCCGCCCGCGCTTGGCGCGGGCAATAAAAAACCGGGCGCGAGGCCCGGTTTGCAAGCATGGCACTGCCGCCGCTTACACGGACAGGTAAGACGACTGCTTCAGTCCGCGGCAGAATTCGGCGAAGAACTGGCTGCGCTCGTCGGCGGACAGATCGCATTCGCGGGTCTTGGCTTCGTAGCGGCTGAGCAGCTCTTCCGGCGACAGGTGCACGTAGCGCAGCATGTCTTCGATGGTGTCGTGCTCTTCCACCCCGGAGAACTCCAGCTCGCCGCCTTCGCGCACATAGACGTTGACCGAGTCGGTATCGCCGAACAGGTTGTGCATGTCGCCCAGGATTTCCTGGTAGGCGCCCACCAGAAACACCGCGATCAGATACTCGTCGCCCTGCTTCACTTCGTGCACCGACATGCTGTTCTCGATGCTCTGCTGATCCACGTACTGCTTGAGCTTGCCGTCGGAGTCGCAGGTCAGGTCTTGCAGCACGGCGCGGCGCGTCGGCTGCTCGGCCAGGCGGTGCAGCGGCATCAGCGGCAGCACCTGATCGATGGCCCAGGTATCCGGCAGGCTCTGGAATACCGAGAAATTGCAGAAATACTTGTCGGCCAGGCGGTCGGTCAGCTCATCGTACACCTGACGCTGCGAGCGCTGGCTGGCTTGCAGCTGGGCGTGCAGACGGCGGCACAAGGCGGCGTGCACGTCTTCGGCCAGCGCCTTTTCCTTCAGCGGCAGGCGGCCTTCGGCATACATGTCGCTGACTTCGGCCACGCAGTGGCTGGCGCGATAGTAGATTTCGGTGACCAGCTCCTCGTCGTTGAGGCTGGCCAGCTCCAGGAGCTTGCGCAGCGGCAAGGACAGCGATTCGACGTTTTCCACCTTGGCCACGTTATCGGGCAGGCGTTCCACGTCGGTCACGTTCATGATCAGCACGGCGTGGTGCGCGGTCATGAAGCGGCCGGATTCGGACAGGATGCGCGGATGCGGGATGCCGCAATCGTCGCAGAACTCGGCCAGCATGGAGACGATGACGTGGGCGTACTCGTCCATGTCGTAGTTGATCGAGCTGTCGTTGCGCGAGTGGGTGCCGTCGTAGTCCACGCCCAGGCCGCCGCCCACGTCGATGTGATCCAGCGGCATGCCCAGCGCGCGCAGTTCGGCGAAGTAGCGGATCGCCTCGCGGAAGCCCTGGCGGTAATCGGCGATATTGGCGATCTGCGAGCCCATGTGGAAGTGCATCAGGCGCACGCAATCGGCCAGGCCGGCGGCCGCGAGCTTGTCGCTGGACGAGATCAGCTGGCCGGCGGACAGGCCGAACTTGCCCTTTTCGCCGCCGGTGTCCGACCACTTGCTGGAAGCCAGCGACGACAGGCGCACGCGCAGGCCGAGGTTGGGCCGGATGCCGAGTTTGGCCGACTCTTCGATCACCAGATCGACTTCCGACTCTTTCTCGATGACGATGAACACCTGGTGGCCCAGCCGCTGGCCGATCAGGGCCAGACGGATGAATTCGCGGTCCTTGTAACCGTTGCAGACGATGGAACTGCCCTTGGGAGCCAGCGCCAGCACGGCCATCAGCTCGGGCTTGGAGCCGGCTTCCAGACCGATGGAAACGTCGGGCGTGGCGATGATGCTCTTGATCACCGCCTCTTGCTGGTTCAC
Organism: Xenophilus sp. AP218F; assembly: GCA_002213445.1. Classification (GTDB taxonomy): domain Bacteria; phylum Pseudomonadota; class Gammaproteobacteria; order Burkholderiales; family Chromobacteriaceae; genus Chromobacterium. The sequence goes on along the minus strand of NJIE01000030.1, from coordinate 55,312 downwards.
CTTGATCGGATAGATGGCGGTGTAGCGGTTGCCGTATTCCAGCTCCGCGATCGCCTTGTCGAACGCGCCGCACAAACGGGTGACGCGGTCCTGCAGCACGTCCGGGAAACGCACCAGCAGCGGCAGGTCGAGACCCTTGCCGCCCAGCTCGTGCACCAGACGGTACAGATCGATTTCCTTGTTTTGACGCGCGTTGGGACGCACGACGACATTGCCGCTGTCGCCCACGTCGAAGTAACCCGCCCCCCAATGCCGGATGCCGTACAGGCTCCGGCTATCAGCCACAGACCAAGCCATTGAGTTTTCCTCTCAGAACTTATGATGGATAAACCCCGCTCCTTAGTGCGCGGCTTTCGGGCTGTACAGCTTTTATGTGGGCCTGGGATGTCGGAGCGAAACAGATAAATTGTCGATGTTGCAAAGCGCAAACGAGCGCGGATTGTAACAACATCACGCTGATTGACAAGTAAAAAAACGCGCGCATTCTGCGCTGTGCAATTTAATGCACAACCCTTGCCGCTCCACGATTATCGCCGCCGGCGGCATGGAGGCAAAAAAAACAAACAATTGCGGCGTCCGCCCCGCCCGGAGCATGACAAATCGCAGATTTCCGCCGCGAAAAAATTTTCAACGGAATCGCCATTTCTCTCATTTTCGCAACACCTGCGCGCGGCGCGGCGCGATGTCGGCCGGTTCTCAAGGCGAGGGCTTGCGCATACAATGCAGGCATCATTCACGCTCGGCGACGCCATGCACACTTCCCCCGCCCATTTTCTGCGCCAGGCGCTGAGCGCCGACGCCGCGCCTGCTTCGCCCTTCCCTCTGGATTCCGGCCTGACCGCCCAGTGGCGAGCCCCCGGCTGCCTGGAAATCGCCCCCGCCGGCCTTGCGGCCGACCAGGATAGCGTGCTGCTCTCCTGCGGCGTGCACGGCAACGAAACCGCGCCGATCGAAGTCGTAGACACCATCCTGAACGATCTGGCCAGCGGCCGCTTGCCGCTGCGCTGCCGCTTGCTGGCGCTGTTCGGCAATCTGGATGCGATGCGATTGGGCGAGCGCTACCTCGATTACGACATGAACCGGCTGTTCAACGGCGAACACGCCCGGCATCCCGATGCGCGCGAAGCCGCCCGCGCGGCGCTGCTGGAGCGGGAAGCCGCCCGCTTCTTCGAATCCGCCCGCGGCCGGCGCCTGCACTACGATCTGCACACCGCCATCCGCGGCTCGGCATTCGAAAAATTCGCCATCTACCCCTTCCTGCATGACCGGCCGCACAACCGGCAGCAGCTTGGCTGGCTGCAAAGCTGCCAGATCGAAGCGGTCCTGCTGCACAGCAAACCGGCCAACACCTTCAGCTATTTCACCAGCCGCCACTGCCAGGCCGACGCCTTCACCCTGGAGCTTGGCAAGGCGCGGCCGTTCGGCCAGAACGACCTGGCGCGCTTTGACGGCATCGATCTGGCGCTGCGCCGCCTGCTGGCCGGCGAGGACGCGCCCGACGCCGCCTCCGCCCGCCCCCTGCCGCTGTTTCGCGCCAAGTACGACATCATCAAGCGCAGCGAGGCTTTCCGGCTGAACCTCGACGAGCAGGTGGAAAACTTCACGCTGCTGCCCGACGGCTGCCTGATCGCCGAAGACGGCGAGGAGCGTTATGTCGCCCACGGCGGCGCGGAGCGCATCCTGTTCCCCAACCCCAAGGTCAAACCGGGCCTGCGCGCCGGCATCGTGGTGGAACCCGCCAAGCTTGACGACTGAACGCCACGCCAAACCCGAACGAAAAAAGGCCGCGATTGCGGCCTTTTCGCTTGCTGCGCGACGCGTCAGCCCAGGTAGTTGAACAGCGACAGTTTGGTTACCTGCGAATAGGTCAACTGGCTGTATTTGAGCGACGTCTGGGTCAGCGTGAAATCGGAAATGGCCTGCGCCATGTCCAGGTCCTGCAGATTGCCGACGCTGGTCGAATACTGCAGCTTGAGGCTGCTGGCCATGCTTTGCATGTTGTCGTTGGCCGCCCCGCGCGAACCGATGGAGGCGGTGGCGGTGGACATTTGCGTGGACGCCGCCGTGATGGCGTTGATCGACGTATTCAGCTGGGCGGCGAAGTTGGCCGGCTTGGGGTTTTGCCCGAGCAGGCTGTAGAGACCGGTCAAGGCGTCGAAAGCCGCCGTCGGGCTGCCGCCCGGCTGGCCGAACACTGCGCTGCCCGGATCGGAAATCACCATATTGGCCGAGCTGCTCACCTGCACGCTGCGCTGACTGGTGTCGCCATTGTAGGTTGTGGTCGGCGGGTTGCTGCTGAGGTTGACGGTGAACGGCGCGGTATCCACCTTGTTGCCGCTGAAGAGATAGTTGCCGTTGCCGTCGGTGGCGTTGGCGTAGCCGGCCAGCTCGGTGATGGCCTCGCCCAGCTGCTTTTGCAATGCTTGCAGCTGCGGCGTGTCGTAACTGCCGTTGCCGGCCTGGATCGCCAGGCTCTTCATCGCGCCCATCAGATCGGTCGCGCTCTTCACCGCGGTCTCGGACAGCGACAGCCAGGTGGTCACCGCCTTGGAGTTGTCCAGAAATTGCTGGTTCTGGTTGCTGGACACGGTCAGCGACTCGATCCGCGCCGACGCCACCGGATCGTCCGCCGGCGTCACCACCCGCTTCTGGGTGTCGATCTGCATGTTCAGGGTCTGCAAGGACGACGTCAGCCCCTGAATATTGTTGATCCCATTCTGGAAAATGGTAGAAGTGCTGATTCTCATCGCCTTGCTCCTTCACTACATCATGTTCAGCACGGTGGAAAAGATCGTCTGCGCCGTCTGGATGATCTTGCCGGAAGCCTGATACGCCTGCTGGTATTTGATCAGGTTGGAGGCCTCCTGGTCCAGATTGACGCCGCTGAAGTTGGAGACGTTGGTCGTCGCCTGCTGCAGCGTGGCTTTCATCGACTGGCTTTGCAGGGTGGCGCTGCCGGTCTGGTTGCCGATGGACGTTACCGTGCTGGAGTAATACGTTTCGTAAGACTGGTTGCTGACCAGATTGGCGTTGCGCTGCGCGATGATCTGGCGGAGGTTGGAGTTGTCGCCCAGCGACGGCGTGTTGGGCGCCTGTCCGACGTTGAACACCTGCCCCGCCACCGGCGAGCCGGACAACTGGAAGCCGATGCCCAAATCCTTGGGCGGCGTGGAGTTGTCCACCAGTTTGTAGCCGTTGGCGTTGATCGGGTCGGGCACCACATTGTACGTACCGGGGGCCGAACCGCCGGTGATCGTGGCGGTCATGGTCACCGACGTGCCTGAGGCCGCGGCAGTGATCGTCATGCCGGTCATGGCGTAAGCCGGATGCGAGGTGGCGGCCGGGAAAGTCGGCGGCGAAGCGTTGATCTGGCCGGCGTAGGTGCCGGGCATGCTGGACCACACCCCGCTCATGGTGGTGGGCGAAGTCGTGCCCGGCGGCAGCGTGGTGCCGGTGTAAGTCAGATTGGAGGCCGTCGCCAGCAGCTTGGGGTCGCCCATCAGCAACTGGAAATTGGCGGCCGCGTATTGCGGATTGGCCGCGTAGGCCGACAAGTCGGCGAACATCGGCTGGCCGGGATTGCCGTTGCGGTCCTTGCCCAGCTGGTTCTGATAATTCATCGCCGCCGAAAAATTGATGGCCAGCGTCCCCAGCTGTTGCTGGGTTTGCAGCAGCGGACCGTCGCGGTAATTCAGCAATGCTCCCAGTTGGCCGCCGCTGATCAGGTTGTTGGGCAGGATGGTGGTGCTGCCGTTCGGTTCGGTAAAACCGATCTGGACGTTGAGCGGATTGGCCGGGTCCTGCTGCGTGGTCAGGGTGTTGGTTTGCGCGCCGCTGACCAGGGTCTGGCCGCTGCCGACCGAGATCGAATAACTGCCGTCCGCCGCCACCGAGACGCTGGTGCTGATCAGCTTGTTGAGCTGCAGCACCGCCTGATCGCGCTTGTCGAGCAGATCATTGGGCTGGCCTATCGTGGTGTTGCCGCCGGTGAGCGCGGCGATCTGGCCGTTGTAGCTGGCGATCTGCTGCGCCAGGTTGTTGATGCTGGTCACCGATGCGCTGATCTGGCCGTTGGCCCCGATCTGCAATTGCTGCAACTGGCTGCTGATGCCGGTCATATTGGTGGCCAGAGCCTGGCCCATGCTCAGCACCGCCTGGCGGCTGGGCATGGAGCCAGGGTCTTGCGACAGCGTCTGCAGCGCGCTGAAAAAGCTGTTCATCGACGCGTTCACGCTGATGCTGGAATCATTCAGCATGTTGTTGATTTGCGAGAGCTGCTGCAGCTGGGTGGAAAAGAAGCTGTCGTTGGTCGTCGCGTGTTGCTGCTGGGCCACCAGGTACTGGTTATACGTGCGGATGACGTTGGTCGTGTCCACGCCCTGCCCCAGAAAGCCGAAGCCGACGTACTGGGTGCGGGAGTTGGCCTGGGTCAGGTACTGGACGTTGTAGCCCGGCGTCGACACGTTGGCGATGTTGTTGCTCGTCACCGACAGGCCGTTCTGGGCCGCATTCAGACCGCTCAAGCCGATAGAAAAAATATCGCTCATGGCAAAGCTCTCCTGTCTTGTCTATCGGACGATCCAGACCAAGCTTGAATCATGTCCTGACCACCTGCTGCGCCAGCGAAGCGGCCACATCCACCAGTTTGCGGGCGTAGCGCGGGTCTGTGGCGTAACCGCCGCTCTGCAGACCCTGGGCGAAGCCGTACATGTTCTGCCCCTGATTCATCACGCTCTTGTAGCGCGGCGAGTTCTTCAGCATCTGCGCGTAATCGCTGAAGGCCTCGGCGTAAGAGCCGTAAGCGCGGAATTTCTCAACCCGCTTCTGCGCCACGCCGCCCTCGTATTCGGTGGTCATCACGCTGGCCGTCTTGCCCTGCCAGTCGCCGGTGGCCTTGATGCCGAACAGGTTGTGGCTGTTCGACCCGTCGGCGTTGCGAATCGCGCGCCGGCCCCAGCCGCTTTCCAGCGCCGCGTGCGCCACCACCATTTCCGGCGCGACGCCCAGCTGCCGCGCGGCTTCCCGCGCGTGGGGCAGCAAGGTCTGGATGAATTCCTTGTTGCTGCCGGCAACCGGAGCGACGCCGCCGCTGGCCGGCGCGGCCGCCGCGGTTTGCGCGGCCTGCTGGTAAGCCTGCAAGGCTTTGATAGGCAAGGGACGCAGCGACAGCTGCGGGCCCTGGCCATGCTGCAAGCCGTGCAGCTTGGTCGGGTCCACCGGCAGATTGGATTGCTTGGCGATCTGCTGATAGATCATGTCGCCGAGGCCCAGTCCGCCGTTGGCCCCCAGCGCCTGAACCATCTGCTGATCGGCCATGCCCTGGTAGGTATCCATGGCGTTGTCGCTCTCCGAGCCGTCGAAACGGGTGGCGCGCATGGACTTGAGCAAGGTGCTGACCAGAAGCGCCTCGAACTGCGACGCGGTCTCGCGCGCCGCGGCTTGCGGATCGGTTTTGGCCTTGGCCTTCAGATCCTGCAGCCGCGTCGGGTCTATCGCCAATTGGCGGTTGAGCGCGTCGTTGGGGATGGAGGGGCTCAGTCGGGTCAGTTCAGCGGTCATGTATCTCACTCCTGGACCAGGAGTCACAAGCAAAAAACGGGCCAGCCGCAGGACTTGCGCGTCCCGCCAGCCGGCCCGTCAGGGTTCAGATGACCTGCAGATCGGCCTTGAGCGCGCCGGCCGATTTCATCGCCTGCAGGATGGAAATCAGGTCTTGCGGCGTGGCGCCCAGCGCGTTGAGCGCGTTGACCACCTGCGACAGGTTGGCGCCGCCGCGCAGGCCGATCACCTTGCCGCCGGTGCTGTTGATGGTGATGTCGGCCTGATTGGTGACCGTGGTCTTGCCGCCGGACAGCGCGTTGGGCTGGCTGACCTGCGGCGTGTTGTTGACCGTCACCGACAGGTTGCCGTGCGATACCGCGCAGGCGGCCAGCGTCACCGCCTGGTTCATGACGATGGAGCCGGTACGGGCGTTGATGATCACCAAGGGGGAAACATCTGCCGGGTCCACGGCAATATTTTCCATCTTCGACAGAAACTGCACGCGCTGATTGCTATCGAACGGCGCGCGCACCTCGATCAGCCTGCCGTCCACCGCCCGCGCCGTGCCCTGGCCAAAGGCCTTGTTGATGGCCTGCACCGCGCGATTGGCTGTGGTGAAATCCGCCTCGCGCAGCTCGAGGTTGATGAACTCGCCGCTGCCCAGCGCGGTCGGCACCTCCTGCTCCACCGTCGCGCCGTCGGGAATGCGGCCCACGCTCAGCTGGTTGATCTGGGTGGAGCTGCCGCCGGCGGACGCACCCGCGCCGCCCACCACCACATTGCCCTGCGCCATCGCATAGACCTGGCCGTCCGCGCCCTTCAGCGGCGTCATCAGCAAGGTGCCCCCGCGCAGGCTCTTGGCGTCGCCTATCGACGAGGCGGTGACGTCTATGCTTTGACCGCGGCGGGCGAAGGGCGGCAGCGTGGCCGTCAAGGTCACGGCGGCCACGTTCTTGGGGTCGAGCTTGGTGCCGGGCGGCACTTGCACGCCCAGCTGGTTGAGCATGTTGCTCATCGACTGGCCGGTGAACGGCGAGGACGTCACCTTGTCGCCGCTGCCGTCCAGACCCACCACCAGACCGTAACCGATCAGCTGGTTGGGCCGCACGCCGCCGATATTGGCGATGTCTTTCAGGCGCTGCGCCGCCATCAGCGGCGCGCTGAACGCCAGCATCAGGGCCAGCAACCACACTCGTTTCATCACTACGTTCTCGTTTCAGAATCAGATCGGCAGGAAGGACATGAATATCTTGGACAGCCAGCCCGGCTCGTTGTACAGCCGGTTGTTGCCCTTGGTCTGCTGCTCGACGCGCGCGTCCGCCAGCTTGAGCGAGGAGACCGTGCGGGACGGCGACACGTCGCGCGGATTGACCACGCCGGAGAGGCGGATGGATTCGGTGTCGCTATTGATGCGCACCTGCTTCTCGCCGCTGACCACCAGATTGCCGTTGGACAAGACTTCGATCACCGTCACGGTGATGGAGCTGACGAAGGTGGTGGCCACCTGGCTGTTGCCCTTGCCGGTATTGTTGGCCGAGCCGGAGCTGTTGAAACCGGTTCCGCTGAGCCCGCTGGCCAGCCCACTGGGCAGGAAAGGCAACTGCACGCCGGCCGTGATGTTGGACGACAGGGCGGCGGTCCGGGTATTGGTGGTTTGTTCGGACTGGGAGGTGGACGAATTTTCCTGAATGGTGACCGTCAGGGTGTCGCCCACCCGCACCGGCATATTGTCCTGGAACAAGGGCCGGTAGCTGGCCGTCTGGAAGATGGAGCCGTTGGCCGGCACGCTTACCGGCTGCGGCTGGGGCCTGGCCGTGGTCGGCAGCTGCACCAGGGGGGGCTCTTGCACCACGCAGCCGGCCAGCAACAAGGAAATCAGCGCCGTCGCTGTCAAACCGAATTTCATCACGCCTCGCCCTCCGTCAAACCACGATCACATCGAACTCAATTTCTGCAGCATCTGGTCCGCGGTGGTGATCGCGCGCGAATTCATCTCATACGAACGCTGCGCGGTGATCATGTTGACCAGCTCGGACGTGACGTTGACGTTGGATGCTTCGACGAAGCCCGACTGGATGGAGCCGCGGCTGTCGGTTTGCGGATCGCCGTCCTGCGGATCGCCGGAGGCCGCCGTTTGCAGATACAGGTTGCTGCCCATGCTCTCCAGCCCTTGCGGGTTGATGAAGGTGGTCAGCTGGATATTGCCCGCCGTTTGCGGCGCCGGATTGTTGGCCAGGTAATACTGCACCACGCCGTTGGCCGACACCGTGATGCGGGTGGCCGTGGCCGGAATGTTGATGTTGGGGTTCAGCGGATAGCCGTCGGCATTGACGATGTCGCCGGTGGAGCTGCGCTGGAATTGGCCGTTGCGGGTGTACGCCGTGGTGCCGCTGGGCAGCAGGATGCGGAAAAAGCCGTCGCCGTCCACCGCCATGTCCAGCGGCTGGCCGGTTTGCTGCAGATTGCCTTCCGCGAAGATGCGGTTGGTCGCCACCGCCGCCGCGCCGGTGCCCACCTGCAGGCCGGTGGGCGTGGCGTTGCCGTTGGCCAGCTGGCCGCCCGGCTGGCGCAGAGTCTGGTAGTACAGGTCTTCGAAAACGCCGATGCTGCGCTTGAAGCCCACGGTATTGACGTTGGCCAGGTTGTTGGAAACGATGTCCAGCTGAAACTGGCTGGCATCCATGCCGGTCTTGGCGATATACAAAGCGCGCATCATGGCGTCGTCACCCTTGTTTCTGTTCTTTTTGCTTGGCGCCGCTCAATGGCGCGGCGGCGGCGGAATGGCTATCCGCCTCAGGTCGAGGCAAGCAAGGAGCGTGCCTGCTGTTCGCCCTGTTGCGTAGTCTGCATCATTTTGATGTTCAGGTCGAATTGGCGGCCATGAGAAATCATCTGCACCAGCGCCTCCACCGAGTTGACGTTGGAGGCTTCCAGCGCGCCGGCCACCAGCTTGACGTCGGGATCGGCCGCCAATTGGCCGCCGCCATTCGGGCGGAACAAACCATCCTCGCCCTTGTAAACTTCCTTCGGCGCCGGATTCACCAGCTTGATCTGGCCGATCAGCTGCGGCGTGCGGTCCGCGCCAGTGAGCGGCACGGCGATCACCGAGCCGTCTTGCCCCAGCTGGACGCGGGCGCCGGTCGGCGCGGTGATCGGGCCGCCGTCGCCCATGATCACCAGCCCCGAACGGGTGCGCATGATGCCGGTGGAGTCGAGAACGAAACCGCCGTCGCGCGTGTAGGCCTCCTGCCCGTCCGCGGCCTGCACCGCGAAGAAGCCGGGCGTGCCGAGGGCAAAGTCATTCGGGTTGCCAGTCTGGTTCAGACTGCCCTGCGAGGCGTCGAAACCGACGGTATTGTCCACCACGTAGGTACGGGTGGGCACGCCGTCGCCCACCACCGGCAAGGCGCGAAACGCCGCCAGATCGGCCTTGAAGGCGTTGGTATTGACGTTGGCCAGATTGTTGGCGGTAGTGGCCTGCTGCCAGGCCTCATGCTTGGCGCCGGTCATGGCCAGGTACAGGACGCGATCCATTCAGCTAGCTTTCCGATCAGATGCTCAACAAGGTCTGCACCAAGGTATCCTGGGTCTTGATGGTCTGCGCGTTGGCCTGGTAGAAGCGCTGCGCGTTGATCATGTTGACCAGTTCTCCGGTCAGGTCGACGTTGGACGATTCCACCGCGCCGGACTGCAGGCTGCCGGCGTTGCCCGAATTGGGCTGGTTGACGGTGGCCGGGCCGGAGTTGTAGCTCTGCGACCACAGGTTGCCGCCGTTGGATTGCAAGCCTTGCGGATTGACGAAGGTGGCCAGCGCCACCTGGCCGATGGTGTTGGTCTTGCCGTTGGAGTACGTGGCCTGGATGATGCCGTTGCTGGCCACCGATACGCCGGTCAGGGTGCCGGTGGCGGAGCCGTCCTGCGTGACCGGCGAGGTGCCGTAGCTCTGGTTGAGCGCGGTGGAGCCGGTGAAGTTCATCGCCACGCTTTGCGGCGTGGACGAGCCGTTGGTGGTCGGGAACGTCACCGTCATGCCGGTGGGGTTGTTCAACACCCCGGTGGAGCTGAAATTCAGCGCATACGAGGCAGGCGACGTGGCCGCTGCGCCGTCCACATAAGGGTAAACCGTCCACGGCGTGGTCGGCGGCGTGCCGGAGGACGCGCCCTTCACGTAGTAGAACGTCATCTGGTGCGGATTGCCCAGCGTGTCGTACACCGTCTGGGTGTTCTGCCAGTTGTAAGTCGTGGACTTGGTCGGGTCGAACGCCCCGCCGGTGGGAATCGGGTCGTTGGAATTGAGCTGCAGCGGGATCGACATCTTGGTGGTCGGCGACGGCGCGATATTGGCGTTGCTCAGCTGGATGTTGCTGACCGGGCCGTTGACGATCTGGCCGTTGGCGTCGGCCGACCAACCTTGCAAGAAATTGCCGTTGTTGACGATGTAGCCGCTCTGATCCACCTGGAATTGGCCGTTGCGGGAATAGGACACGTTGCCGTTCGGCTGCTTCATGATGAAGAAGCCGTTGTTGCTGATGGCCATGTCCAGGCTGCGACCGGTGGTGGTGACGTTGCCGTTGCCCATGTTCTGGGTTACGCCCGACACCCGCACGCCGATGCCCGGCGAAGTGTTGGCGATGCCGTAAATGCTGTTGCCGTACATGTCGGCGAACTCGGTGCGCGCGGCCTTGAAGCCCACCGTGTTCGAGTTGGAAATATTGTTGCCTATGGTTTCCAGCTGCACCGAGGCGGCGTTCAGGCCGCTCAAACCTTGTTGAAAGCTCATTTCATCATTCCTCGAAAATGCGACCCCAAGGTCTTGCTCAGGACAACTGCGCCACGTTGGACAGCGGCACCGAGCTGCCGTCCGGCATGATCAGCATCGGCACGCCCTGCACCCAGGATACGGCCTTGACCTGCTGGTTGTTGTAGGCGGTTGCCGTGGTGCTGCCGCCCGAACTCGCCTGAGTCACCTCGGTCGAGAAGGTATAGGTGCTGTTGCTCGGCACCGGCTGGCCGTTGCTGTCCTTGCCGTCCCAGTCGAAGGTGTTCATGCCCGTGGTCGGCTTGGGAACCGACAGGGTGCGCACCACCGTGCCGTTGGCGTCCTTGATGGAAACGGTCACCGCCGACGCCGGTCCGTTGAGCATCACGCCGCCCTGGGTGGACGCGCCTGCCGGCGGAATCGCCACCTGATTGCCGGCCACCAGCACGTTCTTGCCCACCATCCCGGCCGCCATCAGCGACTGGCTGGCGGCCTGGGCGCTGACCATGGCCTGCATGGTCTGGTTCAACTGCTGCAAACCGGTCACCTGGCTGATTTGCGCCATCTGGCTGGTGATCTGGGCATTGTCCATCGGATTGAGCGGATCCTGCGCGTTCAGCTGGGCTGTCAGCAGGGTCAGGAAGGAATTCTGGATCTGATCCGCGCTGCTGGAGGTCGCCCCCGTGCCCACGCCGCCGGCGGCGTTGGTCTTGGAGCCATTGGCCACGCTGCTGACCGAGCTGCCGCCGGATTGCTGATTATTGATAAATCCGAACGGGTTGGTTCCGCTGGTGCTGGATGTAGAGGCCATGGCGCGTATCCTTCAGTCAGATCACTGGCCCAGCTGCAGGGTCTTCTGCAGCAAGGTCTTGGCGGTATTCATCATTTCTACGTTGTTCTGGTAAGCGCTGGAAGCGGCGATCATGTCCGCCATCTCCTCCACCGGATTGACGTTGGGCATGGCGATATAGCCGCGCTCGTCCGCCAGCGGGTGCCCCGGCGCGTACTTCAAGCGCGGCGGCGACTGATCTTCCACCACCGACGTCACGCGCACCCCGGCCACCTGCGGCTGGGCCGCATCCACCGGCACGGCGGTGAACACCACATGGCGGCCCTTGTACGGCTGGCCGGTGGAGCTGGTGGCGCTTTCCGCGTTGGCGATATTGCTGGCCACGGTGTTGAGGCGCATGGATTGCGCCGACAAAGCCGAACCGGCGATGGTGAACAGATTGGACAAAGACATCTACTTAACTCCCCTGCCCTTGAATGGCGTTGCTCAAACCGCTGATGCGCTTGGTCAGGAAGGTCAGCGTGGTCTGGTAACGCAGCGCGTTGTCGGCAAAAGCGCCGCGCTCCACGTTCATATCCACGGTGTTGCCGTCCAGGCTGGGCTGCAAGGCGTTGCGATACTGCAGCTGCGCGTCGGCATGGCCGCCAGCCACGCTGGCGATGTGCTGGGGATTGGTCACCGCCAGACTCAGCCGACCCTGATTTTCCTGCTGCTGCAACAAGGCCTGGCGAAAATCGAAATCCACCGCCTTGTAGTTAGGCGTTTCCGCGTTGGCGATATTGCTGCCGATCACTTCGGCTCGATAAGCCTGCAGATTCAGCGCGCGCTGCTGAAAATCAAAGTAGTGGGCAATCTTGTCCAGCATGGCGTTCCTCCTGACTTCCCCATCAAAAGCACAAAACGTGCCAGCACTCGAAATCCTGATGAATACGTGATTCTACGGAGCAAACCGGCATTCCGCCACGGCCAAACCGTCTTTTGCCGGCGCTCGGGCGGCAAAACTTGCCGCCGGGGGCGAACGATACCACCATCATCGCCATGCCCAAAGCGGGCCGCATATGGATTATTTTGCTTGTCGCGCCAGCCAATTCATGCCAAACAGTCAATAATGGATCGACAGCATTCGCCACAGGGACAGGAAACATGCTGGAGCTAGAGCAGCTTTTCATCACACTGGCCGAGCCCTCCGCCGTGCAGGCTCAAATCATCACCAAGGCCCTGAATGATTTGGGCATCAGCCACATCGAAACGCACGTAACCGGCGCGGAGCTGATCAGCCAGGCGCGCGAGCGGCGTCCCGACCTGGTGGTCAGCGCCTATTACCTGCCCGACATGACCGGCGACCAGCTGGTGCAGGAGCTGCGCGACAGCCATGATCTCTACGATCTGCCCTTCATCCTGGTCTCCAGCGAAACCATGCCCGAGCGGCTGGAGCCCATCCGGCAAGCCGGCAGCCTGGCCATCCTGCCCAAACCCTTCAGCCCGCAAGAGCTGGACCACGCCATGCAGGGAGTGATGAATTTCATCAACTGCGTCAGCCTGGGCGCGGAAGTGGACGTGGACATGGCCGTTCTGCAAGTGCTGATCGTCGACGACAGCGTCACCTCGCGCCATCACATCCGCCAGACGCTGGAAAAGCTGGGCTTTGAGAATTTCTTCGAGGCCGACTCCGCCGCCGCCGCCCTGCCGCTGCTGGAGAACGAGAGCTTCAGCCTGATCGTGCTGGATCACAACATGCCGGGCATGACCGGCGTCGAACTGGCGCGCGAAATCCGCGACCGCAATCTGCAACCGCAAACGCCGGTGCTGATGGTGACCAGCGAAGAAGGCGACGCGCTGGACGACGCGACGGCGGAGGACGGCATCGCCGCCATCTGCCCCAAGCCGTTTGAGATCGGCGACATGCGGGAACTGATACGCCGGCTGCTGCGCGAATATTGAGCCCGCGCGCCGCCCAGTCGCCAAAACGCCCAGCCGATGCGGCTGGGCGTTCGTCGATGCCGGCAAGCCGCGCGGCTTAGCGCGGCGCCACCCACACCAGGCGCGAGTGCGCCTTGTCTTCGCCGAAGGTCTGCCGACGCCAGTAACCTTGCGTCTGGTAGCTTTCCGCCGCCGCGAGGCCTTCCAGCCGGCAGAAAGTCACCTCGCTGAAACCCGACTTCAACAGCTGGCTGCGGCCCTTCTGGCGGGTCTTGGCGCAGGCCGGATGCGCGGCGTCGGCCACCCACGCCGGCGGCGCGGCGGCTTCCCACTCGCGGCTGAGCGCAAGCTTGGGTTGCGTCATCATCGCCAAGCCGTTGAGCACCGCGGCGAGCAAGGACGCCCAGCTTTCGTCCACGTCTTTCAGCTGCGGCGAAAGTTCGCCGGGATAGGACACCCGCACCATCTCCAGTTGATCGCCGGCCTGCAGCCAGGCCACGCCGTCCGGCGCGAAACCGCCGCGCACCAACGTCAGCACCAGGCTGCGGCGCGCCAGCTGATGGGTGACGAAAGCGCCGCCTTCGCCCGGAACGTGCAGGAAAAAGGCGTCGGCAGGCAGCACCAGAGTGTCGGGCAGATTGGACGGCAGCCGGGTATGCGCCAGCGCGCGGCTCAGCGCCGCATCCTGATCGGCGACAACCCGCCCCTGCGCCACGAAATTGCCCCAGGCTTCGGCCAGGGCCAGTTCGTTGACGATGGTCGTCTGCGGAATGTCGAACACCTGCGCCGCGCGCTCCAGCTCACGCTTGATCACGTCCTTCATTTCAGCCCGGGCCGCCGCCGGCTGAACCGCCTGAGAGTAAAGCTGACCTACCTTCTTCGCCCAAGGCCGAGTGGCCGCATAACGCTGCACGGCATACACCATTCCGCATCCTTAATCTGAGAAAAAAGGCGGCATTGTAGCAAACGCGGCCGCCGCCGCCCAAATCAGCGCGACGCGACGTCGCCGGCGCGGCGCGACAGGCCGCCCCGGCTCTCCAGGATGCCGGAATACAGCCACTGCCGGAAATGGTTGAGCGCCATCGGCTTGCCGAAGTAGAAGCCCTGCAAGTACTCGAAGCCCTTGACGTTGAGATAGCTTTGCTGGCCCTGCGTCTCCACGCCCTTGACGATGACTTGCGCGCCCATTTTTCCGGAAGACAGCAGCAGCCCGTCGAGGATATTCCCGCGCAGGCAATCTTGCCCCAGCGCGGAAACGTAGCCCTTCTCCACTTTCAGGTAGTCGAAGCCCCATTTGCGCAAGTAGGCCTTGTCGGCGTGGCCGGCGCCGAAATCGTCCAGCGCCAGCCTGACGCCCATCCGGCGCAAGCCGGCGATCACATCCGGCGCGCCCGAATCATCCCGCAACGCCGAGCGCTCGGACACCTCCAGCACCAGCACTCCCTGCTTGGCCTGCAGCAGCGCCAGCAACTCCCGGCAATCGTCGGGCAACTGCGGCGAGGCCAAGTGCTCGGCGACGACATTCACCCCCAGCATGAAGCGCGGCGGCAACGCCACCGACTTCAACTCCTCCGCCGCCTTGCGCAGCAGATGGCGCGTCAGGGGAATGATCAGCCCCGCGTCGATCGCCGCCGGAATGAACAGTTCGGCGCGCACATTGCCCTGCGCCGGATGCTTCCAGCGAGCCAGCACCTCGGCCCCGACGCATTCGCCGCTCACCGCCGCGACGATCGGCTGGTAATGGATGAAGAATTCGTCATGGCGCATGCCCTGCTCGATCTCCCAGCCCGCCGCGTTGCGCGCGCCGCGGCTTCTGAGCAGGCTCCAGCCCAGCCCCCCGCCCAGCATCGCGGCCAGCAGCAAGGCCTCCAGATGGCCGGCCACGCCGGCGCCCACCTCCCGCCACCACGGCCGGCGCAGCTGCACGGCGACAGGCACCGGCAAGGTTTGCAGCGCAATCGCCGCGTCCGGCCGATCCTCCTCATGCAGTCGCACCGAGCCGTCGGCCGCCAGGGCCCGCGCCCCCACCTGCACGCTCGCCGCCACGCCCCCGCTTCCGGCCTGTGCGAGCAAGGCTTGCAACCACTCCGTCCCCAGCTCCAGCACCGCATGGTCGGCGCCCGGCTCGGCCAAGGCCAGGGCCGGCCCGCGCCCTTCGTCCAGCACCAGGCTCAAGGACTGGTCGCCAAGCGGCCGATCCGCGCGCGCCTCGTCCGACGTGCACGCAGGCAAACCTTCTTGCTGCTTGTAGGCGTAGCGGGCGTACGGCGTTTGCTGCACGATGGAGGCCAGCCTGGCGCGAGCCAGATCGCAGCCGCGCCCGCCAAGAGGCACTCGCTGCACGCGCTGCAGGGCGGCAAAACCGGCGCGCAGCGGCGGCTCCACCTGCCCGGCCAGGGCCTGGCCGCGCTCCAGCAACTCGGCGCGCCCGCTCCACAAACTCCCCAGGCACAGCAACAGCAAGGCCGGCAGCAGGCACAGCGCCAGACAGGCGGCGTACACCTGCCCCGGCCGCGCCGGCCTGCCAAGCCCGCCCATCCAGCGCCGGATCAGCTGTTTCATCGACCTCACCCCAATGGCCGGCGACGGCGGCCGCTCCGCCTCCCCGGCTGCTTTGAAGTGTAGATAGTCGCGCCCGAATCGCCATCCCCGGCCTTCCGTCGCGCCAAATTTCGCCAGCGCCGCCGCGCCGTGCCCAATCCGCCCGCATCCGGCTTATGCCTGCAAATTCAAGCCGCTATCAGACCGGGCTTCGCCCCGCCCCCGCGCGAGCCCATCCGTTTTTTTGAAAAACCGGGACAATCAAGCCATAAACAATCAATTACTTAGCAAGGCAGATTGCAAAAAACAGTTGCCTGGCGGCGCGAATTAACGTATAGTCCGGCCTCTTGTGCTTCCACCGGGCCACACACCTCACGCCTCGGCCCGAGTGAGATTATCTTCATCGTCCCTGACCCTTTCCAGGCTTCGTCCACGCTTAATGTCGTATCAGACTGGACCGCTGTTCGCCGCTTGCTCAGGTTAGTGCCGATGATTTACGGCTTAAAGGCGCCGTAAGAACCGACCGCCACCAACCTGGCTTAAGTGACGCCGGCCACATCCGGCTTTGAAAGGACATACATGCATTTTTCCGATCTGGGCATTGCTCCGACCATTCTGCGCGCGCTGGAAACCGCCGGCTACACCTCGCCGACCGAAGTGCAGGCGCAAGCCGTGCCGGCCGCGATCGCCGGCCGCGACCTGCTGGTTTCCGCGCAGACTGGCAGCGGCAAGACCGCAGCCTTCTTGCTGCCGGCCCTGACCAAGCTGTCCGCCCGCTCCACCGGCAAGGGCCAAGGCCCGCGCGTGCTGGTGCTGACCCCGACCCGCGAACTGGCGCAGCAAGTGGAAAAGAACGCCCTGGAATACGGCAAGGACCTGCGCTGGATGAAAACCGTCTGCCTGGTGGGCGGTTCCTCCTTCGGCTATCAGACCCGCGCGCTGTCGCGTCCGGTTGACCTGGTGGTGGCCACCCCGGGCCGTCTGATGGACCACATGCGCTCCGGCCGCATCGACTTCTCGCGCCTGGAAATGCTGGTGCTGGACGAAGCCGACCGCATGCTGGACATGGGCTTCATCGAAGACATCGAAACCATCGTCAAGGCCACCCCGGAAACCCGCCAGACCGTGCTGTTCTCCGCCACGCTGGACGGCATCGTCGGCCGCATGGCTGAAAAGATGACCCGCGATCCGCAGCGCATCGAAATCGCCCGCACCGAAACTTCCGGCGGCACCATCGAAGAGCACCTGCTGTACGCCGACGACCTGAACCACAAGCATCGCCTGCTGGATCACATCCTGAAGGAATCGGGCTTCGACCAGTGCGTGATCTTCTCCGCCACCAAGGCGTACTCGGAAGAACTGGCCGACAAGCTGTCCGACCAGGGTTACTCCGCCGCCTGCCTGCACGGCGACATGCCGCAAAGCTGGCGCAACCGCACCCTGAACGACCTGCGTCGCGGCCGCATCAAGATTCTGGTGGCCACCGACGTCGCCGCCCGCGGCATCGACGTGCCGACCATCACCCACGTGGTGAACTTCGACCTGCCAAAGCAGGCTGAAGACTACGTGCACCGCATCGGCCGCACCGGCCGCGCCGGTCGCGACGGCACCGCCATCACCCTGGCGGAATCGAAAGAATTCCACAAGGTGCGCCGCATCGAGCAATACCTGAAGCGTCAGATCACCGAAGGCGTGATCGAAGGCATGGAGCCGACCCGTCGCCCGCCGAAAGGCCCGCGTCGCAACGGCAAGCCGGGCGGTTACGGCGATCGTCGTCCGGGCAGCGGCGGCCGCGGCGGTTATCAGGGCAATCGTCGCGAAGGCGGTTACCAGGGCCAGCGCCGCGAAGGCGGCTACCAAGGCAGCCGCGGTCCGCGCAACAGCAGCGACCGCAGCCGCAGCAACGCCCAGTAAGGCCTTGCTCTAAAAAAAAGCCACCGCCTCCGCGG
Source organism: Xenophilus sp. AP218F (assembly GCA_002213445.1). Classification (GTDB taxonomy): domain Bacteria; phylum Pseudomonadota; class Gammaproteobacteria; order Burkholderiales; family Chromobacteriaceae; genus Chromobacterium. The sequence goes on along the minus strand of NJIE01000030.1, from coordinate 37,812 downwards.
TGGCTTTTTTCATGCCGGGCCGCTCACGCCGGACGCAGCGCCAACGCCAGCAACAGCCAGGCGGCGTGGGGCAGCCACTGCTCGCTCCAGCGCCAGGATTGGCTGATGTCGGTTTCTTCCGGCAACAGGAACGCGATGCCATCTTCATCGCCAGGCGCGGCGGTAATGCCGTTGCACACTCCGCCGGCCGCGTTGAAATAGCCCGGCTCGTACTGCGGGTTGTTGCGGCCGTGGCCTTGCAGCATGCACACGTCGAACGGGTTGCGGCCCAGAATCCAGTCCAGCGCCGCCTGCGCGTATGCATCCAGCCCGGGCGACAGCGCCGCCTCCCGCAGCTGTCGCGCCGCGCCCCACGCCGCGGCGGCCAGCGACGCCAGCCTGGCGTTTTCCCCCTGCCACCAGTAGCCGCTGCCATTGTCCTGCGGCGCGAAAAACTGCTCGCGCGCCGCGCGGCCCGGCTGCGCCACCCATTGGCGCGGGTAGCCGAAAGGATTGCCGTCTCCGGCGCCGCGCGCCAGCTCCGCCGCCAGGCCGCGACGCAGACCGGCCTGCGCCGCGCCAGCTGCCTCGCCCTCGGGAAACAGCCGCAAAAAGCGCAAGATCGCCAGATAGGGCAAGCCGGCGTCGCTGGCGTGAACGAAGCTGCGCTGGCGCGCCGCGTCCATCCACCAGCCGCGCTCGTCCTGCCGCGCCAGCATGGCGGCGATGCGGCGCGCCGCCGCCCTCTCGTATTCGGCCGCGCCGCTGGCGGCGTACAATTCGCAAGCCGCCAGCAGGGCGCAGTAATCGTCGATCAGGTTTTCGCTGCCATCCGGCAAATAGGCGTCGCCATGCCGCTCGAGATGGGCAAAGCCCCGCCGCGCCGCCGCCAGGTAGTCGCCGCGCGCCGCCTCGCCGTCGCGCGGCAAGCCGCTGGCGCGCGCCAGCGCCGCGATGGCCATGCCGCCGCCCTGCCGCCAGCCCGCGCGATAGCTTTCCAGTCGCTGCCCCTGTTGCGTGGCGTAAGCGCACAACTCGCGCCGGGTTTCATCCTTGCTCCAGCCATCGAACAAGGTCTGATAAAAGAATCCATCCGGATGCTGCATCCGCAGCAGAAAGTCCGCGCCATGCAGCGCCTCGTCCACCATGCGCTCGGCAAACCACTTGGGCTGCGGCGGCAGCGCGTCGCGGGCGGCCAGCAGATTCCAGACCAGCAACGGCGTTTGCTGCGGGTTGAGGAAGTTGGCGTAGGACAGGTGCGTCAGGTACTTGGAGCAATCGCCGGAGGCGTCGTACCAGCCGCCGCGCGCGTCGCGCCGCTCGTCGCAGCCGAAGACCTTCGCCGAACGGTCGGCGAAGTCGTAAAGGCCGCTGGCGCGCTGCGACTTGAAATAGTTGAGCAGGTCGGACAGCAAGGGCGCGCCGAATTGCCCGTCGCCGATGGCAAACGGAGCGGACACCAGCGGCGGCTCGCTGCCCGGCAGCCAGAATTGATAACCGCCGCGCCCCGGGCGCTCGATCGATCCGAAGGTGGCCTGCCAGTAACGCCACTCGCCCCAGCCCGGCACGCCGCCCAGCGGCCGCAAGGCGGCGCGCGCAACCTCGCGGCGCGCCTCGTCCAGCAACACCAGCTCGCCGCCGCCCAGCTCCCGCGCCTGCAGCAAGACCCGCTTGCTGGCCGCCGCGTCAAAGCCCAGGTGGTTGAACAATATGCGCATCCGCGTCGCTCCATTTAAATCAAATTGTTTGTTATAAAACGCCCATCCGGCATTCAGGCCGACGCCTTGAGCAAAGCCTCGTAGCCGGGGTTGAATTCGTCGAAAATCGGCAAGGCCGCCGCGCCCAGCGCCACCACATCGCCGCCGGCCGCGCCCACCTGCAATCTGGGCCCGTCGCACTGCCGTATCGAGGCCGGCAGCGGGTGCAGGCGCTCCACCAGTTGCGCCAGCAGCGCCGCCGGCAGCAAGCCGCCTATCACCACGCCTTCCACGTCCAGCAGGCATTCCAGGATGTTCACCGCCTGGCGCAAGGCGCGCGCCGCCATCGCCAGCCAGCGCTCCGCCGCCCAGGCGTCCTCGCCTTCCAGCCGCGCCAGACGCGCCAGGCAGTCGCCCGCCTCGCCCTGCCACCCCAGCGTTTCGTACAACGATTGCAGCGAGACGTACCGCTCCAGGCAGCCATGATTGCCGCAACTGCACGGCCGACCGTCCGGCATCACGATCATGTGCCCCACTTCGCCGGCATTGCGGCGCAAGCCGGTATAGAGGCGGCCGTCCAGAAACAGGCCTGCCCCCAGACCGTGGCCGACGAACAGGTAGACGAAGTTCTGCATGCCGCTGGCGATGCCATGCAAGCGCTCGCCTATCGCCGCGGCGGTGGCGTCCTTTTGCAGCAAGACCGGCAACCCCAGCGTCGCCTGCAAGCCGGCGGCGTCCACTTCCTCCCAGCCCGGCAGCGTGGTGGGACCGACCGAGGTCATGCCCGCCACGCCGAACGGCCCCGGCATCACCAGGCCCATCCCCAGCAAACGCCGCCAATCCAGCCCGGGCACGGCGCGCAAGTCGGCCAACGCCTGCCGGATCAGGGGCAGCGCGACCGCGGGCGTCGGCCGCGACGCCGGGTAACGCGTTCGCCCGCGCACCTGGCCCGCCAGATCTACCGCCACCGCGACCAGCTGCTGCTGATCCAGCTGCACGCCTATCGAATACGCGCCGTCGGGGTTGATGCGCAGCGGAATCGCCGGCTGGCCGCGCGCGCCGTCGCGCAACGGCTCGCCCGCCAGCAGCAGGCCGGCGTCCAGCAGCTCGCCGGCGATATTGGAGACCGTTTGCGGCGTCAGCGCCGTGAGCCTCGCCAGATCGGCGCGGGTCAGCTGGCCGTTGAGACGCACGGTTTCGATCACCGCGCGCCGGTTGTGGGAACGGGCCAGCTCAAGATTGGTGCCGGAAACCGTCAAAGCCTCCGGCCGGGAGTAATGGATAGCCATGGCCAGCAGTATGGCGATGCCATAAGCGGCCAGCAAGCCGCTTGCTTGATTTTTGTCATGCCAATTAAATACAAATTATTGACTTAAAATCTTGGCAATGCTTAACTCGGCAGGGACAAAAATGACATAGCCATTACCAACCTGACGCTCCGGGATTCGAACACCATGCAAACTTCTCCCGACTATCGCATCGGCGTGGACGGCGGCGGCACTGGCACGCGCCTGCGCATTCTGGATAGGCGCGGCCAGCCGCTCGCCCAGGCCGAAGGCGGCGCATCTACCCTGGCCCGCGGCTCGGAACGCGCCTGGCACACCATTCTGGACACGTTGGAACGCGCCTTCCGCTCGCTGGGAGAACCGACGCCCGCCCTCTCGCGCTGCGAAATCGGCCTGGGTCTCGCCGGCGTCCACAACCACGCCTGGGCGGAAGAATTCAAACGGCAAGCGCCGGACTTCGCGCGGCTGGCGCTGGCCACCGACGGCTATACCACGCTGCTGGGCGCGCACGGCGGCCGGCCCGGCGTGATCGTGGCGCTGGGCACCGGCAGCATAGGCGAAGCGCTCTACGCCGACGGCAGCCACCGCGAGGTGGGCGGCTGGGGCTATCCCTGCGGCGACGAGGCCAGCGGCGCCTGGCTGGGCCAGCGCGCCACCCAGCTTACCCAGATGGCGCTGGATGGCCGCCTGCGCCATTCGCCGCTGACCCGCGCCGTGCTCGCTTACGTGGGCGGCGACTGGCAGGCGATGATGAACTGGAACAGCCACCACAGCGCCGGCCAGTACGCGCAACTGGCGCCGCTGGTGGTGCGGCATGCCGAAGAGGACTCCGCCGCGGCCGAACTGCTGCGCCAGGCCGGCCGCGACGCCTGGGCCATCGCCCAGGCGCTGGATCCGCAAGGCGAGCTGCCCATCGCGCTGTGCGGCGGCCTGGGCGCGGCCCTGCGCGACTGGCTGCCGCCCGAATTCCGTCGCTTGCTGGCGGCCCCGCAAGGGGATTCCGCCCAAGGGGCCTTGTTGTTGCTGCAACGCTGAGGCGGGCCATCGCCCGCCGCTCAAATCAGGAGACATGAATGCAAGGCAAACGCTTATCGATCGGCGCGCTCGGCCTCTTGCTGTGCGCGCTGGCAAGCCACGCCCAGGCCGAGAAGATCCGGCTGGAATTCTGGACCGACTCGCTCAAGCCGCGCTTCGACAACTACTTCGCCAGCGCCAAGAAGAGCTACGAAGCGCAGAACCCGAATGTGGAAGTGCAGTGGGTGGACGTGTTCAACGAGAACTTCGAAACCAAGCTCAACGCCGCCATCGCCGCCGGCAAGCCGCCGGCGCTGGTCAACCACGACGTGCCGCGGCTATACAAATACGCGCAAAAGGGCACGCTGCTGCCGCTGGACGGCGCCATCGGCGCGGAAAAGGCGGCCTACCTGCCCAACGCGCTGGCCGACCTGACCTTCCACGGCAAGCTCTACGGCCTGCCCTGGTACAACAACGTCAACGTGCTGACCGTCAACGGCGAGCTGTTCAGGAAAGCCGGCCTGAATCCCAACCAGCCGGTGGCAAGCCTGGACGAGGAGCTGCGCCTCGCCAAGATCATCAAGGCCAAGACCGGCGTGCCGGGCCTGCTGCCGCAACTGGGACAGATAGACGGCATCATGCTGGGCCAGGGTCTGCCGCTGATCGAAAACGGCAAAGCGGTGTTCAACAGCCCGCGGCACGCCGCGCTGATCCGCAAGTTCGCCGACGCCTACAAGGCTGGCGCGCTGGCGCGCGACAGCCTGTTCGCCGACGACAATTTCCAGGACAGCATCAAGCTCTACAACAGCGGCCGCCTGGCGATGATGGAAACCGCGCCCACCGCGACGCAGAAGACGCAAAGCGACGCGCGCGCCATCTACGCCGCCACCGTGGTGCACCCGGCTCCGCTAGGCCCCACCAAGATCGTGCAGGGCGGCTATCTGTTCAGTTGGGCCGTCTCCAAGGGACTGCCGGCCAAGACCCAGGCCGAAGCGGTGAAGTTCGCCAAGTTCCTGACCAGCGACGCCCAGCAGCTGGCGTTCTCCAAGGTGACCGGCGCCACCTTTCCGTCCACCCAGGCGGCGCTGAACGACGGCTACTTCGTCAAGACCTCGGCCGGCGGCGCGATTGAAAACTCGCGCATCCAGGGCGCCAAGGTAGCGCGCAGCATCCGCACCCTGACGCTGACCGGCGTGCCCAATGTGGCCGATCTGAAAAAGAACCTGGTCGACAACGTGGAAGCGGCCGTCACCGGCAAGAAAGACGCCCAGAAGGCGCTGGACGACGCCGTCGCGTTCTGGAACCAGCGTCTGAAGTGATTCGCCGGCCGGGAGCTGCCACTCCCGGCTGGCGTTCGAAGTACCCGGTGGTACATGCAGTGATCTCCTCTGAGTTTCCCCCTCCCCGCGCGGGAGGGGATTTTTCCGCCGCCGCCCGCGCACAAACTGGAGAACCCGGTGACGCCCCGCACCCGCAACGCCTGGCTGTTCCTGTCGCCCGCCCTGCTCTTGATGGCCGTTTTCACGTTCTGGCCCCTGCTGTTCGGCAGCTACATCGCCTTCACCCGTTACGACCTGATCTCGCCGCCGCAGTGGGCCGGCCTCGACAATTTCCGCTACCTGCTGGATGACCCGGTCTTCCTGCAGGCGCTGCGCAACTCGCTGTGTTATCTCCTGGTCGTGCCCGTCATCCAGCTGTCCGGCATCGCGCTGGCGGTGCTGGTCAACCGCAAGCTTGCCGGGATCAAGCTGTTTCGCGCCGCCTTCTATCTGCCGGTGATCACCACGGTGTCGGTGGTGGGCATCATGTGGAACTGGATGTACGCGGACTACGGCGTGCTCAACAGCGCGCTGCGCTATCTGCATCTGCTGGCGGACAACAGCGACATCGGCTTTCTCAGCGACGAGAACATCGCGCTGTTCGCGGTGATGTTCGTCACCTACTGGCGCGGCATCGGCTATTACATGGTGCTGTATCTGGCCGGCCTGCAATCGATTCCGGCCGAAATGCAGGAGGCGGCGGCGCTGGACGGCGCCGGCCCCTGGCAACGCTTCTGGCGCATCACGCTGCCGATGCTGACGCCCACCATCCTGTTCTGCAGCCTGATCTCCACGCTGGACGCGCTCAAGGCCTTTGAAGAAGTATTGGTGATGACCCGCGGCTCGCCGCTCAACTCCACCTTCACCGTGCTGTATTACGCCTTCCACCAGGGCTTCAACCAGCTGGACTTCGGCCGCGGCGCGGCCGCCGGCATGGTGCTGACCTGCGTTTGCCTGCTGCTGGCCTGGCTCAACTTCCGCCTGCTGCGCGCCGACCACCGCTGATACGGAGCCATCGATGACCACCCTCGCCCAACGTCCCGTCCGCCCGCGCCGCCTGCCCTGGCGCGCGCTGCCGGACTACCTGCTGCTGTTTTTGCTTTCCTTCGCCTGCTGCTACCCCTTCGTCTGGACGCTGGCCATCGCGCTGGGCAACGGCGAGCAGGTTTTCGACTTTCCGCCGCAACTGTGGCCGCAAGACGCCTCGCTGCGGCATTTTCAGGAAGTCTGGCGCAGCATCCCGATGGCGGGCTTCTTCTGGAATTCGCTGCTGATTTCCGGCGCCACCACCGTCGGCACGCTGCTAATCTCCAGCCTGGCCGCCTTCCCCCTGGCCAAGCTGGCGTTTCCGGGCCGCAAACTGGTGTTCTACGCCATCATCGCCACCCTGCTTCTGCCCAGCGAGATCAATTTCATCAGCAACTACGTCACCATCAGCCGGCTGGGGCTGGACGACACCCGCCTGGGCGTGGTGCTGCCCTCGCTGGCCGGCGCCTTTGGCATCTTCCTGATGAAGCACGCTTTCGAAGACATCCCCGGCGAGATCATAGACGCCGCGCGCATGGACGGCGCGGGCGACTGGCAGGTGTTCTGGCGCATCTGCCTGCCGCTGTCGCTGCCCTATCTCGCCACGCTAGGCATCTTCACCCTGGTCTGGTCGTGGAATGTTTACGTCTGGCCGAGCGTGGTGCTCAAAAGCCCGGATCTTTACCCGCTGTCGGTGGGCGTGCTGTATCTGAAGGGCGCGTTCGCCACCTCCACCCGCATGGTGGCCGCCGGCGCGGTGCTGGCCATCATTCCGGTGCTGCTGGTCTTCCTGTTCAGCCAGCGTTACTTCATGCGCGGCATGGACGGCGCGGTGAAATAAGCGCCGGGCAAGCGCCGCCGCAGGACGTCAGCATTGTCGGGCAATCCTGATTTCCATTACTCTCCTTGCAGGCGCGAAGCGCCGTCAGGCCTGGCGTCAGACCAGGCCCTGCGATAAATGCCAAGGAGAATGCATCATGGAGCAAGACCAACGGATCGGGCAGCGGCCGCTGAACCGGCAAGATTGCAAGACGCTGGCGCTGGCCTCGCTGGGAGGCGCGCTGGAGTTCTACGATTTCATCATCTTCGTGTTTTTCACCGTGGTGCTGGGCAAGCTGTTCTTCCCCCCTGACATGCCGGAGTGGCTGCGCCAGCTGCAGACTTTCGGCATCTTCGCCGCCGGCTATCTGGCCAGGCCGCTGGGCGGCATCGTCATGGCCCACTTTGGAGATTTGCTGGGCCGCAAGCGCATGTTCACCCTCAGCATCGTGATGATGGCGCTGCCGACGCTGGCGATGGGCGCGCTGCCCACCTACGCCGCCATCGGCGTCTGGGCGCCGCTGGCGCTGCTGCTGCTGCGCGTGCTGCAAGGGGCGGCCATCGGCGGCGAGGTGCCGGGGGCCTGGGTATTCGTCGCCGAGCACGCGCCGCGCCGGCATACCGGCTTCGCCTGCAGCGTGATCACCGCCGGCCTCACCGTCGGCATCTTGCTGGGATCGCTGATCGCCACCGCCATCAACGTGGCCTTTACCCCGCAACAGATCGCCGACTGGGCCTGGCGGCTGCCTTTCCTGATCGGCGGGGTATTCGGGCTGGTGGCGATGCAGCTGCGGCAATGGCTGCACGAAACGCCGGTATTCGCCGAGCTGCAGGCGCGCAAGGCGCTGGCGGAGGAGCTGCCGCTGAAAACCGTGCTCAAGCGCCACAAGCACGGCGTGGTGGTGTCGATGTTCGTGACCTGGTTTCTGGCCATCGCCATCGTGGTGGCCATCCTGATGACCCCGGCCTATCTGCAGAAAGCCTTCAACGTGCTGCCGGTGGATTCCCTGCGCGCCAATAGCCTCGCTATCGTGGCTCTGACGCTGGGCTGCATGGTGGCCGGCGCGCTGGGCGACCGCATCGGCAGCGGCCTGACGCTGATAGGCGGCAGCCTGTTGCTGGGCCTCAGCTGTTACGCCTTTTATTACACGATGGCTAGCGACACCAGCCAGCTTTACCCGCTATACACGATGATGGGCTTTGCCGTCGGCATCGTCGGCGCGGCGCCGCTGGTGATGGTGCGCGCCTTTCCGGCGGCGATACGCTTCTCCGGGCTGTCCTTCTCCTACAACGTGGCCTACGCCTTCGCCGGCGGCTTGAGCCCGGTGATCCTGTCCTTGTGGATGAAGTACGATCCGCTGGCGCCGGCGCATTACCTGCTGCTGCAATGCGCGCTGGGCGTGACGGTGGGCGCTTATCTGTTCTGGCTGCAGCGCGGGAACAAACCCGAGCGGCTGTCTTACAGCATCAGCTGAATTCCGGGTCGTAAGCTTCCGGCGGCGGCAGGACGGGCAACCGCGCCGCCGGATCCTGCCGGTAGAACAGCCGCAACTGCTGGTAAAGCTGCGGGTAGTCGTCGTTCAGCGTGTGCGGAATTTCGAAAAAGGCCTCGCTGAGCACGGCGAAAAACTCGGCGGGGTTTTCCGCCGCGTACGGGTCCAGCCAGCTGCCGCGGCCGGCGTCCACCTCGTCGCAGAAAGCCTGATAGGCGGCGGACCACTCCCGGCTCCACGTCTCCTGGCTCATGCCCTTGTGCAAGGGCGGCGAGCCGTTGGCGCTGCCGTTGAGCATGTCCAGCTGGTGGGCGATTTCGTGAATCACCACGTTCCAGCCGTCCAGGTGCGGCGACTCGGCCACGTCCGGCCAGGACAACACCAGCGGGCCGGTGTAATTGGCCTGGCCCACCAGCACCCTCTCGTGCTCGTGCGCGAGGCCGCTGCCGTCCATCCAGCGGTCGCGCACCACGAAGGGCGCGGGGTAGAGAATCACTTCCAGCCAGTCGGCCAAAGCCTTGGGACCCAGGTTGAGCACCGGCAAGGCCATCTGCAAGGCCAGCGTCGCCAGCATGTCGCGGCTGAGCGGCATGTCCTCCAGCGTGGTGTAGCCCTTGTCGGCGGCCAGACGGGCCGCGATCTCCAGCAAACGGTCCATCTCGTCGCGGCTGAGCCCCTGCAGCAGGGGCATGGTCTCGGCGATGGCGCGCAATTCGCGCAGGGCCTCGGCGGCGGGTTTTTTGGTCCAGAAACGGCGCATCCAGTCGGGCAACATGAAACTCTCGGCGAGAAATGGCGTCTTTAGTAGATTGAGGGCGCGCCACCACAGTTCAATAGCGCCCGCCTGCCCGGCAAGAATAATCCTTGCCGCCCGCCAAACCGGAGTCTGTCGCCACGCCCCCCGCCGCACCGCGCCGTTCCTGACAGGCTCTCTGACAAGGAGACGCGTTTGACCGGCTTGACCTGGCATACCCTGGAACTCAACCCGCTGGCTGCTTTTGGCGTGCTGCTGGCTCTCGGCGTCATCGGCGGCCAGATCGCCGCGCGCGTGGCCCGGCTGCCCGCCATCACCGGCTACATCCTCACCGGCCTCGTCATCGGCCCGGCCAGCCTCAAGCTGCTGGACCAGCCCTTGCTGCAGCAGGCGGAAATCTTCGTGCGACTGGCCCTGGGCATCGCCCTGTTCGAGGCCGGCCGCCGCGTCGACTTGCGCTGGCTGCGGGTGGAAAAAACCCTGCTGTTCACGACTCTGCTTTATTGCCTGCTGGTCTGGTTCAGCTTGTGGCTGCTGCTGAGCCTGAGCGGCTTCGGCTTCGCCGCCGGCTTGATGCTGGCCGCGCTGGGTATGGCCACTTCGCCGGTGGTGGTGCTGGAAATCGTCCGCGAATCCCAGGCCGACGGCCAGGTCAGCGAGCGCCTGCTCACCGCCACCGCCCTCTCCAACCTGCTGGCCATGGTCGGCTTCGCGCTGGCGCTGTCCTACAGCCACCTCTCCACCAGCCTGAGCGTGGAAAACGGCATCCTGCTGCCGGGGTGGCTGATCCTGGGCTCCTGCGCGCTGGGCCTGGTGGCCGGCTTCGCCGCCATCGAACTCAACCGCTGGCTGGGCGGCCACCAGCGGGAGGCGCAGCGAGTGATGCTGTTCGGCCTGATCGCGCTGCTGGTGGGCGCGGCCGCCATGTTGCAACTGCTGCCTACGCTGGCCTTGCTGGTGGCGGGCCTGGCCACCCGCAACCTCAAGCACGGCCACACCGTCACCGAGCGCGGCATGCTGTCCTACGCCCACTTCTTCACCGTCGCCTTCTTCGTTTACGCCGGCGCCCAGCTGGCGCCGCAGACGCTGGCCCAGCACTGGCTGCTGGCGCTGGGCTTCCTGCTGCTGCGCGGCGGCATGGGCGTGGCGGTATGGTGGCTGGCCGCCCCCGGCAACGGCCTGTCGCGCAAACACGGCGCGCTGCTCGGGCTGGCGCTCGGCCCGCTCGGCGGCAGCTCCACCCTGCTGCTGGGTCTTGGCATGCTGTCGCTGGGCGAAGCCGCAACGAGCTTTAGCGCCGCGCTGCTGGCCATCTTGCTGATCAACGAAATCGTCGCCCCCGTCCTGACCCGCCTGGCACTGCGCCTGGCCGGCGAAACCTGCGGAGCCAGCCATGCTTGAATTCCACGCCAGCCAGCCGCTCACCCTGGGGGTGGAGCTGGAACTGATGATACTCAACCGCCGCGACTACAACCTGACCCGCGGCTCCGACGATCTGCTGCGCCAGGTGAACCGCCAGCAACACGGCTTCGACATCAAGCCGGAAATCACCCAGGGCATGATAGAGATCGGCACCGCCATCCATAGCGACGTGGCCGAGATGCAGGCCGAGCTGCTGGCCATCCGCGCCTTGCTGGTGGCCAGCGCGCAGAAGCTCAATCTGGGCCTGGCCGGCGGCGGTTCGCACCCGTTCCAGCACTGGGAAGACCAGCGCATCTACCCCAAGGAACGCTACCAGCTGGTTTCCGAGCTGTACGGCTATCTGGCCAAGCAGTTCACCGTTTACGGCCAGCACATCCACATCGGCTGTCCGGACGGCGACGTCGCGGTGCGCCTCACCCACTATCTGGCGCGCTATATCCCGCACTTCATCGTGCTGTCGGCCTCCTCGCCGTTCTATCAGGGCGTGGACACCTCGTTCCAGACCTCGCGCCTGACCAGCGTCAACGCCTTCCCGCTATCCGGCTGCATACCGGTGGTCAACGACTGGGAAGCGTTCAACGCCTATTTCCAGCGCATGGCCGCGCTTGGAATCGTCGCCAGCATGAAGGACTTCTACTGGGACATCCGCCCCAAACCTGAATACGGCACCGTGGAAATCCGCATCTGCGACACGCCGCTGGCCATCGATACCCCGGTGCTGCTGGCCGCCTACGCCCAGATGCTGGCCAGGCGCTGCTTTGAAGAAAACTGGAACAACATCCGCGCCGAAAACTACCTGACCTACAGCTACAACCGCTTCCAGGCCTGTCGCTTCGGCTTTGAAGGCGTGCTGGTGGACCCGGTGGCGCAACGCCAGCTGGGCGTGCAGGAAGACATGCTGGCCACGCTCGCCAGCCTGGAGCCGCACGCCGAGGCGCTGGGCTATCAGGCGCAACTGGCGGCGCTGCGCCAGCGCGTGCTCAAGCGTGCCTCGGACAGCGACTGGCTGCGCCAGATTTTCGACCGAAGCGGCTCGCTGTCCGAAGTGGTGCGCCGCCAGAGCGAATACTGGATGTACGCGGAGCCGGGGGCCGGCGTAAACTGAGCGTTTCGCATCTCCCCGCTTACGCCATGCCGTTTCAACTACCCGCTTGCCCCGACCCGGCGCTGCCGGAGCGCTGGTGCGTCTTCGATCAGCAATCGCTGCTGCTGCTCGACGGGCGGCTTCCCGGCCGGGAAGCCGCCGACTGGACGCTCAGCCAGCGCCGGTTTCTGGGAATACATGATGGCCATAATCTGTTCATGGCCGAACTGATAGGCCAGCCGCCGCCTGGCGGCGATTGGCTGCCGCTGCGCGCCGCCCTGCTCAGCCAACCCGCCGAGCTGACCCAGGCAATCGCCCGCGCCGCCCAGCTGCGCCAGTTCCACCTCAACCATCGCTACTGCGGCCGCTGCGCCGCGCCGCTGCAAACCAATGCCGATCAGGTCGGCAAGCACTGCCCCAGCTGCGGCCAGCTGTTCTACCCGCGGCTGTCCCCGGCGATGATGGTGCTGGTTTACCGCGGCCGCGAGGTGCTGCTGGCGCGCAGCCCCCACTTTTCTCCCGGCGTCTATAGCGCGCTGGCCGGTTTTGTCGAACCCGGCGAAACGGTGGAAGAGTGCGTGCATCGCGAAACCCTGGAGGAAGTGGGCGTTCGCCTGAAGAATCTGCGCTATGTCTGCTCGCAATCCTGGCCGTTCCCGCACTCGCTGATGCTGGCCTTCACCGCCGAATACGACGGCGGCGACATTCTGCCGCAGGAAGGCGAGATCGAAGACGCGCGCTGGTTCGACATCGACAGCCTGCCGCTCACCCCGCCGTCCATTTCCATCGCCAGCCAGTTGCTGCGGCACGGCCGCGCCATGCTGCGCGGCGCGGATTGAATCCGGCGGCCCCAAGAAAAAACGCCGCTTTCCGCGGCGTTTTTCCTGACGGCTCCAAACCGGCTCAACCGTGCTGGCGGGCGAAATCCTGCATGAAATGCGCCAGCGCCTTGACGCCCTCTATCGGCATCGCGTTGTAGATCGAAGCGCGCATGCCGCCCACCACGCGGTGGCCCTTGAGCTGCGCCAGCCCGTTCTTGCGCGCTTCCAGCAGGAAAACCTCGTCCAGCGCCTCATCTTTCAGGCGGAACACCACATTCATACGCGAGCGGAACGGCGCGTCGATGTGGGTGTGATAGAAGCCGCCGCTGCTCTCGATCGCGTGGTAGAGCAAGCCGGCCTTCTCTTCGTTGCGGGCGGCCATACCCTTGACCCCGCCCTGCTCTTTCAGCCACTTGAACACCAGGCCGGCGATATAGATCGGATAGGTCGGCGGCGTGTTGTACATAGAATCGGCGTCGGCGTGCACCTGATAGTTCATCATGGTGGGAATGTCGGCGCGCGCCCGGCCCAGCAACTCTTCGCGCACCACCGCCACCACCAGGCCGGACGGACCGATGTTTTTCTGCGCGCCGGCATAGATCAGGCCGAAACGGCCGACGTCCGCCTCGCGCGACAGGAAGTCGGACGACATGTCGCACACCAGCGGCACGCCGTCCAGCGTCGACGGCACCCCCGGAAATTGCAGGCCGCCGATGGTTTCGTTGGAGGTGTAGTGCAGGTAGGCGGCGTCCGGATCGCGCTGCCAGACCGATTCGTCCGGCACATAGGCGAAATTGCGGTCTTCGCTGCTGGCGACGACGTTGACCTTGGCGTAGCGCCTGGCTTCCTTGATCGCCAGCTTGGACCAATGGCCGGTGTTGACGATGTCGATGGAGGTTTTTTCGCCCAGCAGATTGAGCGGCACCATGGAAAACTGCGAGGACGCGCCGCCTTGCAGGAACAGCACCTTGTAGCCGGCCGGGATATGCATCAGCTCGCGCAGGTCGTGCTCTGCGTCATGGATGATTTCCATGAACTCCTTGCCGCGGTGGCTCATTTCCATCACGCACATGCCGGAACCATGCCAGTCCAGCATTTCGCTTTGCGCTTCGGCCAGCACCTGATGCGGCAATACGGCGGGGCCGGCGGAGAAGTTGTATACCTTGGCCATGTTCATCCTCTTGTTTGCGCAATGATCCGTTTAGGGTCGGTTGCGCGCGCCGGCGGCGCGCGCGGATTGTCAGCGTGAAAAAAGCCGCCGCATCCCGCAGGAAGCGCCGGCTTTCCGTCGATCGCGCCGCCGGCAAGCGGCAGGCGCGTTCAGTTGCTCAACAGAAAGTGGGCTCGCGCCACCGCCACCGGCTTGCTGCGGTCGTCTTGCCAGGCCTCGATCAGCACGTTGGCCACGCGGCGGCCCTGCTTGGTGATCTCGCACTTGGCGTACAGCGTCTGGGCTTTGCCCGAGCGCAGATAGTCCAGCGAGAAATCGACGATCTTGGGCGTTTCCAGCGATTCGCGATTCCACATCAGATGGATCATCGCCGCGCTTTCCAGAAAGCCGCCGATCAAGCCGCCGTGCAGCGCCGGCAAGGCGGTATTGCCGACATTGCGCTCGGCGAACGGCAGATCGAAGCGCAGCTCGCCAGCGGCGTCCTCGACGATTTCCACGCCCATCAGCTTGACGTAAGGCAGGCTGTCGACGATCTCGGCGAAGGCCTTGCGTTCGCGCATTTCGGCGAAGTTTTGCATGAACTGGCTCACTTGCCGCCCTCCTGCAGCATCGGCGTGCGGCTGGATTCGCGCATGAAGGTGGCCACGCCGTGGGCGATCGGGTCGCTGGGCGCGTCGTGGTAGCACACCGCGCGGGTAAAGGCGATCTGACTGGCCAGACGATAACACTCCGCCGTGCAGAAGATGGGCTTGCCCGGCGTCGCCGCTTTCAGGTAATCGATGCGCAAGTCCAGCGTGGCGATGGTTTCGGCCTCCGGCAACTGCGCGGTGACCGAGATCGCGCTGGTGGTGTCCACCAGCGAGGTGATCACGCCGCCGTGCAGAATGCCGGTAACCGGGTTGCCCACCAGGTCTTCGCGCCAATCCAGTTTCATCGTGGACTTGCGCCCGTCGGTGCCGACGTACTGCAAGCCCAGGGTGCGACAATGCGGAAAAGAGGCGAAGAGCTCGCTCATCGCCTCCAGTACCTGCTGGTTAGCAGGGGTTGGAATCATAGACTGTCATCCTTTTCCTGACTGATTTCCTCACCCTCCGCCATTTCTTCTTCGTTGTCGCCTTCGGCTACTTTTTCCAGGCCGATCAGCTTTTCGCCTTCGTCCAGATTGATCAGGCGCACGCCCTGCGCCGAACGACCGGTTTCGCGCACTTCCGCCACCTTGGTGCGGATCAAGACGCCGCCGGTGGTGATCAGCATCACGTCGTCGGTTTCTTCCACCAGGCTGGCCGCCACCAGCTTCAAGCCGGTCTTGTCGGTCAGGTCCATCGCGATCACGCCTTGCGTGCCGCGGCTGGTATGGCGGAATTCGCCGGTGCGGGTGCGCTTGCCGTAGCCGCCGTCGCTGGCGGTCAGCACCATCTGCTCTTCGGAATTGGTCACCAGCAGGGAGATCACCTGCTGGCCTTCGCCCAGCATCATGCCGCGCACGCCGGTGGCGTTGCGGCCCATGGCGCGCACGTCGGTCTCGCTGAAGCGCACCGCCTTGCCGGCGTCGGAGAACAGCATGATCTGGTCGTCGCCGGAAGTCAGCGCCACCCCGATCAGGTTATCGCCTTCGTCCAGGTTGACGGCGATGATGCCGGCCGCGCGCGGACGGGAAAAGTCCACCAGCGGGGTCTTCTTGACCGTGCCGTTGGCCGTGCACATGAAGATGTACTGGTCGTCGCGGAATTCCTTGACCGGCAGCAGCGCGTTGATCTTTTCGCCCTCTTCCAGCGGCAGCACGTTGACCATGGGCTTGCCGCGGCTCTGGCGGCCGCCTTGCGGCAGATCGTATACCTTGCGCCAGTAGCAGCGGCCGCGGCTGGAGAAGCACAACACGTAGTCGTGGGTATTGGCCACGAACAGCGTGTCGATGAAGTCGTCGTCCTTGGTGGCGGCAGCCTGCTTGCCGCGTCCGCCGCGACGCTGGGCGCTGTAGTCGTCGATGGGCTGGGCCTTGATGTAGCCGGTGTGCGAAATCGTGACCACCATGTCCTGCGGGGTGATCAGGTCTTCGATATTGATGTCGCCGCCGAAAGGCTCGATCTCGGAGCGGCGCAGGTCGCCGAACTGGGTCCGGATGGCGGTCAGTTCGTCGCTGATGATCTGATTGATGCGCTCCGGGCGCGCCAGGATGTCCAGCAAGTCGAGAATCACCGCCATGATGTCGCGGTATTCGCCGACGATCTTGTCCTGCTCCAGGCCGGTCAGACGCTGCAGGCGCATTTCCAGAATGGCCTGCGCCTGGGCGTCGGACAGGCGATAGCCGCCGGCCTTGAGGCCAAAGGCTTCGTCCATGCCTTCCGGACGCGCCTTGTCCTGATCGACGCGGGACAGCATCTCCTCCACCAGCTCCGAGCGCCATTCGCGCGCCATCAGCGCGGCCTTGGCCTGCGGCGGCGCTTCGGAGGCCTTGATCAGGGCGATGATTTCGTCGACGTTGGACAGCGCGACGGCCAGGCCTTCCAGGATATGGCCGCGCTCGCGCGCTTTTTTCAGTTCGAAAATGGTGCGGCGGGTCACCACTTCGCGGCGGTGGCGCAGGAATTCGACCAGGATCTGCTTGAGGTTGAGCAGTCGCGGCTGGCCGTCCACCAGCGCCACCATATTGATGCCGAAGCTGTCCTGCAGCTGGGTCATCTTGAACAGGTGGTTGAGCACCACTTCCGGCATTTCGCCGCGCTTGAGCTCGATCACGATGCGCATGCCGGACTTGTCCGACTCGTCGCGCAGGTCGGAAATGCCCTCGATCTGCTTGTCGCGCACCAGCTCGCCGATGCGTTCCAGCAAACGCGCCTTGTTCACCTGATACGGAATCTCGTCGACGATGATCGCTTCGCGGTCGCCCTTGCCGATGGGTTCGGTATGGGTGCGGGCGCGCATGATCACGCGGCCGCGGCCGGTGCGATAGCCTTCCTTGACGCCGGCGGTGCCGTAGATGATGCCGGCGGTCGGGAAGTCCGGCGCCGGAATGATGTCGATCAGCTCGTCTATGGTCAGCTCGCTGTTGGCCAGCAGGGCGAGACAAGCGTCCACCACCTCGTTCAGGTTGTGCGGCGGAATATTGGTGGCCATGCCCACGGCGATGCCGGAGGCGCCGTTGATCAGCAGATTGGGAATCTTGGCCGGCAGAATCAGCGGCTCATGCTCGGAGCCATCGTAGTTGGGGCCGAAGTCGACGGTTTCCTTGTCGATGTCGGCCAGGAGTTCGTGGGCGATGCGCGCCATGCGGATTTCGGTGTAACGCATCGCCGCCGCGTTGTCGCCGTCCACCGAACCGAAGTTGCCCTGGCCGTCCACCAGCGGGTAGCGCAGCGAAAAGTCCTGCGCCATGCGCACAATGGTGTCGTACACCGCCGAGTCGCCGTGCGGGTGGTATTTACCGATCACATCGCCAACGATACGGGCCGACTTCTTGTAAGCGCGGTTCCAGTCGTTGGACAGCTCGTGCATGGCGAACAGCACGCGACGGTGCACCGGCTTCAGACCGTCGCGCACGTCTGGCAGCGCCCGGCCTACGATCACGCTCATCGCGTAATCGAGGTAAGAACGGCGCATCTCCTCTTCGAGGCTGATGGGAAGCGTTTCCTTGGCGAACTGGTTATCGGTCATAGTTTCTTGATTCGTAAGGATGATGTGGCCGCCCCTTCGCCCGCGCCGCCCCCAGGCGGCGTCCGGCGACCCGGCGGCCGCGTACATGACAATCTTGCCATTCTACCAGAAAGGCCCGGCCTTTGCCCTGCGGGCGCATCCGCGCCGCGCTGCGGCCGCAACGCAAAAAGCCGGCAAGCCGGCTTTCGCATCAGGGCGCGTCGGAGGACGCGGCGCTCACGCGCCGTCCTTGCCGAAGTACTTCCGGTAGATGGTGTCGTAACTGCCGTCCGCCTTCAAAGCGGCAAGACCGGCGTTGATCTTCGCCAGCAATTCCGGCTGATCCTGGCGCACGGCGAAGCCGTAATACTCGATAGCGGGCAGTTGCTTGTCCGCCAGCACCCTGAGCTTGCCGTCGCCCTTGACTCTGACGTAGTAGTTGAGCGCGCCGCCGTCGGCCACCACGCCGGCCACCTCGCCCTTGGCCAGCAAGGACAGGGCCATCGGGATGCTGTCTATGCGCCGGATATCATGCTCCGGCACCAGCCGTTGCAAAGCCTCGTCTCCGGTGGAGTGCGGCTGCGCCGCCAGCTTGCGGCCGCGCAGCTCGTCCAGGCCAACGATATCGCCATCCTGCCGGCGCACCGCCACCAGCTGGCGGGAAGCGAAATAAGGCTCGCTGAACGCCATGCTCTGCCTGCGCTCCTCGGTGATCGACACCGCCGAAGCCAGAATATCCACGTCTTCCTGTTGCAAGGCCGAGAAAATGCTCTCCCAGGACATGTTCACGAAGCGGACCCGGAAGCCCTCTCTGGCCGCAATCGCCGTCAACAGCTCCACGTCGAATCCGGCAAGCTGTCCATCCGCCTTGGCAAACTCGAACGGCGGGTAGCTGGCGTCGCTGCCCACCACGTACTCATGCCCCTTGGGCGCAGGCGTCGCAACGCCTGCGCTCTTGCTGCCATCGCCGCCCTGCTGGCCGCATCCGGCCAAACCGACGCACATCACCGCCATCGCCAGCCAGGCTTTTGAAACACTCTTTAACGCGTCCATCTTCCCTGCTCCCTAAAGCGCCAAGCGCAGTGCGAAAACCGCATGCTAATATATCTCTCAGACGCTGCTTTAACCAAGCGATTTAATCCAAAATGCATTGTTAAACCCACCATGAAACTGATTCCGCTCGCCGCTTCGCTTCTGGCCCTTTGCCTGGCGCTTTCCAGCCCGGCCATTCGCGCGGAGCCCGAAGACCAGCCCCTGCCCGGAGACTTCCAGGCCCCCGCCGCCCCAAAAAAATCCGCCCAGCCCAAGGCCGCCGCCCAACCTGCCCGCAGCCATGAGGCGCGGGCCAAAAAACCGTCGCGCGCCGCCACTCGCAAGGCCGCCGCGCCCGGCAAACACAAGGCCAAACAAGCGGGCAAGGCATCCGCCAACAAGGCCAAAGCCTCGCCGGGCAAGAAGAAAGCCGCAATCAGCCAGAAGAAGAGCAAGCGCCAGATCAAGGCAAACCAGGCGTCCTCCACCAGGAAACAGAAACTGAAAAGCGGCAAGAAAACCACCGCCCACGCGCCAGGCGCCAAACACGCAGGCAAGGCCAAAATCAACAAAACCAAGAAAAACAAAAAATTAGCCAAACCCGGATCTAAAAACGTCAAAAAAAGGCATTGACCCTCTTGCCCAAACGCCGGCCTTTAGGCAGAATACGCACCTCTTCGCCGGTGTAGCTCAGTTGGTAGAGCACCTGACTTGTAATCAGGGGGTCGCGAGTTCGATTCCTGCCGCCGGCACCAATAAAATCAAGGGCTTGTCAAGATTTTTCTTGCAAGCCCTTGATGCGTTTTGGCCAACGTACTGGACAAAGCTGCCCAATACTCGCCCTTCACCCGAATTTCCTGGCATTCTTGCAGATGGCGCGCAGCCCAATCCTCGAGACGCGAGCCCCCGCACTACTTCGCACGTTCAGCCGGGCAGCGGCCGACCTCCTGACCCGCAAAAGCGGCCTGACGATGATGGCCATCATCAAACCGGATAACAGCAGCCATCATGCAAAGGAGGATCAGGGCCCCCCCCCCGGGCCCGATCTTTCCCCGAATCCGTCCAAGGCCGCGGCTTTGACAGCATCGTCAGCCGGCAACATTTGTTGACAAAAAAACAGATTTAGGTAGGATGCTCTACCTTGTCCGGCGAGCAGCGCCCGCTCGCCGATTCAGCCACGGGCCTTCCCGCGCAAGCGCCCGCCAGCGAATTATCCGAATGCCAAGCCACCTTCCGCGTGGCGAACATAGATCAGCCAGGAACCGCAATGCGTCTTACCCTACTGCTGTCGCTTATGCTTTGCAGCGCAGAGCTGGCGGCCGGCCCGTTTTCTCCGTCGCACCCCGCTTTCGCCCGGATCAGCCAGGCCGTGACCAATACCGTCCGCTGGCAGCAGCAATCCCCCGGACCAAGACTGTCGCCGGACATGTTCAAAGACCGGGAGCAAAAGGAAGAAAACAGCCCCGCCTCCCGCGACGAGACCGACGACGGCAAGCCAATCGAAGCGCCGTCGGCTCCGGATCTTCAGCCATATCTGGCGAACCTGAAGCCGATGCGCGCGCCCGCCAGGGATTAAGCGACGCGCACCAGCAAGCGGCAGACCCGCCCGCCGCACTTCCTCGCGCGCAACGGCGACTGCCCCCGATATCCGGCCCGCAAGCGCCGTCGCCAGCCAAGACAAACCGCCCGCCACCGCTGTCGCCCTCGCCAACTTTGCATGCGCGATGCGCCAGCGCCTCACTCGCGACTCGTCGCGCCATCCGGCCGCTCAGCTGCCTGCCATTCTTTCGGTGCCAGGCAGAGCCGCCCTATCGCCACGTCATTTTCGATAAGAATTTACAGACAAATCCACTATTCGGCGGCTTTTGCTTTACAAACCCCTTCCTGCATTCTATTCCGTAAATACACTTAGTTTTCCCGATCAGACTCCCCCAAGGGAGCGTGAACCGCCCGCATTGCTTGCTTTTGTTTTTCAAGGAGAATCCCATGCCAAAGTACCCGCTCGCCGCAGGTTTCCTGATCGCCAGCCTCAGCGCAAGCTGGGCGCAAGCCGCCGCGTGGAGCGCCACCGGCACCCAAGCCCACCCGGTGCAAAGCCTGATCCCCGGCGCAAAGGACAACGGGGAGGTCGCGCCCGGACAATTGGTGCATATTTCGGTCAGCCTGGCCGTGCGCGACAAGGCGGGGCTGGAGTCTCTCGCCAATGCGGTCATGGCCGGAGATGCCGGCAAGGTGCTGAGCGATGAGCAGTTCATGGCGCGCTTCGCGCCAACCGCCAGCCAGGTGCAGCAGGTAATCAGCCATTTGCAGGCGAACGGCTTTCGCAATATCCAGGCATCGGACAATCGCCTGCTGATCAGCGCCGACGGCTCCGCTGCCACCGTGAAAAGCGCGTTCCAGACCAGCCTGCACCGCTACACCCTGAACGGCCGCGCCGCCACCGCCAACATCGGCAACGCGATGGTCCCGCAAGCGCTGTCCGGCATCGTATTGGCCGTCCACGGCCTGCAGGACGCGCATCAATTTGCCCTGGCGCTGCATAACAACGGCCAGGTCGGCGCGCAAGCCAAAACCGCCAGCGTCAGCGCGCACAAGCCAACCGACTTCCAGGCGATTTACAACGCCGCCTCTCTGCCCGCCGCCGGCAACACCGCGGTCGGCATCATCGCGGAGGGCGACGTGTCCCGCACCCTGGCCGATTTGCAGACCTTCGCCAAGAGCGCCGGCTTCGCCGCGCCGGCCACGGCCGTGATTCATGCCGGCGCCAGCACCTCCGACACCTCTGGCCTGCTGGAGTGGAATCTGGATAGCCAGAGCATCCTGGCCACCGCCGGCGGCAAGCTTAAACAGCTGCAGTTTTACGTCGCGCCGTCGATGAACAACGCCGACATCACCGCAGCCATCAACGCGGCGGTCTCCGCCAACAGCGCCAAGGTCATCAATATCTCGCTGGGCGAGTGCGAACTGAGCGCGCAGATGTCGGGCATGACGGCCAGCACGGATCAGCTCTTCGCCGCCGGCGTGGTCAAAGGCCAGACCTTCGTGGTGTCCAGCGGCGACAGCGGCGCTTATGAGTGCGGCGGCGGCACGCCGCTGCAAAGCTACCCGGCGGTTTCGCCCTATGTCGTCGCCGCGGGCGGCACCACGCTCAACGCCAACGGCGCAAGCTACCTGTCGGAAACCGTGTGGAGCGGCGCGGGCGGCGGCCCAAGCTATACCGAGGCCGCGCCCGCCTGGCAAACCAGCGCCGGCGTGCTGACCAGCAACAAGACCCGCCGCGGCGTGCCCGACATCGCCTTCGATGCCGATCCCTACAGCGGCGCGCTGGTGCTGCTGTCCGGCAACACTTACCAGGTGGGCGGCACCAGCCTGGCCGCGCCGCTGTTCAGCGGCTTCTGGGCCCGCATCCAGTCGGCGCACGGCAACGGCCTGATCTCGCCCTCCGCCGCCATTTACAAATACTTCAAGGCCAATCCGAGCCTGTATCACGACGTCACCAGCGGCAGCAACGGAGCGTATCGCGCCGCCTCGGGCTGGGATTACGCCTCAGGTTGGGGCAGCCTCAACATCGCCAACTTCAACGCCTTCGTCAGCAAGACTGCCGGCTTCTGACCTCTCGCGCCCTTCTTCGCCCCGGCCTTTGCGCCGGGGCGTTTTACTTGCGTAGAATCCGACATAGAATCAAAGTCTTGATATTCCGATTCGCGAGCCATGAATTCCAGCCTTGCCGTGCGGCTGCTGCACCAGTGCAGCGTAGCCACCCTCGCCACCCTGTCGTGCAAGCATCCCGGCTTTCCCTACGCCAGCACCGTGCAATACGCCTGCGACCCCGAGCACCGGGTCATCTTCATGGCCAGCGCGCTGGCCGAGCACACCAAGAACCTGCAGGCCGACCCCAGGGTCAGCGTGTGCTTGATCACCCCCGGCGACGGCGGCCAGACCGCCGCGCGCATGACGCTGCTGGGCATGGCCGAGCGCTTCGAGCCGGACGCGGCGCTGACCGAACGCTATCTGCGCTACCAACCGGAGGCCCGCGACTGGCAAAGCCTGGATTTCATGTTTTTCCGCATTCAGCCGCACCGCCTGCGCGTGATCGCCGGCCCGGGGCAGATGGGCTGGCTGGACGCGGAGCAATGGCAGGCGCTGCCCGTCATCCCGCTGGCTGAAGAGCTAGACCTGCTTAGCGGCGCGGCCATCACCCTGCCTGACGGCGTGCACTTGCTGGGCGTGGATGCTTTCGGCATCGATTACCGCCGCTACGGACATCTGCGCCGCCACGGCTGGGACACCCCGGGCGGCGACTTGCCGGAGCTGCAGCAGCGCTTGCTGACCACCCTGCCCTCGCTGAGCTGAGCGCCGCGACGCGCATGAAAAAAGCCCACCGCATGCGGTGGGCTTTCCATTTGCCGAAACAGTCTGGCTTACATCGCTTCCAGCACCTTGATGCCAAGCAGGTCGAGGCCGGTCTTCAGCGTCTTGGCGGTCAGCGCCGCCAGTTGCAGGCGGCTGGCGCGCACTTCGCCTTCGCTCTTCAGGATCGGGCAAGCTTCGTAGAAGCGCGAGAACAGCGTGGCGATGTTGTACAGATACTGCGACAGATAGTGCGGGTAGCAGCCTTGCACCACATCGGCCAGCGTATCTTCAAACTGCGCCAGCGCCGCGGCCAGTTGTTTCTCGGCCGGCTCGGTGATCACGATGCTGGCGTTGGCGTCGTAATCTTCCGCCTTGCGGAACACGCTCTGCACGCGGGTGTAAGCGTACTGCAGATACGGGGCGGTGTTGCCCTCGAAAGCCAGCATGGTGTCCCAGTTGAAGATGTAATCGCTCATCCGGTTCTTGGACAGGTCGGCGTATTTCACCGCGCCGATGCCCACCGCGTTGGCGATCTCGCGCTTCTGCGCTTCGGACAGGTCCGGGTTCTTGGCCGATACCAGTTCGTAGGCGCGCTCTTCCGCCTCGTTGAGCAGCTCGATCAGTTTCACCGTGCCGCCGGAGCGAGTCTTGAACGGCTTGCCGTCGTCGCCCATCATCACGCCGAAACCGACGTGCTCCAGCGACATCTCCTTCGGCGCGAAACCGGCCTTGCGGCAGATCGAGAACATCTGCGCGAAGTGCTGGCTCTGACGCGCGTCCACCACGTAGATCACGCGATCGAGCTGCAGCGTCTTGTGGCGATAGCGCACCGCGCCCAGGTCGGTGGTGGTGTAGAGGAAGCCGCCGTCCTTTTTCTGCACGATGACGCCCATCGGCTGGTCTTCCTGGGTGCGGAACTCTTCCAGGAACACCACCTGCGCGCCGTCGCTTTCGGTCAGCAGGCCAGCTTCGCGCAGCTCCTTGACGATGACCGGCAGGTCGTCGTTATAGGCCGATTCGCCCCGCACGTGTTCGCGCTTCAGGCCGACGTTGAGCTTGTCGTACACCGCTTCGCAATGCTTGAGCGAGATGTCGACAAACTGCTTCCACAGCTTCAGCACTTCCTCGTCGCCGCCTTGCAGGCGCACCACGTAGTCGCGGGCGCGATTGGCGAAGTCTTCGCTTTCGTCGAAGCGGATCTTGGCGTTGCGATAGAAGGTTTCCAGGTCGGACAGCTGCAGGTCGGCGTCGCCGGCGTGGCGGGTTTCCACCAGATAAGCGGTGAGCATGCCGAACTGGGTGCCCCAGTCGCCCACGTGGTTGGCGCGCACCACGTCGTGCCCCACGTATTCCATCACCCGGGCCAGCGCGTCGCCGATGATGGACGAGCGCAGGTGGCCCACGTGCATTTCCTTGGCCAGGTTGGGCGAAGAGTATTCCACCATCACGCGCAGCGGCTTCACCGGCGCGATGCCCAGCTTGTCGTCTTTCAGGGCGGCTTCGCTTCGTCGGGCAAGATATTCAGGGGCTAGATGAATATTGATGAAACCCGGGCCGGCGATTTCCACCTTGTCGGCGATGCCGGCAAGATCCAGCGCGGCGACGACCTTTTCGGCCAGCGCGCGCGGGTTGGTCTTCAGCGCCTTGGCGGCGCCCATGACGCCGTTGGCCTGGTAGTCGCCGAATTCCGGCTTGGAAGCCGGCTGCACTACCGCAGGCGCGTCAGGCGCGCCCGCTGCTGCCAGCGCGGCCTGTACCCGTTCGTTGATGAGTTGATGAATCGTCATTGGTTAGCCCCACGAATGCCGCGAAAACGAAAACGTGTCTTCGCTTCTGAAAAAAAATGTCGCATTTGATTGTATGCGCCATCGCCGCATCGGGCAATGCTTGCCGGACAGGCAATTACGCAAAATGCGCTCGTCTTGATCAAAGACGAAGTTTGCTGCCGAAAATATTCAATATGCTTGACATCGTCGAATATCCGGCCCATCCAGTCGGCAACAAATTGCCTGCGCCGCGCGAAAAACAAACCCCGCCGGCCATGGCGGGGTTGATCTTTGCAGCGGACGCAGCCAGCGCTTACTTGTTGAGCATGAACTCTACAAGAATATTCTTGAAAATAAACCCGCTGACGCCGAATCCCAGCACCAGAAACAATACGATCATGCCGGTCTTGCCCGCTTGCGACTTTTTGCCCAAGTCCCAGATGATGAAACCCATGAAAATGATCAGGCCGGTCAGGCAGACGGCCATCGATATATCTGTGAATTGGTCTTCGGACACCTTGTCAGCCCTTTGCTAAATCGGTTGTTCCCGCCATCGCGCCACCAGGCTTGCCGCCGCGCAGCACCAGCGCCACACCGGACGCAGCCAGCACGATACCGCCCATCGCCAACGCGCTCAAGCGCTCGTCAAACAACAACCAGGCCTGAATTGCGGTCAAGCCCGGCACCAGATAAAGATACGCGGCCACCCGACTGACATCGCCGTCTCGCAACATGCGCATCAATAGCAGAATGGCCAGCACCGACAGCATCAACACGCTCCACGTCAGCGCGAAAATGAAATGCCCGCTCCACACCACGCTCTGGCCGCGTTCAAACAGCAAAGCCAGCAGGCCGGTGACCGCGAAGGCGGATAGGTACTGATGAAAAGCGCCGGCGATAGGATTGACGCCGCCGCCGCGGTATTTTTGGAACAATGTGCCCCCGGTGATCAGCAACAGACCGGCGACCACAAAGGCTACGCCGCCCCCGCCGCCGAAGGACACGCCCTTGCTGCCGGCAATGACCAGCGCGGCGCCGGCCAAACCCAAAGCCATGCCCAGCCATTGCCTAGCTCCAAAACGTTGCTCGCCCAGAGTCAGGGACAGCAAGGCGGTCAGCAAGGGCTGCAAACCCATGATCAGGGCTGCCAAGCCGGCCGGCACGCCCAGCTTGATGGCGGCAAACAGACAGCTGAGGTAACCGCCGTGCAGCATGCCGCCGCTTATCCACTGGTTGCGCATTTGCCCTGCCGTCAGCCAGGCAGGACGCAGCGCGGCGATCAGGCCCGCGAAACACAACAACGTCAAACCCATGCGGATGGCCAGGAAAGTGAAGGGGCCGCAATACGGCAAACCCAGCTTGGCGCCGGTAAACCCCGTGCTCCACAACACGACAAAAACCCACGGAATCCATCGACTCGCGCGCATCCTCCTCCCCCTCACTGGCTTTTAAAGAACAGAAAAATGGCGGCCGCAGCCGCCATCTCAACGGTATGAACCGGATTGTATCAGCTGCGCTTGTGCCGCGCATTCGCGGCAATCCGCATCCGCAAGGCATTCAAGCGGATAAAGCCGGCCGCGTCGGCGTGGTTGTAAGCGCCGCCGTCCTCGTCGAAAGTGGCGATGGTCGGATCGAACAGGGTATCGGTTTTCGATTCGCGCCCCACTACCACCACATTGCCCTTGTACAGTTTCAGACGCACCCAGCCGTTCACCGTCGCCTGCGAGGCGTCGATCATGCCCTGCAGCAGCTTGCGCTCCGGGCTCCACCAGTAGCCGGTGTAGATCAGCTTGGCGTACTTGGGCATCAGCTCGTCCTTCAGATGCGCCACTTCGCGATCCAGCGTGATCGATTCGATGGCGCGATGCGCCTTGAGCATGATGGTGCCGCCCGGGGTTTCATAACAGCCGCGCGACTTCATGCCCACGTAGCGGTTCTCGACGATGTCCAGCCGACCGACGCCGTGCTTGTTGCCCAGACGATTGAGCTCGGTCAGCACCGCGGCCGGACTCAGCGCAATGCCGTTGACTGCGACGATATCGCCCTGCTTGTATTCCAGCTCGACGTACTCCGGCTGATCCGGCGCGTTCTCCGGGCTGACGCTCCACAGCCACATGTCTTCGTCCGGCTCGCGCGCCGGGTCTTCCAGCGAGGTGCCCTCGTAGGAAATATGCAGCAGGTTGGCGTCCATCGAGTACGGGCTGCCGCCGTTTTTCTTCTTGCTGATGTCGATGCCGTGGGTTTCGGCGTAAGCCAGCAGCTTCTCCCGCGACAGCAGGTCCCACTCGCGCCACGGGGCGATCACCTTCACGTCCGGCTTCAGCGCGTAATAACCCAGCTCGAAACGCACCTGATCGTTGCCCTTGCCGGTGGCGCCGTGCGACACCGCGTCGGCGCCCACCAGATTGGCGATCTCGATCTGGCGCTTGGCGATCAGCGGCCGGGCGATGGAGGTGCCGAGCAGATACTCGCCCTCGTAGATGGTGTTGGCGCGGAACATCGGGAAGACGTAGTCGCGGACGAATTCCTCGCGCAGATCCTCGATGAAGATGTTGTCAGGCTGGATGCCGAGCGAGATGGCCTTCTTGCGCGCCGGCTCCACTTCCTCGCCCTGGCCGATGTCGGCGGTAAAGGTCACCACCTCGCACTGATAAACGTCCTGCAGCCACTTGAGAATAACCGAAGTATCCAGACCGCCAGAATAAGCGAGTACCACTTTCTTGATGTCAGACATGATGTGCTTCCTGCGAATTGTTTGCATGTAACGTGGGTTGTGGTCGTGCGGGTGCCTCGGCTCGCCCCCTTGAAGGTGCGCCGATGCGGCACGTCACGGAGGTGAGAGGCGGGATGTCAGTCTTGTCGTCGGCCCAGCAGCAGGAACTCGATCAGCGCTTTTTGCGCGTGCATGCGGTTCTCCGCTTCGTCCCAGACCACGCTTTGCGGACCATCGATCACGGCGGCGGCCACCTCCTCGCCGCGATGGGCGGGAAGGCAGTGCATGAACAGGGCGTCGGGCCTGGCCAGCCGCATCAGCTCGGGCGTCACCTGATAGTCGGCGAAAGCCGCCAGGCGAGCCTGCTGCTCGGCTTCAAAGCCCATGCTGGTGAACACGTCGGTAGTCACCAGATCGGCGCCGGACACCGCCTGCTGCGGCTCGGCCACCCGCTCGAAGCAGTCCGGGCCGTAATCGACGCCGTCGAGCACCGTCAGCTCGTAGCCGCGCGGGGAAGCTGCCTTGAGCTTGAAACCCAGCACCTTGGCCGCCTGCAGCCAGGTGCGGCAGACGTTGTTGCCGTCGCCCACCCACGCCACCGTCTTGCCGGCGATGTCGCCGCGGCGTTCGATGAAGGTGAGGATGTCGGCCAGCACCTGGCACGGGTGGTACTCGTTGGTCAGGCCGTTGATGACCGGCACGCGCGAGTATTCGGCCAGCCTCTCGACCAGCGTTTGCTCGAAGGTGCGGATCATGATGATGTCGCTCATCCGCGACAGCACGCGGGCGGTATCCTCGATAGGCTCGCCGCGCCCCATCTGGGAGCTCTTGGTGTCCAGAAACATGGCGTGGCCGCCCAACTGGGCCATGCCGGCTTCGAACGACACCCGGGTGCGGGTGGAGTTTTTTTCGAACACCATGGACATCACCTTGCCGACCAGAGGCCGGTGCGATTCGCCGGACCCTTGTCGTCGCTTCAGGACCTGGCTGCGCGCGAAGAGGAACTGGTATTCCTCATGGGACAGGTCGCTGAACTGAAGGTAATGCCTTACGGGCTTCATGGTGCTCCATTCAAAAAAAAGGCCACCGCACGTGTGCACCTTGTGGGTGCGTGTCATGCGCGGCGGCACATTACTACACGCTGGTCTCAAGTCACTTCACAGGCGTCGCCAAAACCACGCACGACGTGTGCATGATTTATATAAATGCGACATTTGTTATATTTATAGGATTTTGACCTGTCTGACAAGCGTTCAGTTGAACAAAGCCCTCCCTGGCAGCGAATTGAGCTCATCTTGCCGCAAAACGCGCAGATACAATTCGCCGCCGTCTTCCGCCAAGCCGTGCATTTCTATGGATTTTTGGGTTTTCTGCAATCTGGCGAGATAAGCCAGGATGGTGTCGTCTATCGCCTGACCCGGCACCAGCACCGGAATGCCGGGCGGATAAGGCACGATCTGATCGCAGCACACCCGCCCCGCCAGCGCCGCATTGGGGCGGCCGTCGTCGTCCAGCAGCGGCAGCCGCTCGCCCGCCTCGTAAAACGCATCGCGCGGCAGACAGGCCAGACGGGTAAACCGCGGGATCTCCGGCATCCGCCCCAGGGGGCGCGGCGGGCGCTTTTCCTTGGCCAGCCGCAACAGCGCGTCGTACAAGCGCGACAGCTTGCTGCGCGTGGTGCCTATCGTCAGCAGCAGGGTGATGGTGCTGAACGTGGATTTCTCCACCTGGACGTTGTAGCGTTCGAACAGCGCGTGCTGCAATTCGTCGGCGGTGAAGCCTGACTGGGTGAAATCCACGGTCAGTTTGGTGGGATCGAGACGGATGCCGTCCTCCCTCACTTCCGCCGGCAGCAGGTCGTCCAGTTCCAGCACCCGGAACGCGCCGCTGGAGTTGATCTTGGCGCGCAGCTCCTGCGCCAGCTTCAACGTGCGGTCCAGCAGCCGGTAGCCTTCCATCACCGCCTGCTTGCGCGCCACGTCCAGGCTGGCGATCAGGCTGTATTGCGGGCTGGTGGAAGCGTGCATGTTGAAATTTTCCCGAAACAGATGCGCGTCGAAGGCCGGGTCGTTGACGTGAATCATGCTGGCCTGGGAGAAGGCGGAAAGCACCTTGTGCGTGCTTTGCGTGACGTAGTCGGCGCCGGACTCCAGCGCGGTGGGCCGGAACGCCGGATGAAAACGGGCGAAACCGTACCAGGCTTCATCCACGATCACCTTGATGCCCTTTTCATGCGCCGCTTCGATGATGGGTCCAAGATCGTAACGCAAGCCATCGTAGGTGCAGGAGGTCAGGATCAGCACCCGCGCGTCGGGATTGGCCTCGATGGCGGCGAAGATGGTGGCTTTCGGCACCGGCCCGAAAATGCCGTACTGCTTGTTGATGGAGGAATCCAGATACACCGGCAGCGCGCCGGACAGAATCACCCCGTGGTGAACCGATTTATGGCAGTTGCGATCCAGCAGCAGCTTGTCGCCCGGCGCGAGCAAGGTCTGGAAGATCACCTTGTTGGAGGTGGAAGTGCCGTTGGTGGCGAAATAGGTTTCGCGCGCGCCGAAAGCCTTGGCCGCCAGCGCCTGCGCCTCGGCGATGACGCCGGTCGGATGCAAAAGCGAATCCAGCATCGGCACCGATACCGACAAGTCGGCGCGCAGCAGGCTCTCGCCGGCGAATTCGTAAAAATCGCCCACCCACGGGCTGCCCTTCAGGGAATCCCCGCCCGAATGGCCCGGCGTGTGCCAGGAATCCTTGGCCATGCGCACGTACTGCCTGAGCTTGTCGTAGAACGGCGTGGCCGACTTTTCCGCCAGCTCGGCCGCCAGGATGCGGAACCAGCCGTTGAAATCGGACTCGTCGCGATAAAAGTAGCCATCCACCGCGTGGCTGGCCATGTCTTCGACCATGGCGCGCTCATCGTCGTCGAACAACACCACATATAAGGATATCTCCGGGCGGAAGGCGCTCACCGCGTTGGCCAGCTGCGCCGCCGGCTGGGCCACGCCCGGCTCGCGCAGCTGCTTGTCGATCAGGACCAGTTGCACTTCGCCGTCGCGGGCGATGATGTCCAGCGCGGCGGTAGCCCCCGCCGCGCCGACGAACGTCAAACCGTAAGGGTTCTCCAGCCGCACGGCTGCGGCGCCCAGGCCGTTGAGCGCCTCGGCTTGCCAGGGCGCGTCGTCGCTGACGACGAGAACGCGGCTAACAGGTGTCATGATGATTCCTCCAGTGTGTGAACCGCATACGATCATTCCGTCTGTCCGCCCGGCACTCGCCGCGCGCTTATCGTTATCAGCCCATCCTATCCGCATCCCGTGCCGGCCGTCATTTTGCAGGCGCACATGGCCCTCATACGGTACAATCCCGCCCATGCTGACCGATGCCGAAAAAGACGCGATTCGCGACCATTACCGCGCCATATCCGACAACCTGCCAGGCTTTCGCCCGCGCGCTTCCCAACGCCGCATGCTGGCGGAAATCGCCAACGCGCTGTCGCGCAGCCGCGAGAAGGACGGCGACGACTGGCCGCAGCGGGAAGGCGAAAGCATCGCCGTCATCGAAGGCCCCACCGGCGTCGGCAAAAGCCTGGCCTACCTCCTGGCCGGCGGCGTCATGGCGCGCTCGCGCGGCAAGAAGCTGGTGGTCACCAGCGCCACCGTCGCCCTGCAGGAACAGCTGGTCAACCGCGACCTGCCCTTCGTCGTCGAAAACAGCGGCCTGCCGCTGACCTTCGCCCTGGCCAAGGGCCGCGGCCGCTACCTGTGCCCGTACCGCCTCTACAACCTCACCGGCAACCACGCTCAGCAAAGCCTGCTGGAGCCGGACCCGATGATGGCGCTGTGGGACAAGAAGCCGGAGCAGGCCGAACTGGACGCCCTGGCCGAAATGGCCGACGCCTTCCATTACCGCAAATGGAACGGCGACCGCGACAGCTGGGAGACGGTGATCGAAGACGGCCTGTGGATGCGCGTCACCAATGATCGCCACGGCTGCCTGAAAGCCGCCTGCCCCAATCGGCCGGAATGCCCGTTCTACCTCGCCCGCGACACGCTGGAAAACGTCGACGTGGTGGTCGCCAACCACGACCTGATGCTGGCCGACGTCTCGATGGGCGGCGGCGTGATCCTGCCCGCGCCGGAAGAAAGCTTCTATTGCATAGACGAGGCGCACCACCTGGCCAAGAAGGCGATCAACCAGTTCTCGGCCGAACACTCGCTGGCCCAGGCCATGGGCTGGCTCGACAAGGTGCCGGCGCTGGTGATCCGCGTCGAGGCGCTGACGGGCAAGGCCGAGCTGGCCAGCCAGGCGATAGACGCCGCCGCAGCCTGCGCCGAAACGCTGACCGAATGGCTGTGGCTGCTGGAGGGCGAGGACGCCCTGCGCGCCAGCAGCGACAACCTGGAGCCTACCTGGCTGATAGAAGAAGGCGCGCTGCCCGAATCGCTGCAAACGCCGGCCGCCAATATGGCGCTGTCCGCCCGCGCGCTGTACAAGCAGCTGGACTCGCTGTCCGACGCGCTGGCGGAGAGCCGCAAGGACAAGAACAGCGAGGGCGGCGAGGTGGACAAAACCAGCACCGACCTCGGCTTCATCCTCGGCCGCGCCGAACAGCTGAGCGCCGTCTGGGACCTGTTTGAAACCGAAACCGCCGAAAACGCGCCGCCCATCGCCAAGTGGATCACCCGCAAGGCCGAAGGCAAGGGAGACTATCTGTTCTCCGCCTCGCCGGTCAGCGCCGCCGCCAGCCTGGCCGCCACGCTGTGGCGCCGCGCCGCCGGCGCCCTGCTCACCTCCGCCACGCTGCGCTCGCTCGGCGACTTCGAATTGCTGCTGTCGCAAACCGGCCTCAAGTGGCTGCCGGATGTCACCTGCCTGGCGCTGGACTCGCCGTTCGACTTCGGCCAGCAGGGCGAACTGTACCTGCCGCCGCTCTTGGCCAGCCCCAAGGACCCGGGCGGCCACACCCGCGAAATCATCGAATGGCTGCCCAAGCTGATCGACATCGCCGAACCGGTCGGCACGCTGGTGCTGTTCTCTTCGCGCAAGCAGATGCAGGAGGTGGCCGCCGGCCTGCCCGCCGCGCTGCGCGAGAAACTGCTGGTTCAGGGCGAAATTCCCAAGCGCGCGCTGCTGGAAACCCACCACCAGCGACTGAAGGACCAGGAATCCAGCGTGATCTTCGGCCTGGATTCCTTCTCCGAAGGACTGGACCTGCCGGGCGAGAGCTGCGTGCACGTGATCATCGCCAAGCT
Source organism: Xenophilus sp. AP218F (assembly GCA_002213445.1). Classification (GTDB taxonomy): domain Bacteria; phylum Pseudomonadota; class Gammaproteobacteria; order Burkholderiales; family Chromobacteriaceae; genus Chromobacterium. Next base: position 5,184 of record NJIE01000030.1, on the reverse strand, counting down.
GCCTTTCGCGATGCCGGACGACCCGGTGGGCAAGACGCTCTCCCGCTGGATAGAAAAGCGCGGCGGCAACCCCTTCATCGAGCTGACCGTGCCGGAGGCGTCGATCAAGCTGGTGCAGGCGGTCGGCCGCCTGATCCGCACCGAGCGCGACTACGGCCGCGTCACCATCCTGGATAACCGTCTGGTGAAACAAAGTTACGGAAAAAAGCTGCTGGCCTCGCTGCCGCCATTCAAGCGCATATGAATTTCAGGTAAGATCGCAACTGTTTAAAAACGTACTAAGTGGCCGAAGCAAAACAATAAACGCTTACCTTGCAAGCGAAAACAGGCTACACCAAAAGCAAACCCACCGGTCCACCGCCATGATCTGCAATCCATACGAAATAGTCATCCAGGGAATCACCTCCGAAGGCCGCACTTTCCGCCCCAGCGACTGGGCCGAACGACTGGCCGGCATCCTCTCCTCGTTCGACACCCACCAGAAGCTGTCCTATCACGCCTTCGTCCGCCCGATGATGCTGGACGGCGTGCGCTGCGTCGCCGTCGACAAGAAGCTGGAAAAAATCCATCCGCAAATCTTCTGTTTCCTGATGGACTTCGCCAAAGACAATGACTTGCGCATAGTCGATTGCCGCACGCTAATCGACGAAGTCTACCCCAATAAATTTTTGGCATAATTACCACACCATCCAGGCCGCCAGGCTGTAAAAACCACAAAACAGCAATATCTCCGTCATATTTTGTGTCTAAACTAAGACAGTGTTGCAGCAATAGCAGTGCGCAGTTGATCCAGACACCGCGTTGCCCTCACCGAACCACAAAACCTGACTTGGAGCATTTGTTATGCAGAAGAAAAACCTGGCAGCTCTGGTTGCTTCCCTGTTCATCCTCCCGGTAGCGGCCCACGCCGACGTCACCATCTACGGCTTCCTGAGCGGCGGCATCGAATCGGCCAAGGCCACCGGCAATGGCGACAGCAGCAAGGAGTACAGCTCCCGCACCCGCGTCTCCGACTACAACTCCCGCATCGGCTTCAAGGGCAATGAAGATCTGGGCAACGGCACCAAGGCCATCTGGCAAGTGGAAAGCAGCCTGCGCAACTTCGAGCAAGGCGGCACCAACGACAAAGGCCAGTCCGCCACCCTGGCCACCCGCAACACCTTCATCGGCGTCGACAACGGCGACTTCGGCAAGGTGCTGATCGGTCAGTACGATTCCGCCTACAAGAACTTCACCGGCAGCGGCAACAGCGCGCTGGCCACCGACGTGATGATCAACACCACCGCCGACAACTTCGGTTCCAGTTCGGTAAACAGTCGCGGCGAAGCGCGCCTGGCCAACTCCGTTCACTGGTACTCCCCGAGCTGGGCCGGCTTCAAGCTCGGCGGCTCCTGGGGTGTTGACGAAGCTCGCGTATCCGGCAACGACTCCAAGCGCATCTCGCTGGGCCTGGGTTACACCTGGGGCGGCCTGAACCTGGCCACCGCCTGGGATCGCCAGTACGACATGGCGGTCAAGCCCAACAGCAACAGCTACAACACCTCCTCCACCAACGATCCGGCCGTGTTGGGCAAGAACTCCGGCAAGAACGTCACCTTCTACAGCATCGCCGCCAGCTACAAGTTCGATTTCGGCACCTTCATCGGCGGCAACTACGAATGGGGCACGTTTGACCAGGCGGGCGGCGGCCAGCTCAAGCAGGACGACTGGCAAATCGCTCTGGGCCAGGACTTCGGCGCCGCCAGCATCAAGCTGTCCTATGGCCAGCTGGGCAGCCTGAAGAACGTAGCCACCGGCACCAACGGCGACGACTTCAAGGCCAAGCAGTGGATCCTGGGCGGCACCTACAACCTGTCCAAGTCCACCCAGCTCTTGGCTTACTACACCAAGATCACCAACAATGCCCAAGCCAAGGCCAACTTCGCCAACAACCCGGTCTACTCCAGCGGCCTGGGCACCAGCGATGCCGCTCTGGCCGCCGGCAACGACCCGCAAGCCTTCGGCGTCGGCATGAAGGTTTCCTTCTAAGCCGCTTTACCGTCAGGGCTGACGCGACAACGCCACGGCTTGCCGTGGCGTTGTTGTTTTTTCCTATTTGCACACAGCGGCCAAACTGTCCGGCTGCGAAACCAGGAAGTTGCCTTCGCCCTGCCATTGGCGGATGCGGCGGTCGCGCTGCTTTTCCCATTCATCCACCGGATATTGCCTGGCCCAGGCGCACATCAGCTGCCTGTCCTGACGACTCATGCTCAAGCCGTAACGCTGGTGCATGTACAAGGTGATGCGGGCGGCCGAGCCGCGCACGGCTTCGCGCGGCTGGAAACGCTTGAGCTTGAAGTCGACGATGGATTGGCATTGGCCGTACATCGGCCGCGGATGCAGCTCCCACGCCCCGTAGGCGAAATTGCCGCGATCGCCGTTCACCTCGCCCACGGCCGGAACCAGATTGTTCAGATCGCCCTCGGCCATGCGGAACAAGGCGTCGTTCTGACTGCACGCCTTGCGCCCGCCCTGCTGCCAGCACTGGCGCTGATGGCCCAGCACCCAGGCCGGCACCACGTGCTCCCACTCGATGCGGCTGGCCCGCGCCTCGGACTTGCGTGGCTGATAACCGCAGGATGCCCAATCCACCGCCTTGCCCTGATAGCGGCAGCCGCAGTAATAGTCGACTTCCATCCCGGAATAGACCCGCGGCAAAATCCGCTTGGCGGCGGTAAAGTCGCGATGGCCGCTGGCCTTGCTGCCGGAAACCAGAGGCTCCGGTTTGACCTTCGCGGCGGGCTCCGCCGCCGCGCCGTTGTTGCCGGCATGCAGCATGGCCTCGCCCAGGGCGGCCAGTTGGCGGACTTCGGGGGACTTGGCGACTTGATCGAGCGAACGGGAATCGCAGGCGGACAGAAACAGACTGGATACGAATAGTACGGATAAGCGCATGTCGCGCAGTGTAAGCAAGCCCCGCCGATAGGGCAACCCGATTGTCCAGTTACCATCCAAACCAATCGGATCGCCCCCGCGGGGCTGGCCAGGCTTACCAGATGCGGATGCGCTGCTCCGGCGGCTTGTACATGCCGTCGCCCGGCTTGACGTCGAACGCCTGCTGGAAGGCGTCGCTATTGGAGCTGGCGCCTATCGCCCGGAACGGGGCCGGCGAATGCGGGTCGGAAACCAGCTGCGACAGGAGGGCCTCGTCGCGCACCTTGCTGCGCCATACCTGGGCAAAGCCATAGAAGAAGCGCTGGTCGCCGGTCATGCCGTCGATTACCGGCGCGGGTTTGCCGCCCAACGACAAACGGTAGGCCTTGTACGCAATCTGCAAGCCGGCATTGTCGGCGATATTCTCGCCCAGCGTCAGCTTGCCGTTGATAGGCTTGCCCGGCAGCGGCTGATACGCCTCGTACTGCGCCACCAGCCTGGCCGTCAGCGCGTGGAAATTGGCCTTATCCTCCGCCGTCCACCAATCGCGCAGATTGCCGTCGCCGTCGAACTGGCTGCCCTGGTCATCGAAGCCGTGGCTGATTTCGTGACCGATCACCGCACCGATGCCGCCGTAATTGACCGCGTCGTCGGCCTGGATGTCGAAGAACGGCGGTTGCAAGATCGCTGCCGGGAAAACGATCTCGTTCTGGCTGGGGTTGTAATAGGCGTTGACCGTCTGCGGCGTCATGCCCCACTCGGTCCTGTCCACCGGCTTGCCCAAGTGCGACAGTTGCCACTGGTAATCGAACGCCCAGGCGCGCCGGACATTGCCCACCAGATCGTCAGCCTTGACCTCCAGGCCGGAATAATCGCGCCAATGGTCGGGATAACCGATTTTGAGCATGTATTTGGACAGCTTGTCCTGGGCGGCCTTCCGCGTGGCCGGACTCATCCACTCCAGGCTGTCTATGCTCTGCCGGTAAGCCTGCATCAGGTTGTCGACCAGCTGCTGCATCTTCTGCTTGTTTTCCGGCGGGAAGTAGCGCTCGACATAGACCTTGCCCAAGGCCTCGCCCAGCGACTGTTCCACCAGCTGCACGCCGCGCTTCCAGCGCGCGCGCTGTTCCTTGGCGCCGGACAAGGCCTTGCCGTGAAATTCGAAGCGGGCAGCGGTCCAGTCCTTGCCCAGATACGGCGCGTACGCATCCAGCGCGTGCGCCAGCAGATAATCCTGCCAGACCACCAGCGGCTCGCGTCGCAGCAGCGTTTCCACGCCGGCCACATATTCCGGTTGTCCCACGTTGACGGCCTTCAGATCCGGCACGCCCGCCGCGGCGAAAAACGCCTGCCAATCCACGCCCGGCGCCGCGCGCGCCAGCTCGGCCAGCGTCATCTTGTTGTACTGTTTTTGCGGATCGCGCAAATCCACACGGCTGCGCTGGATCTGCGCCAGCTTGGTTTCCAGCCCCATCACTTTTTCGGCCCGCTTGGCGGGCTGCGCATAACCCGCCAGCGCGAACAGCCGCTCGAGATACTGTCGATAAGCCTGGCGGGCCGCCACAAAGCGCGCGTCCTTGCCCAGGTAATAATCCCGATCCGGCAGCAGCAAACCGCTTTGGTACAGCTCGGGCAGGTAAGCGGTGGCGTCTTTCATGTCCACCCCCACCCAGAAGGCCAGCGGCAGTTTGATGGAACGGTCTTGCCACTGCCCCAGCAAGCGGAACAGCTCCTTGCGGTCGGACAGCATCGTCGCCATTTTCAGCTCCGGTTCGATCGGCGCCACGCCCTTGCCTTCCACCGTCGCCTCGTCCATGAAACTGCGATACAACGCCCCGATCTTGGCGGCGTCGCCGCTGCCGCCGCTCTTGGCCATCTGCTCGATCAACTCCCGGCTGCGCGCTTCGCTCAAGTCGCGCAGCTGCTTGAATGCGCCGTCGCTGGATTCCGAGGCCGGAATCTCGTGCGAGGCCAGCCAGCCGCCGTTGACCGCGCGATAAATATCGTCCTGCGGACGCACGGACGAATCAAAATATCTCGTTTCCACGCCGGATACCCCGTGCGCCCAGGCCGAACCGGCCAGCAACAGGGCCAAGGCCATGATTTTGAGCTTCATCCACTCCCCCTTTGTCTCAAAAAAGAAAGGCAGCGTGCGCTGCCTTCCGATTGTGCGGCACCAGGCCGTCACTGCACAAATTGTTCCGACCCTACAATCCCCAGCTTGGTCAGACCCAGACGCTGCGACTCCGCCAGCACCATCGCCACCGGCGC
>NJIE01000029.1 GCA_002213445.1 Xenophilus sp. AP218F | reverse complement strand
AGGCGCGGACGGATGTGTTTGATTACATCCGCTTTTACAATCACCAACGACGTCATTCGACCCTGGGGTATGTCACCTCGGTTGAATACGAGCGACGTCGTTCAGTGCTGAGTGCTTAACCCGCTGTCCACGGAGGGCGGGACAGACCATACATCTCTTCCAGATGGGCCTGAATTTCCCGAACCGTCATACCCCGGGCGTAAAGAGAGATGACTTTATCGTCGAATCCGGTCCAGCGGGTCTGGTGCTTGGAAATGAGTTGCGGCTCAAAGGTGCCCAGGCGGTCGCGTGGTACCTCGATAGGTAATTCGCCGAACTCGCCCTTGAGGGTCTTGCGGCTCTTGCCGTTCCGGGTGTTGCCGGCTGGATTGAGCACCGGCTCGTGTTTGCTATGGCCAAGGTGTGCGGCCATCTCGGCATCCAGCGCTTTCTCGACCAGCAGCTTGGTGAGCTGTTTGAGCAAGCCGTTCTCACCGATGAGGTCTTCGGGCTTCTGGTAATTGGCCAGCAAGCTGTCCAGTAGTGCGTCAGGTACGTCGTGTTTCTTCGAGCTCATTGTGTCTCCAGACTAGGTGGCAGTTTCCTGCCAAGTGTCCGTTTGCACAAAATTCAGTACACGCCCATGTGGTGAGGCAAAATCTTTCGATGCCCCCTTGAAACCCCGTCATCCCGTCCCTATCATTAGCACTCGCAATGGCCGAGTGCTAACTTGCCTCGGCCGCAACCGCAAACCTACTGGTTTCCTAACTCTCAACAGCCACTGTATTAGGAGAGATCCATGGCAATTCGTCCTTTGCACGACCGTGTTGTTATCAAGCGCCTCGAGGCTGAAGAAAAGACCGCTTCCGGCATCGTTTTGCCGGGCGCCGCAGCCGAGAAGCCGGACATGGGTGAAGTCCTGGCCGTTGGTAACGGCAAGATCCTGGAAAATGGCGAGCGTCGTCCGCTGGAGCTGAAGGTGGGCGACAAGGTGATTTTCGGCAAGTACTCCGGCCAGACCGTCAAGGTGGACGGCGATGAAGTCCTCGTGATGCGCGAGGAAGACGTAATGGGCATCGTTGAGTAATCCTCCGACCCGACCCGCACTTCAAACATAGAATTCTGGAGATTAAGAATGGCTGCTAAAGACGTAAAGTTTGGCGATTCCGCTCGCACCAAGATGGTTAACGGCGTCAACATCCTGGCCGACGCCGTCAAGGTTACCCTGGGCCCGAAAGGCCGCAACGTGGTGCTGGACCGCTCCTTCGGCGCGCCGACCATCACCAAGGACGGCGTGTCCGTCGCCAAGGAAATCGAACTGAAGGACAAGTTCGAGAACATGGGCGCGCAGATGGTGAAGGAAGTGGCTTCCAAGACTTCCGACGTGGCTGGCGACGGCACCACCACCGCCACCGTGCTGGCGCAAGCCATCGTGCAAGAAGGCATGAAGTACGTGGCCGCCGGCATGAACCCGATGGACCTGAAGCGCGGCATCGACAAGGCCGTGGTGTCCCTGGTGGGCGAGATCGCCAAGATCGCCAAGCCGTGCGCCACCACCAAGGAAATCGCTCAGGTTGGCTCCATTTCCGCCAACTCCGACTCCGACATCGGCGAGATCATCGCCAGCGCCATGGAAAAAGTGGGCAAGGAAGGCGTGATCACCGTTGAAGACGGCAAGAGCCTGAACAACGAGCTGGACGTGGTGGAAGGCATGCAGTTCGACCGCGGCTACCTGTCCCCGTACTTCATCAACAACCAGGACAAGCAGATCGCTGCGCTGGACAATCCGTTCATCCTGCTGTTCGACAAGAAGATCTCCAACATCCGCGACCTGCTGCCGGTATTGGAGCAAGTGGCCAAGTCCGGCCGTCCGCTGCTGATCATCGCCGAAGACGTGGAAGGCGAAGCGCTGGCAACCCTGGTGGTGAACACCATCCGCGGCATTCTGAAGGTTGTAGCCGTCAAGGCTCCGGGCTTTGGCGATCGCCGCAAGGCTATGCTGCAAGATATCGCCGTGCTGACTGGCGGCACCGTGATCGCTGAAGAAGTGGGCCTGACCCTGGAAAAAGCGTCCCTCGATATGCTGGGCCAAGCCAAGCGCGTGGAAGTGGGCAAGGAAAACACCACCATCATCGATGGCGCTGGCGAAGCTGCCACCATCCAGGCTCGCGTCGGCGAAATCCGCAAGCAGATCGAAGAAGCCACTTCCGACTATGACCGCGAAAAGCTGCAAGAGCGCGTGGCCAAGCTGGCCGGCGGCGTTGCAGTGATCAAGGTTGGCGCCGCCACCGAAGTGGAAATGAAAGAGAAGAAGGCCCGCGTGGAAGACGCGCTGCACGCTACCCGCGCAGCCGTTGAGGAAGGCGTGGTGGCCGGCGGCGGCGTAGCGCTGCTGCGCGCCCGCGCTTCGCTGGAAACCCTGAAGACCGACAACCCCGAGCAAGAAGCGGGCGTGAAGATCGTGCTGCGCGCCATCGAGGCTCCGCTGCGCCAGATCGTCAAGAACGCCGGCGACGAGCCGTCGGTTGTGGTCAACAAGGTGCTGGAAGGCAAGGGCAACTTCGGTTACAACGCCGCCAGCGGCGAATACGGCGACATGCTGGAAATGGGCGTGCTGGACCCGGCCAAGGTGACCCGCTCGGCTCTGCAGCACGCCGCTTCCGTAGCCGGCCTGATGCTGACCACCGACTGCATGATCGCCGAACTGCCGGAAGACAAGCCGGCTGCTGGCGGCATGCCGGACATGGGCGGCATGGGCGGTATGGGCGGCATGATGTAATCAGCTGCTGATGAGCCGGCAGCCCTAGCGCTGCTGGCATCATTAGGAAAACGGCCTGGATAGCGTTGCTGTCCAGGCCGTTCGTCTATTTCGGCTATGCGGCGCTATTTACGCACGGCCAAGCGAGGAGAAGGGCGGCGCGTCCTGATCTTTGGCGGAAAGCTGCGGCGCTTGTTCGAGCGGCCAGTCGATGGCCAGCATCGGGTCATTCCAGGCGATGCCTCGCTCCAGGTCCTTGAACCAGTAGTCGGTGGTTTTGTACAGGAATTCCGTATCGTCGCTCAGCGTGAGGAAGCCATGGGCGAAGCCGGGCGGGATCCATAGCTGGCGCTTGTTGTCGGCGGAGAGCTCGACGCCGACCCACTGGCCGAAAGCGGGCGATTGCGGGCGGATGTCGACGGCGACGTCAAATACCGCGCCGGCGATCACGCGCACCAATTTGCCTTGCGCATGCGGCTCCAGCTGGTAGTGCAGGCCGCGCAGCACGCCTTGGCTCGAACGGCTGTGGTTGTCCTGAACGAACGGTACCGGATAGCCGACGGCCTCCTCGAATTTGCGCTGGTTGAAGCTCTCGAAAAAAAAGCCGCGGCTGTCGCCAAACACGGCAGGCTCGATGATTTTCACATCGGGAATGGCGGTTTCAATGATGTTCATATCGGTATCCAGAGGCAGTCTGGCCCCGAAGAGCCAAGCTGCCGCGAGCATGGCGGGGGTCAGAAGGTGGTTTGTTCCAGCATGGCCAGCAGATAGCGGCCGTAGCCGGTTTTCTGTAGCGGTTTGGCCAGCTCTTGCACCTGATTGGCGTCGATCCAGCCGCTGCGGTAGGCGATTTCTTCCGGGCAAGCCACCTTCAGCCCCTGGCGGCTTTCGATGGTGGCGATGAACTGCCCGGCTTCCAGCATCGATTCATGGGTGCCGGTATCCAGCCAGGCGTAGCCGCGGCCCATGGTCTGCACCTCCAGCGCGCCTTGTCGCAGGTAGACGTTGTTGACGTCGGTGATTTCCAGCTCGCCGCGCGCCGAGGGCTTGATCGATTTGGCGATGCCCACGACTTGTTCGTCGTAGAAGTAGAGACCGGTAACCGCGTAATTGGACTTGGCCTTGGCGGGTTTTTCTTCGATGGACAGCGCCTTGCCGCTCTGATCGAATTCGACCACGCCGTAGCGTTCCGGGTCGGTGACGCGGTAGGCGAACACGCTGGCGCCATCGGTTTTCTGGCTGGCTTCCCGCAGCAGGCCAGCAAAATCATGGCCATAGTAAATGTTGTCGCCCAGCACCAAGGCCGACGGCGCGCCGGCCAGGAAATCTTCGCCGATGATGAAAGCCTGCGCCAGGCCGTCCGGACTGGCTTGCACCGCGTATTGCAGACGTAGGCCCCACTGGCTGCCGTCGCCCAGCAGTTGCTCGAAGCGCGGGGTGTCCTGCGGGGTGGAAATGATCAGGATCTCGCGGATGCCGGCCAGCATCAGCGTGGTCAGCGGGTAATAGATCATCGGCTTGTCGTAAATCGGCAGCAGCTGCTTGCTGACGGCGATGGTGGCCGGGTAGAGGCGGGTGCCGGAGCCGCCGGCGAGGATGATGCCTTTGCGGGTCTGTGTCATGGTTCTGTTCCCCATATTCCCAATGTCAGTTCGCGGTTTTTAACGCTGCCAGCGTTTGCTTCACGCCGTCGCGCCAATCGGGCAGCGTCAGCCCGAAAGCGTGGCGCAGTTTGCCGCAATCCAGCCGGGAATTGGCCGGGCGCTTGGCCGGCAGCGGGTAGGCCTCGGTGGGAATGCCTAGCACCGCTTCCGGCGAGAGCGTCAGCGGGAAGCCGAGCTGGCGGGCCTTGCCGATCAGGTATTGGGCGTAGCCGTGCCAGCTGATCTCGCCGGCGGCCGCCAGATGGTAGGTGCCGAAGGGAAAGCGCTGGTTGTCGGCCAGATACCGCTCGATCAGGCGCGCCGTGGTGTCGGCGATCAGCGCCGCGGAGGTCGGCGCGCCGATCTGATCGGCGACCACCTTCAATTCAGTGCGTTCCGCCGCCAGGCGCAGCATGGTTTTCAAGAAGTTGGCGCCGTGCGCGCCGAATACCCAGCTGGTGCGCAGGATCAGATGGCGCTGGGTCGCGGCGCGAATGGCCTGTTCGCCTCGCCATTTGCTGAGTCCGTATGCCGATTGCGGATCGGCGGCATCGTCCTCGCGCCATGGTTTGTTGCCTGCGCCGTTGAAGACGTAGTCGGTGGAGTAATGGACCAGCAGCGCGCCATGGACATCGGCCCACTGCGCCAGGATGCCCGGCGCAACGGCGTTGACGGCGCAGGCGAGCTCGGACTCGCTCTCGGCCTTGTCCACCGCGGTGTAGGCGGCGGGGTTGACGATGACGTCCGGCTGCAACTTTGCGAGTTGCGTCAGAATGCTGTCCGGCTTGGCCAGATCCAGCTGCTGGCGGTCCACGGCGATGATCTCGCCCAACGGGGCCAGCGCGCGTTGCAGTTCGTGGCCGACCTGGCCGTTCTTGCCAGTGATCAGGATGCGGGTCATGCTATCTGGCCGTATTGTTGATCGATCCAGTCGCGGTAGTGGCCGCTGGCGACATTTTCTACCCACTGCGGATTGGCCAGGTACCATTCCACGGTTTTGCGGATGCCGCTGTCGAAGGTTTCGGCCGGCTTCCAACCCAGCTCCCGTTCCAGCTTGCGCGCGTCGATGGCGTAGCGGCGGTCGTGGCCGGGGCGATCCTGCACGAAGGCGATCTGAGCGGCGTAGCTTGCGCCGTCGGCGCGCGGCTTGAGCTCATCCAGAATTGCGCAGATGGTGTTCACCACTTGCAGATTGGCCTTCTCGTTCCAGCCGCCCACGTTGTAGGTTTCGCCCAAGCGGCCAGCTTCCAGCACGCGGCGGATGGCGCTGCAGTGGTCTTTCACGTAGAGCCAGTCGCGCACCTGCTGTCCGTCGCCGTAAATCGGCAGCGGCTTGCCCGCCAGCGCATTCAGAATCACCAGCGGGATCAGCTTTTCCGGGAAGTGATAGGGGCCGTAGTTGTTGCTGCAGTTGGTGGTGAGCACCGGCAGGCCGTAAGTGTGGTGCCAGGCGCGGACCAGGTGGTCCGACGCCGCCTTGGAGGCGGAGTAGGGGCTGTTGGGCTCGTAGCGATGCGTCTCGGCGAACGGCGGGTCTTGCGGGGACAATGTGCCGTAGACCTCGTCGGTGGAGACGTGCAGGAAACGAAACGCCTGCTTGTCCTCGGCGCTCAAGCCCATCCAGTAGCCGCGAACGCTCTCCAGCAGATTGAAGGTGCCGACGATATTGGTCTCGATGAAATCCGAGGGGCCGTGGATGGAGCGGTCGACGTGGCTTTCGGCGGCGAAGTTGATCACCGCGCGCGGCCGGTGTTCGGCCAGCAGTTTTTCGACCAGCGGGCGGTCGCCGATGCTGCCGTGGATGAAAACATGCTGCGGCTTGTCGCGCAGCGATCGCAGGGTGTCCAGATTGCCGGCGTAGGTGAGCGCGTCCAGGTTGACGACGGTTTCTTCGCTTTGGGCCAGCCAATCGAGTACGAAATTACCGCCGATGAAGCCGGCGCCGCCGGTGACGAGAATGGTCATGTTTGTCCTGGTGCTTGTTCTGTGATCGTTGATTTAAGTGCTTTACGCGACTTCAAATCCAAAAAATCGCTGGCACTTGCCGACTAAGTGTTGACGGGATGGCTGTGTCGGGAGGTTCCTGGGAAATATGGTATTGCCAGACGTATGCGGTTTCGCCCTTTGCCGCGCAGCGCACCAATTTTATAGGCTTTGCCAAAATCAGGCAAAATGTCGGATGGTAATCATTGACGTTGTACGCGAAGTCGCGTGCGAGCAGAAAATTAATGGAAAGGCATGGCAATGCAGTTACGCGAGCTGGTCGCCAGCATAGACGGCATTCTGGAGCCGTGGCGCTTCAAGGATTACGCGCCCAACGGCCTGCAGGTGGAAGGGCGGGCGGAGGTGCGCAAGGTGGTTGCGGGGGTCACCGCCTCGCAGGCCCTGATCGATGAGGCCGTCGCGCGGCAGGCGGACGCCATCCTGGTGCATCACGGCTATTTCTGGAAGGGCGAGGACGCTTGCCTCACCGGCATCAAGCGCCGACGGGTGAAAAGCCTGCTGGAGCATGGCATCAGTTTGCTCGCTTATCATTTGCCGCTGGACGCGCACCCGGAATTGGGCAATAACGCAACGTTGGCGCGCCGCTTGGGCTGGGTGGCGTCCGGCCAGACGGGCGAGCAGGGCTTGCTCTGGCATGGCAGCCTGCCGGCGCCGCAGGACGCGGGCCAATTGCGGAAGCATATTTCTGACCGATTGGGACGCGAGGCGCTATTGCTCGGACGAGAGGGCAAACCGGTGAGTCGCGTCGCTTGGTGCAGCGGCGGGGCGCAGGGCTTCTTCGCCGAGGCGATCGGGCTGGGCGTGGACGCTTTTATCACCGGAGAGGTTTCCGAGCAGAATTACCACATGGCGCTGGAGTGCGACGTGGCCTTCATCGCCGCCGGACATCACGCCACGGAGCGGTACGGCGTACAGGCGCTGGGGGCGGAAGTGGCTAATATCAATGGCATTAATGTTGAATTTGTCGACCTGGCCAACCCGGTATGAGCGGTTCTTGACGGCGAAAATCAATTTATTTGCATAGACGCTTCAAGTCCCTACTAGTAATCGGGTAAAATCGGGCGGTTTAGGGCTCGATTCCACGATTGAGGATGACTGTAATGAGTGAACAACAAGTCGATACGGGGCGCCGCCGGTTCCTGACGGTCGCTACCAGCGCTGTTGGGGGTGTCGCGGTTGTCGGTGCGGCTACGCCATTTTTCCTGAGTTTCTTCCCCTCCGAGAAGGCGAAAGCAGCGGGCGCCCCGGTGGAAGTGGACATCAGCAAGATCGAGGCTGGCCAGAAGATCAACGTCGAGTGGCGCGGCAAGCCGGTGTGGGTGCTCAACCGCACGCCGGAGCAGCTGAAAAACCTGCCCAAGAACGATCCCAAGCTGCTGGACCCGAAATCGGAAGTTGAACAGCAACCCAAGTACTGCCAGAACGAACACCGCTCGATCAAGCCCGAGCTGCTGGTGGCCGTGGGTATCTGCACTCACCTGGGCTGTTCGCCGACCCACCGTCCGGATATCGCGCCAGCCGACCTCGGCGCGGACTGGCTGGGCGGTTTCTATTGCCCCTGTCATGGCTCCAAGTTCGACCTGGCCGCGCGCGTGTTCAAGGGCGTTCCCGCGCCCAAGAACCTGGAAATCCCGCCGCACAAGTATCTGTCCGATACCCGCCTGTTGATCGGCGAAGACAAATAAGCGAGGGCGAAAAATGAGCAAGGCACAAAAGCTGCTGAACTGGGTGGACGCCCGCTTCCCGCTGACTTCCCTGTGGGAAAGCCAGTGGGGCAAGTACGTCGCGCCCAAGAACTTCAATTTCTGGTACTTCTTCGGTTCGCTGGCCATGCTGGTGCTGGTGATCCAGCTGGTGACCGGCATCTTCCTGACCATGAACTACAAGCCGGACGGCACCCTCAACGCCGCCGGCGTGCCGGTGGCCTTCGCGTCTGTCGAGTACATCATGCGCGACGTGGCGGGCGGCTGGATCATCCGCTACATGCACTCCACCGGCGCGTCGATGTTCTTCGTGGTGGTGTACCTGCACATGTTCCGCGGCCTGATCTACGGCTCCTACAAGCAGCCGCGCGAACTGGTCTGGGTATTCGGCACCCTGATCTTCCTGTGCCTGATGGCCGAAGCCTTCATGGGCTATCTGCTGCCGTGGGGCCAGATGTCGTTCTGGGGCGCCCAGGTGATCGTCAACCTGTTCGGCTCCATCCCGGTGATCGGCCCTGACCTGTCGGTATGGATTCGCGGCGACTACGTGGTGTCCGACGCCACGCTGAACCGCTTCTTCGCTCTGCACGTGATCGCCGTGCCGCTGGTGCTGCTGGCGCTGGTGGTGGCTCACCTGATGGCGCTGCACGAGGTCGGCTCCAACAACCCGGACGGCGTGGAAATCAAGCAGCAACCCAAAGACCCGGAAACCGGCCTGTACCTCGACGGCATTTACTCGCATCCGTACTATTCGATCAAGGACATCCTTGGCGTGGTGGTGTTCCTGATCGTGTTCTCGGCCATCGTGTTCTTCATGCCGGAAATGGGCGGTTACTTCCTCGAGCATCCCAACTTCGACCAGGCCGATCCGCTGAAGACCCCGCCGCACATCGCGCCGGTATGGTACTTCACCCCGTTCTACGCCATCTTGCGCGCGGTGCCGTCCTTCCTCGGCACCCAGGTATGGGGCGTGCTGGCCATGGGCGGCGCGGTGGTGCTGATCGCCTTCCTGCCGTGGCTGGATCGTTCGCCGATCAAGTCCATCCGCTACCGCGGTCCCAAGTTCAAGGTGGCGCTGGTGCTGTTCATCGCCTCCTTCATCGGCCTGGGCATCCTCGGCGCGCTGCCGTCCACCAACGCCCGCACCATCATCGCCCAGATCTTCTCGGTGATCTACTTCGCGTTCTTCCTGCTGATGCCGTTCTACACCAAGAACGACGCAGGCTCCGTGCCGGTGCCGGATCGTGTGACGGAAGCGACTACCGCGCGTCAGGTGAAATTCCTGGCGCTGGTGGCGGTGACCGTGATTGCAGCCGCGCTGTTCGCGCTGAACGTGTAAGCAAGGGGAAAGGACCATGAAAAACAAAATCCGTCACCTGATCGCGGCTTTGGCCATGGTGTTGCCGTTCGCGGCGACGCCGGCGCTGGCCAGCGAAGGCGGCCCGAAGCTGGACAAGGCCCCGATCGACATCCAGGACACCGAAAGCCTGCAGCGCGGCGCGCAGATCTTCGTCAACAACTGCCTGTCCTGCCACTCGGCCAGCATGATGCGTTACAACCGTCTGCAGGACATCGGTTTGTCCGAAGAGCAGATCAAGCAGAACCTGCTGCCGGAAGGCGCCAAGATCGGCGACCAGATGAACATCGCCATGAGCAAGAACGACGGCAAGAACTGGTTCGGCGCCACGCCGCCGGATCTGTCGCTGATCGCCCGCTCCCGCGGCGCGGACTATCTGTACAGCTATCTGCGCGGCTTCTATCGCGATCCGACCCGTCCGACCGGCTGGAACAACCGGGTGTTCGACAAGGTGGGCATGCCCAACATCTTCTGGGAGTGGCAAGGCGATCAGGAGCTGAAAACCGTCAAGAACGCGGAAGGCCACGAAGAGCATGTGCTGGAACTGGTCAAGGGCGGCACGCTGACCAAGCTGGAAAACGGCAAGGCGCATACCGCCGAATTCGACAAGCGCATGGCCGACCTGACCAACTTCCTGGTGTTCATGGGCGAGCCGGCGGCGGTCAAGCGCCAGCAGATCGGCTACGTGGTGCTGATGTTCCTGGGCCTGTTGCTGTTCCCGCTGGTGTACTTCCTGAAGAAGGAATACTGGCGCGACGTGCACTGAGAATAGCGCGTCAGCGGCAAGGAAAAAGCGGGAGAAATCCCGCTTTTTTATTTGAAATCATGGGTTTGCGGCGTAAGGCTGGTAAATTGTAGGGCAAAAGTGCTAAAATGCGCTGCTATATCTACTGGTTATTAGTCAAGGATTTTCACCCGCCATGATGACACTTTATTCCGGAATCACCTGCCCGTTTAGTCAACGCTGCCGCATCGTGCTGTTTGAGAAGGGGATGGATTTCGAAATCATCGATGTGGACATCCACAACAAGCCGGAAGATCTGGCTGTGATGAATCCCTACAACGAGGTTCCGGTACTGGTCGAGCGCGATCTGATCCTGCACGAATCCAATATCATCAATGAATACATCGACGAGCGCTTCCCGCATCCGCAGCTGATGCCGGCCGATCCGGTGATGCGCGCTCGCGCCCGCCTGTTCCTGCACCGCTTCGAAAACGAGCTTTTCGTGCACGTCAAGACGCTGGAAGGCGGCGCCACCGGCAAGGAAGCCAGCAAGGCGCGCGAAGCGATTCGCGACGGCCTGACCACCATCGCCCCTATTTTCGCCAAGCAGAAATTCATGCTGGGCGAGGACTTCTCGATGATCGACGTGGCCATCGCCCCGCTGATGTGGCGCCTGGAGCACTACAACATCGACCTGGGCAAGAACGCGGCCCCGATCCTCAAGTACGCCGAGCGCATTTTCCAGCGCCAGTCCTTCATCGACTCGCTGACCCCGTCCGAAAAAGCCATGCGCAAGTAAGGACCGCCATGAGCGCCAGCACCAAGCCGTACATGATCCGCGCGCTGCACCAATGGTGCGGCGACAACGGTCTGACCCCGTACATCGTGGTCTGGGTCAACGATCGCACCGATGTGCCGCGCGAGTACGTCAAGAACAACGAGATCGTGCTCAACATCGCCGAAGCCGCCACCAAGAACCTGCGCATCGAAAACGACTGGCTGTCGTTCTCGGCGCGCTTTGGCGGCATGTCGCGCGACATCTGGGTGCCGATCGGCAACGTGATGTCCATCTTCGCCCGGGAAACCGGCGAAGGAATGGGCTTCGAAGTCGAGCCGATGGCCGAGGACGCTGCGGCAGTCGAGCCGCCGCCGCAGGACGAACCGCCGAAACCCAGCGGTCGTCCCAGCCTGCGCATCGTCAAGTAGCTGCCTGTCGTTCTCATCTAACAACCGGCTTCGCGCCGGTTTTTTCTTGGACAAAAAGAAGGGGGCCGCAGCCCCCCAAAGTCCCTTACGCAACAATCTTGAGTCGGATGGGCGGCGCTTATTCCACGCGCTCGCCGTGCAGCACCACGTCCAGCCCTTCGCGTTCTTCGTCCTCCGCCACGCGTAAGCCGATGACGACGTCGACCAGCTTGAGCAGGATGAAGGTGAGAGCGGCGCAGTACAGCGCGGTGACGCCTACGCCCAGCGCCTGCGCGCCCAGGCTGCCGTCGGCGCCGCCGATCTCTTTCACCGCGAACACGCCGGTCAGCAAGGCCCCCAGAATCCCGCCGACGCCGTGCACGCCGAAGGCATCCAGCGAGTCGTCGTAGCCCAGCATGTGCTTGAGGCCGGTCGCGCCCCAGAAGCAGACCACGCCGGCGGCCAGGCCGATGGCCAGCGCGCCCTTGACGTCGACGAAGCCGGCGGCCGGGGTGATGGCCACCAGGCCCGCCACCGCGCCGGAGGCGATGCCGAGCACCGACGGCTTCTTCTTGGTGAACCATTCGACGAACATCCAGGAGAGCGCGGCCATGGCGGTGGCGACTTGGGTGGTGACCATGGCCATGCCGGCGCGGCCGTCGGCGGCGCCCGCCGAGCCAGCGTTGAAGCCGAACCAGCCCACCCACAGCATCGACGCGCCCACCAGCGTCAGGATCAGGTTGTGCGGCGGCATCGCCTCGCGGCCGAAGCCGACGCGCTTGCCCAGCACCAGCGCGGTGACCAGGCCGGCCACGCCGGCGTTGATGTGCACCACGGTGCCGCCGGCGAAGTCCAGCACGCCCTTGTCGGCCATCCAGCCGCCCGGGGCCCAGACCCAATGCGCCACCGGCACGTAGACCAGCAGCGACCACATGGTCATGAAGACCAGCATCGCCGAGAATTTCATCCGCTCGGCGAAGGCGCCGGTGATCAGCGCCGGGGTGATGATGGCGAAGGTCATCTGGAAGGTCATGAACACCGATTCGGGAATGGTGCCGGCCAGAGGATGCACGGCCAGCTTGCCGGCGTCCTTCATGAATATCATGCCGTCCAGCATGAAGCGCGACAGATCGCCGATGTACGGATTGCCGACGGTAAAGGCCAGGCTATAGCCGACCACCACCCACAACACGGTCACCAGCGCGGTGATGGCGAAGCTTTGCATCAGCGTGGCCAGCACGTTTTTCTTGCGCACCATGCCGCCGTAGAACAGGGCGAGGCCGGGAATGGTCATGAACAGCACCAGCGCGGTGGAGGTCAGCATCCAGGCGGTATCGCCGGAATTGATGACCTTGGCGGCGGCGATGGCCGGGCCGGCGGGGGCGTCGGCCAGGGCGGGCAGGGTGGCGGCCGAGAGTCCGGCGGCCAGAGCGGCAAGCAGCTTTTTCATTATGGTTTCTCCCGTGCGGTGGCGGCGTCAGACGGCTGCCGAGCCGGTTTCGCCGGTGCGGATGCGCACCACTTGCTCCAGCTCGTAGACGAAGATCTTGCCGTCGCCGATCTTGCCGGTGCGGGCGGACTTTTCGATGGCTTCGACCACCTGGTCGAGCAAGGCGTCGTCGATGGCGATTTCCAGTTTGACCTTGGGCAGGAAGTCCACGACGTACTCCGCGCCGCGGTACAGTTCGGTGTGGCCTTTCTGGCGGCCGAAACCTTTGACTTCGGACACGGTGATGCCTTGCACGCCGATGGCGGAGAGGGCCTCGCGGACTTCGTCAAGCTTGAAAGGCTTGATGACGGCGGTGACGAGTTTCATTTTGGCTCCTTGACGGAAGATCAGCTTGCTGGGATGGGCTGTGCCGCTCTCAATGCAGGAATCGTGCCAGCTTTAATTTATTGTGCTGCGCTGCAAAAAAAACCCAAGCTGGCCAAATTGGCACTTTCCTTGTGCATGCGGCCTGATTACACTGCACCGCTTTGGTGCGAGCATGGTTTCTTTGCTTGCCTGACGCGAGCCGTCGCCCGGTTTTTGTTACACTCGACACATCACGTGATACCTCAGGAGTCCGCCATGTTGAGCCAGAAACTGTTTGAAGAGATCAGCGCCAAGATCAGCGAAACCATCGCCGCCAGCCCGGCCAAGGATCTGGAGAAAAACGTCAAGGCCATGATGGCCTCCACTTTCAGCCGCATGGATCTGGTGACGCGCGAGGAGTTCGACGTGCAGCAGGAAGTGCTGGCGCGCACGCGCGAGAAGCTCGGCGCGCTGGAGCAGCGCCTGGCGCAGCTGGAAGCCGCCGCGGCGGCCCGGTCCGGCGACGCCGGCGCGGCTGACTCCGCCGGCGGCTGACGCTCATGGCGCTGGCCGTGGTGGCGAGCAGGGCCTTGTCTGGCCTCGATGCGCCCGAGGTGGCCGTCGAGGTCCACCTCGCCAACGGTTTGCCGGCGTTCAATATCGTCGGCCTGCCCGATACCGAGGTGAAGGAGAGCCGCGACCGGGTGCGCGCCGCCATCCTCACCTCCGGCTTTGAGTTTCCCGCCCGCAAGATCACCGTCAACCTCGCTCCGGCCGACCTGCCCAAGGATTCCGGCCGCTTCGATCTGCCCATCGCCATCGGCATCCTGGCGGCTTCCGGGCAGGTGAACTGCCCCGCATTGGATCAATACGAATTCGCCGGCGAGCTGGCCTTGAGCGGCCTGTTGCGCCCGATACGCGGCGCGCTGGCGATGGCGTGCCGGGCTCGCCAGGCCGGGCGTCGCTTCATGCTCTCCGCCGCCAGCGCGCCGGAGGCCGCGGTGGTCAGCGGCGCGGCCATCCTGCCGGTCGAATCGCTGTTGCAAGCCTGCGCGGCGCTCAATGGCTTGCAGAGCGTGGAGCCCTTGGCGGTCGCTCTGGAGAGCCGCCGGCCTTCGTATCCCGATCTGCTGGACGTAAAGGGGCAGGCGGCGGCGCGGCTGGCGCTGGAAATCGCCGCCGCTGGCGAGCACAGCCTGTTGCTGATGGGGCCGCCGGGCACCGGCAAGTCGATGCTGGCGGCCAGGTTGCCGGGCCTGCTGCCGCCGCTGGGCGACGAGGAGGCGCTGGAAAGCGCCGCCTTGCTGTCTTTGGGCTCGCAAGGCTTCCAGGCCGACGGCTGGCGAGTGCGTCCGTTTCGCTCACCGCACCATACCGCCTCGGCGGTGGCGCTTGTGGGCGGCGGCAGCGAGCCGCGGCCGGGAGAGGTCAGTCTCGCCCATCACGGCGTGCTGTTTCTGGACGAGCTGCCGGAGTTTGATCGCCGGGTGCTGGAGGTATTGCGCGAACCTTTGGAGAGCGGAACGATCCATATCTCGCGCGCCGCGCGGCAAGCCAGCTTCCCGGCGCGGTTCCAGCTGGTGGCGGCGATGAATCCCTGCCCCTGCGGTTACCAGGGCCACCCTTCGGGGCGTTGCCAGTGCACGCCCGAGCAAGTTGCGCGATATCGCGGTAAAATCTCCGGCCCTTTGCTGGATCGCATCGATTTGCAAGTGGAGGTGCCGGCCTTGCGCGCCGAAGAGCTGCAGTCCGCCAATGCCGGCGAAGACAGCGCGACGGTGCGGCGGCGGGTGCTGGCGGCGCGCGAGCGGCAACTGGTCCGCCAAGGCAAGCTCAACGCCCGCTTGCAAGGCGCGGAGCTTGACGCTTGCGCGCAGGCCGAGCCGGAGGCTTTGCAGCTGCTGGGCCAGGCGCTGGACAAGCTTGGCTTGTCTGCCCGCAGCTATCATCGGATACTGCGGGTTTCGCGCACGATAGCCGATCTGGCCGAGGCCGAGCGCATCCGCCGCGAACACGTGCTGCAGGCCATCCAGTGGCGGCGCGCGATGCAGGCGGGGCCTGAACGACATTGATTAATCCCATCGCCGGGCGAGTCCGGGCGATACGAAAGCGGTAGTGGTGCATGGCAAATCGTGATCTGAAACACTCTTCCCGTCCCAGTCGCGGACGCTCCTCCGGCTCCAAGAGCGGGGGCGGCGGCATGATGGCCGGCATCATCATCGGCCTGATCGTCGGCGTGGCCGTCGCCGTCGGCCTCGCCATGTATCTGAATCGCGCCCCGGCGCCGTTCACCGACAAGCAGGGCGCGCGCAAGCCGGAAGCGGCCTCGACGCCGCCGACCGAGCTGCTGGCGCCCGGCACCCGCATCGCCGACGTGGCCTCGGAGGCTGCCAAGGCGGCGGAAACGCCGATCCAGCCGCCGGCCGCGACGACGCCGCCGCCAACGGCCGAGCAGCCCGCCGCCGGCAAGCCGGCCGCGGCCAAGCCCGGCAAGGACGAACAGCGCTTCGATTTCTACAAGATTCTGCCGGGCCAGGTGGACGCGGTGACCTCCGACGCCAAGCATGGGACGGAACCTTCGTCAGCGCCTGCTGCCAAACGGGTTTACTTGCAGCTGGGCTCTTTCCAGAATCAGGACGAGGCGGACAACCTCAAGGCCAAACTGGCCTTGCTGGGGGTGGAAGCGAAAATCCAGTCGGTGAACGTGCCGGACAAGGGCATGGTGCATCGAGTGCGAGTGGGGCCCTACAGCCGCGCCGAAGATATCGATCGGGTCAAGGCGCAGCTGAAGCAGGATGGCATCAACGCCGCCATCGTGAAGGCGGAATAAACCGGATATCGCAGAGGAATGAAAATGAAAAAATGGTTGCTGACCCTGTTGCTGCTGGCTAGCGGCGCGGCTAACGCGGCGATTCAGCTGGGTAAGGATTACACTTTGTTGTCCACGCCGCAGCCGGTCTCCGACCCGAAAAAAGTGGAAGTGATCGAGTTCTTTTCCTATCACTGCATCCATTGCTACGACGATGATCCGGCCATGACGGCCTGGGCCAAGAGCCAGCCTGCCTACGTCAGCTTCCGCAAGGAGCAGATCGTGTGGCAAAAGTCGATGGAAGGCTTCGCCCGCATGTTCGCCACCTTCAACGCCACCGGCACGTTCAACAAGCTGCATCGCCCGGCCTTCGACGCGGTGATCAAATCCCGCGTCAATCTGGCCGACGAGGGCGAGTTCACCAAGTGGCTGAAGAAACAGCCGGGCGTCGACGCCAACAAGGTGCTGTCCACCTACAAGTCCTTCGGCATCAACGCCCAGGTGGCCCGCGCCGCCAAGATCACCCGCGACTACCAGATCCAGGGCACGCCGACCGTGATCGTCAACGGCAAGTACGTGGTGGTGACTAGCACGCCGGAGCGCATGGCCCAGGTGATGACCGAGCTGGTGGCCAAGGCCCGCGCCGAGAGCAAGTAAGCGGCGCAAGCGCGTCTGAAAAGGCAGCCCACGCGGCTGCCTTTTTTATTCTTTGCGGGTATTTTAAATAAGATTGTAAAAATATCTTGACGATAAGCAGGGTTGCTTATATTATGAGTTCTCTCTGACGCGGGGTGGAGCAGTCTGGTAGCTCGTCGGGCTCATAACCCGAAGGTCGTAGGTTCGAATCCTGCCCCCGCAACCAAGAATTCCGGATCCCGGTTTCGCAAGAAACCGGGATTTTCGCATTTCCGCGCGGCGCTCGTCGCGCGTCTTGTTTTCCCATTTTCCCTTCCGCCGCCCAAGCGATGGCCGGGCGCAAAAAAAGCCGCTCGCGAGCGAGCGGCCTGGCGTCGGCGTCAATCAAACTCAGATGCGCTTGGCGAGCTCGCCGGCCTTGCCGATATAGCTGGCCGGGGTCAGCTCCAGCAGGCGCGCCTTTTCGTTGTCCGGCAGCTCCAGGTTCTTGATGAAGGCATGCAGGGTTTCGCGGGTGATGCCGCCCTTGCCGCGGGTCAGTTCCTTCAGCTGCTCGTAAGGATTGGCGATGCCGTGGCGGCGCATCACGGTTTGCACAGGCTCGGCCAAGAGCTCCCAGGCATTGTCCAGCTCGGCGGCGATCTGTGCCGGGTTGATCTCCAGCTTGTTCAGGCCCTTGAGGCAGGACTTGAAGCCGAGCAGGGTGTAGCCGAAGCCCACGCCCATATTGCGCAGCACGGTGGAGTCGGTCAGGTCGCGCTGCCAGCGCGAGATCGGCAGCTTCTCGGCCAGGTGGCCCATGATGGCGTTGGCCATGCCGAGGTTTCCTTCGGCGTTCTCGAAGTCGATCGGGTTGACCTTGTGCGGCATGGTGGAGCTGCCCACTTCGTCCTTCTTCACCTTCTGCTTGAAGTAACCCAGCGAGATGTAGCCCCAGATGTCGCGGTTCAGGTCGATCAGGATGGTGTTGACGCGCATGGCCACCTGGTAGAGCTCGGCCATGTAGTCATGCGGCTCGATCTGGATGGTGTAGGGATTGAAGGTGAGACCGAGCCCGGTGACGAAGCGGCCGCAGAAGCTTTCCCAGTCCAGTTCCGGATACGCCACCAGGTGGGCGTTGTAGTTGCCGACGGCGCCGTTGATCTTGCCCAGGATTTCCTGGTGCACCAGTTGCTCGCGCTGGCGCTTCAGGCGGTAGACGGTATTGGCCAGCTCCTTGCCCATGGTGGACGGAGTGGCCGGCTGGCCGTGGGTGCGGCACATCATCGGCGTGTCGGCCAGCTCGTGTGCGAGCTTCTGCAGCTTGTGGATCACCTCGTCCAGCAGCGGCAGCACCACGGTGTTGCGCGCGGTCTTCAGCATCAGCGCGTGGCTGAGGTTGTTGATGTCTTCCGAGGTGCAGGCGAAGTGGATGAACTCGCTGGCGGCCATCACTTCCGGGTTGCCGGACAGACGTTCCTTCAGCCAGTACTCGATGGCCTTGACGTCGTGGTTGGTGCGCACTTCGATGGCTTTGACTTCCTCGCCGTGTTCGACGCTGAAGTTGGCGATCACGTCGTCGATTTCGCGGATGGTGGCCTCGGAGAAGGGCTTCACCTCCTCGATGCCGGGCTCGGCAGCCAGCATTTTCAGCCACTCCAGCTCCACCTGGATACGGAACTTCATCAGGCCGTATTCGGAGAACAGGTTGCGCAAGGCCTCTACCTGGCTTGCGTAGCGGCCATCCAGAGGGCTCAGAGCGGTCAGCGTAGTCAGATTCATGCGGGGTATTTCCAAACGTGGTGTGCCAAACTGCGGCGGGTTTCAGTACAAATGTGCGGGAACCATTCCCGGCGGCGCCGCCCGAGGCCGACGTCGCGAAAGTTTCAGCCCAGACGGCGGGCCAGGCCGGCGGCCAACTGCTCCGCCGCTTGCGGCCGGAAGCGGAAAAACAGCTCCGGCTCTATCATTTCCAGCTCCATGAGCGCGAGCCTGCCCGCGTCGTCGCGGATCAGGTCGACGCGGGCGTAGAGCACGTCGAAAGGCACGGCGCGCACGGCGGCCTCGGCGAAGGCGATCTCCTCGGCGCTGGCGGCATGCGGATGCACGCTGCCGCCGTGGTCGTCCTGCACCCGGAAGTCGCCCGGCTTGGGCGTCTTGCGGATGGCGTGGCTGTAGCGGCCGTCCATCACCATCAGCGACAGCTCGCCCTGTTCCAGCACCTGCGGCTGGAAAGGCTGCAAGAGCAGCGCCTCGCGTTCGATCAGCTCGCCGTAGACGCACTCCAGGCTGGCGCTCTGCTCGGCGCGAAAGCGGTAAGTGTGGCGCGCGTTGCCGGACACGGCGGGCTTGAGGATCAGCTCCTCCCAGCCGCTGGCCGCGACAAGCTCGGCCAGGCTGCGTCGCTCGCCGGTTTCGATGTAGCGCGTGGGCACGGCGTCGACGCCCCGTTCCGCCAGTTCGACGAGGTAGCGCTTGTCCAGATTCCAGGCGATCAGCTCGGCGGCGTTGAACAGCCGGCATTGCCGGGCGACGCGCCGCAGCCAGGGCGCGAATTCGGCGTAGCGCTCGAAATAGTCCCAGGTGGTGCGAAACAGCAGCGAGCGCGCCTGGCTCCAGTCGAAGTCCGGGTCGTCCCAGGCCTTGCGGCAGGCGGACAGGCCCTGGGCCTGCAGCGCGGCCGCCACCAGGCCGTCTTCATGGTGCACCTGGCGGCTGTACCAGTCGTCGGCCTGCAGCGGCAGCAGGCGCGAGTCGGTCAGCACGACGACGTCAAACAGCATGTCTCGACCTCAAAAGAAACGGGCGACTGGCGCCCGTTGGTGTTGGCTTACATGCCGGGCATCATGCCCTTCATGCCCCGCATCAGCTTCATCATCCCGCCCTTGGACGAGAACTGCTTCATCATCTTCTGCGTCTGCTCGAACTGGTTGAGCAGGCGGTTGACTTCCTGCACCGTGACGCCGGAGCCGGCGGCGATGCGGCGCTTGCGGCTGGCCTTGAGCAGCTCCGGCTTGCGGCGTTCTTCCGGCGTCATCGAGTTGATGATGCCTTCGATGCGGCGCATCGATTTTTCCGCCTCGGCGCCCTGGATGCCCTTGGCCATTTCGCCCAGCTGGCCCGGCATTTTTTCCATCAGATTGGCCATGCCGCCCATCTTCTTCATCTGCTGCATCTGGGCCTTGAAGTCCTCCAGGTCGAAACCCTTGCCGGATTTCAGCTTCTTGGCCATGGCGGCGGCTTCGTCCTGGTCGATGCCCTTCTGCACTTCCTCGATCAGCGACAGCACGTCGCCCATGCCCAGAATGCGGCTGGCGATGCGGTCCGGGTGGAAGGGTTCCAGGCCGGCGACCTTTTCGCCGACGCCGATGAACTTGATCGGCTTGCCGGTGACGTGGCGCACCGACAGCGCCGCGCCGCCGCGCGAGTCGCCGTCCATCTTAGTGAGGATGACGCCGGTGAGCGGCAGCGCTTCATTGAAGGCCTTGGCGGTGTTGACCGCGTCCTGGCCCTGCATCGCGTCGACCACGAACAGCGTTTCCACCGGATTGATCGCGGCGTGCAGCGCCTTGATCTCGTCCATCATCGCTTCGTCGATGGCCAGACGACCGGCGGTATCCACCAGCAGCACGTCGAAGAAGTGACGGCGGGCATGGTCGATGGCGGCGCGGGCGATGTCGACCGGCTTTTGCGAGATGTCGGACGGGAACCACTCCACGCCCACCTGCGAGGCCAGCAGCTTCAGCTGCTCGATGGCCGCGGGGCGGTAGATGTCGGCGGATACCACCAGCACCTTTTTCTTCTGCGTTTCCTTGAGCAGCTTGGAGAGCTTGCCGACGGTGGTGGTCTTGCCCGCGCCTTGCAGGCCGGCCATCAGCACGATGGCGGGGGGCACGGCGGCCAGGTTCAGCGCGTCGTTCTTCTCGCCCATCAGCTTGACGAGCTCTTCGTTGACCACGCCGACCAGCGCCTGACCCGGCGTCAGGCTGCCCATCACGTCCTGGCCCAGCGCGCGCTCTTTCACCTGAGCGATAAAGGTTTTGACGACGGGCAGCGCCACGTCGGCCTCCAGCAGCGCCATGCGCACTTCGCGCATCGCGTCCTGGATGTTGGATTCGGTCAGCCGCGCGTTGCCGCGCAGGGTTTTCATCACGCCGGACAGGCGGCTGGTCAGGTTGTCTAGCATGGTGCTGTCCTTACTGTCTGCCAACGGACGGCAGGTTGGTGTAGACTTTCAAACTGTCGATTTTACCACGAGCCGCCGGGTCAGCGCCCGGAATTGATAACGCCACCCTATGACCAGCTTCCTGCTCGTTCTATCCCTGTTCCTGATCCTGTCCTACGGGGTATTTACCTGGCATTACCTGTCCAACTGGCAGGGCCGCGCCGTCTGGCCGCGCAATCCCCGGCTGGAGCATAGCCTGCTGGGCTTTTTGCTGCTGTTGCAGGCGGTGGCGGTGCTCATGCCGCTGGCGGCCAGCGGCGGACTCTCGCTTGGCGTGGGCCATGCCTTGTCGGTGATGGTGTGGATCATGTTGCTGATCTACTGGACCTGCAGCTTTTTCTACCGTGTGGAAGGTTTGCAACTGTTCATGATGCCGTTGTCGATGGCCGGGCTCGCTTTTGCCATTGTCTTTCCCGGCAGCCACATCGTGAACGACTTGTCCAATCCGGCTTTCGTCTTGCACATCCTGGTGTCGATGCTGGCTTACAGCCTGTTCGCCATCGGCACGCTGATCGCCTGCCTGATGCTGTTTCTGGAGCGCGCGCTGCACGGCCGCCGCGCCACCTTGCTGCAGCGCCACCTGCCGCCGCTGCTGACGCTGGAAAAAATGATGTTCCAGGTGATCGCAGTCGGCTTCTTGCTGCTGACCATCACCTTGCTCACCGGCGTGGTGTTCTCGGAAGAGGTGTTCGGTCATGCGGCCGGGCTGACCCACAAGGCGGTGTTCGGCGTGATCTCCTGGCTGCTGTACGGCGGCCTGCTGATCGGCCGCGGCTTGAAGGGCTGGCGCGGCCGGGTGGCGATACGCTGGACGCTGGCCGGTTTCCTGTCCCTGATGCTGGCATACATCGGTAGCAAAGTGGTTTTAGAATTGATCCTGCAGCGCGTATAGCTGCGAGTCATTCACACCTTTGCAAGGAGCGCATATGAAAAAGCTGTTTGCAGTACTGGCGGGCTTGCTGTTCATCTGCAACGCGGCCTGGGCCGCGGTCAACATCAATACCGCCACGGCGCAGCAACTGGAAGCGGTCAAGGGACTGGGCCCGGTCAAGGCCAAGGCCATCGTCGACTACCGCGCCAAGAACGGCCCGTTCAAAACCGTGGATGACCTGAAAAAAGTGTCGGGCATCGGCGACAAGACGCTGGAAAAGCTGCGCAAGGAGCTGGTTGTCTCCGGCGGCCCGGCGCCTGCCGCCAAAGCCAAGCCGGCGGCGCCCGCCAAATAACTGATATTGCCGTCGCCGTATTGTCAACGCCCGCCATGCGGGCGTTTTTTCATGCCTGCGACTCGGGGATGCATTGTTGCAATTTATCCAACCTGGCTTGAAAACTGTTGCATTTTTGTTGTTGCGCTAAGCAGTGCGTGATCGGCAAGTGCTTGAAGTTTAAGGCTTGAAGGTTTGGATGTTGTTTTTTTGGTATTTTTTACGCCGCAAGCAAGGGCAATCTTTGTTTTTTCGCAACGCCGGTTTTATATTGCTGTCAGAGACCAGCGGAATATACCGATGGCAAAAAATGTCCGGGTTCCTGGCTTGACCAGATCAGACAACAGGACAACATCAACGACTTGAAAGGAATGGCAATGAACAAAAAGCTGATCGCTTTGGCTTTGGCGGCCCTGCCGGCAGCGGCAATGGCTGACGTGACCATCTACGGCACGATCAAAGGCGGCATCGAGTCCAACAAGACTTACAACTCCACCCTCTCCAAAGACGGCAACGGCCACTTGCAAAGCGGCACCGAAATCAACGACTGGACCACTTCGCTCGGCTTCAAGGGCAACGAAGATCTGGGCAATGGCCTGAAAGCCATCTGGCAGGTTGAAAACCGAGTCTATCTGGACGGCTCCACCAGCACCAGCTTCGCTTCGCGCGATTCTTTCGTCGGCTTGTCCGGCGACGCTTGGGGCAAGGTGCGCTTGGGCTATTTGTCCAACTACGCCAACTCCGACATGGAGCAAGTTGACCCGGGCAGCTACAGCGGCCAGAGCGTCGGCGGCCTTGGCATGTTCACCCGCCTGGACGGCCGCGTGAAGAACGCCGTGCGCTACGACAGCGCCAACTGGGGCGGCTTCAGCTTCGCCTTCCTCTACGGCACCGACGAATCGCGCAAGCTGGACGCCAACAACAGCCGCACCAACAATCAGACCTGGAACCTGGGTCTGAGCTACGAAAACGCCGGCTTCTTCGGCAAGTACAACTACGAAAACTGGGGCGATGCCGACAAGGTTGGCGGCGCGAAGAACTGGCACCGTCTGGAAGCCGGCTACAACGCCAACAACCTCTATCTTGCCTTGGGCTACCAGCAAGTTGAAGGCTATCTTGGCAAAGCGACCGATTCGACTACCAAGGCGGTCACTGGCTTCGCCGATGATGCCGGCGTAATTTACAACGTCAAGGCGCTGAATGCCTTCCTGGGCGCCAACGCCGCCACTTACGCAGCTGGTTTCGATACCACCCAGAAGATCAAGAGCAAGGAAGCCGCGCTGACCGCCGGCTATACCTTCGGCGCGCTGACCCCGTATTTCAGCTACGTCAAGGGCTACGACGTGAGCGTGGGCGGTTCCAGCTGGAACAAGACCGGCTACGACCAGTACGTGCTGTCTCTGGACTACGCCCTGTCCAAGCGCACCGACGTGTATACCTCCTACGGCCACGTCAACTGGAAAGCGGATGGCGTGGATAGCGAAAGCTCCTTCGGCCTGGGTCTGATCCACCGCTTCTGATCCATTCCGCCTACATGCGGCGCAAGGACTGCTTCGGCAGTCCTTTTTTATTGGCTGGCACGGCTAATGCGGGATAAAACCGTAATCAGAACGGGTATTTTGCATATAATGCGGAAACGGCACGGCGCAGGCCGGCCATTCAAACTTTGAATCGTGAGTCCACTTGGCTATGGAAGCTTCTGCAGGCATTTCGGGATTGGGACGGGCGCTGGTGCAGCACAACGTGCTGTTGCAACAGGATGCCGACGCCATCTTGCGGCAGGCGGGCACTTCGCATATCAGCTTCGTGGAGCAACTGATCCTCAGCAAGAAGATGAGCGCGCTGGATATCGCCGTGTTCGCTTCGCGCACGTTCGGCTACCCTTTGCTGGATATGCACGCCATCGACGCGGAGCAACTGCCCAAGGGCATGGTCGATGACGAGCTGATCGCCAGCCGTCGTCTGCTGCCCTTGCTCAAGCGCGGCAACAAGCTCTACATCGGCACCTCCGACCCCACCCAGACTTCCGCTTATCACGCCATCACCTTCAAGACGGGCCTGTCTGTGGAAATCGTCGTGGTGGAGGACGACAAGCTCGGCAAGCTGCTCGGCAAGTACAAGGACGACTCCGGCTCCGCCTTGAAAGAGCTGGAAAACGAGGATTTTGGCGACCTGGAGTTTGCCGACCCCGACGCGCAACCGGACGCCGGACCGCAGGTGGAGGTGGATGACGCGCCGGTGGTCAAGTTCATCCACAAGGTGCTGCTGGATGCGATCAACGGCGGCGCGTCCGATATCCACTTCGAGCCATACGAAAAGTTTTACCGCATCCGTTACCGGGTGGACGGCGAGTTGAAGGAAATTTCCCAGCCGCCGTTGATGCTCAAGGAAAAAATCGCGTCGCGCATCAAGGTGATCTCGCGGCTGGATATCTCGGAAAAGCGCGTGCCGCAGGATGGCCGGATGAAGCTGGTGATTTCCAAGACTCGCGCCATCGATTTCCGGGTCAGCACCTTGCCGACCTTGTTCGGCGAGAAAATCGTGATGCGTATTCTCGACTCCTCGGCCGCGTCGCTGGATATCGAGCAACTGGGTTTCGAAGCGGAGCAAAAGCGCTTGTTGCTGGACTGCATCGCCCGTCCTTACGGCATGGTGCTGGTGACCGGGCCTACCGGCAGCGGCAAGACGGTATCGCTGTATACCTGCCTGAACATCCTGAACAAGCCGGACATCAATATTTCGACAGCGGAAGACCCGGTGGAAATCAACCTGCCGGGCATCAACCAGGTCAATGTCAACGAAAGGGCGGGGCTGACATTCGCTTCGGCGTTGAAAGCCTTCTTGCGGCAGGACCCGGACGTGATCATGGTGGGCGAAATCCGTGATTTCGATACCGCCGATATCGCCATCAAGGCGGCCCAGACCGGCCATATGGTGTTTTCCACGCTGCATACCAACAACGCGCCGGCCACGCTGACCCGCTTGCTGAATATGGGCGTCGCGCCGTTCAATATCGCCAGCTCGGTATTGCTGATCATGGCGCAGCGGCTGGCGCGGCGTTTGTGTTCGCACTGCAAGAAGCCGCTGGATATTCCGCAGGAGGCCTTGTTGCGCGCGGGCTTCCGGCCCGAAGAGCTGGACGGCAGTTGGCAGCCGTACGGCCCGGTAGGCTGCGACGAGTGCCGGCAAAGCGGTTATCGCGGCCGGACCGGCTTGTACGAACTGATGCCGATCACCGAGGCGATGACCCGGTTGATCATGAAGAACGGCACGGCGGTGGATATCGCCGACCTGGCGCGGGAGGAGGGCATGGTGGATTTGCGCCATGCCGGGCTGCTCAAGGTCAAGAGCGGCGTCACCTCGCTGGCCGAGGTGGTGGCGGTAACCAACGACTAAGCGACGGAAACGGACTGTGGACAAACACGCAGCAGGTGAGGCATGGCGACCGCGATAAGCAAAAAGGCAAGCCCGGGTTTTATCTGGGAGTGGGAGGGCAAGGACCGGACCGGCAAGGTGATGCGCGGCGAGTTGCGCGCCGAATCCGAAACCGTGGCCAAGACCCAGTTGCGGCGGCAGGGCATCAACGTCATCAAGATCAAGCGTCGCCGCAGCGGTTTCGGCAAGAAGATCACCGACAAGGACATCACGCTGTTCACCCGCCAGCTCTCCACCATGATGCGGGCGGGGGTGCCCTTGCTGCAGGCCTTCGACATCGCAGCCAAGGGGCATAGCAATCCGGCGGTGACGCGCATGCTGCTGGAGGTGAGGGCGGATGTGGAGACCGGCTTGTCGCTGGCAGAGGCCTTCCGCAAGCGGCCGCTGTATTTCGACAAGCTGTTTTGCAACATCATCGCGGCGGGCGAAACCGGCGGCGTGCTGGACGCCTTGCTGGACAAGCTGGCCACCTACAAGGAAAAGGTCATGGCCATCAAGGCCAAGATCAAGTCGGCGCTGATCTACCCCTCCGCGATCGTCGCCACCGCTTTCGTCATCACCGCGGTGATCATGATTTACGTGATTCCGGCGTTCAAGGACCTCTTCTCCAGCTTCGGCGCCAACCTGCCGGCTCCCACCCTGTTCGTGATCTGGCTGTCCGACCAGTTCGTCCATTACTGGTGGCTGATCTTCGGCACCATCTTCGGCGGCCTGTTTTCTTTCTTTTACGCTTTCAAGCGCACGCCGAAAATGCAGGAACAGTTCGACCGCGTCCTCTTGCGCCTGCCGGTGGTGGGCGACATCATCCGCAAGGCCACCATCGCGCGCTGGGCGCGCACGCTCTCCACCCTGTTCGCCGCCGGGGTGCCGCTGGTGGAGGCGCTGGACTCGGTGGGCGGAGCCTCGGGCAATCAGGTTTACGCCGACGCCACGCGGCGCATCCAGTCCGACGTCAATACCGGCTCCAGCCTCAGCTATTCGATGCAACGCACCGATCTGTTCCCCAATATGGTGTTGCAGATGACGTCTATCGGCGAGGAATCCGGCTCGCTTGACCAGATGCTGGACAAGGTGGCGGACTTTTACGAAGAAGAAGTGGATAATGCCGTCGCCTCGTTGTCCAGCTTGCTGGAGCCGGCGATCATGGTGATTCTGGGGGTGCTGATCGGCGGCTTGGTCATCGCCATGTACCTGCCGATTTTCAAGATGGGACAGGTGGTGGGCTGATGCTTGACGATTTTGCCTGGCTGATGCTCAGCCGCAAGGAGTGGCTGCTGGGCGTGATGCTGGTGTTCGGTTTGCTGGTGGGCAGTTTTCTGAACGTTGTGATCCATCGCCTGCCCAAGATGCTGGAGAGGGAATGGCGGCGGGAGTGCGCCGATTTCCTGGCGCAGAACGGCCAGGCCGTACCGCTTGAGCCGCTGCCGGCTTACAACCTGATGACGCCGGGCTCGCATTGCCCGGCCTGCGCCGCGCCGGTGCGCGCCTGGCAGAATATCCCGTTGTTCAGTTATCTGGCTTTGCGCGGCCGCTGCGGCGGCTGCGGCGTCGCCATCAGTCCGCGTTATCCGCTGGTGGAGCTGCTGTGCGGCGCATTGTTCGCGTTTCTGGCCTGGCGCTTTGGCTGGTCGTGGCAACTGGGCGGCTATCTGCTGCTGACCGCCGTTCTGCTGGCGCTGGCGTTCATCGACGCGGATACCCAGCTGCTGCCCGACAGCCTGACCTTGCCTTTGCTGTGGGCCGGCCTGTTGTTCAATCTCTGGAGCGGCGTCGTCCCCTTGGCCGACGCCGTTGTCGGCGCGGCAGCCGGCTACCTGAGCCTGTGGCTGGTGTTCCACCTGTTCAAGCTCGCCACCGGCAAGGAGGGCATGGGTTACGGCGATTTCAAGCTGCTGGCCGCGCTCGGCGCGTGGCTGGGCTGGCAGATGCTGCCGTTGATTATCTTGTTGTCGTCGCTGGTCGGCGCGTTGGCGGGCATCGTCTTGCTGATGCTGGCCCGGCTGGGACGCGGCCAGCCGCTGCCCTTCGGCCCCTATCTGGCGGCGGCCGGCTGGATCGCCTTGTTGTGGGGGCCTGAGATCGTGAGTTGGTATTTGCATGGCTATTAAAGTAGTAGGTTTGACCGGAGGGATCGGGTCGGGCAAGAGCGCCGCCTCCGAGCGCTTCGCCGAGCTGGGCGCGGCGGTGGTGGACACCGATTTGATCGCCCATCAATTGACGGGCCCGGGCGGCGCGGCGATGCCCGACATCGTGGCGGCGTTCGGCGGCGAGGCGGCGACGCCGGACGGCGCGCTCGATCGCGCCGCGATGCGGCGCAAGGTGTTTGCCGACCCCGCCAGCCGCCAGCGGCTGGAAGCCATCCTGCACCCCTTGATTTTTGACGAAAGCCGCCGCCAGTTGCGGCAGGCGGACGCGCCGTATGCCATGCTGGTAGTGCCGCTGCTGTTTGAAAGCAGCCGTTACCTGCCTTTGCTCGACCGCACCCTGGTAGTGGATTGCAGCGAGCAGACGCAGCTGCAGCGGGTGATGAGCCGCAGCGGTCTGGACGAGGCGGCGGTGCGCGCCATCATGGCGGCGCAGCTGCCGCGAGAGCGGCGGCGCGGCCTGGCCGACGACGTGATCGATAATAATGGCGGCTTGGGAGAATTGATGCTTCAAGTTGATGCCAAACACGGTTATTATCTTGCGAATCTTGTCAATACACCGTTAAGCGGCTTATCCGCCGTGCAGAAGGGCTGACGTGCTGTGATCAGTTTCGAATTTCCAGTCACCGAACGAACCCGGATCATGCTCCGTCTGGAGTATCTGTACGGGCGTCTTGCCTATTTCATCGGCAAGGATCACCCCTACGATCATCACTCCGCCCTGCTGGTCCTGTTCGAACTGATGGAGACGGCCTCGCGGGCCGACCTCAAGGCCGATCTGCTGCAGGAACTGGAGCGGCAGAAACAGGTTCTGGAGGCCTTGCGCGAGAATCCCAACGTGGCGGAAGCCTCGCTGGAGGGCATTCTGGAAGAGATCGAGCGCACGTCCGGCAAGCTGCTGGCCCTGACCGGCAAGTTCGGCCAGCACTTGCGCGAGAACGAGTGGCTGATGGCGATCAAGCAGCGCGCCGGCATTCCGGGCGGCACCTGCCAGTTCGATCTGCCGTCCTACCATTTGTGGCAGCAGAAGCCGGCCGAAGAACGCCGCCAGGACCTGCTGCGCTGGTCTTCGCCCCTGATGCCGACGGCCGAAGCCGCCGACATCCTGTTGCGCCTGCTGCGCGACAGCGGCAAAACCCACCATTACGTGGCGCGCAAGGGCGCGTTCCAGCAGATGTCGGGCGGCAAGGTGGTGCAGCTGATCCGCGTCGCCTACGACGACAACCTCAAGCTGCTGCCCGAGCTGTCCGCCAACAAGTACGCTCTTAACATCCGCTTCATCAGCGCCGTCACCGGCGAGGCGCGGCCGCGCCAGGTGGAGGACGATGTCGAGTTTCATCTGACCAACTGCAAGTTTTGAGTATTCATGCCTGATTCTGTCCGCATCGTGGCCTGCCCGACCTGTCGCAAGGAAGTGCGCTGGGAGCCGCAAAGCCGCTATCGTCCGTTTTGCAGCGAACGCTGCCGCCTGATCGACCTGGGGCAGTGGGCCAGCGAGAACTACCGCGTGCCGGCGTCCGAGGAAAGCCCCAGCAGCGAAAACGGCGATCCGCAGCGCTGATCGTCTCATCGTCAAAAAAAACACCGCCAGGCATTGCCTGGCGGTGTTTTTTCATGCGCGCAAGCCGTCAGGCGCGGGCAGCCAGCGCCGCGCCGTGCGCGAAGTAGTTCTTCACGCCGCTAAGGATGGCGCCGGCCATCTGCTGCTGGAAGTCGCTGGTCAGCAAACGCTGCTCTTCGTCCGGATTGGAAATGAAGGCGGTTTCCACCAGGATGGACGGAATGTCCGGCGCTTTGAGCACGGCGAAGCCGGCTTGCTCCACCGCGTTCTTGTGCAGCTTGTTGAGGCCGCCCATCTGCCCGAGCACGCTCTTGCCCAGTTTCAGGCTGTCGTTGATGGTGGCGGTCTGGGTCAGATCCAGCAGGGTGTGGGCCAGGTATTTATCCTTGCTGCCGATCTTGACGCCGCCTATCAGGTCGGAGTCGTTCTGGGTTTGCGCCAGCGCCTTGGCGAAGGCGCTGGTCGCGCCTTTTTCTGACAGCGCGAATACCGAGGAGCCGCGCGCTGCGCGGTTGGGCGCGGCGTCGGCGTGGATGGAGACGAACAAGTCGGCGTTGAGCTTGCGCGCCTTGGCCACGCGCACGCCCAGCGGGATGAAGACGTCGTCGCTGCGCGTCATGTAGGCCTTCATGTTGGGCTCGGCGTCTATCATCTGCTTGAGCTGGTGGCCTATCTTCAGCACCACGTCTTTTTCGCGGGTGCCGGTCAGGCCTACCGCGCCGGGGTCTTCTCCGCCGTGGCCGGGGTCTATCATCACCAGGATCTGGCGGTTCTTGCCGGCGGGCTTGGGCTTGATCTGCGGCGCGGGCTGTTCCAGCTTGCCCTTGTTGTAGTCCTGCAGCAGCGCCAGCAGCGGGTCGTCCTGCTGGCCGCTGGCCGGGTACAGGTCCACCACCAGCCGATGTTTGTACTCCGCCACCGGGGCGAGGGTGAAGGCCTGGGGCTTGACGTCGGCCTTCAGTTCCAGCACCAGCCGCACGGTATCCGGGTCGAACTGGCCGGCGCGAGCGGTGGCGATATAGGGGTCGGCGTCGCTGATCTGGCCGCCGATATCCTTGAGCACGCCGTTGAGCTGGACGCCCTGCAGGTCGATGACCAGCCGGTTGGGGTTGGGCAGGATGAACTGCTTGAACTGGATGGCGCTGCTCGCCTCCAGCGTGATGCGGGTATAGGTGGACGACGGCCAGATGCGCAGGGCGACGATCTGGCCGCCGGCGGCAAAGCCCGCCCGGCTGACGCTCAGCAGGAAGGTGGCCGCGGCCGCGCCTAGCAGCTTGCGGCGGAAGGGGTCGATAGTCGAATCAGGCATGACTGTCCGGTTGCGGTGTTGGCATGGAAACGATAGCTGCGACCATTGCCGTCGACGGCAAGTTCCAGCTCGATGTCGGCGGCGGGCAATAAGCCGGCTGCCTGCTGCGGCCACTCTACCAGGCACAGGCTGCGCGGGCCGAAGTATTCGTTGAAGCCGGCGTCTTCCCATTCTTCCGGATCGGCGAAGCGATACAGGTCGAAATGATGGACGCTATATTCAGCAAATGGATAGCTTTCCACCAGAGTATAGGTGGGGCTTTTCACTTTGCCCTGATGGCCAAGCGCGGTGAGCAGGCCGCGGGTGAAGGTGGTCTTGCCCGCGCCCAGGTCGCCGCGCAGGTAGACGGTAAGGCCGGCCGCCGCGGCGCGCGCGAAGGCCGCGCCCAAGGCCAGGGTGGCGG
Source organism: Xenophilus sp. AP218F (assembly GCA_002213445.1). Classification (GTDB taxonomy): domain Bacteria; phylum Pseudomonadota; class Gammaproteobacteria; order Burkholderiales; family Chromobacteriaceae; genus Chromobacterium. The sequence goes on along the minus strand of NJIE01000029.1, from coordinate 64,224 downwards.
CTTCGTCCGGCAGGCTGCCGGCGGCAACGCTGGTATCATCCATCGCCATGACCGAGAATCCTAAGCAAAAACCGGATTATCCCGAATTGTCGCGCCAAATCAAAGTCTGGGCGCGCGAAGCGGGGTTCGCCGACGCCCGCGTCGGCCCAGCCAACCTGCCGCCGGAGGCGGAACGCAAGCTCGAGGCCTGGCTCGCGGCGGGCTATCACGGCGAGATGGATTACATGGCGCGCCACGGCGCTTTGCGGGTCAAGCCCGCCGAATTGGTGCCGGGCACGCTGAGCGTGATTTCGGTGCGCATGAATTACTGGCCGGGCGGACGCGATCCTGAAGCGGTGCTGGCCGACGGCAGCCGCGCCTATCTGTCGCGCTACGCGCTGGGGCGCGATTATCACAAGGTGCTGCGCAATCGCCTGCAGAAGCTGGCCGAGCGCATCGAGGCGGCCATCGGCGCTTTCGGCTACCGGGTGTTCACCGACAGCGCGCCGGTGGCCGAAGTGGCGCTGGCGTCGCAGGCAGGCCTTGGCTGGCGCGGCAAGCACACGCTGTTGCTGACCAAGAAGCAGGGCTCGCTGTTTTTCCTCGGCGAAATCCTGACCGATCTGCCGCTGCCCGCCGACGAGCCGGAAGACGGCCACTGCGGGCGTTGCACCCGCTGCATCGATATCTGTCCGACGCAAGCCATCGTCGAGCCCTACACGGTGGACGCCCGCCGTTGCATCTCCTATCTCACCATCGAACTGAAAAGCGCCATCCCGGAAGCGATGCGGCCCCTGATCGGCAACCGCGTCTACGGCTGCGACGACTGTCAACTGACTTGCCCCTGGAATCGTTTTGCCGTGGATAGCGCGGAAGCGGATTTCGCCGTGCGCCACGGGCTGGACGACGCGGCGCTGACGGAACTGTTCGCCTGGAGCGAGGCCGAATTCAAAGAGCGCATGGCCGGCAGTCCGATTTACCGCATAGGCTACGCCAAATGGCTGTCCAATCTGGCGGTCGGCCTGGGCAACGCGCCGACTACGGACGAGACGGTGGCGGCGCTGCGGGCCAGGCTGGACCATCCCGATGAACTGGTGGCCGAGCCGGTGCGCTGGGCGCTGGCCCGCCACGGCTTTGCCGAATGAGCGCTTACGGGCGCGACGGCGCGTAGACCAGCGATTCGCCTTCCAGCACCACCTTGTCGCCGACGCTGCAGCGGGTGGCCAGTTTGACGCGGTTCTTGCCCTCGATGAGCTCCACCACCGTCACCTTGGTTTGCACGTTGTCGCCGATGCGCACCGGCGCCTTGAAGCGGGTGGATTGCGACAGGTAGATGGTGCCGTAGCCCGGCAACTGGGTGCCGATGACCCCGGAAATCAGGCTGGCGGTGAGCATGCCGTGGGCGACGCGGGTTTCGAAGGTGGTGGTTTCGGCGTAGGCCTGGTCGAGGTGCACCGGGTTGTTGTCGCCGCTGACGGCGGCGAACAGCAGCACGTCGGCCTCGGTGATGGTTTTGCCGCACTGGGCGCTTTGGCCCAGTTTCAGGTCTTCGAAATAGACGGTCATCGCTGCTCCATGTTGATATGACATGAAAATGCTGCAGCGCATTGTGACAGCTTCGCGGTCGAATGCAAAGCGCCGGGAAATGACGTACTATCGTCGGCAAGTTGCATTTTTGCCACGCGGTCAAGGCCGCTGATCAACCAAACGCTCGTTTGAAATTAGGCTTCGGGCATAATCAGTCGCAGCACGGCAGCCTCTGCCTTCCGCGTTCGATTAACCCACAGAGAAGTTTGCTGGAGGAATATGAAAGTTCTAGTCGCTGTGAAGCGCGTTGTGGATTACAACGTGAAAGTCCGCGTCAAGGCCGACGGCACTGACGTCGATGTCGCCAACGTCAAGATGTCGATGAACCCGTTCGACGAGATCGCGGTGGAAGAGGCCGTGCGCCTGAAGGAAGCCGGCAAGGCGACCGAGATCGTGGTGGTGTCGCTGGGCGTCAAGCAATGCGAAGAAACGCTGCGAACCGCGCTGGCGATGGGCGCGGACCGCGCCGTGCTGGTGGAAACCGACGCCGAGTTGCAGCCCCTGGCCGTGGCCAAGCTCCTGAAGGCGGTGGCCGACAAGGAACAGCCGCAGCTGCTGATCCTGGGCAAGCAGGCGATCGACGACGACGCCAACCAGACCGGCCAGATGGTGTCGGCGCTGCTGGGCTGGGGCCAGGGCGCTTTCGCCTCCAAGGTCGAGCTGTCCGCCGAGAGCGCGGAAGTCACCCGCGAGATCGACGGCGGCCTGGAAACCGTCAAGCTGCGCCTGCCGGCGGTGATCACCGCCGACCTGCGCCTGAACGAGCCGCGCTTCATCAAGCTGCCCAACATCATGGCCGCCAAGAAGAAGCCGCTGGAAAAACTGACCCCCGCCGACCTCGCCGTCGACGTCGCGCCGCGCCTGAAAACGCTGAAAGTGGCCGAGCCGGCCAAGCGTTCCGCCGGCATCAAGGTGGCCAACGCAGCCGAGCTGGTGGCCAAACTCAAGAACGAAGCAAAGGTGCTGTAAGACATGGCCATTCTCGTTATCGCTGAACACGACAACCAGAGCCTGAAGGCAGGCACCCTCAACACGGTCACCGCCGCCGCCAAGCTGGGCGAAGTGCATCTCCTGGTAGCCGGCCACAACGCCGCCGCCGCCGTGGACGCCGCCAGGCGCGTGGCCGGCGTGGCCAAGGTGCTGCACGCCGACGCCGCCCATTACGCCCACGGCCTGGCCGAAAACCTGGCGCCGCTGGCGGTGGGTCTGGCCAAGGGCTACAGCCACGTGCTGGCCCCGGCCTCGTCCTTCGGCAAGAACCTGCTGCCGCGCGTCGCCGCCTTGCTGGACGTGGCGCAGATTTCCGAAATCACCGCCATCGAATCGGCCGACACCTTCGTGCGTCCGGTTTACGCCGGCAACGTGCTGGCCACCGTGCAGTCCATCGACCCGATCAAGGTGATCACCGTTCGGACCACGGCGTTCGACGCCGCCGGCCTGGGCGGCGACGCCGCGGTGGAAACCGTGGCCGCCGCCGACGACGCGCAGCTGTCCGCCTTCGTCGGCCAGGAACTGACCAAGTCCGACCGCCCGGAGCTGGGCTCGGCCAAGGTCATCGTTTCCGGCGGCCGCGCGCTGGGTTCGGAAGAGCAGTTCAAGGCGCTGATCGATCCGCTGGCCGATAAGCTGTCCGCCGCCGTCGGCGCATCCCGCGCCGCCGTGGACGCCGGCTACGCGCCCAACGATTACCAGGTCGGCCAGACCGGCAAGGTGGTCGCGCCGCAGCTGTACATCGCCGTGGGCATCTCCGGCGCCATCCAGCATCTGGCGGGCATGAAGGACTCCAAGGTGATCGTGGCGATCAACAAGGACGAGGAAGCGCCGATCTTCCAGGTGGCCGATTACGGCATCGTCGGCGATCTGTTCACCGTCGTGCCGGAGCTGATGGCCGAGCTGTCGAAGTAAACCGCCGGGAGGCCCGCGCCTCCCGCGCGCCGAGCAGGCAGCATAGCCGCCGGAATACAAGCGGAACCGGCACGCCGGTTCGCAACGGAGACTGGGGCTTCCTGAGGGAAGCCCGGCAGCCGTCGCGAGCGGCGGCCGGTTTTTTCATATCCAGCGGGCGGCGCGCCGTCCGCATTCATGACTTGCGCAGCACAGAGAACAAAGGAGAGGGCGATGATTTATCAGGCACCAGTCAAGGATCTGCGTTTTGTTTTGAACGAACTGGCCGAGTTGACCGCTGTTTGTGGCCTGCCGGGCTATGGCGAGTGCTCGGCGGAGCTGGTGGACGCCGTGCTGGAGGAGGCCGCCAAATTCGCCGAGGGCGTGCTCGCGCCGATCAACAAGGAAGGCGACAAGGGCGCCAAGTGGCGCGACGGCGAAGTGACGCCGGCGCCGGGTTTCAAGGACGCCTGGCGGCAGTACGTGGAGGCCGGCTGGAGCGGGCTGCGCGCGCCGGAAGAGTACGGCGGACAGGGCATGCCGGCGCTGGTGGCCGCCGCGGTGGAGGAAATGTGGTGTTCGGCCAACCTGGCCTTCTCGCTGGCGCCGCTGTTGACGCTGGGCGCGGTGGAGGCGCTGCATCACCACGCCTCCGACGAACTGAAGGCGATCTACCTGCCGAAGATGTCGGCCGGCGAGTGGACCGGCACCATGAACCTCACCGAGCCGCAAGCCGGCTCCGACCTCGCCCAGGTGCGGGCCAAGGCCCTGCCGGCCGGCGACGGCAGCTACAGGATCAGCGGCCAGAAGATCTTCATCACCTGGGGCGAGCACGACATGGCCGAGAACATCGTCCATCTGGTGCTGGCCCGCCTGCCGGACGCGCCGGCCGGGGTGAAGGGCATTTCCCTGTTCGTGGTGCCCAAGTTCCTGGTGAACGCCGACGGCTCGCTCGGCGCGCGCAACGACGTGCGCTGCGTGTCGCTGGAGCACAAGCTGGGCATCCACGGCAGCCCGACGGCGGTGATGAGCTTCGGCGACAACGATGGCGCGGTGGGTTATCTGGTGGGCGAGACCAACAAGGGCCTGAGCTACATGTTCACGATGATGAACCACGCCCGTCTCGGCGTCGGCATCGAAGGCATGGCGGTGTCCGAGCGCGCTTACCAGAAGGCGGTGGAGTACGCGCGCGATCGGGTGCAAAGCCGCGCGGTCGGCTCGCCGGATCCGGCCGGCGTGCCCATCATCCGGCACCCGGACGTGCGCCGCATGCTGATGACCATGCGCGCGCAGATCGAGGCGCAACGCGCGCTGACCCTGTTCACCGCCGCCGCGCTGGACCGCGCCGCCCGCCACCCGGTCGCGAGCGAAGCCGCCCGCAACCAGGCGCTGCTCAACTTCCTGATCCCCATTGTCAAGGGCTGGAACACCGAGCAGGCCAACGAGATCGCCAGCCTGGCGATCCAGGTGCACGGCGGCATGGGCTATGTGGAAGAAACCGGCGTGGCGCAGTACTACCGCGACGCGCGCATCACCGCCATCTACGAAGGCACCACCGGCATCCAGGCGCTGGACCTGGTGGGCCGCAAGACCGCCAGCGAAGGCGGCGTCACCGCGCGCGCGCTGCTGGAGGAAACCAAGGCGACGGCGGCCAGGCTGCAGGCGGCCGGTTTCGCCTCGCTGGGGGGCAATCTGCAAACGGCGGCGGTGGAAGCCGAGCGCTGCGTGGACTTCATCCTGCAAAGCTTCGGCGCGCAGCCGCAGCTGGCGGCGGCCGGTTCGGTGCCTTTCCTCAAGCTGATGGGCATCGTGCTGGGCGGCTGGCAGCTGGGCCGCGCGGCCCTGATCGCCAGGCAGAAGCTGGCCGACGGCGACCTCGACGCCGATTTCCTGGAAGCCAAGATCGTCACCGCCCGTTTCTACGGCGAGCACCTGTTGCCGCAGGTCTCCGGTCTGGCCGCCGCCATCACGCAAGGCGCGGACAGCGTGCTGGCCTTGCCGGAGAGCCAGTTCTAAGCCGCAAGACAGGCTGCAAGGACAACACCACGCCGCGGCGTGGTGTTTTTTTGCGCCTTGGCCGTGGCGGCGTTTGCGCGGCGTCAACAGTGGTTGTCGGACGATGTTGCCAACTTACGCGGCGGCGGCCGACGCGCGGGGCGCGGGAGGCTTGCCGGCTGAGGGCGCGGTCAAAATCGGGTAATTCCGCAACATGGCATACGCTCCCGCAACTGTGTCTAATTGCGTATTTTTGCGTATTTGGCAACAGAAATTCATATTTGACCGGCCTCGGCTGATCGGGAGCAAAAGGCGGAGAAGCGTCGATTGAGGAGGATGGTTCCAATGAAAACAATAAGCCATCTTTCCAACTGACAGGAGCTTTTCATGCGAATCCCTGGTCGTGCGAACGCAAGCTTGATAGTCGTGGCGGCAGCTTTGGCGTTGACTGCCTGTTCCGATGACGACAGCCCGGCAAGCGCCGGCAATCCGGCGGTCAGCCAGCAGGAAACCGCCAGGCTGATGTCCTTGCTGGACAGCGCGCAACAGCAGCAGGCGGCGGCCGATCCCTACGGCTTCGCCATCGACGCCGCCGGCATCGCCGCCAAGAGGGCGGCGGACGCCCAGTCGCTGCGGGCCTTGCAGGCGATCGACCGCAAGCAGCTGTCCGCCCGCGATCAGCTGTTCTACGACATGCTCAACTGGGACCTGTCGGTCAATCTGGAAAGCTATCAGTTGCCGCTCAACCTGGCGCCGATCAACCACTTCCGCAATTACGTCGCCAGCTCCGCCGACAACGTGGGCGCGGCCGCGCCGGCGCCTGTCGCCGCCGGGCTGAGGGCGTTGCGGGCCACCGGCGCGCCGGCGGCTGAGGCCGCGCCGCGCATCCGCGATTATTTCGGCGGCAGCACCGAGGACAAGGTGGCGGTGGAGCCCGGCGCGCGCAGGCCGCATCCGGCGCCGGCCGTGCCCCAGGCGTTGGCGGCACGGACGCTGAAGGCCGCGCAGGCGACGTCCGGCGACGACGCGCGGCTGGCCTGGTATCAGCAGCACCTGCAATGGCTGAAGGCGTACGACGCCTACCTCGTCAACGTGAAGCAGAATTTCGCGGAGGGCAAGGCGCGCAGCATGATGCTGCCCAAGCGGCTGGTGGACAAAGTGCTGTCGCAACTGGACGGCCGCCTGAGCGGCGAACAGCTGGCGGGCTGGGACAGCGGCTTGAACGCGCTGCCGGCGACCGCCGCGCCGGCGTTCCGCGCCGATTACCAAAACGCGCTGCTGGCGATCAACAACCACTACGTGGCCTTGCGCAATTATCTGCGCGACGAATACCGCGGCCGGCCCGACGCCGCCGCCGGCGACGGCAAGGGCGACGGTTATCTGGGCATGGACGACCCGGCCACGCCGCAGCACGAAGGCAAGGCCATGTACCAGTGGTATCTGAAAAAGAACACCACCACCACGATGACGCCGGACGAGGTGCACCAGAAAGGCCTGGAGGAAGTGGCGCGCATCTACGGCCAGATGAAGCTGGTGTGCCACACCGTGGGCAAGTGCGGGGCGACGCCGACCGACGCCGAGATGAAGGCGTTCTTCACCTATCTGAACGGCCCGCAGTACCGCTTCGGCGATCTGAATCTGGATACGGTCTGGGATCAGAGCGTCAACCCGGACACGATTCCGGTCAGCGCCTACGCCGCGGTCGGCAAGACCCTGAACTTCGACGAGGCCACCTGGCGCAAGGTGCGGGACGAAATCGACGCGATGAGTCTCTCGACCGAGCGCAAGCAAGCGCTCAAGGCGCACTATCAGGCCATCTACGCCTACTACCAGTTCAAGCCCAGAATGGCCGCGCAACTGGACAAGTATTTCGACAGCCGCACCATTCCGGCGCAAGACTACGCGGTGGTGCCGGTGCCCTACGCCAGCGCGCCGTACGACGGCGTGGCCTATTACGACAACAACCGCTTCTATCTCAACACCTACTCTCCCTACCAGATCAACAGCTGGAGTCTGAGCACGCTGCTGGCGCACGAAGCCGCGCCGGGCCACCACTTCCAGATCGCCATCGCCAGCGAGCTGGCGGCCAAGGACCCCAAGTTCCCGTCCTACGTCGCCAACTCCGGCTACACCGCTTACGCCGAAGGCTGGGCGCTGTATACCGAATACCTGGCCGACGCCGACATGGGCATGTATCGCGGCAACGGCATTTACTCGGATCAGGGCGACGCCACGGCGGAGGGCAGCCCGGCCTTCAACAACCAGCTGCAGTATTTTGGCCGTCTGAACGAGGAAATGCTGCGGGCGATGCGGATGGTGGTGGATACCGGCATCCACTGGAAGGGATGGTCCTACGATCAGGCGCGCCAGTACATGCACGACAATTCGGCGCTGGGCGACGGCGACATCAACTCGGAAGTGCCGCGCTACATGGCTTACGTCGGACAGGCGGCGTCTTACAAGGCCGGCCAGCTGACCATCCTGAAAATGCGCAAGCAAGCCAGCGACCGACTGGGCGGCAAGTTCGACATCAAGGCCTTCCACCATCAGGTGCTGGAATACGGCGCGCTGCCGATGAGCGTGTTTGAAAGCAAGATCGGCAACTGGATACGCAGCCTGGGCGCTTGAGCCGGGCCGGCGCAGGGTCGAACGACCAGTTGACGATTTGCCGCGAGCGGTCTTTCGGGACGGCTCGCGGCAAATTATTTTGTGCGTCGCGTAATTTTTTAAAGTTTTCTGTTAATAATCCTGCTGGGCGAGGATGAAGCCGCGGCAGTATCATTCGGCATGCGCGCGGCGCGCGCGTAAAGGGCTTGACCGCTATTGCCAATGCGGCGGACAAATGCTTAATCTAGCGCGCTGGAAGTGATATTGTTTCTGCATAATTTGGGCGGCGGGGCCTACCCGACCGTCGATAAATAGAGATGGGAAGCAGATGGGATTAGGGGAAAGGATTCTGGCGCGTTGCCGCTCGGCGTCTGCGCCCGCGCGGCTGGCGCAGATGCACAGGCTGCTGCCGTTTCTGGCGCTGGCCGTCATCGCCGTCTGGCTGGGCCAGCAGCTGAGCGGCTGGCTGGCGCCCGCCTCGCGCAGTTACCGCAGCCTCAGCGCCCCTTCGCCGCAGAGCGCCGCCGCCGGGGTGGCACAGGCGCACTGGTTCGGCGAACCCGTCCAGCAGCAGGCCGCGGCCTTGCCGCCCTTGAAACTGATCGGCGTGTACGCGCCCAGCCGTCCGGGCGTGGCCGGTTTCGCCATCATCGACAACAACGGCCATGCCGAGGTGCTGCTGCCGGGCAAGGCCACGCCTGACGGCTGGGAGCTGGCGGCCATCGCCGCCAACGGCATCACCGTGCGTTCCGGCGGCAGCGAACAGTTCGTGCCCCTGCAAGCGCGCGGCGGCGGCGCGGCGCCCGACGTGCCGCCGGGGCAACACCCGCCGGCGCTGGCGCCCGGCGCGCCCGTTCCGGCCGGCGTCCCGCCGCCGCCCGGCCAGCTCCCCGAATCCTTGCCACAACCCGCGGTAGACCCTGCCGCCATGGTTCGCCAATAAGAGAACGCAATGCGCATCCACACACTCGTCGCCGCCCTGGCCCTGGTCTACAGCTGCAATCTGCTCGCCGCGCCGCAGAACGATACGGTCATGCTCAACTTCGTCAACGCCGACATCGAAACAGTGGTCAAGGCCATAGGCGAAATCAGCGGCAAGAATTTCATCATCGACCCGCGCGTCAAGGGCACGGTCAACATCGTTTCCAGCCGGCCGGTGCCGCGGGCGATGTCGTACCAGGTGCTGCTGTCCTCGCTGCGGCTGCAGGGCTTCTCGGCGGTGGAAGGCAACGGCGTGATCAAGATCGTGCCGGAAGCCGACGCCAAGCTGCACGCCCGCGCCAGCAAAGGCATTCCGCGCGGCGACGGCGACCGTCTGATCACCAAGGTGTTCGCGCTGAAGAACAGCAACGCCAACCAGCTGGTGCCGGTGATCCGTCCCATCGTCTCGCCCAACAACACCATCGCCGCCTATCCGCAATCCAACGCGCTGATCGTCACCGACTACGCCGACAACATCCAGCGCATCGAGTCCATCATCGACTCCATCGAGAGCGCGGCGGCCGGCGATACCGTGATCATCCCGGTGCTGTTCGGCTCCGCCGTCGAGCTGGCCAACAGCATCAACAAGCTGATGCAGGACGGCGCGGACGGCGGCAAGACCACCATTCTCGCCGACCCGCGCGCCAATGTGCTGATGGTGCGTTCGGACGCGCCGGGCAAGATCGGCAAGATCAAGAGCCTGCTCAAGATGCTGGACCAGCCAAGCCAGGCCGGCTCCAACATCCGGGTGGTGTACCTGAAGAACGCGCAGGCCGCGGAGGTTGCCAAGACGCTGCGCACCTTGCTGGCCAGCGACGGCAGCCCGGTGCAGACGCGCAGCACGCTGGGCAACGCCGCAGGCGGCGGCAGCGCCAACCTGATGAGCGGCGTGGGCGGCGGGACGGCGTCGGGCGGAGGCGCAAGCAGCGCGCCCAGCCCCGCGCCGGTGCTGGACAACAGCGCGCCGGCGGCATCCGCTTCGTCTTCCGGGCCGGCCGGCACCGGGGTCGGCTCCATGATCCAGGCCGACAGCAACAGCAATGCGCTGATCCTCAACGTGCCCGATCCGATGTATCAGAACCTGCGCAACGTGATCGACCTGCTGGACAAGCGCCGCGCCCAGGTTTACGTCGAGGCGCTGGTGATGGAAGTATCGGCCAGCCGCGCCACCAAGATCGGGGTGCAGTGGTCGGCCAAGGCCGGGCAGAACGGCCTGGTCGGCGGCTCCTTCCCCAGCGCCAAGCCCGTCATTGGCACGCAGACCAGCGACGGCACGCCGCTGACCAATCTGGTCAATAGCCTGACCGGGGGCGGCCTCACCGCGGCCATCATCAACAACATCACCATCGGCGGCGTGCAGATTCCGTCGCTGGGCCTGCTGGCGCAAGCGCTGGAGCAGGAGGCGCAGGGCAATCTGGTGGCCAGTCCGCAACTGGTGACCATGGACAACGAAAAAGCCAAGATCGTAATCGGCCAGGAGATCGGCGTGCTCAGCGCCTCTTATCCCGCCGGCTCCAGCGGCACCGCCAACGCGCCTTACAACACTTACGACCGCAAGACCGTCGGCTTCGGCCTGGAGATCACCCCGCAGATTTCCGAAGGCGGAACGATACGGCTGAAGATCGGCCAGGCGGCCGACTCGATAGACCAGGCCACCGCCAACACCGCCAACCCCACCTTCAACCGCCGCACGCTGGACACCGTGGTGACGGTGAACGACGGCGGCATGGTGGCGCTGGGCGGGCTGACGCAGGAAACCTCCAGCAACGCCGAGGACAAGGTGCCTTTGTTGGGCGACATTCCCTTCCTTGGCAATCTGTTCAAATACCAGGTGAAAGACCGCAAGAAAACCAACCTGATGATCTTCATCCGGCCCACCATCATCCGCGACGAGATCGGCAACAGCGCGGTGGCCGGCGAGCGCTACGGCTATCTGATGGGCGAAACCGCCCGCGATGCCGGCCGCAAGCTGCCGCTCGACCCGATGGAAGCGCTGAAGACCTTGCCCGCGGGCGGCATCCGCAACGCGCTGGACGCGCTGGGCAAGGCCGAAGACAAAGCCAGGGCCGCGCCATGATGCCGGCCCAATCGACCACGCTGCTGCCGTTCCCCTTCGCCCGCGCCAACGGCGTCATCCTGCTGGACGGCGAAAGCGGCCGGCAGCTGCTGCTGCGCGAGGACGCCAAGCCGGCCGCCTGGAGCGAAGCCTTGCGCTTGCACGGCGGCGCGCTGTCCGGCGTGGAGATCCTCAGCCCGCCGCAGTTCGAGAAGCGCCTGTCCGAGCACTACGCCAGCCGCGACGGCGCGGCGGCGGAAATGGTGGACGACATCGGCCAGGACATGGACCTCAACCAGATGGTGGAATCGCTGCCGACGGTGGAGGACCTGCTGGAGAGCGAGGGCGACGCGCCCATCATCCGCATGATCAACGCCTTGTTGACGCAGGCGCTGCGCGACGGCGCGTCCGACATCCACATCGAAGCGTTCGAAGACCGCTCCGTGGTGCGCTTCCGCCTGGACGGCACGCTGCGCGACGTGGTCAGCCCGCACCGCGCGCTGCACGCGGCCATGGTGTCGCGGATCAAGATCATGTCCGGCATGGACATCGCCGAAAAACGCATCCCGCAGGACGGCCGCATTTCGCTGCGCCTGGGCGGGCGGCCGGTGGACGTGCGGGTGTCCACCTTGCCCACCAGCCACGGCGAACGGGTGGTGCTGCGTCTGCTGGACAAGGAAAACGCGCGACTCGATCTCGCCACGCTGGGCATGGCGGCCGACACGCTTGCCTCGGTGGACAAGCTGATCAACCAGCCGCACGGCATCCTCTTGGTCACCGGCCCCACCGGCTCCGGCAAAACCACCACGCTGTACGCCGCGCTGTCGCGCCTGGACGCCAGCCACACCAACATCATGACGGTGGAAGACCCGGTGGAGTACCACCTGGACGGCGTGGGCCAGACCCAGGTCAACCCCAAGATCGACATGAGCTTCGCCAAGGCCTTGCGCGCCATCCTGCGCCAGGACCCGGACGTGGTGATGATAGGCGAGATCCGCGATCTGGAAACCGCGCAGATCGCGGTGCAGGCATCCTTGACCGGCCACCTGGTGCTGGCCACCCTGCACACCAACGACGCCGCCAGCGCGGTGACCCGTCTCACCGACATGGGCGTCGAACCCTTCCTGCTGGCCTCGTCCTTGCTGGGGGTGATGGCGCAACGGCTGGTGCGTCGCGTCTGCCCGCAATGCAAGGCGCCGCACCCGGTGCCGCTGGAGGACGATCCGGCGACGGTCCACTATCGGCCGGTCGGCTGTCCGGCCTGCGCCGGCTCGGGCTACAAGGGCCGTTACGGCGTTTACGAGCTGATGCTGGTCGACGACACCATGCAGCGGTTGATCCATGACCGCGCCTCCGAGCAGCGGCTGCGCGACCACGCGCAGCGCCACGGCATGCGCAGCCTGCGCGACGACGGCCTGCGCTGGGTCAAGGCCGGCGAAACCAGCCTGGAAGAAATTCTGAGAGTGACGAGAAGCTGATGGCCGCCTTCAAGTACACCGCCTTCGACGCGGCCGGCAAGGAGCAAAGCGGCCTGCTGGAGGCCGACTCCGCCCGCGCCGCCCGCGGCCAGCTGCGCGAGCGCGGGCTGCTGCCGGTGGAGGTGGAAAGCGTCAACGCCAAAAGCGGCGGCGCCGGCAGCAACGCGCTGCGCCGCAGCCTGCCGCGCGCGGAGCTGGTGATGATCACCGAGCAGTTGTCCACCTTGCTCAACGCCGGCCTGACGCTGGAGAAAGCGCTCACCGCGGTGACCGAGCAATCGGAAAACCCCAGGAGCCGCACCGTGCTGGCCGCGCTCAGAAGCGACATCATGGAGGGCAAGAGCTTCGCCCAGGCCCTGTCCGCCGCGCCGGGCGTATTTTCGCCCTTGTACCGCTCGCTGGTGCAGGCCGGCGAGCAGTCCGGCCATCTGGACATGGTGATGGCGCGGCTGGCGGAATACCTGGACAAGCGGCAGAACACCCAGCAGAAAGTGACGCTGGCCTTGGCTTACCCGGCGGTGGTGACCCTGGTGGCCATCCTGGTGGTGGCCGGCCTGATGAGTTACGTGGTGCCGCAGGTGGTGAGCGTGTTCGCCCAGACCAAGCAGACGCTGCCTTTTCTCACCCGCGCGCTGGTGGCGTGCAGCGACTTCTTGCGCGAATGGGGCCTCGCGCTCCTGATCGCCATCGTCGCGGCGGCCTTCCTGACCGCGCGCGCCTTGCGCGCGCCGGCGCTGAAGCGGCGCTTTCACGCCCGGGTGCTCAAGCTGCCGGTGTTCGGCCGCCTGTTCCGCGCGCTGAACACCGCGCGCATGGCCAGCACCATGTCCATCCTGGTGGGCTCCGGCGTGCCCCTGCTCACCGCGCTGGAGACGGCGCGCGGCCTGATGACCATGCTGCCGATGCGCGACGCGGTATCGGACGCGATGGGCAAGGTGCGCGAGGGGATTTCCCTGTCGCGCGCGCTCAAGGCCAGCGGCCAGTTCCCGCCGGTGCTGATCCACCTGATCGCCAGCGGCGAGGCCAGCGGCACGCTGTCGCACATGCTGGACCGCGCCGCGCAGCAGCAGGAGCAGGAAGTGGAGCGCAAGCTCGCAACCTTCACCACGCTGATGGAGCCCTTGCTGATCCTGGTGATGGGCGGCATGGTGCTGCTGATCGTGCTGGCCATCATGATGCCGATCGTAGACATGAACCAGATGGTGCATTGACAGTGACAACTGTGAGTTTTTCTGAACGCGATGCTGTTCAAGAAGGGGCACGGGATGATTGATCCGCTCAGCGCCGAACAATTGGCGAAAGATGTAACGCTTAAGGTACAAGCCGAGGCTATCTTGGCCAAACGCAGGAACAGCAATCTAACGGCATGGTCGGTGATACTGCCGGCGGTCGGCATGCTGCTTATCCTGATCTGGGCTTACAAGCAATACTCTGCCGACTGGCAACAACACACAGCTTGGACGCTTGCCTTGATGGCCTTTGCGCTGGCAGCGACGGCCATTCGAGAATGCATTTATCTTCGCAAACGGCTGGATGCGTTGATTGCCTTGCACCACCACGCGCAACGAAATACCGATTTGTAGCAAACAGGCCGGACAGCCGGCCATGAAAGACGGAGACAGAATGAAACAGCTCAAACGCGCCGCCCAACGCGGCTTCACCCTGATCGAAATCATGGTGGTGATCGTCATCCTCGGCGTGCTGGCCGCGCTGGTGGTGCCCAAGGTGATGAGCCGTCCGGACGAGGCGCGCATCGTCGCCGCCAAACAGGACATCGGCGCGATCAGCCAGGCGCTCAAGCTCTACCGTCTGGACAACGGCCGCTACCCCAGCAGCGAGCAGGGCTTGCAGGCCCTGGTGCAGAAGCCCGCCTCCGCGCCGGAACCGAAAAACTGGAAGCCGGGCGGCTATCTGGAACGCTTGCCCAAGGACCCGTGGGGCAACCCCTACCAGTACGCCAACCCCGGCACGCACGGCGAAATCGATATCTGGAGCTTCGGCGCCGACGGAGAGCCGGGCGGCGAGGGCAACGACGCCGACATCGGCAACTGGGACAGCGGCAAGTAAGCCGGCCGCCAGGCATGAACCCACGGCGCGCGGACGGCTTCACCCTGATCGAGGTGATGGTGGTGATGCTGATCATCGGAGTGCTGGCCACCACGGTGACGCTCAGCCTGCGCCCCGATACGCACAGGCTGGCGTCGGACGAGGCCTATCGCCTGGCGCGGGTGCTGGAGCAGGCCGGCGACGCCGCCGAAATGGGCGATCCGCTGGCGCTGGTGTGGAACGGCAAGGCCTACGGTTTTCGCCGGCTGGACGACGAGGGCCGCTGGCAGCGGGCCGGCGACGAACTCCTGGCCGACCACCCCTGGCCGGAAGGCATCCAGGGCGGGGCGCTGCTGCTGGACGGCCAGCCCTGGCCGTCGAATACGCCTTTGCCGCTGTGGCAGGACGGCCGCGCCGCCACCCTGGCCTTGCAGGTCAAAACCGAGCAGAGGCAGCTGACGGTGCTGCAGTCGCCGCTGGGGCGCGTCACCGTGGCGGACGGCTCATGAAACAGCGCGGTTTCACCTTGTTCGAGGTGCTGGTGGCGCTGGCCATCATCGCCGTGGCGCTGGGCGCGCTGTTGCGCGCCACCGGCCTGGCCGCCGACAACGCCGAGGGCATGAGGGCGCGGATGCAGGCCAACTGGGAAGCGCAGAACCTTATCGCGCTGATGCAGGCGCGGCGCGAATGGCCGGAAACCGGGCAACTGGCCGGGCAAAACGAAGAGGACGGCCGCGTCTGGCGCTGGGAGCGCGAAGTGGCGCAAACGCCCAACCCCAATTTCCGCAAGGTGGTGGTGCGCATTCTGGCGCCGGGCGCCGGCCGTTACGTGCTGGCGGAGATGACCGGCTACCTGCGGCTGCAGCAGGGGAGCGGCAATTGAAGCAGCGCGGCATGACCCTGATCGAGATCCTGGTGGCGATGAGCTTGCTCGCCATCCTGTCGGTGATGGGCTACAAGGCTTTCGGTTCGCTGCTGATCGCGCGCGAGCGGCTGATGCAGACCGGCCAGCAGTGGGTGGACGTGGCGCGGGCCTTCCGGCGGCTGGAAGGCGATCTGGGCAACCAGACGCCGGCCGCGCAAGTGGCCGACCTGCAGCAAGGGCTGGCGCTGGGCGGCAGCAATCTGCTGCTGCAAAACGAGGCAGATGGCCAAACGCTCGTGCTGGAAGGCGTCTCCACCCGCTACCGCAGCGGCATAGAGCGCATCCGTTATCGCGCCGGCGCGCAGGGCCTGAGCTGGTCCGCGGCCGACGCGAGCGGCGAGGCCGCCGCCAGCTATCCATTGCTGGACGGCGCGGCGCGCGTGCGTTGGCGTGTCCTGGCCGACGACGGCAGCTGGCAGGACGCCTGGCCGCCGGCCGCCGGCTCCGGGGCGACGCGTTCGGCGCGGGCGCTGGAAATGAAGGTCTTGTTGCCGGGCAAGGAAACGGCGCGCCGCGTGTGGGTGCTGCCATGAAGCGGCAACAGGGCATGGCGGTGATCATGGCGCTTCTGATCGTGGCGCTGGCCACCACCGCGGCCGGCATGGTGCTGTGGCAGCAGGGGCTGTGGTGGCATCAGCTGGAAAACGACCGAAGCCGCGCCCAGCTGCGCCAGGTGGCCGACGCCGGCCTTGGCTGGGCGATGGAGATTCTGCGCTTCAACAACGGCCCCGCCGGCAACGGCGTGGTGGCCTTGTCCCAGCTGTGGGCCCAGCCGCTGCCGCAAACCGAGGCCCAGGGGGTCAAGGTCAGCGGCCAGCTGGCGGATCTGCAGGGGCGCTTCAATATCAATTCGCTGGTGGCCAACGGCCAGACCAATGTCCGCCAGCTCAAGCTTTACAAGCGCCTGCTCTTGACGCTGGGCTTGCCCACCACGCTGTCCGAGCCGCTGCTCAAGCAGCTGCGCGGCGGCAAGGACGAGGACATGCCGGGGCAGGGCGGCCAGGACGAGGCGGCGCCAGCCGCGGCGGGGGCCAACTATCCGCTGGCCCGGGTAGAGATGCTGCGCTGGCTGCCGGGCTACACGCCGGCGGTGATAGCCAAGCTCGCCCCGCACGTGGCGGCGCTGCCGCCGACGGCGACGCAGATCAACGTCAATACCGCCACCGACCAGATGCTCAAGGCCTTGCTGCCCGGCATCGGCGAAGGCAATTTGCTGGTGCTGATCAATCAGCGCAAGACCAATTATTTCAAGGACGCCGCCGATTTCCGGGCGCGGCTGCCGGCTCCCGGCATCGTCGCCGACGCCGACATCGGCGCGGCGTCCAATTATTTCCTGCTGGAGAGCCGCGCCAGCTACGGCCGCGCCCGGCTGGAAATGCGGGCGATGATCTACAGCAACCTCAACGTCGTCAAAATGCTTTGGCGACAGGATGGCAACGACGGCCGCGCGCAATCGGCGCGGTCAAGCGGAGAAAAAAATGACGACGCTTCGACTCTATCTGCGGACCGGCTGGCCCGATAGCGAGCCGGGCTTGCCGTGGGCCCTGCTGGGCGCGCGCGGCGAGCTGAGCGCGCAGGGCGACAGCGTTCCGGCCAGCTGGCCGCGCGCGGATCGCTGCGAGCTGGTCCTGCCGGCCGGGCGCACGCTGTTCAGCCGGCTCAAGCTGCCGGACGGCGTCAAGCAGCCCACCGCGGCGATGATAGGCTTCGCGCTGGAAGAGGGCCTGGCCAATGATCCGGCGGCCAATCTTTATGCGCTGGGCGGCGTCGGCGCGGACGGTTTGCGCGCGGTGGCGGCGACCGAGGCCTTCGGCGTGCGCCGCGCGGTGGCCACGCTCAAAAGCCTGGGTCGCCTGTGCGACCGCATCGCGCCGGAAGAGTGCCTGCTGCCGCTGCCGAGCGAAAACGGCTGGAGCGTGGCGCGCGCGGCGGACCGCTGGCTGTTGCGGCTGGCGTCCGGCCAGGCCGCCAGTCTGCCCTTGTGCGGAGCCGAGGCCGAGCAGGCGCTCTTGGCACAGTTGGCCGGCGGCCAGCCGCCCAGCGCCGTGCTGGCCTGCGGCGCGGACGCGGCCGAGCTGATAAGCCGGCGCATGCCGGGCTGGCAGATCGAACCCGCCCGCCACGCCAGCCACGACTGGCGGCAGGGCAGTTGGCACGCCGAATTCGATTTCGCCCGCGGCGAGTTGGCGGCCAATCGCCGCTGGCGCGACTGGGGCCCGTCGCTGCGCCGAGCCGGCCTGCTGCTGGGCGGCCTGCTGGCGGCGCAGTTGCTGCTGACCCTGGGCCAGAGCGGTTGGTATGCCTGGCAAAAGCACAGTCTGTCGCAACAGATACGCGAAACCGCCAAGCCCTGGCTCGGCGCGCAAGCCATGCCCGGCGGCAGCGCGCTGCCGATGACGCGGGCGGTGGACAAGCTCAGGCTGAGCCACGGCTTGCCGGCGCGGGACGACGCGGTGGCCTTGATGGGCGAACTGGCGGCGGCGAGCGGCCGCGAACTGCAAGTACGCAGCTTGGAGTACGAATCCGGTCGCCTCAAGCTGCAGGCGGTGGACGTGCCGGCCGAAACCTTGCGCCGCTGGCGCGCCTTGCTGGCCGGCCGCCAGATCCGGCTGGAGGCGAACGCTTCGCAGCCGGGCGTCAAAGAACTGATCGTGATGCGGGAGCCGTGATGAAAGCCTGGCGAGAACAAGGAATGGCCTACTGGCGGCAACGCAGCCCGCGCGAGCAGCGCCTGTTGGCCGCCATGGCCGCGGTGCTGGGCGCGGCGACGCTGTATCTGGGCGTATGGGAGCCGGCCAGCCAGTCGCTGGCGCGCAACCGCGCCAGCGTGCAGAAGCTGCAGGCCGAGCTTGGCTATGTGCAAAGTCTGGCCGCGGAGGCCGACAAGCTCAAGCGCCAGCCGGCGCAGACGGCGCTGCCGGCCAGGGAGCTGATGCCGCTGATCCGGCAAGTGGCGCAGGCGCAAGGCCTGCCGCCCGCGGGCTGGCAACTGAACGCGGACGGAGAATACGGGGTCACGCTGGAAGGGGTGGTCAATTTCGACGCCTGGACGCGCGTGGCCGGGGTGCTGGCGGCGCAGCACCAGGTGAGGATAGAGAGCATGCGGCTGGAGGCCCAGCCCGCGCCGGGACAGGCGCATATCAAGGCCTTGCTGCTGCACGCGGGAGGACAATCATGAAGCGGCGCGCGGCCAAATGGCTGACCTTGTTGTTGTTGCTGGCCATCGGCGCCTTGTCGGCGTTGCCCGCCAGCTGGCTGTCCTTGCCGCTGGAGCGCGCCACCGAAGGCCGCTGGCGGCTGAGCAAGGCGTCCGGCACGGTGTGGGACGGCGCGACCCAGCTGGTGTTCCTGGGCGAGGGCGGCGAAGTGCTGGCGATGAGCGCGCTGGCCTGGCATTGGCAGCCTAAGGCCTTGCTGCAGGGCAAGCTGGCGTGGTTGCTGGATAGCGATGGCCAGCCGGGCCGGCTGTTGCTGGGGTGGGGGCGGCAGGAAGTGGCCGGCGTCGCCTTCCAGCTGCCGGCGGCGGCGCTGGCCAATCTGTCCAAGACCTGGCAGGCGGCCAGGCTGGGCGGGGAACTCAATCTGCAGCTGGCCCAGCTTGTCCGTCAGGACGGGCAGTGGAACGGCGGCCTGCAGCTGTCCTGGCGCGGGGCGGCGTCGCCTTTGACCAGCGTGCTGCCGTTTGGCAGCTACCAGCTTGACGTGGCGGCCAACGGCAACGCGGTGCTGTTGAACGTGGCGACGCTGGAGGGTCCGCTGATGATCAACGGCCAGGGGCAGTGGCAGCCGGGCGGGGCGTTGCAGCTGGCCGGCATGGCCGACAGCTCGCCGGAGAAATACGACGCTCTCAAGCCGCTGTTGCTGATGCTGGGCCAGCCCAGCGGGCCGACCAGCGTGTCCTGGCAGGTCAAACCGGGGGCGTGACGAGCTTGGCGCTTCGCGCGCCGGTGCGTGAAAAATGCCGAAAAAACGGCGCTTGGCTATTGTGCGATGCGGCAACAGTTGTTAGTATGGAAAGGTTTAACCAAACGGGACTGGCGCTGCCGCGCTTAGTCCCGTTATTCACATAATAAATTGAAAAACTCAGGGTAAAACGCGAAACCGGCCATGCCGGTTTTTCCTTACCCGCCAGGCAAACGCAATAGGAGCCCGCCCGTGTCAAACATACCCGCAATCCTTGTCTTGGCAGACGGCACGCTTTTCAAAGGTAGTGCTATCGGCGCCACCGGCCACACGGTGGGGGAGGTGGTATTCAATACCGCCATCACCGGTTATCAGGAGATTCTCACCGATCCCTCCTATACCAAACAGATCGTCACTCTGACTTATCCCCATATTGGAAACGTCGGCGCGAATTCGGAAGACACCGAATCTCGCGCCGTTTTTGCATCCGGGCTCATCATCCGCGATCTGCCCTTGCTGCATAGCAATTTCCGCGCCGAAGACTCGCTGTCCGATTACCTGAAAAAGCACCAGCTGGTCGCCATCGCCGACATCGATACCCGCCGCCTGACCCGCATCCTGCGCGAAAAGGGCGCGCAGGCCGGCTGCATCATGGCCGGCGACATCGACGAGGCGCGCGCCCTGGAGTTGGCGCGCGGTTTCGGCAGCATGGCCGGCCAGGACCTGGCGCAAGTGGTCAGCTGTCAGAAACCATACGCCTGGACCGAGCGCGAATGGCGGCTGGGCGCCGGCCATCGCGTGCAGGCGGCCACCCGCTACCACGTGGTCGCCTACGATTTCGGCGTCAAGCACAACATCCTGCGCATGCTGGCCGAGCGCGGCTGCCAGATCACCGTGGTGCCGGCCAAGACCCCGGCCAGGGATGTGCTGGCGCTCAATCCGCACGGCGTGTTCCTGTCCAACGGCCCGGGCGATCCGGAGCCGTGCGACTACGCCATCGGCGCGATCCGGCAGATTCTGGACACCAAGCTGCCGGTGTTCGGCATTTGCCTCGGCCACCAGCTGCTGGGCCTGGCCTCCGGCGGCAAGACGTCGAAGATGAAGTTCGGCCATCACGGCGCCAACCATCCGGTGCAGGATCTGGATAGCGGCCGGGTGATGATCACCAGCCAGAACCACGGCTTCCAGGTGGACGAAACCAGCCTGCCGGCCAATGTCCGCGTGACGCACCGCTCCTTGTTCGACCAGACGGTGCAGGGCATCGCGCTGACCGACCGCCCGGCCTTCTCCTTCCAGGGCCACCCGGAAGCGAGTCCGGGCCCGGAGGACGTGGCCTATTTGTTCGACCGCTTCATCGCGGCGATGCAGGAACGGGTATAAGCGGGAGAGCCACATGCTGGGAATCACGGATCTGACCACCTACGTTCTGGGCGCGGTGTTCATCGTGCTGCTGCCGGGGCCCAATTCGCTGTACGTGCTGTCGGTGGCGGCGCAGCGCGGCGTGCGCGCGGGTTTCGCTGGCGCGGGCGGCATCGTCGTCGGCGACCTGATCCTGATGACGCTGGCGGCCACCGGCGCGGCCAGCCTGCTCAAGACCAATCCGGCGCTGTTCGCCGTGGTCAAGTATCTGGGCGGCGGCTATCTCGCCTGGCTGGGCTTCAATATGGTCAAGGGCGCGATTTCCGCCTGGCTGCGGCCGGGGACCGAGGCCGCGCCCGCCGCGCCTCTTGGCGCCGGCCAGCCGTTTCGCAAGGCGCTGGCGATCAGTCTGATGAATCCCAAGGCCATCCTGTTCTTCGTGTCCTTTTTCGTGCAGTTCGTCGATCCGGCCTACCCGCGCCCGGCGCTGACCTTCGTCGCGCTGGGGGCCATCGTGCAGTGTTGCAGCGTGCTGTACCTGACCGTCGTCATCCTCTGCGGCCACCGTCTGGCCGAGGGCTTCCGCCGCCGACGCCGGCTGGCGGCGGCGATGGGCGGCTCGGTGGGCGCGCTGTTCATCGGATTCGGAGCCAAGCTGGCCGCCGCCAGCCTGTAAGCCATGCCTCAGCGTCGCCGCGCGACCTGAAAAAAGCCATTACAAGCAATCACAAGCAATCAAAAGAGTAGAAGCCATGCCTAAGCGTACAGACATCAAAAGCATCCTGATCATCGGAGCCGGCCCCATCGTCATCGGCCAGGCCTGCGAGTTCGACTACTCCGGCGCCCAGGCCTGCAAGGCGCTGCGCGAGGAGGGTTACAAGGTCATCCTGGTGAACTCCAACCCGGCCACCATCATGACCGACCCGGACATGGCCGACGTCACCTACATCGAGCCCATCACCTGGCGCGTGGTGGAAAAGATCATCGCCAAGGAACGCCCGGACGCGATCCTCCCCACCATGGGCGGCCAGACCGCGCTCAACTGCGCGCTGGACCTGGCCAAGCACGGCGTCCTGGAAAAATACAAAGTCGAGCTGATCGGCGCCACCGAAGACGCCATCGACAAGGCTGAGGACCGCGGCCGCTTCAAGGAAGCCATGGCCAAGATCGGCCTGTCCTGCCCGCTGTCCTTCGTCTGCCACACCATGGAAGAGTCGCTGGAGGCGCAAGCCAGGGTGGGCTTCCCGACGCTGATCCGTCCGTCCTTCACCATGGGCGGCTCCGGCGGCGGCATCGCCTACAACCGCGAGGAATTCCTCGCCATCTGCGAGCGCGGCTTCGAGGCCTCGCCCACCCACGAACTGTTGATCGAGCAGTCGGTGCTGGGCTGGAAAGAGTACGAGATGGAAGTGGTGCGCGATAAGAACGACAACTGCATCATCATCTGCTCCATCGAAAACTTCGATCCGATGGGCGTGCATACCGGCGACTCCATCACCGTCGCCCCGGCGCAGACGCTGACCGACAAGGAATACCAGATCATGCGCAACGCCAGTCTGGCGGTGCTGCGCGAGATCGGCGTGGATACCGGCGGCTCCAACGTGCAGTTCGCGGTGAATCCGGCCAACGGCGAGATGATCGTCATCGAGATGAACCCGCGCGTGTCGCGCTCCTCGGCGCTGGCGTCCAAGGCCACCGGCTTTCCGATCGCCAAGATCGCCGCCAAGCTGGCGGTGGGCTTCACCCTGGACGAGCTGAAGAACGACATCACCGGCGGGGCCACCCCGGCCTCGTTCGAGCCGTCCATCGACTACGTGGTCACCAAGATTCCGCGTTTCGCCTTCGAGAAATTCCCGCAGGCCGACGACCGCCTCACCACGCAGATGAAGTCGGTGGGCGAGGTGATGGCCATGGGCCGCACCTTGCAGGAATCGATGCAAAAGGCGCTGCGCGGCCTGGAGACCGGCCTGTCCGGCTTCGATCCGGTCACCAGCGACGAAGCGGCCATCCGCCACGAGCTGGGCGCGCCGGGACCGGAACGCATCCTGTACGTGGCCGACGCCTTCCGCATCGGCATGAGCCGCGACGACATCCACGCCGTCAGCAAGATCGATCCGTGGTTCCTGGCGCAGATCGAAGACCTGATCGGCGAAGAGCGGGCGCTCGCCGGCCGCAAGGTCGAGGATCTGGACTACAGCGAACTGCGCCGCCTCAAACGCAAGGGTTTCTCCGACCGCCGCCTGGGCGAGCTTTTGGGCTCCGACCAGGCCGCCGTGCGCGCCAAGCGCTGGAGCCTGCAACTGCACCCGGTGTACAAGCGCGTCGACACCTGCGCCGCCGAGTTCGCCACCAATACCGCCTACATGTACTCCACCTATGAGGAAGAGTGCGAATCCAGCCCGTCCGACCGCAAGAAGGTGATGGTGCTGGGAGGCGGGCCCAACCGCATCGGCCAGGGCATCGAGTTCGACTACTGCTGCGTGCACGCGGCGCTCTCCCTGCGCGAGTCCGGCTTCGAGACCATCATGGTCAACTGCAACCCGGAAACCGTGTCCACTGACTACGACACTTCCGACCGCCTCTATTTCGAGCCGCTGACGCTGGAAGACGTGCTGGAAATCTGCCGCATCGAAAAACCGTTCGGCGTCATCGTCCAGTACGGCGGCCAGACCCCGCTGAAGCTGGCGCGCGCGCTGGAAGCCAACGGCGTGCCCATCATCGGCACCACGCCGGACATGATAGACGCCGCCGAAGACCGCGAACGCTTCCAGAAACTGCTCAACGAGCTGGGTTTGAAGCAGCCGCCCAACCGCACCGCGCGCGCGCCGGCCGAGGCGATGAAGCTGGCCGAGGAAATCGGCTACCCGCTGGTGGTGCGCCCGTCTTACGTGCTGGGCGGCCGGGCGATGGAAATCGTCCACGAGCCGGCCGATCTGGAGCGCTACATGCGCGAGGCGGTGAAGGTGTCCAACGACAGCCCGGTGCTGCTGGATCGCTTCCTCAACGACGCCATCGAGGTGGACGTGGACTGCGTCTCCGACGGCGCCGACGTGGTGATCGGCGGCATCATGCAACACGTGGAGCAGGCCGGCGTCCACTCCGGCGACTCGGCGTGCTCCTTGCCGCCGTACAGCCTGTTCCCGGCGGTGCAGGACGAAATCCGCCGCCAGACGGTGGCGATGGCGCGCGCGCTCAACGTGGTGGGGCTGATGAACGTGCAGTTCGCCATCCAGGGCGACACCATCTACGTGCTGGAAGTGAACCCGCGCGCCAGCCGCACCGTGCCCTTCGTCTCCAAGGTGACCTCCGCGCCGCTGGCCAAGATCGCCGCCCGCGCCATGGCCGGCATTTCGCTTGCCGAACAGGGCTTCACCAAGGAAGTGATCCCGCCGTTCTACGCGGTGAAGGAGGCGGTGTTCCCCTTCATCAAGTTCCCCGGCGTGGATACCATCCTCGGGCCGGAAATGAAGTCCACCGGCGAGGTGATGGGCGTGGGAAAAACCTTTGCCGAGGCCTACGTCAAGGGCCAGCTGGGCGCGGGCGACCGCCTGCCCAAGACCGGCAAGGTGTTCCTGTCGGTGCGCGACGGCGACAAGAACGGCGCCATCGAAGTGGCGCGCGGCCTGCAGCGCCTGGGCTTCGGCGTCTGCGCCACCCGCGGCACCGCCAGGTCGCTGACCGAGGCCGGCATCATCGTCCAGATCGTCAACAAGGTGAACGAAGGCCGCCCGCACATCGTCGACATGATCAAGAACGGCGAGATCGCGCTGGTGGTCAATACCGTGGATGAAAAGCGCCAGGCGATCCAGGATAGCCACTCGATCCGCCGCTCCGCCTTGCAGGCGCGCGTGCCGCAATACACCACGCTGGCCGGGGCCAAGGCGGTGTGCGTGGGCATGGCGCACGCCGAGGAGTTCGACGTTTACAGCGTACAGGAGCTGCACGCGCAGATCGCGCGCTAAAACGCCGTTGTGGAGGCGGAATAGACCGGGATGCTTTGAATCCGACGCGATTTGCCGTTACAATCCCGCCTAAACCCGCTTACACAAGCCGCCGTCCCGTACGGCGGCTTGTGCTTTTGATGACGGCGGAGAACCGCCTGTGGAGAAACTGTAATGATCAAAGTCCCGTTGACTGTGCGTGGCGCTGAACTTCTGAAAGAAGAGCTGCAACGCCTGAAAAGCGTGGAGCGTCCGGCGGTGATCGAGGCCATTGCCGAAGCCCGTTCGCATGGCGACCTGTCGGAGAACGCCGAATACGACGCGGCCAAGGAGCGTCAGGCTTTCGTTGAAGGCCGCATCGCCGAGCTGGAAGGCAAGCTGTCCAACGCGGTCATCATCAACCCGCTGGAACTGGACGCCGACGGCCGCGTGGTGTTCGGCGCCACCGTCGAGCTGATGGACCTGGAAACCGAAGAAAGCGTCACCTACCAGATCGTGGGCGACGACGAAGCCGATATCAAGGACAGCAAGGTATCGGTCAACTCGCCGATCGCGCGCGCCCTGATCGGCAAGGAAGCCGGCGACGTGGCCGAAGTGGTCGCGCCGGGCGGCATCCGCGAATACGAAGTTCTGGACGTCAAATACATCTGAGTCCCATCCGAGCAACGCGCGACGCTTTCATCGCGCGTTTTTTCTGGCTGGGCGGCATGGATCTGGGGTGGGGAAAAAGATGAACGGCTTGCGCGCTATCGCCAAAACCTTCTGGATTGGCGGCTTGTGGGTCATCGGCATCATTGTGGCGCCGGTGTTGTTTGCCTCGCTGGACAAGATGACCGCCGGCATGGTGGCGGGCAAGCTGTTCGCCGCCATCGCCTGGGTGGGGCTGGTGTGCGGGGTGATTCTGCTGGTGGACCAGATCTGGCGCGACGGCGTGCGCGGGGTGCGCGAAGCCGCGTTCTGGCTGGTGGTGGCGATGCTGGCGTGCACCATCATCAACCATTTCGCCGTCACCCCCATCATCGCCAACCTCAAGCTGCAGATGAACCACGCGGCCGAAGGGCTGTTCGGCGGCGGCTTCGCCACCTGGCACGCCATCTCCAGCCTGATCTATCTGGTGCAGAGCCTGCTGGGCCTGATCTACATCTGGCGCAGCGAATAGGCGCAAAAAAAGCGGTGGCAGCGCCACCGCTTTCGTTCTCTGGCCGGGCTCAGCCCTTGAGCGCCTGCTTGTTCTTGGGCAGGGTGATGCGTTCTTTGTCGCTGGGGCGCCACAGCACCAGCAGCTTGCCGATGTGCTGCACCGGTGCCGCGCCCAGCTCTTCGCAAATCTGCTCGAACATGGCGACGCGCGCTTCGCGGTCGTCGCCCAGCACGCGAACCTTGATCAGTTCGTGAGCGTCCAGATTGATGGCGATTTCGCGCACCACGGACTCGGTCAGGCCGTTGTTGCCAATCATCACCACCGGGTCGATGCCGTGCGCCAGGCCTTGCAGGTACTTGCGCTGGAACGGCTTGATTTCAATTTTCATGGAAAGACGGATTTCAAAGCAAAACCCGATTCTACTAGAATTTGGCGGCTTGCCCAAAGTCCGGGCATAAAATAACCGAAAAACAACAGGATAGCGCAATGCCGTTGGCGTATTGGGCTATGCTGGCAAGGGATCACGGAAAGTTAGCGGCCATGGCCAGAAGCAAAAGCAGCAACAGTTGGCTGCAGGAACACGTCAACGACCACTATGTGAACATGGCGCAAAAGGACGGCTATCGCGCCCGCGCCGCCTACAAACTGCTGGAAATCAACGACAAGGACAAGCTGATCCGCCCCGGCACGGTGCTGGCCGACCTCGGTTCGACTCCGGGCAGCTGGTCGCAGGTGGCGGCGCGCATCGTCGGCGAATCTGGCAAGGTTTTCGCCTTGGACATCCTGCCGATGGACCCGGTGCCGGGCGTTGATTTCATTCAGGGCGACTTCCGCGAGGAAGACGTGCTGCGGCAATTTGAACAGTTGCTCGGCGGGCGCGCGCTGGACCTTGTAATCTCGGACATGGCCCCCAATATGTCCGGTATGAGCGCGATCGACCAGGCGAGAAGTTTTCTGCTGTGCGAGCTGGCGCTGGAATTTGCCCGCGATCATTTGAAACCCGGCGGCAGTTTCCTCGTCAAAGTGTTCCAAGGCAGCGATTTTCAAGCCTACCTCAAGTCGATGCGCGAGCTGTTCGACGAGGTGGTCACCCGCAAGCCCAAAGCGTCGCGCGACCGCTCCAGCGAAATCTATTTGCTGGGCAGGGGCCGACGCTGACATATGCTGTGGCGGGGCGTACAATCAAAGCAATTAATGCAAACGTAACCAAAAAGTCAGGGCACAGAGGAGTCCGCTACTCGTGAACAATATCGGCAAAAACATAGCCATCTGGGTGATCATCGGCCTGGTGCTGATGACGGTGTTCAATCAGTTCACCAAACGCCAGGATACCCAGAACCAGCTCGAATACTCGCAATTCGTCAGCGATGTCGAGTCTGGCAAAGTGCAGTCGTTGACCATCGAGGGGCACCCGCTGCGCGGCCAATGGCTGAAGGGCAAGCTGACCGATGGTTCCGCCTTCGCTACTTACGCGCCCTACGACCCGCAACTGATCGACGACCTGATCAAGAACAACGTGCGCTTCTCCGCCAAGCCGGAAGAAGAGCCGTCCATGCTGATGAGCATCTTCATCAGCTGGTTCCCGATGCTGCTGCTGATCGGCGTGTGGGTGTTCTTCATGCGCCAGATGCAGGGCGGCGGCAAGGGCGGCGCGTTCTCGTTCGGCAAGAGCAAGGCGCGCATGCTGGACCAGGATTCCAATACCGTGGTGTTCGCCGATGTGGCGGGCTGCGACGAGGCCAAGGAAGAAGTGAAGGAAATCGTCGACTACCTGCGCGATCCTTCCCGCTACCAGAGCCTGGGCGGCCGCATTCCGCGCGGCATCCTGCTGGCCGGCTCGCCTGGCACCGGCAAAACGCTGCTGGCCAAGGCCATCGCCGGCGAGGCCAAGGTGCCGTTCTTCAGCATCTCCGGTTCCGATTTCGTGGAAATGTTCGTCGGCGTGGGCGCGGCCCGCGTGCGCGACATGTTCGAGCAGGCCAAGAAGAACTCGCCTTGCATCATCTTCATCGATGAAATCGACGCGGTCGGCCGCCAGCGCGGCGCAGGCCTCGGCGGCGGCAACGACGAGCGCGAACAGACGCTGAACCAGCTGCTGGTGGAAATGGACGGCTTCGACACCAACTCCACTGTGATCGTGATCGCCGCCACCAACCGTCCGGACGTGCTGGACCCGGCGCTGCAGCGCCCGGGCCGCTTCGACCGCCAGGTGATCGTGCCGCTGCCGGATATCCGCGGCCGCGAGCAGATCCTCAACGTGCACATGCGCAAGGTGCCGATCGCCGCCGACGTCAACGCCGAGGTGATCGCGCGCGGCACGCCCGGCTTCTCCGGCGCAGACCTCGCCAACCTGATCAACGAGGCCGCTCTGTTCGCCGCCCGCCGCAACAAGCGTCTGGTGGACATGGAAGACCTGGAGTCCGCCAAGGACAAGATCATGATGGGCGCCGAGCGCCGCAGCATGGTGATGACCGAGGAAGAGAAGCGCAACACCGCTTATCACGAATCCGGCCACGCCGTCGTCGCCAAGCTGTTGCCCAAGTCCGACCCGGTGCACAAGGTCACCATCATCCCGCGCGGCCGCGCGCTGGGCGTAACCATGCAGCTGCCGGAACAGGACCGCTTCGCCTATGACCGCGGCTACCTGATGGACCGTCTGGCCATTCTGTTCGGCGGCCGTATCGCCGAAGAGCTGTTCATGAACCAGATGACCACCGGCGCTTCCAACGACTTCGAGCGCGCCACGCAAATGGCGCGCGACATGGTCACCCGCTACGGCATGAGCGACAAGCTGGGCCCGATGGTTTACGGCGAGAACGAGGGCGAAGTCTTCCTCGGCCGCTCCATCACCACCCACAAGAACCTGTCGGAAGCGACGTTGCAGCAGGTTGACGCCGAAATCCGCCGCATCATCGACGAGCAGTACGCGCTGGCGCGCCGCCTGCTGGAAGAGAACCGCGACAAGGTGGAAGCCATGACCGCCGCTCTGCTGGAATGGGAAACCATCGACGCCGAGCAGATCAACGACATCATGGACGGCAAGCCGCCGCGTCCGCCCAAGCCGGGCAGCAGCTTCAAGAAGGCCGAAGACAAGCCGCTTCCGCCCCCTCCGCCGGCCCCGGCCGCGGATCCGGCCCAGGAAGTCTGATCCCCGCCTTCCGAACCGGGCAAGCCTTTGCGGGCTTGCCCGGTTTTTGCATCCTGCCGGGCTGGCTGCGCCAGTTTCAAGATTTGACACCTTCCGGATTTGCTTTGCCTGTATTGCCGCCCTTGTGGCGATGCTCAAATTAGAAGTCGATAAGAACGATGACGAAAACCCTGCTGTGCGGGCGTTTCACGCTCGACCTGTCCCGTCCTCTGGTGATGGGCATTCTCAATGCGACGCCGGACTCCTTTTCCGACGGCGGCCGCTTCAACCGTCTGGACGAAGCGCTGCGCCGCGCCGAGGCCATGCTGGCGGAGGGCGCGGACATTCTGGATGTCGGCGGCGAGTCCACCCGCCCCGGCGCGCCGTATGTCAGCCCGGAGGAGGAACTGCAGCGGGTGCTGCCGATACTGGAAAAACTGCGCGACATCGGCGCGCCGATTTCTCTCGATACCCGCCGCGCCAGCGTGATGCGCGAGGCCTTGCGGCTGAAGGCGGTTGACCTGATCAACGATGTGTCGGCGCTGGAAGACGAGGGCGCGCTGGAGGCCGTCGCGGCCAGCCGCGCGGCGATCTGCCTGATGCACAAGCAGGGCAGCCCGGACACGATGCAGGATCGGCCCGATTATCAGGACGTGGTGGCCGAGGTCGGCGCGTATCTGCAGCGCAGGGTGCGGCTGTGTCTGGACGCCGGCATCGTCCGCGAGCGCCTGCTGGCCGACCCGGGCTTCGGCTTCGGCAAGACGCTGGAGCACAATCTGGCCTTGCTCGGCCGGCTGGACGAGGTCGAGCGCCTGGCCGGCGCGCCGCAACTGGTCGGGCTGTCGCGCAAGTCCATGCTGGGCGTGATTACCGGCGAAGAGACGCCTGCCGAACGGTTGGGCGCCAGCGTGGCGGCGGCGCTGGAGTCGGCGCGGCGCGGCGCGGCGGTGATCCGGGTGCACGACGTCAAGGCCACGCGCCAGGCGCTGCAAGTCTGGAGCGCTTTGCAAAAAAGCTTGCGCTGAAGCTGGTTTCCCGGCTGGCGGCGGTGGCACAATAGCGGAAATTTTCGCTGGGCGGCGCGCGCCGCCGACAACACTTAGAGATCATGATGATGAGCCGCAAATATTTTGGTACCGATGGCGTCCGTGGCGAAGTGGGCAAATACCCGATCACGCCCGAATTTGTATTGAAACTGGGTTACGCCGCTGGGCGGGTGCTGGTCAACCATGACAAGGAACAGCGCCCGACGGTGCTGATCGGCAAGGACACCCGCATTTCCGGCTACATGCTGGAAGCCGCGCTGCAGGCCGGTTTCACCGCCGCCGGCGTCAACGTGCTGCTTACCGGACCGCTGCCGACGCCGGGCATCGCCTACCTGACCCGCGCGCTGCGTCTGGA
This sequence comes from Xenophilus sp. AP218F, assembly GCA_002213445.1. Lineage (GTDB taxonomy): Bacteria > Pseudomonadota > Gammaproteobacteria > Burkholderiales > Chromobacteriaceae > Chromobacterium. Next base: position 33,814 of record NJIE01000029.1, on the reverse strand, counting down.
AGCCGGGGTGGTGATCTCGGCTTCGCACAATCCGTTCCAGGATAACGGCATCAAGTTCTTCGCCGAAGGCGGCAACAAGCTGGACGATGCGCTGGAGATGGAAATCGAAGCGATGCTGGACCAGCCGATGGATACCAAGCCGTCGCGCGAGCTGGGCCGCGCCCGCCGCATCGACGGCGTCGCTGAGCGCTACATCGAGTTCTGCAAGAGCACTTTCCCCAACGAGCAAAGCCTCAAGGGCCTGAAACTGGTGATCGACTGCGCCAACGGCGCCACCTACCACATCGCGCCCAAGGTGTTTCATGAGCTGGGCGCCGAGCTGGTCCTGATCGGCTGCGAGCCCAACGGCTACAACATCAACGACAAGGTCGGCGCGACCTACCCCAAGACCTTGCAGATGGCGGTGCTGGAAAACCACGCCGACTTCGGCATCGCGCTGGACGGCGACGGCGACCGCCTGATCATGGTGGACGCGGCCGGCCGCGTATACGACGGCGATCAGCTGATCTACGTCATCGCCAAGGCGCGCGCCGCGCGCGGCGAGCTGAAGGGCGGCGTGGTCGGCACTGTGATGACCAATCTGGCGATGGAGCTGGCGCTCGAGAAGCAGGGCGTGGCGTTCGGCCGGGCCAAGGTGGGCGACCGCTACGTGCTGGAAATGCTGCACGCCAACGAGTGGCAGGTGGGCGGCGAAGCCTCCGGCCATATCCTGTGCCTGGACAAGCACAGCACCGGCGACGGCATCATCTCCAGCCTGCAAGTGCTCGCCAGCCTGAAGCAACTGGACATGACGCTGGCCGAAGCCTGCGGCGACTGGCAACCCTTCCCGCAGACGCTGATCAATGTGCGCCACAACGGTTGCGACTGGAAGTCGGCCTCCGCGGAGCAACTGGCCGCCGCTGAAGAAGCGCTGCGCGGCCGCGGCCGGGTGGTGCTGCGTCCGTCCGGCACCGAGCCGGTGGTGCGGGTGATGGTGGAAGCGGATGACCGCGCGCTGGCGGATGTCTGGGCGCGCAATATCGCGGCGGCGATTGAAAAAGTCGTGCGTTGATCGCGCGATCCAGCCGAAAAATGCCAGCCCTGGAGGCTGGCATTTTTTTGGGAAAAATCACTTGGTTCTAGCACGAAATTTTTGATCTAGAGGTTTGAAGTTTCATATTTACAGTTGGATGTCATGGTTTGGGTAGTAAAATGCGTATTCCTTCAACATGAAGATAATAATCATGACAACAACGCTCAAACTCAAACCCGTGATGACCGGACTGCTGCTGGCAGGCTTTGCTGTTCCGGCTTTCGCCGCTTGCGATCCCGTCGGCGTGACCGCTATCCATCAGGTGCAAGGCGCTGGCAGCGCAAGCCCGTTGGCGGGACAGGCAGTCAAGCTGAAAGGCGTGGTAACCGGCTTGCTGAAAGACAAGGCCAGCAAGGTCGTCGGCTTCTACCTGCAACAGGAGCTTGGCAGCGAAGACGCGGATCCGGACACTTCGGAAGGGATTTACGTCTACGCCAAGATCGGCCAGAGCAGCCTGCCCGAGCTGAAGGCTGGCGAGGTGCTTACGATCGAGGGCGTGGTGGAGGAGTATCCGCTTCCCAAAGCTGGGGATAACACCGTTAAACAAACGGAAACCCAGCTGACGTTCACCTCGCTTGCAAGCCTAGCCAAATGCGATGCTCAAGGTGTGGTAAAGGAAACCGTTCTCAAACTGCCGCTGCAAGCCGACAGCGGCAAGCAGCTGGAGGCGCTGGCCGGCATGGTGGTGACCTTGCCGCAGCCCTTGTACGTGGTCGACAGCTACGACTACGCCCGCTACGGCGCGCTGACGCTGTCCAGCCAGCCCAGGCAGTGGGTTCCCGGCCAATTGTTCCGTCCCGGCACGCCGGAGAACGCGGCCTTGCGCGCGGGCAACCGGTTGGACCGCATCCTGCTGGACGACGGCAATACCGGGCAAAATATCAACGCCTGGCTGCCGGGACCGGCCGGCTTGAGCGCCGCCAATACCGTGCGGGTTGGCGACAAGGTGGAAGGCGTGCGCGCGGTGGTGGCTTACAGCAACGGCCAATACCGCCTGCAGCCGCTGGCGCAGCCGACGGTGACTGCGCTCAACAAGCGCGAGGATGCGCCCAAGCGCGCGGCCGGCACGGTGCGCGTGGCCAGCTTCAACGTGCTCAACTTCTTCAACGGCGACGGTACGGGGCTTGGGTTCCCCACTGCGCGCGGCGCGAAAACCCTGGCGGATTTCCAGCGCCAGAAAGCCAAGACCGTCAGCGCCATTCGCGGTCTGGATGCCGATATCGTAGGCTTGCTGGAGCTGGAAAACGATGGCTTCGACACGCTTTCCGCCGGCCAGGAGCTGGTGCGGGCGCTGAACGAGGGGCAGCCGGTGGCCAAGCAATACCGCATGGTGCAACCGGGTGTCGCACGAGTAGGCTCCGACGTCATGGGGCCCGGCATGTTGTATCGCCCGGCGGTAGTTGATCTGCAAGGCGCGGCGGAAGTGGTGACCATAGGCGATGCGCAACGCAATCGCCCGGCGTTGATCCAGAGTTTCGTCGTCAAGGGCGCGGGCGGCAACCAGTTCACGCTGGCGGTCAACCACCTGAAGTCCAAGGGCAGCAGTTGCAAGGGCACTCTGATCGAGGGCCGCGACGACGTGGACAACAACGACGGCCAGGGTAATTGCAATCTGACCCGAGTCGCGGCGGTGAACGATCTGGTGAAATGGTATCAGGCGCGTCCCAACAAGGCGGGCGGCATGCTGGTGGTGGGCGACATGAACGCCTACGCCAAGGAAGACCCGATCGCCGCGTTCGAGAAGGCCGGCTTTGTCAATCAGCTGACCCGCTTCCACAAGGATCAGGCTTATTCCTACGTCTATCAGGGCGAGTCCGGCAACCTGGACCACGCGCTGGCCGACGCCAAGATGGCCGGCATGATCCAGACCGCAGGCGACTGGCACATCAACGCCGACGAGCCGACTGCGCTGGAGTACGACCCCGCGTACAAGAGCGCGGAGCAGCAAGAGAAGTACTACGCTGCCGACGCCTTCCGTTCTTCCGACCACGATCCGCTGTACATCGATGTAGCGGCCACCGGCCAGGCCAAGCAGATGGAGCAGGCTAGCCAGGGCGGCGGTTCCGACAACGGCATCGCCAGCGCCGACACCGGCCTCCTGGCCATGCTGGGTCTGGGCGGCTTGCTGGCGGCATGGCGCAAGCGCAAGCAAGCGTAATGCCTGGGGCGGGCTGGGCCTGGCTCAGCCTGCCGCCGGCTTTGCTGCCGCTGCTGGCGCCCTGGGGGGCGTCGGCGGCGGCTTGGCGTTTCGAGCCGCAGGCAGCCGCGCCCAACTGGCAATGGTGGACCGCCAGCTGGGTGCACGCCGATTGGCGCCATGCGGCGCTCAACGCGGCGGCGCTGCTGTTGTTGTCGTGGCTGGCCGGTCCGCGGCGCGGCGGCCAGTTGCTGCTGCTGGCCGCTTGCCTGCCGTTTTTATTGTCCTGGCAGCAATGGTTGCTGCCGGACGCCTTGCCCTATCTGGGCGCTTCCGGCGTGGCCTATGGCTGGTGGGCCGCCCTGGCCTGGTGGGACTGGCGCGAGCGCCGCGGCTGGCTGTTCGCCGCCCTGCTGGCGCTGCGGCTGGCATGGCAAGGGTTGTGGCCGCAAAGCGGCAGCCACGGCGAGCCGGTGCTGTGGTCGGCGCACGTCGGCGGCGCGGCGTTTGCGCTGCTGCTGTTGTGGCTGGCGGAGGGCCGGCGAGGCCGCCAATGAAAACAGGCTGCCGTCGGCAGCCTGTTTCGCGGGCGCGGGATAGGCTCAGTCGCGTTTGACGCGCGGCACCCGCACAGCCACCGCGCACATCAATTCGTAGCCCAGCGTGCCGGCCGAGGCGGCCACTTGTTCGATAGGCACTTGCGGCCCCCACAGCTCGACCCTGCTGCCGACCCCGGATTGCGGCAGATGGCTCAAATCCACCGCCAGCATATCCATCGACACTCTTCCCACCGTGCCGCTCTTCTGGCCGTCCACCGCCACCGGCGTGCCGTTGGCGGCGACGCGCGGATAGCCGTCGGCGTAGCCGCAGGCGACGATGCCGATGCGCATCGGCTTGTCGCTGATAAAACGGCGGCCGTAGCCCACCGCTTCGCCGGCGGGGATATCCTGCACGGCGATGATGTCGGCGGACAGCGTCATCGCCGGCTTGAGGCCGAGGTCCGCCCCGGTGCTGCCGTCAAACGGCGAGCTGCCGTAAAGCACGATGCCCGGGCGGGCGATATCGCCGTGGGTGTGCGGATGGCGGAACAGCGCCGCGGAGTTGGCGGCGCTGATCTTGAGGCCGCTGGCGGCGGCCAGCGGCGCGAAGCGTCGCCATTGCTCGGTTACGCCGTAGTCGTCGTCGGCGCTGGAAAAGTGGGTCATGATGGTGGTCAGCCGCACGGCGGGCAGCGCGCGCAGCGCCGACAGCGCCTCTTCGACTTCCTGCGGCTGGAAACCCAGCCGGTTCATGCCGCTGTTCACCTTCAGCCACGCTTCGGGTATTTTTGCGCCGGAACCTTTGGCCAGCCAGGCAATCTGTTGTGGGGAATGCACCGCGCCAGCCAGCTGATATTCAGCCATGGCAGTGGCTTCGGCCTGATCGAACGGGCCTTCCAGCAGGGTGATCGGCTGTTTGAGGCCGGCGTCGCGCAGCAGCACCGCGTCTTCGATATTGAGCAGGGCAAAACCGTCGGCGCAGTCGGCCAACGCCTTTGCCGTGTCCAATACTCCGTGGCCGTAGGCGTTGGCCTTGAGAACGGCGATCACCTGTTTGGATTGGGCATGCTGGCGGGAATGCAAATAGTTGTGGCGTATGGCGGAGAGGTCGATCTCCACCCGAATAGGGCGTGTCATGTCAAGAAAGCGTGGGGAAGAGGTGTGCTATTATACACCCCCGGTTCTTGACTTCGACCTCGCTGCCGCGCCCGATCCGTGATCAATTTTTAGGTTGCTGGCAGACGGAACAACATGGATACACTGCAAATACTTCTGGATTTCTTCACCGGCTACGGCTACTTCGCGGTTTTTGTGGTGTTGCTGATTTGCGGTTTCGGGGTGCCCATCCCGGAAGATATCACGCTGGTGGCGGGGGGTATCATCTCCGGCCTGGGTTATACCAATGTCCATTACATGTTCCTGGTAGGCATGCTGGGCGTGCTGGCCGGCGACGGCATCATGTTCATGGCCGGCCGGATCTACGGCGACAAGGTCCTGCAGTTCCGGCCCATCGCCCGCATCCTGACGCCGGCCCGTTTCGAGGCGGTGCAGGAGAAGTTCGAAAAATACGGCCACTGGGTGCTGTTCGTCGCCCGTTTCCTGCCGGGCCTGCGTTCTCCCATCTTCGTCACCGCCGGCATGACCCGGCGGGTGCCTTACTGGCGCTTCCTGATGATGGACGGTTTCGCCGCGCTGATTTCGGTGCCGGTATGGGTGTATCTGGGTTATTTCGGCGCGTCCAATCGCGAATGGCTGATGACCATGGTGCACCGCGGCCAGGCCGGCATTCTCGCCGCCGTGGCGCTGCTCCTGGCGGTGGTGGGCGTGGTCTGGATGCGCCGCCGCCGCATCCGGCAGTGCGTCAAGCGCCAGGATTGATCGCCGCATGCAGAAGGCCATCCCGCGGGATGGCCTTTTTGTCGGGGCGACGAAGAATCAGCCTACCTGCAGCAGCTCCACTTCGAACACCAGAGTGGCGTTTGGCGGGATCACGCCGCCTGCGCCGCGCGCGCCGTAGCCGAGCTCGGCCGGAATGGTCAGCTTGCGCTTGCCGCCAACCTTCATGCCTTGCACGCCCTGATCCCACCCCTTGATCACATAGCCGGCGCCCAGCGGAAAGCTGAACGGCTGGTAACGATCCTTGCTGGAATCGAACTTGGTGCCGTCGGTCAGCCAGCCGGTGTAGTGCACGGTGACTTCCTGGCCGGCCACGGCTTCCGCGCCTTCGCCGACTTGCAGTTCTTCGATGATCAATTCGCTCATTGCGTTTTCCTTTTGCCTCGAATGCGATACCGGCGCATTGTACCAGCGCGGCCGGCGCTTTGTGTTTCAGCGCCTGTGCGATATAACTGAATCATGGCTGGGATGCCCGACACACAACTCCAAAGGGGCTCACGATGATCTGCGACGACTTCCCCACCACGCGTCCGGTTGCGCGGCAAGTGGCTATCTCCCGGCCGCTGGAATGGCTGCGACTGGGCTTCCGGGATTTTCACAAAGCGCCTACCGACTGTCTGCTTTACGGCTGCGCCTTCGTGCTGATGGGCTGCCTGCTGGATGCATATCTGGAGCTGGCCCCGGAGCTGGAGTTGAGCTTCGCCACGCTGTTCCTGCTGGCCGGCCCGTTTCTCGCCATCGGCCTGTACGATGTTTCCCGGCAGATGGAGGCCTTTGACGGGCGAGGCCGCGTCAAGCTGGGCCACGCGCTGATCGCCTGGCGGCGCAACCTGTCCAGCTTCTCGCTGTTCAGCGTCATCCTCGCCTTCCTGACCGCCGCCTGGTTCTTGTGCTCCTTGCTGCTGTTCGCGCTGTTTTACGACGGCAGCGCCGCGCCGACGCCAAGCGAGCTGCTGGCAGGCGGTTTGCGCGGCGAGCATCTGGACTTCCTGCTTTGCTATCTGGCCGCCCTGTTGCTGTTCGCGCTGCTGGTGTTCGCCATCAGCGTGGTGTCCATCCCCCTGTTGCTGGACGAGCCTGACGTGGACGCCATGACCGCCATCCTGGCCAGCGTCCAGGTGGTGCGCCGCAATCTGCTGACGATGGCCGCATGGGCCGCTATCATAGCCGCCATGACCGCAATAGGCTTCGCCACTTATTTCCTGGGGCTGATCATCATCATGCCGGTGTTGGCCCTTTCCAGCTGGCATGCTTACCGCGACTTGATCACTTTTGAGCGATGACCCTGCGCAATGACCGATACCGTCGTGTTTCTGGACCGGGACAGCTTGCCTGTCCCGGTTCCCGTTTTACCGTTCCCCGCCCGTTATCTGGAATACCCCGCCACCTCGGTTGACGAAATCGTCGAGCGCTGCGCTTCCGCCCGGATCGTGATCAGCAACAAGGTGCCGTTTGACCGCGACACGCTGCGGCGCTTGCCGGCGTTGAAGCTGCTGGCCATCGCCGCCACCGGCTACAACCATGTCGATCTGGACGCCTGCCGCGAGCAGGGCGTGGCGGTGTGCAATATCCGCCATTACGGCGACAGCACGGTGGCGGAGCACGCCTTCGCCCTGATGCTGGCGTTGATGAAGAACCTTCCGGCTTACCAGCGCGACGTGGCCGCCGGCGTGTGGCAGCAATCCCGCCAGTTTTGCCACTTCGGCGCGCCGATTCGAGATCTGCGCGGCGCGACGCTGGGCATCGTCGGCGCCGGCGGCATCGGCCAGACGCTGGCCGGCATGGCGCGCGCTTTCGGCATGCGGGTGCTGTTCGCCGAACGCAAGGGCCGCCCGGACGCTCGGCCGGGCTATGTCGGTTTCGAGACGCTGCTGGCCGAATCCGACGTGGTGTCGCTGCATTGTCCTCTGACCGAAGACACCCGCTTGCTGATCGCGCAGCCCGAGCTGATGGCGATGAAGCCCGGCGCGGTGCTGATCAATACCGCGCGCGGCGGCCTGGTGGACGAGGCGGCGCTGGTGGCGGCGCTGAAGTACGGCCAGTTGGGCGGCGCGGGTTTCGATGTGCTCAGCAGCGAGCCGCCGTCGGCCGACAACCCCTTGCTCAAGGCGCGCCTGCCCAACCTGATCGTCACTCCGCACGTGGGATGGGCCAGCCGGGAGGCGATGACGCGCCTCGCGGAACAGCTGGTGGCCAATATCGCGGCCTTCGTCGCCGGCGAAGCGCGCAATCGCCTGGATTGAATCCGTTTGCGAATGCCATTGGATGGCGATTTTATAGTCGCCATCGTACTGAATGGCCGGGAATCTGCGGCGGGAGGATTTTTACTGCAATTTAAATTCAATGATTTAATAAGTGTTTGCAGTTTGTTGAATATGCGCTAATCTAGGATGGCTCACTGGCATTTGCCAGCATGAGCTGCCCCGCTTGTTACGCCGTGGTCCCCCCCACGGCGTCTTTTTTTGCGGAGGCCAAAGCCGCGTCAGCGGCTGCTAATCGGAAATGTCGTTGGGGTTGACGCGCGGCGCGTCTTCTTCGCCCATGCCCAACCGGCCGCGGATGCAGGAGATATAGCGATTGACGTCCGGCCCGCCGCCGTAGCGTTGCGCGTGCCAGATCATCTCGCCCAGGCATTCCATCATTTCGTGCTGGGCGCGGTGCTCGTCGCCGTGGCGCAGCGCCAGCTGGGCGTAAAGGGCGCGGATGCCGAAAGGCTGGTCGATGGAGCGCTGCTCGGCGATGGCCACGTGCAAACCCATATGCAGGAAGGGATTGGTCTCGCCCATGTCCGGCGTCCACTCCTGCTCCAGGAAGGTTTCCGGATTTTCCAGGATGGGATGGTACTCCGGGTGGTCTATAAGAATGGAGAGGACCATCTGTTCCAAGTCGGACAATGCGACGCCGGATCGGGATTTGCGCCAGGTGTCGAAGAAGAAGCGGCGGGCATCCTGGCGGCTGGGGCTGAACAACATCTGCTAACACCTCGGGTGGCTGGAACTTGCGCGGGCAAGGGGACTTCAGGAAATCAGGGCCGGGGCCGCGAACTTGGCGCTCGGGCGGACAAGCCGGGTGATTCCGGGCTGCGGCATTATACGGGACGGAGGCGGCCATGACCACGCTGCACGATTTTTCAGCGACAGCCATAGACGGCAAGGAGCAGGCGCTGGCGGATTACGCCGGCAGCGTCGCGCTGGTGGTGAACGTGGCCAGCGAGTGCGGCTATACCCGCCAGTACGCCGGCTTGCAGGCCTTGCAGAGGGACTTCGGCGCGGGCTTCGTGGTGCTGGGCTTTCCCTGCAACCAGTTCGGCGGGCAGGAGCCGGGCGACGGCGCCGCGATCCAGGCGTTCTGCCAGCGGCGTTTCGGCGTGGATTTCCCGCTGTTCGCCAAACTGGACGTCAATGGGCCTGCTGCGCCGCCGTTGTGGCGCTGGTTGACCCAGGCCGACCAGCCCCACCCGCACCCGGTGAAGTGGAACTTCACCAAGTTCCTGATTGACGGCAAGGGCAGGGTGGTGAAGCGCTACGAGCCGGCGGTGGAGCCGCACGAGCTGGCGGACGACATCCGCAGCCTGCTTGGGCGCTGAATGCGAAACGGCCCGCGGTAGCGGGCCGTCGGCATGGATTGCGGCTTATTTGCGCCGGAAGATCACGTCCCAGACGCCGTGGCCAAGCTTGATGCCGCGGGCCTCGAACTTGGTCAGCGGGCGGTAGTCCGGACGCGGCGCGTAGCCGTCGGCGGTGTTTTCCAGATCGGCGTTGCCGTTCAGCACGTCCAGGATCTGGATCGCGTAGTCTTCCCAGTCGGTGGCGGCGTGGAAGTAGCCGCCCGGCTTCAGCTTCTTGGCCAGCTTGGCCACCAGCGGCGCCTGGATCAGCCGGCGCTTGTTGTGGCGCTTCTTGTGCCAGGGGTCCGGGAAGAAAATGTGCACGCCGTCCAGGCTGCCGTCCGCCAGCATATTGTCCAGCACCTCCACCGCATCGTGGCGCATCAGGCGCAGATTGGTCAGCTCCTTCTCCGCGATCAGCTTGCACAGATTGCCGACGCCGGGGCCGTGCACTTCGATGCCCAGATAGTCCTTGTCCGGGTTGGCGGCGGCGATTTCGGCGGTGGCGCCGCCCATGCCGAAGCCGATTTCCAGAATCTTGGGCGCGGCGCGGCCGAAGGCCTGCTCCAGATCAAGCTGCTCCGGGCGATATTCGATGCCCCAACGCGGCATGCCCTCGTCCATGGCGCGTTGTTGACCTGGCGACAGATGGCCCTGGCGCAGCACGAAGCTGCGGATGGCGCGTTGAAAAGCCGGATTTTCCATTTTGCTAGCCTGCTGAAAACTCAAAAAAAAACCGCGATGTTACCGAATCTTGGGCATTGTTGCGAGCGCCTTGGCCCGACGCGTCTCGTCTTGCGCCAGTTGCGCGAGATAGCCGGCCGCCTCCGGCCAGCGCAGGCGATAGCCCAGTTCGCGCATGAGGCGGCGATTGTCCAGCCGGCGCGATTCGCGCAGGTAGGACCAGGTCAGCGGCGAGACGCTGGCGCGCACCTCGTCGCGCGGCAGCAGCGCTGGCATCGGCAAGCCCAGCGCGGCGGCCAGCCGCCGGTACCATTCGCTGATCGGCAGCGGCTGGCAATCGCTGGCGTTGTAGACGCGCGCGCCGCCGGCGCGACGGCGCAGCGCCGCGACACACAGGCCGGCCAGATCGTCGGCATGGATATGGTTGCTCCAGCTGTCCTCCTCCGGCCGGATCAGCGGCGCGCCGCTGGCGAAGCGGCCCAGCGGCAGGCGTTCGTCGGCGTAGATGCCGGGCGCGCGCAGGATGGTCAGCTGGCAGCCATGGCGGCCGGCGAAGCGGCGCAATTGCCGCTCGGCGTCCAGCCGCCGCCAGGCCCGGGCGTTGTCCGGCGCGGGCGGACGGGTTTCCGGGCACCAGCCGCCGCCGGCGTCGCCGTACACCCCGCTGGTGCTGATGTAGACGATGCGCTGTGGTATCCTTTCGGCTTTTGCCAGCGCGGACAACAACTTGCGCGTTCTGGCGTCTTGCATGCCGTCGCCCGGGGGCGGGGCAGTCAATAGCAGCGCGTCGGCCAGGCCGGCGAGCCGCGACAGACTGGCGGCGTGATCAAGATCGGCCGGGATGGGCAAAACGCCGGCCGTGCGCAGGCTGGCCGCGGCCTGAGGGCTGCGGCAGGTGGCCAATACGCGCCAGCGGCGGGCGAGGCTGGGCAGGGCGCGGCGCGCGACGTCGCCGGCGCCGACAATCAATAAAGTACGCATTGGCGCATTTTAGCCAGTATTCAGGATAGAGAAACGATATGACTTGCCAGGTGACAGTGCTCCCCAGCGGGCACACATTCGGCGTGGAAGCGCACGAAACCATTCTTGAAGCCGCTTTGCGCCAGAATATCGGCCTGCCGTACGGATGCCGCGACGGCGCTTGCGGCGCGTGCAAGGGCAAGGTGGTGGCGGGAGAAGTCAGCCAGGATGGCTTCCAGGACAAGGCGTTGCCGGAGAGCGAGCGCATCCAGGGCATGGCCCTGTTCTGTTGCGCCAAGCCGCAAGGGGATATCAGCATTGAAGTGCGCGAAGTGACCGGCGCCGGCGACATCCAGATCAAGACCCTGCCGTGCCGGGTGGAAAAGATCGAGAAAATCCACGACGTGGCCGTGCTCAAGCTCAAGCTGCCGGTGTCCGAGCGCTTGCAATTCCGCGCCGGCCAATACATCGACATCCTGATGAAGGATGGCAAGAAGCGCAGCTTCTCCATCGCCAACGCGCCGCACGACGACGCCTTCATCGAGCTGCATATCCGCCACAACCCGGGCGGCAGCTTCTCCGACTATGTCTTCAACCAGATGAAGGAGCGCGAGATCATGCGCTTCAAGGGCCCGCTGGGTTCTTTCTTCCTGCGCGAAGATTCGGACAAGCCGGCGATCTTCATCGCCAGCGGCACCGGCTTCGCCCCGGTCAAAGGGATCATCGAGCACGCCATCCACCAAGGGATTCAGCGCCAGATGGTGATCTACTGGGGCGCGCGCACGCTCGCCGACCTCTATATGGCCCCGCTGGCAGGCAGCTGGCAGGCCGCGCATCCGCATATCACCTTCATTCCGGTGCTGTCCGAGGCTCTGCCTGAAGACAACTGGCAAGGCCGCGTCGGTTTCGTGCACCAGGCGGTGCTGGAGGACTTCGCCGATCTGTCGGGCTATCAGGTTTACGCCTGCGGCGCGCCGGTGATGGTGGAGGCGGCGCACGCCAGCTTCACCGGCGAGCGCGGCTTGCCGGAAGACGAGTTCTTCTCGGATGCCTTCCTGCCGTCCAAGGATGCCAACGCCGCCAAGTAGCCAGGCGTTTGATTGCATTGAAAAAAGCCCTCGAAAGCATCGAGGGCTTTTTGTTTGCTTTAGGTCAGGTTTTGATGCTTAGTCATTTGACATGAATCAATCACCATTCCATTAAAGTGGCTATTATTTGCCTAGGACATTTGCATTGCCGGTGGCCCGAAAGGAGTGGACCATGGAATTGATGAAATTGTTGCTGGAAGACGATGTTGGCCGGTTGAGCCTGTTCACCATCGTGGTTGCCACGGTAGTGGTGCTGGGCGCCTTGTGGGCGATCTTCAAGAACGTCAACAAGCCGGACAAGTAGCTTCCGCTTGAGAAAAGTTGGGCATTTCCTCTTGATGTGTGTGTTGGCGGATACAGCGGTGGGCTGTATCCGTTTTTTTTCGCCCGGCCGCCGCCGCCGCGCCGATGGGGCGCCGCCGCTTCCCCGTCTTTCGTTCAGTCTGCGGCCGCGCTTTCAGAACTATCCCGCGCGGTGGAGCTCTATATCCTTTAGTAGTGTGTTCTGAAGTTCTCAATCTGTGGTTCTTTACCCTGTTTTCCAGCTGTAAAGAGGCCTTTCGTTTTGCCTTTTGTCTGCCTAACCTGAACGTGCCGATGGCTCCGTGGAGCCGTAAATCACCCTGTCGGCGACATGCCATGGCGCTTTGATATAAGCGTTCGTCGCGTATGTGCATGTGCTATCGGAAGTGGGCGTTGCGTGCTTGATTCAAGTCAACTGAATGTCTGGCTAGCGTGGAAACCCTTGCTGGGCGCGATATACCATTATTTCAGATGATAAGAATTTAATTATACAGATGCGGTTTTTTCAGCTTATGTATCTAAAACGGAGAACGAAATATGTCCACAGAAACTGAAACCCAAGGCGGAGGCGCTCCCAAGCTGAAGCTGGGCGCTTTGACGGCTCTGGTGGTTGGCTCCATGATCGGCGGCGGCATCTTCTCGCTGCCTCAGAACATGGCAGCCGGCGCCGGCGCCGGCGCTATCTTGATCGGCTGGGCCATCACCTTCGTCGGCATGCTGGCGCTGGCCTTTGTTTTCCAGATGCTGTCGAACCGCAAGCCGGAAGTTGAAGGCGGCGTTTACGGTTACGCCAAGGCAGGTTTCGGCGACTACATGGGCTTCAACTCGGCCTGGGGTTACTGGATTTCCGCCTGGATCGGCAACGTTTCCTACTTTGTCGTGATGTTCTCCGCGCTGGCCTTCTGGGTGCCGGCCTTCGGCGACGGCAACACGCCCACCGCCATCGTCTGCGCCTCCATCCTGTTGTGGAGTCTGCACTTCCTGGTATTGCGCGGGGTGCATGGCGCGGCCTTCATCAACACCATCACCACGATCGCCAAGCTGGTTCCGCTGGCCTTGTTCATCGTGCTGATCGTCTTCGCCTTCAAGGTGGATACCTTCAATCTGGATTTCTGGGGTAACGCCAAGCTGGGCTCCATCGTCGATCAGGTGAAGAGCACCATGCTGGTGACCGTGTGGGTGTTCATCGGCATCGAAGGCGCTTCGATGTTCTCCAGCCGCGCTGAAAGCATGAAGGATGTGGGCAAGGCCACCGTGATCGGCTTCCTGCTGACCATCGCTCTGCTGGTTGCCGTGTCGGTGCTGTCGCTGGGCGTGATGACCCAGCCGGAACTGGCCGCGCTGAAAAACCCGTCCACCGCTTACGTGCTGGAAAAAGCCTTCGGCCCGCTGGGCGCCAACCTGATGAACGCAGGTCTGGTGATTTCGGTTGGCGGCGCGCTCTTGGCCTGGACCCTGCTGGCTTCCGAAGCGCCTTACCTGGCCGGCAAGGACGGCGTGATGCCCAAGGTGTTCGGCACCACCAACGCCAACGGTTCCCCGGCTGCCTCGCTGTGGCTGACCAACGGTCTGATCCAGCTGTTCCTGATCATCACCCTGTTCAGCTCGGCCGGTTACCTGGCGCTCCTGTCGCTGGCCACCTCGATGATCCTGATTCCTTATCTGTTGTGCGCCGGTTACTCCCTGCTGGTCGCCAAGCGCGGCGAGGGCTACGCCCAAGGCGAAAGCAGCGGCAAGGAACTGGGCGTCGCCGGTCTGGCAACCGTCTACGGCGTGTGGCTGATCTACGCCGCCGGCATCAAGTATCTGTTCCTGTCCATGGTTCTGTACGCCCCGGGTCTGCTGTTCTACCTGTGGGCCAAGAAAGAGCGCGGTGAGAAGCCTTTCACCACCGCCGAAGCTGTGCTGGCCGCAATCGTGGTAGCCCTGGGGGCGGTAGCCGCCTACTGGCTGGCAACCGGTCAGATCGGTCTGTGATTTCGAGATTCAAGCAGTAGTCGCCGGGGCGGGTGCGCCCGCCCCAAGCCAAAAATGACTCTAGGAGTATCGTTATGACTAAGTTCGGTGTTCATTCTGAGTGCGGTAAGTTGCGAACTGTGATGGTATGCCGTCCCGGCCTGGCCCATAAGCGCCTGACCCCCGACAACTGCCACGGTCTGCTGTTCGACGATGTGATCTGGGTTGAACGCGCTCAAAAGGACCACGCTTACATGGTCGAGCAGATGCGCGCCCGCGGCATCGAAGTGGTGGAAGCCCACGATGCGCTGGCCAAGGTACTGGACGACAAAGCGGCCCGCGCCTGGATTCTGGACCGCAAGGTCAAGACCGACAACGTCGGCATCGGCATGCTGAAAGACCTGCGCAGCTGGCTGGACGAAATGCCGTCCGCCCAACTGTCCGAGCACCTGATCGGCGGCATCGCCAAGTTTGAGCTGCCGTTCGACCCGAAGGGCCTGTTCGGCGGCTATCTCGACAACTCCGAATTCGTACTGCCCCCGATCCCCAACAGCCTGTTCCAGCGCGACCCGTCTTGCTGGATCTATGAAGGCGTGACCCTGAACCCGATGTACTGGCCGGCCCGCCGCCAGGAAACCCTGGTTCTGCAATCGATCTACCAGTTCCACCCGATGTTCGCCGGCAAGGTCAACGTATGGTGGGGCGACTGCGACAAGGATCACGGCCCGGCCACGCTGGAAGGCGGCGACGTGATGCCTATCGGCAACGGCACCGTGCTGATCGGCATGGGCGAGCGCACCAGCCCGCAAGCCGTAGTGCAAGTCGCCAAGAACGTGCTGGGCAAGGAAGGCGGCGCAACCCGCGTCATCGCCTGCCAGATGCCGAAGTCCCGCGCCGCGATGCACCTGGACACCGTGTTCAGCTTCCTCGACGTGGACCTGCTGTCGGTCTTCCCGGACGTGGTGGACGACATCGTCTGCACCAGCATGTACGCCGGCGACAAGGAAGGCGAAATCCGCTTCGAACGCCATGACGGCGTGCATCTGGTGGAAATCGTCCGCCAGGCGCTGGGCCTCAAGGAAATCCGCGTCATCCAGACCGGCGGCGACGCCTTCCAGCGCGAACGCGAACAGTGGGACGACGGCAACAACGTGGTGGCGCTGGATCGCCGCGTGGTGGTGGCCTACGACCGCAACACCTACACCAACCGCCTGATGCGCGAGCACGGCGTGGAAGTGATCGAGATCCCGGCCTCCGAACTGGGCCGCGGTCGCGGCGGCGGCCACTGCATGACTTGCCCGATCGTACGCGACGAAATCAAGCTGTAAGACCGGCAGGTTAGCTTCATCCCCCGGCGGCGCGAGCCGCCGGGAAACGGCAAGACATTCATTTGCAAGAAGACAGGTTGACCGACGATTCACGGGAATCGCGGCCACTTGCCAAGACTCTAATCAGGAGCAATATCATGGCTTTCAATCTGCGCAACCGTAACTTCCTGAAAATGCTGGACTTCACCCCGCGTGAAATCCGTTACCTGCTGGACCTGTCCCGCGATCTGAAGCGCGCCAAGTACGCCGGCACCGAACAGCAGCACCTGAAGGGCAAGAACGTCGCCCTGATTTTTGAAAAGACTTCCACCCGCACCCGTTGCGCGTTCGAAGTGGCCTGCTTCGACCAGGGCGCCAACGTCTCCTACCTTGGACCGTCCGGCTCCCAGATCGGCCACAAGGAATCGATGAAAGATACCGCCCGCGTGCTGGGTCGCATGTACGACGCGATCGAATACCGCGGCTACAGCCAGGACATGGTTGAAAACGAACTGGCCGCCTACGCCGGCGTACCGGTTTACAACGGCCTGACCGACGAGTTCCACCCGACCCAGATGCTGGCCGACGTGCTGACCATGTGGGAAAACAGCGACAAGCCGCTCTCCCAGATCCGCTACACCTACCTGGGCGACGCCCGCAACAACATGGGCAACTCGTTGCTGGTGATCGGTTGCAAACTGGGCATGGATGTTCGCATCGGCGCGCCGAAGCACCTGTGGCCGACCGAAGACCTGGTGGCTCAGTGCCGCGAAATCGCCGCCAAGACCGGCGCGCGCATCACGCTGACCGAAGACGCCAAGGAAGCCGTCAAGGGCACCGACTTCATCCACACCGACGTATGGGTGTCGATGGGCGAGCCGGCTGA
Organism: Xenophilus sp. AP218F; assembly: GCA_002213445.1. Classification (GTDB taxonomy): domain Bacteria; phylum Pseudomonadota; class Gammaproteobacteria; order Burkholderiales; family Chromobacteriaceae; genus Chromobacterium. The sequence continues at coordinate 17,379 of NJIE01000029.1, read as the reverse complement.
AGTCTGGGCGGAACGCATCAAGCTGCTGATGCCGTACCAGGTGAACAGCGCGCTGGTGGCCGCTTCCGGCAACCCGCAAGTGAAGTTCATGCACTGCCTGCCGGCCTTCCACAACAGCGAAACCAAGGTAGGCAAGGAAATCGCTACGCAATACCCGGAACTGGCCAACGGCATCGAAGTGACCGAAGACGTGTTCGAGTCCGAATGCAACCTGGCGTTCGAACAGGCCGAGAACCGCATGCACACCATCAAGGCCATCCTGGTTTCCACCCTGGGTGACTAAGCCGTGCCGGGCCGCTTGTCGGCCCGATTGAATGCGCTTTACCGGCCAAGGCCTCCGACCGGAGCCTTGGCCGTTTTCTTTCAGAACATCAGGCGCGTCGCCAGACGGGCGGCGCGCCGGCAATCGAGGAATATCTCATGCGAGTCGTCGTAGCTCTGGGGGGCAATGCCCTGCAACGTCGTGGCGAGGCCATGACCGCCGATAACCAACGCGCCAACGTCAAGATCGCCGCCGAGCAACTGGCCGCCGTGACCCGCTTGGGCCACAACCTGGTGATGTGCCACGGCAACGGTCCGCAAGTCGGCCTTCTTGGCTTGCAAAACGACGCCTACGCCCGCCACGTCGACGGCAAGGTTACGCCGTACCCGCTGGACGTGCTGGGCGCGCAAACCGAAGGCATGATCGGCTACATGGTCGAGCAGGAACTGGGCAACGTGCTGCCGTTCGAAGTGCCGCTGGCCACCATCCTGACCCAGACCGAAGTGGACGCCAACGACCCGGCGTTCAAGAACCCGACCAAGTTCGTGGGTCCGGTTTACTCCAAGGAAGAAGCCGACAAGCTGGCCGCTGAAAAAGGCTGGACCGTGAAGGCTGACGGCGAATACTTCCGCCGCGTGGTGCCGAGCCCGAAACCGAAGCGCATCTTCGAAATGCGTCCGATCAAGTGGCTGATCGAAAAAGGCGTGGTGGTGATCGCTGCCGGCGGCGGCGGCATCCCGACCATGTACGAAGGCGACAAGCTGGTCGGCGTGGAAGCGGTGATCGACAAGGATCTGGCCTCCGCGCTGCTGGCCCGCGAAATCGACGCGGACTACTTCGTGATCGCCACCGACGTGAAGAGCGTGTTTGTCGGTTGGGGCACGCCGGAAGCCAAGGCCATCCGTCACGCCCACCCGGACGAAATGGACAAGCTGGGCTTCGCCGCCGGCTCCATGGGCCCGAAAGTGGAAGCCGCTTGCGAATTCGCCCGTCTGACCGGCAAGAAGGCTGTGATCGGCGCGCTGGAAGACATCGAGAAGATCGTCAAGGGCGAAGCCGGCACCGTGATCTCCACCGAGAAGGCCGGCATCGAGTGGTACTGAGCCGCTGACTGACGCTTGATTGGTGACAGCAAGGGCCGCCCGTTGGGGCGGCCCTTGTCGCGTCATAGGCCCAGCGCCTGCGGGTGTTGCCGGCAGGCTTCCTGGCCCGTCAGATAGCCGATGCGGTACAGCTTGCTGAGGTTGGAGTAGGACCAGTCCATCTCCCGCAAATCGTCCTGGCTCTCCAGATGCTTCTCGTAGTTCAGGCGCAGCACCCGGGTGCGCGGCAGGCCCTGCTCGTCGCGGTTGTGCAGCGCTTCGAACAGTTTCAGGTCGTCGCGGGCGATTTCGGTCAGCGGCGCGATGATGGATTGCACCCAGGCGTCGTACAGATCGCGCGGCGGGTGGATCAGGCGCTGGCTGCCCATCACGTCGAACACCACGGTGGTGTCGATATGCGGATGGTTCTGGAACAGGCGCTTGAAGTTGAGGGTATCGATGGCGGCGCCTTCGATGTAGTAGTCGCCGTCCAGCAGGCAGGGCGGATAGATCAGCGGAAAGGACAGCGCCGCCAGGAAGTGCTCGTGGCTGATTTCGCGCTTGTCCCAGCAGGCCATCTCGTGGCGGCTGACGTTGTAGGCGTTGAGGTAGAACTGCGGCTGAATGTCTTTCAGCCGCGAAAAATCTACCAGTTCTTCGATGAAGGGCACGTGGGCGCACAGGCCCTGGCTGTTGGCGTTCAGCTCGCTGGGACAGAGCGTGGCCATCAGCAGCGCGCTCCAGTCGGCCAGCAGGCGCTGGGCCGGGCCCTGGTCGGCTTGCTGTTGCAGCGCCTGCAGCAGCGGATTGCGCATCTGCAAGGCGCGCCAGGCGTCTGCCAGCTTGCCGGGCTTGTTGAATACCTTGTAGTTCACCGGAAACAAATCATAGATGGGATCGGCCACGCCCATATCGGCCAGCCGGCTCAGCGCCTGGATGGCGTCGCCCTGTCTGGGCGCGGCGTAGAGCAGGCCGACGATGGCCCCCGCGCCGGAGGTCGAGATGATGTCGAACTGCACGCCGGCTTCGCAAAAAGCCGTCAGCGCGCCGGCCATCAGCGTGGCGTTGGGCGCGCCGCCGCCCAGCACCAGCGCCAGCGAAGTCTGTCGGGAGTGTGCCATATCGTGTCCTGTGCAAAGAAAGTGGGAAAGCGGAGCTGTTGAGACAAGCCGCCAGCCTGGTTTCGCGGTTATTCAAAATGAATTATGGCCGCAGTTTGCTGCATTGCAATGCAAAAGGCGCGTCTCTCGGCGATTGACAGATCGAGGCGCGCCGCCTCGACGTGTTGCAAAAAAGCGGCAAGGACAATGGCTTGAGACTGGATAATGAAAGATACCTTGCAGTACAAGATACCTTGTCATACAGTTCAGTCAGACATCCGGATGCAGTAGTCCACTGGTAAGCCTTGTAATGCAAGGTATCGTGTATTGCCAGCTGGTTAAGGAAAAGAACCGTGAAAACACAACTCAAGAAGGGCACGCTGGACATGTGCGTACTGGCGGTGCTGGCGCAGGCCGATAGTTACGCTTACGAGCTGGTCAGCAAGCTGTCGCAGGGCATGGATATCAGCGAAGGCACCATTTACCCGCTGATGCGGCGTTTGCAGAACGAGTCCTGGGTGACGACGTATCTGGTGGAGTCTTCCTCCGGGCCTTCGCGCAAATATTACAAACTCACCGCGATCGGCCTGCAGCAATTGGCGGAAATGCAGCGCGAGTGGCAGGAGTTCGTGACCGAGGTGGAGAACGTGCTGCGCGCCGCGCCGGCGGCAGCGATAGAGGAGAAGCGGCAATGACTCGCAAGGAATTCTTACAGCAACTGGAGCAGGCGCTGGCCGGTTTGACGCCGGAAGCGGTGCGCGAAATCCTGGCTGATTACGAAGAGTATTTCAACGACGCGCTGGCCGATGGCCGCGACGAGGCCGAGGTGGTGGCCGCGCTGGGCAGCCCGCAGAAGCTGGCGCGCGAGCTGAAGGCACAGACGCATTACCGGCAGTGGGAGCAACACCGCTCCTTCGCCAACCTGTCGCGCGTCATCGTATCGCTGGCCGGCCTTGGCGTGCTCAACCTGTTTCTGGCTCTGCCCTTCATGCTTTATCTGATCTTTCTTACCGTGGGCTACATGGTGTCGGTCAGTTTCCTGATCGGCGGCCTGGCGGTGGTGGTGGGTTGGGGCAGCCATACGCTGTTTGGCTGGCCCAGCATCAATCTCATCAGCTACGAGGATCACGCCAGGCATGAGCGGACGGTCAGCGATTTCGACAGCGAGCTGTTCGTCGAAGACGGCCGCCTGAGACTGGAGCCGGATGCCGGGACCGTGATCCGCCTGACCACCCGGCATGGCGAAGGCATCAGCGTCCGCCGCGAAGCCGACGGCCTGAAAATCGACAGCAGTTCCCCGGATGCCGCGCAGCTGGTGCAGCGCGTGGACGACTCGCAAGTCAGCATCAACCGCAGCGCGGTGGCGGGCATCGTGTTCCGCCATGCCGACGGCGACGTCAAGCTGAACTTTGACGCCAACGGCGAATTGCAGGTGCTGGACGCCAAGCAGGGCGGACGGCAGGCCAAGGTGACGGCCAGCGGCGCAAGCCGGGAAATCCGCCTGCAGGACGGCGCCGACAGCCTGGTGATCAACAACAGGGAAATCAGCGCCCGCAGCGGCGGCGACGGCTTGAGCATCACGGCGCTGCCGGGCATGACCTTGACCGCCAGCATGCTGGTATCGGGGGTAGGGCTGCTGCTGGCCGGCGCGCTGGGTTTGCTGTTTTGCGTCTGGCTGACGCGGCTGACCTGGCGCGGCCTGGTGGCTTACGTGAAGTACCAGATCGCGCTGGTGTCCGGTTCCGACCGCGATGGCCGCGGCGCTTGAGATGGAAATCTTGTCATTCCAACGGGAGTGTTGACCATGAAAAACGATGTCTGCCTGCAACAGCTGCAACTGACCCTGGTGGCGCTGCCCGAAGCCGAGCTGCGCAAGATCCTGACCGATTATCGCGGCTACATCCAGGACGCGGTGGCCGACCGCGCCAGCCAGAGCCGCCTGCTGTCGGCGCTGACCGAAACCCGCCAGCTGGCCGTGGCCGCGTTCACTCGCCGCCGCATCTGGCGCGGCAGTCCGGAGAGTTTGCGCATTCGCGCGCTGGCGCTGGCGGCGGCGGCGCTGGTCAATGCCGCCGGCTACTGGATGTATCTCAACTGAGGCGCGCGAGAATGATGACGAGAATCGCAGTCGGCGCGCTGTCGTTGTTGCTGGCGGCCCGGGTCGGCGCAAGCGAGGTCGGGCATAGCGAAAAGCCGACCTTCCGCGGCGACGCGGCGAAGCTGGAGCAGACAACCGACGGCGGCAAGTCGTGCCGGCTGTCGCTGGACAGGCGCAACCGGTCCGATGCGAGCTGCAAGACGGGCGCGCGCCAGCAAGGCGGGGAGCTGATCTTGCAGCTTGGCCTGGGCGGCGCGCCGGCCAGGCGTTGCGAGCTGACCATGCACGGCAATATCTGTCCCGGCAAGGCACTGAGCATCGAGCTGAAGGCGGCGTGTGCCGATCTGGAAGGGCAATTTGCCGCCAGTTTGGCAAGCAGCCAGACCCTGACGCTCGGTTTCCAGGGCAATAGCCCGCAGGTGGCGCTGGCTGCCGGCGCGCTCAAGGCGGATATCCGCGCCAGCTTGGGCAAACCGGAGATGAGGAGCTGATGGCTGAAGCTGGACTGCAAGGGCGGCCGCCGAGCCATGCGCAGGAAGGGCCGACGATCAAGGCCCGTCTGGCTTTTGCCGACGCGCGGCCGCAGCCCGATATCCAATTGCGGGGACAGGCGCTGGTTTTGGCGCAGGAAAAGAATTGATTTGACGACTCCACGTCTCTTGCCCGGCCGCGCCGGGCTTTTTTCATGCCGGCGGGCAAGAAAAAAGCCGCCCGGGGCGGCTTGACGCGTGGCGCGGAAGGTCGCGCTCAGTGGCCTTCGTAACTGCAGACGGTGAACAGGTCCAGCCCGCCGTCGCGCACCAGCTTGCCGCCGCCCAGTTCCGGCAGCTCGATGATGGCCGCCGCCTCCAGCACGTCGGCGCCCATGCGCTTCAGTAGCTTGTAGCCTGCCATCATGGTGCCGCCGGTGGCGACCAGATCGTCGATCAGGATCACGCGGTCGCCCGGCTTGCAGGCGTCGGTATGCATTTCCACCGCGGCGTTGCCGTATTCCAGTTCGTATTCTTCTTCCACCGTGGTGAACGGCAGCTTGCCCTTCTTGCGGATGGGCACGAAGCCGACGTTGAGTTCATAAGCCAGCACCGAGCCGATGATGAAGCCGCGCGCGTCAAGGCCGGCCACCAGGTCCACCTTCTCGGTCATGTAGCGATGGACGTAGATGTCGATCAGCATGCGGAAGGTTTTCGGGTTCTGCAGCAGGGGGGTGATGTCGCGGAACATCACGCCTTGCTGCGGCCAGTTGGGGACGGTGCGGATCCAGCCCTTGAGATAGCTGGCGTAGTCGAGATTGCTGAGGTTTTCCATTGCGCTATTGTACTTCGAAATCAAGAGAGTGCGTGGTTTGGCCGCAAGAAAACGGCCTGCCGCGGGGCGCGGCAGGCCATCGTGAATAAACGGATTATTGTGGTTTTAGCCGAAGAAAGCCAGCTTGAAGATCCACAAGGCGGCGATCACCACCACCGCCGGTTTCAGGTCGGCGAAACGGCCGGCCAGGGTCTTGATGACTACGTAGCTGATGAAGCCGAATGCAATGCCGTCGGCGATGGAAAAAGTGAACGGCATCGCCAGCGCGGTCATCACCGCCGGGGCGGATTCGGTCAGATCGTTCCATTCGATTTCGGCCAGGCCGCGCGCCATCAGCACCGCGACGTAGCACAGCGCCGGCGCGGTGGCGTAGGCCGGCACGGTGGCGGCCAGCGGCGACAGCCACAGCGCGGCGAGGAACAGCAGCGCGACGACCACGGCGGTGAGGCCGGTGCGGCCGCCCACGGCGGTGCCGGCGGCGGATTCGACGTAGGCGGTGGTGGACGAGGTGCCCATCACGGCGCCGGCGGTGATGGCGATGGAGTCGGCCATCAGCGCGCGTTTCAGCCGCGGCAGCTTGCCGTCCTTGTCCAGAAGGCCGGCGCGATGCGATACGCCCACCAGGGTGCCGGTGGTGTCGAACAGGTCGACGAAGAAGAACACGAAGATCACGCCGATCAGGCCGGCGTTGAGCGCGCCGGCGATGTCCATCTGCATGAAGGTGGGCGCCAGGCTCGGGATCGGCGAAACGATGCCCTTGAACGGAGACAGGCCCAGGGCGATGGACAGCACCGTCACCACCAGAATGCCGATGATGATGGAGCCCGGCACGCGGCGGTATTCCAGCGCCACGATCAGGAAGAAGCCCAGGATGGCCAGCAGGGTGGTCGGGTTGTGGATGTCGCCCAGCGTCAGGTAGGTGGCGGGGTGGGCGGCGATCACGCCGGCGTTCTTCAGCGCGATGATGGCCAGGAACATGCCGACGCCTGCGGAAATGGCGAACTTCAGCGATTGCGGAATGGCGTTGACGATGGCTTCCCGCACCTTGAACAGGCTGACCAGCAGGAACACGATACCGGAAATGAACACCGCGCCCAGAGCGGTTTCCCAGGAAAGGCCCATTCCCTTGACCACGCTGAAGGTGAAGTAGGCGTTCAGGCCCATGCCCGGCGCCAGCGCGATCGGATAGTTGGCTACCAGACCCATGATGGCGGTGCCGAGGGCGGCGGCCAGGCAGGTGGCGACGAACACCGCGTTGAGGTCCATGCCGGTGGAGGACAGGATCAGCGGGTTGACCAGGACGATGTAGGCCATGGTCAGGAAGGTGGTGAATCCGGCGATGACTTCGGTTTTCACCGTCGTGCCGTGCTCTTTCAATTTGAAAAAGCTTTCCAGAAATTGCATGACTGGGTAACTCCAGGCAGGGGGTTGCAAAAGAAGCGCGCCATTATCCGGCAGGTCAATCGGAATCACCTAAATCTTGATATGAAAATATGTCATTGCTTAACAAAGACCTGGGCTCTGTGGTATCCTGAAAAATTACTCTTTGGCAAAGATTTGGCACGTTTATGAGTCAGCCAACCGGGAACATTTACATCGTGGTCGCCCCTTCCGGCGCCGGCAAAACCTCGCTGGTGGCCGCGTTGCTGCAGGCGGAGCCCACGGTGGAGCTGTCCGTCTCCTACAGCACCCGCGCGCCGCGCAAGGGCGAGATCGACGGCAAGCACTACCACTTCATCGACCGCGCCGCTTTTGACGAAATGGCGGCGCGCGGCGATTTTCTGGAGTATGCCGAGGTCTACGGGAACTGCTACGGCACCAGCGCGCCGTGGATCCGCAGCCGGCTGGAGGCCGGGCAGGACATCCTGCTGGAAATCGACTGGCAGGGTGCCGAGCAGGTGCGCAAGGTGTTCCCGGACGCCATCGGCATCTTCATCGCGCCGCCGTCGATCGAGGAACTGGAACGCCGCCTGCGCGGCCGCGACACCGATAGCGAAGAAGTCATCCTGCGCCGCCTGGCTTCGGCTCGCGCCGAAATCGACAAGGTGGCCGAGTACGACTACATCGTGGTCAACGACGACTTCGAACGCGCCCGCGTCGATCTGATCAGCATTGTGCGCGCCCGTCGCCTGCGCAGCGGCGTGCAGTGCCGCCGGCTGGCCGAGATGTTCCGCCGCATGGGCACCGCCGGCAAATAAGCCCGGCAAAGGCCCGTCCGTCCGGCTTGTCGGGTGGACATTCGATGATATAGTGTTCCTGAATCCGTTTAACCGCTTTAACCTGAGAATATAACCATGGCCCGCATTACCGTTGACGACTGCCTGGATCGCATCCAGAACCGCTTTGACCTGACCCTGGCCGCGGCTTACCGCGCCCGTCAGGTGGCGTCGGGCGCCACCGCCTTTGTGGACGCCGGCCGTCACAAGCCTACCGTTGTCGCCTTGCGTGAAATCGCCGCCGGCCACGTTGGCAAGGAAGTCCTCAGCCGTAGCAAGGCCTGATTCAGCGGCAGGGGTGAGGCATGTCCGGCATTGAGGACGACATCGACTACAACGCCTTGATTGAAAGCGAGTCGGCCGCCTTTTTCGAGGCGGTGGGGCGTTATCTCAAGCCGGAAGACCTGCAGCTGCTCAGGCAGGCCTTCGAAGTCAGCCGCGAGGCGCACGAAGGCCAGACTCGTAAGAGCGGCGAGCCCTACATCACGCACCCGCTGGCGGTGGCCACCATGCTGGCCGACTGGCGGCTGGATGTGCAGGGGCTGGCCGCGGCGCTGCTGCACGACGTGCTGGAAGACACCGGCGTCACCAAGCCGACGCTGATCGAGAAGTTCGGCAAGACCGTCGCCGATCTGGTGGACGGCCTCTCCAAGCTGGAGCGGCTGGAATACCAGACCCGCGAAACCGCCCAGGCGGAAAGTTTCCGCAAGATGGTGCTGGCCATGGCGCGCGACATCCGCGTCATCATCGTCAAGCTGGCCGATCGCTTGCACAACATGCGCACGCTGGATTCGATGCGCGAGGACAAGCGACGACGCATCGCGCTGGAAACTCTGGAAATCTACGCGCCCATCGCCAATCGCATCGGGCTCAACCGCGTTTACCGCGAGTTGCAGGACCTGGCGTTCAAACACCTCTATCCCCATCGTTACAGCGTGCTGAACAAGGCGGTGCGCGCCGCGCGCGGCAACCGCCGCGAGGTGGTGAACAAGATTCTGCAATCGGTCAGCCAGCGGCTGGTGCAAAGCAATATCGAGGCCACCATCAAGGGGCGCGAGAAGAACCTCTACAGCATCTACCGCAAGATGCAGGACAAGCACCTGTCCTTCTCGGAAGTGCTGGACATCTACGGCTTCCGCGTCGTGGTCAACGACATTCCCAGCTGCTATCTGGCGCTGGGCGCGCTGCACAGCCTGTACAAGCCGATTCCCGGCAAGTTCAAGGACTACATCGCCATCCCCAAGGGCAACGGCTATCAGAGCCTGCACACCACCCTGTTCGGCCCCTACGGCACGCCGGTGGAGATGCAGATCCGCACCCGCGAGATGAACAGCGTGGCGGAAGCGGGCGTGGCCTCGCACTGGATGTACAAGAGCGGCGACGGCATCAACACCGCCCAGCAGCGCACCCACCAATGGCTGCAAAAGCTGCTGGACATGCAGGAGGAGAGCGACGATCCGGTCGAATTCCTCGAGCACATCAAGATCGACCTGTTCCCGGACGAAGTCTACGTGTTCACCCCCAAGGGCCGCATCATGGTGATGCCGCAGGGGGCGACCCCGGTGGACTTCGCTTACGCGGTGCATACCGACGTCGGCCATCGCTGCATCGCCGCGCGCGTCAATCACGCGCTGGTGCCGCTGCGCACCGTGCTGCGCAACGGCGACACCGTGGAAATCATCACCTCGACGCAGGCCAAGCCCAATCCGTCGTGGCTGGCCTTCGTGCAAAGCGGCCGCGCCCGCTCCGGCATTCGCAATTATCTGAAAAGCCTGCAGCGCGAGGAAGCCGTCGCCCTGGGCGAGAAACTGCTGCGCCAGGCTGTGGGCGCGCTGGCGGCCACGCCGCTGGCGCTGAGCGAGGACTTGCGCGCCGAGTACTTCGCCACCTACGGCGAGAAACTGTCCGGTTTTGACGATGTGCTGGCCGAGATCGGCGCCGGCAAGCTGATGCCCATCGTAGTGGCGCGCCGGATGCTGGAACTGGGCGGCGAGCGCCTGGGCGACAGCGTTCGCGTCGGCCCCGTCACCATCCGCGGCAATGAAGTCGGCATGGTGCAGCTGTCGTCCTGCTGCAATCCGCTGCCGGGCGACGAGATTCTGGGCGTGATCACCAAGGGGCAGGGGCTGGTCATCCATAGAACCGGTTGCCCCAATGCCCGCCGCGTCGATCACGACAAGGTGCTGGAGGTGAACTGGGAGGCGCAGCGCGACCGCATGTTCGGCGTGACCGTGGCGGTGCTCTCCAGCCATGAGCGGGGCGCGCTGGCCGACATCGCCGCCGCCATCTCGCACGCCTCGGCCAATATCGAAAGCGCCGACACCCAGGACAGCAGCCGCGACGGCGACGGTTTGTTCAACATCCACTTCCGCCTGCAGGTGGAGGGCGTGGAGCACCTGGAGAAGGTGATCGCCGCCATCCAGCAACTGTCGGTGGTGCAAAGGGTGCAGAGAAAATGAATGTGCTGACGTTGAGCATCAACGGCGAAGCGCGCGAGTTCGCCGGCATCGCCAGCCTGGCCGAACTGGTCCAGGCGCTGGAGCTGGCCGGCAAGCGCATCGCGGTGGAGAAAAACGGCGAGATCGTGCCGCGCAGCCAGCATGCGCAGACGCTGTTGTCCTGCGGCGACGAGCTCGAAATCGTAGTGGCCGTAGGCGGAGGCTAGGCGGCGTAATTGTGAGGTGAAGTGGTGAGCGATCAACTGGTCATAGCAGGCAAGGCGTACAATTCCCGTTTGCTGGTGGGCACCGGCAAATACCGCGATTTCGACGAGACCGCGCGCGCGCTGGACGCGTCCGGCACGGAAATCGTCACCGTGGCGATCCGTCGCGTCAACCTCGGCCAGCACGCTAACGAGCCGAATTTGCTGGACTTTTTGCCGAAGAACCGGTATAACCTGCTTCCCAACACGGCGGGGTGTTACTCCGCCGAAGACGCCATACGGACGCTGCGCCTGGCCCGAGAACTCTTGGATGACCACCGGTTGGTCAAACTGGAAGTGCTGGGCGATCCGAATACGCTGTTCCCCAACGTCAAGGAAACCCTCAAGGCGGCCGAAGTGCTGGTGGCCGAAGGGTTCGACGTCATGGTTTACACCTCGGATGATCCCATCATCGCCCGGGAGCTGGAGCAGATAGGCTGCTGCGCCATCATGCCGCTGGCCAGCCTGATCGGTTCGGGCATGGGGATTCTGAATCCGTGGAATCTGAAATTGATCATCGAGCAGTCCAACGTTCCCGTGCTGGTTGACGCCGGCGTAGGCACCGCCTCCGACGCGGCGGTCGCCATGGAATTGGGCTGCGATGGCGTGCTGATGAATACCGCGATTGCTGCCGCGCAGCAGCCGGTGTTGATGGCCCACGCCATGAAACAGGCTGTCGAGGCTGGCCGCGCGGCGTATCTCGCCGGGCGGATGCCGAAACGTTTTTATAGCGCAGTACCTAGTTCTCCGAGTGAGGGGGTGATTTCTTCCGTCAAGTCGTGACGTTTCTGCCTGTAGAGGCGGCGCCGGAGGGCGCGAAACGCCACAATCCGGCCTGACGTTGTCTTATCAGACTTTTACAATCGCAGTAACATTGCTAAAATACTGTTTTTACAGGCGGCGACACTTGTCGCGCCCTAAAGAAATCTAAGGACCCTTAAGTCAATGCCGAATATTCGCGTTAAAGAGAACGAACCGTTTGAAGTTGCTCTGCGTCGCTTCAAGCGCGCTGTAGAAAAGACTGGCCTGCTGACCGAACTGCGCGCTCGCGAGTTCTACGAGAAGCCGACCACCGAACGCAAGCGCAAGCACGCTGCCGCCGTTAAGCGCCACTACAAGCGCATCCGCAGCCAGATGCTGCCGCCGAAACTGTACTAATCAGTTTCAGCAGCGAGTTCGCAGGACCGCAGGCCATGCCTGCGGTTTTGCCATTTCTAGCGCAGGAAAGCTTGAAAAGCCGCGGTTCGCCCACAGGTTTCTCAAGCTTTCTTCCCGAATCCTCTTTGCCGTTCGCGGCAAGTCCCACAGACGAGTGAGCACGATATGAGCCTCAAAGTTCGCATCTCCGACGACATGAAATCGGCCATGAAGGCCAAGGAAGCCGACAAGCTGGCGGCGATCCGCCTGCTGCTGGCAGCCATCAAGCAGAAGGAAGTCGACGAGCGCGTGGAACTGGACGACGCCGCCATCGTGACCGTGATCGACAAGATGCTCAAGCAGCGCCGCGACTCGGTGGCCCAGTACGAAGCCGCCCGGCGCCAGGATCTGGCCGACAAGGAAAAGGGCGAAATGGCCGTGCTGATGGCTTACATGCCGCAGCAGTTGTCGGAAGCCGAGATCGACGAACGGGTGGCCCGCGCGGTCGCCGACAGCGGCGCCGCCGGCATGCAGGATATGGGCAAGGTGATGGGCCTGCTGCGCCCGCAACTGGCCGGCCGCGCCGACATGGCGCTGGTTTCCGCCCGCATCAAGGCCAAGCTGTCGGCCTGAGGCCGGCCTGGCGCGCTCCGGATTTTTCGCCGTTGATTCCGCAGGATTTCGTTGATCAATTGCTGTCCCGCGTCGACATCGTCGACGTGGTGGATCGTTATGTCCCGCTGAAAAAGGCAGGCCAGAACTATCTGGCCTGCTGCCCCTTCCACAAGGAAAAATCGCCGTCGTTCACCGTCAGCCCGTCCAAGCAGTTCTATCACTGCTTCGGCTGCGGCGCGCATGGTTCGGCCATCGGTTTCGTCATGGAATACCAGGGGCTGGGCTTTGTCGACGCGGTGACCATGCTGGCCGAAGGCATCGGCCTGCGGGTGCCGAACGAGCGGGTCGCCAACCCCGAAGCCAGCCGCAAGGCGCGCGAGAAGAAGCTGTCGCTGGAACAGATGACGCAGCTGGCCAGCGACTACTACCGGCGCGAGCTGAAAAGCGCGCCGACGGCGGTGGCGTATTGCAAGGGCCGCGGCCTGTCCGGCGAAATCGCCGCCCGCTACGGCCTGGGTTACGCGCCGGACGGCTGGCAAAACCTGGAAAACGTGTTTCCGCAGTACCAGGACGACAAGCTGGTCGAAGCCGGGCTGGTGATTCACGCCGAAGACAGCGGCCGCCGCTACGATCGTTTTCGCGACCGGCTGATGTTCCCGATCCGCAACCAGCGCGGGGCCATCATCGGCTTTGGCGGCCGGGTGCTGGGCAAGGGGGAGCCGAAGTACCTGAACTCGCCGGAAACGCCGCTGTTCGAGAAAGGCCGCGAGCTGTACGGCCTGTACGAGGCGCGGCAGGCGATCCGGGATAAAAACCGGGTGCTGGTGGTCGAAGGCTATATGGACGTGGTTGCGCTGGCGCAGTTCGGCGTCCAGTACGCGGTGGCCACGCTGGGCACCGCCACCACCGGCGAGCACGTGCGCAAGCTGCTCCGGCACGCCGATCAGGTCTATTTCTGCTTCGACGGCGACAACGCCGGCCTCAAGGCGGCCTGGCGCGCGCTGGAAAACAGCCTGCCGCAGCTGGTGGACGGCAAGGCGCTGAATTTCCTGTTCCTGCCCAAGGAGCACGACCCGGACAGCTATGTGCGCGAGTTCGGCGCCGAAGCCTTCGAGCAGCTCCTTGAAGAGCAGAGCCTGCCCTTGTCGGTGTATTTCACCCGCGAGCTGTGCCGGGAAATTAACCTCTCCACGCCGGAGGGCAAGGCCGACCTGATCCGTCAGGCGTCGCCGTTGCTGGCACAGATCGCCGCGCCGGCGCTGGCTTTCATCATCAAGAAGCGTTTGGCCGAGCTGGCCGGGGTGGAGGTCGACGAGTTCGACATGCTCACCACCGGCAAGAAGCCGGCCGAGCGCAAGGGCAGGCGAGAGTATCGCCTGCCGCAGGAATCGCATCGCCAGATCAACACCCCGATGATCAAGAAACTGATCAAGTGGCTGTTGATGAACCCGGCCTGGGCTGGCGATGTGCGTTTGCCGGACAGCATCGCGCTGTCCGACGAGCTTGCCTGCTTCGCCATGCTGGCGGAGCGCGTGCAGGAACACGACCAGCCGCCGAATACGGCGCAATTGATGGAGGGCCTCAGGGGCACCCCATACGAAGGGCTGGTGGATAGTGTGCTGCAACAGGCAATGCAGGATCCGGACGAGTTTGCCGATCCGAGCGCCGACGACAGACAGCTGTTTCAGGATGGCAACGCCAAATTGCTGAAAATGCTGCGTTCGGCCCAACTCGACAGGCTAAAACTGAAAGATCAGCACGAAGGGCTGACGCCGGAAGAAAAGACCTTGCTAGGGGAACTGCTGCGGGATCTGTTCTCGCCGTCCGCATGAACGGCGGCTCGGCCAGAACTGACGTAGTTGTGTTATAATCAACTGTTTTTTTCGGCTTATTTTCAAGCAGGAAGCGAAATGGCGGCCTCTCCCGAAAACCAGAAAGATGTGCAGGACAGCCCACAGGAAGTGATGAGCCTGGAAGAGCAGCGTAAACGCTTGCGCCAGCTGATCGCCCTGGGCAAAGAGCGTGGGTATCTGACCTACGCGGAAATCAACGACCACCTGCCGGAAGACGTATCCGACGCCGAACAGATCGAAAACATCGTCACGATGATTTCCGGTCTGGGCATCCAGGTATACGACGAAGCGCCGGACGCTGAAGCCTTGCTGATGTCTGACGCCCCGGCCGCGGTGGCCGACGAGGACGCGGTCGAGGAAGCCGAAGCGGCGCTGTCGTCGGTAGACTCCGACTTCGGCCGCACCACCGACCCGGTGCGCATGTACATGCGCGAAATGGGCTCGGTGGAGCTGCTGACGCGCGAAGGCGAAATCGAAATCGCCAAGCGGATCGAAGACGGCCTCAAGTACATGATCCAGGCCATCTCCGCCTGCCCCGGCACCATCGCCGAGGTGCTGGAGCTGATGGAAAAGGTCGCGCGCGAAGAAATGCGCGTGGACGAAGTGGTGGACGGCTTCATCGACCTCAACGCGCCCACCGAGGAAGACGCCGCGCCGTTCGCCGAGCCGGAAGCCGACGACGACCTGCTGGAGGAAGAAGAGGAAGAGGAAGAGGATGAAGACGGCGCAGCCGTCGACGCCGACGCCGACGCCGCTGCCAACCTCGAAGAACTGAAGCAGGAAGCGCTGGCCCACTTCGCCGGCGTGCGCCTCTTGTTCGACAAGATGATCAAGGCGCTGCAGAGCAAGGGTCCGCAGAGCAAGGAATACCTGGAGCTGCAGGACGCGATCACCACCGAATTCATGCTGGTGCGCTTCTCCACCCGCCAGGTGGAAAGCCTCTGTGAATCGCTGCGCGCGCGCGTCAACGAGATCCGCACTTACGAGCGCGACATCCAGGACATCTGCGTCAGCCGCGTGCGCATGGATCGCGCCCACTTCATCAAGGTGTTCCCGGGCAACGAGACCAACCTCGACTGGGTGGAAAACGAGATCGATTCCGGCAAGGCCTGGAGCGAAGCGCTGACCCGCTTCAAGCACGCCATCATCGACAAGCAGTCGCGTCTGGCGGACCTGCAGGACCGCGCCATGCTGTCGATCAAGGCGCTCAAGGAAATCAACCGCCAGATGTCGGCGGGCGAGTCCAAGGCGCGTCGCGCCAAGAAGGAAATGATCGAGGCCAACCTGCGTCTGGTGATCTCCATCGCCAAGAAGTACACCAACCGCGGCCTGCAGTTCCTCGACCTGATCCAGGAAGGCAACATCGGCCTGATGAAGGCGGTGGACAAGTTCGAATACCGTCGCGGCTACAAGTTCTCGACCTACGCCACCTGGTGGATTCGCCAGGCCATTACCCGTTCCATCGCGGACCAGGCGCGCACCATCCGCATTCCGGTGCACATGATCGAGACCATCAACAAGATGAACCGCATCTCGCGTCAGATCCTGCAGGAAACCGGCCGCGAGCCGGACCCAGCGGAACTGGCCGAGAAGATGGAGATGCCGGAAGAGAAGATTCGCAAGATCATGAAGATTTCCAAGGAGCCCATCTCCATGGAAACCCCGATCGGCGACGACGACGATTCCCATCTGGGCGACTTCATCGAGGACCAGAACAACCTGGCGCCGTCCGACGCTGCGATGTACTCCAGCCTGAAGGACGCCACCAAGGAAGTGCTGGACACCCTCACGCCGCGCGAGGCGAAAGTCCTGCGCATGCGTTTCGGCATCGACATGAACACCGACCACACGCTGGAAGAAGTGGGCAAGCAGTTCGATGTCACCCGCGAGCGCATCCGTCAGATCGAGGCCAAGGCGCTGCGCAAGCTGCGTCATCCGACCCGCTCCGAACGTCTGCGCAGCTTCCTGGACAACGAACCGGGCGGCCAGTAAGCGTTTGGCGTGAAACTTGAAAAATCCCCAAGCCAAGGCTTGGGGATTTTTGTTTGTCTCTGCTATAATGCGCCCCTCTGGGCCTCTAGCTCATGCTTGGTTAGAGCAGCGGACTCATAATCCGTTGGTGCGGGGTTCGACTCCCCGGGGGCCCACCAAAATAATCAAGGACTTGCAGCGAAAGCTGCAGGTCCTTTTTCTATTTCAGCTCCATCATGTAACCGCTGTGTAACCTGTTTTGGTCAACACCAATCCATACCGGGCATCTGTATCATCTTTAGCGCGTAGCCAAGAAAGAAGAAGCCACTGCGCAAGCACTGGCTTCTTTGCTTGACCAGACTGACCAGATTGACCAGAGAATATGCTCAATCTATGTGGTCAAGTAGCTTCATCAGGTCAGCCGGATGCGTTATCAAGTGGTAGCTCCAACGACCGAATCTGCCATCACGGTTCACTGCTTCACACCATCGCTTGGCTGCGGCCTCTTTTATCAGCGCATCGTCAATCACCTGGCCCTTGATTTCAATCACCAGCTTCTCTCCAGAAACCAAATCAACAATGAAGTCAGGCAGGTAATTGCGTTTGCTTCCAACTTTCCGGTATGGAACGATAAATCCAAGATGGTCATTCTTCACCCATGCCCGGACCGCCGCATGCGTATCGAGGCAATAAGCCGCGCTCTGCTCCCATTTCTTGGTGTCCGCCACCATCGCGTTTAAGTGGCAACGGGTCACCGGCCATAGGTCGCGGCCTGTGGCAAATTCAACAAATCGGGTCGAGCGCATGCCATGAGCGCCAGGAGCAATGATGGGTCGCTCCTGTGCTTGTCCGCTTTCATCAACAGCCTGCAAGTTGTCGATAATGCAGCCAACCGCTTTGCCGAAATAGGGATTCAGGGCCACATCCTGCGGTGCCCGGTTTCCTTTGCAGTTGAGCTTACTTGATCTGCCCCCGCCAGCCATACCAGCAATCAGGAGAGAAGTCCTAGGTTTGCATGGTGGTGGAACCTGCTGATCTT
>NJIE01000028.1 GCA_002213445.1 Xenophilus sp. AP218F | reverse complement strand
CGGTTATTCGTTCTGTTAAAGAGCGGTGCTGATCGCTTCGTTTCGTTCGCTGCGTCAGCTGAGGAGGCGAACTATACTCCCCGACCCCTGACCCGTCAACACCTTTGCGTCGGAAAATCGCAAAAAAACGGGCCGAAACACGCAAGTCATTGATATAAAATGAAATGAAAAACCAAAAAAACTCAACCCTCCTTGGGAAAGGGTCGCAGAATACTGGTCAGCTCCGCCGACCGGATGGATAATCTGGCTCCTTTCGCAGCACTTCGAGCACTTACGTGAAGCATAAAACCTGGATTTTCGACCTGGACGACACGCTGCATCATGCCAGCGGCGGGATTTTCGCCCACATCAACCAGCTCATGACCGAATACATGATGCGTCACCTGAACGTGGATGCAGAAGAGGCGGGCGCTTTGCGCTCGCGCTATTGGGCTCAATACGGCGCGACCATGCACGGCCTGACCACTCATCACGGCATAGACCCGCAGCAATTCCTGCTTGAAACCCACCCGGTGGAAGTACTGGCGCAATGGCTGCAGTATGAAGAGGACCTGGCGGCCAGCCTGGATTCGTTGCGCGGCAGGAAGATTCTCTTGTCGAACGGGCCGCAGCATTACGTGGAAGGTCTGCTGGACAGAATGCGCATCACGCGCCACTTCGAAAGCATTTATGGCGTGGAGAGACTGGATTATGTACCCAAGCCTCACTTGCAGGCTTTTGAGACCGTACTGGCGCGCGAGAAACTGAACCCTCGCGAATGCATCATGGTGGAAGATTCCTTGCCGAATCTGCTGACCGCCAAGGAGCTTGGCATGACCACCATCTGGGTCAGCCGCGAGCCGCGCCTGCCGCCTCAAGTTGATTTCAGGGTGGAGTCGATGGGACAGTTGCGGCGACTGACTCTGAACTGAAGATCAGCCGGAACATTCAAAACAAGCCGGGACCCGCTCTTCCTGCTTTTCGCATGAAAAACCCACCCTTGTCGCGGCAGAGGGTGGGTTGAGGACGCGAAGCTCGGACAATCATTTCATCGCTCGAGCTTTTCCATATATATGGAGCTATAGAAGCTCGCGTCAGATCTTGGCTTCAAACAGAGGATCCAGCGGGTCCAGCTGGCGGCCGTTTTCCTGAATGGTGCGCCAGACCGGCTGACCTTGCACCTGAGCCTGAACGTCGCGCGCCAGAGAGATGTACGCCTCGCGATTCTTCTCAGTGGAGTAGGCGCGCAGCAGGACAACCTTGGCCGAGAGATTGTCGGGGTCGTCGCGCAGGGAATCCTTGAGCACGCGGACTGCCTGGCGGGTCTTGCCATAGGCCAGATAGACTTCCGCTTCGCCTACCGGATCAATCCCCCGCTGGCTGGGCGAGGTGTAGCGCAGTTTGCGCCATGCCCAGCGAGCCGCGTAATAACCGCTCATCAGTCCGAAGCTGGCAGTCAATGCCGTCAATACGTCCATACTGTTTCTTCCCCTCTCACGTGCAACAACTTTGTATAGTTTGTTGATTATTCTGGTGATAAAGGCCCGGCAGCAATCCGTAGAAATCCGTAGCGAGGCGACTACAGATTGACAGCGCTCAGTCGTTTTCGTCCAGAATTTTTTGCAGCAGCGTGTCGGCCAGATTGGCGTGAATCACGCCCTGGCCCAGCGATTTGAGCAATACGTAACGGATGGCGCCGGCGCTGACTTTCTTGTCGTGGCTCATCAACTCCAGCCAGCGCGAGAGCGGCATGCGCGGCGCGCGCGTGGGCAGCCCGGCGGCGACCAGCAGCCGGCGAACGCGCTCCACCTCGTCGCGCGCCAGCCATCCCAGCTCTGCGGAGGCCGCGGTGGCAAGCATCATGCCAACGGCAACGGCCTCGCCGTGCAGCCAGCTGCCGTAGCCCTGCCCGGTTTCGATGGCGTGGCCGAAGGTGTGGCCCAGGTTGAGCAGCGCGCGAACGCCGTGCTCTTTTTCATCTTCGCCGACGATGGCGGCTTTCATTTCGCAGCTGCGCTTGACCGCGTATTGCAAAGCCTCGCTGTCGCGCGCGCGCAGCGCCGCCATGTTGTTTTCCAGCCACGATATGAATCCAGCATCGCCGATCAGGCCGTACTTGATGACTTCCGCCAAACCCGCGGACAGTTCGCGATCGGGCAGGGTATCCAGCAAGCTCATGTCGGCGACGACGGCGCGCGGCTGATAAAAAGCGCCGACCATATTCTTGCCTTGCGGGTGATTGATCGCGGTTTTGCCGCCGACAGAGGAGTCCACCTGCGCCAGCAGCGTGGTGGGAATCTGGATGAAGGGCGCGCCGCGCTGGTAACACGCGGCGGCGAAGCCTGTCATGTCGCCGATCACGCCGCCGCCCAGCGCGAGCAGCGTGGTATTGCGCTCGCAGCGGTTAGCCAGCAGCGCGTCGAAAATGAGATTGAGGGTGGCCCAATCCTTGTGCTGCTCGCCATCTGGCAACACTACGGACAGGCATTGCACGCCCTTGGCTTCCAGCGCGGCCTGCAGTCGGGAGAGGTAAAGCGGCGCCACCGTTTCGTTGCTGACGATAGCGACTTTGGGCAAGGGCAAATGAGGCAGCAACAGCTCGACTTGTTCCAGAAGATGCCGGCCAATGTGGATGGGGTAGCGGGTATCGGGGAGGGTCAAGTCGAGAGTGATCATTCAGCTTCCTTGATGTCCTGGCAGCGCCAGCAATTGGTCTATCAGACGCGCGACCAGCAGGTTGACGTTCTGTTGGGTGGTGTCGACGATGATGTCGGCGACCTCGCGGTAGAGCGGGTCGCGCTCCAGAAACAGGCTTTCGAGTTTGGCGCGGGGGTTGGCGATTTGCAGCAGCGGGCGGTTTTTATCGTGCTGGGTGCGCGCCAGCAGATCGTCGATCGCCGCGCGCAAGTAGATGACGGTGCCGTGGCCAGCCAGTTGCCGGCGGTTTTCCGGGCGCAGGATGGCCCCGCCGCCGGTCGCCAGCACGATGTTGTCCTGGCGCACCAGATCGGCGATGACCGAGGTTTCCCGGTTGCGGAAACGCTGCTCGCCTTCGATGTCGAAGATGGTGGCTACGCGCACGCCGGTCCGCGCTTCGATTTCCTGGTCGGAATCGTAGAACGTTTTGCCGGTGCGGCGCGCCAGCGCCCTGCCGACAGTGGTCTTGCCCGATCCCATCAGACCGACCAGAAAAAAATTGCCTGCCAGTTTCTCCATGGCAGGCATTGTAGCTGAAGGCGCTTGCGTCTGTCTTGGCCGGCTCAGCGCTTGTCCAGGCCCAGCTCGTTGACCACTTTGGGCGTGATGAAAATCACCAGCTCGCTGCGCTTGTCTATCTTGCTGGTGCGCCGGAACAAGGCCCCCAGCACCGGGATGTCGCCCAGCAGGGGGACTTTGTTGACGACGTCGTTCATCTGCTGGGAATAGATGCCGCCGATGACCACGGTGCCGCCGTTCTCCACCAGCACCTGGGTGGTGATCTTCTCGGTGTTGAGCGAGGGCGTGCCGTTTACGGTTTGCTGGAAGTTGGCCGAATCCTTGTTGACCTGGATGTCCAGCATCACGTGGTTGTCAGGCGTGACTTGCGGCTTCACTACCAGGCTCAAGACGGCTTTCTTGAACGATACCGACGTGGCGCCGCTGGAGCTGGCTTCCTGGTAGGGAATCTCGGTGCCTTGCTCGATGGTGGCTTCCTGGCGGTCGGCGGTCATCACTCTCGGACTGGCGATCACCCTCCCCTTGTCCTCTGCCTGCATCGCCTGCAGCTCCAGCCCGATGATGGTGGATTTGCCGATGCCGAACAGCGTGGTGAGCGTGCCGGACGGCGTCGAAATCGGCAGGTTGACGCCAGGCTGGGTGGTATAGGCGGAAGGCACGGTGCCGAACAAGGGACCGAAGTTGGGATTGCCCTGGGCGTTGGCCAGCGTGTTGGGCAGTCCGCTGCCGCTGATGATGTTGCCGCCGGTGTTGCGCTCGTAGGCCAGCCGCACGCCAAGATCGCGCTGCCAGTTGTCGGTGGCCTCGACGATGCGGGCCTCGATCAGCACCTGCTTGACCGGGATGTCGGTCTTGCCGACGATCTCGCGCACCTTGTCGATGGTGGAGGTGGTGTCGTTGACGATCAGCGTGTTGGTCTTGGAGTCCATCATCACGCTGCCGCGATCGGTCAGCAGGCTGTCCTTCTTACCCGAGGTCGCGTCACCGTCTATCATCTTCTTGATGTCTTCCACCGAGCGGTAGCGCAGCACGAAGGTTTCCGAACGCACCGGCTCCAGGGTGGCCAGTTGCTGGCGCGCTTCCTGGAACTGCTTGTCGCGGGCCAGCAGCTCGTCGCGCGGCGCGATCTGGATGATGTTGCCGTTGCGGCGCTGATCCAGCCCCTTGGTTTGCAGGATCAGATCCAGCGCCTGATCCCAGGGCACATCCTTCAGGCGCAAGGTGATGTTGCCGCCGACCGAATCGCTGGTGACGATGTTGAGGCCGGTGAATTCGGCGATCACCTGCAGCACGGTGCGCACTTCGATATTCTGGAAATTCAGCGACAGCTTGTCGCCCTTGTACTGCGGCTTGTCGCCGTCGGCCGCCTTGCCGGCGTCGCCGGCCGGCCGGCGCACCTCCACCACCAGCTTGCCGTTGGTCTGATACGAGGAATAATCCCAATCCCCTTGCGGCAGGATCTGGACGCGGCTGTTGTTGCCCTGGTTGCCGGCGTCCACCTTGGCCACCGGCGTGCCGAAATCGGTCACGTCCAGCCGGCGTTGCTGTTGCCGCGACAGCGTCGCGCCGATCACGTCCACCACGATGTACTTGCCCTCGCGGCGAATATCCACCGGGGTATTGGCGGCGGGCAGCGTCAACTCCACCCTGCCCTCGCCGCCGACGCCGCGGCGGAAATCCAGACTCAGCGGCGCCGCGCCGCCGGCCGCGGGCTTGTCCGCCCGGCTGGGGCTTTGCTCCTGCGGCGTGGCGTCGGGCTGGGTGCCGAGCGCGCCGTCGAGCTTGACGGTCAGCTTGTTGCCGCTGACGCTGCTGCTGTAGGAGGCGTTCTTGCCGAGGTTGAGCACCAGCCGCGAACGGCCGTTGGCCTCGATCGCCACCGCGGACTTGATCAGGGGACTGTTGAAGCTCTGCGCGTTTTTCGGCAGCTTGACCGCGGCGCCGGCGAAGTCGAACGCGATGCGCGGCGGATTGGACATGGAAAAGCTGTTGGGCTGGATGGCCGGGCCGTCGAACGTGACCTGCAGCCATTGCTGGTCGTTGTCGCCGCGCGCCAGCTCGATGGCGGTGATGGCGCTGCCGGCGAACGCCAGATTGAAGACCAGCGCCAGCCCCAAGCCGGACAGCAGTTTCATAGAGTATTGGTTCATTTATTCTGCCCTTGTTCAACCAGATACAGGCTGCTGTTGCGCTGTACCCATTCTCCATTCAGATCTTCCACCGTTTCCGCGAGGGTGATTTCGGCATCGCTGATGGCGGTGACCTTGCCGAAATTGGGGCCGACGAAATTGCCGACCTGGATGCGGTACAAGGAGCCCTCCGGCGTCCGGACCAAGCCGTAGGTCACGCCTGCCCTGCGCAAGGTGCCGACCATGGCGAGCTTGTCCAGATCGAAGTTTTCCAGCGCTTCGCGCGGCCGCTTGAAGTCCGGCGCGTTGGCTGCGCTCTGGCGCTTGGCGGCCAGCAGCTTTTGCGGATTGAACGGGTCGATCAGGTCTCCCGCCTGATAATTGAACGGCTGGTAGGCCTGCACCTGCGGCAAGGGGTCGATCTGGCCGCGCAAACCCTGGCTGCTGCTGGCCATCCATTGCTGCAGGTCGTCGGTATTGCCGCCGCCGCAGGCGGCGAGCAAGACCGAGAGCAAGCAGACTGACGGTATTCTCATGGCGAAACGCTTTCTCACTTGTGCGCGGCTGCGGTTTGTCCCAGGCGCTCATCCGGCTCCAGCGCGCGATAGGTCTTGGCGGTGGCTTCCATGCTCATGCGGCTGTCCTTGCCCGGCGTCAGGCTGATGTCGCTGAGCGTGACGATGCGCGAGAGCTGGCCGACGTCGTTGGCGAACGACGCCAGGTCGTTGTAGCTGCCGGTCAGCTTGATGGCGATCGGGACTTCCGCCATTTCGGTGGACTTGATCTCGGCGCCCGGCTTGAACAGTTCGAACTGCAGGCCGCGGCCTATCCCGGCCTGGTTGATTTCGGTCAGCAGGGTGTCCATGTCAGACTTGGTGGGCAGCTGCTTGAGCAGCGCGCCGAAAGAGGCGTCGATTTCCTTGAGCTGCTGTTGCAGCGCGTCCAGATTCACCGCCTGGCGCTTCTTGTCGATGAAGGTTTGCTTGAGCTGCTCTTCCTGCTGGCGAGCGGCGCTCAGCTTGTCCATCTGGTCCCCCAGTACCAGGAAGTAGCCCAGGCCGCAAAACAGCAGCGTCAGCAGCACCAGGGCCAGCGCTTGCGCCTGCAGCGGCCAGTTGGCCATGTCCTTGGGATCCAGAGTGCGCAGTTCGTCCAGCGTCATGGCTTGGCTCCTTGCGGCTTGTTCTGGTTGTGATTGGCGTCAAGCGTGGCGGCCAGGCTCTGGCGCAGGCTGGCGTTGAGCGTGAACTCGCTCACCCGCTGGTTGTTGACGATGCTGGATTTCACTTCCACCAGCACCGGCGCGGCGAAAACATCGGACTGCGACAGCGCGCGCATGAAGCTGGAGACGCGAGCGCCGGACTGGGCGTAGCCGGACAGCGCGATTTGCGGGCCAGTCTGGCGGAAGCTGCTGAGATAGACGCCGTCCGGCGTTTGCCGGAGCAACTGGTCGAACACATGCACGGCCTCGTTGCGACCTTCCTGCAGCTTTTCCACCAGCTGCTTGCGCGACAGCAGGTCGTCGCGCTGTTTCTTGAGTTTGGAGATGTCCTTGATCTGGCCGTCCAGCTTGCTGATTTCCTGCTGCAGATACTGGTTGCGGCGCTCCTGGCGGGAGAGCTGATGATCCAGCAGCAGATAGCCTATGCCCACCAGCAGCGCGCCGGCCGCCAGCGTGCCGCCCAGCAGCAGCTGGAAACGCAGGCGATGCGCCGCCTTTTTCTGCTCGCGGTGGGGCAGGAGGTTGATGCGTATCATTCAGTCAAACCTCCTCAACGCAAGCCCGCAAGCCACCAGCAGGGCGGGGGCGTCCATCAGCAGCTCCTTGAGGCGGATGGAGCCGGATTGCACCATGGTGGTGAACGGATTGGCGATCATGGTGCTGATCTGGGTGCGGCCGGCGACGGCGTCGTCCAGCCCCGGCAGCATGCTGCAGCCGCCGGCCAGCAAGATGTAATCAACGCGCAGATACTGCGACACGCTGACCGTGGTGTAGAAGAATTGCAGCGCGCGCTGGATCTCCTGCGCCAGCGAGTCGATGAAGGGGTGCATCAGTTCGGACTCGTAGCCGTCCGGCAGCGCCATGCCGCGCTTGCCGCTTTCGGCCTCGTCGAAGCTGATGTTGTAGCGGCGCTGGATGTCGCGGGTGAGCTGATGGCCGCCGAAAGCCTGCTCGCGGTAGTAGATCTGCTGGCCGTTGCGGATGATGTTGCAGTGGATGCGGCTGGCGCCGATGTCGAACATGGCGAAGGTCTGGTTCATGCCCTGTTCCGGCAATTGCTGCTGGATCTGCTCGAAGGCGGTCATCATGGCGAAGGCCTCGACATCCACCACCTGGGCGCGCAGGCCGGCCATTTCCACCACAGCGACGCGCTCCTCCACCTTTTCCTTGCGGGCGGCGCACAGCAGCACTTCCAGATCGTCGATGCTGGATGCCGACGGGCCCAGCACCTGGTGATCGAGGTTCACTTCGTCCAGCGGAAAAGGAATGATCTGGTTGGCTTCGGACTCCAGCATGGCGTCCATGTCCTCGGTCTGGCTGACCGGCACCAGGAGCTTCTTGTAAATCGCCATCGTGGTGGGGATGGCGATGGCGACATTGCGGATCGGGCTGCCCAGCCTGCGCCAGGCGCGGCGCAGCGCGTCGGCGATGCCGTCGATTTCCACAAGATTGCCCTCGTTGACCGCCTCCTTGGGCAGCGGCTCGATGACATAGCGTTCAATCTGATAATTCTTGCCGGCGCGCGAAAGTTCCACCAGCTTGATAGCGGTGCTGCTGATGTCCAGCCCCAACAAGGGAACGTTGCCGGTTTTTCCCAATCCTACGCGTTCGAGCCAAGGCATCCCGAACTTCAGTTTCTCGATCAGCATCTGCGCCTCGATATGGTCTGTTGCGACAGATTTGGTCAGTCGCGGCCATTGTTTGTCTTGTCGGCTTTCACAAGACGTTATAATCCGCTTTCCGACGAAAGCCCATTGCGAATATGTTCAGACGATTTCTTGCGATTCTGGCGGGTGTTTTCCTGGGCGGCGCCGTGCTGCTTGCAGGCGCAGCCGCAGTTGCCATCATCATAACCTATCCCCGTTTGCAGAGTCTTGATGTCCTTACCGACTACCGCCCGAAAATTCCGCTTCGGGTCTATTCGGCGGACAACCAGCTGCTCGGCGAATTCGGCGAGGAACGCCGTTCGTTCTCCCGCATTTACGAAGTTCCGCAACTGATGAAACAGGCGGTGCTGGCCGCCGAGGACGAACGCTTCTACCAGCACAGCGGCATTGATTACTTTGGCGTTTTGCGCGCCGCGGTGGGCAATCTGGTGTCCGGCCATACCCGCTCCGGGGCCAGCACCATCACCATGCAGGTGGCCAAGAACTTCTTCCTGTCCAGCGAGAAGACCTACACCCGCAAGTTCAACGAAGCCTTGCTGGCATTCAAGATCGAACACACGCTGAGCAAGGACCAGATTCTGGAGCTGTACTTCAACCAGATTTACCTGGGACAGCGCGCCTACGGCTTCTCCGCCGCGGCGCAGGCTTATTACGGCAAGCCCTTGAGCGAACTGAGCGTCGCGCAGATGGCCATGCTCGCGGGCCTGCCCAAAGCGCCTTCGGCCTACAACCCCATCGTCAACCCGGATCGCGCCCGGTTGCGCCAGCAATACGTGCTGCGCCGCATGCGCGAACTGAACTTCATTACCCAGACGCAATATGACGAAGCGCTGGCCGAACCCATGCACTTGGCCAGCCAGGCGGCCGACACCAGCCAACCCGGCCAATATGTTGCAGAAATGGTACGCCAGGCGATGTACGAGCGTTACAAGGAGGCGGCGTATACCGAAGGCTTCAAGGTTTACACCACGGTGGACAGCCGCCATCAGCAATGGGCCTACGACGCGCTGCGCGCCGGCCTGATCGATTACGACCGCAAGACCGGCTACCGCGGCCCGGAAAGCTTCATCGACCTGCCTGGCGGCACCCAGGAAGAACAGACCGAAGCGCTGGACGACGCCATCGCCGATCTGCGCGACAGCGGCGACATGCTGCCGGGCATCGTGCTGGCCGCCAGCCCAAGCGAGGTTCGCGCCTACATGCGCGGCGGCAAGGTGGCGGTGATCAAGGGCGCGGGCCTCGACTTCGCCCGCCGCGCCTTGAGCGCCAAGGCCGGCAGCCAGCAGCAGATCCGACCCGGCGCGGTGATCCGTGTGCGCGCCCATGAGAAAGGCTATTGGGAAATCGTGCAGATGCCGGAGGTGGAAGGCGCGTTCGTGTCGCTGGACAGCCGCACCGGCGCCATCAAGTCGCTGGTCGGCGGCTTCGACTTCAACCGCCGCAGCTTCAACCACGTCACCCAGGCCTGGCGCCAGCCCGGCTCCTCGTTCAAGCCCTTCGTCTACTCGGCGGGCGTGGAGCGCGGCATCACCCCGTCGACGATGATCAACGACGCGCCGCTGTCGGTGCCCGGCGCTGATGGCCAGAACTGGACGCCGAAGAACGACGACGGCAAGTTCGCCGGCATGATCAGCATGCGCCGCGGCCTGACGCTGTCCAAGAACCTGGTCTCGGTGCGGGTGCTGATGGCCACCGGCACCGACTACGCCCAACAGTACATCCAGCGCTTCGGCTTCTCCGCCAAACAGCACCCGGCCTACCTGACCATGGCGCTGGGCGCGGGCTCGGTGACGCCGCTGCAGATGGCCGAGGGCTATTCGGTATTCGCCAACGGCGGCTTCCGCGCCAAGGCCTACTTCATCGACCGCATCGAAGACCAGACCGGCCGCGTGCTGGCCAAGACCGTCCCGACAGTAGCCGGCCAGAACGCGCCGCAAGCGATCGACCCGCGCAACGCCTTCATCATGACCTCGATGCTGCGCGACGTGGTGCGCTACGGCACCGGCTTCCGGGCGATGAGCCTCGGCCGCATGGACCTGGCGGGCAAGACCGGCACCACCTCGGACTGGAAGGACGCCTGGTTCGTCGGCTTCAACCCCAACCTGGTGGCCGCCACCTGGGTGGGCTTCGACCAGCCGCGCTCGCTGGGCCGCTACGGCTACGGCGGCACAGCGGCCTTGCCGATCTGGATCAACTACATGGGCAACGCGCTCAAGGGCCAGCCCGAGGTGGACCTGCCGGTGCCGGCCGGCATCGTGGTGAAGCCGGGCGCGGGCCAGCGCGGCGGCGACGAGTACTACTACGAAGAGTTCCAGAAAACCAACCCGGAACTGCAGATCGACAACCACGGCACGGTGCCGGGCAGCGGCGAGGACGCCAGCGCCCCGGCCAGCGACACGCCGGACGCCGCCAAACCGCAAGACGCGGTGGAGAACGTCAAGGACCAGCTGTTCTAAACCGCGACGCGTCCCGGACAGACAACCGCCCCGACAGCCTGGCTGTCGGGGCGGTTTGTCGTTTCGGGCGCGAAGCGCTTATTTCATCGACCAGCCGTGGCTGACGTTGATCGACTGTCCGGTCAGCGCCGCGCTGGGAAAGGCGGCCAGAAACAGCGCGGTCCGGGCGATGTCGTCGACGGTGGTGAACTCGCCGTCCACGGTGGCCCCCAGCATCACCTTCTTGATCACCTCTTCCTCGCTGAGGCCAAGCGTGGCGGCCTGCTCCGGAATCTGCTTGTCCACCAGCGGCGTGCGCACGAAGCCGGGACAGATCATGTGGCTGCGCACATTGTATTCCGCGCCCTCCTTGGCCAGCGCGCGGCACAAACCCAGCATGCCGTGCTTGGCCGCCACGTAGGCGGACTTCAGCCGCGACGCCTCGTGCGAATGCACCGAGCCCATGTAGATGACCACCCCGCCGCGCTTGCCCGGATACATGTGGCGCAGCGCGGCGCGGGTAGTGAGAAAGGCGCCGTCGAGGTGGATGGCCTGGATCTTGCGCCAATCCTCGAAGCGGAAATCGACGATGGGGCTGACGATCTGGATGCCGGCGTTGGACACCAGGATGTCCAGCGCGCCGAAGCGCTCTACGACCTGGCGGGTGCCGTTTTCCACAGCCTCCTCGCTGCCGACGTCCATGGCGACGCCGAGGGCCTGGCCGCCGGCGGCGGCAAGCTCGGCGGCCACGGCTTGGGCCGCGGCGAGATCGAGATCGGCGATGGCCACCGCCGCCCCCGCGCGGGCGTAGGTGGTGGCGATGGCTTTGCCTATACCGCTGGCTGCGCCGGTGACCAGCGCGACTTTTCCTTGCAGTTGCATGCGCGACTCCCGTTGATGATCCAGAACCCGGGCGGTGTGGCCCATTGACATTCATTCTGGATGAACGCGCCGCGCTTGTCCCGCTCAATCCCGCCTTCGCCGGGAAAACGCACCCGGCATTCCGCGCGGCGTCGCAAACCAAGATACTGAACAGGAAAGCCGCAATCGCCTGCGCCGCATCTGGCTGGGCCTCTCAAACCGCGGCGATGCTGCGCGCGCGACGCGCGTAAAAAAACGGGACCCGAAGGTCCCGTTTTCACGTCTGGATGCCGGCAGCCAAACCGCGGCCCTCGCGAGCCTGCGGACAGCAATCGGAAGATGCGGCGACCTTGCCGCCTGACGCCTGACGGCGCGCCGCCAAGCCTTTGAAATTCCGTGGTGGACCGAAAGGGGATCGAACCCTCGACCTCCGCATTGCGAACGCGGCGCTCTCCCAGCTGAGCTATCGGCCCGGCGCATGAACATGCGGACGACATGCTACCACAAATGCGCCGCTTGTGAAGCGCTCAGGCTCCGGTTCGAACCAGCGGCAGGCTGAACCAGAACACGCAGCCGTCGTCGGGGTGGCAGTGCACGCCGAACTCGCCGCGGTGAAACTCGACGATGGAGCGGCAGATATTGAGGCCGATGCCCATGCCGTCCGGCTTGGTGGAGTAGAACGGGGTGAACAGATTGTCCTGCATCGCCTGCGACAGCCCCGGGCCGTTGTCGCTCACTTCCACCCGCCACACCGCGTCGTCGATGAAGGTATGGACCTGGATCGCCGGCCGCCGCGTTTGCGCCTCCTGCATCGCCTCGATGGCGTTCTTCAGCAGGTTGAGCAGCACCTGTTCGATCAGCACCGGGTCCATGTCCAGCAGGCAGGCGCGCCGGTCCTGCTCCATCTGCAGAATCACCCCCGCCTTGCCGGCCAGCCCCTCGGCCAGCGCCACCGCGCGCACCACCACGCGCGAAGGCTCCACCCGCTCCAGCTGCGGCTCGTGTTTTTTGACGAAGGCGCGGATGCTGCTGACGATCTGCGCCGCGCGCCGCGCCTGTTCGGCGATGGCCTGCACCGCCTCGCGCACGCCGGACGGCAATTCCAGTTCCGGCGCCAGCCGGCGGTTGACGCCGGCGGCGTAGGTGTTGATGGCGGTGAGCGGCTGGTTGAGCTCGTGCGCCAGCGTGGACGCCATCTCGCCCATGGCGATCAGCCGCGCCGTGTTCTGGAAGCGCTCCTGCTGCGCCTGCTCGCGCGCCTCGCGGCGCTTGTCCTCGGTGACGTCGCTGAGGATGGCGAGCCAGGCGGATTCGCCGTTGACCCATTCGATGCGGCGACGGTGGATCAGGAACCAGCGCTGTCCGCCCTCGCTGATGAATTCCTGGCCGTAATAGTCCATGGCCGAGCCGGCGCGCAAACCGGGCAGCAGCACGCAGCACGGCGTTTCAGTTTCGTTGAGCAGCCACAGTTCGGCGAAGGCCGGGTTGGCATACAAGAGCTGGCCGCTGTCTTCATCCACCACGCACACGCCGGCGGCGAGGCCATTGAGCACGGTGAGGAAGCGCTGATGCGAGGCGTTGAGCGCCAGCCGTTCCCGCTTGCGCTCGGTGATGTCGAACAGCGAGGCGATCCAGCCGCGCTGGCTGCCGTCCTCCTCCACCAGCGGCGTGGCGTACAGCCGCACCTCGATGCAGCCGCCGTCCTTGCGCGCCAGGCGCAGCTCGAAGCCCTCTTCCGGCTGGCGGTTGTCGCGCACCGCGTCCATCGCTTCGGCCAGCACGCCGTGCTGGTCGGCCGGCCAGCACGGATGCGGCGGGAAGCTGCCCACCAGCTCTTCCGGGCTGTAACCCAGCATGTCGCAAAACGCCCGGTTGACGCGCACGATCTGCCCCTCCAGGCCGATGGCGACCAGGCCGCTCTTCATGCAGTCCTCTATCGCCTGCCGCAGCGACACTTCCTTGGCCAGCCGGTGTTCGGCCGCGTCGCGCTCCCGGGTGTGCGCCCGCACCCGCCACACCGCGTACAGCAGCGTCAGCAGCAGCAGCACGATGACACCGGTCAGCACCGGCAGCGTCAGCCCCAGCCCGGAGCGATAGCTGACCGCCTTCAGGTACAGGCCGTAGCCCGGCGGGTCGAAGCTGGTCTGGTGCGAAACCGTGCCCGGCTTTTCCGCTGGGTCGAACTTGCTGGCCAGGGTTTTGCCGCCCAGATCCTGGATGCTGATGTAGTTCTTGGACGCGATCCACCACGGCACCTGGTGGAACAGCAGCTGGTCCAGTTGATAGGACAGCCGCAGCGCGCCCAGCGGTTTGCCGTCGGCGACGATGGGAATGGCCAGATCGAAACGGTACTTGCCGTCCGCGCCCCGGTAGGGCGGCCCGTAGCTGGGCCGCAGCAAGCGAACCGCGCGCCAGATGGCGTCGAACTCCTCGTTGCCCAGCACCCGGCCGTCGCGGCGGGTGCCGTGCTGGTCCCACAGCACCTTGCGGCTCTCGTCCACCCGCTCCATCGACAGCAGTTCCGGGTTTTCGCGCATGTAAAACGCCGCCAGCCGGGCAAAACGGACACTGTCGACGCCGCCGGCGGCGATGTCGCGCGCCAGCGTGTCGCCCCACTCCTGATGGCCTTCCAGATGCATGCGCAGCGACTGCTCCAGCCACAGCACTTCCTGGATCAGATTGTCTTGCTGCTCGTCCCGCCAGTCGCGGTAAACCAGAAAGCTGAGGCTGCACAGCGCCAGCAGCAGCGCCACCAGGGCCGCGCTCACGCTCAGCCACAGCAGGCGCGGGGTGCGGCGGATGCGGGTATCGAATACGGACATGAATCGGGCCGGAAAACAGTGTGCCCCGATGATACCGCGCCAGCCGCCGCCGCGCGCCTGGCTTGATGAATCAAGGCGTTGTGGAATTCCCTAATGGCCGAGCGGCTGTCGAACTTCTAACTTTACAGACATAACAACCGGCCCGACCGGACTTGCAGCCTGCTCAGCAACCAGGCAAACCATGCAACGCTACAAAGGAAAGTGGAGACATCGATGAAACTGAAGCACGCCGCCCTGGCCGTCTGCGCCAGCCTCGCCTTGTCCGGCTTCGCCCAGGCCGCCGGAGAAATCGTCATCAAATTCAGCCACGTCGTCGCGCCGGAAACGCCGAAAGGCAAGGCCGCCGAATACTTCAAGAAGCTGGCGGAGCAACGCACCCACGGCAAGGTCAAGGTGCAGGTCTATCCCAACAGCCAGCTCTACAAGGACAAGGAAGAGCTGGAAGCGCTGCAGCTGGGCGCGGTGCAGATGCTGGCCCCCAGCCTCGCCAAATTCGGCCCGCTGGGCGTGAAGGAATTCGAGGTTTTCGATCTGCCCTACCTCTTCGACAACTACGACGAAGTCAACAAGGTGATGCACGGCCCGATCGGCAAGCAGCTCCTGGGCAAGCTGGAAACCAAGGGCATCAAGGGCCTGGCCTACTGGGACAACGGCTTCAAGAACTTCTCGGCCAACAAGCCCGTCAAGGCGCCGGCCGACCTCAAGGGCATGAAGATCCGCATCCAGTCGTCCAAGGTGCTGGAAGAGGAAATGCGCAGCTTGGGCGCGCTGCCGCAGGTGATGGCCTTCTCCGAGGTGTATCAGGCGCTGCAGACCGGCGTGGTGGACGGCACCGAGCTGGAGGCGTCCAATCTCTACACCAGCAAGGCCTACGAGGTGCAGAAGAACCTGACGCTGACCCAGCACGGCTTCCTCGGCTACGCGCTGATCGTCAACAAGAAGTTCTGGGACGGCCTGCCCGCCGACGTGCGCGCGCAACTGGACAGCGCGGTGCAGGACGCCTCGGTCTACGCCAACAAGATCGCCAAGGAAGAAAACGACAAGGCGGTGGCGGCCATCAGGGCCTCCGGCAAAACCCAGGTCTACGCGCCCACCCCGCAGGAAAAGGCCGCGTTCAAGAAGGCGCTGGTCCCCGTGCATCAGAAGATGGCGGAGCGCATCGGCCCGGACCTGCTCAAGGCCATCTACAAGGAAACCGGCTTCAACCCCAGCAAGTGAGCCCCGTTCGCGCCTGATGGCCGAACGGCTGGCCGGCCCGCGCGCGGCGGGCCGCCGCTTGCGTGCCGCGCCGCTCCCGTCCGGAACGCATCCGTCCGGGCGCGAGCGCGGGAAACACACTGGAAACCTCGCCATGCTCAAATGCCTCGACCATCTCGAGGAGTGGCTGATTGCCGGTTTGATGGGGGCCGCCACCCTGATCACCTTCGTCGCGGTGCTGCACCGCTACGGCTCCGGCATCGCCGCCCTGCAACCTTATCTCGCCCATATCAACCTGTCCTGGGCGCAGGAACTCACCATTTACCTGTTCGTCTGGATGGCCAAGTTCGGCGCGGCCTACGGCGTGCGCACCGGCATCCACGTCGGCGTGGACGTGCTGATCAACCGGCTGCCGGACAAAACCCGCGCCAGGTTCATCGTGTTCGGCCTGCTGGCCGGCGCGCTGTTCACCGGCGCCGTGGCGGTGATGGGCGGCGATTTCGTCTGGAACATCGCCCACACCGACCAGACTTCGCCGGACCTGGAAGCGCCGATGTGGCTGGTTTATCTCGCCATTCCCGCCGGCTCCACGCTGATGTGCTTCCGCTTCCTGCAAGTGGCGTGGAACTTCGTCCACACCGGCAGCCTGCCCAAGCATGACCACAGCCACGTGGAAGGCGTGGACGGCGACCAGGCGCTGGACAACCTGCACCCGCACGACATGAAACACGGAGGCCGCCCATGAGCGCCCTGATCATCTTCGGCCTGCTGCTGGCGCTGATGCTGACCGGCATGCCGATCTCCATCTCGCTGGGCCTCACCGTCCTCACCTTCCTGTTCGCCATGACCGATGTGCCGATCACCTCGGTGGCGCTCAAGCTGTTCACCGGCATCGAGAAGTTCGAAATCATGGCCATCCCCTTCTTCATCCTGGCCGGCAACTTCCTGATGCACGGCGGGGTGGCGCGGCGGATGATACGCTTCGCCACCACGCTGGTGGGGCACTGGTACGGCGGCCTGGGCCTCGCCGGCGTGGTGTCCTGCGCCTTGTTCGCCGCCATCACCGGCTCGTCGGTGGCCACTGTGGTGGCCGTCGGCTCCATCATCCTGCCGGCCATGCTCAAGCAGGGTTATCCGCAGCGCTTCGGCGCAGGGGTGATCACCACCTCCGGCGCGCTGGGCATCCTGTTTCCTCCGTCCATCAACCTGGTGATGTACAGCATCGCCACCGCCGGCATGGAAGCCACCGGCCCCGGCGGCGCCAGCGTCTCCACCGCCTCGGTCGGCCAGCTGTTCATGGCCGGCGTGCTGCCGGGCCTGTGCCTGTCCTTCCTCCTGGGCCTGACCACCTGGTTTCGCGCCAGGAAGTTCGACTACCCGCGCCTGCCGCGCGCCAGCCTCGGCGAGCGCTGGCAGGCCTTCCGCGAGTGCGTCTGGGGCCTGCTGCTGATCGTGCTGGTGATAGGCGGCATCTACTCCGGCGTATTCACCCCCACCGAGGCGGCGGCGATGGCGGCGGTCTACGCCTTCGTGATCGCGGTGTTCGTCTACAAGGACATGGGGCTGAAGGACGTGCCCAAGGTGCTGGTCAACGCGGCGTCGATGAGCGCGATGCTGCTCTACATCATCACCAACGCCGTGCTGTTCTCTTTCCTGATGGCGTCCGAGCAGATTCCGCAAACCATGGCCGCCTGGATGGCTAGCCAGGGCTTCGGCATCGTCGCCTTCCTGCTGTTGACCAACATCCTGCTGCTGGCCGCCGGCAACTTCATGGACCCGTCGGCCATCGTGCTGATCATGGCCCCCATCCTCTATCCGGTGGCGGTGCATCTGGGCGTCAACCCGGTGCACTTCGGCATCCTGATCGCGGTGAACATGGAAGTGGGGATGTGCCACCCGCCGGTGGGGCTGAATCTCTACGTGGCGTCGGGCATCACCAAGATGGGCATCACCGAGCTGACCGTTGCGGTATGGCCGTGGCTGCTGACCATGCTGGGCTTCCTGCTGGCGGTGACGTTCATCCCCGGCATTTCGCTGTGGCTGCCGCGAACGCTGGGCATGATGGGTTGAGGCGGAGGACGCGGGAAATATACCGGCGCGCTGGAATCATCCAGCGCGCATTTTGTCTGACACGGCGTAGCCCGCACATGCCATAAGTCTTATAATGTGTAGTTTACTTCTTACAAAACAAAAGAATCATTCAGGAGCCTGCGAATGGACGAGCAATTGCGTCAAAGCGCACTGGAGTATCACCAGTACCCGAACCCGGGCAAGATTCAGGTCGCCCCGACCAAGCCGCTGACCACCCAGCGTGATCTGGCGCTGGCTTACTCGCCGGGCGTGGCAGCGGCCTGCGACGCCATCGTCGAAGACCCGCTCAACGCCTACAAGTACACCGCTCGCGGCAACCTGGTGGCCGTCATCTCCAACGGCACCGCGGTGCTGGGCCTCGGCAACATCGGCGCGCTGGCCGGCAAGCCGGTGATGGAAGGCAAGGGCGTGCTGTTCAAGAAGTTCGCAGGCATCGACGTGTTCGACATCGAAGTCAACGAGCTGGACCCGGACAAGCTGGTGGACATCATCTGTTCGCTGGAGCCGACCTTCGGCGGCATCAACCTGGAAGACATCAAGGCGCCGGAATGCTTCTACATCGAGAAGAAGTGCCGCGAGCGCATGAACATCCCGGTGTTTCACGATGACCAGCACGGCACCGCCATCGTCGCCGCCGCCGCCGTCCTCAACGGCTTGCGCCTGGTGAAGAAGGAAATCGCGGAAGTGCGCGTGGTGGCCTCCGGCGCCGGCGCCGCCGCCATCGCCTGCCTGGACCTCCTGGTGGCGCTGGGCGTGAAGCGCGAGAACATCACCGTTTGCGACTCCAAGGGCGTGATCTTCCAAGGCCGCGACGAGAAGCTGGACGAATCCAAGCAGCGCTACGCGATCAAGGACAACGGCCAGCGCAAGCTCGCCGACGCCATGGCCGGCGCCGACATCTTCATGGGCCTGTCCGGCCCGCGTCTGGTGTCGCAAGACATGGTCAAGTCCATGGCCCGCGATCCGCTGATCCTGGCAATGGCCAACCCGGAGCCGGAAATCCTGCCGCCGCTGGTGAAGGAAGTGCGCCCCGACGCCATCATCGGCACCGGCCGCTCGGACTTCCCGAACCAGGTCAACAACGTGCTGTGCTTCCCCTTCATCTTCCGAGGCGCGCTGGACGTTGGCGCGACCACCATCAATGAAGAGATGAAGCTGGCCACCGTGCGCGCCATCGCCGACCTCGCCATGGCCGAACAAAACGAAGTGGTGGCCTCCGCCTACGGCGACCAGGAGCTGTCCTTCGGCCCCGAGTACGTGATTCCCAAGCCGTTCGACCCGCGCCTGATCGTCAAGATCGCCCCGGCCGTGGCCAAGGCGGCCATGGACTCCGGCGTCGCCACCCGCCCGATCCAGGACTTCGACGCCTACGTCGATCAGCTGGCGCAGTTCGTCTACAAGACCAACCTGTTCATGAAGCCGGTGTTCGCCCAGGCCAAGAAAGACCCGAAGCGCGTGGTGCTGACCGAAGGCGAAGACGAGCGCGTGCTGCACGCCACCCAGGAGCTGGTGACCCAGGGCATGGCCAAGCCCATCCTGATCGGCCGCCCCAGCGTGATCGAGAAGCGCATCGAGAAACTGGGCCTGAAGATGCGCCCGGGCGTGGACTTCGAACTGGTCAACAACGAATCCGACCCGCGCTTCAACGACTACTGGCAGGACTACTACCAGCTGATGAAGCGCAAGGGCGTGTCGCAAGAGCAGGCCCGCCGCCGCGTGATCGGCAACACCACGCTGATCGGCGCGATGATGGTGCGCCGCGGCGACGCCGACGCGATGATCTGCGGCACCTACGGGCCGTACCGCCAGCACTTCGACATCGTCGAGAACGTGCTGGGCTACGCCAACCCGGACAAGGTGGCCGGCGCGATGAACGCGCTGATCCTGCCGACCGGCAACATCTTCATCACCGACACTTACGTCAACGCCGAGCCTTCCGCCGAGCAGCTGGCCGCCATCACCAAGATGGCCGCGCAGTCGATCAAGCGCTTCGGCATCCAGCCCAAGGCCGCCATCCTGTCCAACTCCAGCTTCGGCGCGCTGAACACGCCGTCGGCGCAGAAGATGCGCGCGGCGTTCGACCTGATCCGCGAGCAGCAGCCGGAACTGGAAATCGACGGCGAAATGCAGGGCGACGCGGCGCTGGTGGAGGCCATCCGCCTGCAGTCGATGCCGGACTCCACGCTGAAGGGCTCGGCCAACCTGCTGATCATGCCTAACGTGGAAGCCGCCAACATCAGCTACAACCTGCTGCGCGTATCGGCCTCCGACGGCGTGACCATCGGCCCGATCCTGATGGGCATGGCCAAGCCGGTGCACATCCTCACCCCGATCTCGTCGGTGCGCCGCATCGTCAACATGGTGGCGATGGCGGTGGTGGACGCGCAAACGGTCGCCGCGCAAGGCTGATCGCCGCCGCCGGCGTGATGCCGGCGCGGCAATCGCATATACTGGACGGGCAAGCCAAGCTTGCCCGTTTTTCATTTCAGGGGAGTCCGACATGAGCCAAGAATTCAACAGCAACGACCCCTTCGCCCTGTTTCGCCAGTTCTGGCAACAAGCCACCCCGCCCGGCATGCAGGCTTTTCTGCCGCCGCTGTCCGAAGAGGAAATCGAGCGCAAGCTGGCCGAGCTGCGCGTGGTGGAAGGCTGGCTGACCATGAACCTCGGCGTGCTCTCCATGCAGATCAAGACGCTGGAAATGCAGAAAACCGCGCTGCACTCGATGCGTCCCAAGGACGCGCCCTCCGCCTGATCCGCCCGGCGGAACTTGCGTTCCGCCACCCTGACAGACTGTTCATGCCCCATATCCCGCGCCGCGTCCTGCCGCCTGATCGTTACCCCGCCCTGCCCGCCTGGCTGTTTTGCTGCCTGTGCCTGGCCTGGTTGTTGCCCGGCCTGCTCGGCCACGAGCCGTGGAAACCGGACGAGGCCTATACCTTCGGCCTGGTGCGCCACATCGCCGCCAGCGGCGACTGGGTGGTGCCGACGCTGGCCGGCGAGCCGTTTCTGGAAAAGCCGCCGCTGTTCTTCATCAGCGCAAGCCTGCTGCTGCAATGGCTGACCCCGTGGCTCGCGCCGCCGGACGCCGCGCGGCTGGCGGCCGGCCTGTGGATGGCCATCGCCTTCGCCGGATTGGCGCTGGCGGCGCGCAATCTGTTCGGCCGCCACGCCGGGCGCTGGGCGGTGATCCTGCTGCTGGGCTGCGTCGGCCTGCCGCTGCGCGCCCACCAGATGATTACCGACACCGCCTTGCTGGCCGGCTTTTGTTGGGGCATCGCCGGCCTGTCCATGGCCCGGCGCCGGCCGCTGCTCGCCGGCGTCCTGCTAGGGGCGGGCGGCGCGGCGGCCTTTCTCAGCAAGGGCCTGCTCGGACCCGGCTGCCTGGGCTTGACCGCCCTGCTACTGCCTCTGCATCGCCACTACCGCAACCGCGACTACCTGAAAACGCTGCTGGCCGCGCTGATCGTCGGCCTGCCGCTGCCCGCGTTGTGGGGCGGCGCGCTGTACCTGCGCGACCCGGCCCTGTTCTGGACCTGGCTGGACGCCAACAATCTGGGGCGCTTCAACGGCCATTCCGGCCTTGGCCCCAAAGCGCACGGCCTGTTCTACACCCGCACCCTGCCCTGGTATGGTTTTCCGGCGCTGCCGCTGGCGCTGTGGGCGCTGTGGCTGGCCTGGAAGCGTCGCCTGCCGTTCAGCGCCGACCGTTTGCTGACGCCGGGCCTGACGCTGCTGGTGACGCTGGCGGTGCTGGCCTCGGCCGCCGACGCGCGCGAGCTGTACGCGCTGCCTATCCTGCCGCCGCTGGTTCTGCTGGCCACCAGCGCCCTGCCCGCGGCCGAAGGCGCCGACTGGCGCTGGGCCTCGCGCGCCGCCCTGGCCTACTGCCTGCTGATGCTGGCTTTCTTGCTCGCCGTCGCCTGGGCCTTGTCCAGCGGCCAGCCGGCCGCGCTCGCCGCCCATCTGCTGCCGCGGCTGTTCGGCGGCTGGACGCCTGGCTGGCATCCCTGGACCTGGCTGGCGTTCGGCGCGATCGTGCTGCTGGTGGCGCGGGCGTGGCGGCTGAGGCCGGCGCGGGGCGTGCAGGGCTTCGTCTGGCGCTGGAGCCTGAGCCAGACCCTGCTGTGGGGAACCCTGGCCACGCTCTGGCTGCCGGCGCTGGATCACGGCATGCGCTATCGCGACACCTTCGTCGCGCTGGCGCCGACGCTGCGCGCCATCGAAGCCAGAGGCGACTGCGTGGCCAGCCGCCAGCTGGGCGAGCCGCAGCGCGCGCTGCTGGAGTACTACGCCGGCTTCCGCACCTTGCGGCTGGAAACCCGCCCGGAGGCGAAACGTTGCGGCTGGCTATTGCTGCAGACCCTGCACGACGCGCTGCCCGATCCGCTGCCGGGCGAGCTGGTGCTGAGCACCCAGCGGCCGGGCGACCACAAGGAACGCTTCTACCTGTTCCGGCTGGACAAGCCCGCGTGAGGCCGGCTCGGGTCACAATCCGTCACACGCCGAACAATAACTGTTAACACT
This sequence comes from Xenophilus sp. AP218F, assembly GCA_002213445.1. Classification (GTDB taxonomy): domain Bacteria; phylum Pseudomonadota; class Gammaproteobacteria; order Burkholderiales; family Chromobacteriaceae; genus Chromobacterium. The sequence continues at coordinate 81,624 of NJIE01000028.1, read as the reverse complement.
TTCCCGCCGCCCTTTACCTTATCCTTACACCCTGTTTGTGTGAGGTATGGCATGTCTGCATTGAGTTCCGTTGATCTGTTCTGGTCTTTGACGCGCGGCGAGTTTTCTCGCCGCGATGGTTTTGACGAGGGTAAAAACCGTTTCAAGTTCGCCTTCCGCGGCCTGCTGACGCTGCCGTGGACGCTGCGCTGGCTGAAAACGCTGGGCAGCCAGTCCCTGCTGCCCTACCTGCGCCAGAACCCGCGGCTGGCATGCAAGCTGCATCGCCCCTACCTGTACCGCTCGCTCGGTTCGCGCGGCAAGCTGGCCGCCTTGCGCGCCCACTATCAATTGCTGCGCCAATGCCTCGCCCCCGCCATCCACCAGCGCCTGCTCTCCAGCGAGACGCTGTCGCTGGCGAACCTCGCGGGCAAGAACGACGCGCCGCTCGCGATCCGGCTCACCCACCAGCACAGCTTCGACAAGGAAGGCGAGCTGTCGCTGCAGGTGTGCAATGGCGAAGGCGTGCCGGTGGCCACCCTGACCTTCACCCTCACCTTGCTAGAGGGCGAGGCCGCCATCGTCATCGGCGGCCTGCAGGGGCCGTGCAAGCCGCACGGCAACGAATGCGTGCAAACGCTGACCAAGACCTGCCACGGCCTGTTCCCCAAGCGGCTGGCCGCCGAGGCGGTGCTGGCCATCGCCGAGAAGTTCGGCTGCCGCCAGGTGCTGGCGGTCGGCAAGCGCGAGCACATTTACAGCTCCTGGCGCTATCGCCGCAACTTTTTCGCCGACTACGACAGCTTCTGGGGCACGCTGGAAGCGGAGGCGCTGGAAAAAGGGCGCTTCTTCCGCCTGCCGCTGGTTTTGCCGCGCAAGGCGATGGCCGACATCGCGAGCAAGAAGCGCGCCGAATACCAGCGCCGCTACGGCCTGCTGGACGAACTGCGCCGGCAAGTCGCCGCCAGCCTGTAAACCCCCGCCCTCGCCAAACAACAAGGCCGGCATGCTTCGAATGCCGGCCTTGCGCTTTTCTCCTCGCCTACGGCCGCCGCAGGCTGAACGCCAACTCGGCCAGGCTATAGCCCTCCCCGTCCAGCTTGCCCACCGCGCGCAGGCCGGCCGCGTCCAGCCGCTCCTCGCGCCACAATCCGTCGCCGACATGCACATGCTTCACCTCGGCCAGCACCAGGTTGCCGCCGCCCGGCCCCGCCCCCAGCGTCAGGCAATCATGCAGCGCGCACTCCAGCCGCAACGGCGCTTCGGCCACGCCAGGCGCCTTCACCTGCCGGCTTCTGGCCTTGCTGACGCCGGCCAGATCGAACTCGTCCACCTCGGCCGGGTAAGCGCCGCAGCTCAGGTTCATCGCCTCCGCCAGCTCGGCGCTGACGATGTTGACCACCAATTCGCCGGTGGCGCGGATATTGGCCAGCGTATCCTTATCGCGGCCCGAAGGCTGGTTGAGGACGCTGATCGCCAAGAGCGGCGGCGCCACGCTCGCCACATTGAAAAAGGAAAACGGCGCCAGGTTGGCCACCCCCAGCAAATCCTGGGTGCTGACCCAGGCGATGGGCCGCGGCTGCACGCCGGCCGTCAACAGCCGGTAGACGCCGTCCCGCTCCAGTTCGCGCACGTCGAAGTCCATCATGTTTCTCCCAAGCATCATGCCGTCATTCTAATGCTGCACAGCAGCAATTGAACAGCCCGGCCATGGCGGCGATTGGACTTGGTGAGCGCAGACGCCCCCTGTAAAATGCCCGGATGAATGCACCCCGCTTTGTCCACCTGCGCCTCCACTCGGAGTTTTCCATCACCGACGGCATCGTCCGCCTCGACGACGCGGTAAAACGCGCCGCGAAAGAGCAGATGCCGGCCATCGGCATGTCGGACCTGATGAACCTGTTCGGCATGGTCAAGTTCTACAAGAGCTGCCGCAACAAGGGCATCAAGCCCATCGTCTCGGCCGACATCTGGCTGGAAAACGAGGAGGACCGCGACAAGCCCTATCGGCTGATGCTGACGGTGAAGAACCGCGAAGGCTATCGCCGGCTGTGCGAACTGTTGACCGAGGCCTTCAGCCACAACCAGTATCGCGGCCGCGCCGAGATCAAGCGCGCCTGGCTGGAAAGCGGCGACAACAGCAATCTGTTGTGCCTGTCCGGCGCGCATCTGGGCGACGTAGGCGTCGCGCTGTCCATGGGCCAGCGCGAGGAGGCGCAGCGCCGCGCCGCCTACTGGGAAAAGCTGTTTCCGGGCTCCTTCTATCTGGAAGTCCAGCGCGTGGACAGCGCCCAGGTGGAAAACGTGGTGCAATCCACGCTGTGGCTGGCCGGCGAGATGGCGCTGCCGGTGGTGGCCACCCATCCGATCCAGTTCATGGAGCCGGACGACTTCAAGGCCCACGAGGCGCGGGTGTGCATCGCCGAAGGCTTCACCTTGGGGGACAAGCGCCGCCCCAGGCACTTTGCCGAGTGCCAGCACTTCCTCAGCGCCGACGAGATGCTGGAGCGCTTCGCCGACATTCCGGAAGCGCTGGCCAATACCGTGGAGATCGCCAAGCGCTGCAACATCAACGTGGTGCTGGGCAAGAACTACCTGCCGCAATTCCCGACGCCGGACGGCATGACGCTGGACGACTTCCTGGTGCACGAAGCCAAACGCGGCCTGGAGGCCAGGCTCAAGCAACTGTACCCGGACGAGGCCGAGCGCGAAGCGCGGCGGCCGGAGTACGACGCGCGGCTGAAATTCGAGTGCGACACCATCATCCAGATGGGTTTCCCCGGTTACTTCCTAATCGTGGCGGACTTCATCCAGTGGGGCAAAGCCAACGGCTGCCCGGTGGGTCCGGGCCGCGGCTCCGGCGCCGGTTCGCTGGTGGCGTACAGTCTTTCCATTACCGACCTTGACCCGCTGCGCTACGCGCTGCTGTTCGAACGCTTCCTGAACCCGGAGCGGGTGTCGATGCCCGACTTCGACGTGGACTTCTGCCAGGAAAACCGCTGGCGGGTGATCGAATACACCCGCCGCAAATACGGCGAGGAGGCGGTGAGCCAGATCGCCACCTTCGGCACCATGTCGTCCAAGTCGGTGATCCGCGACGTCGGCCGGGTGCTAGACCTGCCCTTCGGCCTGTGCGACAAGCTCTCCAAGCTGATCCCGCTGGAGGCCAACAAGCCGCTGAGCCTGGAAAAGGCGATGGAGATGGAGCCGCAGATCGGCGAGATCATCGAAAACGAGGGCGCGGGCGAGCTGATCGAACTGGCGATGAAGCTGGAAGACCTCACCCGCGGCATCGGCATGCACGCCGGCGGCGTGCTAATCGCGCCGGGCCGCCTCACCGATTTCTGCCCGCTGTACATCGCCAGCGCCGACGGCGCTTCGCCGGTGTCGCAGTTCGACAAGGACGACGTCGAGCAGATCGGCCTGGTGAAGTTCGACTTCCTGGGCCTCAGAAACCTCACCATCATCGAGCTGGCGCAGAAGTACATCAAGGATGTCAGCGGCGAAGACGTGGACGTGGCCCACCTGCCGCTGGACGACCGCGACGCCTACAAGGTGTTCGCCAGCGCCAACACCACCGGCGTGTTCCAGTTCGAGTCCACCGGCATGAAAAAGATGCTGGTGGAGGCCAAACCCAGCAAGTTCGAAGAAATTATCGCCTTCGTGGCCCTGTACCGTCCCGGCCCGATGGACCTGATCCCGGACTTCATCCAGCGCATGCACGGCGCCAAGTTCGAGTACCTGCACCCGCTTCTGGAGCCGGTGCTGGCGCCGACCTACGGCATCATGGTGTACCAGGAACAGGTGATGCAGTCGGCGCAGGTGATCGGTGGCTACTCGCTTGGCGGCGCCGACCTGCTGCGCCGCGCCATGGGCAAGAAGAAGGTGGAGGAGATGGTGGCGCAGCGCGCGATGTTCGTGCAGGGCGCGGCCAAGCAGGACATTCCCGAATCCAAGGCCAACGAAATCTTCGACTACATGGAGAAGTTCGCCGGCTACGGCTTCAACAAGTCGCACGCCGCCGCCTACGCGCTGGTGGCCTACCACACCGCCTGGCTCAAGGCCCACCATTGCGCCGCCTACATGGCGGCGACGATGTCCACCGAACTGGACAACACCGACCAGCTCAAGGTGTTCTACGACGACGCCACCGACAGCAAGAACGGCCTCGCCTTCCTGCCGCCGGACGTCAACTACAGCTTCTACCGCTTCGTGCCCACCGACCGCCAGCACATCCGCTACGCGCTTGGCGCGATCAAGGGCACCGGCGAGGCGGCGGTGGACCACATCGTCGCCGCGCGCGAAGCCGGCGGGCCGTTTACCGACCTGTTCGACTTCTGCAAGCGCACCGACAAGAAGCTGGTCAACAAGCGGGTGATCGAGGCCCTGATCCGCGCCGGCGCTTTCGACGGCATCGAACCCAACCGCGCGCTGTTGTTCGCCAACGTCGGCCTGGCCATGGACGCCGCCGAACAGGAACACGCCAACGCCAACCAGGGCGGCCTGTTCGACATGTTCGGCGACGATGTCGCCCCCAGCGTGGAAATGGTGGCCACCAAGCCGTGGAGCGACGCGGTCAAGCTGGCGGAAGAGAAAATCGCCATCGGCTTCTATCTCTCCAGCCACCCGTTCTCGGCCTACGAAAAAGACGTGCGCGCCTTCATCAAGACGCCGCTCTCCCGCCTGTCGCCGCGCAAGGAGCCACAACTCTTGGCCGGCTTCGTCACCGGCATCCGCGTCAAGGTGGGCAACCGCGGCAAGATGGCCTTCGTCCAGCTGGACGACGGCAGCGCCAAGCTGGAAGTCAGCCTGTTCGCCGAGAGCTTCGAGGTCAACCGCGAGAAGTTGAAGGAGGACGTGGTGCTGGTGGTGGAGGGCAAGGTCAGCGAGGACGCCTTCAGCGGCGGCCTGCGCATCATCGTCGACAAGCTCTACAGCCTAGGCGAGGCGCGCAGCCGCTTCGCGCGCGGCCTGGCGCTGCAGGTGTCGCCGCAGCTGGACATCGGCAAGCTCAAGGCCGAACTCCACCCGTTCAAGAGCCCGGAAGGCTGCGCCGTGCGCCTCTACTACAACAACGGCAAGGCCAAGGGCGAGCTGGTGCTGGGCCAGGACTGGAAAACCCGTCCCGACGATGGCCTGCTGCTGTCGCTGCGCGACTGGCTGGGCGAGGACAAGGTCAAGATCCTGTGGTGACGGCGCTGGCCCGCGCCGCCGCTTTGCTTTACCCTGTCCGCTCTTGCCGGGCCGCTCGCGGCCCGCGCCCTTGCGCCGCCCGAGCCTGAGCCAGGCGGCCCCCTCTGCCGGAGCCTTCCCGATGAACCAGCCCCCTCTTCACTTCCGTTCGCCGCGCTGCGGGCGTCACGCCAAGGTCATGTGCTGAGCCCGCAGGGGCCGTCGCCCCTGAAGGCACACCAAACGCGTCCGCCAGCGCCGGACTATCACGTCAGATTCCAGGACGTCGCCGTCGCCGGCGGCTCCGACCTGCGCATCCGCGCGCTGCGCGACACCCAGCAGTATCACGACCCCGACGGCGAAGCCGCCGCAGCCGGCATCCCGGAAGCCTGCTGGTCGCTGTTCGGCCAGGTATGGCCGTCGGCGCAGAAGCTGGCCGACCTGATGCAGGACTACGCGCTTAACGGGCGGCGGGTGCTGGAAATCGGCTGCGGCCTGGCGCTGGCCAGCCTGGTGATCCACCGCCGGCGCGGCGACGTCACCGCCAGCGACTGCCACCCGCTGACGCAAAGCTTCATCCGCGCCAACCTGTTGCTCAACCGGCTGCCGGCCATGAAGTACCAAACCGGCAACTGGGGCCGCGACAACCCGGCGCTCGGCCAATTCGACCTCATCATCGGCAGCGACGTGCTCTACCAGCGCGACCAGCCGGTCAGCCTGTCCGACTTCATCGCCGAGCACGCCGCGCCGACCGCCGAGGTGCTGATCGTCGACCCCAACCGCGGCAACCGCAGCGCCTTCAACAAGCAGATGGCCGCACAGGGCTTCGAGCGCAGCGAAACCGCCATCACCGCGCCGCTGTTCGACGGCAGCGCCTATCGCGGCCGCCTGCTGCGCTATCTGCGCGGCTAGGGGCGATGGAGAGGGGCGGCGGCGAGCACCGCCCGCGCCTCAACCGCTGACGCTGACCTGGCCGTACTCGACGTGGCCGACCATGCGGCGCAGGAAGTTGGCGTCGGCGGCACAGCTGACGGTGAAGTCGTACCAGCCGTACTGCGCCGCCAGATTCCAGCTCTGGACCACGCTGCCGCGCGCCGGCACGACGATGGTCTGCGCGCCGCTGCCGCCGTAGCCGTTGCCGCTGACGCTGAAGCTCACGCTGGCCGCGCTCTGGTTGACGAAGCTCACGCTCAATTGCGGCACGCCCTGCGCCACGCCGACGCCGGACACCGCCTCCAGTTGCCCGCCCGCGCCGTGGATATAACCCTTGAAGCGGCGCAGAAAACCGTTCGGGCCGTACAGCGTCAGGTCGTACCAGCCGCCGCCGTAAGTCTGGACGTGGAAGAAGTCCTTGCTCTCCGCGCCCGCCGCCACGTCGTACTGCCACGGCCCGTCGATGCGGTAGTTGTTGGCGTGGATGGCGTAATGGCTGGACTGGCTGCCCTGGTTCTGCATGTGGATCCAGACGACGCCGCCCGCCGCGTCGGTGCTGGCGTAGGCGTTGTTCTGGTAGGGCAAGGGCCGCGCCAGGCGGCGGCCCGGCTCCTGCGCCGGCAACTGTCCGGTGGCCGGCGGGATCGGGGCCGGCCAGCTCTTGCTTTGCAGCGCCTGGCCAAGCAGCGCGCCGGCGTTGGGCAGCGCCGGCACGCTGACGTTGCTGCTGCCGAAATCGAAGGCCGAAGTCAGATCGCCGCACAGCTGGCGTCGCCAGGACGAGATATTCGGCTCCTGCACCCCGGTCCAGGTTTCCAGGAAGCGCAGCACCGAGGTGTGATCGAACACCTGCGAGCAGACATAGCCGCCGCGGCTCCACGGCGACATCGCCAATAGCGGCACGCGCGGCCCCAGGCCGATGGGCAGGCCGGCGATGTATTCATCGCGGGTGCCGGCGGGGGGCACCGGCGGAGCGACGTGGTCGAACAGACCGTCGTTTTCGTCGTAGTTGAGCAGCAGCACCGTGGAGGCCCACACTTCCGGATTGGCGGTCAGCGCCTGCAGCACCTGATCGATGATGAAGGCGCCGGCGGCCGGCGGCGCGCTGGGGTGTTCGGAATAGTTCTGCGGCGCGACGATCCACGACACCTGCGGCAGCGCGCCGTTGAGCGCGTCGTCGCGGATGGCGGCGGCTAGGTCGGCGACCGAGTCGCCGCTCTTCCTCGGCACGCCACGCATGCCGCGCTCGTACAGCGGATCGCCCGGCTTGGCCTTGCGGTACTGGTTGAACCAGGCCAGGGCGTTGTCGTCGAAGTTGTCGCCCGCCACCTGGTACACCTTCCAGCTGACGCCGGCGGCCTGCAACCGCTCCGGATAGGTGGTCCAGCTGTAGCCCAGCTCGCTGTTGTCGGTCACCGGGCCGCCCTGGCCGCCCTGCGGGTTGACGGTGCCGCTCCACAGATACAGCCGGTTGGGATTGGTCGGCCCCTGCTGCGAGCAGAAGTACTGGTCGCAGATGGTGAAGGCGTCGGCCAGCGCGTAGTGGTAGGGAATGTCGGCGCGCTGGAAATAACCCATGGTCAGCTTGCCCTTGGCCGGCACCCAGCCGTCGTACTTGCCTAGATTCCAGGCCGCGTGGGTGCCGATCCAGGAGTGGTCGAGGTCGGTCAGGAACTGCGCGCTGGTGGTGCGGGTATCCAGGTGGAACGGCCACTCGGCCGGCAGCAGCAGATTGGGCTGCTGGAAGACGCTGTTGCCGTTGCGCAGCTGCAAGGCGCTGCGATCGCCGAAGCCGCGCACGCCGCGCAAGGCGCCGAAGTAATGGTCGAACGAGCGGTTTTCCTGCATGAACACCACCACGTGCTTGACCGCGGACAGGGAACGGCCGGCGGGCTTGACCGCCATCGCGGCGGCGAGGCCGGGCGGCAGGGCGGTGGCGGCGGCGCTGGCCGCCGACAGCTTGAGAAAACCGCGTCGCGAGAGCTTGCTCATAAGGTTTCTGGCTCCATGATCTTGAATCGTCTTGTCGTTTGCTCCATCCGGAGGCGCGCGCCGCGATGCGCCCCGCGCCAGTGTGCGGCCGCAAAATGATGTTTTCATGAACGGCGCGCGAAACGCCCGCGCTTCCCTGCCGGCCGCGCTTGCATTAAGCTGCCCGCTTTTTCAGCAAGGAATGCCCCTGATGACTCTACGCCAGCCGCAATTGACCGATCTGGCCGCTATCTTCGGCATAGAGCAGAGCGTGTTCGGCAGCCACGTCTACCCCGACTTTTTCTTCCGCCAGGCTTTCGATCTTTGGCGGGACGGCTTCTGGCTGATCGAGGACGAAACCGGCGCGCCGGCCGGCTACGCGATCGCCGCGCCCAGCGAGCGGCCGGGCGAAGTATGGGTGCTGTCGCTGGCCCTGCTGCCGCACTGCCGCGGCTGCGGCATGGGCCGCCGGCTGCTGGAGCACCTGCTGGCGCGGCAAGCGCCCCGCGCCGAACGCATCCTGCTGACGGTGGACCCGAGCAACCCCGCCGCCGCGCTCTACCGGCAGCTGGGCTTCGTCGTCGTCGGCGGCGAGGACGATTATTTCGGCCCCGGCGAGACGCGCTGGGTGATGGAATGGCGCGGTGATAATGCCGCCGGCTGAATCGCCCGCCGGCGGATGCGGTACACTCGAGGTTTTGCTCTAGATCAGGCTGCCGCATGACCCCACGTTTATCCCGCCCGGCGCTGGCCATCCTCACCATGGCCGCCTGCCTGCTGTACTACCTGGCGCTGGCCTGCTTTCCGCAGGCCTTCGCCGGCCGGCTGTTCGGCATCCCCCTGTCCATCGCGCTGGCGCTGGCGCTGTTGGCGCTGTTTTGTCTGATCACCCTGCTTTACGCCGAACAAGGCCGCGAGCCGGAGCAACCATGACCCCCGCTACGCTGTTTTTCATCCTGTTCGCGGCGCTGACCCTGGCCATCACCCGGCTGGCCGCGCCGCGCACCGCCACCGCCCGCGACTTTTACATCGCCGGCGGCCATATTCCCGCCTGGCAGAACGCGCTGGCGCTGGCCGGCGATTACCTGTCCGCCGCCGCCTTCCTGGGCGCGGCCGGCATGTATCTGAGCCAGGGCTACGATTCGCTGGCCTACGCCGTCGGCACCCTGGCCGGCTGGCCGCTGCTGCTCCTGCTGCTGGCCGAAAAGCTGCGCGAACGCGGCCGCTACACCGTGGCCGGCATCCTCACCCAGCGCTTCGACGACGACCGGGTGCGGCTGCTGAGCGTGGCCAGTTCGCTGACCGTGACGCTGTTCTACCTGATCGTGCAGATGGTGGGCGCGGGCAAGCTGATCGAACTGCTGTTCGGCCTGCCCTATCTGGCCGCGGTGTCGCTGGTGGGCGCGCTGATGGTGGCCTACGTCAGCCTGGGCGGCATGCTGGCCACCACCTGGGTGCAGATGAGCAAGGCGGCCTTGCTGTTCGGTTGCGCGCTGCTGCTGGCCGGCGGCGTGCTGCTGCGCTTCGGCGGCAGCCCGGCGGCGCTGTTCGACGCCGTGGCCGCGCTCAAGGGCGAGGCCGCCTTCCTGCCCAGCCCGGCGCTGTCCAGCCCGGTGGAAGTCCTGTCGCTGGGCGTGGGGCTGAGCCTCGGCCTGCTGGGCCTGCCGCATGTGCTGATGCGCTTTTTCACCGTCGGCGACGCCCGCGCCGCCCGGCGTTCGGTCTCGCTGGCCACCGTGCTGGTGGCCGCCTTCTTCGCGCTCAACATCGTCATCGGCTACGGCGCGGCGGCGCTGATCGGCCCGGACGTCCGTTTTCACGCTCCGGACGGCAAGCTGCTGGGCGGCGGCAATATGGCGGCCATCCACCTGGCCGGCCTGCTTGGCGGCCCCATCGGCCAAGGCCTGGTGGCGGCGGTGGCCTTCGCCACCATCCTCGCCGTCGTCGCCGGCCTGGCCATGGCCGGGGCCAGCGCCATCAGCCACGACATCTACGCCTGCTGGCTGCGCCGCGGCCAGGCCAGCGAGCGCCAGGAGCTGGCGGTGTCGCGCTGGGCGACGCTGGCGCTGGGCGCCGCCGCGCTGTTGCTGTCCACGCTGTTCCAGAATCTCAATATCGCCTTCATGATGGGGCTGGCCTTCGCCATCGCCGCGTCGGCCAACTTCCCCCTGCTGCTGCTGGCGCTCAACTGGCGCGGCTTCACCGCCCGCGGCGCGCTGTGGGGAGGCTGCGCCGGCATGGGCAGCGCCATCTTGCTGATCGCGGCCGGCCCGGCGGTATGGGTGGGCGTGCTTGGCCACGCGGCGCCGCTGTTCCCCTATGCCAACCCGGCGCTGTTCTCGGTGCCGCTGGCCTTTGTCGCCGCCTGGCTGGGCTCGCGCTATGATGACAACCCTCTGCCCCAGAAAGCATGACCATGAGCAACATCACCCTGTACGGCAACCGCTACTCCGGCCATAGCTACAAGGTGCGGCTGGCGCTGATGCTGGCCGACATTTCCCACGACTACGCCCATATCGACCTCGCCCTGCCGCGCGAGGCGCGTCCGGAAGACTTCCGCGCCGCCAGCCGCTTCGGCGAAGTGCCGGTGCTGGTGGTGGACGACACCCCGCTGTGCCAGTCCAACGCCATCCTGCAGTGGCTGGCCGACAGCTACGGCGTGCTGGCCGGCGCGCTGGGCGAACGCCAGCGCGTGCGCGAATGGCTGTGCTGGGAGAGCAACCGCATCGGCATGTCCCTGCCCAACCTGCGGGCTTCGCGCGGATTCCAGTCCAAAGGCGCGGAAGTGGAAGCCTGGCTGGAAGCGCGGCTGCGCGACGACTTGGCGGTGCTGGAAGCCGAACTGGCCGAGCGCCGCTATCTGGCCGGCGATCAGGTCAGCATCGCCGACATTTCCCTGTCCGCCTGCCTGTGGTGGCTGTCCGACGCCGGCCTCGACATCGCCGACTGGCCGAACATCCGCGCCTGGCTCGCCCGCATCGCCGCCCAGCCGGGCTGGCAACACCCGGACGCGCTGATGGCGGCGGACATCCCCGACTAACCCCCACCATCCGAGGAGCCGCGATGAGCCGTCCCGACTGCATCAAACACTGGAGCGAACTGCAAGACAGCGAACCCCGCTATTACTCCGGCAGCCAGGAGCCGCTGTCGCGCGGCAACGCGCTGGGCAAGCATTACGGCTTCGCCCGCCTCGGCATCCATCACGAGGTGCTGGAACCGGGCCGCCGCACCAGTTGGCCGCACGCCGAAAAAACCGAGGACGAATTCGTCCACGTGCTGGAAGGCACACCGGACGTCTGGCTGGACGGCGTCCTGCACCGGCTGCAACCGGGCGACTCGGTCGGCTTCAAAGCCGGCGACGGCCTCGCCCACGCCTTCATCAACAACACCGACCGGATCGTGCGCCTGCTGTGCGTGGGCGATGTCGATCGGGAGGACAACCGCATCCATTACGCGCTGCACCCCGAGCGCAACCGCTTCCTCGGCCCGCTGCACTGGGACGATGTGCCCGAGCGCGTCCTGGGCGGCCACGACGGTCTGCCCGACGCGCTGCGCGACAGCAACGGCCCGTTCTGAACCATGAATGACTTCCTGCAGCAGCTGGCCGCCATCGTCGGCCCGCAACACGTCCTGACCAGCGCAACCGACACCGCGCCCTACGCGCTGGACTGGCGTCGCCGCTACCAGGGCGCGCCGCTGGCGGTGGCGCTGCCGGGCAGCAGCGCCGAGGCCGCGGCCATCGTCCAGCTGTGCCGCGCGCAGCAGGTGGCCATCGTGCCGCAGGGCGGCAATACTTCCACCTGCGGCGCGGCCACGCCGGACGCCTCCGGCCGTCAGCTGGTGGTCGGCCTGCGCCGGCTGCGCGCCATCCGCGACATCGATACCGACAACAACACGCTCACCGTCGAAGCCGGCGTCACCCTGCAAGAGGCGCAACAGGCGGCGGAACAAGCCGGGCGGCTGTTTCCGCTGGCCCTGGCTTCGCAGGGCAGCTGCCAGATCGGCGGTAACCTGTCCACCAACGCCGGCGGCGTGGCGGTGCTGCGCTACGGCACCATGCGCGAGCTGACGCTGGGGCTGGAGGTGGTGCTGCCCGACGGACGGGTGCTGGATCAGCTGCAAGGCCTGCGCAAGGACACTACCGGGCTGGACCTGAAACAGCTGTTCATCGGCGCGGAAGGCCAGTTGGGCCTGATCACCGCCGCCACGCTCAAGCTGTTCCCGCTACCCAGCGCCCACGCCACCGCCATGGCAGGCGTGGCCGATATCGAATGCGCCATCCGCTGGCTCAACGGCCTGCGCGCCCGCTTTGGCGACCGCCTCACCGCCTTCGAGCTGATCGACGCCAACTGCCAGGCGGTGCTGGCGCGCCATCATCCCGGCCTCGCGCCCTTCGCCGCGCCGTGGCTGGTCCTGATCGAGCTGTCCGACGGCGGCGACGCGGCCGCGCTCAACGACAGCCTGGTGGCGTGGCTGGCGGAACAGGACATGCTGGACGGCGTGGCGGCGCAAAGCGAAAGCGAGCGGCGCAAGCTGTGGACGCTGCGCGAGGAAATTTCCGAAAGCCAGCGCCTGGACGGCCCCAGCATCAAGCACGACATCGCCGTGCCCACCTCGGCGCTGCCGCAATTGGTGCGCGACTGCGGCGCGGCGCTGGCGGCGCGCTTCCCCGGCGTGCGCATCGTCGCCTTCGGCCACGCCGGCGACGGCAATCTGCACTACAACGTCAGCTTCACCCGCCCCGGCAACCTCGACCTGTTCGACGACGAAGCGGCGGTCAACGCCATCGTCTACGATCACGTCTACCGCCTGGGCGGCACGCTGGCGGCCGAACACGGCGTCGGACAGCTGAAAAAGGACTGGCTGGCGCGCTACAAGGACCCGCTGGCGCTGGAACTGATGCGCGGCATCAAGCGGACGCTGGACCCGGACGGGCTGATGAATCCCGGCAAGTGGCTGTAGCCTCTCGCCTCTCAAACGCCCTGCCAGCCCGGCGCGCGGCGAATCGCGTCTTCCCAGGATTCGCCGCGTCGCTGCCGAAGCAAGCGCAGCGACGGGTACCACGGCGTCGTCTCGCCCTCCATCCCCCAGCGCCAGTCGGCGTGCTCGGCCGCCAGCAGCAATAAACAGGGCAGCCCCAGCGCGCCGGCCAGATGCGCCATCGCCGTATCCACGGCGATCAAACCGTCCAGTTGCGCCAGCAACGCCGCGGCGTCGGCGAAGTCGTCCAGCTGCGAGCCCCACTCGGCCAGGCCCTGCGCGCCGGCCCACGCCTGCTCCTCCTCGGTCGGCTCCGGCTGCAAGGCCAGAAAGCGGACGCCGTCTTGCCGCAGCCAGGGCGCCAACGCCGCCGGCCCCGGCAAGGAGCGGCAGTGGTCGAAAGGGTGCGCCGCGCGGCCGCGCCACACCAGCCCCACCCGCGGCCGCTCCACGGCCAGCCGCTCGCGCCAGCGCGCCTGCGCCGCCGGCGGGACGCGCAGATAGGCCGACGACGCCGTCGGCCGCGGCTGCAGCCGCAAGGGCAAGCTCATGGAAAACGCGTGGCAATCGTGCGGCGGAAAATCGGGCCTCGCGCTCAGGGGCCGCCACGCCACCGCCAGTCCCTGCGCGGCGAACAAATCCAGCAAAGGCTGGCGGCACAACGCGGTGACGCGCGCCGGGCCGCGCGCCAGAAGCATGGGCAGGTAACGGAAAAACTGGATGGCGTCGCCGTAACCCTGTTCGAAAATCAGCAGCAGATGCTTGCCGGCCAGCGACTCGCCCTGCCAGCGCGGCGAGGCCGGCCGCGGGTAATGGCCGGACGCCAGCCTGGCTTCGTGGTTTTCCCAGCCGGCCTGCCAGTCGCCGCGCGCCAATTGCTGATAGCCGAGATTCTGCCGCAGCCGGCGATGGGCCGGCGCTTGCGCCAGGCCCCGCCGCCAGCAGGCCTCGGCCTCCGCCAGCCGCCCCTGGTCTTGCAGCAGCACGCCCAGCAGATTGAGCCATTCCGGGTCGTCCGGCCGCTGGCTCAGCAGCGGGCGCAGCAAGGCCTCCGCCTCGGCCGAGCGCGAGGTGGCGGACAGCAAGGCCGCCAGATTGGGCAGCACCCCCTCGGGCGCTTGCGCGCAGGCGGCGCGCAGCAGCGCTTCGGCCTCGGCCCATTGCCGCCGGCCGTGCAGCAGCAGGCCCAGGTTGTTGAGCGCGGCGGCGTGCGTCGGGGCAAGCCGCAAGGCGCGGCGCAACAGCCGCTCCGCCTCCTCCCCCTCGCCCAGCTCCGCCTGCAGCTGGCCCAGCAGCTGCAAGGCGTCGGCGTCGTCAGGCTCGGCCTGCAAATAGCCGCGCAGATAGTCGCGCGCCTCCTCCCTCCGCCCGGCGCGGCCAAGCAAACGCCCTAGGTTGAATCCGGCCCAGGCGCAGCCGGGGTCCGTCGCCAGCGCCTGCCGGTAGCAGTCCGCGGCGTTTTCGTCTTGCCCTTGCCTTTCCAGCGCGATGCCCAGATTGCCGAGGCTGGCGGCGTGTTCCGGACGCAAGGCCAGCTCGGCGCGGAAGGCGGCCTCGGCGTCGGCCGGCCGGCCCTGCTCCAGCGCGAGGCAACCCTGGTTGTAGCGCGCCTCGGCCAGCAGCGGATCGCAGGCCAGGGCTTGCGTCCAGCACTGGCCGGCCAGTTCGCCCTGCCCCAGCCGCGCCGCGCACACGCCCAGCAGATTCCACAGCGGCGCGTTGTCCGGCTCGGCCTCCAGGCCGCGCCTTGCCACCGGCAAGGCGGCGGCGAGGTCCCCCTCGGCCAACAGCCGGGCGGCAAGCAGGGTATCGGCGGAAAGAGCGGCCATGACGCGTCCCGAGCGGAGAGGAATAACGCGATGATCGACGCGAAAACGCCGCCTGGCAAGGCGGCGTCGCGCGAGGGATGAAAGGGTTTACAGACGGAACTTGTTGAACTCGGCGTTCATCTTGTCGGCGTTGCCGGCCAGCCCCTGCAGCGTGCTGCTGACATTCTGCAGCACCTCGTCGTTTTCCAGCACGTGGCCGTTGATCGCTTCCGAGCTTTGCGCGATCAGCGTGGTGGCCTTGTGCTGCTCCTGGGTAGAGTTGGAAATCTCGTTCATTTTGGCGACGACTTCCAGCATCGATTCGCGGATGGCGGCGATGTTGTCGACGGCGTCGCGGGTCAGGCCCACGCCCTCGTCCACCGCGCTCACCGTATTCTGCACGTCGCCCACCGCGCGGCCGGTTTCCTCGCGGATGGCGCCGACCATATTGGAGATTTCCAGCGTGGCCTGCGCGGTGCGCTCGGCCAGTTTGCGCACTTCGTCGGCCACCACCGCGAAGCCGCGGCCCTGTTCCCCGGCGCGGGCCGCCTCGATGGCGGCGTTGAGCGCCAGAAGGTTGGTCTGGTCGGCGATGTCGCGAATCACGTTGGTGATGCCGGAGATTTCCTGCGAGCGCTTGTCCAGCGAGGACAGCATCGCCTCCAGCCCCTTCACCGACTGCACGGTGTTTTCCATGCCGGAAGACAGGCGTTGCAGGTTGTCGGCGCTGGCGGCCAGGTTCTGGCCGGTGGCGCTGGCCAGCTCGTCCGCCTGGCAGGCGCTGTCGGCGATGTGGGAAATCGATACCGTGATTTCTTCCAGCGTGGCGGCGTTGGACGAGGATACGTCCGAGATATGGCGCGAGCTTTGCGCCACGTTGGCCACCAGCTGGCTGGCGTCCTGCACGCCGCCCACCACGCCCACCGCGTCCTGTTTCAGGCCGCGGAACAGCTGGGCCAGCTGGCCGACGAAGGTGTTGAAGGCGCGGGCGGTGGCGGCGATTTCATCCTGGCCCTTGTCCTCCAGCCGCAAGGTCAGGTCGCCCTCGCCGTGCGAGATGTCTTCCATCGCGTTCTTCAGGCGCACGAGGCCGGCCAGCATGCGGCCGATGATCAGGCTGGCGAACGGAATCATCAGGGCGAACACCAGCAGGGTCAGCCCGCCGATGGTGTAGAGCAGCGTGGTCAGCGGCGCGAGGATCTGATCGCGGTCGGTGGCCAAGGCCAGAATCCAGTTGGTGCCCGGAATGGCTATCGCCGCCACCAGCATCTCGCTTCCGCCGATCTGCATCTCGCTGGCGCTATCGGCGGCGAGCAGCTGCTGCAGACGATCCGCCGTCAACTCCGGCACCACGCTGGTGATCGGTTTCAACGTCAGATCATTCTGAGGGTGGGCAATGACGGTGCCCTTCTTGTCCACGATGAAAGCGTAGCCGTTGCCGCGCACCTTGAGCGACAGCACGGACTTGACCAGCGCGTCCACCATCACGTCGCCGGCGACCACGCCATTGACCGCGCCGTGATTGAACGGCGCGGCGATGGTGACGTTCAGTTTCTTGGTGGCTTCGTCGACGTAGGGATCGGTAACGATGGCTTGACCCGCCGTCTTGGCCTGCTTGTACCAGTCGCGCTCTGCCACCTTGTAATCTGCGGGGGCGACCCAGTCGTCGGAAAAGATGGAATGGCCGTCGGCGAAGCCGGCGTAATTGACATTGAAGCCGCCTGCCTTGGCGCCGGTTTTCAGAAATCGCAGCGCGTCCGGCTCCGCCGCCACTCCGGCCTGAGCCACGATTTGCTGCTTCTTCTCGGTCAGCCAGGTTGTGACAACCGAGCTTTGTCCCTTGAGCATGGCGCCGAACTCCTGGTTCAGGCCTTGCAGGATTTCGCTGCGCATCTGCACGAAGACGATGGTGACCAGCACCAGACCAAACACCGCCATCAGCAGTGCGTTCAGCGCAATCAAGCGGCTGCGTAGTGATTTCATGTTGAGTGTTCCCTCTCGTCCTTCGATCGTTAACCGTTTGCTATTTTTATTCCTGCTGATTATAGCCACAGACATTAACAAAGTAACCGGCTTACGCTACATCAGCGCCGCGGCCTGCCTGTTGATCAATCTCATGGCATTTGCGTTGGACAAGGGGCCTTGTCGCAAACGCCACAAAGTCCGTCCGCAAACCGGATGCAAAAAAAATCCCCTGCGGCCGAAAGGCGACAGGGGTCAACACGAGGAAGAAACATCGGATCGGCTTGCGCCGGCCGATATTTCGAGGGGCTAACACCTCAAAGCCTTGCGGTTTTCAGTGCAGCCGGCATTCTAGCGCAATTGCTCTAGCAAAATCCACAAAATAGAGCAAAACCTCAACTCTTCCATTGATAATCGCGGAATTGCTCGCGCAGCTTCATCTTCAGCAATTTGCCGGTGGCGGTGTGCGGCAATTCGTCGACGAAGGCCACGTCGTCCGGCGTCCACCATTTGGCGATCTTGCCGTCGTAGAACGCCAGCAGCTCGTCGCGGCTGGCCTGGGCGCCGGGTTTGAGCGCCACCACCATCAGCGGCCGCTCGTCCCACTTGGGGTGCGGTACGCCTATCGCCGCCGCCTCCGCCACCGCGGGGTGGCCCACCAGGATGTTTTCCAGTTCGATGGAGCTGATCCATTCGCCGCCGGACTTGATCACGTCCTTGGTGCGGTCGGTGACGCGCATGTAGCCGTCCGGGTCTATGGTCACCACGTCGCCGGTGTTGAACCAGCCGTCGCCGCTGTGGCTGCCGTCCAGTTCGCGCCGGTAATACTGCGACAGCACCCACGGCCCCTTCACTTGCAGATTGCCGAAAGCGACGCCGTCGTGCGGCAGCGGCAGACCGGCATCGTCGACGATGCGGATGTCCACGCCGTAAATCGGCCGGCCCTGCTTGGTCAGCAGGTTCAGTTCGTCCTTGCGCGCCATGCCCTGGTGCTTGAGCTTGGGTGTGCAGGTGGTGCCGCACGGCGACACCTCGGTCATGCCCCACAGCTGGCGCATTTCCACGCCGTGTTCGGCCAGTTGCTCGATCATGCTCTCCGGCACCGCCGAGCCGCCGGCGATGACGCGTTTGAGCGGCGCGAGCGACAGCTGGCGCGACTGACAATGCTGCAACAGCAGCATCCACACCGTCGGCACGCCGGCGGTGACGGTTACGCCCTCCTCGGCGATCAGCTGGTGCAGGCTCGCGCCGTCCATTTTCTGGCCGGGCAGCACCAGCTTGCAGCCGTTCATCGCGCAGCTGTAGGGGAGGCCCCAGGCGTTGACGTGGAACATCGGCACCACCGGCATCACCACCGAGCGCGCCGACAGATCGAAACTGTCGGGCAGGGCGCTGCCGTAGGCGTGCAGCACGGTGGAGCGGTGCGAGAACAGCACGCCCTTGGGATGGCCGGTGGTACCGGAGGTGTAGCACAGGCTGGAGGCGGTGTTTTCGTCGAAGCTGGGCCACCGATAGGCGTCGCTGTGGCTGTTGATCAGGTCTTCGTAGCTGACAAGGTTGGGGACGCCGCTGTCGGCGGGCAGGCTGGCGCGGTCGCCCAGCAGGACGAAATGCTCGACGCTGGCGAGCTGGCCGGCGATTTGCGCCACCAGCGGCAGGAAGGTGGCGTCGAACATCAGCACCCTGTCTTCGGCGTGATTGATGATCCAGGCGATCTGCTCGGCGAACAGGCGCGGGTTGACGGTGTGGCACACCGCGCCGTGGCCGGAGACGGCGAAGTAGATTTCAAAGTGGCGATAGCCGTTCCAGGCCAGCGTCCCCACCCGGTCGCCCGCTGCCACGCCCAGCGCCGAGAGCGCGTTGGCCAGCTGCCGCGCGCGCCGCGCGGCGTCGCGGTAGGTGTAGCGGTGGATCGGCCCTTCCACCGTGCGCGACACGATCTCGGTATCGCCGTGATAGGTCTCGGCGTGTCGCAGCAGGTCTGAAATCAGCAAGGGCTGGTTCATCATTTGTCCGCGCAACATCTTGAATCCCCCTTTGTCGGTATGGATTCAACAACTTACGCCAGAGTCGAGCAATGGCTCCAATCAATTTTTCTGATGGGATGGCGCGGCGCGGTTTATACGCTTGGCATGGCTAGCTCTTGACGGGCTTCTTGGCCAGCATCCGCTGCAGGGTGCGGCGATGCATGTTCAGCGCTCGCGCCGTGGCGGAGATATTGCCGTCGTTCTCGGCCAGCACCCGTTGCAGGTGCTCCCAGGTGACGCGGCGCAAGGACATCGGCTGCGGCGCCAGCGGCAGCTCGGGGTTGGCCGCCAGTTGCTCGAAAGCCGCCAGGATGTCGTCCACGCTCGCCGGCTTGGCCAGGTACTGCACCGCTCCGAGCTTGGTGGCCTCCACCGCGGTGGCGATGCTGGCGTAGCCGGTGAGCACCACGATGGCGCTGGCCGGGCTGACGCGCAGCAGCTCGGGCAGCAGCTTGAGGCCGCTGTCGCCGTCCAGGTTCAGGTCCAGCAGAATGCGCGGCGGCTGCGAGCCCGCCTCGCGCAAGGCGGCCGCTGCGTCGCGCGCGCAGCCCGCCTGGAAGCCGCGCCGGGCCAACGAGCGCGCCAGCACCATGGAAAAAGCCTCGTCGTCGTCTATCAGCAGAAAATCCATCACGCCCCCTCCAGCTTCAGCGGCAGGCAAACGCGGGCGTGCACCCCGCCCTGCGCCCGGTTATCCAGGCTCAGCGTGCCGCCCAGCCGCGCCAGCGTGGCGTGGCTGAGCATCACGCCCAGCCCCATGCCGGCCGGCTTGGCCGACTCCAGCGGCGCCAGCCCGGCGCGCGCCAGCTGGGCCGGGCTCAGGCAGCCCTGGCGATTGACGATGTCCAGCCGCAAATCGGAGCCGGACAGGCTGGCGCTGACCGCCAGTTCGCCGCCGCCGGCCTCGGCCGCGTTGTTGATCAGATTGAAAAACGCCGGCCAGAACGCCGGGTCCAGCCGCACCAGCGGATCGCGACCTTCCGGCGCCTGCCAGGCCAGCCTCACGTCGGGCCGCAGGCTGCGCCAGCCTTCCAGCCGCTCGGCCAGCGTGGCGAACAAGGGCGCGCAGCCCGGATCGGGCTCCGAGCCGTGCTTGAGCCGCGCCAGCGTCTGGCGGCAGCTTTGCAGCTGCGCCTGCATCAGGCGCAGATCCTGGGCCAGCGCGCCGTCGCCGTGATCTTCCAGCAACTCGTCCACCAGCAGGGTCAGGGTGTTGAGCGGGGTGGACAGCGCGTGCGCCGCTCCGGCAGCCTGCATGCCCACCGCCAGCAGCTGCTCGTCGCGCAGCTGGGTTTCACGCGCCGCCGCCAGCGCCTCGCCCTGCCGCCTGAGCTGGCCCGCCATCCAGGACACGAAGCCGGCGATCAGCAAGGCCGACAGGGCGAAGCTGCCCCACATGCCCGCCAGGTGCAGATTGAACGCGTAAGCGGCGTCGCCGCCGTGCAGCGGCCAGTCCAGATGCCACTGGAACAAGGCGCCGTAGGCGGCGATGCTGAGCCCGGCCAGCAGCCAGGCGAAGCGGCCCGGCGAGAGCAGCGCGGCGAACAGGACCGGCGGCAGGTACAGCGAAGCGAGCGGATTGGCCGCGCCGCCGCTGAAGGCCAGCAGCTCGGTCAACGCCGCCACGTCGGCCAGCAAGCCCCAGCGCAGGACGACCAGCGGCGCGGCCCCTCGCCGCAAGCGCGCCGCCAGCGCCAGGTTGGCCAGCGCCAGGATCGCCAGCGACTGGCCGACCAGCAGCCAGGGCAGCGCGATATCCAGCGCGCGGCAGGCCAGGATCAGGCCGGCGGCCAGCGCCAGCATCAGCCAGCGCAGCCGGCCGACCAGGCGCACGGCCTCGCCGGCGTCGGTCGCCAGATCGGATCGGAATGCGTTCCATTTCATGGCCGTCACTTTACCACCAAGCCGCCGCGGCCAGCGCTGCGACAATATGCCGCATTCCTGAAAAAAATGGTTTGCACTAGCATCGCCGCAAATTTCATAAAACAGCCATTCCGCGATGAAAATCAGACCGACCCTCCTGCCCGTGCCGCTGGCGCTGGCGGTTTGCCATGCCTTTGCCTCCGATGTTCCCGTGTTTCAAGGCGACGCCATCGTCGTGACCGCGGTCAAGACCGCGCAGCCGCTGCGCGTGGAAACCGACCCGCGCGCGCCGCGCCAGCCGGTGCCGGCCGGCGACGGCGCCGACCTGCTCAAATCCATCCCCGGTTTCAGCGTGGCGCGCAAGGGCGGCAGCTCCGGCGACCCGCTGCTGCGCGGTCTGGGCGGCTCCCGGCTGAACATCCTCGCCAACGACGGCTTCGTCTACGGCGGCTGCCCCGGCCGCATGGACCCGCCCACCGCCTACCTGTTTCCCGACGCCTACGACAAGGTGGTGGTGATCAAGGGGCCGCAGTCGGTGAAATACGGCGGCGCGCTGATCGGCGGCGCGGTGAGTTTCGAGCGCAAGACCAAACCCTTCGACGAGCCGGGCCTGCGCTTTGACGGCAGCCTGCTTGGCGGCAGCGCCCAACGTCTGGACGGCTACGCCGACCTCACGCTCGGCGGCCCGCTGGGCTATCTGCGCCTGATCGGCACCCGCAACCAGGCGGACGATTACCGCGACGGCGACGGCCAGAAAGTGCACTCGGCCTACCAGCGCGACAGCCAGAGCGTGATCGCCGGCCTGACGCCCGGCCGCGACACCACGCTGGAAGTGTCCGCCGACGTCAGCCGCGGCCACGCCGCCTACGCCGACCGCGGCATGGACGGCAGCCGCTTCGACCGCGACGCCTGGGGCGTCAAGGCCGAGCAGCGCAATCTCGCGCCGTGGCTGGACGCGCTGCGCCTGACCGCCAACCACAGCTACGCCGACCACGTGATGGACAACTACTCGCTGCGGCCGCTCGCGCCCGGCAAGACGCCGCGCGCCAGCAATCCGGACCGGGACACCAACGCCGCCAAGCTGGAAGCCGATCTCGCGCTTTACGATATCGACTTCACGCTGGGCGTCGACTGGCAGCGCGACCGCCACACCAGCCGCGTCGGCGGCACGGACTACGCCAGCCTGCCGCGCGCGGCGGATCAGCATCTGGAACGCCAGGGCGTCTATCTGGAAGGCAGCGCGCCCCTCGCCGGCGGGGCCGTCCACGCCGGCTGGCGCCACGACCGGGTGCGCGCCTACTACGACGCCAGCGCCGGCCGCGGCGAGCAATTGCAGGATTACCGGCTTTACAGCGGCTTCGCGCGCTACGAATACCAGCTGGGCGACTGGACGCCCTACGCCGGCGTCGGCGTGGCCGAGCGCGCGCCCGACTACTGGGAGCGCAGCAACGTCGCCTCCAGCCGCCCCGTGTTGCAGCCGGAGCGCAATACGCAGCTGGACGTCGGCGCGCTGTACAAGGGCGACACCGTCCAGGGCTCGCTGTCCGCCTACCTCGGCCGCATCGACGACTTTCTGCTGATCGACAACGCCGCGTCCCAGACCACCCGCAACATCCTGGCTTACCGTTACGGCTTCGAGGCGGACCTGTCCTGGCGATTCGCGCCGCAGTGGCAGCTGTCCGGCAGCGCCGCCTACAGCTGGGGCGCCAACGCCACCGACAACAAGCCCCTGGCGCAGACCCCGCCCCTGACCGCCACCGTCAGCCTCGGCTGGGACAACCAGACCTGGGCCGGCGCGCTGGTCTGGAAGGCGGCCGCGGCGCAAGAACGCTACGCCGTCGGCCAGGGCAATATCGCCAGCAGCGATCTGGGCCCCACCTCCGGCTACGCCATCCTGTCGCTGAACGGCGGCTGGCGGATCAGCAAGGCGCTGAAGCTGACCGCCGGCATCGACAACCTGTTCAACCGCGCCTACGCCGAACACATCAGCAAGGGCGGCGCGGACGTGGCCGGCTACGCTCGCGCCCTGCGCGTCAATGAGCCCGGCCGCACGCTGTGGATGAAATTGCAGGCGCATTGGTAAGCCTTCCGCCCGCTGCCATCCGGCAGCCGGCATCGCCTGATAATAAAAAACTGGAGAACCGTGATGAACAACAAGCACCGGATGCGGATGGTTCCGCTCTGCCTGATCTTGGCCGCCTGCTCGGGAGGCGGCGTCAGCGTCAGCCAAACGGCGGCGCCGCCAGCGCGCGCCGAGGATGCAGGCAATCATCCCACCCCGCCCGTCGTCGTGGACAGCAGCAGTCCTGCCGGAGAAACTCAGCCGCCAGTCAGTCTCTTTCAAGGTGGAGCGACAACCGTCCGCTTTGCGCTCAAGGCCGGCAATACCACCGCAGCCTGCGGCGCTCAACTTTCCGACATCGGCCTGTCTCATGCCAGCGCCAAGCTCACCGAAGGCCTGATCTACGTCCACGACGTGGCGCTGATTGCCGAAAACGGTCAAGAAGTGCCGCTGGAACTGGATCAGCACAGCCCATGGCAATACCTGAATCTGGCCTTGCTGGACTTTGCCGGCGGCAGCTGCAAAACCGCTATTCCTCTGGGGGATACCCCCATAGACGGCAGCAATCAGCAGGTGGTGGGCAATGTGCCGTCCGGCAACTACACAGGTCTGAGCTTCAAGGTAGGGGTACCCATTTCAGCCAAGGCCGCAGATGGCAGCCTGATCGGGCTCAACCACCAAGCGGCGCACAGCGCGCCGCACCCCATCCTGGGGGTTTACTGGGTCATGTGGGAATGGCAGTCCGGCCACCGCTTCATGCGCATCGACCTGGCCCCCAATGGCGGGGTCAAACGCGCCGATGGCAGCAACGAGGCCAAATGGGCTTTTCACCTCGGCTCCACTGACTGCCGCCCGAACCGCAACACGCCCGGCGGCTACCTCTGCGGCAAACCCAACCGCTTCAAAGTGGCGTTCCAGCGTTTCAATCCGAATGAACAACAGGTCACGCTGGATATCCGCCAATTGTTCGCCGACAACGACATCAGCCGCGACGACAGCGACGACGCCGGTTGCAAGTCCAACGTCACCGACCAGCAATGCCGGCCCATCTTCCAGCAACTGGGCCTGCGTCTGGACGACAGCAGCGCGAACAGCAAGGACGGCGGTCTGCAAATCGGCAGCGCCAAAGCGTTCCGCCTGGAGAAGCTCGGGACATGAAACAACTGGCAGCCGCACTTTTGAGTAGCGGCCTGCTGGCGCTGCTGGCCGCCTGCCAACCCGGCGGCCAGCCGCCGCCGCGAGGCGACGCGGCCAGTCCGCAGCCGGCCTCGGACTGGCGCTGGAATCTGCCCGCCGGCGTCGCGCCGCCGCCGGTTCCGGCCGACAATCCGATGACGCAAGCCAAGTTCCAGTTGGGACGTTACCTGTTCTACGACAAGCGCCTGTCGGGCAGCGGCCGCCTCAGCTGCGCCAGTTGCCACCCGCAAGCCAAGGCGTTCAGCGACAGCGCGCCGCTGTCGCTGGGCGACGCCGGCGAGCGCACGCTGCGCAACTCGCAGCCGCTGGCCAACGCCGCCTGGCACCAGACCTATACCTGGGCCAATTATTCGCTGACCACGCTGGAGCGGCAGATGGACGGCCCGCTGTTCCGCACCGAACCGGTGGAGATGGGCCTCAACGACCGCAATCTGCCCGCCGTGCTGGAAAGGCTGCGCGCCGACCCGCGTTACGCGCGGGAATTCGCGCGCGCCTTCCCCGGCGAAGCGTCGCCGCTGACGCTGGCCAACATCGTCAAGGCCATCGCCAGCTTCGAGCGCGGCATCGTGTCGTTCAACTCGCGCTACGACCGGTACCGAGCCGGCCAGGCGCGGCTCTCCGCCGCCGAGCTGCGCGGCCTCAAACTGTTCAACTCGGAACGCGGCCAGTGCTACCGCTGCCACGGCAGCCCCAATTTCGACGACCAGATGGCCGGCGCGAGCCAGGGACAACCGTTCCACAACGTCGGCCTCTACAATCTGGACGGCAAGGGCGGCTATCCCTTCCCCAACCGCGGCGTGCTGGAACTGAGCGGCAAGCCAAGCGACATGGGCCGCTTCCGCAGCCCCAGCCTGCGCAACGCGGCGTTGACCGCGCCCTACATGCACGACGGCAGCGTCGCCACGCTGGAGGAGACCATCCGCGTCTTCGCCGAGCGCGGCCGCCACGGCGGCAAGGGCGGCGACGGCCGCGCCAACCCCTACAAATCGCCGCTGCTGGACCGCATCCGCCTGAGCGCGCGCGACCAGGCCGACCTGCTCGCCTTCCTGAAGACGCTCAGCGATGACAAGCTGGTGAACGACCCGGCGCTGTCCGACCCCTTCGCCGCGCCTTGAGCCACTCGTCGCCAGGCTTGCAGTCTGCTAGGCTGGAAGCCTTTTTCCCGATGGCGGAAGCATGAAGACTCCCTACCTGAAAATCCTGGCCTGCGGCCTGACGCTGTTCATCCTGCTCGGGCCCATGGTCGGGCTGCTGGCCAGCGGCGTGGTGCCGATGATGGCCTATCTGATGGGGGCGATACCGGCCATGGCGACGGGCCTGCTGCTATGCCCGCTGCGCATGCTGCTGGCCGGCGCGATCGCCGGCTGGCAGCAAAGCTGGCCAGCCTGGCTGCTGGTCCTGGCCGCCTTCCTGCCCGGCGCGTTCAGCGGCAGCGTCGCGACCCTGCTCTACGCCCGTCTGGCCGAGCCGCTGTTCTACAACGACGCGATGACGATCTATCTGGGCGCGGTGGCCGGCGGGGTTTGCAACGTCCTGTTCTGGCGCATGCGTTTCGCCTCCCGCCCTTGAGCGCTTGACCCTGTAGCGGCTACAGGCCGCTTACTGGCGGCAGCGGCGGATCTTTTCGCCGCCAACGCCATCAGGAGAACGCCAATGGGATTGCTGGACAAATGGCTGGGCGGACACCACGGCCGCGCCGACCGCCGCCATCGCCGCGATAACCGCCACTCTTCTTTGCCCGCCGCCGCGTGCCCGGGCTGCCGCCAGCCGCTGCCGATGGATGCCCGCTTCTGTCCGGGCTGCGGTCGAGCGCGAACGCCGCCGGCCTGCGGCCGCTGCGGCGGCGAGCCCGCCGACGGCGCGCGCTTCTGCCAGCGCTGCGGCGCCGCGCTGTGACGCGCAGGCAAGAAAAAGCCCGCCGGGTCAGGGCGGGCCGCAACATTGGAGGCCGGGAAACGCTTCCCGACCGACACAGCATACTCTCATCGCCGCCGCCGGCGCTGCGACCAATTGTCGCAGGCGCTCAACGCCGGCTCAGCTCGGCCGAAAGCCCGCCCTCCTCCCGGTTGGCCAGCCGCAGGCGCAAACCGTGCAGATCGGCCACCCGCTCGACGATGGACAGGCCCAGGCCGCTGCCGGCCACGTCCTGGCCCGGCGGACGGAAGAAGCGCTCGCGCACCCGCTCCAGATACTCCGGCGCGATGCCCGGCCCCTGGTCGCGCACCGTCACCGCCTGCGGCGACAGCTCCACCGCGACCAGGCTGTCCGGCGGGCTGTAGCGCACGGCGTTTTCCAGAAGATTGCGCAGCAGAAGCTCCAGCAGGGTCTGGTCGCCGGACAAGGGCAGGACTTCCTCGTCCGGGCAACGCCAATCGCCCCGCAGCGCGATCCGCTTGCCGGCGGCCTCGGCCTCCAGTTCGGCCATCACCCGCTCCACGGCCTCGCGCCAGCGGATGGGCGAACGTTGCGACAAGCCCTGCAAGGGGTCCAGCCGCGACATGGCCAGCAGTTGCTCCACCAGCCGGGTGGCGCGCACGATGCCCAGCTGCAATTGCTCCAGCGCGTGCTGGCGCTTGGCTTCGTCGCGCATCAGGCCGATCACCTCGGCCTGCACCCGCAAGCCGGCCAGCGGCGTGCGCAGCTCGTGGGCCGCGTCGGCGGTGAAGCGGCGCTCGCGCTCCAGCATGGTCGCCACCCGTTCGAACAGCGTGTTGAGCGCGTCCAGCAGCGGCTGGATTTCCGACGGCACCGCGTCGCGCACCGGAGTCTGATCGGCCGGGTCGCGCGCGGCGATGCCGGCGGCCACCCGCCGCAGCGGCCGCAGCTCGCGCCGCAGCGCCCACAAGATCAGCAGCAGCATCAGCGGCAAGCCCGCCAGCCACGGCGTCAGCTGCGCCAGAATCACCTCCAGCACCATCTCGTGGCGCATCTCGGCGCGCTGGCCCACCGCGACATGGCGGCCGCTTTCCGGGTCGGCCAGATAGATCAGCCGCCAGCGATGGTCATCGTCGCGGCCTTCGTAGTCGTAGAAGCCGCGCTTGTCCGGCGCGAAGCGGAAGCGCCGGCCGCGGCCGTCGCTGAGCAGCAAATCGCCCTGCGCGTTCCAGACCGCCAGGCCGAACTCGTCGTTGTCGATCTCGCCCTTGTCGCCGCCGCGCAGCAGGTGCTTGAGCTTGGGCGGGATATGCGGATCGACGTCGCCGCGCAGCTCCAGCGTCAGCAACTGGCGGGCGAACTGCGCCATTTCGGTGTCGTACAGCTCGTCGATCTGCTTGTGCACGCTCCAGGCCGCCGACGCCGACGCCAGCAGCCAGATCAAGGGCACGATCAGCAGCATCAGCAGCGTCAATCGGGCCTGCAGGCTGCGCAGCGGCCTCATGCCGGCTCTCCCAGCGTGTAGCCGACGCCGCGCTGGGTGCGGATGAAGGCGCTGCCCAGCTTCTTGCGCAGGTGGTGGACGTGCACCTCCACCGCGTTGCTCTCCAGCTCCTGGTCCCAGCCGTACAGCTTTTCCTCGATCAGTTCGCGCGGCAGCACCCGTCCCTTGTGGCTGAGCAGCAACTCCAGCAGCGCCAGCTCGCGCGCGGTCAATTCCAGCGGCTCGTCGTCCAGCGTCGCGCGCCGCGCCACCGGGTCGAAACTGAGGCGGCCGTGCCGCCACTGCGGCGTGGTCTGGCCGTGGCGGCGGCGATGCAGCGCGCGCAACCGGGCGGCCACCTCGGCCAGCGCGAAGGGCTTGACCAGATAGTCGTCGGCCCCGGCGTCCAGCCCGCCGATGCGGTCGGCCAGCGCGTCGCGCGCGGTCAGCACCAGCACCGGCACATCGCGCCCGCCGCGCCGCCAGGCGCTGAGAATGTCCAGCCCGTCCATGCCCGGCAAGCCCAGATCCAGCACCACCGCGTCGTAGGGCGCGGCCGACAGCGCCGCCAGGCCGTCCTTGCCGTTGCGCAGCCAATCGACGACAAAACCCAGCTGTTCCAGCCCGGCCTTGAGGCCGTCGCCGATCTGGGCGTCATCCTCCACCGCCAGAATCCGCATGTTCTTCTCCCGATAAGCGTCAGCCTGCATTAAAACAGATGCGGCTTAAGCCGGCCTTAAGCGATGCCAAGAAAACCGGCGCTGGCCGCGCCTTCGCCGCCGGATTACGGCCATTGATGACAAAAGTATAATGACCACCCCCACCCCGCCAGACAGGCCGCCATGCAGCTCAACAACCGGGTGCGCAAGCTCGATTTTCAGGATCTGCTGATTTTCGAACGCATCCATCAACTCCGCAGCGTCACCGCCGCCGCCGCCGAACTGGACCTCAGCCAATCCAGCGTCAGCTACGGACTGAAGCGGTTGCGCGACGCGCTGGGCGACGCCTTGTTCGTGCCGACCAGCCAGGGCATGACGCCCACCCATCGCGCCGACCTGCTCCATCCCCGGATTCAGCAGATGCTGCAAACGATGGCCGCCTGCCAGCAGGAAGCCGCCCTCTTCGACCCGCAGACGCAGGATGCGGCCTTCACCGTCTACGCGCCCGAATACTTCGAGATCCTGATCCTGCCGGCGCTGCTGGCCAGGCTGCAAGCCGCCGGCGCGCGGGCGACGCTGCGCATCCGCAAGCCCGAGCAGGCGCTGCCCCACCGCCAGCTGGCCGACGGCGAAATCGATCTCGCCCTGCTGTTCGGCCCCGATCCTTCCCGTCCAGCGTCCGGGCTCCTCAGCCAGACCCTGCTGGCAGACCGGCTGCTGATCGTGGAGGCCGGCGTCGCGGACTGCGAAGAGGCGATGCCGCTGGAGCAGTTTCTGGCGCGCCGGCATGTCTTTCCCACGCCCTGGCACGGCGCTCGCAATCTGGTGGACGGCTGGCTGGCCGCCCAGGGCCTCAGCCGTCAAATCGCCGCCCATACCAATAGCTATTACAGCGCCATGTCCTTGCTGCCGGACAGCCCCTTGCTGCTGATGCTGCCGGAACGCCTGCTGCCGCGGCTGCGGCGGCCCGGCATCGCCGCCCGTCCCGCGCCGGCGGGGCTGCCCGGTTTCAGCCTGGAGATGGCGTGGAGCGCCAGGCGGCAAGAACAAGCCGCCAACCGCTGGCTGCGGCGTCAGCTGATCGAGACCTGCGCCAGTCTTGAGCGCTAGCCGCCAGGGAAATGGCGGGCATAGTCCCTCGGCCGGAAGCGCCAGGCCATGGCCAGCATCGCCGCGCTCATCAGCGCCAGCAGTTGCCAGGCTTGCGCGAAACTGGCCGTGAGGTCCTTGATCCAGCCGGCCGCCAGCGGAGAGAGCGCCGCGATCAGATAGCCCACGCCTTGAACGAAGGCGGTCAGCTCGCCGGCCCGCCGCGGCGAATCCAGATGATCCATCGCCACGATCAGACTGAGCGGGAACAGGCCGCCGATGCCCAAACCCAGCAGGCAAGCCCATAGCAGAGGTTGGCTCAGCGGCGCCAGCGCCAGGCCGAAAAAGCCGATGATGACCAGGGTCAGCAACAGGAACAGCGTCGGCCGCCGGTCAAGGCTGCGCGCGGCCAGCGCCGGCATCAGCAGGCCGGACAACACTTCCATGCCGGTCAACAGCGCCAGCAGCAAGCCGGACTCGGTCGCCTGCCAGCCCTGTTCGACAAAATAGGGCGGCAGCCAGGCCAGCACGCAGGTATACGCCGCCGTCCCCAAACCGAAAAACACGCCCAGTAGCCAGGCGCGAGGCTGGCCGGCGAAGGACGCCGCCGGCGGCGCGCGGCGCGGCGCATCGGCCTCGCCCGTCACCTGCCCGCCGACGCCATGCCAGCCGGCCAGCGCGAGCAACGCCAGCGCCGACCAGACGGCCAGCCCGCCCTGCCAGTGCCCGAAACGCGCCGCCATCCACGGCGACAGCGCCGCCGACAAGGCCGCGCCGGCCATGATGGCGGTGACGTAAATCCCCATCAGCCCGGCAAGCCGCTGCGGGAAACGGCGTTTGATCAGCCCCGGCAACACCGCCTGGACCAGAGCGATGCCCGCCCCGGCCGCCAGCGCGCTGGCCATCAGACCCCAGACCGATGAGGCGAACAGCCTGGCCAGACTGGCCAGCCCGATCAACGCCAGGGCCAGCCCCACGACGCGGTGCTCGCCCCAGCGCGCGCTCAGCCTGCCGCCGCGAAACATGGCCAGGCCCATGGCCAGCACCGGCAGCATCGTCAGTCCGGACACCTGGACGTAACTCATGGGCAGATCGGCGCGAATCGCCGCCAGCAAAGGCCCGATGGCGGCCAGCGCCGGACGCAGATTGAGGCCGGCCAGCACCAGCGCGCCGACCAGCGCCGCTTGACGGGCGACAGAAGAATGAAACACGGCAAACTCCGACGGGAAAAAGAGTGGCGTTCATTGAAACCCCGCCGCGCAGACCCGGCAATTCAAAGATCCAAACCGGTCATCGGCGTTTTCAATTCGCCCCTGCCCGGCGCAAGGACATGCGCCCGCTACGCGTCATCCGGTTGTCAACAAAGCGATATCCGCCGGTCATCTTGCCGCGGCAGCATGAGCCGGTCGCCACGGAAGACGGATACGCCATGCAGCCCGATCCCGCCCCCGAAGCCGCCCGCCGCCTGCGCAGCATCTGGATTTCCGACGTCCATCTGGGCACGCCCGGCTGCCGCGCCGAGCATCTGCTGGACTTCCTGCGCCGGCACGAATCCGATTATCTCTACCTGGTCGGCGACATCGTCGACGGCTGGCAGCTGAAGAAATCCTGGTTCTGGAAGCAAAGCCACAACGACGTGGTGCAGAAGCTGCTGCGCCGCGCGCGCAAGGGCTGCCAGGTGATCTATATCCCCGGCAACCACGACGAGGCCGCCCGCCAGTACGCGGGACTGGACTTCGGCGGCATCGCCATCCGCCACGAATGCGAGCACCGCACCGCCGACGGCAAGCGGCTGCTGATCGTGCACGGCGACGCCTTCGACGGCGTCATCCAGTACGCCAAGTGGCTGGCCTACCTGGGCGACAATCTGTACACGCTGATCCTGCAGCTCAACCGCGGCTTCAACTGGCTGCGCGCCAAGCTGGGCCTGCCCTACTGGTCGCTGTCGCAATACCTCAAGCACAAGGTGAAGAACGCGGTGAACTTCATCAGCCAGTTCGAGACTGTGCTGGCCGGCGAGGCCAGGCGGCGCGGCTTCGACGGCGTGATCTGCGGCCACATCCACAAGCCGGAAATCCGCGAGATAGACGGCATCCTCTACGGCAACAGCGGCGACTGGGTGGAGAGCCTGTCGGCGCTGGTCGAACACCCGGACGGCAGCTTGCAGGTGCTGTACTGGACCGAGCTTTCCGCCGCCCCGCTTTCCTCTTCGCAACCGGCAGCCGCCCAGGAGTCCACATGCGTATCCTGATCATCACCGACGCCTGGAAACCGCAGGTCAACGGCGTGGTGCGCTCCCTCACCGAAACCGCCCGCGAGCTGGACGGCTTCGGCCATCAGGTCAACCTGATCACGCCGCTGGAATTCCGCACCCTGCCCTGCCCCACCTACCCCGACATCCGCCTGTCGCTGTTTCCCTACCGCCAAGTGGCGCAACGCATCGCCGGCTTCGCCCCGGACGCCATCCACATCGCCACCGAAGGGCCCCTGGGCATGGCCGCCCGCCGCTACTGCCTGAAACGCGGCCTGGCGTTCACCACCGCCTACCACACCCGCTTCCCGGAATACATCCACGCCCGCTGCCGCCTGCCGCTCGCGGCCAGCTACGCCTGGATGCGCCGCTTCCACAACGCAGGCCAGGCGGTGATGGCGCCCACTCAGTCCATCGTCGACGATCTGAGCGCGCGCGGGTTTCGCAACGTCAAGCTGTGGAGCCGCGGCGTGGACACCCGCCTGTTCTGCCCCGGCGAACGCGCGCGCCTCGACGACAGCCAGCCGCCGCGCTTCGTCTACATCGGCCGGGTGGCGGTGGAAAAAAACATCGAAGCCTTCCTGCGCCTGGACCTGCCCGGCTGCAAATGGGTGGTGGGCGACGGCCCGCTTCTGTCCCGCCTGCGCGAGGAATATCCGGAAGTCCATTTCGCCGGCGTGTTCCCGCAAACCGAGCTGGCGCGCTTTTACCGCGCCGCGGACGTGTTCGTCTTCCCCAGCCTGACCGACACCTTCGGGCTGGTGCTGCTGGAGGCGATGGCCTGCGGCACGCCGGTGGCCGCCTTCCCGGTGGCCGGCCCGCTGGACGTCGTCGGCGACAGCGGCGGCGGCGCGCTCGACTGGGACCTGCGCGCCGCCTGCCTCAAGGCGCTGACGCTGGACAGAGAACAGGTGCGGCGGGTGGCCGAGGCATATTCCTGGCAAGCCGCCAGCCGCCAGTTCGAACAGCATCTGCGCCCCAACGGCGATCACGCCGCGCCGGCATGGGCCGCGCCGTCGGCTGGCGAATAATTGCTTTGCCCGCCGACGACGAAAGGTCTATATTGGAACCGTTGCATCAGCAGGGAGGGTTGGGGATGTGTCAGAGGCCAGTTTCCGGCTGTCTTGCTTGAACCCCGGCGTTGCGATCCGGCCCGCCACGCGGCCGAACGATCAGCACCACAGCGTGCCAGCAACACCCAAACCAGCATCCAAGACGGATGCATGCCTTACAAGCAGCCGGCCTGCCGGACATGAATTGAAACTCGTGAATTGCAGATTGCACAAAGTCATCGTTTGCGTTTTTGATCGACCAACGGAGCCTGCGCGCCCCGTAACACTGCCCGTAGAGGGCAACGCTCAAGGCCGGAAGTCATCGCATCGCGCGGCCTGAGCGTCATCCGCAGTCATCGTCACGCTGTTTGTGCAGCTTGTTCTTTGGAGTGATCGTCCTTGCGCCTGGGAGTCGTTGGCATAGGCGGCGCAAGTTCAATTTGGTCCCAAGCAGTATCCCGGAGGGCGTCCCACACTGGCGGCGCCCTCTTGCTTTTCCCGCGCCGGAAAAGCTTGCGGCATCGCAACAAATAACAAAAAACGATAATAAAATCAGCAAACAATCTTCCTAGAGCTATAACTCCTCGGATATCATGCGCAGGTCCCGTGCCGGCTATCATGGTCGCCGGCCAACATGATCCGCCTCCAAGCCCTCCCTCCCCATCCGTCCAGCCGATAGTCCGGGCAACGGGGACGCTTTCGGGGTAAAATCGCCGCCACGCACCATTCTGTGAATCTTTGGATAGTGAGCCGTACAAGATATGTCTTCTCCGAATTTTTTTGCTGAAAAGGTTCTGTCCGTTCATCACTGGAACGACACGCTGTTCAGCTTTACCTGCACCCGCGACGCCGGTCTGCGCTTCATCAACGGCCAATTCGTGATGATAGGCCTGGAAGTGGACGGCAAGCCGCTGATGCGCGCCTACTCCATCGTCAGCTCCAACTACGAAGAGCATCTGGAGTTTTACAGCATCAAGGTGCAGGACGGCCCGCTGACCTCCCGTCTGCAGCACCTGAAGGTGGGCGACACCGTGCTGATCAGCAAGAAGCCGACCGGCACCCTGGTGCAGGACAACCTGCTGCCGGGCAAGAATCTCTACCTGCTCTCCACCGGCACCGGCCTTGCGCCGTTCATGTCCATCATCAAGGACCCGGACGTGTACGAACGCTACGACAAGGTGATCCTGACTCACGGCGTGCGCTGGGTCAGCGAGCTGGGCTATCACGACTACATCACCAAGGAACTGCCGGAAAACGAATTCTTCGGCGACATGGTGAAGGAAAAGCTGATCTACTACCCGACCGTCACCCGCGAACCGTTCCGCAATCAGGGCCGTCTGACCGACCTGATCACCAGCGGCAAACTGTGCGCCGACATCGGCCTGCCGCAAATGAATCCGGAACACGACCGCGCGCTGATCTGCGGCAGCCCGAGCATGCTGCACGACCTGTGCGAAATCCTCAACGGCCTCGGCTTCAAGGAATCCCCGCGCATGGGCGAGCCCGCCGATTACGCCATCGAACGCGCCTTCGTGGAAAAATAAGCGTCCGCGCCAATGCGAAAAACCGACAGCGATGTCGGTTTTTTTACGTCCGCTTCCCGCGCCGGAACGAAAAAAAGGGAGGCTTGCGCCTCCCTTGCGACAGTGCCTGGGGCCTGTCTTTTCTAGCGAGCCAGAACGCGTCTGGTTACTTGGCGGCTGATGCTGCCGGCTTCTTGGCTACGTGTTTCTTGCTGTGCTTGTGAGCCGGCTTCTTGGCCGGGGCGGAAGCGTCGGCCTTGGCGGCCTGGGCCTTCTGAGCCGAAGCTTCCTTCTTGGCTACCGGCTTCTTGCCGTGCTTGTGAGCCGGCTTCTTGGCCGGAGCGGAAGCGTCGGCCTTGGCGGCCTGGGCCTTCTGAGCCGAAGCTTCGTGCTTCTTGGCTGCGTGCTTCTTGGACTTCTTGGCCTTCGGAGCGGAGGCGTCGGCCTTGGCCGCTTGAGCCTTCTGAGCCGAAGCTTCATGCTTCTTGGCTGCGTGCTTCTTGGCATGCTTGGCCGGAGCGGAAGCGTCCTTCTTGGCGGCCTGGGCCTTTTGGGCGGCGGACGCCTCATGCTTCTTGGCGGTGTGCTTCTTGGCCTTCTTGGCCTTGGGAGCGGAGGCATCGGCCTTGGCGGCCTGGGCCTTTTGCGCGGCGGCGGAGGCCTGCTTCTTGCCAGCGTGCTTCTTGTGAGCCTGCTTCTTGGCCGGGGCGGATGCGTCGGCTTTGGCGGCCTGGGCTTTCTGGGCGGCGGAAGCGCTTACTTTTTCAGCTTGCTTGGCGTGATGGATCTTGGCCGGGTTTTTCTTCTCGGCTTTCTTGGCGGCCGGGGCCACCTTGGCGGCGGGAGCCTTGGCCGGGGCGGATGCGTCCGCGGCGAAGCCGGCGGCGGAACTCAGGCCAAATACGGCGGACAGGGCAAGAAGGGTCAGCTTTTTCATGTTCATCTCCAGGTCGGTAAGGAGGCTGCGGCCCCCGAGGCACCGTGTTTGGTGTTTCCTTGAGACGTATCCTAGCCCTGCCCTCTCCCCCAGTCTGTTAGCGCCTTGTAAGGCCTTGTAACGCGACGTACGAGGCCGAAAACGACGCCGCTCCGGACGGCTGCGCCCCTGGCGCGGCCGTCCGGCGCGGCGTGGGCGATGGCTCAGCGCTGACGGATGGCGGAGACGATCTGGTACACCCCGCCGAACACCGTGCGCTTGCGCCACTCGAAACGGTCGGCCTCTTCGGCGTAGGCGCTGATCTCCTTGCGCCACAGGGCTTCGGCGAACGGTTCCAGCACCCGGTTCACCCACTTGAGCAGCCAGCCTATCGGCTGCCACGGTTTGGGGCCGTGATAATCGACGAACATGGCGCGGCCGCCCACCGGCACCTGGGCCAGCATGTTGTCGACGATGGCGCGCTTCTTGTCTTCCGGCACCTCGTGCAGCAGGAAGAAGCTGCACACCAGGTCCGGGGTGAACGGCAGCTGGAAGCCGGCGGCGTCGGCGCGCACCACTTCGGCCTGGGCGATGCCCTCGAGCTTGCCCTCGGCCAGCTCCACCTGGATGGGCGTCACGTCGGTCAGCAAAAAGCGCCCGGCGCTCCCGGCCCGGTCGGCCGCGCGCTGCACCAAGTCGCCGTAAACGTGCGCCACTTGCCACACCTTGTCGCCCGGCCGGATCGCGTCCAGATACGCGCGCATCAAGCGCTGGTCATTGCCGAACAGCAAGGTGCTCACCACCAGCTTGCGGTCAAGCAGGCGCGCCTTGCGCGGATTGACGTAAGCCCAGTCGTACACCTCGGTCATGTAATCCGGCACGTCCTGGTAATAGCGCTTGTTGGCTACCTCTTGCGGAATCAGGGTTGTCATCGACTTCACCAGTATTTTTAGGAGTCTTCAGCTTAACAAGAGCCAAGACCGCCTGGTTTGAGCCAGACCAAACCGAACCGGCATAGTTTGGGCTGGCCGAAAGCGCGCCGCGGGCCCGCGCGCGCGGCGCGAACGGCGCTATCGGAAAAAAACGGCTGCGAATCAGTCATTTTGCCGGCGGCAAATGGCAGACAGATGACGCGGCCGGGCATTCCCGCGCCAGGGCGCTGGCTTTGGCCCGACTGTACTTTTTGTCAGCCGCCGGCCGGCAAGCGCCCGGCGGCCGGCGCATGGCTATCTATAGACGATCGCCGCCGACTTGTCCGGCGCGCCGGCAGGCTGCGGGCGATAAAAAACCGGCCAGCGGCCGGTCGGACAGGCAAGGGATGAGCGCGGCTTACGACGCCAGCTCGAGAATCACCGGGGTATGATCGGACGGCCGCTCCCACTTGCGCGGGGCCTTGTCGATCTCGCAGCCCAATGCGCGCGGCTTGAGCGCGTCGCTGATCAGGATGTGGTCGATGCGCACGCCCTTGTTGCGGCGGAACATCATCTGGCGGTAATCCCACCAGCTGTACTGTTTTTCTTCCTGGTTGAACAGGCGGAAGCTGTCGGACAGGCCCAGCGCGATCAGGCGGCGGAAGGCGTCGCGCTCGGGCTCGCTGCACAGCACCTTGCCTTGCCAGCTTTCCGGGTCGTGCACGTCGCGGTCTTCCGGCGCGATGTTGTAGTCGCCCAAGAGCAGCAGCGCCGGATGGCGCGCCAGCTCGGCGGCGACGTAGGCTTCCAGCCGGGACAACCACTCCAGCTTGTAGGGGTACTTGGGCGAATCCACCGCCTCGCCGTTGACGAAGTAGCCGCAGATCACGCGCACGCCGGCGACGGTCGCGGCGATCACCCGGCGCTGTTCGTCGTCGTAACCGGGCATGCCGGCGACCACGTCGCTCATTTCCAGCGGCGCTTTGACCAGGATGGCCACGCCGTTATAGGTTTTCTGGCCGAACCAGGCGGCGCGATAGCCGGCGGCCTCGATTTCGGCCAACGGGAAGGCGTCCTGATCCATCTTCAACTCTTGCAGGCACAGCACGTCCACCTGGCTGTCGGCCAGCCATTGCAGCACGTGGGGCAAGCGAACCTTGAGGGAATTGACGTTCCAGGTGGCAAAACGCATCGGCGAGAACTCCAGAGGGGAAAACACAAAGGCCGACACCTTAGCAGCAGCCGGCCCGGCTGTAGAAGCGATTTTCGCGGATCGGCGGCGAATGGGCAAAAAAACGCCTCCGCGCTGGGCGGAGGCGGGAAATAGACACTATATCGTTACCCCTGATACGCGTCTGGCTCGCTTGCTGCTCCGGAAGACAACCCTGAGCAGAAGATTAGAGCCGGCGCCATCGACGGAGTTCCTAAAATTCGAATTTATTTTAGACCGCCTCCGCCACCATGCCGGAGTGGCGCAACAGAGCGTCGATTTGCGGGTCGCGGCCGCGGAAGGCGCGGAACGATTCCAGCGCCGGACGGCTGCCGCCCACCGCCAGCACTTCGTCCCAGAAACGCTGGCCGGTAGCGGCGTTGGCGCCGCCGGTTTCCTCGAACGCAGCGTAGGCGTCCGCCGACAGCACCTCCGCCCACTTGTAGCTGTAATAGCCCGCCGCGTAGCCGCCGGCGAAGATGTGGCTGAAGCTGTTGGGGAAGCGGTTGTAGGCCGGCGGGAAGTTGACCGCCACTTCGGCTCGCACCTCGTCAAGCAGAGCCAGCCAGTCGCCGCTCCTGGGGTCGAGCTGGCTGTAGGCCAGGAGGTCGAACAGCGCGAATTCCAGCTGACGCACGGTGGCCATGCCGCTCTGGAAGTTCTTAGCGGCCAGCATCTTGTCGTACAGGGCGCGCGGCAGCGGCTCGCCGCTGTCGACATGGGCGGTCATGCCCTGCAGCACGTCCCATTCCCAGGCGAAGTTTTCCAGGAACTGGCTGGGCAGCTCCACCGCGTCCCACTCCACGCCGTTGATGCCGGAGACGCCCAGCTCGTCGACGCGGGTCAGCATGTGGTGCAGGCCGTGGCCGAATTCGTGGAACAGGGTGATCACCTCGTCGTGGGTGAACAGCGCCGGCTTGTCGCCCACCGGGCGGGTGAAGTTGCAGGTCAGATAGGCTACCGGCGTCTGCACGCTGTCGCCCTTCTTGCGGCGGCCGCGGGCGTCGTCCATCCACGCGCCGGAACGCTTGCCGTCGCGAGCGTAGAGGTCGAAGTAGAAACTGCCCAGCAGCTCGCCGTCTTTGAGGATGTCGTAGAAGCGCACGTCGTCGTGCCAGACCGGCGCGCCGCTTTCCTTCACTTCCACGCCGAACAGGGTGCCCACCACGCTGAACAGGCCTTGCACCACGCGCGCTTCCGGGAAGTATTGCTTCACTTCCTGTTCGGAGAAGGCGTAGCGGGCCACGCGCAGTTTTTCGGCGGCGTAGGCCAGGTCCCAGGCCTGCAGCTGATCGATGCCCAGCTCCTCGCGGGCGAAGGCTTCCAGCTCCTGGCGGTCCTGAACCGCGAACGGCTTGGCCCTGGCCGCCAGATCGCGCAGGAAGGCGATGACCTGGGCCGGGCTTTCCGCCATCTTGGTGAACAGCGACAGCTCAGCGTAATCGGCGAAGCCCAGCAGCTGCGCTTCTTCGCGCGCCAGCTGCAAGCGCTCGCGGATGATGGGGCTGTTGTCCAGCTCGGCCGGGCCGAACTCCGAGGCGCGCTTGACGTAGGCCTGGTACAGCTGCTCGCGCAGCTCGCGCTTGTCGGCGTATTGCAGCACCGGGAAGTAGAACGGGAACTGCAGCGTGATCTTGTAGCCCGACTTGCCATCGCCCTCCGCCGCGGCGGCGAACAGTGCCAGCGAATCTTCCGGCACGCCGGCCAGCTCGGCCTTGTCCTCGATCAGCAGGCTGAAGGCGTCGGTGGCGTCCAGCACGTTCTGTTCGAACTTGGCGGCCAGCTCGGCCAGCCGGGTCTGGATGGCGGCGAAGCGCTCTTTCTGCGCTTGCGGCAGCTCGGCGCCGGACAGGCGGAAGTCGCGCAGATCGTTCTCGACGATCTTCTTGCGCGCGGCGCTGAAGCCGGCGTAGCCGGCGCTGGCGGCCAGCGCCTTGAATCGGGCGAACAGGTCCAGGTTCTGGCCCATTTCCGTCCAGAACTCGGACAGCTTGGGGATGTTGGCGTTGTAAGCGTCGCGCAACTCCGGCGTATTCATCACCGCGTTGAGGTGGCCCACCACGCCCCAGGCTCGCGACAGGCGCTCGGTGGCGTCGGTCAGCGGCGTGACGAAGCTGTCCCAGCCGGGTTCGGCGGCGGATGCGGTCAGACGGGCCACCGCGGCGCGGGCCTCGGCCAGCAGCTGGTCGATGGCGGGGGTGATGTGCTCCGGCCGGATCTCGGCGAAGCGCGGCAAACCGGAAAAATCGAGAAGCGGGTTCTGGCTCATGGTTTCAGCATCCTGTTGCGATGGACGGTATGATTGGGGTCTTCTGCCGAGAACGCGGCAAACCGACATAATATCCCTGACAAGATAAGGACAGAGCGATGAAAAGCAATATCCGCCCCTACGACGGCCATCAACCGCAGATCGACGACAGCTGCTATATCGACCCGGCGGCGGTGGTGATCGGCGAGGTGACGCTGGCGGCGGGCGCGTCGGTCTGGCCCTGCGCGGTGATCCGCGGCGACGTCAACGCCATCCACATCGGCGAGAACAGCAATGTGCAGGACCACGCCATGCTGCACGTCAGCCACAAGACCGCGGCCGACCCGGCCGGCGCGCCGCTGCGCATCGGCCGCCACGTCACCATCGGCCATCACGTCACCCTGCACGGCTGCACCATAGGCGACGAGGTGCTAGTGGGCATAGGCAGCATCGTGCTCGACCGCGTCGTGATCGAAGACCGGGTGCTGATCGGCGCCGGCAGCCTGGTGCCGCCCGGAAAAAGGCTGGCGTCCGGCTATCTCTACCTGGGCAACCCGGTCAAACAGGCGCGGCCGCTGACCGAAGAGGAACTGGCCTACTTCAAGTATTCCGCCGAGCATTACCTGCGCGTGGCCGCCAAGCACCAGGCCAACCTTTAAAATTAGAATTTATTAATATTCATTCGCGCGCCCCGTCGCCCGCGTGGCGGCGGCGGCGCGCAATGCGTTACAATCCATCCACAAAGATAGTGGTTAGTTGCACCCGGCAGCCCTCCGCGGCCGGCTCCATTCCGCAAACTTCCCATCGGGCGACACTCCAAACCTCCGGCAGCGCCGGGCCATCCGGCCTGCCTCGGTAGCTCACCCTCCAAAACCTCCAGACCGGGACCACCCGGCATTCGGGTAGACCGCACTGACTGCGCTCACGTTTCGCAGCGGCAACGCTATCCGCTTTCACGATTCAAACCAGGAGACTTACCTTGCAACACCAACACTCGCGACACATCGGGCCGATCGCCCTGATGCTGACCGGGCTGGGCTCCATCATCGGCTCGGGCTGGCTGTTCGGCGCGGCCCACGCGGCGCAAATCGCCGGCCCCGCCGCCATCGTGGCCTGGATCATCGGCATGGTCATCATCCTCGCCATCGCGCTGAGCTACGCCGAACTGGGGGCGATGTTCCCCGAATCGGGCGGCATGGTGCGCTACGCGCGCTATTCCCACGGTTCGCTCTTGGGCTTCATCGCCGCCTGGGCCAACTGGATCGCCATCGTCTCGGTGATTCCGATCGAAGCCGAAGCCTCGGTGCAGTACATGAGCTCCTGGCCCTACGCCTGGGCCCAGGGCCTCTATCACAACGGCGAACTGAGCACGCTTGGCCTGATCCTCTCCGCCATGCTGGTGATCGTCTACTTCCTGCTCAATTACTGGGGGGTCAGGCTGTTCGCCAAGGCCAACAGCGCCATCACCGTCTTCAAGGTGGTGGTGCCGGCGCTGACCGTGGGCGCGCTGGTTTACAGCGGCTTTCATTCGGAGAACCTGAACAACCCGGCGCTCGGCGGCTTCGCGCCTTACGGCTGGGCCAGCGTGATGACCGCGGTGGCGACCAGCGGCATCGTGTTCAGCTTCAACGGCTTCCAGAGCCCGATC
The DNA here is from genome assembly GCA_002213445.1 of Xenophilus sp. AP218F. GTDB lineage: Bacteria > Pseudomonadota > Gammaproteobacteria > Burkholderiales > Chromobacteriaceae > Chromobacterium. The sequence goes on along the minus strand of NJIE01000028.1, from coordinate 40,805 downwards.
AACCTGGCCGGCGAGGCCCGCAATCCCGGCAAGAGCGTGCCCTTCGGCGTGGTCGGCTCCATCCTGCTGGCGGCGGTGATCTACGTCGCGCTGCAGGTGGCGTTCCTCGGCGCGCTCTCGCCCGCCCATCTGGTTCACGGCTGGCAGGGCATAGACTTCAGCTCGCCCTTCGCCCAGCTGGCGATGGCCTTCGGCCTCAACTGGCTGATGATGCTGCTTTACTTCGACGCCTTCGTCAGCCCCAGCGGCACCGGCGCCACCTATATGGCCACCACCTCGCGCATGATCTACGGCATGCAGCGCAACGGCACCATGCCGGACATCTTCGGCCGCATCCACCCGCTGTATCGCATCCCGCGGCCGGCGATGTGGTTCAACCTGGCGGTGTCCTTCGTGTTCCTGTTCTTCTTCCGCGGCTGGGGCACGCTGGCGGCGGTGATCTCGGTCGCCACCGTGATCTCCTACCTGACCGGCCCGATCAGCGTGGCCGCGCTGCGCCGCTGCGCGCCGGAGCTGCCGCGCCCGCTGCGCCTGCCCTGCCTGAGCCTGATCGCCCCGTTCGCCTTCGTCTGCGCCTCGCTGGTGCTGTACTGGGCGCGCTGGCCGCTGACCGGCGAGATCATCTTCCTGATCGTGGCCGCGCTGCCGGTGTACTTCTGGTACCAGGCGCGCGCCGGCTGGCCGGAATTCGGCAGGGAGCTGAAGGGCGCGCTGTGGATGGTGCTGTACCTGCCGACCATGGCGCTGCTGTCCTGGATAGGCAGCGCCGACTTCGGCGGCATCGGCGTGCTGCCTTACGGCGTGGACATGGCCGTGGTGGCGGCGGTATCGCTGTGCTTCTACGGCTGGGGCGTGAGGAGCGGCTGGCACACCCGCTATCTGCGCGACGAGCACGACCCGGCCATGGTGGCGGCGATGCAGGCCGAACACGCGGCCGAAGCCAGGCCCGCCGCGCAGCAAGCCTGATCCCGGCCTGCGCCATGAAAAAAGCCGACTGCGTCGCAGTCGGCTTTTTGTTCGCCGGCGGCCGGCTTACAGCGCGGCCAGGGCGGCGGCGTAGTCCGGCTCGTCGCCGATCTCGGCTACCAGCTGGCTATGCAGCACCTGGTTGTCGGCGTCCAGCACCACCACCGCGCGCGCGGTCAGGCCGGCCAGCGGGCCGGAGGCCAGCTTGACGCCGTAGGCTTCGGCGAAAGCCGGGTTGCGGAAGGTGGACAGGTTGACCACCCCTTCGATGCCTTCCGCGCCGCAGAAGCGCTTTTGCGCGAACGGCAGGTCGGCGGAGACGCACAGCACCACAGTATCGGCGAGGCCGGCGGCCTTTTCGTTGAACTTGCGCACCGACATGGCGCAAGTAGGGGTGTCCACGCTCGGGAAGATGTTGAGGATCTTGCGCTTGCCGGCGAAGTGCTCCAGCGTCACTTCCGCCAGATCGCCGCTGGTCAATTGCAGCGCCGGCGCCTTGTCGCCTTTGGCGGGCAGCTTGCCCGCCACGTCCACCGGGTTGCCGCGCAGGGTTACGGTTGCCATGTTTTTGTCCTGTCGTTGAGGGGATGAATGCGGCTAGTGTGAGGCTTTCCAGCCGCAATTCAACCCTGAGGAAAATAGGGATTACTCGCCGTGGCAGCAGCCGCCCAGCCGCGAGCGGCCGTAGGCGTCGGCCACCTTAAGCGCCGCCAAGACCTGCCGCGGCGCGACCGGGAACGGTTCGTTGTGGATGGTTTCGCCGGCGGCGCAGGCAGCCTCGGCCGCGCGCATCAGCGCCGCGTCGTCCGCCTCGCCCAGCCCCAGAGCGGCCAGCGTGGTCGGCAGGCCGACGTCTTCGCACAGCGTGTACACCTCGTCGATCAGCTCCGGTTCGCGGTTGGTCAGCATCAGCATGGCCAGCACGCCGAACGCCACCTTTTCGCCATGCCAGTAATGGTGCGTTTCCGGCAACACGGTCAGACCGTTGTGAATGGCGTGCGCCGCCGCCAGGCCGCCGCTTTCGAAGCCGAGGCCGGAGAGCAGGGTATTGGCTTCCACCACCCGCTCCAATGCCGGCGTCACCACTTGCTGCTCGCACGCCGTCACCGCCAGCGGGCCGTACTTCATGATTAGCTCGTAGCACATGCGCGCCAGGCCGTAGGCGGTGGCCGGCCCGGGGCGGCCGCTCATATTGTTGGCGCCGGACGCGCGGCAGTCTTCGGCCTCGAACCAGGTGGCCAGCGCGTCGCCGATGCCGGCCACCAGGAAGCGCGCCGGGGCCTTGGCGATGATGGCGGTATCGACCAGAATCAGGTCCGGATTGCGCGGCAGCAGCAGGTAACGCTTGAACTCGCCGGTGGCGGTGTAGATCACCGACAGCGCGCTGCACGGCGCGTCGGTGGAAGCCAGGGTCGGCACGATGGCCACCGGGGCCTTCAGCGCGTCGGCCACCGCCTTGGCGGTGTCGGCGGTCTTGCCGCCGCCGATGCCGGCCACCACATCGACGCCGCGCTGGCGCGCCAGCGCCACCAGGCGTTCGATCTCCTCGTCGCAGCATTCGCTGCTGAAGACTTCCTTGTGGCAGTCCAGCTTGCCGGCCAGTATCGTTTTCAGCTGCTCGCCGAAATGCTCGGCGACAAACGGGTCCTGCAGCACCAGCGCCTGCGAGCCCAGCCGCGCCAGCTCGTCGCCCAGCTGCGCCAGCGCGCCCGCGCCCTGCACGTAACGCCCGGGGAAAATTGCCGTGGTGATCATGTTCGCCTCTCCTTCGCATGAAAAAAGCATAGACAGCCGGCGCGCGCGGCCGTTCCGCCCGCGCCGCGGACACCACCTTAACCCAAAGCGGCGCGCCGGCCCTGATCCCAGATCAAGGCCGGCGGCTCCGCCATGAAAAACGCCTCCCGACGGAGGCGCGTGAGCGGCGGCGCTTAGTAGCGCCACTCGACGGTGGCCGAATACGCGCGGCCGCGGCCGGTGGCGTTGGGCGTCCAGTCCGCCGACTGCAACGGCATCGCGTTCATCACGTTCAGCGGCGCGGAGTAGCTGCGGTTGGTCAGATTGCTGACGCCGGCGCGCAAGGTGAGCTGCTTGTTCAGCTTGTAGTTGGCGTACAGGTCGATCAGCGTCGGCGTCGCATTCTGCTGTTCCTTTTCCACATCGCCGGTGATGCTATCCGCATTGCGATCGACGTTGATGCGGTAGCTCTCGCCGTCCTTGCGGAAGATCGCCCCCAGCTCCAGCTTGCGCTCCAGCAGCCGCGCGCCGACATCCAGCGAGTAATAGCTGGACGGCAGCTCGGTGATGTTGCCGAAGTTGAAATTGGCCGCGGCGATGGACGGCGGCTGGCTGGTCCGCTCACGGCTGTACGACAGGCGCGCGTAGACGAAGCCGGCGTCGTAATTGGCCTCCAGCTCCCAGCCGCGGGTGCGCACCGGCTCCAGCGAGTTGGTATAGATGTACATCGTATCGCTGATCTTGGCCTCCTCCGCCTGGCCGGTGTTGACGTCGGCGGAGCGGCAGCGCGCGCCGCCGCGGCAAATGCGGAACTCGGAGCTGCTGATGTAATCCTGTATCTTGCTGCGGTAAGCCAGCAGCTTCAGCCTCAGCGTGTCGTCGCGGCTCAGCAGGCCGTGGAACATCGAATTGAAGCCAAGTTGCACGGTGTCGGCGCGCTCGCCCTTGAGGTAGGGGTTCATCGAGTCGGCGCCGGAGTTGGCGAAGAACACTTCCTGCGGATTCGGCCCGCGCGAGGTGCGCGCCGCGCTGACGAAGGGCTGGAACCACGGCGCGATCTCGGCCGACAGCAGCAGCGACGGGTCGAGGTAAGTCTCGCGCAGACGGATAGTGGCCGCGCCTTGCGGGAAGCAGCTCACATGCGCGCTGCACGCCGGCTTGTCGCCGCTCAGCTCGAAGCGGGTGTAGTTGAAGCCGCCGACCAGGTTGAAGATGCCGTAACGGTAGTCCAGGCTGGCGAACAGCGAGCGCATCTCCTGCTTGCCGGCCGGCGCGAACGGATTGTTCTCTATCGCCTGCTGCGCGGTCACCGGGTCGTCGATGTCGCTGAACACATTGCGCACGAAGCGGTTGCGCTGCCATTTGGCGCCGGTCCGCAGCGTGGCGTCGCCGCCCAACAGGTCGAAGCGGCTGGCGTTGTCCACGCTCAGGCTGTCGTTGACGTTGTCGGTGCTGGTATTGGTGAAGTTGATCAGCGCGCCCGGCATATAGCTCTGCCGGCCCTTGCCGTGGCTGGCCAGCGCGGTCAGGTCCACCCATTCCGACAGCGGCGTGTAGCGGTACTTCAGCGCGTAGTCGTCGCTCCGGATGTCGCGTTTGGTGAAGTGGTTGCGATAGCGCCGCGCCGACAGTTCGGCGAAGTGGTGGGCGTCGGGCCGCCACTCGGCCTTGAACAGCTGCGATTGCGGATTCTGGCTGAAGCTCTGGTCGCCGCCGAAGCCGAATTCGGCGCTGTCCACGCCTGCGGCGTTGCGGTAAGTGCCGCTGCTGGCGCTGCTGCTGATCGCGCCGACCAGGCCGAACGTTCCCCAGCCGTCCAGCTGCTGACGGACCGCGCCGGCCAGCATGCCGCTGCGGCCCAGGCCGTTGTTGCCGGCCATGTACTTGGCGCGCGCGCCGTAGCGCTTGCCCTCGCGCAGCACATCGTCCACGCCCAGGGTGCGGAAATTGGCGCTGCCGGCCAGGGCGTTGATGCCGTTGGCGCCGGCCGAACCGCCGCGCTCCACATCCACGCCGACGATGAAGTTGGGGTCGATCAGCGCGCCGAAGGCGCTAGTCGGCACCGCGCCGTGGGCCAACTCCGACGGCGCGCTGCCGAAGTAGTTCTGGCTGACGCCGTCTATCATGGTGTTGACCCGGCCCAGGCCGCTCATGCCGCGGATATTGACGCTGACCGCGCCCTGGTTGGGATCGATCTGGGTATACACCCCCGGCATGCCGCGCAATACGGCGTCCAGCGATTCGGAACGGGTGTTCTCGCCGCGGCTGGTGTGCGCGCCCGGCTTTTCCAGCGCCTGCTGTTCAACCGATACGGCTTCGCCCGACACGACCAGGGGTTGGAACTCGACCGGCGCTTCCGCCGGTTCCGCAGCCTGCGCCGCCTGGCCTGCCAGGACCAGGGCGGCGCCAACCAGCTGCGCCATCATTTTTATTTTCACAACAAGACTCTCCACGGTGATCGCCGTCCGGCCCGCCAGCAAGCTGGCGCACGACGCCGAACGGCACGAAACAGCAGGAGAAGCCCGCAAGACTCGATGCCGACATCGATAGACTCCCCGCCCCGCCGCTGTCGCGGCGGGGCTTTTTTGCGCATGGCCGCCGACGCGGCCCCGCCTCAGTTCTCGGCCGGCGCGGCCGCCTCTGCCTCCAAGCCCAGCAGGAAGGCGTACTCGCGGGCGCTGGCCTCCAGCCGCGACAAGCGGCCGGACTGGCCGCGATGGCCGGCGGCCATCTCGGTGACCAGCAGCAGCCGCTGGCCCGGCCATTGCCGCTCGCGCAGCTTGGCCACCCACTTGGCCGGCTCCCAGTACGGCACCTGCCTGTCGTGCAGGCCGGCGCTGGCCAGCAGGTGCGGATAGCGGGCCGGCCGCACGCCGTCGTAAGGGCTGTAGGCCTTGATCCAACCGTAGTCGGCGGCCCGTTCGGGGTTGCCCCATTCGCCGTACTCGCCGGTGGTCAGCGGCAGCGTCGGGTCCTGCATCGAGGTCAGGACGTCGACAAACGGCACCTGCGCCACCACGCCGTGAAACAGCTCCGGCGCCTGGTTCATCGCCGCGGCCACCAGCAGGCCGCCGGCGCTGCCGCCCATCGCGTACAACCGCTTGCCGTAGCCGGCGTCGCGCAGACCGCGGCTGACGTCGACGAAGTCGTTGAAGCTGTTCTGCTTGAAACGCAACCGGCCCTGCTCGTGCCAGGCCTGGCCCAGCTCGCCGCCGCCGCGCACATGCGCCATGGCGAAAACGAAGCCGCGATCCAGCAGGCTGAGGCGCGCGCTGCTGAAGGCCGCGTCCATGTTCATGCCGTAAGCGCCGTAGCCGTACACCAGCAGCGGATTCCGGCCGCGGCGGAACAAGGATGGCCGATACACCAGCGTCACCGGCACCCTGACCCCGTCGCGCGCCGGCAGCCACAGCCGCTCGCTGCGGTAATCGCCGGGCCGGTATCCGGCCACCGCCGCGCGTTGCGTCAGGCGGCTCGCGCCGCTGGCCATCTCCCACTCGTAGGTCGAGGTCGGCGTGGTCAGCGACGAGTAGCGGTAACGCAGCGTTTGGCTGTCCGGGTCCGGGTTGTTGTCCAGCCAGGCCATATAGCCGGGATCGGGGAACGCCAGCCGGCGCTCCCGCCCCCCGCGCCAGGCGATGGCCCGAATCCGGCTCAGCCCGTCCTGACGCTCCTTGACCACCAGCCAGTCCTTGAACAGCAGATAGGTTTCCAGTTCGCGATCCGGGTTCGGCGCGATCAGCGTGCGCAACGGCGCGCCCGGCCCGGCGCTGCGGTACAGGCCGAAGCCGCCGGCGTGGTTGGAGCGCAGGAAGAACTCGCCGCGATAGTGATCGAGATAATATTCGCGGCCGGCCGCGCGCCGGGCGAAGCGCGCCGGTTTCGCCTGCGGCCGGCGCGCGTCCAGCAGCCAGCTCTCCGCGCTATCGCTGCTGAAGGCGTTGATCAGCAGGTAGCGGCGCGAGGCGGTGGCGGCCAGGCTGAGCGAGAACGCCTCGTCGTCCTCCTGGTAGACCAGCGCGTCCTCGCGCTGCGGCTGGCCGGGACGATGGCGATAAACCTGATAGGGACGCTGGGTTTGCGGATGCAGCCGCACGTACAGCAATTCGGAGCCGCCCTCGCTCCACTGCATGCTGCCGGACGCGCCGGCCAGGGTCTGTTGCGACCAGGCCCCGGTTTTCAGATTGCGCAACGCGATGCGCTGCGCGCCGCCGGCTTCGACATCCTCGGCCGCCGCCAGCCAGTCGCCGCGCGGCGAAACCCGCCAAGCGCCCAGACGGTAATACGCCAGCCCTTCCGCCCGCTGATTGCCATCCAGCAGCAACTGCCAGCGGCCGCCGCCAGCCGGCTGCCGCTCGTACACCGCCTGCTGCGCGCCGGCCGGATAACGCTCGCGATAGCGCCAGCCGCGCTCGACGTAGGGCGCGGACAGCTCGCGCTGGCCGCCGCGCGCCCGCATCTCGGCCAGCAGGGTTTGCCGCAGCGGCTCATGCCGCGCCAGCTGCGCCGCCGCGTAACGGTTTTCCGCCTGCAGATGCGCGATCACCTCCGGCCGGCTGCGGCTGTCGTCGCGCAGCCAGGCGTAGTTGTCGACGCGCGCGTCGCCGTGCGCCAGCAAGCGTTGCGGGCGCTGCTCGGCGCGCGGCGCCGAAGCCTCGCCTGCCGGCAGCGGCGACGCCGCCAGCAGGGCCAGCAAGGGCAACAGCCCCTGCCGCGAAACAGAAAGAACAGACATGCGAACCTCGCAAACGAGCCCGCCGCGGCCAAGCGGCGGCGGGCGTCAAACGGATGCCGGCCGCGGCCGGCGCGACGGCTCAAAGCCGGTTGAGATCGAAATGGATGGGCAGGCTGACGCTGACCCGGCCCTGTCGCTGCATGGCGGCGGGGGGCGGCGGCAAGGGATCGGCGCGGCGCAGCATGGCCAGCGCCTCGCGGTCCAGCGAAACAGTGCCCGAACCAGACAGCATGCGGCTGGCCAGCAGCCGTCCTTCGCCGTCGAGGGTGAATTGCACCCACACTTCGCCGGCGCGCGAACGGCGGCGCGCGTCGTCCGGATAGCGGCGGAAGCGCGCCAGGTGGCTCTGCACCAGGCCTTGCCAGCTGGCCTGCAGCTTGCCGGCCGCGCCTTCGCTGTTCAGCGGCGCGGCGGCCGTCTCGCCTGGCAGGCTGGCTTGCGGCGCGGCGCTCTGGCTGGCGGCCGCGCGGCTGGATTCGGATGGCGCGTCGGCTTCTCGCGGCGCATCGCGCTCGCTCGATTTGGCATCGGACGCCTTTTGCAGCTGCCCCTGCCCGGCTTCGGCCAGCTTGGGCAAAGGGTTGCGCGGACGCGGCCTGGATTGCGCCGGCGCGGTCGCCAGCTGCTGGCTGACGCCGTTGGGGAGCGGCTGCGGCGCGGCCGGCGCCTGCGCCTGCGCCGCCCACACTTGCATCACCGCCGCCGGCGGGCGCTCGGCGGCCGGCCGCGGCTTGGCGTGCTGCAGCCATAGCCAGCAAGGCAGCAAGTAGAAGGCGCTGGCCAGCAAGGCGCTATTGCCCCAGCCCAGCAGCGGCAGCGGGGCGCTTGGCGATGGGCGCGCCGCCATCAGGCCTCCTCGCGGCCGACCAGGCCCACTTGCAAATAGCCGGCGGCGCGCAAGGCGTCCATCACCGCCATCACATCCTCGTAACGCGCCTGGCGGTCGGCCTGGAAAAACAGCGGCGTGTCGCGCCGGCCGCCGCTGGCCTGATCCAGGCGCGCGCCCAGCGCGGGCAGAGCGACGGGCTGCTCGCCCAGATAGAGCGAGCGGTCGGGCTTCAACGACAGGAAGATCGGCTTGTCGGGGCGCGGCGGCGATTTGGCGCTGGCGGCAGGCAGGTCGATGCGCAGGTCCACCGTCGCCAGCGGCGACACCACCATGAAGATGATCAGCAACACCAGCATCACGTCGATGAAGGGCGTGACGTTGATTTCGGCCAGCTCGGCCAGCTCGGCGTCCTGCGGTTCGGGAAATCCGCCCATCCTCATTCCCCGGCGCGCGGCGCGGCGTACGCCGTGTCCAGCTGGCGGCTGAGCAGCAGCAAGACCTGGCCGCCGGCCAGTTGCAGCTGGCCCTTGTGATGCGCCAGCCAGCGGCTGAACAGGTTGTAGATCACCACGGCGGGGATGGCCGCCACCAGGCCGATGGCGGTGGCCAGCAACGCTTCGGCGATGCCGGGCGCGACGGCGGCGAGATTGGTGTTGCCGCTGGCGGCGATGCCGATGAAGCTGTTCATGATGCCCCAGACGGTGCCGAACAGGCCGACGAAAGGCGCCACCGCGCCGATGGTGGCCAGGATGCCGACGCCGCCGGCCAGCCGACGACCGTAAGCCGCCAGCCATTGCTGCTGGCGGAAACTGACGCGCGCCTGCAGGCTATCTCGCGGCGCGGCAGTCGACGAGCGTTGCAACTCATCTTCCGCCTCCGCCAGCAAGCGGCGGCTCAGGCTGTGTTCGGGCAACGTCCGGCTGTCCGCCAGCGCGCCCCGCAGCGAACTGGCCCGCGCCAAGAGGCGTAAAGCCGCACGGGCCTCGCGGCCGGCGCGCCACAAGGCCGCGCCCTTGGCCAGCAACACCACCCAGCACAGCAGCGAGGCCAGCAACAGGCCGACGATCACGCTCTTCACCACCGCGTCCGCAGCCTGGAACATGCCAAGAGCGCTCAATTCATGCGCCGGGGGCAAGGCGGCCGCCGCCGCCCAGGCCGCGCCCGGCTGGCACCAGACGGCGGCCAGGACGGCCGCCGGCAGCGCCGACTTCATCTTGTTCATCATGGAATGGATTTCGTTATGGTTGGATACAGCTTTGGCCGATATTATCAATAATGATAATCATTATCAATTGTTGTTTTTGCCAAAACTGCCCGCCACCCGGCTGGCGTCAGGGCCTGGCCGCCGCCGTGTACCAGACCAAGTCGGCGTGGCGGCTGTCGATCCTGGCTCCGTCTTCGGCCAGGATCAACACCAGCGGCCTGGCCTGGGGGGCCAGATCGCGCACGTGCAGCGGCACGCCCATATCGGCCATCGCGTGGTAAGCGCCGGCGATCAGCAACGCCGGCGCCGGGGCCGCCAACAGGCGCTGCGCCATGCGCCGGTCGCGCTGCTGCTGCACCGCCAGCATCGACCGCAGAACGTCGTCCCGCAGCTCGCCTCCGTGCTCCTGCCGGATCAGATCGATCAAGCGGCTGGCCACCTCCGGCCGGGCGGATTCGACGCCCTGCAACGCCGGCCGCAGCCGGTACGCCTCGCGCATTTCGTCGCGATCCAGGTTGGCGGCCCACAAGGGATAAGGCGCGCGCAACAGCGTCATCGCCAGGTCCCCGTACTGCGGCCACGGCCAGCCCGGCTGCCAAGCCACCAGCTCTGCCACCCGGCTTGGCCGCGCGGAAGGCCCGGTCTGCAACCAGGCCTTGACCTTGTCCACCTGCGCCTGCTGGCTGGGCGTCAGCATTTCCAGCAACACGCTGCCCTGCGGCCGTATTTGCGGCAGCTGTTCCACCAGCCATTGCTCGATCAGATGGTGCTGGCGATTGTCATGCTTCTCGCCGACGATCAGCCTTTCGGCCCCCGCCGCCTGGGACAGCAGTTGCTCGGCGCTCAGCGCCTGGCCGGAGCGCAGATCGATGATCCGTCCGGCGGGAGCCGCCAGCGGACTATCCGCCGCCGGCGAGGACGCGCAGCCGGACAAGACGCCCAGCAGCAGCAGGTTGAGCAGCCATTTCATCTTTCACACCCTTGCATAAAAGCCGGATGTTAATTGCAATTGATTATTAATTGCAATTAATCGGAGCCACTTTCCACCACGCGTCGCCAGACCTTGGCCGAGTGCGAACCGTCCGGCCGCGCGCCAAATTACATGCTGATCTAAATGCCAGATTAAAAACAAATAAAAGGTTATATAAAGACAGTGCGGCAGCCGCCAGCAGCGGCGCGCCGCAACGATGCACCGCGCGATGGCGCTTACCGGCGTCCATCCCCTGTTATCCGAATCCAAGGAGCCGCAACATGGCCAGCAATCTCGATCGCGAACAGAAATCCGGCTTGTTCATCGTCAGCTACAACGTCTTCAAACCCGGCCTCGCCGGCGGCTACAACCTCAGCCTGCAACTGTCGGTCTACCCGCCGGCCCGCCAGATCAGCGGCCGCGCCACCCTCACACAGGCCCTGCAGCAGCCGCTGGTGCTGCAAGTGCCGGTAAGAGGCCACTACGAGGAGAAAGGCGGCGACATCGAGCTGTTCCTGACCGGTTTCGGCAGCCCGACGCCCAGCTCCACGCTGCTGATCGAAGAATTCCATTTCGACGGCGCGCTCAAGGGCGGCTGGCAAGCCGAGGCCGGCTCCAAGGCCCGCTACGCCTTCCTGCAGAACGGCCACTGGCACGAGGTCATCGGCCAGGAAGTGCAGCTCTCCGATGAACTGCGCCACAGCGTCAAGGCGCTGAACCTGCGCTAAACGCCGGCTCCCGCTACGGCCGGCCCCTGCCGGCCGAAAACCGACAACAAAAGCCCCCGACCGCGGCGACGCGATCAGGGGCTTTCGACAAAATAATACACTTGCCGCCGCCAGTCGCCCGCTCTTGCAAGCGCAATCCCCATCCTGCACCGCGACATGCCATAGTAGCCGCGCCGGAACCCGCAGGTTCGGGCCGGACACGCCCCCCATCCCGGAGATTGCCATGTCGAACCAAACACCCCAGCCCGACTGCGGCCGCCGCAGCTTTTTGCTGGCCGCAGCCGGCACGCTGACCGCGCTCGCTCTCCCCGCCGTTCCTGCCATCGCTCGCGCCTCCCCGGCGCAAACCCTGCCGCCGTTGCCCTACGCGCTGGACGCCCTGGCGCCGGCGATTTCCGCGCAAACCCTGGGCTTCCATTACGGCAAGCACCACAAGGCCTATCTGGATAATCTGAACAAACTGATCGCGGGCCGCGATTACGCCGACCTGGCGCTGGAGGACATCATCGCCCGCTCGGCCCGTCAGGCCGGCGACGCCGCCGTCTTCAACAACGCCGCCCAACTGTGGAACCATACGTTCTACTGGCGCAGCCTGCGGCCACGGGGCGGCGGCGCGCCGCCGCAAGCCTTGCGCGAAAAAATCGAAGCCGCCTTCGGCAGCGTCGACGCCTGCAAGCAGCAACTGGCTGGCGCCGCCCTCTCGCAGTTCGGCAGCGGCTGGGCCTGGCTGGCGCAGGACGGCGACCAGCTGCGGGTGGTGAAGACCGGCAACGCCGACACCCCGCTGACCGCCGGCCTGACGCCGCTGCTGACGGTGGACGTATGGGAACACGCCTACTATCTGGATTACCAGAACCGTCGCGCCGACTACGTTGGCGCCGTGCTGGACAAGCTGATCAACTGGGAATTCGCGCAGCAGAACCTGAAAGCCTGAGATGCGAAAAAGCGGCAGGAGAGCACGCTCGCCTGCCGCCCGATGCCTGCGCCCGGTATCTATTCGCCGGCTTCCACCCGCCGCCGCGTCTGCAAGATGGGCGGCGCCCACTGCTCGCCCGGCCGCTTCTTGCGGGTGGCCAGCGTCAATTCGGACGGGGCGAAGATGTTGATGTTGTGGGTGTTGGGCGTGGTGATCAGGTATTGCGCCTCGGTAGCCTTGAGGAAGCCCGCCACCCGGTCGATGTTGAAGATATCGAGGTGGGCGAACGGCTCGTCGATGAAGACGAAGCCGGACGGATTGGCCTCGTCCATCATCAGCGCGATCAGCAGAATCAGCGATTTCATCACCTGCTGGCCGCCGGAAGCTTCGCCGTCGTTCATGCCCATCAGGCCCTTCTGGTCGAAGTTGAACTTCAATACCAGCCCGGCCTGCGCCAGCACCGCGTCGTCGTTTTCCAGCGCCGGCAGGTCCACCTCCACCGCGATGCCGGCCAGCTCCCCCAGCCGTTTGACGTTTTTGCCGTAGGCGCGCACGGTGGCGCGCAGCTTGCCGATGTAGGCGGCGCGGGCGTCGTCGGTCAGCTCCCGCGAGCGATCGACCTCAGCCTGGCGGCTGGCGCGTTCGCGGTCGATCTTGGCCAGATCCTCCACCAGCTTGTCCTTGAGCTCCAGCACCGCCTCGTCGGTTTCCCAGTCGCCGTTCTCCAGCCGCTCCTGCAAGTAGCCCAGCTGATGCCTGGCGTCGGCGGCGGTGTCGAACTCATCCTCCAGCGCCGCCACGCGCTCCGCGGCCAAGGCGTCGGCGGGCAGGCGGCGCTGCCATTCGCGCAGCTCGGACGCCAGCCGCCGCACCTGACGACGGGCGTTGTCCACTTCCTGGCGCTTGCCCTGATAGCGTTGCAGGCTTTCCTGCTCGCGCTGGCAGACGCGGTCGTGCTCCAGCCGCGCGTCGCCGTAACGAGCGTCGGCCGCCTCCTTGGTGGCGCTGGCTTCGGCCAGCGTCGCGCCCAGGCGGGCGATTTGCGCTTCCAGCTCCTGCTTGCGCGACGCCAGCGCGGCGAATTCGTCGGCGCGGCTGTCCAGCTGGCGGATGGCGTCCATGCCGCCCAGGTACTCGGCCAGGCCCGAGGCCTCGCGCGTCACCGCCACCAGCCGCTCTTCGTCGGCCAGGATGCGGATGTTCAGCGCCTTGAGCTCGTCGCGCAGGGCGGCCAGCCGCGACTGCCGCGCCGCTTCGCCGAAGGCGAATTCGTGCAGCGGCACGCCGATGTGGCGCGCGCCGCGCCGCTCGCGGAAATAGCCGTCGCGGGTTATCCAGTCGCCGTCGATGTCGGCGCCGTCGCTGGCATTGTCCACGCGGGCGACGCTGTTCATCTGCTTGTACAGCCAGTCCGGCGCGTCGGCGGAAAAGCGCGCCACTTCCAGCAAACTGCCCTTGACGGCGCGCGGCGGCGAGGCCCGCTCCGGCACCACGAAGTGGCGGTAGCGCAATTTTTCGCCGATGCGCCAGGCTTCGCGCCGGTCGGCCGCGTCCTCCAGCAGCACCACGTGGCGATAGCCGCGCAGCAGCGCTTCCACCGCTCCTTGCCAGTCCGGGTCCAGCACTTCGACGATGTCGGAGAGCATGCAGTGGCGGATGCCGGCTTCGTCCAGCGCGGCCTTGAACTGGCGCACGTCTTCCGGCGCGCGGCCCCGGCCGATTTCCAGCGCTTCGGCGTGTTGCTGGCTGTCCTGACGCTGCTTTTTCAGCTCGCGCAGGCCGTCCTTGAGCGTTTCCGCCTCGGCGCGCAAAGCCTGCAGCTTGCCCGACAGCGCCGCGGCGTCGGCGCCGAATTCCTTGCCGGCCAGATTTTGCAGCCGGTCGCGCTCCTTGAGCTGGCCCGCCACCCCGGCGTGCTCCGCTTTGGCGGCCATGAAGGCGTCTTGCGCCGCCTTGCGCGCCGCCTCCGCCGCCTGCCGCGCCTCGGCCGCGGCGATTTCCGCGGTTTTGAGCTTGGCCACCAGCCCCAGCGCCGCCGCGTGCTCGGCCTGGGTCTGGTTCAGCGCGTGGTAACTGCCGCGATAGTTGCGCCACTGGCCGGACAGGGCGCTCTTGCCGTCCAGATAGGCCAGCACCGGCAGCGCTTCGTTCTCCAGCCGGGCGATGCTGCCCTGCAGCTGTCGCCATTCCAGATAGCGGTTGGCGCGGGCCCTCATGGTTTCCACCCGCGCGCCCAGCGCTTCTTCCTGCCGGCTCAGCGCTTCCAGCTCCTGCTCGGTGGCCAGCTGTTCGTCGCGGGCGCGCTGGTAGTTGTCCAGCACGTCCTTGTCGCCGAACACCTGGAACACCAGGTCCAACAGCTGGCGAGGGCTGTATTCGGTGAGCTTGTCGGTATCGCCCTGCTCCAGCGCCAGCACCTCGGCCACAGCCGGGGTGAGGCCGGCCACTTCCAGCCGGCGGCGGTATTCGTGCACGCCCAGCCATTGCGCCTGCGCCTCGGCCAGCTCCAGCGGCACGTCGCCGTCGATGATGGCGTAGTGGCGCACCCAGTCGCCGCCCTGCTTCTTGATGCGGCACAACAGCGTCACCGCCTCCGTCAGGATGGGGAAGAACGGCGTCGGGTACAGCCCGCCGCTGGGGCGGCGCGGGTTGTCCACCACGCCGCGCAGGTAGGCGAACGGTTCCTTGTTGTTGCGCACGTAGCGTTTGTAGTCGCGCTTGCCGGAGCATTTGATCGCCAGCAGCGTGCGCATGGCGTCCAGGAGCGTGGTTTTGCCGGAGCCGTTGGGGCCGATGATGGTGACGATCTGCGCGTCCAGCGGCACGGTCAGCCGCTGCCAGAAGTCCCAGTGCACCATTTCTACCGATTTCATCTGGAACATCAGCGCGTCTCCTCGCCAGCGCAGCCGCCGAACAGGTCGTCGGCGACGTCGGTTTCTGCCGCCTCAGGCTCGGCGGCGGCGCGGTCGGCCAGCGCGGCGTGGTCTTCGCGGCGCTGGGTGAGCAGCTCGGACAGCGCGCCTTCGATGATGCGCGGCGCCAGCTGGCTGTAGTCGATCAGCACGTCCAGCATCGGGCCTTCGTCTATCCACTTGTTGCGTTTGATCACAAAGCCCAGGTTCACCAGCCGGCCAAGGTTGGCGTTGAAGCGGGTGCGCCCGCCCAGCGCCTTGCCGAAGTCGGCGTACAGCGCGTCTTCGGATACGCCGGTGGAGACGGCCTCGCCGGTTTCCAGCGGTTTTTGCGCGCCGAACATATCGCTCTGGCTTTCCTTGCCGGCCTCGACGCGGGCGATCTGCCGCTCGCGCTTGGGCAGAATGATCAGCGCCCACAGGATCACCAGCAGCGCCACGCCGTCGCGCGGCAGGTTGATATTGTTGTTGAGCCAGGCCTCGCCGCTGCCGAATACCGGTTCAGTCATTTCCGGCAGCAAGGCCACGGCGATGTGCTCGGCGTAGGGGTTTTCCATCAGCCTGAGGCCCACGGCCGCCAGGCGCTGGTCCAGCTCCTGACGGAAGGTGTCGTCGAGCAGGGCCTTGCGCGCCAGCGCATCCGAGCGCGGCACCACGCGCTGCGCCAACAGGCGGGCGGTGAGGGTTTTGAGTTCCAGTTCCATTAAGCGCCTTTACTGGCCACGGAAACACGCAGAAAAACACGAGAAGAACCATTCGCCACTCGGCCCCGGACTGGCGTAACGCGTCGGCAGCCACAGCGCCAAACCTGAATTTCCTTCCGTGTTCTTCCGTGTGTTTCCGTGGCTAATTATTCAGTTTTTCCCGCCGCCACCAGCCGCGCGTCGGACAGCTCCGCCACCTCGGGATGATCCGGGCGGATGATGCCTTCGCCGCCGGCCAGCGCGAACGGCAGCTTGGCCAGGGCGGCGACCACGCTCTGGTCGTTGCTGGTTTCCGGGTCGCCGAGCAGCGACAGCAAGGACAGCCGGTAAGCGGTTTCGTTGTAGCTGTCGGCCAGCACCGCCTCGCCGATATGAGCGTCGCGCGCGCCGCTCATGCCCAACTGCAGCAGCAGGTCGTACATCGCCTCGGCTTCCATGAGCCGCTCCATTTCCGGCGCGTCGGCCACGGGCGCGGCTTCGCCGCCGGGCAACGTCATGCTGCCGGCCTTGGCGCGCTCGCGGGCCAAGAGCTCGAACTCGGCCACGTCGGCCATTTCCGGCGCGGCGAGAAAGGCCGGCTCCGGGCTGATGGCGAGAATGCCGGCCAGCTGCCGGGCCAGTTGACCCGCGCCCTGATGGCGCAGCCAGTCGGCGATATCGGTGGAAGTGAGGCCGGAGTTGCCCAGATGCACGCGCTGGGCCGCCAGCTGCGCCAGGCGGCGCTCGAAAGTGCCGGCCAGCGCCAGCATGCGGCTTTGCGCCAGCGCGATGGCCTGCGCCTGGTTGAGGACCACCAGGCTGAGGGTGTCGTCGGCGGTGAGGCCGCGCACCACTTCGGTGGACTTCTCCACCCAGCGCCACACCGCCTCCAACCGATGCTGCGCGGCCCGGATGCGGAATTCCGATTGCGACTCCAGCGCGTCCTCGAACTCGCCGTACAGCTCGTTGAGCCGCGCCAGCAAGTGGCGCAAGGCTTCGTCCGACACCTGTCCCACCGACTGCCCTGCCGCCACCTGGCTGGTGAGATAGCCCAGCTCCACGTCGTCGCCGGCGAAGTCTATCATCGTCGCCAGCGCCGCCAACGCGATGCGCGCGCCTTCGGATAACTGGTACACGCCGCGGTCGCTGTCGTAGACCAGGAGCCCGCCTTCGCGCAGACGCCCCAGGATGGTGGCCAGCTTGGTGTCGTTGAGATAGGAGAAACGCTGGGCGATTTCCTGCGGCGTCCACTGCGGCTGCATGGCGCGGCCGCCCAGTTCGCGCAGCACCAGGAGACGCATCAGCACTTCCTCGTCGCCGCCGCGAAACAGGGTGACGAACACCGCAAGATAGGGCCAGGCCGCGCTCAGCCGGTTCACCGCCGGCAAGGCGTCGGGCGCGAGGCCCGGCTGGAAAAAGTCGGATAGCGATTCCAAAAAACATCCGCCGTCTGGTTTAAGCAAAACCGGATTGTCGATGGGGGGCGGCCCGCCGTCAACGGATTGCGGCGACGGCGCGTTGCTGTGCGCAAGCTATCATCACAACGAGCGCGGCCCGCCGCCGTCGCCATTTTCCCCGACGCCGGAGACGCCATGCATACCCGCCATCATCTGCTGATCTCGCCCAGCCTGGGTACCCGACGCCAGCTCGCCAGCTTTCACTTCGGCGCGCCCGGCCGCGGCGAGAAGGTGTACATCCAGTCCAGCCTGCACGCCGACGAACTGCCGGGCATGCTGGTGGCCTGGCATCTGAAAAAGCGCCTGCAGCAACTGGAAGCCGACGGCGCGCTGCTGGGCGAGGTGACGCTGCTGCCGGCGGCCAACCCCATCGGCCTCAATCAGAACCTGGCCGGCCAGGCGCTGGGCCGCTTCGAGCAGATGAGCGGCCAGAACTTCAACCGCCATTACCCGCCCCTGGCGCAAGCGGTGTTCATGGACGTGTGCGGCCAGCTGGGCCCGGACGCCGCGGCCAATACCCGCCTGATCCGCGACAGCATGAAGAAGCAGCTGGCGCAGCAGCAGCCGGTTACCGAGTTGCAGTCGCTGCGCCACACGCTGCAAACGCTGGCCTGCGACGCCGACGTGGTGCTGGACCTGCACTGCGACAACCGCGCCGATCTGCACCTCTACACCGGCACCCCGCTGTGGCCGCAATGCGAGCCGCTGGCGCGTTACCTGCAGGCTTGCGCCACCCTGCTGGCGGAAGACTCCGGCGACTACCCCTTCGACGAAGCCTGCAGCCAGCCCTGGTGGCAGCTGCGCCAGCTGGCGCAAGCCGGCGGCCTGACGGCGCCGATAGACGCCGCTTGTCTCGCCGTCACCGTCGAGCTGCGTGGCGAGAGCGACGTGCGCCACGATCTGGCCGAACGCGACGCCGCCGCCATCCTCCACTTCTTGCAGCGCCGCGGAGTAATCGCCGGCGAAGCGCCGCCGCTGCCGCCGCTGCGCCACCCGCCGACGCCGCTGGCCGGCTCGGAAGACCTGCTCGCCCCGCACGCCGGCGTGGTGGTGTACCACGCCCAGCCCGGCGCGGCGGTGGCCAGCGGCGAGCTGATCGCCGAAGTGATAGACCCGCTTGGCGATCAGGTCAGCGAAATCCGCGCCCGAAGCGGCGGCGTGCTCTACGCCACCAGCCGCCGCCCCTACGCCACCGCCGGCCTCGCCATCGCCAAGGTCGCCGGCGACAAGGCCTTCAAGCGCGGCAAGCTGCTCACCGCCTGAGCGCGCCGGCTTATCCACAAGCAGACGGCGCTCGGCGACTTGTCCACAGCGCGGCGAAATTGCGAAATTTGATGGAATTTTTGACAAAATAATTCATCAAATACAGCAAATAACCATGGAGCTTCACGATGAAACGCTTGTTGTCCCCGCTGTTGGCCATCGGCCTGCTCTCCGCCTCTGCCGCCCACAGCGCCGGCCAGACGGCCTATTTCGCCGACCTGCCCGGCCAGAGCGGCTATCGCGCCGCCTGGAGCAAAATGCTGAAAGCGGAAAAGCAGATCCCGGCCTGGATCAGGAGCGCGCGCGCCACCAGCACGCCGGTCGCCGCCGCCCGGATCGACGGCAAACGCTACGTCTACGGCGACATGTGCAAGCCCCACGACTGCTTCAGCCATCGCTTCCTCGGCCTGTTCAGCCAGGACAAGCGCCAGGCCTGGGGCCTGGAAGTCAGCCTGCCGGGCGACGCCCAGGCGGACGACGCGCCGGCCAAGCGCGCCAGCTACCGCTGGTACGGCAAGCCGGACGCGGCTCAGCGCGATTACTTGATGAAACAATTGCAAGCCGACCCCAACTGGAAATGAACATGACCCGATCCCTCCCCCTCCTGACCTTGACGCTGGCGCTGGCCGCCTGCGCCCAAACCCAGCAGCCGGCCGCGCCGCGCGTCGGCATGGCCAACCCGGCCTCGGTCTACTGCGAGCAGCTGGGCGGCACGCTGCTGCCGCGCAAACAGGCCGACGGCGGCGAATACTCGCTGTGCCGGCTGCCGGATGGCAGAACCGTGGAGGAGTGGGAGCTTTACGGCGCCGACCACCCGCACCCCAAACCCTAGACTTACCCACAGGACGCCTGGCTGCCTCCCGTTATCCACAACGCGGCGCAGAGGCAAAATAAAACCCGCCGGCGAAGCGCGCCGGCGGGTTGGATTTCCCCCCTGTATCAAGCAGGGTAAGACCTATTTTAGACTACCGGACAGAAAAGCCTTGAGCCGTTCGCTCCTGGTGTTGCCGAACACCTCGTCCGGATGCCCTTCCTCCTCCACCAGCCCCTTGTGCAGGAACATCACGTGGTTGGACACGTTGCGGGCGAAGCCCATTTCGTGGGTCACCACGATCATGGTGCGGCCTTCCTCGGCCAGCGCCTGCATCACCCGCAGCACTTCGCCCACCAGTTCCGGGTCCAGCGCCGAGGTCGGCTCGTCGAACAGCATCACCTCCGGCTCCATCGCCAGCGCGCGGGCGATGGCCACGCGCTGCTGCTGGCCGCCGGAGAGGTGGGCCGGATACTTGGCCTGGGCGCGCTCGTCCAGCCCCACCTTGGCCAGGTACTTCCTGGCGCGGGCGATGGCCTCGTCGCGCGGCAGGCCCAGCACGTGCACCGGCGCTTCGATGACATTCTCCAGCACCGTCATGTGGCCCCACAGATTGAAGTGCTGGAACACCATGGCCAGCTTGGTGCGCATCTTTTGCAGCTGCTTCTGGTCGGCCGGGATCAATTCGCCCTGCTTGTTGCGGGTCAGGCGGATTTCGTCGCCGCTCAGGGCGATGCTGCCCTGGTTGGGCTTTTCCAGAAAGTTGATGCAGCGCAGGAAGGTGCTCTTGCCGGAACCGGACGAGCCGATGATGCTGATCACGTCCCCGGCCTTGGCCTTGAGCGAAATGCCCTTGAGCACCTCGTTGTCGCCGTAGCTTTTGTGGATGTTGTGGATGTTGAGCTTGTCCATCTTCAGGATTCCCCAGTCATGCCTCAGCCCTTGCTCGGGCGCAGATAAGCCAGCCAGCGCGCCTCCGCCTGGCGGAACAGCCCCACCAGCACGAAGGTGACGGCAAGATACAGCAGCGCCGCCAGGCCGAAAGCGTTGAACGAGTCGTAGGTGGCGGCGTTGACGTCGCGCGCCACCTTCAGGATGTCAGGCACCGTGGCGGTGAAGGCCACCGTGGTGGCGTGCAGCATCAGGATCACCTCGTTGCTGTACGCCGGCAGCGCGCGGCGCAGCGCCGACGGGATGATCACCCGGCGGTACAACGTGAACTTGCTCATGCCGTAGGCCCGCCCGGCCTCGATCTCGCCGTAGGGCGTCGCCTTGATCGCGCCGGCGAAGATTTCGGTGGTGTAGGCGCAGGTATTGAGCCCGAACGCCAGGATGGTGCAGTTGTACCCTTCGCGGAAGAAGTGGTTGAGGAAGCCCACCTCGCGCACCGTCTCCAGGCTGTACATGCCGGCATAGAAGAACAGCAGCTGCACGTAGAGCGGCGTGCCGCGAAACACATAGGTGTACAGCCACACCGCGCGCGACAGCCAGCGGTTGCGGGACACTCGCGCCACCGCCAGCGGAACCGCGGCCACGAAACCGAAGGCGATGGACAGCGCCAGCAGCCACAGGGTCACCGCCAGGCCGGAGAGGTGGTAGCCGTCGCTCCACAGGAAGGCCTTCCAGTATTGCTGGATGATGTCGATCATAGCTCGGCCTCCCGCACGCCCATCGAATAGCGGCGCTCCAGCCACAGCAACACGAAATTGGACAGCGTGGTGAGCAGAAGGTAGATGGCGCCGGCCACCAGGGTGAAGAAGAACACCCGGTAGGTGCTCTTGCCCGCGTCTATCGCCGCTTTCACCACGTCGCTCAGCCCGATGATGGACACCAGCGCGGTGGCCTTGAGCATCACCTGCCAGTTGTTGGAGATGCCCGGCAGCGCGAAGCGCATCATCTGCGGGAACTGGATGCGCGAGAACACCTGCCAGTGGCTCATGCCGTAGGCGGTGCCGGCCTCGATCTGGCCTCTTGGCACCGACAGGAAAGCGCCGCGCAAAGTCTCGGTGAAGTAAGCGCCGTAAATGAAGCCCAGCGTGATCACGCCGGAGGCGAATGGATTCAGGTCGATCTGATCCATCTGCCGCCAATCGGTGAACTTGTTCATGCCGATTTGCAGGCTGTAAAAAATGAGCAGCATCAGCACCAGGTCCGGCACGCCGCGGATCAGCGTGGTGTAGACCGTGGCCGCGCCCTTGAGCAATGGGTGGCTGGCCAGCTTGGCGCCCGCGCCGACCAGACCGATGGCGAACGCCAGCAGCAGCGACAGCACCGCCAGCTCCAGCGTCACCCGGGTGCCCTCCCAGATGATGGAACCGAATCCGTCCAGAAACATCTCATGTCCCCCTGCATGGAAAACCGCGCCGCCGGCTTGTCTCGCCGACTGGCCGCCGTCTCCCCAAGATCATGACGCCCCGGCCAGGCCGGGGCGCCAAACAACGCGGCGGCGTCGCCTCCCGGCGACGCCCTCGCCGCTTAGTTGCCGTATACGTCGAAGCTGAAGTACTTCTTGGCGATCTTCTTATAGGTGCCGTCCTTCAACATGCCGGCGATGGCCTTGTCGATGGCGGCCTTCAGGTCGGTATCTTCCTTGCGCAGGCCGATGCCGGCGCCTTCGCCCAGGGTTTGCGGATCGACGAGATTGGCCCCGGCGAAGGCGAAGCCCTTGCCTTCCGGTTTTTTCAGGAAGCCTTCGTCAGCCTGCACCGCGTCCTGCAAGGAGGCGTCCAGGCGGCCGGAGGCCAGGTCGGCCAGCACCAGGGACTGGTTCTGGTACGGCACCACTTCCACGCCGGCCGGCGCCCAGTGCTTCTTGGCGTAAGCTTCCTGGATGGTGCCCTGCTCCACGCCCACGCGCTTGCCCTTCAGCGAAGCCGGGGTGGGCATCAGGCCGGAGCCCACTTTGGCCACCATGCGGGTGGGGGTATTGAACAGTTTGGCGGAGAAGGCGATTTCCTTCATCCGCGCCTCGGTCATCGACATCGAGGACAGCACGCCGTCGAATTTCTTGGCCTTCAGCGCCGGGATCATGCCGTCGAAATCGTTTTCCACCCATACGCACTTGGCCTTCAGCCGGTGACAGATCTCGTTGCCCAGATCGACGTCGAAACCGACGATCTGGCCGTTGGGGGCCTTGGATTCGAACGGGGCGTAGCTGGCATCCACGCCGAAACGGATTTCCTTCCAGTCCTTGGCGTAGGCGCCCATCGATGCGGCCAACATGCCGACAGCCACTACCATCAACGCTTTCTTCATCTGACTTCTCCTCATCAAGATAAACGGACATCTTTGTAGATCACGCGCGCCGCGGAATCGCGGTCGGCTTTTTATCGCGAACCGGCGCGAGCCGGTCCGGGTTCTTCATGCCGTTGTCGCCGGCGTGCCGGCGATGGGGCCATGTTATCCGAATAGAGCAGATTGTCTAGAAAAGACAGCCCGCCCGAAATGTAAAACACATAGCCGCCGGCTTACCTTCTCTCCATATCCATCTTCATGGCAAACGCATCGCTCGCCGCCGCTGAATTTGCTTTGGTCCTGAGGACAAAATACAACATCCAGGCCCGCCATTCCGTAACGGTCGGTAAACGCCGCTGGTGGACAGCATCGAGAAAAAATCGTCAAAAACAGGCAATCTGCCGTTATTTTTCGCGAATGGAATAAAAAAACGGGCTGGATATGCATCCAACCCGTTTAGTTTTGCATCCTGAGCGCTTACATGCGCTTACTCATCCGCCTCCGGCGGCTTCGGCGCGTCCGGCGCGATCACCTTCTGCTTGGCGGCCGCCGCCAGCTGCTGCGCCTCTTCGGCCTGCTTGCGCGCCTCGGCGCGCACCACGTCCAGATAGGACATGATGGCGAAGGTCAGCTCGCGGGTGCCTTCGTGGTTCAGCGCCGAGATGCTGAACACGCGCGGAGCCTTGATATCGAAGCCGAAGCGGTCGTCCGGCTGCGCTTGCGGCCAGCCGTAAGCGTTGAGGAAGGCGGAAACGGTCAGCTCGCGCTCGTCTTCCGGCAGCATGTCCACCTTATTGAGCACCAGCCAGCGCGGCTTGTTGTACAGCTCCTCGTCGTACTTGTTCAGTTCCTCGACGATGGCGCGCGCCTCGCGCACCGGATCGACGTTGGGGTCGAACGGCGCGATGTCCACCACGTGCAGTAACAGACCGGTGCGCTGCAGGTGTTTCAGGAAACGGTGGCCCAGGCCCGCGCCCTCCGCCGCGCCTTCGATCAGGCCCGGAATGTCGGCGATGACGAAGCTGCGGGTATCGTCCATGCGCACCACGCCCAGATTGGGGTGCAGCGTGGTGAACGGATAATCGGCCACTTTCGGACGCGCCGCCGAAACGGCCCGGATGAAGGTGGACTTGCCGGCGTTGGGCATGCCCAGCAGACCGACGTCGGCCAGCACCTTCAATTCCAGCTTCAGGGTGCGCTGCTCGCCCGGCTCGCCCGGCGTGCACTGGCGCGGCGCGCGGTTGGTGGACGACTTGAAGTGGATGTTGCCGAGGCCGCCCTTGCCGCCCTTGGCGATCATGATGCGCTGCCCGTGGTGGGTCAGGTCGGCCACCAGCTCGCCGGTGTCGTGGTCGGTGATCACCGTGCCCACCGGCATCTTCAGTTCGATATCGTCGCCGCCCTTGCCGTAGCAATCGGCGCCGCGGCCGCGTTCGCCGTGCTGCGCCAGGTACTTCTTGACGAAGCGGAACTCAACCAGGGTGTTGACGTTCTCGTCGGCCACCGCGAACACGCTGCCGCCCTTGCCGCCGTCACCGCCGTCCGGGCCGCCGAACGGGACAAACTTTTCGCGGCGGAAACTGGCTACGCCGTTGCCGCCCCTGCCCGCAAACACTTCAATGCGGGCTTCATCGATAAACTTCATTGCATTCAACCTCTGTCAGCGAGGAGTCAGGGGTCAGGGTTGGCCGCGCCAGCCCTCACGCCTTGCCCCTCGGTATAAAAAAAGCCCTATCACAGGATAGGGCTTTCTCGGGTAGCAGAAAGCGAAAATTATTCGCCGTCTACACCAGTGTACGGAACCACGTTAACGGTCTTGCGCTTCAGCGCGCCCTTAACGACGAATTCAACGTAGCCATCAACCTTGGCGAACAAGGTGTGGTCTTTGCCCTGACCGACGTTCTCGCCAGCGTGGAACTTGGTGCCGCGCTGACGCACGATGATGGAACCAGCCGGGATCAGTTCGCTGCCGTAAACCTTAACGCCCAGGCGTTTGGCTTCGGAGTCGCGACCGTTGCGGGAGCTACCGCCTGCTTTTTTGTGTGCCATGACTGTTTATCCTTACTTCGAAATCGCGTCGATGCGAAGTTCGGTGAAGTTTTGACGATGACCCTGATGCTTCTGGTAGTGCTTGCGACGGCGCATCTTGAAGATGCGAACCTTTTCGCCGCGACCGTGAGCAACAACGGTGGCCTTGACAGCGGCGCCGGCTACCAGCGGGGCGCCAACCATAACCTGTTCACCGTCAGCGACCATCAGCACTTCTTCAAGTACGATCTGGCTGTCGATGTCTGCAGGTATCTGTTCTACTTTGAGTTTTTGACCAACGACAACCTTGTACTGCTTGCCGCCGGTTTTTATGACCGCATACATTCGCATAAGCTCCTGATTTAAATAAACCCTGCGCAGTGCGCAAGGAACACGAGACTATACGCAGCCTGAAGCAAGTTGTCAAAGATTTCATCAACTTAGTTCCTTTCCGGCCAGATTCTGGTAACATGGGCCGCTTTGGCGTCGCCACCAACAGACTACTGGTTGAAAACGTGCCCACCCCGCTTTTCCGCACCCTGATAGCTGACGATATGCAGACGGTAGACCGCGTGATCCGCGCCCGGCTGCATTCCGATGTCGTTCTGATCCGCCAAGTCGCGGAATACATCATCTCCGCCGGCGGCAAACGCCTGCGCCCGATTCTGGCGTTGCTCTCCGGCCGCGCCCTGGGCTACCGCGGCGAACACCTGTTCGAGCTGGCAGCGATGATAGAGTGCATCCACACCGCCACGCTGCTGCACGACGACGTGGTGGACGAATCCGACCTGCGCCGCGGCCGCCAGACCGCCAACGCCATGTTCGGCAACGCCGCCAGCGTGCTTGTGGGCGACTTCCTCTACACCCGCGCCTTCCAGATGATGGTCACCACCAACAATATGGCCATCCTGCAAGTGATGGCCGAAGCGACCAACATCATCGCCGAAGGCGAAGTCCTGCAGCTGCTCAACATCGGCAACACCGACGTATCCGAAGACGACTACCTGCG
Source organism: Xenophilus sp. AP218F (assembly GCA_002213445.1). Lineage (GTDB taxonomy): Bacteria > Pseudomonadota > Gammaproteobacteria > Burkholderiales > Chromobacteriaceae > Chromobacterium. The sequence goes on along the minus strand of NJIE01000028.1, from coordinate 15,326 downwards.
CGTCATCCAGTACAAGACCGCCAAACTGTTCGAAGCCTCCGCCCGCGTCGGCGCGCTGATAGCCGACGCCGCGCCGCAGCAGGTGCAGGCCATGGCCGACTACGGCATGTACCTCGGCACCGCCTTCCAGATCATCGACGACGTGCTGGACTACAGCGGCGACGCCGAAACCATAGGCAAGAGCCTGGGCGACGATCTGGCCGAAGGCAAACCCACGCTGCCTCTGATCTACACCATGCGCCAGGGCTCCCCGGAAGCCGCCGCCGTGGTGCGCGACGCGCTGGAAAATGCCAACCGCGACCGTTTCCACGACGTGCTCTCTGCGGTACAATCCTGCGGCGCGCTGGAATATGCCAAGAAAGAAGCGATCAAAGTGGCCGAACAAGCCATCGCGGCGCTGGCCGCCATCCCGGAATCGCCCGAACGCCAGGCTCTGGTAGAGCTGGCCCGGCTGTCGGTTGACCGCAGCGCCTGAAATTCAGTCTCCGTAGTTAAATGGATATAACGGCCCCCTCCTAAGGGGCAGTTACAGGTTCGATTCCTGTCGGGGACACCACCCATCCTTCCAAAGCAGTCCAAGAAAGTCCAGAAAACCCGCACCAGCAAAGGCTTTGCGGGTTTTTCTTCGTCCAAATACGTCCAGCAACATGCTGTACCATCCAGAGTTTTTGTGTACTTTTTTGCGTACCCCCTAGCAGGCACCCCAAAAAAAGGTACACAATGTCCCTAGCACCTTTTGCAATTCATACTCTGGTTAGAAAAATGTATGTGTACTTAGCCAAGTAAACACGCCTTGGCCGCCTGCGGAGCAAGGACGCTTTGCCTTTTCGCCACCCCGCTAAAATTGCGTAGTGACAGTAGTGACATAGTGACATCGTTGATTTTTAAAGAATTTATCCACCCACTCCATGGTGACAGCGCCCGCTTGTCACTAGTGACAGAGGCCAAACGCTCGAAGAAACCAGCACAAGCCCACCCCTGCTGGCACCTCAACACCCCAAAGGCTGGCGCAGAGTAGACCCGCCCGCCAACCTAACGGCGAAATGAGTACACACCAAAAGGTACACGGAAAAACAGCTCTCAAAGAAAAAGGTACACACCGATGGCTCTAACAGAAATAGCGATAAAAAATGCCAAGCCTAAAGACAAGACCTATCATCTTGTAGATGGCTCGTCCCTGTATCTAGAAGTCACCCCCACAGGTGGCAAGCGCTGGCTGCTTCGCTATCGCTTCAATGGCAAACCCGGAAAGCTGGCGCTTGGCAAATATCCGACCGTGGGATCGGCCGAAGCGAGAGAAAAGGCCGCTGCAGCTAGAAAGTTGCTTGCTGCTGGAGTCAATCCGGGAGAGCAACGCAAAGCCGACAAGTTAGCGGCCAAGCTCTCTGCTGAAAATACGTTTGCAGCCATTGCTAGAGAATGGCACGAAAAAGAAAAGCACGAATGGAGCGAACAGCACGCCGAACGGGTGATGACCTCGCTAGAGCTGCACATCTTCCCCTACATCGGCGCGACGCCCATCAAAGACATCAAGCCCCTGGAACTACTGGATGTCCTGCGCCGCGTGGAAAAGGCGGGAAACCTCGATACCTGCAAACGCCTCCGTCAGCGCTGCTCATCCATTTTCAGACTCGCCATTCTGACTGGCCGCTGCGACAGCGATCCGGCTGCGCCGCTGGTGGACGCGCTGAAGACGCCGCAAGTGGAGCATCGCAAAGCCCTCCACCGTGATGAACTGCCTGAATTTCTGCATGCACTCAAGGAAATGGATTCCAACCGGCAAACCAAGCTGATGATGGAGTTGATGCTTCACACCTTTACCCGCGTAGGGGAAATGAGCATGGCCAGGTGGGAAGAAATCGACTTTGACGCCAAGCTGTGGACCATCCCGCCCGAACACCGCAAGCTGACTGAGATATCCAAAAAAACCGCAGCGCCGCATCTTGTGCCGCTTTCAGACCACGCGCTTTTCATCCTGCGCGAGCTTCAAGCCATCAGCGGCGGACGAGAACACCTCTTCCCCAACCGCAACAGCCCTAACCGCCCGATGTCGCCGGAAACGCTCCGGCGTGCATTGCATCGTATGGGATTCAAGGGCAAGGCCGACGTCCATGGCTTCCGCTCCACAGCATCCACCATCCTGAATGAAGAGGGGTTCAATCCCGACGCTATTGAGCGCCAACTGGCCCACGTCGAAAGAAACCGGGTTCGCGCCGCCTACAACCGCGCTGAATACATGGAAGAACGCCGCCGAATGATGCAATGGTGGTCAAACTACGTTCTCAAACAGCAGGGCGGCAATGTCGTGCCGGTCAACTTCCAGCGGGTGGGCTAAATGATGGCCACCTGGGACTATCGCGTTATCGAATTTGAAGCACCCGCAGAGGGCGATGCGGAGCCGCACCACTGGCGCGCCATTCACGAAGTTTTCTACGACAGCGATGGACAGCCCGCCGCATTCGGCGAAAACCCGGCTATCGTGCTTTGGAACGTGGAAGAAGGCGACAGCAGCCCCGCCAACACTTTGGCGCGCATGCAAGCCGCCTTGGCCAAGCCGCTGCTAAAACCTTCAGACTTCACACGCTCGACCGGGACATAAGATGAAGGCAGATCGCCTATTCCTAGCCGTGGGCTGGGCGTATATGGCCGCATGGGCGCTGGGCGGCGCGCTGTTCTTTGGGCTGCGCGATGGTTTGCAGCTGGCGCCCATGCTCTATGGAGCGCTGGCCGCCGTGATGATTGGCGGCGTGTCGGCGCTGCTGCTGGCCGGGCTGGTCTGGCTATTCACTTGGTTGCATCAGTTGTAGAGGGTTCCGCCATGTCCATCAGCGCGGCAATGGCGGCATCAAGGCTTGCGTGCCCATGGCTTGCTTGCCAGCTTTGTAGCCGGTCTAGCGTTTCGCCTTTGATTTCCAGCGAAGCAAGCTTTCTGCGCTTTCTAGATCGCCGCGTCCTGAGCGCGGCCATGACGGCTTGCCTTTGCTCAGCGGACAGGCAGGCGTTCACCATTCGATTGATATAGGCCAACCAATCGGCGCTGCCGTCATAGGGTTTCGGAATTCGGGCTTGGCCAGGCGCAGCCAGCACAAAGCGCGCGGCATCGCGCAGGTTCTTGACGGTATCGATTTGCCAATGCAAGCCGTCCATTTGTTCCAGCTTTGCTGCTGCCAGATTGGCTAGAGCTGCCCCGTCTTCCGGAGTCGTTGCCACCTTCTTTGCCATAACAGCGTTTCGCTTTATGGGTTTGTTATTTTTCTCTGAAATCAATGACATAAATTATTCTGATTAACGCATTTGACGGCATTGGCATTACCCAATACCATGAATAGTCACAGGCCACAGGTACGCCCTAAAAGTCAGCTCAATGCTGGCTTTTTTGTTTTGACGGATTGGTTCAACGACCGAGCATTGCAAGATACGTTATCTTTGCATAGAATGGCCAAACAATTGCAGGACAACCGCCGGGATGGCGTTAAGAACGGGTGGCGTAGGCCACCTTTGTCGCGCCCGCAAGATATCAAAGCTCAGGAGACAAGCCTGGGCTTTTTTTGCGCCTATTCAAGTTAAAGATCGTAACAGCGTTATGCTCTTGTTTTTTGTATTTATTTTAAAATTCAACCGCTTGTAAAATTAAATGCATGCCTGTTGCTAGTGAGGCGTGCGTCAATTATACTTTTTCTGCAGCTACCCAAATTGCGCCCATAAGCCCGAAGCTAACCCCTTCGGGCTTTTTTCATTTGCTCGAATGTTTGCGCCGTCGCAGGCGAGGACATGCTTAGACAGTTACAGCCCAAGGCTTTCCCTTGGGCTTTTTTGCGTTCCGGCCTTGCCGGATTCACCAGCCCGCCCAGTGCGGGCTTTTTCATTTGGAGAAAGCCTTATGTCCATTCCCGTTCCTGATAGCAAAGACCGCCTGCTGAGTAGGCCGGAGGCCGCCGAGTGGCTGGGCCTGTCGCCGTACACGCTCAATGAATGGGCCAGCACCGGGCGCTATGGCTTGCGGTATTACCGCATTGGGCGCAAGTGCATGTACCGCCTTTCCGATCTGCAAGCCTTCGTCGCGGCGCGCGCCGTTCAACCCCTTTAATCCAACCCGATAAGGAATCCAATCATGATCAATCTGAACCCCTCCGCCTGCATGCTTCGCCTTCCTGACGTAATCAAAGCCACCGGCTTAAGCCGCAGCAGCCTTTACGCGCTCATTCAGCAAGGCAAATTCCCAAAACAGATTCAATTGTCCCCGCGCTGTGTGGCCTGGTTATCGACGGACGTAGAAAGTTGGTTGGCGGAACGAGTCGCCGCCGCGCGCCAAGCGCAAACCGCATGAAAGGATAATCAAATGAAAAATGATCTTCCGCCCGATCAGCCCCTTATCGGCAACCCAGACAAGCCCGCGCAAGCGGGCTTTGTCGTTTCTGGGCCTCGCACCGCTGCCCATTGGGCAAGCGAGTACCTGCATGGCCTGTACCGGCAATATGCCCATGCCTCAGACGCAAAGCAGATGCGCAATGCTGAACGCTGCATGCGCGCCCTCAATATCACCATCCCGGAGCTTTGACGATGAAAGCCAATAAAACAAAAGCCCCGCGTGCTGTAACACGCGAGGCCATCATCCAATCCAAATTGGTTGCATTGCGCCATGATCATACCGCAGCGCGGTCTCAGGCGCTACGAAGCCTCGCCCGCCTGGGTAATCTGCGCTTTCACCCCCGCACGATTGCAATCGTGCTGATTTTGGCGTTATTGCCCGCCTGCGACGCTGCGTCCACTGCGCCGACTGTCGCATTGACTAACCGGCAAATGCAGAAGGGGCAGTACGCAAACTACATGGAGGCCGCGCAATGACCAAACTGATTCAAGCCGATTTCAACGGCCAGGCGATACAGTTCACCGCCGATGGCTGGTTTTGTGCGACGACGGCGGCAGAAAAGTATGGGAAAGCCCCGAATGACTGGCTGCGCTTGCCAGAAACAGCCAAATATCTAGAAGCCCTGGAACGCAAATACGGGGAAATCCCGTATTTGAAAACAAAGCGTGGCCAGGGCGGCGGCACCTGGCTTCATCCAAAACTGGCCGTGCGGTTCGCTCAATGGCTGGATATGGATTTCGCCATCTGGTGCGATGAGCAAATCGACGCCCTCATGCGTGGCCAGACCAACGCCAGCGAATGGACCGCAGCGCGGGCGGCAGTTGCCAGCAATCACGGCTTGCTATGCGACATGTTGAACTTCCACCGGCAGGCGATTGGTAAGCAGGCTGCGCCGCACCATTACGCCAATGAAGTCAGGCTGATCAATTGGGCCTTTTCTGGCAGTTTCGCTTCCGTTGAGCGTGACAAGCTACCAACGCCTTCTCTGCGGCTATTGGAGCTGATCGAACGTCAAGACGCCATGCTGCTGGGCATGGGAAAAAGCTACGAAGAACGCAAGGCTGCGCTGCTGACGTTTGCAAATGAGCAACGCCAGCGCCTCGCCCTACCCGCCAATGACACAAGGAGATTGACCGCATGATGACACTTGCCACCTTAGGCCAGGCGGGCCATAATCGCGTCGTGCTGTTCAATAGCGGCACCGGGAATGCAAGCCCGAAAGACATAGGCGGATTGCCGCCAGACGCGGCATTTTTTACGTCCGTAACACGCCACACGTGCGCCTTTTCCATGGCGGGCCGTGGTGGGGAGCCTTCGGGCTGCCGGTTCCTATGTCCCGGTCTTGCAAACCCTGCCATGCGCCTGCCACCCCGATTGCAAGCGGGGAGCAGGTCTAATCTAGACATAGGAAAAGCCACCATGCCTAAGCTTTCCCGCGCCCTGTCGCGCCTGTTCCCTTTCGTTCGCCATCCCATCGCCCATTTTCCGCTTGAAGCGGAGGCGGTGAACTACGCCCGCGCCTACCTGGCTCAAACTGGCCGCGCCGTGGCAGTTTCGCCCTTAGCTCAAGGCTACGCCGTGATGACTGGGGGTGCTGCATGACTCAGCCCAACTACCGCGCCGCTTACCTGAAAGACCGCGCCCGCTTGATCGCCCACAGTGACGCCACCCGCGATGCGCCGTTCATGGACGTGCTGCCGGGCATGCCGCGCACCTTTGAAAATGGCCTGCAACAAGGCCGACTGATGCTGGAAAACCTGCAAACGCTGTTCCGCCAATGCGAAACCGGCCACTACGGTGCGCCGGGCAACTACGCCCGTGACAACGGCATGGAGCTGTACAGCCTGGGTTATCGCTTCCTGCGCGAGATGATGGACCAAACCGGCTATGCCCAGCCGGTGGCCGGACAAGCACCCTTGGACTTCATGACAGGCCTGATTACCGGTTTTTGGGGCGGCATGGCCAGCCTGATCGGCCGCGCCAGCTTGCCCGATGACGCCGCCGAACTGCGCCGAGTCAGCCAGCATCCAGCGTTCCAGCGCGTCATGAGCTTGTCGCGTGATGTGGCAAAGCCTACCGACGCCTAAAGCCCTTCCCTTACAACTGAGACACGGGGCGGCCCTGACCAACGAACGGACACGATCCGGGCGCGGGCCTTCTCACGCTCAAAAACGCGAGGCGCGCCCTTGTCGGTCTGCGCGCAAAGGATTAAAACATGTACCACACAACCTTATGCCTTCCCTTCACCAGCGCCTTGCCGGGCGCGGTAGCCGCTTATCACGATGGCCGAGACTACGCGCTTGAACTACTGGCCTATGTGGCCACCGTGCAGGGCATGCAAGGCTATTCCGCCGAACAGCAAAGTAATATGGCCCGCGCCGCCTTGTGCGGTTTCCTCGCGCCCTTGTTGCCTGTCATTGCCGATTCGTTGGCGCTGTTTGCCCGTGATCATCAATTCGGCCTGTTGTCTGAACTGGTGGCCGACCTCGCCGAAGGCGCGCCCCTGGCTCTCGATATGGCGCAAGTGGGGGAGTATTGACGATGGCGGCTAAATTGCCCTTTGAAGAAGTCAAGCGCGCCGCGCTGTCGGCTCTGCCCCGTGTGCTGGATTGGGCCGGTATCCACTGGAAACAGATCCACCACGAAATCCAGATGATCAATTCAGTTCGAAGCGACGAGGGTTACGGCTCGTTCTCGATCAATGTGAATACCGGCGTATGGGCCGACTTCGCAAGCGGCGACAAAGGCGGAGATGTGATTGCCCTGGTCGCTTACCTCAAATCCTACGGCCAGGGCGAAGCCTGCAAGGACTTGGCCCGCTTGCTGGGGATCATCAGCGGCGAAGCGCCCACCGCCTGCGCGCCCGCTCCGCTGCCTGCCGCAGTTCCCGCCGCCGAGGCGGTATTGCCGATTCCCGCCAACCTAATGGGCAAGATGCCGCGCAGCAAGCCGCATCATCCCGGCAAGCCTGTGCAATTTTGGCGATACAACGACGCCGCAGGGCAGCCCTTGGTGTTTGTGGTGCGGCTGGAACCGGGCCAGAATGGCCGAACCAAGGATTACTATCCGCTATCCGTCTGGAAGGATACCGACAGGGGCAAGACCGCTTGGCGCTGGAAAAACCTCAACGCCCCGCGTCCGCTGTATGGGCTGGACCGCTTGGCCGCGCGACCTGACGCGCCGGTTGTGATCTGCGAGGGCGAGAAAGCCGCCGACGCCGCCGCGCAGCTGCTGCCGGAGCATGTCGCCGTGTGTTGGATGAATGGCGCGGAAGCCGTCAGCAAGGCCGATTTCCGCCCGCTGGCCGGGCGGCACTGCCTGATCTGGCGCGACTACGACGCGCCGGGCTGGGAAGCGGCGACCGCCGTCGTGGCGCAACTGGCTAAAGTCGGCGCGGCTTCTGTCAGCCATGCTCCTGTGGAACGCTTCGAAACCTGCCGCCCAGGCGGAACAGCGCACGCCCCGGCCCTGCTGGACGGCGGACAATGGGACAATGGCGACGACGCCGCCGACGCCCTGGCACGTGGCTGGACAGCGGCGCATCTGCGCCTGTTGCTGGAGACGGAGCCAGCAGCCGAAACCGTCGCAACATTGACTAGCCAAGCGAGCGAAACCGCCGCCGCGCCTGCTGCCAGCGCCCCGCGTCCAGCCCCTTCCGCCCTGGGCAATCCCTTCAAGCTGTCGGAACGCGGCGTCTATTTCCAAACCGAGGACATGGACACACCGCTATGGATTTGTAGCAAGCTGGAAATCCTGGCTCGCACCCGCGACAAGAACGCGGCCAGCTGGGGCTTGCTGGTGCGCTTCTCCGACCCAGACGGCAACATCAAGGAATGGAACATCCCGGCCGAACAGCTGGCGTCCAGCGAAGGGGCAGAAGTGACCAAGGGCTTACTGTCGCGTGGCTTGTTGCTGGGTGCGGGGCCGAAGGCCCGGCAAAGACTGCTGGAATATCTGGCCCGCTACGATGGCAACGAACGCGCCACCATCGTGCCCCGCCTGGGCTGGCATGATGACGCTTTCTTGTTGCCGGATATCCAGCTAGGCCAAAACGATGAGCGTCTGATCTTCGAAGCGGCGCAGAAACAGCGCGAAGCCATGCAATGCGTCGGCAGCCTGGCAGGCTGGCAAAGCCAGGTGGCACGCTACTGCATCGGGAACAGCCGGCTGGCCTTCTCCGTGGCGAGCGCCTTCGCCGGGCCGCTGCTGGGCATTCTGGGCAGCGAGTCGGGCGGCTTCCACTTCTACGGCGACAGCTCGCAAGGCAAGACCACGCTACTGCAGGCCGCCGCCAGCGTTTTCGGAGGACCGGGCTATCTGCAAACCTGGCGGGCAACTGACAACGCCTTGGAAGCCATTGCGGCGGCCTATTCCGATTGTCTGCTGACCTTGGACGAAATCCATCAATGCGATTCCCGCATCATCGGCGAAGCGGTCTATATGCTGGGCAATGGCCGTGGCAAAAGCCGGGCCAATGACAAGGGCGGCAGCCGAGGCGCAGTAGCGGAATGGCGCGTGCTGTTCCTGTCTTCCGGAGAAAAGACTCTGGCCGCCCATATGACCGAGGCCAGGCAGCAGATGAAGGCAGGCATGGAGATTCGCATGCTGGCGATTCAGGCCGACGCGGGCCAAGGCTTGGGTTTGTTCGATACATTGCATGACAAAGACAGCGGTCAAGCCCTATCTGACCATATCAAGGCGGCGGTGATCCAGCAGCATGGCAGCGCCGCTCGCTCCTATCTGGAACGACTGGTGCTGGAGAAAAACGGTTTGGCCGAGCTGATCCGCCAGCAGTTGGCACGCTTTGACAGCGAAGTGTTGCCCGGCGAAGCCCATGGCCAGGCGCATCGCGCCGCCGCCCGCTTCGCCCTGGTGGGGATTGCCGGCGAGTTGGCCAGCGCCTGGGGCGTGACCAGCTGGCCTAAAGGGACAGCCTGGCAAGCCGCGAAGACCTGCTTTGCCGACTGGCTGAAAATGCGCGGCACGTCTGGCAACCGCGAGGATGAGGACATCTTGGCCAAGGTGCGCTTGTTCTTCGAACAGCACGGCGAAGCGCGCTTCACCCGGCTGTCCAATGAAAGCATCCTGCACGATCAAGATGGCCATGCACCCGATCCCGACGACCACGCGCCCAAGACCATCAGCCGCTGCGGCTACCGGCTCAAGGACAAACTGTCCGGCCTGATCAAGTATTACGTGCTGCCGGAAAGCTTCCGCGCGGAAGTGTGCGCCGGGGTGGACGCGAACCGGGTATGCAAGCTGTTGACGGCGCGCGGCGCGCTGGAAACCACCAAGGGCGCGGGCAATATGCTTCAGGTCCGCACCACCCCGGAAGCCAAGTACAGCAAGAGCGGGCGGGCCAAGGTGTATTGCGTTACGTCGGCCCTATTCGCAGACAACGCTCAGGAGTTTGATGATGCCGCCTGACCTGGCTGAATGATTTGCCGAACTGCCGCAGGCTCAGCCCGAAGCCACCTCATTACCTGCCGACCGCGAGGTAGCTCCCAAGCTGGACGGGGCATTGCTTCCGGCTGCGGAGGGCTTGCCCTTGCTCTGTCGCGCTTGCAGGGCCTGCGATGGCCAACGCTGCGGCGTGTATCAGCAGCCCGCGCGCTTAGGCTTGGCCGGGTATTGCCAAAACTTCCAGTTGCGCGATGGTGTGGAGTTGGGGAAGGTCTGGCTATGGCGCATCGAGCTAAACGACCGCCGCCGCGTCTGGCATATGACCTCGCCACCAAGCACCACCCAACAAGTAGTCGCTTGGGCACAGGGCACTTATGGCAAGAGAGTTGAGAACATTAAGCCATTACCAGGCTTTAAAAGACTTCCGCCCCATAGGCGGCCGCCTGCTTGATGCATGTGTCGAAGTGGGAATGCAATCCCATAGGGGTCTATCTTAAAGATATGCGTACTCTAATTAGCTCAATCGATGAAAAAATGACAAAGCAATTGCCAAGAAGGTAAAAATCTCCTTGACACAACAAGTGTCATTTTATAGGCCAACGCCACAAGGACGAGTTCCTTGCTGCCGTGTTTTCGCTCTTTAAAAGCATACGATGCTATGTGTTGTGACTCGGTGCCCATGTTGGCGATTTCTGCTAACGACATCGTTATGTTCCTTCTTAATAGATGTCTCTACCCGGATGCCGGGGAGACATGGCGCTAAAAAACGGCCATGCGCGATGCGCACGGCCACGCGCCATGCATCCCATGGTTTGGGTCGTCATGTAAACTGCACCACTAAGACGAGGAAAGTAGCGAAGGTAGTCCCTGATAGTTTCTCACCAATGAGTCGTGAACCAACATAGAAAAAAAACGGCCTGCTACACGTTGTAGTAGGCGTAATTTTCAATGGAGGTTTTCACATGCAACCCTTAACTTACTTAAGGAACACATCTCGTCGTATTAACCGCACCAAGTTGTCGGAAGCAACTAGGACCGCGTGGCAGGCTATTCAGGGACTAGGAGTAAAATTAGGGAAGCCCCTTTGTAAATTTTTACTCCGCTTAGCGGTTCGCGAGGTAGTCATATATCTGAGTCATGGGTTTATTCATGATGAAGTAATGAAATTCTTCACAAACAGCTAACACTTCGCTACATTTACCTATCATGAGAATAGAATATCAGGGCAAACCAATAAGAAGCATTAAGGCTCTATCAACATGTCTTGGCGTATCTGAAGATTCACTGAGTCAAATCAGCTTAGATATTGAAAATCAATATAGCATTTCAGAAATCCCCAAAAAAAAAGGTGGATTTCGCACCATATCAGACCCTCTCCCCCCACTAAAAATAATACAGCGTAGAATTGTACGCCGTATATTTTCCAACATTAAATTTCCAGACTATCTCTTTGGCTCCATAAAAGATGATAACAATCCACGCGATTTTTATAAAAATGCGCTATACCATCAGAAAGCTAAAGAAGTTCTATCTTTTGACATAGAAAGCTTCTTCCCATCCTGCAGACCAAAATTTATATACAAGATATACAAATATCTCTTCAATTTTTCAGATGAGGTATCTCATTTACTTGTAAATCTAACAACACTCAATAATGGGTTACCCCAGGGCGCTCCCACAAGCTCATACCTAGCAAATTTATTTTTCTATGACAATGAACATAAAATTTTTAAAACCCTAAAATCAAAGGGTTTTTTATACTCAAGACTGATTGACGACATAGTCGTAAGCAAACAAAGCAAAATCAATTCAAATGAGAAACAATTTATTTATAGAAACATTCTCTCTCTATTGAGAGAAAAAGAAGTTAATTTGAATAAAGATAAGTATTCATACTCGAACACTAAAACTCATGGCAAAAAAACAATAATTACAGGATTGCAAGTTAGAAATGGCAACACAATACTACCAAAAGAGAAAACAACTGAAATACATAAAAAAATACACGAAATAGAGCACCTAGGCGAAGTTGACAGGACCAGCAACAAATTCCACGAAGCATACGGAACAGCATCTGGTCTACTAGCTCTTTACAAGAGAGTCGATATCACTAAAGCTGAAAAGCTACACAAAAAAATAATTACAATAAAGCCTATTTATCACCCAAATAGAATCAAGAAGATAAAATGGATATGCAATAAATTTGTAAGAATCTCAAAATCAAACCCTAGAAGAATTGGCGAATACAATCACGCCAAAAAATATCACCGATTGATGCATAAAATATCAATCATCAGAAGAACGCATACTGCTCTTGCGAAACAGCTAAAAGCAAGAATGCAATCGATAAAACCAACTCGTCTACTTTCAGAATATGAGCCATAGTGGAACCGTAAAATGTTTTGACATCCTAAAGGGGTATGGTTTTATAACCAGACCCAAAGGTAAAGATTTATTTTTCAACTGGCGTGATATTTCAACAAAAGATAAAGGAATTGCTATTCAAGCCGGTCAAACTGTCGAGTTCGACCTCGATGAGTCAGGTGAAAGGAAAAATCGCGCGATTAACGTAAAAATTATCACTTAACTTACATTTCAATTTTATTAAGATCACACTTATTACATATAAACATCTCTGGAGGCTAAGCTTGGGCAAGCTTACAGAGATGCTTACTAAGATGAGCATCTGGCATTCAGCCGCCTGACTCCTATAGAATCATCACTAGTCAATGTAATTAAATCTATTCTGTCCTCTATCCCATGGCATGTAACATTGCTCACCATCCCAGTAGCTCACACCACCATCATTATGCACGTAACGAACTGCACGGCGGACTCCACTCTCATTAAAGTTATTTATCGTAGTAGCATCAAGTAATGGAACTTCCATTCCACTTGTTCCATAGCCATCATTCGATATTTTTCGGTTTCCAATTGAAAACAACAATGCTGCATGCCTCGTCTCTTTTATTACCAAGGCATATCGATTGTGACACATATCATATCCCCACGTCCCATGGACAATTCGAGCATCTGGATATTGTGCCAATGACAGAATAAGCCTTTCAACGGCTTCTCGCGCCATTAGAGTAGACTTATCCTTAATAACTCCGTTTGTTGCTTTTTGACACCATGCCACGACCTCCTCTTTTTCAGCCAAAAGGATTTCTGTAGGAACACGGGCAGCAAAATTACGCGCAGCAGGAGTATAGCTTGATGTCGTGACGAAAATAGCTTGATTTTCCCCCTCAACTTTACTCACACCATAGAGAGCTTGAACTGGGACCAAATCAATTTTATTTCGCGGAGAGTAACGTTTTACTTGAATTACAGTCATAATATCTCCAAGTGGGTTCTCCTGCCATAATCGCAGATCCACACCACCGTCCCCTCTGCCAGGACCAAGCAGTGTCTTATATCCATGATTTTGAAAAATACGGAATAGAAGAATTTCGAAATCTCGCCAGTGTAATTTGTGAAGGTCATTAGGGTGTCGAACAAAATGGCTATATAACTCCTCATACACATCATCAGTATCCTCTACCAACAGGCTACACACCCACTGCCAGTGAAAATACTCATAAAACTTCGCAACTCTTTCTTCGTCATCAGTGTATATTGCGAGAGTCACATTATCCTGCTGCTCAAACCAATAACCCATCCCCTCCAACAATCGAGAAAATTCCACCTCCAGTTCACAGATAATTCTATCTATGCCCCATTCTGAAAAAAAATAAGTTACAACAGGTAAGCTAGAGGGTTCACACCGAGATTTTTCCAACGGAGAAGAAAAACCGCAGTCATACCAAACATCTAGCCTCTCAGCCCAACTCTTTATCTCTGAATGCAAGTGCAAAATTTCACGTTCTATATCCTGATCAGTCCACTCGGATGGATGCTTAGAAGCTTGATTTCCCATACAAAATAGCCCGCAATAAAGTTCAATAAAAAATAACAGCTCATATCAGAACAACCCAACATCATGGTATAAAACCATCCTCAGATCAAATCTACATTCCTCTGAAAATGAGACAAATAAGCCAAACAAAGTCGTAACAGCTCCTCACAATCAAAAACAAATAATTTGCAATGACTAATCAAAATAATAAAAATGTAGCTTTTGATATATTTTCAGCATGCTGGATATTTGTTAGTGGAATATAAATGGGAATTCATATAACACATGAAGTGAGACCTTATCTATCAAGAATGAATACAACTGTCACTAGTGACACATTGTACCTGTCACCACTAACCAAGATAAACTTTTTCTTTTAAATCAATAATGTCACTATGTCACCACTGTCACCATCATTTTTCAGAGATGTGGCGAAAACGCCCGTAAGCGAGGATCAAAACTATCAGTGCGGTATGACTTGCACCAGACTGTCTCTGAAACTATTCCCACAAGGGGACCCTGGCACTTTGCAATGAAATACGGGTGGCCAAACCCGCAGCACCTTGCCAATGGCAACCCTGGAAAATTAGTGAAATGGTGAAGTGGGTGGGGGGGGTGAAAAGTCTGGAGCAGACCATCTGAGACCGCGTGCTTAGCCACGGATTTTTATGGAGAGAATTTTCAGGGAGGGGGGGTTAGACAGGCAGGGCCATGGAAGCGCAAATCAAGAGGCTGATTGCAAAAATCGCTCCTTCAACTGCGAACGCCTCGCCTCACCAGCTGGCAGCGCCTACCATGAGCCAAGTTGCTGCGTGCCTTGATCTAGCCGCTTGGAAGCGTGCCGCAAGCCCCCCCAGCGTGAAGAAAGTGCGTATAGATTCGTGTATATATCTTCGAATTAACACATACAAATAACAGCAAATACAATACCTTAATCGATCATTTCTATTGCTGTCGGGGCACCAAATCAAACTCCAAAGCATTTGAGTGGATACAATAAAAGCCGCACACCTGAGGGGTTGCGGCTTTTTTTGAAACAGCGGGCGGGGCTGCATGAACCCGTGCTTACATTCAGGCTTTCCGCATCGCGCGCAATACCTTTCGCAGAGGCAAATCATTTATGCGAGGCCATCCGCCAACGCTCAAATAAAAAGCCTGGTCAAAAAAAAGCCCCTGAGGGGCTTTTTTTCTGACGGCAGCGATAATTACAGCGGCTGGATCGCCGATGCTGCCGGGCCTTTTTGACCCATGGCGCGGGTAAAGCTCACTTTTTGTCCTTCGTGCAGCGACTTGAAGCCGTCGGCGCGAATCTCGGAAAAATGAGCGAACAGGTCATCACCACCATTGTCCGGGGTGATAAAACCAAAGCCTTTTGCGTCGTTGAAGAATTTAACGATACCGGTTTCCATAACTTACTCCTTGTGTCGATAAGGGCAATAAGATGCCAAAAAGCACGATAATCAAGGAATAGATAAGGAAACAATGAAGACCAGCTTGGTGGGCAACGCGGTGTCGATAGATATGACGCTTGAAGATCCTGCTTTTTTCATTATGCACAGATTGCTTTTCAATTGTCAACGGCGCTGTTGCACAAATCCGCCCGTCCCGCGGCTTGGTAAGATAGTGACATGACCAAGCCCGCTCCAAAACGCTATC